>NZ_JAOZEV010000001.1 GCF_025847275.1 Flavobacterium frigoritolerans
TTTTGAATCGGAATACCATGCTCGTTCCCAGTTCAGGGGTATCGGGCTGGCTATATCAAAATCACTTCCTTCATAAATCACTGCGCCATTAACAAGGTTTACGGGCTCAAATCCTGCTTTACACAACAATCGGCTTAACTTATTGGGACCAATTGCTCCTTTAAGGAATTTATTGAATGCTTTTTTTCCAACTTTCATTAGCGTACTAAACCCGATACTCGCTGCTAATCCTGTTAGCATCCCGCCCCAGTCTGGGGGATAAGGGCCTCCTACCATAACGGGTTTTCCTGTAGGAATTGGTAATGAAAATGAAGTTGGAGCAAATAATGTTGGGGCAAAAGGCAACATTTTTTTTCCTACTTTGGTTTTACCAAGACTCATAGAAAGCGGAAGCCCGATATCATTACAGGTCATTAGCATATGTCCTTTGGGGCTCATTCGTGTGCTGTCTGAAAAAACGGTTTCTGATGCAAAAAAATTCATGCTTTCATGCCCGATTATTGGTGCCATTACCCAAGGTGAAAAAAGAGGAATATGTACCAGTGGTATTATTATTCCGCTAGTGTCTGAGTTGCCTCGCTTAAATCCATTTACATGTACACTGGTTCCTAAAAAAGGAACATAATCAAATGGATCTATTACTATTCCTATATAGGGATGAAATGGATTAAATGGTGGTAAGGTCGTAAAGTGGATGTCGATACCCACCACAATGGTCAAATGATTATCGGTTAATAACATAGCTAGTAAGTATTGCTTAATGGATATTCTTCTTGTATTTGTTTGGCTATCTCACGAGGGGTATCACGCCAATTAGCCCCAAAAATTATGGCCATTCTGTTGGCAATAGCCTCTTTTTCTGCATAATCTATTTTGGGATCATCTTCTAAATAACTATTAGCAATGAAAGTAAAATTGATAATTTTAAGCATCGAATCTGTCAAAGCATACCCATACTCAAAAGCGTCATTCAAAATTTCGGCATATTGCCCATCTCTCTTTTTTGCTGCCAATAATAAAGCATAATTATACCCATTAATAACTTGCATTTCCTGCTCTATTTCTTTGGCTATCGCTACTTGTTTTAGAAAATAATGTATCGCTCTGTCTGACTTCCCTGTAATACTATAATGTGATCCTTTGTATGCTAAAAGTTGCAATAAAATCCCTGCAACATCTTCTTTTTCTTTATAAAAAGGAGTAGTTATTTTTATTCCTTTATCCAGTAATTCGTGAATTAACTCTTTTTCATCTTTAAACTGAAATAAAAAGCTAGCATAAATAAGATAGGAAGAAGCCCAAAAACTGGTTTCTCCTGTACTTCTACTAATATCAATGAGTTCGTTACCTAGTTTTTTTACTTTCTCTTGTTTTTTACTTTTTGCAGCTTCACCAATTTCAAATAAACATTTTCTATATTTCACCTGTGGGTCATTTGGATTCCCCTGAGTCGCAATTTCTTTATAGGCTTTATTGATATTCTGATTTGGAATTTCGATGATAGTGCCTTTCTCCTTCATAGAGATTATCATTTCTTTATACAACTGTCTTTCTTGATAGTCAACAAACAAAAATCCTATATTGGCTGGTAATAAAACAGAGAGCTCTTTTATACTTTCCTTTAATAAATTGGTATCACTAACTTTTTTAATTAAAAAACTAACAATTAAAAGATTGCCAGTTTTAGCCTCAAATTTTTTAAAGCTTATCAGCATTTTTATATAAAAATCTTTAAGATTTTCAATACTAAGTTTATCAATCTCTGGCAATACTTCTCTAAAAGCGGCAAAGTCTTCCCAGTTCCAACCTGGATTTTTTTTCAAGTCTTCTTCAAACGTTACAATCCATTGTTCAATAATTGAGGTATAAAAAACTTTTTTATCATAAAAATCAAGAATAAAAGCAACAAATGAATCTTCTGATTTACCATATGCTGAAGATTCTAACCGAATAAAACCATCTACTAAAGGAAAATCTTCAGTAAAACAAACCATACTAAACAGTTGCGCTTTAGGCTTATCTGCTCTGGTTTTATTCCATATTTTTTGAATATTTTCGACCCTTACAGCAATAGGATTGTGAGCGTTATTCATTTTTTGTTTTAATTTAAATTTACAATTCCTCCCTTAACATTAGTCATCGTTTTTCCATCAATATCAACGACCATTCCTTCTGCCAAAATGGTATTTTTCCCTTTTATATTGATACTTGGTGCTTCATCAGTAATTTGAGTATCACTTTTAACTGTAACTTCGTCAGTACCTGTAGTGAGTACTTTTTTACTGCTGATATTTACTTCATTTACACCATCAATATTCACCTTTTCATCAGCAATAAGATTGATCTCTTTAGATTGTATATCAATTTTATTTGGAGCAAAAAAAGTCATTGTTCCATCACCATTAAGTTTCACCATGTTACCACTTGGGTCTGAAGCTGTAAACGTGTTTTTTTCTTCATCGAGAACAAGTGAAGTTCCTCCTCGGGTAGCAAAGCTTCTTTGGTTGTTATCTTTTCCACCTCCGCCTCCGCTTTTTCCATGAAAGACGCTTCCAAGAATAAAAGGTCTGTTAGGGTCTCCATAACGAAAATGTACCATAACGTGATCTCCCACATCTGGAATAAATACCATTCCTCGGTTTGTACCTACTTTATCACTACTACCAGCATCTGGAGTCATAACACGAAGCCAGGCTGTTTTCATCGAAGTACCTTGTTGCCAAAGCATTTGCACTCTAATTCTTCCTTTATTTTTTGGATCTGTATTACTTTCTACAACAGCTTGCTGTGTTTGCGCAATCGGATACGCCACATCTGGTTCAGGCAAGCCAAGTACTTTTGATGGTATGGCTCTAAAATTATTTTCATACTCACCCAAATGTGTAGCATAATGTGTAATTTCTGTAATAATATAAGAACCTACTTCTTGCGTAACCATACTCGCGTTTTCTAAAACGCTCGATTGTATATTAACAATACTACCTATTTTTAATTTTGAATTTTTAGTACTTGCGTTTATATAGTTGGCATTAGAAGCCGCACTTTCCTGTTTCTTTTTTAAGAAGGATTCTAAAACCAAATCATCTCCTGTACTTACTATTCCGTGTGTATAAGCAGGAGTCGCAAACACCTCTTTTGAGCTTGCAAATGCTTCGTTACCCAGTTTGGGTAAACCAGCTACTGTGTCTTTAGATTTTGCTGTATAGCGTTTATCAGTACTTTCATTGTAAGTAAAAGCACTAAATTTATTAGGCACTGCCTGTACCGATATCTTTAATTTTGAGATGTCTGTATTATAAGTTAATGATATAGGATCATCGAAGCTTTTAGGTTTCCCGAAAATTAATTTTTCTCCGTCATAATATAGCCATTCGTTGTATTGTTTTGCTAATCGTTGGATAAACTGAAAATCGGTTTCGAGATGTTGATTCTGATAATCCATTTTAGTAGCATATTCAGGATTAATTTCATTTTGCAATTGCTCACCTGCTCCATTTTTTACTACCTCTTTTACAATATCTTTTAAAGTTAATTCTTCCCAAGAATATAATTTCTCACCTGATTCCAATAATATTGTCTTAGAATAACCTGATACAATAATATGATTTCCAGAATGTCCCATTTGCTGATCAAAGTCAATATTGGTAACAACTCCCAAAAAGTTATTTTTCTCTTCTAGTATAATATGCACCACCTTACCTAGCCATCCTTGCGCATTTTCCAGAGTGTAGGCTAAAGGGCTTTCAACTACAGAGTGGGGCACTGTAATTGTAAATTGATGATGCCCATTTATTTCTTGTACCAATTCGATACTAGTAAAATGTGATATTTTCTTACTGTCAATTCCGAAGATTATTGTTGGTGGTGTCATAATAGCTATTTTATTATTGTTATTATCTAGAATCCAAATGCCTTTTTATTTGAAAAATTAAACTGCTTTGGAGAGTTAAAAGATTTTATATCCCAGTCGGTTAGTTGTTTGTATATTGTTTTAGTAAATGTTTTTGATTGGCTTAAATTATTAGGTGTAGGCCCATTAGTATAACCATTATCGACAGGATTATAGTTATACTCTAATTTTCCATCAATTACTAATTCATAAGCTGGGAAATGATTGTGCTCACCATTAATGGTAATTAGTAATGTTTTCCCGTTTCGATACATTGTTGCTTTTATTGTAAAATCAATATTAGGCGTTACAAGACCTGGAGTAAATGGATACCCCGCAGAAGCAGATGCCTTAATAATGCTGGTGTTATTAGGGATTTTAGCCCCTACTCGACTTATGTGAGTACCACTTAAAGTATTTTGTATGCTTGCTTCTAATGGAACTTCATCAGAAGTTTCTACTAAGATTTTTTCGCAAACCCCTTTATATTCTATTTTGCTAGGGACACTCCCTGTTTTTGCGCCACCATAATATATAGGAACTGTTTGAATATGTGCTTCAACCCTGTGTGAGGCATCAGAATGTTGTCCCGATTTATATGTCGCCCCACATTTATGCTTAAAAATAGTACTCATGTCAAATAAAGAATAATTTCCAGTTTTTGTCGCATCAAGATTCATAATAAGACTTAAGCGATTATGATGGTCATTATGTTTATTATGAAAGTCAATCTTATCAGTAGAAAAATAATAATCTGACACAAAGTTTCCTGGTTCAGGCAACCAAGCATAACCTTTAGCGTCAATTTCTTGTATTTTTTGCCTAAACTGATAATAATTAGCCATTTTATTTGGGTTAAATCGAGAATCATGTTCAAAATAACTTAACAATGATTTACCAAGATTTTTAGGAATATAGGCGTTGAATTGTATAGTAATAGGTATCATAGATTGGTCTTATTTATAATAGTGATCTCTTAAAATATTGGACCAGGAATCTAAAAAAATACCTTGTTCCTCCATTTTTTTTATTTCATTTTCAGTATAGAAATAATTACTGTACTCTTTTACTTTGCATACAACAATTATATTTTTTTGTTTATTCACTGCTGTTGTATAGGCAATTGGCAAATTTTTCTGTTTTATTTTTTCGTATTGAAAGTCTTCAGTTCCAGCACTCTCATTATAAGAATACTGTGGTATTTCAACATTTAAGTTACTTTCATAATAAATTTTCATCCCCTCTAGAGAAACCTGAGAATATGTTCCTAGCAGTGGTATGTATTTATCCTCGTACTTAAATTGAGTTTTTGCTATACCATTGTTGTCTACTTTTATTAATCGAGCCCCACCCATGCCTAAAAATTCACCAATCCATTTTTTTGGTTGTCCTTCTTTTTGATCATATTCTATAGTTACAACACCCTGGTAACCTTTTGGCAATACAATAGTTTGATTGAATGGTTTAGTCAAATACCAAAAAGAGAAAGTTATAAAAAGAATAGGGAGAAGATACAGGAAACAATCCCAAACGATGAGCTTGTTTTTTGATATATTAAAAGCAATATTTTTTATTTTAAAAACAAATCGTAAAAGAAAATAGACTACCAGTAAAACGACTCCAATTATTGATAATTTCCAAAAGCCATAAAGCCAAAAAGAACAAAAACATAGTATTCCTAAAACAATATAATAAATGGCGATATTCCTTAATCTTTTCATGCAGTTTGGAGATTATATTATATGTCTTAATGTTATTATAAAAACAAGAAGCGGAAAAAAACCGCTCCTTGTTTCAATAAGGAAAAATTAGATTTTAGCCCAATTGTTATCTAATGTTGCATTACCTAATGTAATTTTCTCAGCTGAGAAAGTGATCTCAGTTACCATTGGAGTTTCAGCCAAAGCATCTAATTGCTCACTAAAGAAAACAATAAAAGCATTTTCAAAAGAAAGTTCTTTCATTACTTGCTCAGAATCAGCTTTAAAATACTTTACTTTTCCACTTACTGGTTTGTGCTGACTGTTTACAGCCTGCTCAATAACTGTAGTATTGTCTGTAGATTTCACTCTTACGTTTAATCTACCTCCTTTGATTTCAGATGAAACAGCTCCTTTACCATCAGTATGTCTTAACATATCTACTTTTGAAAATAATACTTGGTACTCGTTTCCTTCGAATTCTAAAATTGCTTTAAATGCCATAATAAAAATAATTAAGTTGTTAAAAATTGTTTTTTTTTAGAATCCTCTTTATTTTGTATGACTAGTATTAACAAAAAAAAGAGGTATTCTAACTGATTTTAGAATACCTCTTTTGTACTAACGTACTTTTTTTGATTTGCTTCTTGTAGGAAGATGAGGAGGATTCGCAATCAATTTGTTGTACGAATATACAACTAAAAGCGACATAAACAAATCAATTAGTACTATTTTTCACAAATAATAGTGAAATAAATCTAAAAATAACAATCCTAATATGTAAGAATACAGCATTTACTTGGGGTGCGGAGAATTTACCTGATTTTTTTAATCTAAAAAAAAAATGCATAAATTTTATTTATTTGTTTCAGTAATGCATCAATTGTATTATTCTAAATATAAAATATGGCAATAATTAGAAAAAAAATCACTTTATCTCATTATCAAATAAAGCAGCTATTTTCTCAATAACTAAAAAACAATTCGATAAATCATACTCTTTCAGATACATAAATCAAGTTATTTAAAACAAACTGATTGTAATAATTTACTTTTGAAGTATAAAATACGCAACAACACCTGCAAATAGTATAGGCCCAAAAAAAAGTAAATCGGAAAATATTATTTCTTTTTTGGAAATATTATATGCATGTGTAGGGTTCTCAGGTTTCCAATTACCACCTTTTGAAGCAAAAAGAATAATTGGTTTTTTATAAGTGTTTATAAAGCCTTTATAGAATAAAAATAGTAACAGACGAAAATAAACAATATAAAAGAATGGAAATCCAGTCATCAGAAAATTTAAAAAACTACTTTTTGTAACGATTAGTAAAAGTGCACTTAAAATCAGAATTAGCAAACTTAATATAGTGAATTGCTTAAATTGATTTTTGTCTATAATTTGTTGAGAATTCATATAAAACACCATCCACGAACCTACTCCGATCCAATAGGAAAACATACTGAAATCAAAAAATGAATTTTTGAAAAATAATATTAATGCTAGTAAATAAATAAAAACTAAAATTAGCACATAAATGGCGAAAGGTGAGCTGATATTTTTTTTCATATCAGCTTCTTTTCTCCAGTTTTCCTTACATGTAGTATGTTCAAATTTCTTTTTCACATCTAGTATTTCAAACTTTTTTTTCCAATTTCCATCTAACTTTAAAAATATCCGACTGATGTTATAGGATCGAATCTACTGACTGACCATTCTTAACTTACTTGCTCATAGAATGAGTCCCATTTTAATAAAACAATTTAAAACCAGTATCACTCTATATCTAATTAATATTATTTTTCATAAAAAACAATAAAACAAATCCTAAAAGAACTACAGCTATATGCAAGAATATCCCATTTACTTGGGGTTGCAGAGAATTTATCTGTTTGTTTATATCCAAAGTAGCAGTCGTATGAATTTCATTTATTTTATTCACTTGCTTCTGTAAAGAGTCAATCGTCCTGTTTAAATATAAAATGTTTTGATGCTGATTAGAAAACAATCGTTTTACTTCTTTATCCGATAATGCTTCTTTTTTTCTAATAACCCCTGTTTTAGGCTCTGTAAGCGTAAGTTCACTTACATCTTCGATTTTGTCATTATTAATTTCAAAGCTATTATTCAGTTTATTAATCAGGAAAAAGATAAAAACGATATACGACAGTAAAAAAGTAGGCAATATATACTGAGCAAATATCTCCAGTACTTTTGGCTTTGCAGCATTATGTATGTTATTTATAGTACTATAATTAGTAAAAAAAATAGGCTCTTGTTTTTTTTCTTTATTCAATCTTTCAGTTTTAAATTTTTCTTCTAAATCAATAAGTTCAAAGCGGTCTAAACTATAAAGCCCTAAATTCTCATTTAGTTTTTTATGATGAACCATCCAGTTAAGCACTTCTTCCATTTGGTATTCGGAAATACTAGAATCTTTTAATTTCCATAAAATTTCATTTTTGGTAAGTTCACAAGGTTTCGCTTTACTTTCAAAATAAAATAATTCCAAAATTATTTCATGTAAAGGCTTGGCTATTTCTATTGTTTTAATAATCTCCATAATCGCTATTTATAATAAAAGATTCTTTGATATATAATAATATTTAATTTGAGATTCCTCATCAAAAACCTCAAAAGCACTGTTTCGTTGCATTTTTTCTAAAACTTCAAGCTTTGCATTTAAAGCCGTAAAAAGTGATCTAAACTCCTCTCGTTTTTTCTTAAACTTTCTGATATCTTTAATTCTTATTTCATGCAGCTGAGGACTATTAACAAATACTCTTGTCTTGAAATAAAGCAAATCAGCCAAAGAACTTCTAGCTCTTATTTTTTCTGTTTTTTTAATATTTCCAGCATACATTTTACATTTATCCTTAAAATTAAGGATCTCGACTTTATCGATATTCTCGTTTGTGTACTCTTTGCTAATTAACTCTCTATAGTTTTCAAGAAGTTCCTTAATTTCACTTTCGGTGAGTAAAATATGCACCTTATCTTCCAAATTACTATTAAGGGTATCTTTTGCATTTATTATAAAAGTTTCGTCTTTATAATTTTTTGTAATATTGGTATCTACCCCATCTTTTTGTGAAGAATTCTGAATCAAATTATTTATTTTTTGACTCGGCTGGCTTCTCAAAAAGCTAAATTCATTTTTATATTGTGTTAATGATTTTAATAAGGTGTTATTCGTTTTTATAGTTTTACTAATAACGCTGTCAATAGCTTTATTAATCGTTTCTGGAGTAAGTTCTCCATTTAATTTAGGAAATACAATCCCTCCGTTAAAATTACTTTTTAAAGGAGCGTTATAGATGTAATCATTATCATATTCTCCATTATAGGTAAACTCATCATTTTTTATAACCAATTTTGGATCTACATAGTAGTTTTGAATATTTCTTTTATTTGCATTACTAGCTTCATTCAAATACATTTTGCTTTGCAGAATAAAATCCTGATTATCGGCAGTATTTTCATTTCCAAAAAGAATGAATAATAATTTAGCATTATTTTTGGCTAAAACATTGAAACTATCTGGTAAAGTAGAATTTATCGAATTATCTAAACCTGCCAAAATAAAAAAGTTATTCTCAAAATTGGCTTCTGAGCTCAAAAATTGACTAATTCCATTATTGTTGTTCGGCAAAATGTTTTCCTTAGAAATCTCCTCAGGTGTTTTAATGCTTTTTTCAATTAAATCAAACCACTTTGAAAAAGAAGGTGATTTTACCAAATAATAACTTTTAGACTTTCCTTTGGCTATAAACGAATAAGTAAAATTATAATTTGCATATAATTCATCACTAGTAGTTAGTTTTAGATTTTGTAATGCCGAAAGTGTTTTCTTTAAATGCTGTTTTGTCGAGTTATTATTCTCAAAAACATAATAAAAATTAATATTCTTGCTTTGAGAAGCAATTTGTTCAATTGTTTTTATGCTAATATCATCGCCTTTTAAATTTGTAATTTTATTTTTGTCGTGATTCCAAATATTAATTGGCAACAAAACCTTGCTTAAATTATCAAACTTGATTGGCTTACTCGATTGATTTTCATTTATAAACAAAGTATTTCTATAGAGTTCATTTGCCTGAAAAGTAATTTTCCCAGAAGATAATTCTAGTTTATCGGCTGTACTTAGTTTTACAACCATATTATCCTCTATTGGATTCAGATATTGCATAGGAACCCAACCATATTTATGATTAAGGGTATCCTTTGTTGTAATATCATCAAAATTGGATACAAAAGCTGATTTAGTAGTTTTGTCTATTTTATATACATACACAAAATCATTTAACTTGATATTTTTTTTAGCTACTGTTTCTAAATTCGGTTCGTTTTTTAATAAAAGAGCCTTTTTTTTGACATTTTTATCACTGGAAAACAAATTGTCTAATGTATTACAAGCTACAAAATACCTCACATACTTTAGATTAACTTGGTTTTGCATTGCCCTACTATATTCAATCACATTATCTTTTTTAATCCAGCCTAAATATTGTACTTCTTTAGCGTTAGAAAAATGATTTTTTTTACTCCTTAAAACTGATAAAGTTCCTTTTGGTTTACCTATCATCTTTTTATCGGCCACCACAACTTCATAATAATTTTTATCCTGATTGATTACATACATCGGGAACAAAATAGTTGCTTTACTTTTTACTTTAGAACTATAAGGTTCCTCATAAATATTATTATCAGTTCTATCAGAAAAAACTAATTTAAGCTCCGTTTTTTCGCTCTCCTTTTGCTTCTCATTATCATAAGTATTAATTGTCTTTTCTGTTTTCTTGAGAACACTTGTACTATTTTTTACCTGCGAAAAAATAGAATTTGTAGTCAATAAGCACATCAAAAAAGTATATCTAAGTAAAATGCTAATTTTCATATATTACTTTGTTTTTTTAGTTTTTTGTGTAATATTTATTTGCTTAAAGCATTTTATGGTATCTAATTTTATTTCTTGAATTATGGTAGCATTTCCATCTAAATAATGAAGTCCCTGACAGTAACTTAAAAAATCATTATATTTTTCTTCATTAATCACTACTACCACATCCGATAAATCATTACATATATACTTGTTCTTTATGTAATTAACCTGATCTTTATACGCTCTGGTATCTCTTGCACTTAGATTGGCAATAATTTGCAATCGTCTTTTTATATCGTTTAGTACAATACTTGAAGAGTCAACAATTACTGGTTCTTTGAATGGCTCATACAATTGAAAAATTTCTATTTCTCTTGTAATCGGATATCTGGTTTTGTCGGTTTCTAACTTTACAGTATAGATGCCTGGTTTATTAAAAACATAAATGGCTTGTTTTTCATAAGAATCAATAGTTCCTGTTTCACCAAATTCCCAATACCAATTATTAGAACTTGGAGAATATCCAGTAAACACAATTTCTTCACCTACATAACCAAACTCCTCACAGAATATTTTTGGAATAGAATCTTTTGCCGTCAAAGCTCTACCATTAACAATATTAATTTGTTTTGAAAAATCAAATTTATTGTCAATCCTCAATGTTATTAGATACTTACCTGCTTTTTCATAGGTATATTCTACATTTTTCTTGCTTACAATTGAATCTCCATTTCCAAAATACCAAACAGCTTTTTTATCTGATATTAGGGTACTATCATTTATTTTAAAAGATAATTTTTCATTTAATTCATATTGATGATTATCATTAGCATCTACTATTGAAAAATCAAGATTGCTTAACTTTTTATTGAAAGGAAATAGTAATGCCACTATAATTAAGATTACCGCAATGCTAAGCAAAAGGATAACTACTGTTTTATTTTTAACGTTCATTTTTAAAATTTGCTTTACATTCGTTAAGACTTCTTTGTATAAGGGTATCGTTTTTCTTGACGGTACTTTCTTCAAGATTTATTTCTAAAAAAACGTTCAATAAATTTCCGCCAATTAGGCAAAAATTATATGACGAATGAAATTCATTATCCTTATACAATTGCTTATATTCTGATATATTTCTTTTTACTTCATCTATTCGCTGCACTTGATTAATATCATACTTTATAGTATCAATTGTCTTGAAAATCACTTTTGATTTATTAGCATAATCTACTTTAATCTTCTGCATTTTTTCATAATCATTAATTCTATTGAGCATATCAGTATTATTAAAATTGGGAGTTTTTAATAAAAACTTTGTAACACCGATATATATAACACAAGCACTAATGATAAATATTAAATTGAACTTTATTTTTTTCCAATATGTTTCATCCAATTCTATAGCTTTTTTCATAATTATGGATTATTTTTTTTTGTTTTCCTGATTGTGTTTTTCAATACACTTTTCTAACTGAACTTTATTGATATTGTAACCTGTTTCAACTTCTTTTAATACATCAATTTTAGTCTGTATACGCTGAAGTTCAACCAAAAACTCTTCGTATAACCCAAAAGAATTTGTCAAATTAGTTTTAGATTTTTGAATTTCATTATTGATTGCAAATCTCTTTTCATTAATTAAAGATTGAAGATTTTTACGTTCGTTTAATGTCCTGTCTTTAAACCTTAAATCGTTAATTTCGATTAATACTTCGTCAAGAAGCAAATTCATTTCACCTTGTTTTACTGCAATATCACTGTAGTATTTATTTTTTTGCTCCAATTCAGCAACTCCTTTATTTGCGGTTATTAATGTAACGTACAAGCAACCAAAAATAAAAGCGAATGTTATGAAAAACATGGTGTAAAACTTACGCTTTTCAGCCGTTATTTTAATGTGATTAAGTGGTATCATAGTTTTGTTATTTTTAATATGAATATATAAATTACTCAAATTGAAACCAATACCTATTAATTGCTGTTTTAGGCTTAATTGGATTATTTATATATTCATTAGAAAAATTAGTTTGTACATATTCTAAAAATTGCAACACTAATTTACTTTGTTCATTATTTAATAGTTTAACTTGAGTTATAAATGATTTAACTCTCTCGTCTACAGTTTCTAATTGTTGATATAAAAAAGATTCAAAATCAAACTCAGGAACTTTCTTATCAAGTTCAAATTTATTAATGTCTTTTGCCATAACGACTAGATCAATTTCTTGTGGCAATGTTAACAAACTAATCAAATTATCAGAAAGTGTATCAGATTCATAATAATCGTTAAGTATAAAAATCATAAATGAGGGCAAATAATATTTGAATCCTTCTTTGCTGAAAAAGGGCAAAGCATCTTTATTCTCAAACAATAAATCATTTGTTATTTCATTCCATTTTTTTCCAATAAATTGATTTTTCAAATCATTGCATTCAAAATGGTCTTTAGAATTATTGTAGACTATGTTATTGTCGCCTGGGTATTTTTCTCTTTCAAATGCTATTTTAATTTTTTCTATTAAATTATTCTTTTCCATTATTAAATATTTCAATTGGTTATGGTATTGGGACTAAATTTCTTGGCGGGAACAATCTGCTTCCCTCTGATATAATTATGTAAATTATTAAAGCGGTACCCGTTAATCCTGTTGCTCGAGATATTTTTGCTTTTAAACTTTCATCTATTACAGGAATTTTTTTAGGCTCTTTAGGAGCGCATTTTTGTACCGCTAAATTTTGACAATTAATCATTCCGTTTATTGCCTGTTGAACTTGTAATTGATGTCCTGCATCTCCTCCTTTAAAACACTTCGTATTAATTTTCACCCTAGCACTCATGCATTCTCGAAATTGAGCTTCTTTCGATAATAATAAACCGCAATTGTCAACATCAGTACACTTTTTCATAATACCTCCTTTACATTTATTGGTTACATCTCTTTGCAGCCTGTCTTTTTCGTCAGTAGTACAATCGCATGGATTTTCATTTTCTACTATATTTTGGCTCTCCTCTCTTTGTGGCACATAATAATTTGACTCATTTGGTGATAGCCATGATACTTGCCACGGCTTTATGAGTTCTTTGCCATAATCCTGAATTGCAGGCGAAATAGTTAAAACTGTTTGCATATTGTCTGTTCCAAAAGCATAAAATGTTTCGGAAAGAGCCACTAAATAAGCATCCCTAAATTTATATTTTCGCACAGGAGAATCTTCATCTCCCCTATTATAAAAATGAATTTCGCCTTTTTCCATTCGCTCTATTTCTTTCTCAACTTCTTTTGTCATATTATGCATAAAACAATCATCACCTTCTTGAGAAACAAAGCAAACGGTAAGTATTCCACCATTAACGTCACTGGATATTGAGCCATCACCAGCAGTAAACCTGTAATAATTTGTATTTACCCAAAGTAATTCTCGCTCTATACCTAGAATAAATAATTTAGCTGATGTCATCGTTTTATTTTAATCAAGTATTGACCATGTGTTACTCCTTTGTGGTGCTGTTTTGGTTTCTTCACTAATTACAATGTTTTCTTTTCTAACTCCAATGTATTCTAATTCACTTAGTTTTTGCCATAAGCGTTTTAAAACACCCAAAAATTGATTCAGTTTTTCTAAGGTTTGTGTTATATCATTGTGATCGTAAACAGCACTTTTTGCTTCAAACAATACACCTAACAATTCTGAAGGTTTAACATCGATCCATTCGTAATAATATTGCAATAAAACTTCTTTCTCTTTGTCATCCATTAGAGTTAATGTAGAAAGTAGATGATTTGCTAAAACAATTATTTTATCAGACATATGCACTGGAGACTCTTCAGAAGCAATATTTTTAAGATAAAAACAGTGCTCAGCATAATAATCAATTATTTTAGTACATAAACTAAATGTGTTAGACACTAACCTGTTATTGGTTGAACTCTGTACGTTTTTTTTATGAATCTTAATTGAAAAATCATTCAATAGGTATAATTCGTTATTTACTTTTGAAAGAAATTGCTTTAAAGTTTCATTGCTTTTTGTTTTTACAACTGGTGCTATATATTTATCATCCTCTATGAATGTTCCATTTTGGAATGCAATTTTTTTGACAATTAAAAAGTATCCTTGTAAAAAATTGTCATTCACTTCTTTTTTATTGATAATATGCAATTTTATCTCTGGAAGTGCATGTGGGTGATGTAGTGGGATTATTTCTGGATCTGGAATACCTACTGGAACTAAATTATAAGGATTTATAGAAACAATAACATAATAATGCTCAAAAGAATTTCTATCTAAATCATTTGCATTAATGCTTACTTCGGGAAGTTTTGTCCCATAAACATCCTGATTAAACGAAATTAAATGTCCATTTTTAGCGATCAATTCGCATTTTTTTAAATAGGCGACTAATTGACCTCCTTCAATTTTTATGTCGATATCTATAGGTTTCCCTCCAGCTGTCTGGATACAGCCATAATTAAAATCATTTAACTGAACTTTATTATAATCACTAACAATTGTTATAAAATTGAAATAATTATTGATAAAATGGTCTTTGGTTAGTTTTACTCCATCTGTCCAATTAATTGGTAAATGTATGTTTGATTTCATAATTGCTTAAGTTATTTTATTCTAGTGTTAGTTAGTTTTTTTTATTTTTAAATTGATATGAGCTTAAAAGAAAATGATTAATCTTAGTTATTCTACTATTTCCCTTTGATTTTTATTCAAAGCAACTCTTTTTGCAAAAATAGTTTGCTTGTTTTTTAGTTTACTCTCTGAAATCGTATCAAGAGGACTTAGGTTTCTGATAAACAACGGGAAACTAAAATATTTTGCTGTATAGAAAATCCAGCCTGTATCTTCATTCTCAGCACTTGATTCGATAGCATCATTTGGGAATCTATAATTCTGATCTTCAATAAACTTATCAAACCAATTGCCCAGGTTAACATCTTGAGCAATTTTCACATCAAACTTTGAGAAGAATTCAGAATTGACTTTTTTCTTTATGTTTATCGATACCTGCATTAAACGGAACTTATCAATATTGTCCCAATACTCAATATCTTTGCGTTCTTTCCCAACTCTCCAATATTCATAAAATGGATCTGGAATTTGTAAATATTTTTTCTTTGATTCTTCAAAAAATATTGGTGCAAATAGCCATAGAATATTAAGCATACTTATATGCGCATAACTTGATATTGCGATATAATTAAATACCAAATAGTATATCCAAGATGATAGAATTGCTACAATTAAAAACAGGAAAAATTTTGCTGGTGCACTATTTTGAATTCCTATATTTTGAAACATAGTAGTATCCATAAAATATAGTAATCCGACTCCAAGTATTAAATAGTAAAAAACAGAAAATAATAAGCCCAACCAAATAAACTCATTATTAAAAAAAGCAAATAAACAAGGTAAAGCTGCTATAAGCGAAAAGCACAAAACAAATATTATAGCCGATTTTGTTTTAATTTTTATACTTGAAAATTGACTCATTACAAGAGTTATAATCAATATCAAAAGCGGTGCTAATAGGTATTTTAAAAAAAATGGAAGTATTGTATTCATCTGAAATGGTTTTCTCTTTATTATCGTTTAAAAATTATAAAATGGTATTGATGCCTAAATAGTTTTCGTTTAACTTTATTCCCAATTGATAGTTATTAAAGAATACAATATCAATTTTCCTATTACTAATAATAAAATACTCTAATATTTTGCGAGTAAGTGTCATCTTGCGTTCTAAAATAGAATAGTCAATATTTCCTTCAAAATACAGGGTAACTTCTACATCATCTACCTCACTTTCAACAGATCCACAAAGTCCTAAATTGAACCCTAAGATGCCATCG
The DNA here is from genome assembly GCF_025847275.1 of Flavobacterium frigoritolerans. Lineage (GTDB taxonomy): Bacteria > Bacteroidota > Bacteroidia > Flavobacteriales > Flavobacteriaceae > Flavobacterium > Flavobacterium frigoritolerans. The sequence goes on from NZ_JAOZEV010000001.1 coordinate 16,334, forward strand.
CTTAGTTTTAAAAAAGGAGATGTTGTAAAGACATGTTTTTTGTATTTTAACTTTACCACATTCCCCAAAAGCATTTCTAAAACTTTTTCTAATTCTGGAAGATTTTCTTTTAGCTTTTCTGACTCACATAAATAAATAAACAAGTTCCTTTTTTGAATTTTAGACAATTCAAATTCGATAGCCACTAATTCGTCGGCTATTTTTAAAAACAAATCTATTTTATCATTAAATAAGTGGAGGCTTCTTATAGTAGAATCTGTATGTGCAGAAAAGATCTCGTTATCAAAAGGCATAAAAAAATCTAAAGCTTCATTTTCAGTTTCTTTATTTTCTTTTACAGCCTCTACAATTTCTTTGTTAGACATCGTTGGATTACTAACCGACAATGGATGAAAAAGCAACTCGGGCAAATTATGATAAATACTGTTTTTTGCCAAATGCAAGACAAGTGCTTCTTTTGTAAGCCTTGCCCCTTCTTGATATAACATTGAAGAAATATCAATAGCATCTCTAGAGTTATTTCTTTTTGAAAGCCCTCTATGTCTAACAAAAACTTCTGCTTCGTCCTCCAGAAGATTTTGCAATTCATAAAAAAGGACTTCTCCTCTTAAGTTAAAATTAACTTGTTGTTTTAAAACAGCAATATCTTGTTCCATAACTTATTTCTTTTCCCAAATAAACTCATCATCTTTTATATCCAAAACAATAGTTTCGTTCTCAAGAATAGCTTCTGATATAATTAATTTTGAGATAGTTTTTTTCAAATACGTTCTTACTGTTCCAGCAATAGGTCTGGCTCCATATTTTTTAGAGAATCCTTTGTTTGTTAAATACTCTAAAGCACCATCGGATATATCAAATGAAATATTCTTAATGCTTATTAATTGCTCTTGTAAGCGACTTAGATGTAATTTAAAAATTGCTTTAGCAATTTCAATGTTTATAGGAGCAAAGGGAACAACTTCTGTCAAACGTCCCAGAAATTCAGGTCTGAAATGAGTGCTCATAATATCAATTAATTGATTAGAGGTAGGCAAATGACCACTTTCTATTTGTTCCTGAATCCATTGACTACCTATGTTTGATGTAAAAATGATAATGGCATTAGAGAAATCACCCTCTCGTCCTAATTTATCATGTACCTTACCTTCATCCATAATCTGTAAAAAAACATCATAAACAGAAGCATGTGCCTTTTCAATTTCATCAAAAAGTACAACTGAATACGGTTTCTGTCTAATTTTATTGACTAACATACCTCCTTCTTCATAACCTACATATCCTGGAGGAGCACCATATAATAAAGCAGCTGAATGTTCTTCTTTAAATTCCGACATATCAAATCGGATCATAGCATTTTCATCATCAAACAGTAATTCAGCCAATGTTTTTGTTAATTCTGTTTTACCAGTTCCTGTTGGTCCTAAAAAGAAAAATGATCCAATAGGTTGCTTAGGATTACTCAAACCACTTCGCGATTCTATAATAGCTTCCGAAAGTGTTTTTATAGCATGTGATTGTCCTTTTACCCTTTCTTGTAATTTATCTTCGATCGTCAAAAGCTTTTCTTTTTCTCCTGCGCTTATTTTTCCCAAAGGAATTCCAGTTGCATTAGAAACAACTGCTAAAATCTCAGATTTTGTAACAATAGCTATCTTTTCTTTTGCGATAGCCTCAATATTGATTGATAACTTCTCAATATCTCCATAAGTAACCACTTCGTTTTTGACACTTTTTGAATTCTCTACAACTTCAATTTTGCTTGTTACAATACAGCTTATTCGATTGTATATTTCCTTTTTTAGCAAACTGATTTTTGATTCATCATCAGGATCACATTCTTTTATTTGCTCTTTTATTCTTATAATTTCAACTAATGAATTTGCATTTGAAACAATTACCGAAGAAGCTGTCCTGTCTAATAAATCAATAGCTCCATAGGGTAATTTTTTTTCTTTATAAAATCGTTTTGATAAATGAATTGCTTCTTTTAAAACTTCATTTTCAATCTCTATTTTATAATGTTTTTCTAGTTTATCTTTATAAATATCTAGGCATTCGAGTAATAAAGAATAGTCTAATTCTTCTATGAAAATATTTTCAAATTTTCCGTTGATAGTAGTTCCTTCAATTGATTTTCTATAAGAATCAGAATCAATTGTGGCAATAATATTAATGCTTCCTTCGGTTAATTGTGTATTTATAATATTAATTACAGCATTTGATTTTGAGCTCGAGGAATTTAATAATACCTGTATATCATCAATAAAAAGTATGCTTTTTCCGTTTTTAGCTAATTTTTCAAAAATTTCAATTAACTTTTTCGAGATTTCATTTTCACTTCCACAATTTGCTACTAATTTGGATGAGTTTAAAGATAATACTAGGGTTTCTTCAAAAAAATTAGGGTCTGTTTCATGCAAATGATAAATAAGGTTTTTTATGATACTTGTCTTACCAATACCAGACTCACCAATCAACAAAATACCTTGATTTTCATATCGTTCTATATTCTCAAGGATCAATCTTACTTCTTTATTTCTACCAATAATGCTACTGCCTTCTTCAATTATATTTTTTTTATATAATGTATCGCAATAGTTGATATCGATCGTTTCCTGCTCTTCACCATCATCTGCCAGAGTAAAACTTTTTTGAGTATTTCGCAATCCAAAATGTTTCAAAAGTTCTTTATCACTTAAATTTAATCCATCAATTTGCTTGTCACTATAAACCAATCCTGGTTTAATAATGGCAATAAAAACACAAAATGCATCGATATAATCAGCTCCCAACCTGATTTTATTGAAATTTGATTCTGAAAAAACATGCTCAATTTCAACATCAGCTATAATGCTATTACCGTTATTTTGAACAGAAGTATATACTTCTTTTCTCACATCAAACCATTCTTTTATATACTCTATGTCTTTTGACAGCGTTCTTAATACTTCTACCAATCCAGTTGGCTCAAATAATAATGCGTAAGCCAAATGAGCAACTCCATAAGTACTATGCCCATCTTGGATAGCTAATGATTTAGCAGATTTAATTGCAGATAATAAGCTTGGACTGTAATCTAATTCGTTCATAAGTTTAGTTAATTGTTATTTGAAATGGAATATTCATAACTGATTGTTTTTCTAGAGTTTCTTTTAAGAACAATCCAATTTTTTGTTTGCTTTCTACCTGTGCAGCATATTTATCTTGCAAAATAACTTCTACATCAATAGTTCTAAATACACCTTTTTTTCTTTCCTCACTAATACCTACTCCATCGGTTATTAATACCTCTTTTGTAATATTTCTTAAATGATAGTGTACAGCTGACTTTATGTCTTGTTTGGTAACCAATCGTTCTTTCGACAAGAAACCATATCGAAGATTAATTAATTTTTCGACTTTATTGTTTCTATAAATACCTCCAAATGAAGTAGCTTCAAAAACAGTAGCATCTTGTGCCAGTTCTGATAAAACGGTTTGTTTTAAAATGGTGCCTTTTTTTAAGTTATTAGCTATTTGCCCATTTGAAGTCCAATATGAACAATAAATAATTTTAGATTTATCTATTTCATGAATTAAAGCATACACTTCTTCTTCATCATTTACCTGATTATAACTGCTACTGATTTTATTTTCGATTATGTTAATCTCCTCATTAATTTTTGTCATCGTAGCATCAATATAATCTGCATTGATATTCGAAAAAGCACTGATATCTTCTCTTAATGCTCGTACTAATTTTTTAAGGAAAAATTTAGCATTTCGGGAATCGTAATTTTCTAATCCGCCGTAAAAAAGAGTAAATGTGTTTGTGGTAAGAATATGAGGTTGTTTTATACCATTGATGAATTCAATGTTTTTTTCATTAAAAACTTTCATAACATCAAGAAAATGAGTGTTTGATTCAGCTTTCATCGGAAAAAGACGCCCCTCTATTTGAGCATTATGAACTCTATGATTTAATTTTCTGTTAACAACTGGGAAAGTGTTGATTTTTATTTGAATTTTATCCAATTCTTCTTTAGAAAAAATTTCAGGAAATACAAATTCTAACCAAATCAACTCTGAATTTTTTTTGCTCGATTTTAATACTTCTTTATCAATTGCAAATTTGTCCAGAATAGATTCATACACTAAGTTTTCTGAATCTAATTTTAATTTGTAAATGAAATTCTGATAGAATGATTTTATCGTTTCAGTATAATGCTTATTATCTTGAACTTCCTCAAAATTTTCATTTTCGATTTCGAGAATATTCCCTTTAGAATCTTTTACTGTTACATATTTTAAAAATGCATCTAATGATGAATTTTCTGTTATAAATGTGAATTTCAAAGAGTTCAATTTTTCCAGATTCTCTTTAGCAACATCTAATCCAACCCATATACTATGATCTGCAACCTTATGTTTTGAAGGCAAATGCACTACATTTTTTAATGAATCGATCAAAAATGAATTATACATTTGAAAACTAATTTCACCTTCAACAATATTTTCATTGGTAAAAGGGGTAAAATGGATATCATAACCAGTACTAGTAGCCATACTTGATTTTACCACAAATTCAGTATCTGCATTTAGTATAACAATACCTTTAGTAGCGATTGTACTTGCCAAAGTATGAGCTGGCATAGGCAGATTCCATTGACTCGGTACAATTTCTTGAGCAATACGCTCGATAATTTTATTATCAGATTCTACTCCTTCTTGATACAGGTAATACATCTCATATACAAAAACCTCTAACATCATTGTCACCAAAGGATCCGCCATATGGATATCTTCAATCCCCCAGATTTCTAAACATTTTTTCTGTATTCTATTTTTAATTTCAATAAACTTGACGTCTTTCATATTTAATATTATTGAGAAATTGGGCTTATATTCAATTTTGTATGAAAATTAAATGGGATTAAACTTTCTATGATGGAACCTTTAACAACTATAATTGCTTTTCTTCTTATGCTTGAACTTAACTCCTTGTCATCAATTTCATCTAAAGAAATAGTAACTTCTCCTAGAATTAATCTTTTTTCAAATTCAGTTATAGATTCATATAATGATTTTCTGACCAAATCTTCCCAGTCTCTTTTCTTGATATGTTGATTAAATTCTAAATCCCAAATAATAGTTCCGTAGCTTGGTGTCTCTGGAATTTCTCCAAAAGACGTTGTAATTATCATCATAATATTGTAAGCTATCGATTCTTCAATCTTACAAAAATTCTCTTGTGAACCATGTAGTAAAGACTTGAAATTTATGGGATATTTAAGATATTTCATATTAAAAAAGATTACATTTACGCTGATAAAAATTAAGCTTGCAAAATATGCTTTGCAGACAAAATACAAAAATGAAAATAAAATACTTACAAATCACTATATTTTACAAGTTTTTTTTTATTAATTTTACAAAATTAACTAAAAAACTTATAAATTATGAGCATGTTCAATTATGGCATTGGTGGTAATGAAGTAAAAATTGATGCAAACGAATCAATTTTAGAAATTCCTTCAAATAGAACGCTATTGATTCAAAAACTTACAAATGAGCAACCAGTAGGACCCGAAGCAGTATATGATTTACAAACGGTAGAAGCTGTCTTCGAAAACTTCAAACCGAACGTAGATTTCGATTTTACTACTGAAGATGGCTCCGATTTGAGTGAATCTATGACATTTAAAAACCTAGGTGATTTCGGCGCAAAATCAATTAAAGAGAATAGCCCTTTTTTGAATAAATTAAATACAGAAAAGGAGCAAGCTTATAAAATTGTAAGACAACTCTCTAGTAATAGAGGTTTAATTAAGGCTATTCAAGATCCTGCAGTTAAAGATGCTATCATAGAATTGCTTGAAAATGCGAAGAAAGAAATCAATAACAACAAACAATAAATATGGCTACTCAAACTAAAGAACAAAAAAGTCAAGGTTCATCAAACGAACAATTGCTACAAGAATCTCCTAGTAGCAAAATAAACTTATTAAACGAATACGGAGGTTTTGCCTTTTTAGAAAACGTAATTGACGGATTATCAAACTTAAACCCTACCAGAAAAGCTAGAAAAAATATTTTTCTTAACGATGCTCAATGGGAAAATGAGAGAACAAATCTTACCAATAAAATCGAATTATGGTTGGATTTATTAAAAGACAATAATTCTGTTGAATCTATGATTGAAGTTGCTAATGCAAAGGCTACTTCTGCGGACTCAACGCTAAATAAGAACCTAAAATATGCTTTAAATGTTTCTAGAGAATTAGAAACTTCATACAGAAGTGTCGCTTTATTTTATAAAAACACCGAAAGTGATAAAATTAAGAATGTAACAATCTTAAATGCAGACATGTCTCAATTGAAAGATTTAGATAATACTTTATTTTTTGATTATGTTTCTAATGAATTGAAGCAAAATTTTGATAGATTAGATTTAAGAAAAAACTATTCTATCCTTTCAGTACCTGGTTATTTAGGCTCTAACGCAGTTTTAGACAAATGGTCTAAGATAGCACATGAAAACAAATCGGTTTTATTAACTGACTTTCAAGATCTTGAAACACCAGATGATGTTATCGATATTTTCTTCAATGCTAACCATACAGGAGGAGATGTACATAAGTCAAATACTATCATGACTTGTAACTATTTATTAGGAAGAAGCAAATATGATGAAGTAGGCGAAGAAGAAAATCTATATGTTCCGCCATCAACTTCATTGGCTGGAAAAATATACAAAACTCTAATGTCTCAAGTTGTTGCAGGTAAAAAATTTGGAGGTCTGAATGAAGTAGAAAGTGTTCGTTTTGATTTGAAAAAAAGCGAAATTTCAGAACTTGAAAAAATGGGTCTAGTACCAATGGTTAACGAGTATAGCAAAATTATGGCTTTCTCTGCTAAAACATTATTTAACGGAGATAACCTAGGTTTACAAACATATTCAGTAGTTAGAGTATTTGATCACATTACAAAAGTACTTTTTGATTTCCTAAACAGAAGAGCTTTCGAAAACTGGACTACTAGAACTGAAGCTGATTTAAGAAGTCAAATTATCAAATTTTTAGATGGAATTAAAGGTCCTACTAACCTTATTGAGAAGTTTACTGTAATGAAAATTGAACAAGATAAAACTCAAAAGGATAGAATTTTATTAGACATTCATATTACTCCTTATTTCCCAGCTAAAAGTTTCGTAATTCAATTAGACGGACATAAAGGTGATGGTCCAGAAGAAGCTGTTTGGCATAGTGATTACAAACAAGTTTAATATAATCCTTACTTAATTTCTACCCCAAAAATTCATGTTTTTGGGGTATTTTTTAAGGCTTTCCTTATTAGCTTTAAAATTAAAAAACAAGTATTTGTTTAACAATTAAACAAAGAACATATTTTTTACATTTCACAGCATATCATTTTATAATTAAAACTTTATTTATGGCATTTATAACAGCGGAAGGAGCTAAAAAAGCTCAATTATCTGCATCTGATAAACTAGGTGTTGCTAATGCACTTCTTTCAGGCTTAGAGAATATTTCAAAATATAATAATGGTGTATGCCACGATGTAGTAGCTTATACATTGTATATGCTAGGTGCTGAAATAAGTCCTAATGATTTAACAACGTTTTATGGGCAAAATTGGTTAAGCAAATTCAATTACCTTGGAGGACAAAAATGGAATGGAAACTCTTTTCTACCTAAAGGAAAAGCTGTAGGTTTCTATAGACTTGTTGATAAAACTTGGTTTCACTCAGCTATAACCACTGGAAACGGAACAGAAATCAGATCAGTCAATGGACATTCATTAGGAACAGCATGGTTCGCTCCTGCTGATTTATGCTTTTTAGGTAAAAGTGATTCTGACGGAACGTTTAAATATGATGGAACAAAAATAGAAGTTTATATATCTCCTCTATAATAGATTTTTGTAAGGTTTTAAGTTAACTGGATAAAATAAAAAATGATAAACAAAATTATTATAACAAAAAAAGACTACTTCTAACTAGTAGAAACAGTCTCTTTTTGTTGTTTTATTCAGATTCCTAAGGACAGATTTTTCTTTTTTAGATAGCTTATTTTTACTTAATACTAGTCTAAAACCAGTCCGATTTGACCATCATCATCAAGTTCTGTTTCAACCGAATCATCTTCATTATCGATAGTTCGTACCTTAACTTCTTCTATGGGTTCTTCATACGGCAATGGATCTAACAAGTTGACTTGTTTTACCTTATCACTTGTTAATTGATTACCTAATGCTTTAAAGCCTTTCACAGCGATAAAATCTTCGATATCCACATATAAATTATCTTTTTGAACTCCTTTTACTTTAGCAAAGACTAATTCAGCAACAGGACGATAATCTGTAGCTACAATTTCTAACTGAGAATTAGGATGTTCTGTAATAAAACATTCTTCTTTGTTTTCGGTCTCAACTAAGAAACGTTTTATATAATAACGCTCTTTCTCTCCTTCAAAATAAATTGCAGAAATTGGTTTTTTAGGATTCCATTTTTCCAAAACAATCATATCCTCATCAAAATGGGTCGATAATTCTGGAATAATAACTTTCAATTTACCAGTTTGACTAATGATTAATATTTTATCACTTGGTTTAAATTCCCCTAATAATTCTCCACGGGCATCTACATTTAGACGTTTTACTGTATCATCATACCAAACTTTTCTTGGTAGTAACGTCGAAATACCTTTCTCTTTAAGCTCAATTTTCTTAATTGGGTATTTCGTTACCAAATTTCCTTTAGATCCACGGCCTTTTATAGCCAAAGCAGCAAAATCTATATCAAATTTTAGTTTTTTGATACTTCCTACCTGACGTAATAAAATAGTTATTACTTCAGCTTCTCCATTTGGATTATGTGAAAAATAAACTACTTGTGAACCCGCAGTTTCATTTGTTAAATCATACGCTTTATCACGCGTTACTCCCGAAACATTAAAACGTTTTATGTACGAAGGTCCTGATTTTCCGTCACGATACATCATATTGTAAATCGTGCGTTTGTCGCTTTTATCAAAAATAGCAACATGAATAATATCTTTACCCACAAATGTCTTGGCATCAACTTTTGTAATCATCATTTTACCATCTCGTAAAAACACAATCACATCATCAATATCTGAACAATCGGTTAGATATTCATCTTTTTTCAAGCTAGTTCCGATAAAACCTTCTTCTCTGTTTACATATAATTTAGTATTTCTTAAAACTACCTTAGTAGCCTCGATATCATCGAAAATACGTAATTCAGTCTGGCGCTCACGACCTTTACCGTATTTCTCTTTTAATTTGGTAAAATAAGCAATTGCAAAATCTGTTAAATTTTCCAAATTGTATTCTACTTCCTTCATTTCATCTTCTAACTTAGCAATGAAATCGTCGGCTTTATCAGAATCAAAACGAGTAATACGAATCATCGGAATTTGAGTCAAACGCTGTAAATCATCATCGTGAATTTCTCTTACGAATGATTTCTTGAAAGGTTCAAATCGGTCATATAAATATTTATACAACGATTCTCTATCAGAATATAATTTGAAATCAATGTACATTTCCTCACGAATGAAGATTTTCTCTAAAGTTGAGAAATGCCATTTATTTTTTAATTCTTCTAATTGAATTTCTAATTCTTGTCGAAGTAAATCGACTGTTCTGTTCGTTGAAATTTTCAACATCGCAGAAACTCCAATAAACAATGGTTTATTATCCTCAATAACACATCCTAAAGGTGCTACCGAAGTTTCACATGCGGTAAATGCAAACAAAGCATCAATAGTCTTATCTGGCGAAACTCCTGGAAAAAGATGTATCAAAATCTCTACATCGGCTGCTGTATTGTCTTCAATTTTCTTGATTTTGATTTTGCCTTTATCATTGGCTTTCAAAATACTATCAATTAAAGTAGTGGTATTGGTCGAAAATGGAATTTGTGTAATTACCAATGTATTCTTGTCTAATTGTGCTATTTTGGCACGAACACGAACACGTCCACCACGCAAACCATCATTATAATTAGAAATATCAGCAATACCCTGAGTCATAAAATCAGGATATAATGTAAACGATTTTCCTTTAAGAATTTTTATCGAAGCATCAATTAATTCATTAAAATTATGTGGCAATACTTTTGTGGAAAGTCCAACCGCAATACCCTCGGCTCCTTGTGCCAAAAGCAAAGGGAATTTTACAGGCAAATTATTCGGTTCTGCACGACGACCATCATATGAAACACCCCAATCGGTAATTTTTGGAGAGTACAAAACCTCCAAAGCAAATTTAGATAAACGTGCCTCGATATAACGTGAAGCTGCAGCACCATCTCCTGTTAAGATATTACCCCAGTTTCCCTGACAATCTATCAATAAATCTTTTTGCCCTATTTGTACCATTGCATCACCAATACTCGCATCTCCGTGAGGGTGATACTGCATAGTGTGACCTACAACATTGGCAACTTTATTATAACGACCATCATCCAACTCTTTAAGAGAGTGCATAATACGACGTTGCACAGGCTTAAATCCATCTTCGATAGCAGGAACAGCACGTTCCAGAATTACGTACGAAGCATAATCTAAGAACCAGTCTTTGTACATTCCGGTAACTTTGGTAATGGTATCACCACTGTCATCATTATTATCGTAAAAATGTCCTCCTTCAAAAGATTTAGCATCTACTTCGATAATTTCATCAGATTCATCTTCTTCTTGATTGTCATCATAAGAATTAGTATCCTCCGAATTATTTTCTTCGTTATCTGGAATTATGTTATCGTCTTCTTCGTCTTTCATTTAATTATATTCGAAATTATAAATTTAATGCTATTTGTTTTCGATCAGTTCTTTTAAAACTTCAACACTTGGTAACACTGTTTTATATTTACTGGCAAAAATTTGCTCATTATTCTCTGGTAAAGTATATCTTACTACTGCGTCGCTTTTGTTTTGGCAAAGCACAATTCCAATAGTTTTGTTTTCATCCTCCAAACGGATTTCTCTGTCATAATAGTTAACATACATTTGCATCTGACCTAAATCCTGATGTTTTAGTTCTCCTATTTTAAGATCAATAAGTACAAAACATTTTAAAATTCTATTAAAAAAAACTAAATCAATTCGGAAGTGTTTATCATCAAATGTAATCCTTTTTTGCCTTGCTACGAAAGTAAAACCAGTTCCTAATTCTAAAAGAAAATGTTCTAATTTATTGATAATTTCATCTTCAAGTTCACTTTCTGAATATTGATGTAATTCTGGCAATCCTAAAAATTCAAGTATGTATGCATCTTTTATAATGTCTTTCGGTTTCTCAATAATCTGCCCTTTTTCAGACAGCTTTAAAACTCCTTCTTTATCGCGACTCAATGATAATCTGGTATAAAGTGCCGAATCATACTGTCTTTTTAATTCTCGAACGCTCCAATTGTGTTTCTCTGATTCTATTTCATAAAATCGTCTTTCATTTTCATCATCAATCCGCATTAAGAAAATGTAGTGTGTCCAAGTCAATTTGAAAAACGAAGATAATGTCTGAAAATCTAATTTATCAAATTGCGCAGTCACTGACTGCGTTTTTTGATTTTCCAATTTCGTCATCAGTGATGACGAAATTGAATATATCTGATAAAACTTTCTCATTCGGTCAAGGTTTTCAACAGAAAACCCTTTTCCAAACTCCTTTGTTAATTGTTGAGAAAGTCCTTTTAATAATTGTTTTCCATATTTGGCTCTGTCTTTTCCGCTTTGTTCTTCTTCAACAATCATTCTTCCTATTTCAAAATACGTAAGTGTCATCGTTGAATTCACGGTACGTAAAACCTGTTGTCGGGCATCTTGCAATAACTCGACTACTTGTTGAAATATGACTTTATTTTGAAAATCAGTTGACACTATATTTTATTTTAAAAACTAAACTTCCTCTTCTATAGCATCTAGTTCAACCTTCAAATTCTTGATAATAAATTCTTGTCTGTCTGGTGTGTTTTTCCCCATATAGAAAGACAACAATTGTTCTATCGATGTATTTTTATCCATCATAATAGGATCAAGACGAATCGTTTCTCCAATGAAATTCTTGAACTCATCTGGCGAAATCTCTCCCAAACCTTTAAATCGCGTGATTTCTGGCTTTGGCTTTAATTTTTCGATAGCAGCTTTTCGTTCGTCTTCAGAATAACAATAAATTGTTTCTTTCTTGTTTCGAACTCTAAAAAGTGGCGTTTGCAAGATATATAAATGTCCTTCTTTTATTAATTCTGGAAAAAATTGCAAGAAAAAAGTAATCAATAACAAGCGAATGTGCATTCCATCGACATCGGCATCGGTTGCGATTACAATATTATTATATCGTAATTTCTCTAATCCGTCTTCAATATCTAAAGCTGCTTGCAGTAAGTTGAATTCTTCGTTTTCATACACAATTTTCTTGGTCATTCCGTATGAGTTCAAAGGCTTACCACGTAAACTAAAAACCGCTTGTGTATTTACATCACGTGATTTGGTAATAGATCCAGAAGCCGAATCTCCCTCGGTAATAAAAAGGGTACTTTCTAAGTTTCTAGGATTCTTTGTATCTGGAAGATGCGCACGGCAATCTCTTAATTTTTTATTATGAAGATTGGCTTTTTTAGCACGATCTGTCGCTAGTTTTCGAATTCCTGATAATTCTTTACGTTCTCGTTCTGCTTGTAGAATTTTACGCAATAAGGCTTCTGCAGTTGTTGGATTTTTATGTAAATAATTATCTAATTTATTCTTTACAAAATCATTTACAAAAGTACGAACCGATACTGGAGGCGTTCCATCATCAGATCCCATATCCATAGAACCTAATTTGGTTTTGGTTTGAGATTCAAATACAGGTTCCATAACCTTGATGCTAATCGCACTCACAATCGATTTACGTACATCTGATGCTTCAAAACTTTTGTTGTAAAACTCACGAATGGTTTTTACAATTGCTTCTCTGTAAGCCGCTAAGTGCGTCCCTCCTTGTGTTGTATTCTGACCATTCACAAAAGAGTGATATTCTTCGCTATATTGTGTTTTACTGTGGGTTAAAGCAATCTCAATGTCCGTATCTTTTAAATGGATAATTGGATACTCTAAATCATCAGCGTTAATTGTTTCTTCTAATAAATCTCTAAGACCATTTTCAGAATAATATTTTTCGCCATTGAATATAATTGTCAAACCATTGTTTAAGTAACAATAGTTTTTAACCATTTTTATTACATATTCTAATCGGAATTTATAATTTTTAAAAATAGCTTCATCTGGAATAAAAGTTACTTTTGTTCCTTTTCGTTTTGTAGTATCAATTACATCTTCTTCAAGAACCAAATTTCCTGCTGAAAATTCAGCTGCTTTTTGCTTATCATCACGTACCGATTCTACACGAAAGTAATTAGAAAGTGCATTTACTGCCTTGGTTCCTACTCCATTTAACCCTACTGATTTTTGAAAAGCTTTGGAGTCATATTTTCCTCCTGTATTCATTTTTGAGACTACATCAACAACTTTTCCTAGAGGAATTCCACGGCCGTAATCACGAACCGATACAGTTTTATCCCTAATAGTCACTTCAATAGTTTTTCCTGCCCCCATAACGAATTCATCGATACAGTTGTCTAAAACCTCTTTTAACAGAATATAAATACCATCATCGGGTGATGATCCATCTCCCAATTTTCCGATATACATTCCGGGACGCATACGAATATGTTCTTTCCAGTCGAGTGATCGAATATTATCTTCGTTATATTGATTTTGCTCTAGCATAAATGAGTTTTGGATTTTTTGCTAATGTACTATATCTCCTTAAAAAATGAAAGTCAATCTTTTGAAAGTTATCAATAAAAGCGTCTTTTAAACGCATTTATTTAAATCAAAAAGAGAAACTCATTAAAATCATAAAAAAAATGGTTTTTAAACAAAAATTTAAGAGCCTGTTTAAAATTTAAACATTCAGATTTTCATGAAATTATTTCTCGATAGATAAGGCAAATTTTAAAAGAATAATACGCTTATTTTTGAATACTTTTAACGGAATATCGCAGAAAATAATCCGTTAAAAGCAATTAAATAAAATTTAAACAAACTCTAAGACTTAATTCCTAAAACTTGTTTTGCCAATGCAATCATTTCGGGAGTTCCCGTGTTTTTATTTTTTTCATCCGAAAGTTTTACAACCCCTTCCCAATGGGTGAAATCTGGCTTTGTCTCAGTTAACTTAATAACCATGTTCATTGCCGGCAAACCTACATCATTGGTGAAATTTGTACCAATTCCAAATGACATTTTTATTTTGTCTTTACAAAAATCGGATATAACTTTTACTTTCTCTAAGTTTAATGAGTCTGAAAAGACTATTATTTTTGACTTAGGATCTATTCCTAACTTGATGTAATGTGCGATTGTTTTTTTTGCAAATTCAATTGGGTCTCCGCTATCATGACGAACCCCATCAAAGAGTTTTGAGTACTTTTTATCAAATTGTTCAAAAAACACATCTGTTGTATAAGTATCAGTTAAAGCAATCCCTAAATCTCCTCCATAAACCTGTGTCCAGTTCTCTAAACCAACTATATTAGCAACTTTAAACCCGTATTGCGCCGCATGAAACATAAACCATTCATGCGCATGTGTACCTAAAGGCCGCTTACCATTAAGCATTGCCAAATGCACATTACTTGTACCCAGAAAACTTTCATTACCAAAAGTCGCAAGCGTTTCATTAACCAAAGTGTGCACTTTGTATGAATGACGTCGTCTTGTACCAAATTCTAAAACCGAAGCCCCCAATGCATTATAACTTTCGATCTTGTTTTTGGTAATATCCTGAACCGCTTTATCATCTATCCTATCTAAATTCTGAGATGCATAAAAAAGCTCCGAAATTAAAGCCATCAATGGAACTTCCCATAAAATGGTACGATACCAGAATCCTTCGATTGTAATATCCAAATCAGAACCAACCTGTTCTATTTCAACCTCTGAAGAATCAAAAGTGTACCCTTGTAAAAAATCTAAATAGGTTGGATCTAAATATGGGCAATATTTCTTTAAATATATTTTTTCTTCTTGAGTCAGCTGCAACTTTGCCATTGCTTCAACTGAGTGGCGCAATAAAACAGCAAATCCTGGAGGAAAATTATGTTTTCCTCTGTTTATAAATTTATACCGTACTTTTACTTTAGGAAATAGCTTAATTACAGCGTGCTGCATTGTAAACTTATAGAAATCGTTATCTAATATTGATTTCAAAAAAATTGTTACCATAAGCGATTTTATTCTAGTTAATTTTAAAAATTTGAGTTTATTAGAGTTGCTAACTGCTCTTTTAATTCTTCATTGGAGATTTCTCCTTTTTCTACATCAAAATTGGTATTAAAACTCGGCAATGAAAAACTTGCTTTTATTTCGGTACCATAACGTGGAAACAATTTTGTAGCAATTTCCAAAACCGAAGCTCCTCCTCTCGCTCCTGGCGATGTAGCTAATAACAACATAGGCTTATGCTGAAAGACATCTTTCTCAATACGTGAACACCAATCGAAAACATTCTTGAAAGCAACGGAATAATTTCCATTATTTTCTGCCATAGAAACTACCAAAATATCTGCTTTTGCAAGTTTCTCAAGAAAAACTTTTGCTTTTGGGTGTTGCCCTATTTCTTTTTCAACATCAACACTAAATAATGGCATTGCAAAATCATTTAAATCCAACACTTCTACGCTGGCATTACTAAATTGATTTGCAGCATACGTCGCCAGTTTTTTATTGATGGAATGTTGGCTATTACTTCCTCCAAAAGCTATGATTTTCATGATTTTAGTTTTAACGATTTACTCTATTTCTAAGATTTCTTTTTTTATTTCTACTGAGTATTCATTAGGATAAATCTTACCCCCAAATGACTTAGCATATACCTTTGTAAATTCAGCCCCAAAATACAGAATAATTGCCGAATAATAAACCCAAACCAGAATTATTATTACGGAACCTGCCGCACCATAAACTGATGCTGTCGTAGAACTTCCTAAATAAAATCCTATCGCAAATTTTCCTATCATAAATAATACTGCCGTACAGGATGCTCCAATAAAAGCATCTTTCCATTTTATTATTCCATCTGGTAATGCCTTAAATATAATTGCAAAGAGCAAGGTGATACTAATCAAGATAATAAACAGATTTATTACATTAAATAAATAAACGGTACTCTCAGGGAAATACAGCTTTAAGCGTGCACTCATTAAATCTAAAATTGTACTTACAAAAAGACTCACAAGCATTAAGAATCCTACCGAAACGATCATAGAAAATGACATTAAGCGGTTTTGAATGAATTTTTTTAGTCCTTTATTTGGTTTAGCACGCAATCCCCAAATAAAATTAATAGAACTCTGAATTTCAGCAAAAACTCCCGAAGCTCCAATTAACAACATCCCAACTCCAAAAATAGTTGCAAAAACATTACTTCCTGAAAGTTGCACATTTTTTATTGTCTCCTGAATTTGTATCGCTGCACTATCACCCACTAATCCGTTTATTTGCCCATAAAGCTCCCCTGCTACAGCATCTTCCCCAAAGAAAACACCACAAATTGTAATGATTATAATCAACAAAGGCGGTAGTGCAAAAATGGTATAATAGGCTAATGCAGCACTTAATTTTATTGCATTGTCATCGTTAAATTCTAAAAAAGTAGTTTTTAACAAATACCATGATTTGGATGCTATATTTTGTTTTTCCACAATATTCTAATTAATTATTCTCTCAAATATAAGCAATAATAAAAAAAGAATATTCTGGTATTCTCCATAAATATTACACTTTTCCCATGAATACCCCAGATTGCAGTGGAAAGCATTTTGAAAGCAAAACTTTTTTTTGTTACTGTAAAAAAGCGACCGAAGGAAGCTCTTTTTATAATATTACAAAAAATGGTTTTACCGAAAAATCTTGAAGCGAAAAGCTGGAAATAGGTACTAAAAAAATCCCCCTTTAAGACATTAATTTTCATTAAGGCTAAACTTAATATTTCTTAATTTCTTAATTTCTTAATTCCTTAATTAAAAGCAAAATACTTCAAAAGACAACAATATTTTCTTTCTGATTTCTATGGTAAAACTAAACTATTTGGAGACTTTTTTAAATTGTTGCTCATATCCAAAACTCTTTAGTTTTAATAGACTTTTGAATTCACTGCGGGTTGGTTTAACTACAAAAGAAGTAGAGTCTATTTTTTGTGATTTAATAGCTGTAATAGAATCTAATTTACCCAAATCTTGTTTTAATAAAACATGATTAATTCTTAAAATATCATTTTCTACAGACAAAATCTTTAGCGTCCAGAAAATAGAATCACGCTTGCTTAAAATCAATTTACCATCAATCCTTTTTACCTTATTATAATATGAAAACCTAAATAGTGTGTCTACATATTTTTCGATAAGCATTACTGAATCTCCTTTTGAAGTTATATCGTATTTTTGAATTCTATCTTTTGTTATTAATTTCCCATCTACAATATCATATTCTTTCTTTAAGGAATCTAATTGATTTTTATGGATTTTAAATTTATTATAATTCTCAAACCGAATTGCATTTTCATTAATTCTTAAAAATGTAGAATCACTATTCATATATAATCCTCTAAATTTATCAGGGAACCTATCCAACTCAGAATCATTAATCGGTTGAGGAGCTTCAAAATACAAAGCAAAGGCATCAGCAGGTGCTGCATCAGCTTTTCTACAAGATGATAGAGTAATTAATATTCCTAAAATTAGAGCGATTTTTTTCATAAGTTGTTTTTAATTAGATTAACCAAAATTCAAACCAAATGTTAAAAAAAACCAAAATGAGCACAAAAAATATTTTAACGCAGATTTTACAGATAAAAGCAGATTAACCTCTTTATTACCTTTAAAAATAAAAATTTAAACAAAAAAACTGCTGAATTTCTTCAGCAGCTTTGTCTATTCTCTTTATTCTTTATTCTATCCTCTAAAGAAAATTATACGTTAAAACGGAAGTGCATTACATCTCCATCTTTTACAATATATTCTTTTCCTTCTACTTTAAATTTACCTGCTTCTTTGGCTTTTGCTTCTGAACCGTAATGAACGAAATCTTCGTATGAAATTACTTCGGCACGGATGAATCCTTTTTCGAAATCAGTATGAATAACCCCTGCAGCTTGTGGTGCAGTAGCTCCGATATTGATTGTCCAAGCACGAACTTCTTTTACTCCTGCTGTGAAATACGTTTGCTGTTTCAATAACTTATAAGCAGCACGAATTAAAACTGATGCTCCTGGCTCTTGCAATCCCATATCTTCTAAGAAAACTTGACGCTCTTCGTAGCTTTCTAATTCTGTAATATCTGCTTCTGCTCCTACTGAAAGTATGATAACCTCAGCATCTTCGTCTTTTACTAACTCACGAACCTGATCTACGTATTTGTTACCGTTTACTGCTGCACTTTCGTCAACATTACAAACATACAATACAGGTTTTGCTGTAATTAGCTGAAAAGATTCCATTAAAATCTCTTCATCATTACTTTGAGGTACAATAGTACGAGCCGATTTAGCTTGTAATAATGATTCTCTAATTCTGTCTAAAAGTGCTTTTTCTGTTTGCGCTTCCTTATTTCCTGTTTTAGCTGCACGATTTACTTTTTCCAAACGTTTTTCAACAGTTTCTAAATCTTTCAATTGCAACTCAATATCAATTGTTTCTTTGTCACGAATTGGGTTTACATTTCCATCTACGTGAACAATATTATCATTATCAAAACAACGTAAAACGTGAATAATCGCATTACACTCTCTGATGTTTCCTAAAAATTGATTTCCTAGTCCTTCACCTTTACTTGCTCCTTTTACCAAACCTGCGATATCAACAATATCCACAGTTGCCATTTGAACACGTTCTGGTTTTACCAATTCTTCTAATTTTTCAATTCTCGGATCTGGTACGTTTACAACACCAATATTTGGCTCGATTGTACAAAAAGGAAAGTTTGCACTTTGCGCCTTTGCATTTGATAAACAATTAAATAATGTTGATTTTCCAACATTTGGCAATCCTACAATTCCTGCTTTCATATGTAGTTTCTATTTATTTTTATATTCAGCTATTCAATTCTGCTGAAATTTATGTTCTCGCTTTTAAAAGTTTGCAAATATAAGATTTAAAACTTCGTTGCCGAACAAAAACTGCGTATTAATACACTTTTAAACAAACCCTTAAAAAAATTTAAACATTCTGCTAAAGTTTTGTTAAAAAATACTACTTTTAACTAAACATCCAACCAAACAACAAAACCAAACTCAATTAATTATGAAAAAATTTACAGTATTAGTATTCATACTAAATATTACATTTCTTTTTGCTCAAAAAGAAATCAGCGGCGTCGTAAAAGACCACAATGGTGCAGTACTCCCTGGGGTAAACATCATGGAAAAAGGAACTAACAATGGTGTATCTACCGATATTCAAGGTGGTTATATCATTAAAGTTAAAGAAGGTGCTGTATTAGTTTTTAGCTACGTTGGGTACACAAATACCGAAAAAAATGCAACTAGTGGCGTTATTGACATTACAATGAACGAAAATGGCGGACAAACCTTAAAAGATGTTGTGATTGTAGGTTCCAGAAATACTAAAAGAACTGTTGTAAATTCAGCAGTACCCATTGATATTATTAACATAAAGGATGTTACTACACAAAGTGGAAAACTGGAAATTAACCAATTATTACAATACATAGCTCCTTCTTTTAATGCTAATAAACAGTCTGGATCTGATGGTGCTGATCACGTTGATCCCGCTTCATTAAGAGGTTTAGGTCCTGATCAAACATTGGTTTTGATAAATGGAAAAAGAAGACATCAATCTTCGCTTGTGAATTTATTTGGAACTCGAGGCCGTGGAAACACTGGAACTGATTTAAATGCGATTCCAGCTTCAGCCATAAAAAGAATTGAGATCTTAAGAGATGGCGCAGCCGCTCAATATGGTTCCGATGCTATTGCTGGTGTTATTAATATTGTACTAAATGATAATACAGACGAACTAAACGGTTCGGTTACATACGGAGTTTTTAATACCAAAGCCAAAGGCGACTTTCTTCCTGGAACTCCAAATACTAAAAACTATAGATTGGATCAAAACGGAAATGGAAATTCATACGGAAAAAACCAAGCTTTTGATGGAGGATCTGTAAAGGTTGCAGCCAATTATGGCGTTGCAATTGGAGAAAAAGGAGGTTTTGCTAATTTTACTACTGAATACATTAATAAAAACAAAACACTTCGTCCTGCTTATGATTTTAGAAAAGGTTTTGGAGATGCCGAAATACAAAGCTTTAATCTTTTCGCCAATATTGCAGTTCCTATATCTGACAAAACTGAGTTCTATGCCTTTGGAGGAAGAAACTACAGAGATACTGATGCTTACGCTTTTACCAGAAATGATGGCGAAAGAGTTGTAGAATCCATCTATCCCGGTGGATATACCCCGAGAATTACTTCAAATATTATCGACAACTCATTAGCTGCTGGATTTAGAACTCAAACTGCAAGTGGCTGGAAAATTGACATTAGCAATACCTATGGGAAAAATCTTTTTCATTACTACATAAAAGGAACTATTAATGCTTCGCTTGAAGCGGCTTCTCCAACTGAATTTGATGCTGGTGGTCATACCTTAACACAAAATACTACCAATTTTGATTTTTCTAAAAACTATGACTCTGTACTTAGTGGATTAAACATCGCTTTTGGAGCAGAATATCGCACAGAAAGATTCACCATTTTTGCAGGCGATGAAGGTTCATACGCGACTTACGACACAAACGGAAGACCTATAACTGATCCTACAACCCAAAATGCTCCTACCATTCCTAATCCTGATTACGACCCTTCAGATCCAACCTCTAGCCCTACCATACCAAGACCAGGAGGTTCTCAAGGTTTCCCAGGATACAGCCCATTGAATACGGTTGACAAAGGTCGTACTAACCTGTCTTTATACACTGATGCCGAATTAGATATTACCGATGCTTTTTTAATAAGTGGTGCTGTTCGCTTTGAAAACTACAGTGATTTCGGAAGTACTCTCAATGGTAAATTAGCAATGCGTTTAAAAGCCAGCAAAAACATAAATTTTAGGGGATCTATAAGTACAGGTTTCCGTGCTCCATCATTGGCGCAGATTTACTATAATTTACATTTTACAAATTTTAATGCCAGCGGTGCTACCGAAGTATTGCTTGCGCCAAATAATAGCCCTGTAACCAAAGCATTTGGTATTCAAAAATTAAACGAAGAAAAAGCTGTAAACGCTTCATTAGGATTTACTGCAAATTTTGGTGATTTTACAGCTACAGTTGATGGATATTTTATAAAAGTTAAAAATCGTATTGTACTTACTGGCTACTTTGATGCTGCTTCATTAAATATTGGTGTTGCCGAAGCTCAGTTTTTTGTAAACGGTGTTGACACTAAAACAACTGGATTAGATTTAGTTCTTGCATGGAAGAAAAAACTTGGAGGATCACTATTTAGCGCTACGCTTGTAGGAAACATCAATAATATGAAAATTGATAATGTAAAAAATGGTAACCTGCCCGAAGAGACTTTTTTTGGAAGACGTGAAAGAGCATTTTTATTAGCATCGGCACCTAAGAATAAATTTGGTTTGAACTTAAACTATGCCAGACAAAAATTTGATGCTGGTTTAGCTTTTACACATTTCAGTAAAGTCGTTTTAGTCGATTACGGAGATGAAGAAGATATTTATCATGACAGAATAGTAACTGATTTGACCCTTGGTTACCAACTAACCAAATCATTAAAACTGAGTGTTGGTAGCAACAATTTATTTAATGTTTACCCAACAAAACAAGATGAACAAGGAAATACTGAAGCTGGTGGATATTGGGATGCTGTACAAATGGGTTTTAGCGGAGCGTACTACTATGCCAGACTTGGTTTTACATTTTAATCTAAAACATTAAACACATAGAAACTAAAAATCCTGAGCGTGCTCAGGATTTTTTATTTGCTTAAATCTATAAAAAACTAAAACTTAGATTCTAAAGATTTTATTATTTCTTTCTCCTTACTAGTAGCAGTAAACCCTGAAACATCCCAGTAATTGGTTAGAATTTTATTCTTTTTGTTAAAGAGAGTTTGTTCTTTGAAAACATCGCTCTCATTATAAGTAAAATTTTGTTTATTGTAATTCGTCGTTACAAAACTATTTCGAACCTGAATGTTTTTCACCTTATCTTTCATAACAAGATCATAAGCTATTTCTTCTTCCGAGCTTAATAAATAATAATCCGATCCATCTATTCTGTATCGTACTTCTATAAATGATCTTGTAACATTCTTAGAGCCAATAGTTGGCTTTTCTTCTATTTTATTAGTTGTTCCGGGTATTAAAACACAGGTAAACTCGATAATTATCTTTTTTTTGGGATCATAAATAACTTCAAAACTATCTGTTCCTTTCTTAGATTTATCCAACGGAGTAATATTCATTACATAATAGTCTTTATTTTCAGGATACACCTTTATTATGTAATCGTATTCTTTTCTCTTTTTAGAATTTAAAACAGGCCCAAAATAATTTAGATTAGAATAATTCTCCATGATATTATTCAAATTATATCCTCTTAGATCTTTACTTATATCCGTTTCGAGTAATCCGTATGATCGATTTTGTTCTACTAATAATGTTGTTTTTGCTTTTTTATGATTTACTGAAAACTGAAAATTCACCAGTCCATCATTGTAGTAAGAATATTTATTGTCGAGCATAAAAAACTCCCTGACATATACTTTGAGTCGATAAGGCATCGTTAGTTTTTGTGCCGAATTAGAAACAATTTTTTGAAGTGTTTTTTGTGGGGATTCTTTAGATACAACAATCCCATCTAATTTATTATTCTTGTTTTTTAAATAAACAACAAATTGATTTTCTTTTAAAGTTGCCCAACGAAGTGTTACGCTCTCAGAATTTATCTCGGAAACCTGAACACTAGAAGCTCCATTGAGCATAAAGGTTACTTTACCCTCTTCGTTACTCGATAGAACTTGCTTGGTTTTAAGTATAACCACCATTGCATCTTCTATAGGCAACTGTGTCTCAATATCTTTCACGATAATAGAATATTCTTTGTTTTGTGCAAAAATACCAACATTAAAAAACATAATAAATAAAAGTACAAGTCTCTTCATAGGCTTTGTTAAAAAATTAACCGCCATAAAACTACAAATAAAACATTAAAAACCAACACAATACGAAATAAAGGTTATGTGCAAAAAAAAAATCCTGAGCGCAAACTCAGGATTTTTTTATGTTTAAAATCTAAAAAAAGACTTTTATATTTATTCGTTATGTAAAAACGCTTGTCTATTTAATAACGTTTCTTCATCTTCTACATGATTATCATCTGGTATACAACAATCTACAGGACATACTGCCGCACATTGTGGTTCGTCATGAAATCCTTTACATTCAGTACATTTGCCCGGAACAATATAGTAAACTTCATCAGAAATAGGAGTTTGAGCATCTTCAGCATCAACTTCTGTTCCGTCTGGTAAAATTACTTTTCCTTTTAAAGCAGTTCCATCTTTGTATCTCCAATCATCAGCACCTTCATAGATTGCTGTATTTGGGCACTCTGGTTCACAAGCACCACAATTGATACATTCGTCGGTTATAATTATTGCCATTGTTTTTCTTAGTCTTAAAGTTAAAAGCCTTAAAGTTGTAAAGTCAAAAAAAACAAAAAGAGCTTTTTAATCTTTTGATTAAATGACTTTTGACTTTCGACTTATTTATCCTTATTTTTGTGCAAAATTACAATCAAAACTATTCATATACAAATTACTTATGTTACAAAACGAAAAAAAACAATCTTTTATAGAACTCGGCAAGTTTTTAAGTCAATTTTTAGAAAATGATTGTAAAAAAGACAATAATGTTTTAAGTAATGACTTGTTTTTTGATGATTTCATAAAGCTGATTGAGCTATCTCAATCACATAATGGCTGGTACACACCTGAACAAGTTTATTTTGCTATTCAATCTTGGGCTCAAGCATTGACAGAAGAAAACATAGACACTTGGCTTTCTGCATATGATATAAATATTAAGGAGCCTAAAAACATAGCTCTAATATTAGCAGGAAACATTCCGTTAGTTGGGTTTCATGATTTTTTATGTGTTTTAATTACGGGTCATAATGTACTTGTAAAAACCTCTTCAAATGATCAGCATTTACTCCCTTTTATAGCTAAATACCTTATTGCCATTAATCCAATTTTTGCTAATAACATTACTTTTGTAGATGGAAAATTAGAGAATTTCGATGCTGTAATCGCTACAGGAAGCAATAATACAGCACGTTATTTTGAATATTATTTTAAAGATAAACCGTCAATTATCCGAAAAAGCAGAAACTCTGTTGCTGTATTAAACGGAAAAGAAACCAAAGAACAACTTATTGCCTTAGGCGAAGATATTTTTAGATATTTTGGTCTAGGATGCCGAAATGTTTCTAAACTCTTTGTTCCTGAAGGCTATAAATTTGATGCTTTTTTTGAAGCAATTTTCGAATATCAGGATGTTATTCATTATGAAAAATATGCTAATAATTACGACTACAACAAAGCCGTTTTCCTGATGAGTAACTTCAAATTACTAGACAATGGTTTTCTTACTCTAAAAGAAGATGTTAGTCATGCCTCTCCCATTTCGAGTGTTTTTTATGAAAAATATGATAATATCGATGATTTAAAACAACGTTTACAGACTGAAAACGAGCAAATTCAATGCATTGTAAGTAATAATTTAATAGAAAAAAGCATACCATTTGGAAAAACGCAGACTCCTGAGCTGTGGGATTATGCAGACAACGTAGATACTATATCGTTTTTGTTAATAACATAAGTTAAAATCTTAGAATTATTGCGAATAATTTAACGATTTTTTGACTCCTATTCCCGAAATTTGCGTTTCTAAAAAATATTGGAACTTAACTACACCATGAAAAAACACAACTACAGCGCAGGACCAAGTATCTTACCTCAAGAAGTTTTTGAGAAAGCATCAAAAGCAATTTTAAATTTTAATGATTCAGGACTATCTATTTTAGAAATTTCGCACCGAAGTAAAGATTTCGTTGCTGTTATGGAAGAAGCTCGTTCCCTTGCTTTAGAGTTATTAGGACTTCAAGGAAAAGGCTATCAAGCCTTATTTTTACAAGGTGGCGCAAGTACAGCATTCTTAATGGCTCCTTATAATTTAATGAAAGAAAACGGTAAAGCAGCCTATTTAGATTCAGGAACTTGGGCAGCAGCAGCTATAAAAGAAGCAAAACTTTTTGGAGAAACTATTACTATAGCTTCATCCAAAGAAGAAAACTACAACAATATCCCAAAAGGTTACGAAATACCTGCTGATGCAGATTATTTTCACTGTACAAGTAACAATACCATTTTTGGAACCCAAATGAAAGATTTTCCAGTAACAAATGTACCAGTAGTTTGTGACATGAGTTCTGATATCTTTTCTCGTAATTTAGATTATTCTAAATTTGATTTGATTTATGCTGGAGCTCAAAAAAATATGGGACCTGCAGGAACTACTCTAGTGGTTATTAAAGAAGAAATTCTTGGTAAAAATGGACGTACTATTCCTAGTATGCTAGATTATGCAAAACATATCAAAGCAGAAAGTATGTACAATACTCCTCCTGTTTTTGCAGTGTACGTTTCATTATTAACATTACAATGGATTAAAGAAAAAGGTGGTGTTGCAGCCATTGAAAAATTAAATGATGCTAAAGCTGCTTTGCTTTATGCTGAAATTGATAGAAACCCTTTATTTAAAGGTGCAGCAGCTGTTGAAGATCGTTCTAAAATGAACGTTACTTTCTTATTAAACAATCCTGACCATACCGCAACGTTTGATGCTATGTGGAAAGAAGCTAACATTTCTGGTTTACCTGGTCACCGTTCGGTTGGTGGTTACAGAGCATCTATTTACAATGCAATGCCAATAGAAAGCGTTCAGGTATTAGTAGATGTAATGAAAGCTTTAGAGTCTAAAGTTTAGTTCTCAGTATCGGTTTTGAGTTTTTAGTGAGCCGAAAACGTGAATTGACTACTAGAATCCTAGCCCCGATAGAAGTGGAAATCCTTTTTTGTTTTTTCTTTAAAAACAAAAAAGATTTGGAACGAATAGCGGGATTAGCTCCTAAACAAAAAAAGAAAAAAAATCATAATAATTGGTTCATCGATTAAAGAGTTAAACGATTAATCAATAAAAAAAATATAAAGACACAATGAAAGTATTAGCAAATGACGGAATTTCTAAAAGTGGAATTCTAGCTTTAGAAAAAGGTGGATTTGAAGTTATAACTACAAAAGTAGCACAAGAACAAGTTGCTAATTTTGTAAACGAAAACAATGTAGATGTTGTTTTGGTGCGTAGTGCAACCAAAGTACGCAAAGACATTATCGATGCTTGTCCAGGATTAAAAATAATTGGTCGTGGTGGTGTTGGTATGGACAACATTGATGTTGACTATGCAAAAAGCAAAGGAATTCATGTTATTAATACCCCTGCTTCATCATCTGAATCTGTGGCTGAATTAGTTTTTGGACACTTATTTAATGGTGTTCGTTTTTTACACGATTCAAACAGAAATATGCCTCTTGAAGGAGATACAAACTTTGACGGTTTGAAAAAAGCATATGCAAATGGTACCGAATTAAGAGGTAAAACTCTAGGTATTGTTGGTATTGGCCGTATTGGTCAAGCTACTGCAAAAATGGCATTAGGATTAGGAATGAAAGTTATCGCTGCTGATAGCTTTATCCCGAAAGTAGATGTTAAAGTTGAATTCTTTGACGGTCAATCAATAACTACAACTATTGTTTCTCAATCATTAGAGTCTTTATTTAAAGAAGCTGATTTCATTACTTTACACGTTCCTGCTCAAGATGGTTACATCATCGGTGAGAAAGAATTAGCAATCATGAAAGATGGTGTAGGTATTGTTAACTGCGCTCGTGGTGGTGTTATTGATGAAGTTGCTTTGGTAAAAGCATTAGATAGCGGAAAAGTATCTTTTGCTGGATTAGATGTTTTTGAAAGCGAACCAAAACCAGAAATGGCTATTTTAATGCATACAAAAATCTCATTGACTCCACATATTGGTGCAGCAACTGGTGAAGCTCAAGACAGAATTGGTACAGAATTAGCACAACAAATTATTACTTTGTTAAGCTAATCAATTATAATTAAATTACTTAAAAGGGATTTATTAACATCGTTTAATAAATCCCTTTATTTTTTTTATTAAATTTGAGTTCTAATCTAAATCCTAAATTCATGTTTGAGCAATTAACACAATTAGTACAACAGTACGGAGGCAGCTCTGTTGTAAACAATGCTGCTATACCAAATGAACAAAATGAAGCAGTACTGAATGAAACAAGTAGTTCTATACTTTCCGGGTTACAAAAAATAGCATCGGAAGGTGGTGTAGAACAACTTGCAAGTTTATTTCAAGGAAATTCTCCAATTGATAATTCAAATCCTGTTGTTCAACAATTAACACAACAACTTACAGGAAATCTTGGTGAAAAATTTGGATTAAGTACAGAAGCATCAAGCGGTGTTGCTAGTAGTATGATTCCGCAAATTCTAGGCTCTCTTGTGGGGAAAGCAAAAGATTCTAATGATAGTAGTTTCCAGATTTCTGATATTATTAATGCAATTTCAGGCAATGGTGGACAAGCTTCAGGAATTATGGATGCAATTTCTAAATACGGAACTCAATTTGGCTTAGATCAAAATGGAGATGGAAAAGTTGATGTTAGTGATGCTATGGCATTAGGAAACAAAAGCGGTGGCATAGGAGGCTTATTAGGAAAACTGTTCGGGAAATAGGTTTTTTCTTTAAGGTTCTGGAGATACTAAGGTTCAAAGTTACTAAGGCTCTAAGGTTCTTAAAATCTATAATTTAAAAAAAACAATTAAAAGCTGTTTACATAAATGTAAACAGCTTTTTTTTATAAGCATGTTTATCGAAAAAATCACCTTTTCAAACGCCTAATTAAGACGCACTGCGGTGCGCCTCTACAGAAAACCTAAAAATCACCTAAAAAGACCTACTGTTATGTAACCCAATAAGAAACCTTAGAACCTTAGAGCCTTTGCAACTCTGAACCTCTTTTCAAAAAAACCTCTGAACCTCAGAGCCTCTTTTCAAAAAACTGTTAAATAAGAAAAGGCTTCGTTGATTTTTTTGTAAATTTATACTTCAATTTTTAGGTCATGAAAAACAGTATTTACATATTTCTTATTCTATTTGTTGTTATTGCGTGCTCTACTCAAAAAACAAACGTTGCGGTTACTAAGAAACCAACTACTTCAGTAAATGACACTGTTCGTATTGCAAACGATGAACTAGAATACGAAGTAATAATAATCGACAGTGGTTTTAGCACCTGGCTAGCTTCAATGGCATTACCTCGAAATTATTATTCACAATCATATCTAGAAAATAAAAACCGCCAATATGTACAAGAATGGAATAGCAGAGTTTTACAGCCACAACGTTACAATCCTAATCTATACGAAATGAGAATCGATTATGACCCAACTATTAATTATGGATACGAGGTAAATTACTTAATCTATAATTACATGATTTATTTTCAAAATACTTACAAACAAAAACTAGCAGGATATGTCCCTTCAAGATAATGTTGCTATATTTGTGATTATTATAAATAAGAATGAATAAATTAAAACAACGTTGGGGAATTACTTCTAATTTTCAACTCACCATCATATTTATTGTATTTGCTATAACCGGTTCTACTTCGGCTTGGTTATCTCACCCCTTTTGCATTTGGTTAGGAATTACAAAAGAAGATTTTGGATTTTGGTTTACACTTATCCGATTAATAATTATTTTCCCTATTTATCAGGTATTACTTGTAGCAATTGGAGCCATTTTTGGTCAATTCCGCTTCTTTTGGAACTTTGAAAAAAAAATGCTCAAAAATATGGGATTAGGGTTTTTATTTAAAGAATAACGTCTTTATCTATATTCTTATCTTTCCTTTGAATAAAATAAGTATAAATCCAAGTCAAGGTAAATGATGGAATAACATCTGTAAATGGAATAATTTCTTCAACAAAAGTTAAGATACCAGCTACTTTTCCTACACGCCCTTTATACATATAGGTCATTAAGAAACCTGCTAAGGGAGCCCAAACAACATCAGAGAACTCTCCCAAAAAAGGAATTGTAAAGGAAAGCATCCCTATACCATCAAAAAGTAATCCTAACAAAAGTTTCTTTATTTTCTCGTCTTTTACAAGTGTTTTTTCATTCATTTTAATACATATTAAAAGCTGAGTTACTATCAAATATAATTCATTTTAAACTAGTAACTAATTTATTTTTCAAAGTAAACTCATTAATTCTATAAGCATTAATCAAATTCCGTTCCTAAAATTTTATCTGATAGAGAGACTACTTTGTTCTACATCTCCTTTTTCATAATTTATTTTTCACAATATCGTTTCACACAATCCAATTTTATAAATAAATGTTCCTAAAATTCTGTTATAACACATTTTTATATCGGCAGAATCTTTGTTACTTTGTAAAAAGAGTTTCACAATGATACAAGCAAAAAATATACATAAATTCTACGATCAACTTGAGGTTTTAAAAGGAGTTGATCTCCATATTAAAAAAGGAGAAATTGTTTCTATCGTTGGAGCTTCTGGAGCTGGAAAAACGACTTTACTTCAAATCTTAGGCACACTCGATAAACCTTCAGTAGATAAAGCAACTACATTGGTTATAAACAATGAGAATGTTCTCAATTTAAGTGATAAAACGCTATCTAAATTCAGGAACTTAAACTTAGGGTTCATTTTTCAATTTCACCAGTTGTTACCTGAGTTTACTGCCCTAGAAAATGTTTGTATCCCTGCTTACATTGCTGGCAAAAAACCTTCTGAAACTGAAGCTGAAGCTAAAAAATTACTAAAATACTTAGGATTATCACACCGAATCAATCATAAACCCAATGAACTATCAGGTGGAGAGCAGCAGCGTGTTGCTGTTGCTAGAGCATTAATTAATAAACCAGATGTTATTTTTGCAGATGAGCCTTCTGGAAATCTAGATACACTTTCGGCAGAAAACTTACATCAATTGTTTTTTCAGTTGCGTGACGAATTCGGACAAACCTTTGTTATCGTAACTCATAATGAAGAACTAGCCAATATGGCCGACAGAAAACTCGTAATGGTAGATGGCTTAATTAGTAATTAGGAGCTATTTGCATTATTGCTTGGCTCGGGTAGTTATCCCGACTGGGTAAAACTTACGTATTTTACGAACTTTTATTTAAATCATGACCCAAACAGAACTCAAAGACTTTCTAGACGAAAAAGTCATTCAATACAACAATCAAGATTTTATTGAAAGTGACCCTGTACAGATTCCTCATTTATTTTCACAAAAAGAAGATATCGAAATTGCTGGATTCCTTAGTGCCACAATCGCTTGGGGAAATCGCAAAATGATCATTAAAAACTCACATCAAATGATGGAATTAATGGGAAACACGCCTTATGATTTTATCATGAGCCATAATGATGATGATATAGCAAGACTAGAGAACTTTGTGCATCGTACCTTTAACGGAAAAGACTTTGGCAGTTTTATTAAAGGATTACAACACATTTACAAAAATCACGGTGGTCTTGAAGCTGTATTCTCCAAAAATCAAGAGGAAGATAGTTTACAAAAAAGCATCCACGAATTCAAAAAAGCATTCTTTGAAATAGAACATTTACAAAGAACTCAAAAACACATTTCGGACCCATTAAATAATTCGGCAGCCAAACGTATTAACATGTACTTACGCTGGATGGTTCGACAAGACACAAAAGGAGTCGATTTAGGAATCTGGAAAAATATTTCACCTGCTAAACTTTCTTGCCCTCTTGATGTACATTCTGGAAATGTAGCTAGAAAATTAGAACTCCTTTCGCGAAAGCAAAATGACGGTAAAGCATTAGCCGAACTTGATTTAAATCTTCGTAAAATGGATCCTTTAGACCCTGTAAAATACGATTTTGCATTATTTGGCCTAGGTGTCTTTGAAGGCTTTTAATATGATTATCACCTAAAATAAGAATCCCTTAAATAATTGAATTATTTAAGGGATTCTTATTTAACTGTAGTTATTTCACTTTATCAATTAGTTGAATTTCAGTGCTCAACTTATCTCTAGTTAAGATTACAGAACTTAATTTTCCATTGCTGAAATCAAATTTTAATAAATTAGGATAATCAACAATTTTAAATAATCCATTTTTAAGATATACCAACTCATTATCATTTTTCCCTTTAAAATGATCTAATAATGGAGATTCAACATAAAGACGGTTATTCTTTTCTACTATTTTGGTTTCCACTCCCTGTGCATAAAGAAAATCATCATAAGTTCCGATTAGTTTTTCTTTTATACTTGAAGGCATTTCCTGAATTTCATCATTAAGTGTTTTTCCATTCCAATCCATCAAGGTCAGAAGCTTTCTTTGAGTCTGTCCCATCACAGGAAACCGATTCGGTTTTTCTCCATTGGTTAGAAATACAAAACCGTTTCCATCTGTCATAGTAGCAAAAACACTACCTCCTACTCCAGTATTCGAACCATTACATATAAACCAATCATAATTATTATAACCAAAAGACTTTTGCCATCCGTAACTCCACCCGCCAACAGCATCTTTTAAAGCGGTTACTTCGGTTACTTTTTTTGCAACATTATAAGAAATCACTTTATTGTTTTTATTACGCAAGGCATTTTGCATCTCGATAGCAATTTTAGCTAAATCCGTAGGTGTAGACCACATTCCTGATGCTCCCACTTGCGGTGTGATTGGCAAACCTGTTCTAATTACCTTTTCATTTTCATCGTGAACGAGAGCTACATTTGTTGGAAATCCTTTTTCATCAGGTTGTATCATTGTAGTGTTTTTTAATCCAAGAGGAGAGAAAATATATGCTGCAGCAAGTTCACCAATAGGTTTATTAAAAGTATCTTCTAATGCCATTTGAACAATTACATAACCGCCTCCACTGTATGCCCAACCTGTTCCTGGCGTAAACAAGAAATCAATTTCTTTATCATATCTCGGAATCTTTCCTAAAAGACTTTGCTTTATTGTCGGGATTGTATCGCCTTCATAGTAATCTGCAAATCCACTTTGGGTTGTACCGGCCGTATGATTAAGAAACTGTCTCCAAGTTGGACTATTATTCTCCGTAAACTTACTTTTTGGCAAATGCCAGCGTTTTAGATAGCCATCTATTGGATCGTCTAAATTAATCAATCCTTTCTCTTCGAGTATAAAACAAAGAAGCGCCGTAATTGGTTTTGAAATTGAAGCTGTAGAAAAAGCGGTGTTTTGATCTATTTTCTCTTTTGAATCTATTGATTTTACACCAAATTGATTTGAGTAGACTATCTTGTAATTTTCGAAAACAACAACACTAAATCCTGCCAGTTTATTCTTTTCTAGTTGTTTATCGATATTTAAACTGTCTGTAAGAAAGCTATAATCTCTTTCTTTTGATTGTGCTTTTTTGCTTGTTTGAGCACTTGCGACTGTTACTATAAAAAGTAATAAATAGATAATGTTTTTCATTGTATCGTAATTTTCAAGGTTAAGAATTTATTTCGATACAAAGATGCAGGAGAAGTTAAACCTACGCGACCGAGTAAAAATATTCGAACGCATTTGTTTTTAAAAACTAGTACGAATATTTAAAAACACAAGTACGAGTAATTCCAAAACACTAAACTACAATGATTTGCGATAATCAGTAGGAGTAAATCCTGTATGTTTTTTAAAAGCAGTATTAAAAGAAGATTTTGAATTAAAACCTACATCATAAAGAATTTCAAGAATGGTTACCTTACTTTTTGTAACATCTTTTAAAATACCCATTGCCCTTTCTATACGATAGGTATTAATAAAATCGTAAAAATGTTGCTCTAGCTTATGATTAATTAAAAGGGAGAGATCCCTAACAGGAATTGCAATACCTTTAGAAACATCTTGAATTGTTAAAGAAGGATCAAGAAATGGCTTTTCTTCGGCCATATATTGCTTTAATTTCAATAAATCTTCATTGTATTCTTTTTCGTTTACAGCTAATTCCTCTTTATTTTTTTCTTCTAAAACAATATCGGAAACCAGTTTTAATTTTGAATCAATATTTCTAAATAAATTAGGATTGTTTAAGGCTTTAAATAAATACCAACAAATAATAAATAACTGAAATATGAGAAGTCCGATTTTTATCCATTCAGAGATATAGGGATAATCAGAAAACTTGAAGATATTTTTTAAAAGAGCAACCGAATACAAAATAGTTAACACAACCGTAAACTGAAACAACCAATTATAAGAACTAATACTTGTACCTGCACAATTTTCGAGGTATAGTTTTTTTGCCTTTCTTAATACCATAAAAACAGCGATGATATATACAATTAACTGAACATGTATAAGAATATGATTGAATTGTATTTCAACCGAATTTTGATAGTTTTTAATAAAATTAATTTTAGACGCGACATCTACCGCATAAAAACGAGGTATCAAAATTACATTTGCGATTACAAATGGAAGCAGATGTAATAAGTGTTTAGGTTTAAGCTTAAAATCAGAGTAACAAACAGATAATACATATAGGTAAAAAACAGGAATTTGCAAGAAAGCAAATAAACCTCTTAACATTCCGAAATTTGAAGGCCCATCAACTATTAAGTTAAATAAAGTTTGGCTGGTATCTATTGCTGTTAATATTAAAAAAGTAGCAAAAAGATAATTACTTATCTTATGCTTTGTTTTAACTGTTACCAGAAAAAATGCAAGAAATAATGAAATGAACAAAGAGATTACAGTCACAATTATTAATAAATCTATCTTTTCCATTTAGTTATTTTCTTTTGTTATTACTGCAATTCATATTTATTGATTTTTTTTCTAAATATATAAAATTGAAATATTATAAATATTAAGTAAGCCAAAGGAAAACCAATCCACCAGACCACTACAAAAGAACTATAGGGATATAAATCAATTAGAATATAGATCACCGCAACTAAAGGTATTGCTATAAAAGTTAGTGCTGACATGAAATAATTAGTTCGAATTGTCCTTTGTAAATTCAGAAAGAAAGCTGTTGAGAAAACAACCATTACAATAGAATATACCAATGTATAGTATAAATTAAAGAGCGTAAATAAGAAATCCAAAATGGTTTCAAATAAATTCCCATTACTGGATTTTAGTTGTGTAAAGGCTAATACATAGTAAATTAAAAATAATATAGCGGTTAACAAAAAGTTTAGTAACCAAAATTTAAAAATGTATTTTCTCATATTTTTTTTAGGTTGCAGTGGTGTTTTACAAAATTACCGCTAACGTTCATACGCTTAGTGAGATTGAGAATTTTGAAACCGAGTATTTTCGGCTAAGATAAAATTTATTGCGAAATACAAACATTAATTTACTGAAATTAGACTATTTTTTCGAATTACAACAGACAAGCATATATATCTAAAAAACTAGACTTATCCATCTTGATTTGTCTTAGTAGGTCTAACATCTTTTAAACTTATTTTGCTAACATATAAAAAACAATTCTTTATAAATCTTTTATTTACCCTATTATAATTATCTATTAATCATAACCTTTCTTGCTTTGATAATAGTTACAGAACTTGATTTAAATCTTCATCAAATGAGTTCTTTAGTTCCTGTAAAATACAATTTTGCTTTATTAGATTCAGGTGTTTTTTAACAGCTTCAATATTGAATATTAGAATGTTACCTATTTAAATTATCAGATGATTCCAAGAATTTAGCAAACTAACCGCTATTTTAATGTACCTTTGCACAAAATTTAATGCAAATGAGCACTTTCGAGACATTTAATCTTCCTAAATCCGTACAAAAAGCAATTGATGAATTAGGCTTCGTTACGCCTACTCCAATTCAAGAAAAATCTTTTTCTGTAATTATGTCCGGTCGTGATATGATGGGAATTGCACAAACCGGTACAGGTAAAACATTTGCCTATTTATTGCCTTTATTAAAACTATATAAATTTACCCCAACCAATACTCCAAAAATTGTAATCCTTGTTCCAACACGTGAATTAGTTGTTCAGGTAGTTGAAGAAGTAGAGAAATTAACCAAATACATGTCGGTTAAAACATTGGGTATTTTTGGTGGTGTCAATATTAATACACAAAAGAAAGCCGTTTACGAAGGAATCGATATCTTGGTGGGAACACCTGGAAGAACGATGGACTTAGCATTAGATGCGGTAGTTCGTTTTGATGAAACTCAAAAACTAGTTATTGATGAGTTTGACGAAATGCTTAATTTAGGTTTCCGTACGCAATTAACAGCGCTTTTGGCAATGATGAAAACCAAACGTCAAAATATTTTATTCTCAGCAACAATGACCGATGAGGTTGATGCCGTTTTGAATGACTTTTTTGATTTCCCAGAAGAAGTTACTCTTGCTGCATCTGGAACACCATTAGAAAACATCGAGCAAATTACCTATAATGTTCCTAATTTTAATACCAAAGTAAACTTACTGAAACACTTATTACAAAACAACGAAGACATGAGTCGTGTTTTAGTTTTTGTAAATAACAAGAAGATTTCGGATATGCTTCACGATCGTATCGAAGAAGATTTCGAAGGTCAGTTTGGAGTAATTCACTCTAATAAATCACAAAATTACCGTTTGAGTACGATGGCTGCTTTCCAAGAAGGAACGCTACGCGGACTTATAACTACCGATATTATGGCGAGAGGTTTGGATATTTCCAATATTACTCACGTTATCAACTTTGAACTTCCTGAGTTTCCTGAATTGTATATGCACAGAATTGGTAGAACTGGTCGTGCAGATGCTACTGGAACTGCAATAAGCTTTATCACTCCTCGTGAAGAAGAATTTAAGGTAGAAGTAGAAGTCTTAATGAATAGAGAACTTGAAATAGCTGAATTCCCTGAAGAAGTAGAAGTTTCAATAAAATTAATTGAACCTGAAAAAGACAGACAACCTATTAAGTTTTTGATGAAAAAACAAAAACTAGATGGAGATGGTGCTTTTCATGATAAAGCCAAAAAGAATAAGAAAGTCAATTTAGGAGGTCCTTCTAAAACTAAGAAAAAAACGCACGGATCTGTTAACAGAAACATGCTAAAGACAAGAGATAAGAAAAGAAAAGATAAGAATAAATAGTTTTTTCTTTAAGTTACAAAGGTTCAGAGTTACAAAGGCTCAAAGGTATTGATCCCGAAGTTTCGGAACTAAGTTAAAAAAACAAAAAGGCTCAAAGATGTAGAATTAAGTTAATAACTTGAAACTTTACATCTTTGAGCCTTTTATATTTTACGCACAAGATAGTTAACCTTTGTAACTCTGAACCTTTGAACCTTTAAATTAAATTTTCGTAAAAACCAAACATACTGGCGCACACAGGTCAATTCTCTTTTCTGTATCTGTAAGTTTACCAGTAGCCTTATCTCTTTTAAAAACAACAATATTATTTGTGTATTGATGTCCTACTAAAAGGAAATTCCCTGTAGGATCGATAGAAAAATCTCTTGGTCCTTTTCCTAACGTACTTACTTGCTCTTGCAATTCTAAACCGCCGTTTTTAAGAATTTTATAAACTGAGATATTATTAGCATCGACACGATCTGATACATACAAAAACTGACCATCTGGCGAAATTTTTATAGCAGCTGCTCCTGTTCCTCCTTTAAAATCTTTAGGAAGAATACTTGTTTCCGCAATTAATTTTAAACTCCCGTTTTTGTCATAACTAAAAGTAGTTAGAGTAGCATCTAATTCCTGAATTAAATACACAAACTTCCCATCTTTGCTAAACGTTAGATGTCTTGGGCCACTTCCTGCTTTAACATCAACACTTCCTTTTAATGTTAAAACTTCATCTTTGGATTTTGGATTGTATTTGTATATAAAAACTTTATCAAGACCTAAATCATTTGATATAACATATTTCTTATCTGGTGAAAAATAAACCATATGCACGTGAGCACCTTCTTGTCTTTGTGCGTTAACTCCTTTTCCTGTATGCTGAATCACTTGTTTTGCTTCCGAAAGTCCTTCGGCAGTCTTTTTAAACACAGAGATGTTTCCTCCGGAATAATTAGCGGTAATTACATTTTCACCATCATTAATTAAATAACATGGATCTGCTCCCATCGCTTTTTGCTTATTCAAAAAAGTAACTTTCCCTGATTTTGGTTCATATCCAAATGCACTTACAGTACTTTCTGCTCCATTTTCGTTTACAGCATAAATAAATTTATTATCCGCAGAAACAGATAAATAACTTGGACTCACCGTACTTTCTGAAACATTTTTTAATTTAAACTCGCCCGAATTGGTATCGAATTCATATACATAAATTCCTTTGCTATCACAACTATTAGTGTACGTTCCTACTAATAAATTGACTTTGTTTTGCGCTTGAATCCCTGTAAAGAATAGAGTTAAAAGCAAAACAGCACACGATTTTCTCATTTGTAAAAATTTTATTGAAATGCTAAAATACATAATATCCTTATATTGGTTAGGATTTATTTTCCTGTTCGAAAAAATATAACAACATCAGTAAAAACTGATTGTAAATTTGTATTTTTGACAAGCGAAAAATTCAATGAGCTCCATTGAAAATAAAATCAGTGAAGTAAACTAAACTTTAGAATGCATTTTAAACATCCCGAAATTTTATACTTTCTGTTCTTATTGATAGTTCCAATTTTGGTTCATTTATTTCAATTACGCCGTTTCAAAAAGTCATATTTCACAAATGTTCGACTTTTAGCAAAACTCTCTATCCAAACTCGAAAAAGTTCCAAAATCAAGAAATGGCTATTACTAGCTACACGATTATTGTTACTTACTTGCCTTATTTTCGCTTTTGCTCAACCCTATTTTACCGCAAAAGACAGTAAAAATGCCAATAACGAAATGTATATCATTCTTGATAACTCCTTCAGTATGCAGGCAAAAGGTAAAAAAGGTGAATTACTAAAACGTTCCGTTCAG
Source organism: Flavobacterium frigoritolerans (assembly GCF_025847275.1). Lineage (GTDB taxonomy): Bacteria > Bacteroidota > Bacteroidia > Flavobacteriales > Flavobacteriaceae > Flavobacterium > Flavobacterium frigoritolerans. Next base: position 54,610 of record NZ_JAOZEV010000001.1, read on the forward strand.
GAGTTATTAGAAAACACACCCGAAAACGCTCAATTTTCTTTACTTACCAACACTGATAACTATTGGAATACCGACATAAAATCGGTTCGTAACTCATTACAAAGTCTAAATTATAGCGCCACTCCTTTTGAACTGGATAATATAATAGCAAAGGTAAAAGCTCGTAAATCGGCCTTTAAAAAAGACATTATAATTATTACAGATGCAGTTGGACTAGATAAAAAACAGTTGAAAAACATTAGCTCTGAAGACGCTCCCTATTTTATAATTCCGAAAGCAGAGCAAAAAAACAATGTGGCAATTGATAGCGTCTTCATCAGTCAAACCTCAGATAATTTCTATGACATCAGTATTAATTTATCTGGTTATGGTGATAATTTCAAGCCTATATCGATGTCTTTATTTAACAATGACAAACTAATCGCTAAAACCATTGTAAATTTTGATACTAAAAAGAAGAAAGTCAATTTTACCATTCCTAAACAAGCTTTTCATGGCTACTTAGCTATTGAAGATAATGGTTTAGAATACGACAACCGATTGTATTTTAGTATTTCTGATCCTAAAAAGACCAACGTTATTAGTATTGGAGATCCTGCAAAAAGCAATTTCTTATCTCGAATTTATACGGCTGAAGAATTCAATTATCATAATTTTGATATCCGTTCGCTGGATTACAATAGTCTGGACAAACAAGATGCAATTATCCTGAATGAGCTAGAAGAAATTCCGCAAGCATTACAAACCACTCTAAAATCATTTGTATCAAAAGGTGGAAACGTTATTATTATTCCATCAGATAAAATGGTTGTAGCCAATATGAATTCGTTTTTATCAAATTTTGGTAAAGTGCAAATGGGTTCGCTTGAAAATAAAGAAAAACTGATTACCAAAATCAACTTTGATCACCCAATATTCTCTGGTGTTTTCGAAAATAAAATTAAGAACTTCCAATATCCAAAAACAAAGACTTCATTCCCTATTACAAGTTCTTATTCATCGGCTTTATCCTATGAAGATCAAAGTGCTTTTCTAACTTCGATACAGAATCAAGTTTCGGCAGTTTCTGTTTTTTCAGCACCTATAAATAGCGTTAATTCTAACTTTCAGCAATCGCCATTAATTGTTCCTGTTTTTTATAAAATGGCACAAAACAATCAAAAATCTGGAATAAATGCAATAATCATTGGTAATAGTCAACCTTATTTTGTTGAAGCATTATTGTCTAAAGATGCCATATTAGAAGTAAGAGGTAGTGATGAACAGTTTATCCCAATTCAACAGATTTTAAATAATAAAGTAAAAATCGTTTTTAACGATTACCCTGAACAAGCTGGTAATTATACCATTTATAATAAAAAAGAAGCATTAGAAAACGTAAGTTTTAATTACAAACGAAGCGAAAGTGATTTAAGTCAAAACAATTCAAATCTAGTTTCTGATTACAAAACCGCCGATACGATTTCGACTATTTTTAACACCTTACAAACTGAGCGAACTGACAATGAGATTTGGAAATGGTTTGTTATCTTTGCATTGTTGTTTCTAGCATTAGAAATGGCAATTATCAAGTTTGTGAAGTGATTTTTCACCATTAGGATATTAAGAAAATTAAGTTTTTCCTTTATTAACTTAATCCCTTAATGGCTCAAATAAATTAAGCTTTAATGTTTTTAAAACTTAATTATTTCAATTAAAATAAATTTATCTACATATGAAAATAATCATCCGGGAAGCAAAAATTATAGATTCTAAAAGTCCATTTCATAATAAGACTGCAGATATCTTAATTAAAGATGGTTTAATCGAACAAATAGGAACTTCACTTCCTAATACTGAAAATGCCGATGAGATAAAACTCGATAATTTACATATATCGCAAGGATGGTTTGATAGTAGTGTTTCATTTGGAGAACCAGGCTACGAAGACCGTGAAACAATCTCAAATGGTTTGAACGTAGCTGCAAAAAGCGGATTTACTGCTATTGCTTTACAACCCAACTCCTACCCGATTATTGATAACCAATCGCAAGTAAATTTTGTAAAAAATAAGGCGAATGGTTTTGCTACTGAACTTTTCCCTATCGGAGCTTTAACAAAAGCCAGCGAAGGAAAAGATATGGCTGAATTATTCGACATGAAGAAAACTGGAGCTATAGCTTTTGGTGATTATAATAAAAGCCTTGACAATGCCAATTTACTTAAAATCGCATTACAATATGTACAGGATTTTGATGGTTTGGTAATTGCTTATTCGCAAGATCAAAACATTAAAGGAAATGGTGTTGCTAATGAAGGAATTGTTTCGACAAAATTAGGCTTAAAAGGAATCCCTGATCTTGCTGAAGAATTACAAATTGTCCGCAACTTATTTTTATTGGAATATACAGGTGGAAAGCTCCATATCCCGACTATTTCGACTGCCAAATCGGTTCAGTTAATTAAAGATGCAAAAGCAAAAGGATTAAATGTAACAACTAGCGTTGCTGTACACCATTTGGTTTTAACCGATGAAAAACTAGAAGGTTTTGATACTCGCTTTAAAGTTACACCACCATTACGAACAGAAACTGACAGACAAGCATTACTTAATGGCGTTCTTGATGGAACCATAGATATGATTACATCTGATCATAACCCAATTGATATTGAATTCAAAAAAATGGAGTTTGATATGGCTAAAAATGGTACTATTGGTCTGGAAAGTGCTTTTGGAGCATTAACAACTGTATTGCCTTTAGAAACTGTAATCGAAAAACTAACATTAGGGAAATCAGTTTTCGGTATCGAAAACAATACAATTACTGAGGGTTCTAAAGCAAACATTACGTTATTTAATCCTAGTGGAGAAAGTGTTTTCGCAAAAAGTAATATTTTATCTAAATCTAAAAATTCTGCTTTTCTGGGAACTCAATTACAAGGCTCTGTTTATGGAATCATGAATCAGAATCAATTGGTATTAAAAAAATAAAGACTGAATTTAAGCCATTAAGGCATTAATGAGGCATTAAGTTTAGTTAATGAGCGTGTTGGGATTACATAAAATTTTATCTAACACATAGAAACATAGTCTTTATATATAAAAAAGAATACAAAAAGGAATACATTCCTTTGACATAGCTTACTTTGTGTTTTTAAAACAAGTGAAACGCCTTTTTTTAAGACAACAAAATCTATGTTTCTATGTGTTGAAAATAATTTGCAATAGGATGATTAATAAAATCTAATTTCTCAATGATAGAGAAATTATTTTAATCTGAATATTCCGATAGCTATTGGGAGCGGCAAAAAAAAAGCTAACTATTAAGAGATTAAGAAAAGTTAAACTAATCCAACTTAATATACCTTAATGATAAAAATAAATTGTTAAAAAATAAATATAAAACACAAGAATGAACAACTCAATCGAAGAAGGAAAAACTCCCGCTATAACCAGTTACATATTAATTATCGGTGTTTTAATCGCGATGTCGATGAACTCTGAAAATAAAAATAGCTTTGCTTCTTTTCATATACGTCAAGCTCTAGGATTATCGCTAACATTTATCTCATTCGGACTTATCATTAGCAACTTTGACAGCTTTATGATTACTTTCCCAATGTGGATTTGTATCTCTATTTTGTGGACATACGGAATTTTTAGTGCTATCCAAGGACAAACAAAACCTGTACCTTTAGTAGGTGCGCTTTTTCAAAAATGGTTTAAAAGCATCGGTTAATTTTTGATTTCAGATATTATCTAAAACCCACAACTGCATTTTACCATTTACAACTCACCATTTACCCTTAAAAAATGAACTTATCTTTAGAATATAAAATAAGAGAACCAAAAGTTATCTTAGACAAAAACCCACTATTACTATTACTTCACGGATATGGCAGCAACGAAGAAGATTTATTCTCTTTTGCTAGCGAGCTTCCTGATAATTACTATGTTATTTCGGCTAGAGCACCTTATGATTTACAATATGGTGCATATGCATGGTATGCTATTAATTTTGATGCTGATCAAAACAAATTCTCTGATAACGAACAAGCTAAAACATCTCGTGATTTAATTGCAAATTTCATTGACGAATTAACTGCAAACTACCCAATTGATGCAAACAATATAACTTTAATTGGCTTTAGCCAAGGTTCAATTTTAAGTTATGCAACTGCACTTTCTTATCCTGAAAAAATTCAGAGAGTAGTTGCAATGAGCGGTTATTTTAATGACGAAATCATCAAAGAAGGTTATGAAAAAAACGACTTCAAGAACTTAAAAATATTTGCTTCGCATGGAACTGTAGATCAGGTAATCCCTATTGATTGGGCTAGAAAAACACCTGCAATTCTAGAGAATCTAAACATTCCAGTTTCTTATAAAGAATACCCAGTTGGACATGGAGTTGCTCCTCAGAATTTCTTTGATTTTAAAAATTGGCTAGCGCAATAGTTCTCAGTATTCAATATAAAAACACAATAATGGGAATAAACGATTTAAAAGATTTCATCCTACCAGTAATATTAATTGCTGCTGGTCTTTTTATAAAAAATACTAAAGACCCAAACTTTCAAACTTCCAAAAAATATTGGAAAGTATTATTCATTTTAGGAATTCTGAATCTATTAATGAAGTTATACCTAATGTTCTTTCTTTAATAAGTGATTTATAATATTCAAGTAAGTTTTTATTTTACAACTTCAACTACTATCAACATTATTAAATTATCATATCTTTAAGTTTCAAATAGTGAACTTAAAATCAAACAAATACAAAGGTTTTAAATGTTTTATTTAAAACCTTTTTTCATTAAATAATTTCTTAATCAACAATAATAGTAATTAGGATTAATAAAATATGAAGATCAATGCAAAGGATTTAATTCCAAAAGACAAACATGATATACAAAGAGCCGAAAATTTAAAGAACTATTCTTATTCTGAACTGAAACCAATAATTCCCGAATTACTAGAGTGGCTTCAAGATTTCAATTGGCCAGTTGCAAAACCAATTTCGGAATATTTAAAGAGTATCAACGAAAATATATCTCAAGAGATTCTAGCCATTTTAAAAACAAATGATGGCGTTTGGAAATATTGGATAATATCAATTTTTGGAAAAATCACAAATGATAATTTTTTTCGTAATGAAATTATCCGAATTGCAACGAATCCGACTAAAGATGAAGTCGCCGAAGAGGTTGATAAAATAGCAGATGAAATAATTATAGAACGCGGTTGGAAGTAAACTATTCACTTTTGACATCTTTCATTTTTATAATAAATCACCTTACCTTTAAACTGTACATCTTGTAACAAATAACAAAGAATAAGACTAACCTGTAAACTGATCTAACTAACTATGAAACAACTATTATTCTCGCTACTTTTTATTGGATTTACATTTTTCGCAAAAGCACAATCCGATAACAAGATTACTATTGGTACGATTGAAACCGTACATTCTAAGATATTAAATGAAGACCGAAAAGTCTGGATATATGTACCTGGTGGTTATACCAAAGGCACAGCAAAAACAGAACATTACCCTGTACTTTATTTATTAGATGGTGATGCCCATTTTACTTCAGTTGTTGGTATGACAGAGCAATTAAGTACAATGAACGGTAATACAATTTGCCCAAAAATGATTGTAGTAGGAATACTCAATACCGACAGAGCACGTGATTTAACTCCTACTCATATCGAATCTGATTTACCAATGATGTCTAATGAAGCTAGTAAAACTACTGGCGGAAATGAAAACTTTATTGCGTTTATCCAAAAAGAACTAATGCCTTACGTTGAAACCAATTATCCTACTGCTCCATACAAAATGTTGATCGGACATTCTTTTGGTGGTTTAACAGCTATAAATACACTTGCAAACCATACTAATTTATTTAATTCTTATGTTTCTATCGATCCTAGCATGTGGTGGGACAAACAAAAATTCCTAGAGCAAACTAAAAAAGTATTTGCTGAGAAAAAATTCAAGAATAATACCAGCTTGTTCCTAGGTATTGCCAATACAATGGAAGCTGGAATGGATACTATTAGAGTAAAAAAAGATACCACTCAAAGTACAAGACACATCCGTGCTATATTCGATTTGGCTAATACACTAAAAAAGAACAAACAAAACCAATTAAACTTTGAATACAAATATTACGATAAAGATAGTCATGGTTCTGTTCCATTTATTGCCGAATACGATGCGCTTCGATTTATCTTTGACTTCTATAAATTAGACTTAACATATAGCGATTTATTTGATAATGGAATGAGTTTACCAACAAAGGTTGAAAAACATTACCAAAATGTCTCCGAAAAAATGGGATATCAAATACTACCTCCCGAATCTTACATCAATATGCTAGGATATATGGCGCTCGGTAGAAAAAACATTGCTCAAGGCGAATATTTTTTTAAATTAAATATAAAAAATTATCCACAAAGCGCTAATGTATATGACTCTATGGGAGATTATTACAAACAAGTGAGCGACAAAACCAACGCAATAAGCAATTACAAAAAGGCGTTATCCATCAACAAGGAAAGCGCCGAAACAAAACAAAAACTGGAGGAACTTGAAAAAGGGAAATAATGTATAATAATACGTTAGGTATAATTTATAAAAAATTTATTTAACGCATAGAAACATAGGCTTCATGCATAAAAAAGAAGAAAAAAAAGAAATATATTTTTTTTACATAGCTAACCAGCTCTGTGTATTTTAAATAAGTGGAGCGTCTTAATTTGAAAGTACAAAATCTATGTTTCTATGCGTTAAAAATAATTTATAATAATATCCTTTTAAACTAAAAAATGAGGATAGATACTGAGCTACTCGAGAAAATTCTTGCTTCGTAAGGATCACAATATTGCGCTTTTATTGTGTGAAAACTTGATTTTCAATCTCTCTTTTCACTTTTTCACAACATCAAAAAACAACACCTACTAAACTATAAAGATGAAAATATCTAAACTCGACAATCCAGCATTAATCCTAATCGATATTCAGAAAGGTTTTGATAATATCGAATATTGGGGTGGAGAACGCAATAATTTAAATGCTGAACAAAATGCTGGCGAACTTCTTGAAATATGGAGAAATAATAAGTTACCGATATTTCATATCCAACATTGTTCTTCTAATCCAAATTCATTGCTACATGAAACAAATCCCGGAAATGCATTTAAGGATATCGTTAAACCCCTAGCTGGAGAAACAATCATTCAGAAGAATGTAAACAGTGCTTTTATTGGTACCGATTTAAAAGAACAACTTGATCATGATAAAATTGATACACTCGTTATTGTAGGCTTAACAACCGATCATTGCGTATCGACAACTACAAGAATGGCAGGAAATTTTGGTTATAATACCTTTCTAATCTCAGACGCAACAGCCGCTTATAATAAAAAGGGATTAAACGGTCAGGAATTTAGTGCCGAGACAATTCATGAAACTGCTCTTGCCAGTTTAAACGAAGAATTTGCTCAAGTTGTTACTACAGATTTTATAAAACAGAATATTTAATTTAACCGCAAAGAATCGCTAAGAATTACGAAAAGCTCGCAAAGGTTTTAAAATAATTCTAATCTTTTTTATCCCGATAGTTATCGGGAGTGGCAGAAAAACAACATATTTATATAAACAACAAAGGCGAGAATTACTTCTCGCCTTTGTTATATGTTTTCTATTTACTCGCCAGTATAAATAATCTTTCCAGCCTTTTTCAGTACGTAACCTTTCCAAGGTATTAATTCTAAATCTCCATTAACCCAAGGCTCACCTTCGGCTTTTCGTTCTAAAATAATTGTTCCATCTTCTGTATCAAGAAAAAGTTCGGCCTTGTTTCCGTCTTTTTCAAAAATAACATAAGCTACAGTAGAATACGTTTTACCATCTTTGGCATGTTCTAACTTAGTACCTATTTCAAACAATCGTACGCATTCGTTTTTAACAGCCGACCAAGTATAACCAGCAGATCCTTTACACCCATGAGCATCCGAATCTCCCCCTACAATATGCTCAGGCTTAACTTCTTCCTTAATAGGTTTTGTTTCTTCTTGAGAAACTTTTTTGGCACAAGAAAATGAAAGTCCAATAATAATCGAAAATAAAAATACTTTTTTCATATGTTCTATTTATTAGTTGTTACAATTATTATACAGTTCGTAAATCTTATTTTTGATATAATAATGACTGATTTACTTCAAAAGTTATACTCCCATCATTATTGATAAAGTATTTCAATAAAACTTCTCCCCATGTTTCTCCATCGCTAAAATCAGCTATAATCCATCTGTGGTTTAACACTTTAACTTTATTGATGATAAATTTATTTACTCCTATTTGATCTTGTCCTACATATGGATTCCCTTTTGGATTAGCATTAAGGTCCATTAATTTCTCCGTAACCATCGGAATTAGTTGCTCGTACTTTATTGTTTTTGAAGCATCAGCCGAGTCAAAGTAATTTTGTGCGTTTTGATTGTTCTCCAATGAGAAATAGTTGGCTTCATTTAGTTTATTCTCTACTAAATCTAAACTATCTCTAAGCTTTTTGGTTGTTTTAGCATAACGCTCCTGTTCAAACTTTACTTCTTTACTATAAAACATATAGGTAAAAATATTCATAAGTATAGCAATGATAAATAGGTAAAGCAATAAGGATTTTTTCATTTTTAAAATATAATTAAATTGTGATTTCTAAATTATCATATGCCAGATAAACATTTTTAGGAAGCATTTTTTGTACTTCCTCATGAAATCCTAATACATGACTAATATGTGTTAAATAAGCCACTTCTGGCTGAACCAAAGTTATAAAATCTAGGGCTTCCTGCAAATTAAAATGTGTATCATGTGGCTCTACACGTAATGCATTTATCACTAATACTTTTAAGTTTTTTAGCTTTTCAATTTCGGCTTCTTCTATAGTTTTAACATCTGTTAAATAGGCAAAATCATCTATTCGATATCCAAAAACCTGCAAATTACCATGCATAACATTTACTGGAATCGCCATTTTATTTCCCACGGCAAACGGTTCACCATTAATTACCTCAATTGTTTTTACTGATGGTGCTCCTGGATATTTATTTACAGTTTCGAATACATAATCAAAACGCTTTTTTAAATTACCTATAACCCGCTCGTGTGCATAAATAGGCATTTCGCCTTGTTTAAAATTAAACGGACGTATATCATCCAAACCAGCTGTGTGATCGGCATGCTCATGTGTAAATAAAATTGCATCTAATTTCTGACAGTTGCAAGCCAGCATTTGTTGTCTAAAATCGGGACCGCAATCGATAACATATGAATGGTTATCCCAACTAATCCAAATAGACACTCGAAGTCTTTTATCCTTAGCGTCAGTGCTTTTGCATACAGGATGATCGACCCCTATTATCGGAATGCCTTGAGATGTACCTGTGCCTAAAAAATATACCTTCAATTGTACTTTATTTTTTTACAAAAATAGGATTAATTATCTTTCATTAGAAACCTAATTTACTAACTTTGTAACAAATCAGCCATATTTAAAATAAAATGGGTATAGAAATAAAACTTAAGGGTGACAAAGTCATCGCTCAAATACCATCCATAAAAGACAAAGCGTTACGAATTAATCTAAATGAAAATATTTACGGAACCTTTGCAGAGATTGGTGCGGGGCAAGAAACTGTAAGGCATTTTTTTAGATCTGGTGGTTCGTCTGGAACAATTGCAAAGGCAATGTCTGCTTACGACAAAGATTTTAGTGATGCCATTTACGGAATTGAAAGTGATGGTCGCTACGTTACTGAAGAGCGGTTAAAAAAAATGCTAACTCTTGAAGGTCAGATAATTGAAGAACGTTTAAGTAGAGAAAAACACCCTACAAAACTTTTCTTTAGTTATGCCAATACTGTTGCAACAATCGATTTTGCAAAACAATTTAAAGGTCATGGTTGGGTTGGAATTAGATACCAAATTGAACCTGATGAAGCCTATAACGAAATTATACTTCATATTCGTTTTAAAGAAACTGATGCTCGATTACAACAAGAAACACTAGGGATTCTTGGTGTTAACTTAATTTACGGAGCATTTTATAAATATAATGATCCTAAAAGATTACTTCGTTATTTATACGACCATCTAGACAAAGATCAACTTGAAATTGACACTATCAACTTTTCTGGTCCTCGATTTGCTGATGTAGATAATCGATTGATTAGCTTACAATTGGTTAAAAACGGAATGACTGATGCCGTTATGTTCAATCCTGAAGGTAAAAATATTCTTCCTGCTGCCATTTTATACAAAAAGAACATTCTTGCCTTACGCGGGAGTTTTCGCCCTGTAACTAAGGTTAATATGGACATGTACGAGAAATCATTAAAAATGTTTCTCGAAGAAAATAAAGTTGAAAAAGATAATACGCTGGTAATTTTCGAAATCACGCTATCTAACCTTCGTTCTGATGGAGAAATCGATGAACGCGATTTTATGGATAGAGCCGAATTGCTTTGTTCATTAGGTCAAACCGTAATGATTTCGAACTTCCAAGAATACTATAAAGTTGTTGAATATTTTGCTAATTACACCAAAGCCCGAATGGGATTGGCAATGGGAGTTAATAATTTAGTCGACATCTTTGATGAGAAATACTACCGCCATTTAAGTGGAGGAATACTTGAAGCTTTCGGAAAACTATTCTACCGTGACATGAAGGTATTCTTGTATCCAATGATTGATGAAGATGGTACAATTATGAACTCGACCAACTTAAAAGTTCATCCTAGAATGAAAGAATTGTACAAGTTCTTTAAATTTAACGGAAAAGTAATTGATGTTGCTGATTTTGATCCTCATACTCTGGAAGTATTCTCTAGAGAAGTACTAAAAATGATTAGTCAAGGTAAACCTGGATGGGAGCCTATGCTTCCGAAAGGTATTGCTGAAATTATAAAAGAACATCACTTATTTGGATACGAGCCTAACAGAATTTTAAAAGAGTCTAATTAATCTTTTTAGGAACTAAGGCTCTAAGAAGCAAAGGTTCAAAGGTTCAAAGGTTTTAAAATAGAAAAGCATCAGTTATATAACTGATGCTTTTCTATTTTAAAAAAGGCACTAAGGCTCTGATTTACTGAGATTAAAACATAAAAACACGTTTTACTAAACAATTGCAATCTTGTCAGCTGAGCCTCTTCGACTCCGTTCTGGGTGAGAAGACTGAGAGTAAACCACTAAACCTCAATGAATTAAAAAAAACAACAACCCTTGTCATAGCTTTGAACTTTGACAAAGATCTTCTGAAAACTGAAAAACTCTACTTCAGTATCTGATCTGCATGTTCTTTAGTTTTTACTTTTGAAATTATGTCTTCTATAATTCCTTCTTCATTAATTACAAATGTCGTTCTGTGAATTCCGTCATATTCTCTTCCCATAAATTTTTTAGGTCCCCAAACTCCAAAGGCTTGAATTACTGATTTGTCTTCATCTGCTAATAACGGAAACGGGAAGTCATACTTTTCTTTGAATTTAGCTTGTGCTTTTTGCGCATCGGCACTTACTCCTAAAAGAGCATAATTATTAGCTTGAAAACGCTCAAAATTATCTCTTAAATCACAAGCCTCAGCTGTACAACCCGGAGTACTCGCTTTTGGATAAAAGAAAACTACTAGTTTTTTCCCTGCATAATCAGCTAATTTATGTGTATTTCCGTCTTGATCTGTTCCTGAAAAATTTGGCGCTTTATCTCCTATTTGTAATGTTGTCATTTTTTTATTTTTTTTAGACTACTTAGATTTTTAGACTTACTTAGATTCTTAAAATTAACAATTTATAATTCCAAAATTGTACTATTTTTACGGGATTAAATTTACGGAAATGAATAAACAAGAACGGGTAACTTTTGTTATAAATACGTTAAAAGAATTATACCCAACTATCCCTGTACCTCTCGACCATAAAGACCCTTATACTTTATTAATAGCCGTATTGTTGTCAGCTCAATGTACTGATGTTCGTGTAAACCAAATTACGCCTTTATTATTTGCAAAGGCTGATAATCCGTATGATATGGTAAAAATGTCTGTTGAAGAAATTCGGGATATTATTCGTCCTTGTGGTTTATCGCCTATGAAATCGAAAGGTATTCATGGCTTGTCGCAAATCCTTATTGATAAACATGGCGGCGAAGTTCCGCAGAGTTACGAATATCTGGAAGAGTTACCTGCTGTTGGTCATAAAACAGCTAGTGTTGTTATGTCTCAAGCTTTTGGTGTTCCTGCTTTTCCTGTAGATACTCATATTCATAGATTAATGTACCGATGGAATTTATCTAACGGAAAAAATGTAACTCAAACTGAAAAAGATGCTAAACGTCTTTTCCCTGAAGAAGTCTGGAATGATTTACATCTTGAAATTATTTGGTATGGCAGAGAATATTCGCCTGCCCGTGGCTGGGATCTTGATAAAGACATCATTACAAAAACCATTGGAAGAAAATCGGTGATAGACGATTACTATGAAAACCAAGCTAATAAAAAACAAAAAAATCACTAATTGCATATTGCACTTAGTGATTTTTTAATCAAACGACCAATTTGATTAATTCATTTACTTCCAAAACATCCGACAACTGTTGTGGGCTGTTTAATTAGCTATAATCTCAAAACTCTTCTCGTTAATTTTCACTACTGTTAATGCTTGTGAGTAACTTAATATAAAAGAAACGACTTCTTTGTTGGGTTTCAAGTTTGTAGTAACTGCTGCTTTTTTTGAGTAAATTTTTGCCATGCTAATAATTGTTTATTTATATAACAACGACCTATTACTCAATTTAGTATATTAATTAGTTAAAATAATTTGATGTTTTTCTATAATTTTTCTAATATTCATTAGTGCATATCTCATCCTCCCTAAGGCTGTATTGATACTAACTCCTGTTACTTCTGATATTTCTTTAAAGCTCATATCCTGATACATACGCATTACCAGCACTTCTTTTTGATCATTTGGAAGTTCCTCTATTAACTTTTTTAAATCGACTTCAACCTGATCCACAATCATTTTATTTTCAATTGTTAGCGTATCATCTGACATGATAGAGAATATCGAAAACTCTTCCGTTTCTCTATACATTGGCATTTTCTTTGTTTTTCGATAATGATCTACTATTAAGTTGTGCGATATACGCATTACCCAAGGCAAGAATTTCCCCTCTTCATTATATGAATTGCTTTTTAAAGTCTTGATTACTTTTATAAATGTATCCTGAAAAATATCATTTGATATGTCTTTGTCAGCTATTTTTGAATATATAAATCCATAAATCTTTGATTCATGTCTTTTTATCAATGTTGACAAGGCACTTTCGTTACCTTCAACATAGTTCTTCACCAATAGAGCGTCAGGAATTTGCAGATTAGCCATAATACTACCTTTTAGTTTTAATTTGAAATTTGGGTAATTTTCTAAAAAAGTAATTTTACTGTATAGGCTACTGGTTTTTAAAGTGTTAATTAAGTGTTCAAATTTAACAAATATTTTTTTTAAAAAGCAAATTAAATTAAGAATTATTATTATCAAATTCAGAAAAACATTAAAATAAAGTCAATGATTTCTAGAAAAAGGGTAAAAAACAATAAATTATCTCATTGTTCTTAACAGTTAAAAAAGAAATCTAAATCGCACAAAATAAACCAATTACAATTTAACATTCTTTTTTTAGCATTCTTTATCATTAATATATCCCAAAATATTTTTCTAAACTGATCTTAATTATAAAGAAATAATTATCACGTTATTTTTTACATAAATAGAACTTCCATCCTTAACATAACTCAAATCAAAATTGCTTACTTTTGTGGAAATTGATTTTTTGTATGCAAATTGACCTTTCTACACTCGACCCAAAGAAAAACATCATCATTAAAGGTGCTCAAGTACATAATTTAAAAAATGTAGATGTTGCCATTCCAAGAAACAAACTTGTTGTTATTACAGGACTTTCGGGTTCAGGAAAATCAAGTTTGGCATTTGATACTTTGTATGCTGAAGGTCAACGTCGCTATGTAGAGAGCCTGTCGTCGTATGCACGTCAGTTTTTGGGTCGTTTAGACAAACCAAAAGTCGAATACATCAAAGGAATCGCTCCTGCAATTGCTATTGAGCAAAAGGTAAATACTACCAATGCTCGTTCAACAGTAGGAACTTCTACAGAAATCTATGATTATGTAAAGTTACTTTTTGCAAGAATCGGTCGTACATACTCTCCTATTTCCGGTCAAGAAGTTAAAAAAAATACCGTTACCGATGTTGTTACCGATGTAAAAAGCTTTGAGTTAGATAGCAAATGGCTTCTTCTGGCTCCTATTCATCTTGAAAAAGGAAGGAAATTAGAAGACAAACTTAATGTTTTGCTACAACAAGGATTTGCTCGTATTTTAATTGACAACGAAATGGTTCGTTTAGATGAATTTGCAACTTCACTTGACACAAAAAAGAACCAGGAGATTTTATTGATTATTGACAGAATCGTTGTAAAAGAAGAGGAAGAATTTTATAATCGCCTTTCGGATGCTGTTCAAACAGCTTTTTTTGAAGGAAAAGGAATTTGCTTTTTACAAGAATTAAAAACTAATAAAAGATTCAGTTACTCTAATATTTTTGAATTGGATGGAATCACATTTTTAGAACCTAATCCACATTTATTCAGTTTCAATAATCCATATGGTGCTTGCCCTGCTTGTGAAGGATATGGAAACATTATTGGTATCGATACCGATTTAGTTATTCCAAATACTTCTTTATCTATTTATGAGAATGCTATTTATCCTTGGCGTGGCGAAAGCATGAGCTGGTTTCGCGATCAATTGGTTAATAATTCCCATAAATTTGATTTCCCAATACACAAACCTTACTTTCAATTAAGTGAAGAACATAAAGAATTAATATGGAAAGGAAATCAGTATTTTGAAGGTTTAAATGATTTCTTCAAAGAACTGGAAGAGAAAAATTACAAAATACAGAATAGAGTAATGCTTTCGCGTTACCGCGGAAAAACAAAATGTCATGTTTGTAAAGGAAAGCGTCTAAGAGTAGAAGCTTCTTATGTGAAAATAAATAGCAAAACAGTTTCTGATTTAGTCGATTTGCCAATTCAACATTTAGTTACTTTCTTCAACGAAATAGAGCTTAATGTTTACGAAAAACAAATTGCAAAACGATTATTAGTCGAGATTAACAATAGACTATCCTTTTTGACAGAAGTAGGACTTTCTTACCTTACGTTAAATCGAAATTCCTCAACTCTTTCTGGGGGAGAATCACAACGAATCAATTTGGCAACCTCTCTAGGAAGCAGTTTGGTTGGTTCTATGTATATCCTTGACGAACCTAGTATTGGCTTACACCCAAAAGATTCTGAACGATTGATAAAAGTATTGCTTTCTCTTCGTGATTTAGGCAATACCGTAATTGTTGTAGAGCATGATGAAGACATCATGAAGGCTGCCGATATGATTATAGATATTGGCCCAGAAGCAGGAACATTTGGAGGAGAATTAGTCGCACAGGGAACCTATAACGAAATATTAAAATCATCTTCGTTAACAGCTAAATACCTTAATGGCGATTTAGAAATAGCTGTTCCTAAACACCGACGAAAATCGAAGAATTATATACAGGTTATTGGTGCTCGTGAAAATAACCTTAAGAACATTGATGTCACATTTCCATTAGATGTTTTAACCGTAATTACTGGAGTTTCTGGTAGTGGAAAAAGTACACTTGTTAAAAAGATTCTATTTCCTGCTATTCAGAAAAAATTAGACAATGCTGCCGAAAAAGCAGGTCAATTTACCGAAATAAAAGGATCTTTTTCGCAAATAAAGCATATTGAATATGTAGATCAAAATCCTATAGGAAGAAGTTCTCGTTCTAATCCCGTAACTTACATAAAAGCTTATGATGATATCAGAGAACTATATGCCAAAGAAAAACTATCGAAAATAAGAGGTTATCAAGCCAAACATTTCTCATTTAACGTAGATGGTGGAAGATGCGAAACCTGTAAAGGAGAAGGCTCTATTAACGTTGAGATGGTTTTCATGGCCGATGTGCAATTACCATGCGAAACTTGTAGTGGTAAACGCTTTAAAAAAGAAGTTTTAGAAGTTACTTTTGATAATAAAAACATCAATGACATATTAACTATGACAATTGATGATGCAATTAGTTTTTTTTCTACAAACAATCAAACTAAAATCACTCAAAAATTACAGCCTTTACAAGATGTTGGTTTAGGATATGTACAATTAGGACAATCCTCTTCGACTCTTTCTGGTGGTGAAGCACAACGTATTAAACTGGCTTCATTCTTGGTTAAAGGTGCTACAAAAGATAAAGCTTTATTTGTTTTTGATGAACCTACAACTGGGCTTCACTTTCATGATATCAAGAAATTATTAGCTTCATTTGATGCATTGATTGATAAAGGACATTCTATAATTGTAATCGAACACAATCTTGACCTTATAAAATGTGCCGATTGGATAATCGATTTAGGCCCAGAAGGTGGAGAAAATGGTGGGGAATTATTAGCAGAGGGAATACCTGAAGATATAGTAAAAATAAAAAAATCTATAACAGGTATCTACTTAAAAGAAAAACTGTAATCTTAGTTATTCGTGATAACATTTATCTTCAAAAGGAACTCCGTCTTCATCGATGGCAACCAATATCTTTTTGTTTTTGGATGATTCTATCGTTAAATACAACCAAGCAATAGACCACAACCCAAATGTTAAACAACAAATAAGGAAATTAAAACTATGATCAACCACTCTTTCTCCTTTTGATAAAACTGCAAAAAGCATTTCATCATTTCTTTCTTCTAAAATAAAACCATTATGAATCTTATTTGAAATTATATTTGAGAATACTTGTAAACTTTCTTCTTGCGTAAATTGTGGGCTTTTCATAATCATAAATTAAAATTATTTTAGCTATTTACTTTAATAATTTATTTTGGAGTAATTTAGGGAGCAAAATTAGTTTACAATAACAAATTAAACAATACCCACTTTTAGTGATTTTACAATTAGTCTTTCATCATAAAACACTAAAAAAAATTAATCTTCTAATACATAACACGATATCAAAAGATTTATTACATATTAATCAATTGCCCTTTTTTAAATACTTGCTTCTCAAAAACAATAAATTACAACTTGCTTTTTATATTAAACGTAGGAGTTTCATAATTATTACTTAGATAATCTTCTGGAATAGTCGTTTTATTACCATCACGAAGCGCCTTATAATGCGGTGACATTATTTCGATCCCAGCTTCATTAAAACTATCCTGAATATTTTGATGCAAGGATGAGTAAATTGATGGCTGTTTTTGAGGTTCTTTGGTGTATGCATTAATCTCATAACAAACATAAAAATCATCCAAACCAGTTTGCAAGACAAATGGAGTTGGAATACTTTCTATAAAATCTGTTTTTGAAGCTGCATTAATTAATGCCTTATGAACAGCTGGCCATGGCACATCATATCCAATAGTAACGGTAGAATGAACGATCAATCCTTTGGCATCCTCTTTTGTATTGGCCGAATAATTAATTGATGTACTCGATAAAACAGTTGCATTTGGTATTGTAATATCTTCAAATTTAGGCGTTCGCATACGCGTAACCAAAGCTGTTTTCTCTATCACTTCCCCGCTCACTTCTCCTATTTTTATAAAATCTCCTATCTTAAAAGGCCGCATATAAGTAATAACCAGTCCAGCAACCATATTGGCAATTGCATTTGATGATCCCAATGAAAATAAAATTCCCACAAAAACAGAAACCCCTTTAAATACAGGTGAATCCGAACCTGGTAAGTACGGAAAAATTACGACTAGCATAAAAGCATACATCAAGAAACGTATGATATTAAACGTAGGTTTTGCCCAATCACTATAAAATCCATTTATTTTAATATTCCCTTTATTAATTTCATCAACAAAAAACTTGATTACTTTTAAGATATATTTAAAAATAAGCACAATTACAATGATTGTAAATAAATTAGGAAGGAATGCCACAAACCCCATAACCGCCAATCTTGCAGGAGTTAGAACCCAATGCAATAAGGTTGTTGTATATTTTTCGGTACCCGGGAAAATACTAAAGAGTATTGGTAACGACAAATAGACTATCAGTACTAGTACAAAAGTCTTTACAGCACCGATTAATCGCATTGCTAAAAAAAGTTGCTTTTGTGGGCTAAATATATCAATCCCATCGTACTTAAATCCTGTAAAATACTTTGCTTTGTTTCTGGATAAATATAGTTTTAGTTTATTAAAAAGGCCACCTATAAAAATCAAAATAAGACCAAGAATCAATACCAACAAAGCTGTGAGCCCTAATCTCTTTGGCAACAGGGAATTATTTTCATTCTGAAAAAGAATAGCCTTCTTTATTATTGTAAAATTACGTTCTGCAAGAGCAGTTACAGACTTATTTTCTGATTTTGCGTCGGCATCTAAAATTGCCATTATTACAAAATCTTTTTCATAAATAATATCCAAACTTACATCCGAAGAAACGATTTTTAAGGAATCGGCAACAAAAAAAGCATCTTCATAGAGTTTTTTAATTCTATCAGAAATTGCCTGAGCTCTACTTTCGGCAGAAAACGAACCCACTTTATTATAAACATAGAAAAGAGTGTCTTTAAAAGGAGTAACTGGGTATCCTTTTAAATTAACCGTAGAAATAGAATCAGTATGATTGCCTTGAACATGTTGATTAACAGATTTATTTTTTACTTTTTGAGCAAAACCAACTTGAAAAACCAAAAGCAAAGGAACAAACAACAAAACAATTATTCTCTTTTTCATATTTGTATGTAATAAAACCACAAGCGGTTATAACAAATATAAAAACAAAAAGAATCACTTTTAATCTCCGATCTTATTTCTTACTAAATTTTAATCCCTAGCTTCTTTAAGAAATTATCCATTACTTGGTTTATCTCTTTTGAGATTTCAAATTTATAATTTAAATACACATAAAAAACCGTCACAATAGCTGATTTTAAAGCAATTCCAATTAACGGATAAACTGGAAATTCCCAAAAGTAAAACAATAGAAATAACACGGCTGTAACCAACAACGAATACAAATTTTGCTTTGTAAAAGGATACAAATGAAGTTTCTTAACTACAAAAAGTAATTTTGCCAAACTGTATGCTGTTATAGATAGTAACGTTGCAAATGCAGAACCTTTAATACCGTAAATTGGTATAAAAATTATATTTAAAATAAAAGTCAAAACAACTAAACCTAATCCTAAAAACAATACCGTTCGGTAATATTTTGTATTAAAAATAATAGCATTATTATTTCCTAAAATAAGATCAAAGTATTTAGATAACCCAATCATAAAAACAACTGGAACTCCTCCTCTATATTGCTCAGGAACTATTTCATACAACTGATTAATATTTACGAAAATACACAACATCACAAATCCACCAACAATCTGTAAGTTAATAGATGTCTTTTTGTACAAATCATTCAATTCATCATGTTTATTTTCATGCATTAATTTAGCCGTAATAGGATATACTATTTGATGCATGGCACGGCTCGGAACCGAGATTACCAAGGCTATATATGTTGCTACCGAATAATAGGCAATATTCTCAATTTTCATATACTGATTAAGCATCAACTTATCTCCATCCAATAGTAAATTGGCTACACTTCCTGAAAGAATTATATAAAACGTATATTCCATTACACTTTTTACATTCTCTGGTATTGTAATCTGAAAATTT
Organism: Flavobacterium frigoritolerans; assembly: GCF_025847275.1. Lineage (GTDB taxonomy): Bacteria > Bacteroidota > Bacteroidia > Flavobacteriales > Flavobacteriaceae > Flavobacterium > Flavobacterium frigoritolerans. The sequence continues at coordinate 74,450 of NZ_JAOZEV010000001.1, forward strand.
GGTTTCTTAATACTAAAAGCATAAAACATCGTTACGATGAAAGCTAAAAAATAAATTGCAGCTGTTATATATACAAATTGAATTAAGGTTATCCAATGAAAATACAATCCTACTAATACAAAGGATGAAAACAGTCTTAAACCAACTTCTTTGATAAAATTACCAAAAACGGAATGCATATGCACTCTTGCCCAAGCATAAAAAATCTCAAAATAAGCCATACAAATTCCGACAAAAGGAATTAGTAAAATAAACTCTTTTACAACAGGATTTTTCTTTGATACGAAGGCTGTTATGTCATCAAAAAAGAAGATTCCGATAATTCCTAACGGAATACACATTAGTATTGGAAACAAAGCCGTAAACGACAAAAACTGCTCCCTTTCTTCTTCTGTTTTATATTGAGAATAAAATTTGACCAACGTATTTTGCATTCCGATAGCAAACAAAGGCATAATTACATTTGCTGCAGAAAGAATATAATTTGTTAAGCCATAATAAGTTTCGCCTAAATAAATCGGATATAAATAAAGCGTGTTTATTGCACCAATACCAAAACCAATATATGTTATAATAGTATTTTTAAAAGACTGATTTAAGACTATGCCCATTGAAGGTATTTATGTTTTTTATTGAAAGTTTAAAAAGTATTCTATTTAATCAATTGTGCTAACTGTTTTGTTAGGTTTTTTCTAGAATATTGTTGTAATCCTACTCCGTTTGATTGTAGTTTCCCTTCTAAAAATTGATTATAAAAATCCAAAATTACACTTTTTAATTTCATTTTTTCAGAATAGTCAAAAAACACACCTGTATTTGTCTGAGTTATAATATCTGAGAAGTCAGAACCCTTTGGTCCTATTGCAATTATTGGTCTATTAGAAACCATGTATTCAAACAATTTCCCAGGAATAATACTCTTTGTATCTTCTGAATTGATCTCGATTAACAATAAAACCTGAGATTTTTTTTGATGCGCGATAGCTTCTTTATGCGAAACATATCCTAAATTATTTAGATAATCATTAAGTTTAAACTTAGTAATTGTTTCTAATACTTCCTGACTAACTGCTCCAATCAGTTTTATTTCTAAATGCTGCTTAAATTCTGGAATCTCTTGTAACAATTCAACCAAACTTTCCCATAGAAAAAGCGGATTTCTTTCGGACAAGAAAGAACCTATATGTGCCAATGTAAACTTAGTATCTAAAGTTTGTTTATCAACATTTTCAACATCATACCCATTAGTAATAACTTCAATAGGTTTTGTCGTTATTTCCTGAAATTCAACTTTAGTTGTTTTACTAGTTACAAGAATAGTATCGGCAGTATTTAAAACCTGATGTTCTAATTTTTTATGCTTTTTAGCAGCATAACTAGATAAACGTAATGATTTATGATAACCAATCGTAGTCCATGGATCACGAAAATCAGCAAACCATTTTATGTTCAATTTGTGTTTTAACTCCAATCCGATAAGATGCAAACTATGTGGCGGACCAGAAGTTACAATTGTATCAATATTATTCTCGATAATATATTTCTCTAAGAAAGAAACTGATGGCTTTACCCATAAAACACGAGCATCAGGGATAAATAAATTTCCACGAATCCAAAGGAAGACTTTATCAAGGAAGGATTGCTTTTTTTTATTCGGAAAAATCCCCGAAGCAATTTTTTTAGTCTTATTTTTCGAAAAAAATGAAGCTAGTTGATACGGTTCTATAATTTTATTCTTGATAACAATTACCTGATCCGAAACTTCTTTAACCAGTCCTTCGTCAACAATTGGATATGTTGGATTTTCTGGTACATATACAATTGGCTGAACACCAAATTCCGGCAAATATTTTACAAATTTTAACCAGCGCTGCACGCCAGGCCCTCCAGCTGGCGGGAAATAATAGGTTATAATTAGAAGTTTCTTTTGTTCCAAGAAAAAATTGATTTAAAGATTAATGCTACAAATTGAAAATAGAATCTAATTACTTAACACTAATCGATTTCTTTCTTTCAAAATAAATTCCTCCGATTAAAAGAACTAACATACCTATTGAACTAGCAAGTGTAATCATGCTACCAGTTTTAACCACTTCTGGTTCAAATTTAAACTCTATTGTATGTTTACCTCCTGGAACTTCAAGCGCTCTCAAAACATAATCTACAGGGAAATGATCTGTTAACTTACCATCTATATAAGCATTCCATCCCTTTTCATAATATATTTCAGAGAATACAGCTAAACCATCATTTAAGTTATCTGATGTGTATTTAAGATAATTTGGCTTATAAACTTCTAACTTTATAGTTCCGCTTGCATCCCATTTTTTCTTTAATCGAGCACTCTTAAATTTAGATCCATGGTCATGAATATTAAAGACAGCCACATTTTTAGTATCTAAATGGTTTAAAAGCTTCATTTCAGCATCGGCAGTATTAACCAATTTTACGTCTTTTACAAACCAAGCATTACCATTAGTATTCGGGTTTATTGTTGGAAATTCCTGCCCTTCTTTATTGGTTTGGATAATGTATTTTATATTTAGCATATCCAATACTTCCATATTATTTTTAGCTATTTGATAGTCAAATAACTGTTGCATTCTTCTTGGTTTTGCTGCATGATATCCTCCAATTGATTTATGGAAATAGGAAGCTCGTGCACTAGACAAGTTACCATTAACTTCAAAAACTCTATAATGCGTAGTATCTTTCAAAATTTGAACATCCGAAGGTGTTTCCTGAAAAGGAACTGCAACTTCTCTTCCACTTACAAAATCTTTTGCTGAAACATATTTTTTATCTACAAAAAACAAATCAAAAATCATTAAAACTCCAACTATTATAAGTGCTGTATTTTGAGAAAATTTGTTTTTGATAAAGAACCATAAAACTCCAAATGCAACTACAATAAAAAATCCTGAACGCAATAAATCTGCTGAGTATAAAGTTTTTCTATCTTCTTTTAGCGCATCTACAAAATCAGGACCGTAATTCTCTAAGAAATAACTATCACTCCCTCCTGAGAAATTAAACATGCTCTTACAGAAAACCAGTATCAATATAACACCAATACTAAATACACCTGTTTGAACTAATCCTTTTTGCTGTAATTTTGGGTCACTGTCTTTTAACTTAAAGAAAGATTGTAATCCCATAATTGCAAGAACTGGAAAACATAACTCTAGAATTACTTGTATTGAAGAAACAGCTCTAAATTTATCGTACATAGGTACATAATCGATAAAGAAATCTGTTACCAACGGAAAGTTTTTACCCCAAGAAAGCACTAAAGCGACCATTGCTCCTGAGAAGAATACATATTTAATTTTTCTGTCATCAATAAACAAAGCCAAAACTGCTAAGAAGAAAACGATAGCACCAATATATGCAGGAGCTGCTACAATAGGCTGATCTCCCCAATAAGTTGGCATTGCCGAAACAAAATCTTTTGCTTGCCCTTCTGGAACCCCTTGTCCAATCATAAATTCGTACATATGACTATCTGTACCTAAAGCTTCACTATTTGAACCACCAAACAATCTTGGCGCAATTAGGTTGAAACTTTCTGCAATTCCATAGCTATATTCTGTAATGTAATCACGAGTTAAAGCACTTCCGCTGGTATTATTTTTTGAACCATCTGGATTGAATGTTAATTCACTTTTCCCTCTTGTACTAAAACTAGCATATTCGCTAGTAGCCATTAAATTGGTTGCATTTGCCCCTAAAGCAAAAATTCCTGCTACTGCCAAAACTCCAAATGAGATTAAAAGCGGCTTATATTCTTTTTCTTTAATATAATTAAATGCGAAATACCCTGAAAGTATCAACAAGAAAATTAATAAGTAATATGTCATTTGGAAGTGGTTTGCATTGATTTCCAAGGCAACCGCAAACATGGTGAGTAATCCACCTACAATATATTTTTTCTGAAATACGAGTATAAATCCTGCAATAACTAATGGCATATATGCAATCGCGTGTGCCTTAGCATTATGTCCTACTCCTAATATAATAATTAAATAAGTAGAGAAACCAAAAGCTAATGCTCCAATGAAAGCTTTAAGCGGATCGATTTTTAAAACCAATAACAAACCATAAAATCCTAAGAAATATAGGAAAAGGTAATCTGCTGGACGAGGTAAGAATCGTAAAGCATCATCTAATTGCCCTACATAATCATGTGGATAATTAGCTCCTAATTGATATGTTGGCATTCCGCCAAAAGCCGAATTTGTCCAATACGGTTCAGCATGTTCAGTTGCTCTGAAATCATTTTGTTCCTTGGCCATTCCGGTATATTGTGCAATATCCGATTGAAAAATCTGTTTTCCTTGTAATACAGGATAAAAATAAATTAAAGAAACGAGTACAAATCCCAATATAACAAGGGCATGCGGATAAAGCTTATTTATTACTTTCAATTTTGGTAGGTTTGGTTATGGATGAAAAATCTATTATTCGATTACAAATTTAATCTATTTCTTCATAATCAACGTAATCACCAACTTTTTTGGTTTCACGTGGGTTTTTCGCATTAGCGGTATCAATTATCACCTCATCATTAGTTCTTGTTTTTTGCCAAGAATTATTTTGCTGTTGCTGTGTATATTGCTGCTGTTGTTTCTGAAAGTTCTCTCCTGCTTTATCTACCACTTTTTTTACTAAAACTGGTAAAAATAATTTTGCCAAGAATCTAAAAATGTAATAAAAAGCAATCATATAAAAAATCGCTTTTATAAGACCTGAAAAAGATGCTGTTTGCATAATCATATAATTTTTTTCAAAAATAGCAAATCCATTCTTCAAAATTAAAATATCAATCTTAAATAAATAATAAAATATAGTACATTTGAAATGCGTTATTACTTTTTAACTAAAAAAAATAATATGTTCAAAATCAGAAACTTGATTATTTCCAGCGTTTTTTTAACGCCTTATCTTTTTTTCGGCCAGCATACCGATGTCATCAATTCTAACCGACCTGGCGAAACTATGTCGGCTTTTTCTGTTGGAAAATCAGTAATTCAAGCCGAAGTTGGCGTTTATGGAATTAACGAAAAGCACAATTTATTAAATTATAATGCAAGTGGTTTCGGAACTGATTTAACTCTTCGTTGGGGGCTTTTTCGCGAACAACTTGAACTTATTGCCGATATACAGTATCAAATGGAAGATTATTCTACTCCATTTGCTAATTACAAAAAAAACGATTTTAAGCAGACTATATTAGGAGCAAAATATCTAATCTACGATCCGTTTAAAAACTATGAAAAAAAAGCAAATATTTATAGCTGGAAAGCCAACCAAAGATTCAACTGGCATCAATTAATTCCAGCAGTTTCTATTTTTGCAGGTGCTAATTTTACTTTTGCTGGAAATCCATACGCTTTCACAAATGAGTCGAGCATTTCTCCAAAAATCATGTTAATCACTCAAAATCATTTAGGTGATGGAAAATGGGTATTTGTTACCAATATTATTGCTGATTATATCACTACTGACTTTCCTAGTTATGGATATGTTGTAACACTTACACGAGGCTTTAATGACAAATGGTCTGGTTTTGTAGAAAATCAAGGTTATAAAAGTGATTTTTACAGTGATTGTATTGTTAGAGGTGGCGCAGCCTATTTGCTAAATAAAAATATGCAAATCGACGCATCTATAAGTACTAATTTCAAAGATACTCCTTCTATTTTTTATGGTGGTGTTGGATTTTCTTGGCGTTACGACACCAACTATAAGGAAGTTCAAATGAACTTTAAAGATACTAAGAAAGGTAAAAAGGATAAAAAAAGTAAAAAAAGCAGAAAGAAAGAACTTGAAGAAGATTCTATCAAAATTGAGCAAAAACGTAAATCTACATTTGAATAATAACTGCAACTACAAATTAGACAACCTCTCAAAAAAGAGATTTTTTTAAAATATAATACAATCTTAATGATTACAATACAAGAAGCTAAAACAAAAAAGGAATTAACTGAATTTATAAAATTTCCTTTCTCTCTATATAAAGACAATAAATATTGGGTTCCTCCTATTATTGCTGATGAGTTAGAAACTTTTGATAAAACCAAAAATCCTGCTTTCGAAAATGCTGAGGCTACTTTCTATGTCGCTTTGAGAAATAATAAAATTGTAGGGCGTATTGCTACCATAATTAACTGGGATGAAGTAACTGGACAACAAAAAAAGAAAGTCCGTTTTGGCTGGTTTGATGTTATTGATGATATCGAAGTAACCAAAGCTTTACTTGAAAAAGTATATGAATTAGGTCGAAAAAACAATCTCGAATACGTTGAAGGTCCAATGGGGTTCTCTAATCTCGATAAAGTTGGTGTTTTAACTGAAGGTTTTGATGAAATGGGAACTATGATTACATGGTATAATCATCCTTATTACGCAACGCATTTCGAGCAACTCGGTTATGTGGTAGAAAAAAGATATGATGAGAGTAAGTTTCCTTTCGCTAATGTAAAACCTGAATTCTTCGAAAAGGCAAATGAATTAGTAAAGAGAAGATACCAATTAAAACCGCTAAATTTCAAGACTACCAAAGAAGTTATGCCTCATGTGGATAAAATGTTTGATTTATTCAATGAATCTTACGCTTCTTTATCTTCATTTGTAGCGATATCAGATGTTCAGAAAGAATATTTCAAGAAGAAATACATTAGCTTTATCAATCCCGAATTTATAAAATTTGTAGAAGATAAAGACCATAATATTGTTGCTTTTAGCATTGTTATGCCTTCCTTTTCGGAAGCTTTACAGAAAACAAAAGGAAAATTATTTCCGTTTGGATTCCTTCATTTACTTAAAGCTAAAAAACATAGTAAGGATATGATTTTTTATCTAATTGGTGTTCATCCTGACTATCAAAATAAAGCTGTAACTGCAATTATATTCAATGAGTATTACCATACTTTTAAAGAAAAAGGTATCATTAATTGCTACAGAACTCCCGAATTATCAGATAATGTAGCCATACACAATTTATGGAAGCATTTTGATCCTGTAATACACAAACGACGAGCTACTTTTCGTAAAGAATTATAATAAAAAAATCCATCTGTCTCGGCAGATGGATTTTTTTATTTCCACAGTTTTAAAACTAATAAATTATAATTAGCTCCTCTAACTGCTAAAACTCTTATATAATTCAATAAAACTATTTACAATCTACTTTTGACAAAGTCATTTTTGAATCAAATTTTAAAAGCTTTTTATCTTTAAACACCAATTTGCCATTTGTTTCTATAAGATCTCCATATCCCTCAACAAAAGTTCCTGCTTTTTTTAAGAAAGCAACTTCTCTTATAGAAGAAACTCCTTCGGATTTAAAAGTATAATCGGCAATAAGTGTATCTCCTTTTATGTTCCCTATTATAGTTCCTTCATTTTTATCTTTTTGATAAATTTTGTACGTCAATCGCCCATCTACTTCATTATGAGAATTTGTATTTAAAGTCAGTATAACCGTATCCTTATTAGTTATTGATTGAAAACACTGCTTTCCTACCGATTCTTTGATTTCTCCAGATTCTACCGTACTAGGGATTATTTCGCCAGGTTTTTCTTTTTTACAAGAAGCCAATACTAATGTAAGAACTCCTATTATCAAGATATTTTTTTTCATATTATTTAGTTTAATAGTTTTGAATGTTAAATATACTGTATAAAAGTTTTAAACAAAAAAAATCCATTCGCATAACGAATGGATTTTTTTATATAATTTCCACATATTCAATTGAATATTAGCAAATATTTTTATGCATCTAAATCAACTGTAGTTCTACTAGCAATTTCTTTATAAGTTCCATTTTCTAATTTTTCACGAATAGCTTCAAAAGCTGTAAGTGTCTCATCAATATCTCCTAAAGTATGAGATGTAGTAGGTATCATTCTTAGTAAAATAATTCCTTTTGGAATAACTGGATAAATAACAATCGACAAGAAAATACCGTAGTTTTCTCTTAAATCATTTACCATTACCATTGCTTCTGGCACACTTCCTTGAAGATAAACTGGAGTTACACAAGTATTTGTATCACCAATATTAAAATTTCTAGAACGTAAACCGTTTTGTAATGCATTTACATTTTCCCAAAGTTTATCTTTCAATTCTGGGTGATTACGCAATAATTCTAAACGTTTCAAAGAACCAATTGTTTGAATCATTGGTAATGCTTTTGCAAACATCTGAGAACGTAAATTGTATTTTAGGTAATCTATAATATCTTTATCTGCGGCTACAAAAGCTCCAATATTTGCCATAGATTTAGCAAAAGTAGAGAAATAAACATCAATATCATCTTGAACTCCTTGCTCCTCACCTGCTCCAGCTCCTGTTTTACCAAGTGTACCAAAACCGTGTGCATCATCTACCAATAATCTGAAATTGTATTTTTGTTTCATAGCAACAATTTCTTTCAATTTCCCTTGTTGACCACGCATTCCAAACACACCTTCAGTAATAAATAAAATACCTCCACCTGTTTCAGTTGCCATTTTAGTAGCACGCTGCAGGTTTTTCTCCATACTTTCTAGGTCATTGTGTTTGTATGTAAAACGTTTACCCATGTGCAAACGAACACCATCGATAATACAAGCATGAGAATCTACATCATAGACAATTATATCATTTTTAGTAACCAAAGCATCAATGATAGACACCATTCCTTGGTAACCAAAATTCAACAAGTAAGCCGCTGGTTTCATTACAAAATCAGCCAATTCGTTTTCTAATTGCTCATGATATTTAGTGTGACCAGACATCATACGTGCTCCCATTGGGTATGCAGCACCAAACTGAGTTGCAGCGTCAATATCAGCCTGACGTACTTCTGGATGATTTGCTAAACCTAAATAGTCATTCAAACTCCAGTTTAAAATATTTTTTCCACCAAACTGCATTCTTGGACCAAGTTCACCTTCTAATTTAGGGAAAACAAAATAACCTTCTGCTTGAGAAGCCCATTTTCCTAATGGTCCTTTATTGTTTTGAATTCTTTCGAATAAATCTTTTACCATAAATATATTTTGAAGTAATAATTTTAATTTAAACAGCGTGCAAAAATAATGATTATTATTCTAAAATAGAGTTTCCATTTATTTTTATTGAAAAATATTCTGAATATCAATATTCAAGTATTATGCTTCTCGAAAAACATATTCTTTAAGAGCACAACTATCGAAATTATAACAAGACAAATTTCTAGAATAATTAATAGATATTTCATGATTTTTATCATAATAAAAGACAAACATGTCTTTTATATTTGTGTAAAGATTTTAAAACTAAAATAAAACCAAATTAATTATGAGAAAAAATTATAAAATGCCACTAAAATTAAAAGTCTTTTTTTGTGCAATTTTTGCAATGACACTCTTAGCATCATGTAAAAAAGGAGAACATTCAACTAATTATACTGATATTGTGACCGATGGAGAAATGGAAGCCGAGCTAACAACTCCTCCAATGGTACCGAAACCTGTTGGTAACAGACCTGCCATGAAACTAAAAATAAACATGGAAATTAAAGAACAGGAAGGAACTATGACTGATGGTGTAAAATACACTTATTGGACATTTGGCGGCTCTGTTCCCGGTAGTTTTATTAGAACTCGTGTAGGTGATGAAGTTGAATTTCACCTAAAAAATCACCCAGACAATAAGTTGCCACATAACATCGATTTACATGCTGTTACAGGTCCTGGAGGTGGAGCAACATCATCACTAGTAGCTCCTGGACATGAAAAAGTATTTAACTTCAAGGTAATTAATCCTGGCTTGTACGTTTATCACTGTGCTACAGCTCCTGTTGGAATGCATATCGCAAATGGAATGTACGGTTTGATTCTTGTTGAACCTGAAGGCGGACTTCCTCCTGTAGATAAAGAATACTACGTTATGCAAGGAGATTTTTATACACAAGGTGAATATGGAGCCAAAGGACTACAACCTTTTGATATGAATAAAGCCGTAAAAGAAACACCTGATTATGTTGTATTTAACGGAAAAGTTGGTTCATTGACTAATGGAGGTGAACTTACTGCAAAAGTGGGTGAAACGATTCGTTTATTTGTTGGTAATGGTGGTCCAAACTTAGTGTCTTCTTTCCATGTAATCGGTGAAATATTTGATAAAGTGCATGTAGAAGGTGGAAGTTTGATTAATGAAAATGTTCAAACAACACTAATCCCTGCTGGAGGAGCTGCGATAATTGATTTTAAAGTCGAAACTCCGGGAGATTTCATCTTAGTTGACCACTCTATTTTTAGAGCATTCAATAAAGGGGCATTGGGAATTTTAAAAGTTGAAGGTGCTGAACATAAAAACATTTATTCTGGAACTATTCAAGAAGGTATTTATTTACCAGAAGGCGGAACGATTCAAAAAATGCCTGATAACGGAGCAGCCAAAACTGTAACTCCAAAAAGAACTGTAGCTGAGAAAATAAAAATTGGTAAAGAAATTTTTGGAACCACATGTTTTGCCTGTCATCAATCTGAAGGACAAGGAATCCCAAGTACCTTCCCTCCTTTGGCAAAATCAGATTATCTTAATGCAGATCCTAAACGAGCAATTAAAACAATCTTGCATGGTTTAAGTGGTGAAGTAACTGTAAATGGTCATAAATACAACAATGTTATGCCAAGTCAGAATTTATCTGATGATGAAATAGCAAATGTTATGACTTACATATATAACAGTTGGGGAAATAATAAAACAGATGTTACTCCTGAAATGGTAAAATCACTAAGATAACAACAGTACTATTATGCAAAAAAACATTTTAATTATTCTTCTTTTCTTGGCTTATATGGGAATGGTAAGCGCACAAGGATCGAAAATGGTTCCAATAAAAGAGGGCTCTTTTGTCCCTCTTTATGGGACTACAGATAAAACACCTGTTGCAGTAAAATCATTTTACATAGATGTTTATCCTATTACAAATAGTGAGTTTTTGGCTTTTATCAAAAAGAATCCAAACTATAGTAAATCTAAAATAAAAGGACTTTTTGCAGACAAAAGTTATCTATCGTATTGGAAAGGTGATTTAGATTTTGGAAATTCAAATCCTAAAGCTCCCGTAACAAACGTTTCCTGGTTTGCTGCTAAGAAATACTGCGAATGTCAAGGCAAACGATTACCTACAATGGATGAATGGGAATATGTTGCTATGGCAGATGAAAAAAAGATTGATGCCAGAACCAAAGCTGAATTTAACAAATACATATTGTCTTGGTATGAGAAATCAAAAACATATGAAAACCCCATTGGACAAACATTCAAAAATTATTGGGGTGTTTATGATATGCATGGATTAATATGGGAATGGACTTCTGACTTTAATAGCATTTTTTTGTCTGGAGAATCAAGAAAAGACAAGAGTAATGATAAAAATCTTTTTTGCGGTGGAGCCTCAGTAAATGCAAGTGACTTAATGGATTATGCTGCTTTTATGCGTTATGCATTTAGAGGAAGTCTCAAGGCGCAATACTCAACTAGAAGTCTAGGGTTTCGATGTGCTAGCTCTACAAAACTATAATTCTAAATCTTTTAAGATGAAAAAAACAATAATCGCAATCTTTATTCTTCTTTTTACTTTACAAAGCTGTAAAGATTCAAAAAAGGAAAATGATTCATTAGCCTCAAAAGACAAACCAATTAGCGATTTATCTATTTATAATTTACCCACTCAATGGACAACTCAGGATGGTAAAGACATTGAACTAAAAAGCTTAAAAGGGAATGTTCTTGTTATGGTAATGATATACACAACTTGTAAAGCTGCTTGTCCAAGACTAGTTGCCGACATGAGAAACATAGAATCTCGATTAAATGTAAAAACCAAGAAAAATGTAAAACTTATATTGGTAAGCATCGACCCAGAAACCGATACTCCCGAGAAACTAAAAGCATTTGCTATTGCCAATAAAATGGATCATGATCCTTGGATTTTCTTACGCTCTACTGAGGAAAACACCCGCGAATTTGCGGCAATTCTTGCTGTTAACTATAAAAAAATATCTCCTATAGATTTTTCGCACTCTAATATTATAAGTGTTTTTAATCCAGATGGAGAGTTAATTTACCAACAAGAAGGTTTAGGTGTAAACAATGACAAAACGATTGACAGAATAAATCTGGAAGCCGAAAAAATTTAATTAGGTTAATTAATTCGTAAAAAACAAGGGAAGATTTTAATTAATCGACTCTTGTTTTTTGTTTTATAATATGCATGAGAATTAACTGCAAGGCTTTAAAATCCTCTTAATCTGTGTTGGAAAAATTAACCCCAAAGTCAGTAAAGATTTACGCAAAGTTGTGAAATCCTTTTATCCCGATAGCTATCGTGGTCGCAAAAAAAGAACGCGGATTAATCAGATTTACAAAAGTAAAGACACGGATAAAAACGGATTTTAAAACAATAGAAAGTAAATCCGTTTTTTATCCGCGTTTTCGCCTTAGCGAATCCGTTTAATCCGCGTTCGATTATAGGCAATTCTATCTCGCTATTTTAGGTTACAAAATTAATTAATGAAGATTAGTGCAATTACTTCGTCAGTTCGCTATTACTTGGGTTGAGGCTAACCTCTTTTGGTAACATTTTTGTTTTAAATATTGAAGCTGTAATCAAGCTTAAACCTACAACAATAAGAATACTTGTTCCAAAAATTTCTTCGTAATAACCCCAAAGCGGACCTTTCCCAAAATAAAGAAATCCTCCTTGAACAAATAATAATACTTCGGTTATTATATATCCAAAAATAAAACATTTTATTCCTATGCGAAGCAAATAGGATTGATGCGAAAGCAACTTACTCTGAATTAACACTCCAAGTAAAAATCCTGTAATAATACCTAGGGTTGTTAAATGAATAAAACCAATTATAAAACTTCGGATTTGATGTGAAACTTCACCTAAATTAGGTATCAGAACCAATAATTGTATGCCTGTTTTCAAGAATAAGGAACATAAAGCTAAGCCATAAACTATTTTAGTCGTTGAGTCTAAATTGGTTTTAAACCAAGCTATTTGAGGCTTTAGCATTTTATAGAAATAAACAAAAGCAACCAATTGCAGAACAACTCCAATAGTATTAATCCAACTTAATAAATTGTTCTCGACATACCAACTTATTGGGAATGCAACCGTTAAAAATGTTGCTACAATAAGCAGAATGAAGAATATTTTGAAAGCTTTTTTTTCTATCTTATCATCAAATTGCTTTAAAAACAAAGCCAAAACTGAAAATAAAAACCAGCCATTAAACTGAAAATGCAAAAAAAACTGAATTGCAATTTGATAAAAAGCACTTTGTTTTCCTAGCATACTTACTGCAGGACCTAGGCACCAAACTCCCAAAGTCGAAAAAACCATAAATAGAACTGCAACTAATAAGAGTTTATGATGACTTGTTCTATCCTTAAAACCATCTTTCCAAACCAACCAACAAAAAACATAACTCAATAAAATATGCATTGTAGAAAATACTATCGAAAACAAGGCATATCCCTGAATAGGAAAACTTACCATCATACCTATAACAGCAAATTCAGTAACCCAAAATAACTGACTGTAAATCGGCTTCTCCCCTTTTTCTTTTGGAAGATAAAAACGAACAATCAAAACATAAATCATCAAATACGCCCAGCCAAGCATTGCCACATGAGAATGCGCATGAAGCAAAAAACTATAATTTATATTTAATGGAAATAGATAGAGATAACGCATCAATAACCCCATAAGTGAGGCTATCAAGAAATTAAAGAAGCAACATATAATCCAACTTTTTTGCGAACTCATTTTAGATAACAATTTCATTTTTAATTAAATTAAAAGTAGTTTAAAACATCTATTATTATCAATTTATAATAATAAAAATGCACCGATGTTAATTAATTTATCGGTGCATTCTCTTAATCAATATACATTTACTTTTAAGAGAACTCTTTCTCTAGAACCATTGCTTTAGGAAACAAAATATTATTTTCTAAATGAATGTGTGTATGTAAATTCTCTTCAAATTCCTTTAGCATTGCAAATGTTACTTTATAAGTAGTACATCCATCACTTGGCGCTGTATAATCATTTGTTAAGCTAGCAATTTCGCGAAAGCGTTCTCCCTCAGTATCATGTTCTTGCATCATCATTGCAATTGGATTCGATACCGTTCCAAAAGGAGGTTGCATCAAATCTGCTTCCGTTTCTTTTGATTTTACCATCTTTTTTATAAAAGGAAACAGCATTAATTCTTCTTTTTTCATGTGTTGTGCTAATTCGCTTGCGCATTCGGTAAACAATTCGTTTATCCTGAACAGTTCTGGATGATTCCCTCCATGAACACTACAAAGTTTATTTAGGAATTGCATAATAATGATTGATTTATCTTCTACATAACGGTGATGCGTTTTTTCGATATAATCAGCCAATAAATCCAATGGCCATGAATTAAAATCTATTTTATTAGTATCCTCTGCCGATAAAGCTTCTTGAATTTTTTTCAGCAAAACTTTAGGTTCAATTTCTTGTTTTACACAAACCTCTGTGATAGTTCTGCCTCCTTTACAACAAAAATCGATTTTATATTTTGAAAATACTGCTGCTGTTCTATAATCTTCAGCTACAAATGCTCCAATTGTTTTATTTTGTAAACTTTCCATAATTCTTAATTTATTATTTTTTTCTATTTTTTAACGTCAAATCAAAAACAAACCAAGCTGTAGTTATAATTCCTATCCCAAAGATAGAATCACCTATAGCACGCATCCATTTAAGAGTAATCATTGTAGGTTGTTGCATCAATTCTGATGAACGAGCATACCACATTCCGTGATCAATACTTTCGATCGCCTGCCAAATTCCTATCGGCAGCAAACTCAACACAGCCATTAAAAACAACCCTATATTTAATGACCAAAAAGTAATCTTAAGTAATTTCTCGTTCCAGGTAATGTCTCGGTATAAACTTCTTAACACGAAAAGCATTAACCCAATTCCTAACATTCCGTAAACTCCAAACAATGCTGTATGCGCGTGAAGAGGTGTAGTATTTAAACCTTGCACATAATAAAGTGCTATCGGTGGATTTATTATGAATCCAAAAACTCCAGCACCAAGGAAATTCCAGAACGCTACTGCAATCATAAAATAAATAGGCCATTTATAATCTATAATCCATTGCGTAGATTTTGACAATTTATAATTTTGATATGCTTCAAAACCAATTAATGTAAGCGGTACAACTTCTAACGCACTAAACGATGCTCCTAATGCCATAATAGCTGTGGGAGTTCCTGAGAAATACAAGTGATGAAATGTTCCCAGAATACCACCTGCCATGAAGATAATAGTTGCCAACAAAACATTTAAAGTAGCCGTTTTCGTTTTTAACAATCCCAATCGAACAAATAAAAATGCGATAACAACTGTTGCAAATACTTCAAAGAATCCTTCTACCCAAAGATGAACAACCCACCATCTCCAATATTCGGCAATCGCTAGATTTGTTTGTCTTCCCCACATTAATCCTGCTCCATAAAACATGGCAATTGCAGTACAAGAGATTAAAAATAAAACGATTAGATTTTTTTCTTCTGTTTTTTTCTTTAAAACTGGAATCAATGGTCGTATCATTAATGCTAACCATAAGAACAATCCAACTAAAAGGAATATCTGCCAAAAACGTCCTAGATCTACATATTCATAACCTTGATGTCCAAACCAAAAATTTTGCACTAGGTTTAGTTTTTGCATTACTCCAAACCATTGTCCAACCATTGAACCCAAAACAATGATTAGTAGAGCAATAAACAAGAAATTAACTCCGAAACATTGAAATTTAGGATCTTTACCCGAAACTGCCGGAGCAATATATAATCCTATTGCCAACCATGCTGTTGCTATCCAAAAAATAGCCAGTTGTGTATGCCAGGTTCTTGTTACTGCATACGGCAAAATTTGATCTATTGGAATGCCATATAACGCATTTCCTTCAACACCATAATGAGCTGTAATTATTCCTAAAGCCATTTGAATAATCATCAGTAAGCTCACCACCCAAAAATATTTTTTGATCAGATGCATTGATGGAGTCATTCCTTGATTGATTATTGGATCTTTGGATGGTAGAGGAAACGCTTCGTCTTCACCCGATTTAGCATGATAAAACACTAGAATTCCAATACTAAAAATCAATAAAATAATACTTACACCTGACCAGGCAAGTAACTCTTTTGTAGCAATGTTACCAACCAGTTCATCTGATGGCCAGTTATGTGTATAAGAAATATTAGAATTGGGACGTTCTGTTACTGTAGCCCAAGTAGCCCAAAAGAAAAAAGCATTCATTTTATGCATTCTCGCCTCCTCTTTTATAGCATTTTTAGGAATGGCATAGTCTTCCCTTAGTTTATCAAATTTAGGATCGTTGGTAAAAAGACCTTCATAATATTTGCTCAGGTATTTAATTGCTTCAACTCTATTTTCGGATATCGTAAGTGTTTGCGAATTTTCATCATAGCGATTTGTCCTTACGTCTTTTTGCAAACGTATCTTCAATCCTGCTTGTTTCTCTTTATCCAAATCATTAAATACTTTCCCGAAATCTTCTTGTGCGTATTTATCAAGAATAAACATTGCTTCTCGATGCAACCAATCGGCTGTCCAATCGGGAGCTACATATGCTCCATGTCCCCATATAGAACCAACTTCCTGTCCTCCTATACTTTGCCAAACATTTTGCCCATCTTTAATTTCGTCTTCAGAAAAAACAAGTTTTCCACTATCTGAAACTATCTGTTTGGGAATTGGAGGTGCTTGTTGGTAAATTTCATATCCATAGTATCCTAAAACGGCAAAGGATATGCTCATTACCAAAAAAAATGCAATCCATAATTTTTTTTCTCTTTTCATATATTCTTTTTAAATTTTTCTAATAAAAGACAAAACAGTCCTTTATTGGTTTAATAAAAAACTCTAACCCAATAAATTAGGATTAGAGTTCTTTAATTATTCAACTATTAAAACACCTTTCATCATAGAAACGTGCCCTGGGAAAGTACATAAAAAATTGTATGTTCCTTTTTTATCTACTGTAAATTCAATAGTGTCTTCTTCTCCACCACCAATTAATTTAGTATGTGCAATGATAGAAGCTTTTTCAGAAGCAGGAATATAGTCTGTGTCTTTGGCTGCAATCGCTTTGGCTGCAAAAGCTGCTTCGTCTGTACCTTCTTGTAGAATAACCAAGTTATGTCCCATAGCTTCTTTTGGAATTTTACCTACATGTTTTAATGTTAACGTTATTGGTTTTCCTGCTACTGCTCTTAGTTCTTTGGTATTAAACTGCATTTGATCATTTCCTTCAATGACTAAAACATTACTTACTGCTTCAGTTTGTCCTTCAGAATCTGATGTTTGTTCATTTATCTCTGTTGATTCACCAGTTGGAGTTGCTTCTTTTTTTCCACAAGAAGTTATTGCTAAACATCCCATTAGCATTAGAATCGAAATTTTGATTTTTTTATTCATTTTTGTGTATTTAAATTATATAATATTAATTGTTTTTATTTATCGTTTTAAGAAAAAATCTCCAGACTTCACTCCCAAAGCAAGTTCTTCTAAAGTTGTGTTTGTAAGCATATCTAATAATAACCCACGTATTACCTTGAACTCATTGTGTACTGGACAAGGGTGTGTTTCTGAACATTCTTTTAAACCAATACCGCAACCCATATATATACTATCTCCGTCAACTGCATCAACAATCTGGATTAATTTAATCGATTTAATAGCTCTAGTAGAAACTTCAAATCCTCCTCCCACGCCTTTTGCTGAATCTATAATACCATTTTTGGTAAGAATCTGCATTATTTTGGCAGTAAACGGTTCAGGCGAATCAATTTCTTTTGCTACATCTTTTATCCCAACACGAATTCCTTGCGAAGATTTGGTTGCAATAAATATTGAGGCTCGAATGGCATATTCACATGCTTTTGAAAACATAGACTAGTTAATTATATTTTATACAAATATACTCAAAAAACTTATTAAAAGACAAATTTATCTTTAATAGATTTTAAATAAAAAAAGCTTATTTATAACCAGAATAATTTAATTATTCAAAACACATATTATAAAGCAACTTCCTTTAAAACAAATTTTAATTTTACCTTTGGTAGATTATAATTTTGTAAAACCTATAAAATGTCTTTAAACAGCAACCGAGAATTAAAACTTGCTGTACTTATCGATGCCGATAATGTACCGTATAGTAATGTAAAAGGTATGATGGAGGAAATTACTAAATTTGGTACTCCAACAACCAAACGTATTTATGCCGACTGGACAAAACCTAATGCAAATGGCTGGAAAAGTGTTTTACTAGAGCATGCCATTACTCCTATTCAACAATATAGTTATACCGTAGGTAAAAATTCCTCAGATTCAGCATTAATTATTGATGCCATGGATTTATTATATTCTGGCAAATTAGATGGTTTTTGTATTGTTTCGAGCGATAGTGATTTTACAAGACTAGCTATTAGATTGCGAGAATCTGGCATGAAAGTAATTGGAATTGGCGAAAAGAAAACACCAAGCGCCTTTATTGTAGCTTGTGATCGTTTTATATATATTGAAGTATTGGATGGTGCTATTAAAAAGAAAGATCCAAAACCTACAGCTTCAGACTCTAAAAAAACTATTGAAAAACCAACTGGTAAACAAAGCGAAAAACAGACTGAAAAACCTTTAAACAAAATCGATTTACAAACCATTGAACTCATCGAAGATACTATTGATGCAATAGGTGATGACGACGGATGGGCTTTCTTGGGGGACATTGGTAATCTTTTAGTAAAAAAGAAACCTGAATTTGACCCACGAAATTATGGCTTCTCAAAATTAACTCCAATGCTAAAATCTTTAACTGATATTCTCGAAATCGATGAGAGAGATTCAGATAAAAAAGGAATCAAACACAATTACGTTCGCTTGAGATACAGCTAACTATTCTACAATTACATACTTTACACATTTCAAATTAAATATTAAAAAACATGAGAAAAAAATTCTTTATTTACGGAATCTTATTGTTTCTAGTCGTCGCTGCAGTTTACCTTTATTCTGGTCGTGGTTTTTTACTTGTTATCATTTTACCAATATTATTAGTTATTGGGATTTATAATACCAAACAAGAAAAACACGCAATTCTTCGAAACTTCCCTGTTCTTGGTTATTTTAGATATCTTTTTGAAATGATTGCTCCTGAAATTCAACAGTATTTTATTGAAAGATCTACTGATGGTAAACCTTTTTCAAGAAACCAACGCTCATTAGTATATCAAAGAGCCAAAAATATAGATTCTAGTTCTCCTTTTGGAACGCAATTAAACCTTAATCACGATAGTTATGAAGGAATAAAACATTCTATTTTTCCAGCAAAAGTAAACGAAGAATTACCTCGAGTTCTTGTTGGCGGAAAAGATTGTAAGCAACCTTACTCAGCTTCTTTACTAAATATTTCAGCAATGAGTTTTGGTTCTCTTAGTGAAAATGCTGTTCGTGCCTTAAACATAGGTGCTCAAAAAGGAAAATTCTATCAAAATACTGGCGAAGGTGGACTTACAGAGTTTCATCTTGCTGGTGGCGGTGATGTTACTTGGCAAATTGGTACGGGATATTTTGGATGCCGTGATGCAAATGGAAACTTTGATGGGGAAAAATTTAAAGAAAAAGCATTACTTCCAAATGTAAAAATGATAGAAATTAAACTATCACAAGGAGCAAAACCTGGACATGGTGGTGTACTTCCTGCTAGTAAAAACACAGAGCAAATAGCTAAAATAAGAGGAGTTGAACCACATACTACAATTTTATCACCTCCTAGCCATAGTGCATTCTCTGATGCAAAAGGATTGGTTCATTTTGTAGCTCGTTTACGTGAATTATCAGAAGGGAAACCAATTGGTTTTAAACTTTGTATTGGAAATACTAAAGAATTTGAAGAAATTTGTAATGAAATGATTGCAGAAGATTGTTATCCTGATTTCATTACTATAGATGGTGCCGAAGGTGGTACTGGTGCTGCTCCGCTAGAATTTGCAGATGGCGTTGGTATGCCATTTGAACCTGCTCTAATTTTTGTAAACAAAACATTGATTGCCTTAAATATTAGAGATAAGATGAGGGTAATTGGTAGTGGAAAAATCATCTCAGGATACTCTATACTGCATGCTGTAGCTCTTGGAGCAGATATGTGTAATAGCGCCAGAGGTTTCATGTTCTCATTAGGTTGTATTCAGGCGCTACGCTGCCATAATAACGAATGCCCAACGGGAGTTGCTACACAAAACAAAATGCTAATGAAAGGTTTGGTTGTTACAGATAAATCTGATCGTGTATACCATTTCCATAAAAACACTTTGCACTCAGCAAATGAATTATTAGCTGCATCTGGAAAAACCCATTTCTCCGATGTAGATATCAATATTTTTATGCGTGGTGATGAATTTACTAATCTATCTGAACTCTATTTCCCAGATAACTTAACAAGCGTTACTAAACGATAAATCTTAAAAGCCTCTTTGTGAATTACAAAGAGGCTTTTTTATTAAATCCAGAAAGACCAATAAATTATTCCTTCAACAAAACATCTAAAGTTTCATTATTCAATACCTCCTTATTAAGAACTGTATTATCATTAGCCAAGAAATAGGCATCAAACTGCACTCCTTCTTTAATTAATTCTTTAGGAATTTGATTTTTGTTTATCATATCCTTCAATAATTTAGGAAACGATATACTAGCTGCCGCTTTATTTGAATCATTTTCTGGTAAATTAGTTTCAAAACGCAGTTCGACTTTATTATCATTTATATAACCTCTAGCAGTAGTAAGTGTTACATGTTCTCCTTTAAAAGTTGCAGCAGTACTGTTATAAGTATTAACGTACTCTTGAAGTTTTTGCTTAGTATTTTTACAACTTACTAATAACAATACAATAGCAACGGTAAATAAAACTTGAGTTATTTTCTTAATCATTTTTTTATAGTTGAGTTAATGAATCATTCATTCAAACATAATCTAATTCCATTTCATACACAATACTTAATTACCGAAGAGAACATTCACAATCGATTGGTTAAATATCATGCTAGGGAATACTTTTATTTAAGTTTTGAACCAAGGTTCAATAACTAAGAGATACAGTGTACAGCAGGAATAACTCCATAAAAACTACAAAGTCAAAATTCCATGAAAACATTGTAACTTTGTATAAATATCTTTTTTAATTATACACCTATTATATAATGAATCTAGTTTTCGCTTCTAATAATAAAAATAAAATTCTCGAAATACAGAGTATACTTAATGGTAGCATAAAAATACTAAGTCTAGAAGATATTGGCTGTCATGAAGATATTCCAGAAACTGCAGATACTATTGAAGGGAATGCTATCCTTAAAGCTGATTATGTTACCCAAAAATACGGCTACGATTGTTTTGCTGACGATACAGGACTTGAAATAAGCGCTTTAAATGGTGAACCCGGAGTTTATTCGGCTAGATATGCTGGAGAGCAACGTGACTCTGATGACAATATGAATAAGGTTTTAAAAGGGTTAAATGACGTAACCAACCGTAATGCCCATTTTAAAACTGTAATTGCATTGAATCTTAACGGAAAGCAACATTTATTTACAGGAATCGCTAATGGAAGAATTACTCAGAATAAAAAAGGAAGTCAGGGCTTTGGTTATGACCCAATTTTTCAACCTGAAGGATACGAAGAAACTTTTGCTGAATTGCCCTTAAACATCAAAAATAAAATTAGCCATCGCGGAAAAGCAACGCAACAACTTATTGATTTTCTTAACATAATTTAATAATTGTTTAAAATGCAACATTTTATAGCATAAAATTTAAATTTCAAGACGTTTTTTTGCTACAATTTATAAAAAAATGAATACACAGAACGCAACGTCAAATATAACTATTTGATAATCAAATCATAATAAATATACAATTCTTAAAATAGCATTAGTTTATCTGAATAATTAACAGTAATTTTGCACCCTATTTTAAAAATACATATGAATAAATTTGAACAATTAGGATTGAGTGAATCGTTACTGAAGGCGATTTTAGATCTAGGATTTGAAAATCCGACCGAAGTACAGGAGAAAGCGATTCCCCTATTATTGGAAAAAGACACAGATATGGTTGCGTTGGCTCAGACAGGGACAGGGAAAACGGCAGCTTTTGGTTTTCCGCTAATTCAGAAAATTGATGCCAACAATAGAAATACACAAGCATTAATTTTATCTCCAACCCGCGAGCTTTGTTTACAAATTACTAACGAAATTAAAAACTACTCTAAATACGAAAAAGGTATTAATGTAGTAGCAGTTTACGGTGGTGCAAGTATTACAGAACAAGCAAGAGACATAAAAAGAGGAGCACAAATTATTGTGGCTACTCCAGGTAGAATGCAAGATATGATTAACAGAGGATTGGTAAACATTTCTCAAATCAACTATTGTGTTCTTGATGAGGCTGATGAAATGTTAAACATGGGTTTTTACGAAGATATCGTAAACATCTTATCTACATCTCCAGACGAAAAAAGCACATGGTTGTTCTCTGCAACTATGCCACAAGAAGTTGCTAGAATTGCAAAACAATTCATGCACGAGCCATTAGAAATTACTGTTGGAGCTAAAAACTCAGGTTCTTCAACTGTATCTCACGAATTTTACTTAGTAAATGCACGTGATCGTTACGAGGCTTTGAAACGTTTAGCTGATGCTAATCCAGACATTTTCTCTGTAGTTTTCTGTCGTACTAAGAGAGACACTCAGGCTGTAGCCGAAAAATTAATTGAAGATGGATATAGCGCTGCAGCGTTGCACGGAGATTTATCTCA
Organism: Flavobacterium frigoritolerans; assembly: GCF_025847275.1. Lineage (GTDB taxonomy): Bacteria > Bacteroidota > Bacteroidia > Flavobacteriales > Flavobacteriaceae > Flavobacterium > Flavobacterium frigoritolerans. The sequence goes on from NZ_JAOZEV010000001.1 coordinate 97,397, forward strand.
AGCACAACGTGATGGTGTAATGAAATCTTTCCGTGGAAGACAAATTCAGATGCTTGTTGCAACTGATGTTGCTGCACGTGGTATTGATGTTGATAGTATTACTCACGTAGTAAACTACCAATTACCTGACGAAATTGAAACATACAATCACCGTTCTGGTCGTACTGGTAGAGCTGGAAAATTAGGAACTTCTATTGTAATTGTTACTAAAAGTGAATTACGTAAGATTTCTTCTATCGAAAGAATTATCAAACAAAAATTTGAAGAAAAAACAATTCCTTCTGGAATCGAAATTTGCGAAATTCAATTATTGCACTTAGCAAATAAGATTAAAGATACTGAAGTTGATCACGAAATTGACAACTACCTTCCTGCTATTAACAACGTTTTAGAAGGATTATCTAAAGAGGAATTAATCAAGAAAATGGTTTCTGTTGAATTTAACCGTTTTATTGCTTATTACAAAAAGAACAGAGATATCTCTAACCAATCATCTGGTTCAGAAAGACGTGATGATAGAGATGGTGCTGCAAGACCTAACAACAACGGTGGTGCAACAAGATATTTCGTTAACATTGGATCAAGAGATAATTTTGATTGGATGTCATTAAAAGATTACTTGAAAGAAACATTAGACTTAGGTCGTGATGACGTTTTCAAAGTAGATGTAAAAGAAGGCTTCTCTTTCTTTAACACTGATCCTGAGCACACTGACAAAGTAATGGAAGTATTAAACAACGTACAATTAGAAGGACGTCGTATTAATGTTGAAATTTCTAAAAATGACGGTGGTGGAAGACGTGACCATAACGGAAGATCTGGTGGTGGTTTCGGCGGCGGAAGAAGTTCTGCTCCAAGAAGAGAAGGTTCTGGTGGCGGATTTAGAAGCGACAGAAATTCTGCTCCAAGAGAAGGTGGTTTTAGAAGCGACAGAAACGCTGCTCCAAGAGAAGGTGGTTTCAGAAGCTCAGCTCCAAGAAATGAAGGTAGTTCTGATAGAGCTCCAAGACGTTCTGAAAGCTTTGGTGATTCATCAAGACCAAGAAGACCAAGAAGAGATTAATTCTCTTTGTTAATTTTCTTATAATTAATATTAGAAGACTACAAAATATTCAATCCTGATTACTACTTTTAGAGTTTTAAATCAGTTTATGAAATACTTTGTAGTCTTCTTCTTTTTAGTACTATCCACGACCGCGTTTTCTCAAGACACAGAGCATGCTCAACGCGTATCTGGTTACATTGTTAATGACAATACAAAACTTCCACTATCTAGCGTAAACATCATCAATCTTAACAAAGTAAGAGGTGCTACATCTGATGCAAAAGGATATTTTGAAATTGATGTTCAGCCAAATGACACCTTACACTTCTCTATTTTAGGATTTCAATCCTTAAGAATTCGTGTTACTAATGACTGGATAAAAAATAAAGTCACTAAAATTCAGCTTACCGAAAAAGCAATTGCACTTGAAGAAGTCATAATAAGACCTTTTAACTTAACTGGATACCTAGAGGTTGACTCTAAGCTGATTCCTGCAAAAGAAAACTACCGTTATAGTATTTCCGGATTAACTCAAGGATATGAAGCGGGAGAATACTCTCCAAATGCTTTTGGGAAAGTACTAGGATCTATCTTTAATCCAACTGATGTACTTTATAATTTTTTCGGAAAAAACCCCAAGGAATTAAGAAAGCTCAAAGAAATGAAAAAAGACGATACTGTTCGTAATCTGTTAGAATCAAAATTCGACAGAGAAACGGTAGCTGTATTACTTGGAATAAGCAAAGATGAAATCCCTGAGATCTTGAAACGTTGCAACTATTCAGATTCTTTTATACAAACTGCAAATGACTTACAAATAATGGATGCCATAAGCGGTTGTTACGAACAATACAAAATACTTAAACGTAATTAAATACTTTAAAATAACAAAAAACGAATCCTCACTACCAAAAGTAGCTGAGGTTTTTTTTTACAACAACTCCTTCTTTCACAAACATTCTAATATATTTTTTTGTACTTTAACATTAAATAAACTCCTTTTCTAATGAAAAAAGAAATAAACAAAGTCCTAAACTTTATAGATCTTCATAAAGGAGAAGAAAACAAAAGAAAAGTAATTGAAAACATCACTAGCTCTATATCATTTAGAGGTTCTAATTTATGGATATTAGCCTGTGCGATACTAATTGCATCTGTTGGTTTAAATGTTAATTCAACAGCAGTAATAATTGGAGCCATGTTAATTTCACCTCTAATGGGTCCAATCGTTGGGGCAGGCTTCGGCTTAGGTATGTACGACTTTGAATTAGTAAAGAAGTCTATAAAAAACCTTCTAATTGCTACATTTGTGAGTCTAGCAATCTCTACGATATATTTTTACGCAAGCCCTTTTAAAGAGGCACAATCGGAGCTTTTGGCTAGAACTTCTCCAAATATATACGATATATTAATCGCCTTTTTTGGTGGTTTAGTTGGTGTTATTGCAGTAACAAGAGTCGAAAAAGGAAATCCAATTCCAGGTGTTGCAATAGCAACGGCTTTAATGCCTCCATTATGTACTGCCGGATACAGCTTAGCTTTAGGAAACATAGGTTATTTTTTAGGCGCCATGTATTTATACGCTATAAACTGTGTGTTTATTTGTATTGCAACTTTTATAATCGTAAAATTTCTAAAATATCCTATCGCTCAACAATTAGATATAAGACGTGAAAAACAAGTAAAATATGGTATTACTATACTTATCATGCTGATGATTTTACCTAGTATCTATTTTGCATATCAGCTTTTTGTTGAAAAAAGCTACCGCTTAAAGACTGAAGTCTTTATCAAAAAAGAGTTCACAGATCATGACTATCCCATAATATACAAAAGGATAGAATACAATAGTAATCCTAAAAAAATAGAGCTTGCATTTTTATCTAAAAAATTTAATAACGAAGAAATCAGCAATTTAAATAAAAAACTAATTGATTATAATTTACCAAACACTCAACTATTAATTCAGCAAGACACTTTTAATATAAGTCGGGACATCCTCAACAAAATGAATTCTAGCAAAGATTTAGTCGATAAAAAAGACATCATAATTAACAGCTTACGCGAACAGCTGTCTGAATATCAATTTAATAACGAACAAATCACAGACGAATCTAAAGTGCTTTTTCCTTATATATCTTCATTAGTCATTGGGAACTACTCTTATAAAAATGCACAAAACACCAAAATAATACCTGTTGTTCTATATCAAAGCAAGAAAGAATTAGATAAAGAAATGAATCATAAATTAAAATCATGGCTCAAAATTCGACTGGCTAAAGACTCCATAGAAGTATACAGACAACCATTTAAATAATAAATTTTTAATAGCTCATTAAGAGTAATCTTCTGAAAATAGTTACTATATTTACTTTTATATAATAAGAAATTAACTAAACTAGAATATCATGGCAAAGAGTCAAGACGCTAAAAAAACAGCAAAAAAAGAACCTCTAAAAACTGCAAAAGAAAAGAAAGAGGAAAAGAGAGAAAAGAAAAACAGCCCTAAAAGAGACTAATTTTTAGTAATCTGTTTTTAGTCGCAGTATTCAGTGACAGTCACAGTTTTCAATCTCAAAGGAAACTAAAAACTGTGACTGAATACTGAAACTTTATTACTTAACTGGAATATTAGAAAGTATTTCTAAAACAAATTTCCAATATTTTTGAGCAGATGATATACTTGCTCTTTCATCTGGCGAATGCGCTCCATGAATTGTTGGTCCAAAAGAAATCATATCCATATCTGGGTAATTAGTTCCCAAAATTCCGCATTCTAGACCAGCATGGCAAGCCACTACTTTAGGTTTTTCATTATTTTGTTTTTCGTAGATTCCAACTAAAACATCTAATATTTCAGACTTTACATTTGGAGTCCAACCAGGATAACTTCCTGAAAGTTCTACCTCACAGCCAACTAGTTCAAATGCTGAACGCAATGAGTTAGCCAAATCAAATTTAGAAGTCTCAACAGAAGAACGAGTTAAACATCCAACTGAAATTTCACCATCTTTTACAATTACGCGAGCGATATTATTTGAAGTTTCTACTAAATCCTCCATATCAGCACTCATTCTGTAAACTCCATTATGAGCAGCATAAATAGCACGGATAATACCTTCCTGAACTCCTAAATCCATTACTTTGTTAGGTAAATCGCATTTTACGATTTCTATCGTAAGATTTGGTTCAGTTGTTTTATACTCCGTTTTAATATCATTAATGATCTCCTGCATGTCAAAAATGTAAGCTTCATCAAACATTTCTGAAATGATTACTTTCGCAACACTTTCTCTCGGAATTGCATTACGCAAACTTCCTCCGTTGATCTCAACTACTTGCAATCCGAAATTTTCAAAAGCATCAAACAACAAACGGTTCATAATTTTATTGGCATTACCCAACCCTTTATGAATATCCATCCCTGAGTGACCTCCTTTTAGTCCTTTTACAGTAATAATGTGTCCAACCGAACCTTCTGGAACATCTTCTTCATTATATGTTCTTGTAGCAGTTACATCAATTCCTCCTGCACAACCAATATCAATTTCATCATCTTCTTCAGTATCCAAATTCAATAAAATCTGACCTTGAAGAATTCCTCCTTTTAAATTTAATGCTCCTGTCATTCCTGTCTCTTCGTCGATTGTAAACAACGCTTCGATTGCTGGATGCGGAATATCTTTACTTTCTAAAATTGCCATTATTGTCGCAACTCCAAGCCCATTGTCTGCACCAAGTGTAGTTCCACGAGCACGAACCCAATCCCCATCAACATACATATCTATTCCTTGCGTATCAAAATCAAAAACCGTGTCGGCATTTTTTTGATGTACCATATCCAAATGTCCTTGTAAAACAATGGCTTTACGATTTTCCATTCCAGGAGTAGCTGGTTTACGAATAATTACATTACGAATTTCATCCTCAAAAGTTTCTAATCCTAAACTAGTACCGAAGTTTTTCATGAACTCAATAACACGCTCTTCTTTTTTAGATGGACGTGGGACTGCGTTTAAATCGGCAAACTTATTCCAAAGTTCTTTTGGCTCTAAATTCCTTATTTCTTGACTCATTATGTTTTGTTTGAAGTTTAACATTTTCCAACCTCAAAGTTACAAAGTTTAAATTCTTTTTCGATACAATTGATATTGTATTTATATTTACGTATCCAAAATTTACACTGTGAAACGAAAATACATTCTTCCCTTATTCTTACTCTTACAAATCATCGTCTTAAAGATTATTCCGTTTTTCCCTGAATTCATCGAAAAATACTATAGTAACGGATTATACTTAAAGATTGCTTCTTTTTCAAGAATTACACTGGGATGGATTCCATTTTCTATAGGTGATTGTATTTACTTTATCCTGATTGCATTGTTCTTAAAATGGCTTTGGACAGAACGAAAATCATGGAAATTATTTTGGAAGGACAATCTCTTGGCCTCTCTAAGTTATCTCTCGATATTCTATTTTCTATTCCATTTTTTATGGGCTTTTAATTATTACCGAGAGCCTTTATTTGAAAAAATGGAAATTCAAAAAGATTATTCTGATGCTGATTTAATAGCTTTCACTCAAAAGTTAATCACAAAAACCAACTCCATTCAATCACAAATAACTAAAAATGATAGCCTCAAAGTTGTATTTCCCTATTCGCAGGAACAAGTCTTTAAAATGAACTTAAGCGGTTACGACAATCTTGCAATTGAACATCCTTATTTCTCCTATTCTCATTTAAGCGTAAAGAAATCACTTTTTAGCTTACCTCTTTCTTATATGGGATTTGGCGGTTATTTAAATCCATTTACCAATGAAGCCCAAGTAAATAGTCTAGGGCCGATGTATAGTTTTCCTATGACCACAAATCACGAAATGGCTCATCAAATGGGGTATGCAAGTGAGAGTGAATGTAATTTTATAGGTTTTTTGGCTTCGGTAAAAAACAACAATTTATATATCCAATATTCTGGTTATAGTTTAGCTTTACGCTACTGTTTAGGAATTCTAAGAGTAAAAGATGAAAAATTATTTAACCAAATAATAAAAACGATTCATCCTGGAATTCTAAAAAACTACAAAGAAAGTCAAGATTTTTGGAAGCAATACGAAACTTTTATTGAGTCTGGTTTTCATATTTTTTATGACAACTTCTTAAAGATGAACCAACAAAAAGACGGCATGGAAAGCTACAGCAAATTTGTTGATTTAATGGTGAATTACTACAAAAAGAAAGAACTATAGATTATAAATTATTTTTTTTGAAGCAAAAAACTGTAACAAAATTGGTATCATTAAGACTTATACAATTATGAGCGATAATTTAGAACATTCATTTGTTGTGCAATTGCAGGCAAACCAGAATATAATCCACAAAATTTGTAGATTATATACTGCTAACCAAGATGCTCACAAAGATTTGTTTCAAGAAATTACCATTCAGTTATGGAAAGCATATCCAAAATTTAGAGGTGATAGCAAATTTTCTACCTGGACCTATCGAGTCGCGCTAAACACCGCTATAACATTATATCGAAAAACAAAACGTTCGATAGCAACTGTAGAGTTTGAAAATCACCAACATTTTATAAAAGAAGTTGATTACAACTATGAGGAAGAAGAACAAATTAAGTTAATGTACAAAGCCGTTTACCAACTAAACGACATCGAGAAAGCACTAGTCTTTATGTATCTAGAAGATAAAGATTACCAAGAAATTGCCGAAACTTTGGGAATTAGTGAAGTTAATGCACGAGTGAAAATGAATAGAATTAAAGGGAAACTTAAAAAAATATTAAATCCTTAGAAAAAATATGAAAGAGCTGGATTTACTCAAAAAAGATTGGAATAAAACCGCAGATACTTTTCAACAAGTATCCGAGGTGGAGATTTATAATATGATTCATAAAAAATCGTCATCGATTGTAAAATGGATCTTAGTTATAAGTCTTCTAGAAATATTATTTTGGACCGCATCGAATTTTGTATTTAGCATTGATGAATTTTTAAAAAAAATTAATCATCCTGAATACATACTATATCTTGAAATAATAACATACTTTAATTATGTAGTAGTACTAATTTTTGTATATTTTTTCTACAAAAATTACGCTACTATATCGACTACAAAATCAACAAAATTGTTAATGAGCAGTATCTTAAGAACCCGAAAAACGATTCAATACTATGTTTGGTATAATTTAGCAATGGTCGTTTTAAGTTCTATTATAAGCTTTTTTATTGCTTTCTCTAGTCCTGAAATGAACTATCTCAAAGAAAAAATTGCGACCAATGGTACAGTAATGCTAATGGTAATAAGTATTTTACTTCTAGTTACTCTTATATCATTAGGGCTAGTATGGTGCTTCTACAGACTTATATACGGTACGCTACTACGAAGATTGTATGCTAATTATAAAGAACTTAAAAAGATTGATTTATAACAAAAAAGGTTCAAACATTCAAAGCTGCAGAGGTTCAAAGGTTGAGAAATACTTTTAAATCTAAAAATGGAGCTGTAAAATATATTTTACAGCTCCATTTTTTTTATGAAAATCATTATCTAGAAAACTAATAATCCCATCTACGCATTTTATTCAATTCTTCTTCTACTTTTAGTTCTTCTGACGGAATAACTTTTAAAAACGAAGGATGCTGTTCGATGGCATATTCTACTTTTTCAACAATTTCATCAATTGTATCATTATCATAATCAATAACAAGCGGTTCTTTGATAATAAATGATTGTAGAATTCCTTTCTTTTTCATTCGTAATCCTTTTTTATCAAAAGAACGTCGGAAACCATCAATTACAATTGGAACAACAATAGGTCTATGCTCCTTAATAATATGCGCTGTTCCTTTACGAACTGGCTTAAATGACTTAGTTGTTCCTTGCGGGAACGTGATCACCCACCCATCATTAAGAGCAATTTTAATATTTTCGGTATCATTAGGATTTACATCTCTTTTTTCGGTAACATCAACACCTTTAGCTCTCCAAGTACGTTCCACACTTATTGCTCCAACATAAGATAAAATTCGTGGCAACAAACCTGCTCTCATAGTTTCTTTAGCAGCTACATAATATATATTCATCTTAGGTTGCCATAAGTAACCTACATTTTTTATATTATCCTCTCTCCCACTCAAACTTGCGTTAAAAACATGAAACATAGCTACTACATCAGCAAAGTAAGTCTGATGATTAGATATAAAAAGAACATTAGTATCTGGTAAACTTCTTATAATTTCTGAGCCATCAATTTGCAATTCGTTAAAACCTCGGTAACGTCTATGTGTAATTCCCCCAAAAATTCGAATTAACCATTTTTTTATAAATAGTATATGACCAAAAGGATTTCTCTTAAACAATCCCATAAATTTATGTGTTATTTTGAAAATTAGAATGACAAACTTACGAAATTTATTTTTGTAGTTCCTACCAGCAACTACTCCAAACAAACAATCTGCAACACTCTAATTATCAGACACAATAATAATTTTCACTTAAAAGAAACACCATTACTGTTAAATAATTAATCTTAAAAAAAGTTTTAAATTTTACTAATTTAATCTAAAAGAGAGCTTCTTAAAAATGTAACAAAAAACCTTGTTTTATTATTTATCAAAACTATGCAAACAATTCTTCTGGAAACAGTAAATGTAAAATTAATAATATCTTTTCTTAAACTAATTAATTTACAAAACTCTCTTTCAAAACCTCTTTTAATTCACTCAATATCATAGCTGTTGCTCCCCAAACAATATGATTTTCTATTTTAAAAGCTGGAACAGTAATATTTTCAGCATACGAAGTTGATAAAATCGTTTCAACAACAATTTCATCATCTAAAAAAACGGAAAGAGGCAACTCTATAATATCAGCAACTTCTCTTGGATCTGGTCGGAAATGAATTTCTTCTTTACAAACGCCTAAAAAAGGATGTACTACAAAATTACTTGGCGGAATATAAGTTGGCGTAAATGCCTTTACAATTTCAATTTTATCAGGTAAAACACCTACTTCTTCATGTGTTTCACGTAAAGCTGTATAAGCATAACTCTCATCATCATGCTCATATTTCCCTCCTGGAAATGCAATTTGCGAAGAATGCACTCCATTATAGGCATTACGCACAATTAAAACCAAATGGGTAATATCATTTTTTGGATATAACAACATCATAACTGCAGCAACTCTCGGAGAATTAGCTTTAATATCGATATATTTCATGATTTCCATTCGTTCTAATGGAGCCATTTTAAAATGTGCTGCTTCAGCAGGGAGCTTTGCTTCTACTAGATTAGGAACAAAATGCAAAAAATATTGAAAATCCATAATCAAAGTCTATTTTTGTAGTCTCAAAATAATATATAAATATACTTTAGAAAATAGTGTCTCACAAATTTTCCAGAGTTTAAGCTAATAAAAATGTACAGTAAAGAAGAATCACAGAAAATGAAGAGAGAGTTTTGGGTGGCTTTTGCCGAGAAATATCCCCGAAAGTGGGTGCTCTACGATACCAAAATTAAAGATTTCTCTTTTAAATTTTATGTCGATAATAAAAAAGCACAGGTTTTAATAGACATCGAACACCGTAGTGACGACAAACGAAATGCTTACTATGAAAAACTGGAGGCGTTAAAAAATATTCTGGAAGACGAATTTATCAAAGACCTTGTTTTTGAAAAAGAATACACTTTAGAAAGTGGTAAAACTATCAGCCGTATTTGGGTAGAAAAACTAGGTGTTGGTTTTAGTAATCGTAAATATTGGGATGAAATATTCGACTTTTACTTTGAAAAAATGAATGCCTTGGAATTGTTTTACTTAGAATATGATGAGTTTATCAAGGATATTGAGTAGTTTTTTTGATTCTGAAGCTCTGAGCTACTAAGATTCTAATTTTCTACTTAACCTAAAATTCAAAAGAAATAAAAGTTTCGTGAATTGTGGTTATACAAGCCATTAAAAAACAACCCTGATAAGTTTTACAAACTTATCAGGGTTGTTTAATTTTTAATCTTCTCTAAATTATAGATTAGTATATTTTAGATAGTAAAAATATTATACACAATGATTCGGTCGTTGTAGTTTATATATAATTGCTTTCTGTTATCCTGCTTTTTTCTTGTTATAATCGATAATTTAGTATCGTTCCCTTTTAAATCTTTACAAATAAAAGAATACACAATATCTGTATCATTTTCTTCTCTAGCTATATAATCTGAAATTTGATATACTTGTGTCTCTTGTGAATTAACTACAATTCGGTTCTTATCTGTATCTAAAACAACCAAAATATTAACCAATTCCAAATCTGACCACTTACCCCATTTTCCTCTTTCATTTTTCTCTAAAACGCTATAACCAGAAGTTCTAAACTTATAACTCTGACTATAGGCTTGTTGCAAACCAAGTCCTAGAAAAAATAATACTATATAAATTTTTATTCGATTCATTTATTTAAAAATCTAAATTTAATGTTTGTTTACGTGCAGTTTCAAAATCTGAAATCATCTCATCTATAATTTCAGCAGCTGGTTTAATATCATGAATAAGTCCTGCTATTTGTCCTATTTCTAATTCTCCTTCTTCCAAATCTCCTTCAAACATACCGCGTTTTGCTCTTGCTCTTCCTAAAAGCGCAACAAGTTCCTCTTTTGTTGGACATTTTTCATACAATGCCTGAACATCTTGATAAAATTTATTCTTAATTAATCGCACTGGAGCCAATTCTTTCAATGTCAAATGTGTACCCCCTTCTTTTACATTAACAATAGTTTGTTTAAAATTATCATGTGCAGAAGATTCTGTTGAGGCTGCAAAACGGCTGCCCACCTGAACTCCATCTGCACCTAAAACCATTGCTGCAAGCATTCCTTTTCCTGTTGCAATTCCTCCTGCTGCTATGAGTGGAATACTAATTTTTTCGCGCACCATCGGGATTAATGTAAAAGTCGTTGTTTCATCACGTCCATTATGTCCTCCTGCTTCAAAACCTTCTGCTACAATGGCATCTACACCTGCTTCCTGAGCTTTTAAAGCAAAAATAGTACTACTTACCACATGCACAACTGTAATCCCTTTTTCTTTTAAAAAAGATGTCCATGTTTTAGGATTTCCTGCCGATGTAAATACAATTTTCACCCCTTCATCAACAATTATTTTTATGATTTCGTCGATATTAGGATACAGCATTGGCACATTCACTCCAAAGGGTTTTGAAGTTGCTTTTTTACATTTCTGAATGTGTTCTCGCAATACTTCTGGGTACATTGAGCCTGCTCCTATTATTCCTAAACCACCAGCATTACTCACTGCACTTGCAAGTTTGTATCCACTATTCCAAATCATTCCTGCCTGAATTATTGGGTATTTTATATTAAAAAGAGTTGTTATTTTATTCATGTACTACTGCCAATTATTGTTTTATAATTTTCCCTGTTTTATACAGGTTACTCGCCTCTAAAGTATAAAAATAAATCCCAGAATGTAACGATTGCAACGAAACTATCGAACTCTGATTGGAAATTTGTCTTTCAACTACCTTTTGCCCAAGTAAAGAATATACTGTTAGAAAGGCTTCATTAATATCTTTTGATAAAGTAAAATAAATATCTGAATTTGTTGGATTAGGATATACTAAAAAATCTGATTTATTAATCGAATCAACATTTAAAGCGGTATTCAACGCCAGACTGAAATTGGGAATTCCATAGCCATATTGAATATTCGGAAACGTATATCGATCTGATGATTGCAAAACCAACTGTCGAATCTCCTGATTTGTTTTATTTGGGAAAGCCTGCCATAGACAAGCAATTGTTCCTGCCATTATTGGGCATGAAAAAGAAGTTCCGTTAGTTGTACCAATATTTCCAAAAACATCAGATACTACTGCCGCTGTTCCTTGTGCCATAACATCTGGTTTGATTCTTTGGTCATAACTAGGTCCAATAGAACTAAAAGAAGATAACGTTTTGGTAGCCGTAACTGATCCTACGGTAATTACAGATACAGCATCGGCTGGACCTCCAATATGTTTCTCCGAAGTATTTCCTTCATTACCTGCAGATGCAACTACAATCATTCCTTTACTAAAAGCAATTTCTGCTCCTCTCGAAATATAATTAGCTGTACCATTCATATCACTATAACTATGGCTATAATTTGCATTATCATATCCAAAATACCCCAAAGAAGTCGTAATAATATCAGCTCCTAATCTATCTGCCTCTTCTGCTGCTTCTACCCAAAGCGATTCTTCAACAGGATTCTCTGAAGTATCATCTTCAGTAATAAACAAATAATAGGAAGCATCGGGAGCAGTACCAACTAAAACATTTTCTTTATACCCTCCCATAGTCGATAAAACCTCGGTACCATGAGAAACGCCTGCATAAAAATCCGGATTTCTTAAAACGTAATTATAACCACCTAAAATTTTATTATTATCCCTTAAACGCTGAAAAGTACTTGCTGTATTAACACCTGGAAAACCAGCATCGAGAACGGCAATTATTTTGCCTGAACCTGTATAATTTTGTTGGTGTAGAATTTGCCCATTAAGCATTTGGATCTGATTTGCAGATATTCCATAAGAATAATTCACTGCCGTCTCAAGCTTCTTATTGGTTGATTTTACTTTTTCTGAAGCTATTTTTCTCCCTGTAAGATCTAAAGATTTATTTGCAAAATCGACTTTAGACACAAATGATAATAGTTTAAGAGCATTAATATCTGCTTGTGTTCCCCGAATATGAAGTGCATTTAACCATTTGGATTTTGCCATAACCGTTATTCCTGCGCTTGCTTTTATCTGGTTGATATAAGCCGTTTCAATCGGAATATCTTTAAAGTCCAAAGCAATATTTTGCCTAAGCCTTCTATCCAACGCTCTCTGTGAAAGCATCGATAAAGGATCATCATAATAGGTTTGAGAATTGGGTTTGGCATTAAAATAAACCCATGCTTCTTCTTGCGAGAATGCCGCAGATGAAACCAATAAAAGAAGAAATAGGATATATCTTTTCATAGGCTACTTTTTGGGTTAAGGTAAAAACCTTCCGTAAAAAAGTACTAATCTAAGAAATTACTCCCGAACCAACTAATTCATTATCTAAATACCAAGCTGCAAATTGCCCCTCGGTTATAGCCGATTGTGGCTCATCGAAGTGAATGTACATTCCGCCTTCAAATTGGTGTAAGGTTGCTTTTTGCAAAGGCTGACGGTAACGAATTCTTGCCATTACTTCCATTTGTTCTCCATTTTTTAAAGCCAAATCGGTACGAATCCAGTGTACTTCTGATTTTTCTATAAACAATGCTTTTTTAAACAAACCAGGATGCTGACTCGTTAAACCTGTATAAATCGTATTGGTTGCTACGTCGGTTGCTATGATAAATAATGGATCTGTTGTTCCACCTACATTAAGCCCTTTTCGTTGACCAATAGTAAAATAATGTGCACCCTGATGTTTCCCAACCACTTTACCCATTGTTGGAGCGTAAGGCAGTCTTTGAGATTCAAATTCTAATTCTTTCTCAACAGATAAGTCCTCTGATTTTTCTGAATTATATATTGGATCGTTTTTATCAATTTGCACAATTAAACCATCTTTTGGTTGTAGTTTTTGTTGCAAAAACTCTGGTAAACGTACTTTCCCTATGAAACATAACCCTTGTGAATCTTTCTTTTCAGCAGTAACCAAATCCATTTCAGCAGCAATTTCGCGCACTTCTGGTTTTGTTAATCCTCCTATAGGAAACAATGATTTAGCCAACTGTTCTTGTGACAACTGACATAAAAAATAAGATTGATCTTTATTTGTATCTGCTCCGGCTATAAGTTGGTATACTTTTTCGCCATTAACATCGATTTCTGTTTTTTGACAATAATGCCCTGTAGCTACATAATCAGCTCCAAGACTTAATGCGATTTTCATGAAAACATCAAATTTAATCTCACGATTACACAACACATCCGGGTTTGGTGTGCGTCCTTTTTCATATTCGTTGAACATATAGTCAACGATTTTTTCTTTGTATTCTTCGCTTAAATCAACGGTTTGAAAAGGAATCCCAAGTTTTTCGGCTACCAATAAAGCATCATTACTATCTTCTAACCAAGGACATTCGTTAGAAATAGTAACTGAATCATCATGCCAATTCTTCATAAAAAGACCAATAACCTCATATCCTTGTTGTTGCAACAAATAAGCCGCAACACTAGAATCAACACCTCCGGAAAGTCCTACTACTACACGTTTCATATATTCGAAATCTAAAAAAAATTATTTTGCAAAGTTAATCCTTAATTGCAGATAACAACTATTGTTTCCATTAGTTTATACAATCGAGGAGTAGATAAAAGTTATTATAATTTTTGATTGTATTTTTTTTTAATTTAATTACTTCTAAAAAATGCACTATACTCTTATATTTCAGCTCGTTGGTGTTATTATTTAACACATAGAAACATAGTTTTTTTAGCTTATACATTTCACTTAATCAATAATATAACATAGCTTTATTATGCAAGCTAAGCCACTCTGCACTAAAAGTAATGAAGTTAAAATTTCAACCTGAGACCAATAAACCAAAATTAAAATTAGATAAAAGGAAGATTGAATATACCGAAAGTTAATCTTAATTGTTATCCTAAAGAAGATCTTTTTCTCACCTTGTGGATATAATAGTGGATATAATAATTGATACAAAACACCTAACAGGTTTTAAAAACCTGTTAGGATAAATTAAACTGTGTCACTTTATTTTTTTTTCTTCTCGACTTTATCTGCTGTTTTGTTTGTATTTTTCGGATCGCTCATATTGACTTCTTTTACTAGCTTTCCTTTTTCGAAAAACTGCCAATTACCCGATTTTTTTCCATTTACAAATATCCCTTTTGAAGCAACAACTCCATTTGAATTATTAAAAACCGCTTCTCCGTTAAACTCGTTATTTTTATAGTTTAACTGCTCTAAAACATTTCCGTTTTCGGCATATCTTTTATAAAAACCTTCTTTAACATCGTTTTTATAATTCATTTCTTCCGCAATTTTCCCATTTGGATAAAAAACGGAACGCAGGCCATTTAACTTTCCTTTACTATAATTTTCAATAGTCATTACTGCTGGAGAAGCTTGATGATAGTATTTCCATTCACCCTCAAAAAGCTTATTGATCACTTTTCCTTCACTTACTTTATTCTTCGCTTGATCGTAAAAAATAGTATATGCACTACCGTCGTTGGCACTAAAATCTCTTGTTGCAATTACACTGGCTGCCTTAGTATCATCATAAAACTTAAAAACACCAGTTTCCTTGCCATGACTAAAAGTTCCTTCGTAACGGGGTCTTTTTGATTCCTCATAAGTTCCTTTCCAAAGCCCGTCTTTTTTTCCGTTTTCATCTAGCTTATTTAATGTTTGTGCATTTATAAAAAAAGCATTCAACAAAAGCAATCCGAGTAGTATTCTTTTACAAACCATTTTATATTCTATTTTTATTCTTAACGAAATAGTTCCTTAATAAATTATACGGGTATAAAAAAATCCCGATAAATCGAGATTTTTTTATTTTCAATGTTATATTATTTTTTGCCTTTAGCAGCTTTAGCAGCTTCTTGTTGCTCCATAACTTCTTGTAAACGTCTTTGGAACTTACCTTGTTTTTTAGGCTCTTTTAATTTGTTTTCTTGTATTTGAGCATGAATCTTATCACTATCTACAATATAGTTTTTAATTACAAACATAATTCCGATTGTAATTAAGTTAGAGATAAAGTTATACAAACTCAAACCTGCTCCATACGAGTTGAAGAATATCAACATCATTAGCGGTGATACATAAATCATGATTTTCATCATCTTAGCCATATCTGGCATACCTTCTTGTTGAGGAGCTGCCATTTGTTGATCACCAGATGTCATTTTCATGTAAAAGAAAATCGCAATTGCTGCCAATATTGGGAACAAACTAATATGATCTCCATATAATGGAATATGGAATGGTAATTTTGCGATAGCATCAAATGAAGATAAATCGTCTGCCCATAAGAAGCTTTTTTGTCTTAACTCAAATGCTGATGGGAAAAACTGGAACGAAGCATACATAAACGGAAGTTGTATCAAGGCTGGTATACAACCCGCCATTGGGTTTACTCCTGCTTTATTATACAGCTTCATTGTTTCTTGCTGTTTCTTCATTGGGTCTTTTTTGTATTTTTCTCCCAACTCAGTAATTTCAGGTCGCAATACTTTCATTTTTGCCTGCGACAAGAATGATTTGTAAGTTATTGGCGACATCGCTATTTTTATCAAAATTGTAAAAACAATAATAGCAATACCTAATGATAATCCAATTGTAGAGCTCAAGAATCCAAATAAAGGAATGAAGATAAATTTATTAATCCATCCGAAGATTCCCCAACCTAATGGAATGATTCTTTCTAAATTTGCATCATATGATTTTAAAGTTTTATAATCAGATGGTCCAAAATACCAGCTCATTTTATAATCAATCTCTCCATTTGAAAATGCTAATGGAACATTTGCTTTAAAATCTTTTGTAAATGTTGTATCAACTTTCTCATCTTTAACTAAGTTATGAGAATGTAATCTTGATTTTTCAAAAGGAGTTTTTGTCAATAAAATTGTAGAGAAGAAATGTTGTTTAAAAGCAATAAAACTTACTTTTTCTGGCGTTTCTTCTTTATTTTCTCCTTGACCTACGTAGCTAGTTTTTCCGTCATTATATTCATAATATATCTCTGCATAACGGTTTTCATATGAAACACTTTTTTCGTTTCTATACGTTTTTAAATCCCACTCTAAATCCAAAGGTTTAGATGTATTCAAAACTTTATTTAATCCTTGTGAACGAAGATCAAAACCGATCATATAATCATTTGGCTTTAATACATATTTGTATTCCAAAAATTCATTTGGACCTGCTTTTAAACGCATAGACAATACTTGATCCTCACCATTTTTAGTCAATGTTGGCTCAAAAAATAAATCTTTTGTATTTAAAGTACGATTATCGTTAGTAACCAGTTGAATGTTTAAATTAGCATTGTTGTTTTTAATCAACTCTACTAATTCACCTGATCCTTTTTTAAATTTTTCATATTTCTTTAAAATAGCTTCTACTATATACCCCCCTTTATTGGCGATTTTTAGTTTTACTACATCATTTTCGATAGTTGTATAAGCATCTTTAGCAGAAGGAAGTGTAGCTGAATAAGCAAATCCTCCTAATGTTTTTTGCAATTTTGCCAATTGTAAAGTATCTCCTGGAGTTGTTGCAACTGGTAAAACCGCAGCTTTAGCAGTAGCATCTTTAGCTTGAGCTTCTTGTTTTGCAACTAATTCTTTCTTGGCTTTTTCTGCAGCTATAGTAGCTTCAGAAGGTTTATTTTGATACATTATCCAAATCAAAATACCAAAAATCAATATAAAACCAATAACTGAATTGAGGTCAAATTTTTTTTCTTCCATTATAATTTTTATTCTAAGTTTTATGTTTACGTTTCTTCTGTTTTCAGAAACTTATACAAATACGTATTATTTTTTATGAGCTGTTACCGCTGCAGCTATAAAATTCACAAAAATTGGGTGCGGATTCGCAACTGTACTTTTGTATTCTGGATGGTATTGTACTCCAATAAAAAATGGGTGATCTTTTAATTCTACAATTTCTACCAATCCTGTATCTGGATTTACTCCTGAAGCAATTAATCCGGCCTTTTGCAATTCATCTACATACTGACTGTTATACTCATAACGGTGTCTGTGACGCTCTGAAATAGTTGTTTTACCGTAAATTTTATGTGCCAATGAATCTGGCGTAATATCACATTTCCATGCTCCAAGACGCATTGTTCCTCCTTTATCGGTTACTGTTTTTTGCTCTTCCATTAAATTCACAACTGGATGAGCAGTATTCTCATTCATCTCTGTTGAGTTTGCATCTGTATAACCTAAAATATTACGTGAATATTCGATTACTGACATTTGCATTCCAAGACAAATTCCGAAAAAAGGAACTTTATTTTCACGTGCATAACGCACTGCTTCAATTTTTCCTTCTATTCCTCTTTCTCCAAAACCTGGAGCCACAAGAATTCCGTCTAAACCTTTCAATTTGTCTTCTATATTATCTGCATTAATATGCTCTGAATGTATAGAAACTACATTTACTTTAGTTTCGTTTGAAGCTCCTGCATGAATAAATGCTTCTAAAATTGATTTGTAGCAATCTTGCATTTCTACATATTTACCTATCAAACCAATATTAATTGTATGCTTTGGATTTTTTAATCTTTTCAAGAAAGTGTTCCAGTTTTTTAAATCCGGTGCTGCTTTCTTAGGCAAATCCAATTTCTTTAAAGCAACTACATCTAATCCTTCTTCTAGCATTAAATTAGGTACTTCATATATTGTTGATGCATCGATTGACTGTATTACAGCTTCTCTTTTTACATTACAGAACAAAGCAAGTTTGTTACGTAATTCATCTGAAAGTTCGTGTTCTGTTCTGCAAACTAAAATATCAGCTTTGATCCCACTTTCCATTAAAGTTTTTACAGAGTGTTGTGTTGGTTTTGTTTTTAATTCTCCAGCAGCAGCCAAATATGGCACTAAAGTTAAATGAATTACAATTCCGTTATTCTCTCCCAATTCCCATACTAACTGACGAACTGACTCTATATAAGGCAATGATTCTATATCTCCTACTGTTCCACCGATTTCGGTAATAACAATATCATAATCACCAGATTTACCTAGTAATTGCATTCTATCTTTAATTTCGTTGGTAATATGAGGTACTACCTGTACCGTTTTTCCAAGAAATTCTCCTCTTCTCTCTTTTTCAATAACCGAAAGATATACTCTACCAGTAGTTACGTTATTAGCCTGTGATGTAGGAACGTTAAGAAAACGCTCATAATGTCCTAAATCCAAATCGGTTTCAGCTCCATCATCAGTCACATAACATTCTCCATGCTCATACGGATTCAATGTCCCCGGATCTACATTTATATACGGGTCAAATTTTTGAATAGTTGTGCGATAACCTCTTGCTTGTAA
Organism: Flavobacterium frigoritolerans; assembly: GCF_025847275.1. Classification (GTDB taxonomy): domain Bacteria; phylum Bacteroidota; class Bacteroidia; order Flavobacteriales; family Flavobacteriaceae; genus Flavobacterium; species Flavobacterium frigoritolerans. The sequence goes on from NZ_JAOZEV010000001.1 coordinate 116,546, forward strand.
CAATTTTGCTAAAGACGCTGCGATAATCCCTTTTCCTAGTGAAGAAGTCACACCACCTGTAACAAAAATATATTTCGTTTGATTCATTCTGTTGTTGTTTGTATTGTAGTTGTGTAAAAAACGTGGCAAAAGTACAAATTAAATTGGACAAATTGTCAATTAGATAATTAGATAATTTCCATTTTTTTAAACAGAACGTTTAGTTGTTTCCGTAATTCACAATTTTTCTTTTCAAATAGACTCCATTTTAATCAATCTATTTATTCAGTCTTAATTTTTATATTACAACTAAGTTATAAAATGAAAAAACAAAAAATATAGAACTGCAAATGATATCAAAAGTCAATACTAACTTAAAATTAGAAAAATTAATTATTTTATTAATAACCAAACGGGCTATTAATTGAATTAGAAAAAATGAAAAAATTTTTAAGCCGTAGGCATTGTAAGCAATTGCCTGCTTGAAATTGAAATTCAGAATTTGAGAAAAGGCCCTTGTTAAACCGCGGCTTTTACAATAACTGATTGGCATACCTTCACAAGTAGAGCGTATTCCAAAATTTAAAAAAGTTGACAAATAGGAATAAAAAAAGATAAACATAATTAATATAATAAAAATTAAGTTTATCTTTTTATAAGAATCTATTCCGTAAGAAGTTTTTATTTCCAAAGAATATATATTATTTCTCTACTTCTACTTTAACTGTATCTGTTGTTACTTCTACACTATTTTCTAAAGAATCTTGTAGTTTTTCTGTTTCAGCATTTATAGAATCTAAAGCTTTACCGATCTCGTCTTTATGAGACACAACAGCAGAACCGATAGTTCCTACAACAACTAACATCCATATAATAACAAAAGCTGTTGCAACTATCCCTAGTATTAAACCTGCTTTTGGCATTGTAGTGGGAGCGTTTTCTTTTTTTGCTTGCGATAAGCCAATTGCTCCAAAAATGATAGCTAGTACTCCAAAAAGTATTGCAATTAAACCGAAACAAGGAATAAATGCTGCTATAGCAGCTACTATTCCTAATACTAAAGCTGCAATACCCATTCCTTGACCTGCATTCGACGTAGGTAGATTGTTTTCCATATATTTTATATCTTAATTATTACAAAAATAAAAAAACACATACACAAACCCGATAGATCGACTATAAGTTATTAACAATTAAATAAAAAGATTTTTCTTATCCTTTTATTTTACACTGTTTTTATACTCTCTGGATTTAAGATTAACTTAGGTTTTATACGCCTTAGAAATCAACTTGATAAGTTATTAGTCTAAAAATAAATTATAATAATCCTGGATATTTTTTTTCGATTTGCATTATAAAGCTTTAAAATAGATTTTAAAAAAGTTGTAGCTTTTTTTAGGAAGTTGCGTAGTATATACTCTACGTTTCCAAAAAATATAAGCTGTGTTGTTTACGGTTTCGGATATCGCTTTTTAATATTACGAATTAATTCCTCCAAACCATTTAATTTTAATTCGTAAACCAATTGTAATTGCAATCCCAATTCACCTTTTGAAAATCCTTTATTACTATACCAAACTACATAATATTCAAGAAGATTGATTAAATATCTGCCTTCGTATATCCCGAAAGGCATTTGGCGTGAGTTAATTTTATGAGAAGTTTTTGTCTTGTTCTATTTTTTAAAATAAAAAAAACAAGAACAAAGAATATAGAACTCTCTTTCTTGCTTCTCTTGCAAAGCTATTATTATTATTTTCTTTTTATCTACAGATTATTTTAAAAAAAACATTTTAATCTGCGCAATCTATGAATAACAAATCTATTAAAAATCTAATTCATGAAGAAAAAACAAATAAATTGTGCTAGAAATAGATATAGAAAATCAGGATATCTTATCTATATAAAACGGTTCAATTAACTTAAAATAATAAAATTACAAAAATATGTTAAATCTCCTATCTCAGCATTTGAGTCCCCATCCAATAAAATATTACTAAAATAAAAACGACAACAATTGCAACAGCAATTATTCCTACCCATAATCCAATCTGTGAAATAAGTAAAGAACTATTACTTTTTCTTGCTTGAGACATGCCGATTGTTGCTGAGATTACAGAAACAAAGCCAAGAAAAACTGCCAACAACCCAAAAGGTATTCCAATTATAGGACTTATAAAAGTTGTCACACAACATAACCCTGCCGAAATTATTGCAATAGTTGACAATATGAACGACAATACACTTAAAACCTGACCCGAACTTGATTTTTTAATACTATTTTCCATTTACCAAATTAAATTTCAATACACAAAAATAAAAATGATTAGCAAATCATCTACAAAATCCAAAACTATCTTAATACTTTTTTACGGTTTCGGATATCGCTTCTTAATATTACGAATTAACTCCTCCAAACCATTTAATTTTAATTCGTAAACCAATTGCAATTGCAATCCTAATTCACCTTTTGGAAATCCTTTATTGCTATACCAAACTACGTAATATTCAGGCAAATCAATAAGAAAACGTCCTTCGTACTTCCCGAAGGGCATTTTTGTATGTGCCAATTTTATAAGCTCTTTTTTATTTTGTTCCATGTTTTTTAAGAAGAAAAAAATAAGAAAATAGAATATGGACTTATTCTCTTTCTTACTTCTTGTTGGTACAAAGCTATTCTAATTTTTATTTTTTTGCCACAGATTAAAAGAATTAAAATGATTTCGCCACGAATTCCCGAATTAGGTTTAAATATAATTCGGGAATTCGTGGCGAATATTATAAAGCCCTAAAAAACTTAGAATCTTAGTAACTCAGAACCTTAACAACTTCTAAAAGTGCCATCTCACGAAGGCTTCCATTGCAGCATAACGTGATAATCCTAATTCATTGTATAATTGTGCTGTTTCACTGTTTCTATCTTCGGCTCTTTGCCAGAATTCACGTGCATCTGATCCTTGGAATACAACTCCATCTTTTTGCGATTGGTGTTTGAAGATTCCGTGACGTTTTGCTAATACCTGATCTGGACTCATTGGTACTGCCATTTCTATTTCGTCAATTCCCCATTCTTGCCAAGCTCCTCTGTACAACCAAACCCAACAGTCTTTCATATAGTCTTTTGATTTTAATTGTTTTACTGCTTCAAAAATTGCATCCAAACATACTTTATGTGTTCCGTGTGGATCGGCTAAATCTCCTGCTGCATATATTTGATGTGGCTTGATTTTATCGATTAAATCCATTGTTAATTGGATATCTTCTTTTCCAATTGGTTTTTTCTCGATTGTTCCTGTTTCATAAAACGGAAGCTCCATAAAATGAATTTGTTCGTCTGGTAAACCTACAAAGTGGCTAGTCGAACGTGCTTCTCCTTTTCTGATTAATCCTTTGATGTAACGTACTTCTGGAATATCAATCTCGCTATTCTTTTTGTTTGTTAAGAATGTTACTGCCTTTTGGTAGATATTTTCTGCTTCGACACTTTTGATTCCAAATTTTTCGTTGTAATCGGTAACGAATCTTGCAAATCGCAATGCTTCATCATCAGCTACAGCTATATTTCCAGAGGTTTGATATGCTACGTGTACTTCATGTCCTTGTTCTTGCAAACGCATGAATGTTCCTCCCATACTAATGATATCATCATCTGGATGTGGGCTAAATATCAATACTCTTTTTCTTGCTGGTTCAGCTCTTTCTGGTCGTTTGGTATCATCCGCATTTGGTTTTCCTCCTGGCCATCCTGTAATGGTATTTTGCAATTTGTTGAATATCTTTATATTGATATCATAAGCTGGTCCTGAATCTGCCAATAAATCACTCATTCCATTTTCGATATAATCGGCATCGGTAAGCATTAAAATTGGTTTCTTTAAATCTAAGGCTAATCCTAAAACAGCTTTACGAGTTAATTTGTCTGTCCAAACAATTTTCTCTACTAACCATGGTCTGTTGATTCTTGTTAGTTTTGATGATGCTTCTTTGTCTAAAACAAAAACAACATTGTTATGCTCTTGCAAAAATGACGCAGGAATTCTATTGGTAACTTCTCCTTCTACAGATTTTTTTACAACCTCTGCTTTTCCTTCTCCCCAAGCTAATAAGATAACTTGTTTGGCTTCCATTATCTTTTTTACTCCAAGTGTAATAGCTGTTCTTGGCGTGTTGTTTAATCCAAAAAAGTCTTTACTTGCTGCAACTCTTGTTATGTGATCTAACGCTACTAATCTTGTTTTTGAGTTTTGTAATGAACCTGATTCGTTGAATCCGATGTGTCCATTGGCTCCAATTCCAAGAACCTGCAAATCGATTCCTCCTAAAGCTTCGATTCTAGCTTCATAATCTGCACAATAATCTGCAATTTCTTCTTTTGATAAAAGTCCGTCTGGAATATGGTAATTTTCAGGTAAAATATCTACTTGATCCATCAACAATTCTTTCATGAATCGCACGTAACTATTTACTGAATCCGGTTCCATTGGATAGTATTCGTCCAGATTAAAAGTGATTACGTTTTTAAAACTTAATCCTTCTTCTTTGTGTAAACGTACTAACTCAGCATACAACCCTTTTGGAGAAGATCCTGTTGCTAATCCTAATACACATGATTCATTTTTTTCTTGTTTTGACTTGATAAGTGCCGCTATTTGCTGCGCAACTGCTTTAGATGCTTCGGTTGAATTTTCAAAAACTACTGTGTCAATGTTTTCGAATCGCTTTTCGAAACCTGTTGCCTTATCTATGGAACTTTTTAACATTATTCGCTTCTTTTTATATTTACTTTATTTATTTATCCTGTTTTTATTTGCGAGACCAACTTCTGTATTTATGCCCTTTAAATGCAAAAAATATAATCATTAAGTAGCATGGTACTAGCATTAAATATGCTATTTGATTTCCGCTTTTAGCAGTTTTAGCAACTCCATTTGCTATATTACTTGTATTAATGCTTTCTGCCCAAGCTCCATAAACTAAAGGGAAAATTGCCCCTCCTATAATACCCATGATTAAAATTGCGCTTCCTATTTTGGTATATCCTTTTAAATCCGCAAGTGCCATTGGCCATATTGCTGGCCAGCAAAGTGCATTTGCAAGTCCCATTAATGCTACTAAAATAACTACTAATGGTATAGCTGGAATCCCCGAAAACTGAACCGTTATTTCTGGTGATATAACAACTATTAAAATTACTAAAATTAATCCTAAAATTCCAGATGCTTTTAATGCAGTAACTTGAGAAAGATATTTAGGTATTAATGTAATCCCTAAAACATATCCTACTACCATCGCCGACATTGTAAATGAAGTTAATTTTAAATAAAAATTACCGTCTTTACCATACACGCCAAGTTCTTTTCCGAATCCTCCGATAGAATCTCCTGCTAAAACTTCGGCTGCTAAATATAACATTAGAGTTATTACTCCTAAAACTAATTGTGGGTGTTTGAAAGCATTTTTTATTTGCTTAAAAATACTTAAATGCAGTACATCACCTTCTTCATCCAAATCAATTTCTGGTAACGGAGATAGCTTAACTAAAAGTGCCAAAACCAAAATAACCAATCCCATATAAAGATATGGCGTTTGCAATTGTAATGTGAGCAAATTTAGGGCTTCTGTTTTAGAAACCTCGTCTAAAAGTGCAATTTTATCTGCTGTGTATTCTTGCATATTTGATAACACCAAAGCTGTCAGGGCTAATGGCGCTATAAATCCTGCAAATTTATTTGCGATTCCTAAAACACTAATTCTTGCAGCAGCGCTTTCTCTTGGTCCAATAACTACTACGTAAGGATTTGCTGCAGTTTGTAAAATTGCCAAACCTGTTCCCATGGTAAATAATGCCAATAAAAAGAATACAAAAGTTCTTGTTGCTGCTGCTGGATAAAACATAAAAGCTCCTACTGCAATTACAATTAAACCAAGTGAAATTCCGTTTTTATATCCCACTTTCTCGATAACCCAAGATGATGGAATTGCCATAACAAAATAAGCGATATAAAAAGCAAATGTTACAAAATAAGCTTGAGAAGCGGTTAGCTCACAAGCTAACTCAAAAAAAGGAATTAAAGGCCCATTAAGCCAGGTAACAAATCCTAGAATAAAAAATAATGCGGTTAAAATAACCATAGGAATAATTGTACTCCTTTGGCCTATACTTACTGCGCTTTCAATCTTTGACATAATTTTTTTTTGGTTGATGGTTAATTGATTAGTTGTTTTTTTCAATCTAAAATAGCACCAACACTTTCATAATTTTTGCAAATTCATCACAGCTTGTTGCGATTTTTTTGCAATACTACGACAAAAGTAGTTCAATAAGTTCTTCTTATTCCTAAATTAGATATGAAATTTTTGTTAATTTTTATGATTCCCAGTTTAATTCTGGGTAGTATTTTTTTAGATATTCTTTTACTTCTGCAATATCTTCTTTGGCTGTTAAATCTGGAACATGCTCAGAAAAAGGGATTCCTAAAGCGGTATTTGGGTTGTCTTTTATTGTATTTAAAAGTACTGTTGGCAATTCTTTTTCGTCTCTTTCAGGATTAACTGGACAGTTTTTCAAATAAGGATATAACATTGCTCCATCAAATTTAAAAGCATTCATACTTACTCTTAATTTTCCTTCCGAGTCTTTGTATTTTTCTAAATCGTCTGCGGTTGGTTTTTCTAAAATATCCAATAAGTGGTTATTTTCATCTAGCTTGGCAATTGCAAAACGCGAAATTCTTTCGGATGGAAAATCTAATGCATCACGGTCGTAGCCTATAAAAGCATTTGGACTATTCGTTTCTCTTAGCGCAAGCAATGCTGCTGTAGAATATAAATTATCACTATTACAAGCGGAGTAACTTTGAGTATTCATCTCTGGATATTGGGCTACTGCTTGAAATAATGCATCGGCTGTACCAAACGGCTTTACTCTTCCTTCTGGAATATACTGTACTGCAAATGAAATATTTAATCCATGAAAATCATTATTTTTATCTTGGTTTCCGTAAAATTCTTTAAACAATTCTCCTTGTTCTCCTATAATAATAATGATGTTTTTATATCCTGCTTTTTTTGCATTTAGCAAGAGATAATCCAACAAGGGTCTTCCGTTAGGACCTACTCCTATTAAGCCTTTACTTCTTTCATTCGCCTGAGCGATTTCTTCTTCGGTTAAATTATTTAATACAACTTCTTTTTTCATTCGAGAAGATGCACCGCCTGCTAAAATAATTAAATTGTCATGCATGATTTTTTCTTTAAAATTTTAATATTATTATATTGTTATACCTTGTTTTGGCTTAATTACTACGTCTGTTCGCTTTGCTCGAGCCGAAAAATGCCATTTAACGCATAGAAACATAGTCTTAAATTATCAAGAAGCTATTCTAGAGAATTATAATTTTTCCGCATAGCTCTACTCTATATGGTTTCTTTTGAATGAAACGCCTTTTTTAGACTTTGCAAATTATGATTCTATGGGTTAAAAAAAATTACACTAAACTAGGTTGTTCTATTATTCTTGCTCCTGGATCTACGGTTACTGTATAGGCTTCTTTTGCTCCAGCAGCCAATATTGCAGCTACAACTGCATCTTCTTTTTTAGGATCTGCAATTACAACAATGCTTCCACCACCACCTGAACCAACAATCTTGGCACCATAAGCTCCTGCGCGCAATGCGGCATTAATCATATCGTCGATTTTTGGTACTGTTATTTTTAATAAATCTCTTAAAACTGCATGATGCATATTCATTAATTCACCAATTCTTACCAAATCAAGCGTTGGTTTATCAAATTCTTTTAATGCTTCTTTTGTATATTGATAGTTCTTTATAGCTGCTTCAAAAAACGGAATCAATCTGTCTGGTAAATAATTACGATATTTATCTATATCTTCTAATTCGGTTTTATGTAAATCAAAATCTTTGAAATTCTGTTTTATAATATCGATAGCCAATAATGCATTGCCTTTTAATTCTCCTATTAACCCAATTGTTTCCTTTGGAACTCCAGAAACTCCTGTAATTAATCCTTTTAATTCTGTGCCAATTATGTTGTACGAGAACGGAACGCTTGTATTAATATGAACAATATTCCCTACTCCTATACTAAAATGATCCATCATTCCGCCTGGCTCTCCATGCTCCAAAACTTCTGATGCATATCCCATTTGCGCTATAAATTCAGGAGTCACCTCGCAATCAACGCCATAAGCAGTTATCAAAAAATTAATCCATGCCATTAATAATGCCGATGAACTTGATGTCCCTGAATTAATAGGAATATCTCCTTTTACAGTTATATCATATCCTACAGTAGGAATACAGCCGTGTCTTCTTAAAACTCGTAACGAAGAAGCGAAGTAGTCACGTGGCTCTAATTCTACAAAAGTTGCATTGATATCAATGACTCTAACTTCATTAATATCCTCCATGTTTAGTTTAAAAACTGAAGTCTCATTTTGTATTGCTGTCAATTGTATATTCCTATTTATTGCACAAGCTATAACAGGCAATCCTAAATAATCTTGATGATCCCCAAAAAGGCACGTTCTTCCTGGTGCCAACGATATAATTTTCTTCACTTTTATAATATATTAAAATACTGCAATACTGCTTATTACACTATTATTTGTTCGTAAAATAGGTTTTTATTTTAATTTCAACTTTACGAAACTAGATATTAAATTTTAATTAACCTAAGAAAAAACAAAAAATGTGCTCGAACACACTTAAATAATGTTATCGAGCACACTTATATATATGCCTGAAAATATTGATAAAAATCTTCTTGAAAATTATTAAGATTTTTACGTTAATTGAAACTAAGAATACCTAATTTTATATTTTTATTTTGCATACAAATTTTTCAGTACATTATTTATTACAGAACCAAATACTTCATTACAAATTAAAAAGCCATTTACTTTATAAATATTTCCTAAAAAAAATAAATACAAAGTTTTTATATATTTGCCTCCTTATGAATAAAAAATATACGATTAAAGATATTGCTAAATTAGCAGGTGTTTCGAAAGGTACTGTTGACAGGGTATTGCATAAAAGAGGAAAAGTTTCTCCGCTGGCTCTAGAAAAAGTAAACGAAGTTTTAAATGTAATTGATTACGAACCCAATCTTATTGCTCGAAATTTAAAGAACAATAAGATTTATCAGATCTGTATTTTATTACCTGATCCTGAAATCGATCCCTATTGGCTTCCCTGCATCCAAGGAATAAAAGATGCTGTTCAGGAATTTAAAGCCTACAATATACTTGTTGAAACATTTTATTTTAATCCTGAGAAAACAAAATCGTTTACAAACACCAATGAAACTATTATAGAGAAATCGCCAGATGCAGTTTTGTTAGCACCATTATTCCATAAGGAAACATTGGATGCTATAAAAAAATACGATTCTTTAAATATCATTGTAAATACATTTAATAATCAGGTAGAATCTACTTTAATAAAGAATTTTGTTGGACAAGATTTATTTAGAAGTGGTCGCGTAGCAGCCAAATTATTAAATACAATTCTAATCAGAGGACATATTGCTATTATACATATTGACGAAACCTACAAGAATGCAATTCACATGCAGGAAAAAGAAAGAGGTTTCAGAAATTATTTTAGCGAGAAAGAAGACCTTGATTATAAGATTACGACTTTAAAACTAAAAAGTCCAAATGTAGAAGTTACTCTTAAAAATTTCATTAGTGAAAATCCTGATTTAGCTGGTGTTTTTATTACTACATCCAAGGCATATCAAATAGCCAAAACTATTAGTGAGATTAAGGATAAAAAAATCCGAATCATTGGGTACGATTTAATCGACGAGAATGTAAACAATCTAAATCTTGGTGTAATTGATTTCCTGATTCATCAAAACCAAAAAAGACAAGCTTATCTTGGCATAACATACCTTGTAGAGCATTTCCTTTTTCATAAAGAAACTCCTGCTGTTACACTCTTACCTATTGATATTATTAATTCCGAAAATGCCGATTTTTATCTGGAATAATCTAGTCTTCCAAAGTTAAGATTCCAAACGATGATGAAATATGAAAATTGGGTGTTTCGGTATCAGGATTCACCCAAGTGATCCAAGTGGGTTCATAATCAGAGCTATCTGTTTTAGAATATTTGGCTCTAAAAATTCCCGTTTCGATTTGGTTATTCTTTATTAAATCAAATTGCTTCAGGGATGCAATACGTATCGCGCCTTCTACTACAAAAGAATCCTCATTTACAGATGATTTAACTACTAAATCATCTTTTGGCCATGACCAATCAAAATTAAAATTCTTATCAGGATACGCTATAAAATCCATTACCCTGGCTTTAGTATCAATCTCCATGCAATAATACGGATTAAGTGAACTATTTGGTCTAAAAAAGAGTTCTACCCTATCAGAATTATTGATACTATCAATACTATCGTCTTCCTCTTCTATATGAATTTCAGAATCATATACTGTAAAACAAAAAAATAATTGCTCGGCATCCCATAAGGCTTTAAACTCGATTCGGGAAACTGCTTTAGAATCCCAAGGCGAACAAAAATCATCTAGGATAACTGCTGTTTTCCATAATTCAGAATCACCTTTTCCAGATACAATTAATTGGTTTACAGCTATTGATTTTACTTCATAATTCTTAATTCCCTGATTCATATTATTCTTCAATTATCTTTTTGATACAAATATTCCAACAATACAAATATAATGTGCTCGAACACATTTTGCAATACTTTTCTTTGTTTAATAAAATATAATCTATAGTTTCGTTTCAATTTACAACAAACTAACAACCATTTTAACTATAAATAATACTTTAGTATATAATTCATTATTTTTTTCTAACACATAAAAACATAGATCTTATAACTCAAAAAGAATGCAAAAAAGAAACTTTTTTCTTTCACATAGCTAACTATGTCCGCTTTAAATAAGTAAAATACCTTTTTTGGAAGTACTTAACCTATGTAGCTATGTATCAAAAATAATTACATCCAACAGATTATAAATAACCAAAATTTTATCTTTTATGAAAGAAGAAAAAAACTCTCGTCGTTCCTTCTTAACAAAAACTATAGCAGGTATTTCGGGATCTGTTATAGCAACGAGCATACCATTATCGGCTTTAGCATCAAACACAAATACTGAAGTACTAGACGCTAAACATGATTTTTTAACAAAGCCCTATTTGCAAGCTCCTACAAGTGATAGCATTACAATAATGTGGCTTACGAACCTACTTTGCTTAAATTGGGTAGAATATGGAGAAACCGAGAAATTAGGAACCAAAGCGCAACAATGTGCTCACGGTATGATGAATACCAACTCTAAAATCAATACGGTAACACTCAAAAATCTCAAACCAGATACCAAATATTTTTATAAGGTTTTCTCTAAACAAATTCTAGATTTCCAACCTTACAAAATCACTTTTGGAAATATTATAAGCAGTGAAACCTATCAGTTTAATACACTCGACCCAAAAGCAAAAGAAGTAAGCTGGCTGGTTCTTAATGATATACATGACCGACCGGAATCTTTTGGCGAACTCATACATCTCAACCAAAATGAGCCCTACGATTTTGTTTTCCTTAACGGAGATATGTTTGACTATCAAACGGATGAAAAACAAATAATCGATCATTTACTCCATCCTTGCAGCTTATTTTCGGCAGAAAAACCTTTTATGTTTGTGAGAGGAAATCACGAAACCAGAGGTAAATTCTCAAGAAATCTATTAGATTATTATTACAATTATAACAAGAAGGAATATTACACTTTCCAGATGGGTCCTGTTTTTACAATTGTTTTAGATACTGGTGAAGATAAAAAAGACTCTCATCCTGTATATGGTGGAACTGTTAATTACGATTCTTATCGCGAAGAACAAGCTGTTTGGCTAGAAAAACAAATGAAATCTAAAGCTTTTAAAAATGCTCCGTTTCGTGTAGTAATGATGCATATCCCTCATTATCATTCTGATGAAGAACACGGAACTACAGAATGCCGCAGACTATTTGGTACTTTATTCGAAAAATACAAAATCGACTTGTTTGTTGCAGGACACACACACGAATACGGAATGTTTGAACCAAATACCGATCACTCCTATCATTTTGTTATAGGTGGTGGTCCTGAAACTGGAATTAGAACTTTAATACGAATTAAAGCCAATTCTAAAGTTTTAAATTTACAAATGCTTAATGATTCAGGGAAAGAAATAGGCTTGTTTACACTTAATACCAAAAGGTAAGATTATCTCTTTTAAAATCGCTTTTTTTATTTCTAATATTCCAATTTGGATTTTACAAAAATTGGCTCAAATTTAAGTAATCAACCCCCTTCAAATGACTTCCAATATTTGAAGGGATTCAAGAGTATTAACTCAACCAAAAAAACACATTAAAACTTCAATTCTAAAGACCATTATTGATACTATATTATTGTTTTATTAACAGTACTATTTTAAATACATCTACTATTCAATTGAAACATTTTATATAAAATTCATAACTTTTTCAGTAATATTTTTATTTATTCCCTCATCTAATAATAATTACCTGTAAAATTCCTGTTTTTACATGAATGCTAGACTTCCTTTTTTTTTAATAATAAACTAGAATTTTATTACTAAAAAAACATTTTCAATAAAAAAAATGTGCTCGAGAACACAAAAATAGTGTGTTCGAGCACATTTTTTATACTTTTCCTTGTTTAATAAAAATTAAATATATAGTTTCGTCATATCTTAAAAAATAAAACACAATTTATGTTAAAAAATAGCAATATAATAAACAGGAAAAAACGTACTTTTTTTTAAGGTTTAGAAAATAATTTACTAGATAATTAATATTAAAAAAGCATAAAAGATCAATTTCATTTTAAGGCAATTATCCCTTAAAAAGATCATAATAAAAATGAATACCAGTTAACACAACACAAAAACAAATTATTAACCAAACACATTTTTAAGAGTATGAAATTATTAATTAAAAAAAAGCCTAGAGACTTATGGTTTAACCAACCATCTAGGAAGGAAATTAAATTGACAATTCTTTCATTGTTCGCTTTAACATTTCAAATTTCAACAGCTGCTCCATCAAAATCAACTACTTATAACAGGATTGATTTAGCGTTTGTACAAAAAATCGTTAAGGGAAAAGTAACTGACGCCTCTGGATTACCTCTTCCGGGAGTAAATGTCCTAATTAAAGGAACTAGTATTGGAGTACAAACTGATTACAATGGTGAATTTGCCATTGAAGTAGCAGATAACCAAACAGTACTGGTTATTTCTTACATGGGAATGCAAGAACAAGAAGTAACGATTGGAAAAGGACCTATCGTTGTTACTCTAAAAGAAGCTGGAGAACAAATGGACGAAGTAGTTATCGTTGGTTACAGCAAAATTAAAAAAGAGAGCCTTACTGGAGCTTTACAAACCTTAGACAATAAAAAACTAACAGATATTACTACTCCATCTGTAGAGAATTTATTAGCTGGTAAAGCAACTGGAGTTTATGTAAGTTCAGGAAACGGACAGCCAGGAGATGCTGGTAAAATCGTTATTCGTGGAAAAACTACAGTTAACGGAAGCACTGACCCTCTATGGGTTATTGATGGTGTTATCGTAGGAAGTAGCTCTGGAAATATGAATCCAGCCGATATCGAAACCTTGACAGTGCTTAAAGATGCTGCATCTACCGCTGTGTATGGATCTCAAGGGGCAAACGGGGTTATCATTGTTACTACAAAAAGCGGGAAATCTGGCAAAGCAACCATTAATGCCTCTATTAAAACTGCCGCTACAACAGTAAATCCAGGAAATTTTGATATTATGAATGGTCAGGAATTATATGATTTGTATGATTCCTTTCCTAACAAGCAAGATTTTAGTAATGCGTGGTGGTGGACTCCTGAATTAAGAAATAAAAATTACGACTGGTGGAAAAATGCAACAAAAACAGGTATCGCAAGAGATTTTAACTTATCAATTAATGGCGGTAGTGATGTTTTTAAAAGCTACGTTTCTCTAGGAGTATATGATGAAACTGGTGCAATAAAAGGATACGATTATACCCGTTATAACTTACTCTTAAAATTTAGTTATAAAGTAAATAACTGGCTAACCATACGTCCACAAGCCAATATTACACGTACTGAAACCGAAGACAAACAGCATTCTGTAGGCGCAATGTATGGTAATATGCCTTGGGATAGTCCTTATCTTCCTGATGGAACTTTGGTAGGAAACCAACCTAATCCTACTTGGGTAAATACAACAGGTTCTAACTATTTGTATGACTTACAATGGAATTACGGAGAATCTGAAAGATATAGTGTTCGATCCAATTTAGATTTTGATGCTAAAATTACTAGTTGGTTATCATTCACTTCTACGAATAACTATACATTCTCAAATTATAACTCAATGACCTACATAGATCCAAGATCTTCTGAAGGGTTGTCAGTAAAAGGAAGAATTACAGATGAAACTACTAGTAATAATCGTTTCTATACCAGTCAATTATTTACCATTAAAAAATCATTTGGAGCGCATGCCATAAATGCAGTTGCAGCATACGAATGGAATGAATATAATGGTAAAAGTACTGAAGGAGTTTCAACAGGAATACCTCCTGGGTTTATTGTTGCAGATGCAGCTACTGTTCCCGAAAAAGTTAAAGGAAACAGATCGCAATGGGCTGTTCAATCTTTGTTTACCAATATCAATTACACTTATGATGACAGATACATGGCGCAATTTTCTATTCGCCGTGATGGAGCATCCAATTTTGGAGAAAATGCAAGATATGGTAATTTCTTTTCTATTAGTGGTGGTTGGAACATTCATAAAGAAAAGTTCTTTAAAGCTGACTATATCAACAACTTAAAACTTAGAGCAAGTTATGGTTCAGTAGGAAACAGACCAACTGGTTTATATCTACACTTACCACTATACTCTGTATCTTCTGGCTACAATGAGAATCCTGGAGCTCTTATTTCTCAAATAGGTAACCCAGATTTAAGCTGGGAAAAAACTTTTACAACTGGTGTTGGTCTAGATATTAGCCTTTTAAACAGAATTAATATAACATTAGACTATTACGATAAAGATACTTCTGGTTTATTATATGAAGTTCCTTTACCTGGAGTAATTGGAGTAACTAGTATTTGGAGAAATGTTGGATCTGTAAACAATAAAGGTTTTGAGGCGTCTGTAAATGTAGATATCATTAAAAATGAAAACTGGAGATGGAATGTAGATGCTAATATTGGTTTAAACAGAAACAAAGTAACAAGTCTTTACGGAACAAAACAACAAATTATTGTAGGTGACGGAACAGGTATTTCTGGTTCAGCAAACAAACTATTAACACCTGGAAAAGATGTTGATACTTGGTATCTTACAGAATGGGCTGGTGTAAATCCTGATAATGGAAAACCAGAATGGTTTACAACCAATGCTGCTGGTGAACGTGTTAAAACGTCTGACTATGGTGAAGCTTCAAAAAATCAAATTGCTATCGACGCCTATACTCCATCTTATTACGGAGGATTTTCGACTAGCTTAAATTATAAAAATTTCGATTTTGGAGCAACATTCAGTTATTCAGTAGGTGGTAAAATTTATAACTATGCCCGTGCAGAATTTGATTCGGATGGAGCTTATACCGATCGTAACCAAATGAACCTTCAAAAAGGATGGAGTCGTTGGGAAAAACCAGGCGATATTGCTACACACCCACAAGCTTCTTACAATAATAACAGTAACTCAAATAAAGCATCATCTCGTTTCTTAGAAGATGGATCATACTTAAAAATGAGAAGTGTATCATTTGGATATAATTTGTCTATTGAACGTTTGAATATTTCTAACCTAAGAATATTTGTATCAGGCGAAAACTTGTTTACAATTACTAATTTCTCAGGGGTAGATCCAGAAATACCTCCATTTGAGCGAAATGGTGTAAGAACGATAACAGGAGTTTCAACCTCTGTATATCCACAGACACGCAGATTTGTATTAGGTTTTAATCTTACTCTTTAAAAAACAAAACCATGAAAAAAATATTCATATTATTTATTACTCTTAGTTTTCTATCTTCATGTGAACTGGAGCGAGAACCATTTGGCTCATATACAAAAGATAAAATCATGCAGGATAAAGAAGCTGCTGTCGAAGTACTTCTTAACGGGTGTTATGCACAACTTAAAGGCTGGTCGGATGTAATGCACCGTGTTGGTGAATACCCAGGAGATAACATCATGATTAGAGGAACCTCTACCGATGCGTTCTACACTTTTATTTCTTATCAGCATAGCCCTGTCAATGATAGATTATCTACTTTCTGGAATAATAGTTACAAAGTGATTTCACAATCAAGCGACTTGATGAAAATGATTTCTGAAGGAGAAAGCCCTAAAATGGATCAACAATTAGGAGAAGCCTATTACTTAAGAGGAATGGTTTATTTTTATTTAGTTAAAACATACGGTAGACCTTATGCACAATCTCCAGAAACTAATTTGGGTGTGCCAATTGTAAACGGATTACCCGAAGATATTGCCAACATTAACCTTCCGGATAGAGCTACTGTAAAAGCAAGTTATGAGCAAGCAATAAGCGATCTTAAAAAAGGTGAAGCTTTAATGAATGAAAGCAGAACTGCTGCTTACGCAACTAAAGAAGCTGCTCAAGCAATGCTTTCTAGAGTATATTTATACATGAGTGGAACTTATGAAACACCAAATCAACAATATGCTGATTTATCTATCGAATATGCAAATAAAGTAATTAATAGCGGTCGTTATAATTTACTTAGCAGAGCCGATTTTATGAAATACAACACTTTTGCACCTGACGCTAGTGGACAAACAGAAACTATTTTTGCTGTTAAACGTGTAGCTTCAGAGTTCTCAGGTTTCGATCATTATTATGGTATTGGTGGTATGTACGCTAACATTCAAGGACAAGGTTGGGGCGAAATGTATGCAAGCGCGAAATACTTAGACCTTTTACGTAAATCTGGTTTAAAGAAAGATGCAAGATGGGCTTTTATCGATCCTCAATATGCATTGGATGCTGCTAACAATAAAACAGAAGCTTTCCGTTTTATAACAGATGCTTTTAATGCTGCTGGAGCACAAACTGGTTATAACTATGTACAACAACCACTTAAAACTAATCCAAATGGTTCATATTATATTACTATAGCAAATACAGACTACAACCTTACCGTAGTTAATGCTTCCGAAAATAGTTATTCGATAAATTATGCTGGTAAAACTTATGTAGGAGAAAAAGATTACATGATGTTGTTAAATCGTGTATATCCTATGTACTACGTTACGAAATGCTCTTTACAAGACAATAGCTCTCACCTACACTCGCCTATTATCTCTAGATTGGCTGAAATGTATTTGAATATGGCCGAAGCGTATGCTAAAAAATCAGATTATCAAAATGCGCTTAAAAATTTAAACATTGTTAGAGAAAGATCAATCGTAGGTGGCGGATATACTTCTTTAACTAGTACAAATGCAGTACAGCTTATTGATGAAGAACGCCAGCTGGAACTAGCTTTTGAAGCGCAACGTGGGTATGATGTATACAGAAACGGACAAACAATGACACGTCATTATCCTGGTCCTCATACACCAATGGTAGATTATCCAGCAACAAGTCCAAGAGTAGTGCAATATATTCCTCAATCGGAAATAAATGCATATCCTGGAACTTTAACTCAAAATCCATAAGTAGGATTTTGAAAAAACTAATTTTGAGTTTTATGGTTAGTTAGTAAATAAGGCTCTCTTTAGAATTCCTCCTTAGTAATTAAGGGGGATTCTGAAGAAGTTAAATGCAAAAATCAATAATAGCTAAAATCAGGCTAAATGAAATATTTTAAAATTATATTCTCTTTCCTTGCATTATTACTTTTATGTACAAATGTAGCAGCACAAGATTCAAAAAACGAAATCAATTTGCCTCTTGGTGGAAATGCTTTTAGCTCTTACAACCTTGAAAGTAATAATACTATAACCGATAACGGAATAGAAAATTGGACAGATCCTAAAGAATACTTCACCGTTTATTTTAGGATTTCAACTCCAGGATTGATTCGGATTTCTACAGATGAGCATGTGAATGTTCAAGGAAAATCTACATTAGAATTCGGTATTAACAAAGAATTACAAAAGATCGAATTTGACCAGACCAACAAAAGACCTATTTTAATAGGAGAATGGAAAATTGTTGATACAGGATATGTTGCTTTAAAAATAAAAGGAATTAGTAAAACACAAAATAGTTTTCCTTCTATTTCTAAATTAATCATTAGTGGCTCAGCACTTCAAGGAAAAACTGCTTTTGTACCTAATAATGATGATAATTTTTTTCATTGGGGACGAAGAGGTCCTTCAGTACATTTAAACTACGAAGTACCAGAAAAAGTAAACGTTCAATGGTATTATAATGAAATTACTGTTCCTGTAAACGAAGACAAAATAGGTTCATATTATATGGCAAACGGTTTTGGTGAAGGCTATTTTGGAATTCAGGTAAATTCCGAAACAGAGCGTCGCGTATTGTTTTCTGTTTGGAGCCCATTTGTTACAGATGATCCAAAAAGCATTCCTGAATCGCATAAAATTAAAATGCTTAAAAAAGGAGAAAATGTACAAACTGGTGAATTTGGAAACGAAGGATCTGGTGGACAAAGTTATTTAAGATATAACTGGAAAGCTGGAAAGACATATAAATTTTTGCTTAACGGAGTTCCTCAAAATGATAACTCAACTACATACACCGCATACTTTTATGCACCCGAATTAAACAAATGGATGCTAATTGCAAGTTTTAATCGTCCGCAAACCAATACTTATTTAAAAAGATTTCATTCTTTCTTAGAGAATTTCGTACCACAACAAGGAAATAAATCTCGCAAAGTTTTGTTTAATAATCAATGGTATTGCGATGATAAAGGCAGTTGGACTGAAATAGATTCGGCTATTTTTACAGTAGATAATACAGGAAGAAAAGGATATCGAATGGATTATTCTGGTGGCGTCGAAAAAGGATACTTCTTTTTAAAAGATGGTGGTTTCTTTAACAAATACACCAAAGCCAAAACTAAATTTACAAAACCATTAAAGCATAATAAGCCAAGTATAAATTTTAGTACTTTGCCATAAAAAAAAACTAAGACAATCCCAAAATAGATTGCCCACAATTTTAAATTAAAATTAATTCAACATGAAAACTAGTATCTTTAAATTTATTCTGATATCCTGCTTCTTCTTAGGATATGCTACTTCTTCAGCCCAAATGATTAAGACACCTACTCCTGCGCGTGCTAAAGGACAAAAAGATGTTTTACGTTTAGCCACAGCACCAATTCCAAACGTTCGTGTTGCTTTTATCGGACTCGGAATGCGTGGTCCAGGAGCAGTAGAACGTATGACACATATTCCTGGAGTAGAGATTGTTGCATTATGCGACATGACTCAAGAAAATACTATTAAAGCAAATGAAATTCTAACAAAACAAGGGCTTCCAAAAGCGCAGGAGTTTTATGGAGATGAAAATGCTTGGAAAAAAGTTACAGCATTACCAAATGTAGACCTAGTATATATTGCAACTGATTGGAAACATCATGCTAATATTGGTGCTCAAGCTATGAAAGATGGTAAACACGTAGCTATAGAAGTTCCGGGTGCAATGACTATGAAAGAAATTTGGGATCTAATAGATACTTCAGAAAAAACTCGTAAACACTGTATGATGCTAGAAAACTGTGTGTATGATTTCTTCGAACTTACTACATTAAACATGGCTCAACAAGGTTTATTTGGAGAGATTCTTCATGCGGAAGGCTCTTATATTCACGGTCTTCAACCATTTTGGGGAGAATACTGGAATAACTGGCGTATGGATTACAATAAAAAACACCGTGGAGATATTTATGCAACACATGGTATGGGGCCAGCTTGTCAAGCATTAAACATTCACCGTGGTGACAAGATGAACTACCTAGTTTCTATGGATACAAAAGCAGTAGGAAATCCAGCTTACATTAAAGAAAAATCAGGTGTCGACGTTAAAGATTTCAGAAACGGAGACCATACTATGACTATGATTCGTACAGAAAATGGTAAAACAATCCAAATTCAACATGATGTAACATCTCCACGTCCGTACAGCCGTATGTATCAACTTAGTGGAACTAAAGGATTTGCTAATAAATATCCAGTAGAAGGTTATGCATTAGATGCTAAATCAATTAGCTCAGATATTAAACCAGATCATGAAAACTTAAGTGCACACAAATTCATGCCTGAAGATGTGAAAAAAGCATTAATGGAAAAATACAAACACCCAATTGTAGTAGGAATCGAAGAGAAAGCAAAACAAGTAGGTGGACACGGTGGAATGGATTTCATCATGGATTACCGTTTGATTCACTGTTTACAAAACGGATTACCTCTTGATATGGATGTATACGATCTTGCTGAATGGTCTTGTTTAGGTCCATTAACAGAAATTTCACTGGATAACAATTCATCTCCAGTAGAGATTCCAGATTTTACACGCGGTGGTTGGAACAAATTAAAAGGTTTAGAATTTTCTAAATAAAATAAAATTTTGAAGTTAGTTAAATTGCATCAAGAGGGCACCATCATAAAGTGCCCTCTTTTTGTTATACACAATAAATTATAATCTTTAATTCAATTAAAAATGAAAAAAGTTTATTTAGCCTTCCTATTTTCTTTCATTACTCTCTCTCCTTTATTAGCGCAGCAAAAACAAACTTTTGCTATAAGCGATGGAAACTTTTTACTTAATAATAAACCAGTACAAATACATTCGGGAGAGATGCATTATTCTCGCATTCCACAACCTTATTGGCGTCATCGTTTAAAAATGATGAAAGCAATGGGATTAAATGCCGTTGCAACCTATGTATTCTGGAACTATCATGAAACTACTCCTGGAGTTTGGGACTTTAAAACAGGAAA
Organism: Flavobacterium frigoritolerans; assembly: GCF_025847275.1. Classification (GTDB taxonomy): domain Bacteria; phylum Bacteroidota; class Bacteroidia; order Flavobacteriales; family Flavobacteriaceae; genus Flavobacterium; species Flavobacterium frigoritolerans. The sequence continues at coordinate 137,563 of NZ_JAOZEV010000001.1, forward strand.
TAAAAACTTAGCCGAGTATATAAAAATAGCGCAAGAAGAAGGCTTGTTTGTAATCTTACGTCCAGGGCCATACGTTTGTGCCGAATGGGAATTTGGAGGTTATCCGTGGTTCCTGCAAAATGTTCCTGATATGGTTATTCGTGGTTACAACACAGCATATTTGGCTGCAACCAAAGCCTATTTTACCGAATTGTATAATCAGGTCAAAGACTTACAAATTACCAAAGGTGGACCAATAATCATGGTTCAAGGCGAAAATGAATTTGGTTCTTATGTTGCTCAACGCAAAGATGTACCTCTCGAAGAGCATAAAAAATATAGTGCAGCCGTATTTCAACAATTAAAGGACATTGGTTTTGAAGTTCCTTTCTTTACTTCTGATGGAAGTTGGTTATTTGAAGGTGGCGCTTTACCAGGTGCATTACCAACTGCTAATGGCGAAAGTGATATTGCAAAATTAAAGGCCGTAGTTAATCAATTTAATAATAACCAAGGTCCTTACATGGTAGCTGAGTTTTATCCTGGTTGGTTGGATCATTGGGCAGAGCCTTTTCCTACTCAAAAACCTGAGCAGACTGTAAGACAAACAAAAAAATATCTGGACAATCAAGTCTCTTTTAATTATTATATGGTACACGGAGGAACAAATTTTGGTTTTACCTCAGGCGCTAATTATGATAAAGAACATGACATACAGCCAGATATGACATCGTATGATTATGATGCCCCAATTAGCGAAGCTGGTTGGGCAACACCAAAATACAATGCTTTAAGAGAATTATTAAAAACAAATGAAACTCCTGCTATTCCTAGCCAAATACCAGTAATCACTATTCCAGATATAAAACTAGTAAAAGCAGTAGATCTAGCCGATTTAAAATCTAAAATCTCCCCTGTAATAGAAGATAATCCGCAAACATTTGAACAATTAAATCAAGGTGATGGTTATGTTTGGTACAGCAAAAAGTTTACACAACCTATTAGCGGAAAATTAGAATTGAATGGATTACGTGATTATGCGATAGTATATGTAAATGGAAAAAAAGTAGCCGAGTTAAATCGTTATTATAAAAAATACGATTGCGAAATCGAAATCCCATTTAATGCAACGTTAGATATTGTTGTCGAAAATATGGGACGCATTAATTACGGCTCACAAATCAATGCCAATAATAAAGGAATTATAAGTCCAGTTATTATAAATGGGGAAACTATTACAGGTGATTGGGAAATGTATAAATTACCAATGACTACTGAACCAGATTTAATAGCTTATAAAAATTCAGCAAAAGCAAATCGCCCAACTTTATACCAAGGTACTTTTAAACTTAGTAAAACTGGAGATACATTTCTAGATATGCGTGATTGGGGCAAAGGAATTGTATTTGTAAACGGAATCAATATTGGTCGTTATTGGAGCGTTGGCCCACAACAAACATTATACTTACCGGGATGTTGGCTTAAAAAAGGCAAAAACAATATTGTGATTTTTGAGCAAAAAAATGAAGTAATACAAAAAGAAGTAAAAACAATCGCTACTCCTATTCTCGAAGATCTAAGACCTGAAAAAGGCTTGTAGAATATTTTTTACTAGTAACCATAAAAAAGCCATCGAAGAATATTCTTCGATGGCTTTTGCTTTAAATCCACAATACCCAAATTTAGCAGAAATACAATTCTTTTAATAAAATACTAATCAAAGCCTTTAATAACTGAATTACAGGTTTTGGTTTATAATAGATTAACTTTTTATTTAATAAACTACATACTCCTACTTTTAGATATGTATAATTAAAAGTTACCTCTCATCTCATCCTTACAGGAACTTCAAACAAATTAATTTCACAACAACATAAATAAAGCTTTATCTGTTCGGGAACATTTTCGTAGCTTATTCTTGTTTTATAAGTTTATAATCAATATTTTCGTACAATTGGATGTTTTATATACTATTATTACTACTTTTTAATCATTCTAAAGATGTGATGTGTTTTTTAGAAAAACTAAAAAATAACCCTATATAAAACTCACTGCAAACATAACATTAACAGAAAACACATAGTCATGAAAGAAAAACTATTAAACGCAAGACTAAATAAAGGTCTCTCTCAAGAAGAGTTAGCATATTTAATAGGTATGACACAATCTAATTATAGTCGTAGAGAAAGAGGTTTAAAAAAAATATCCGATTACGAATGGATTCAAATTGCCAAACATTTAGAGGTGAAAGAAGAAGACATTTATGAATTAGATACTCCCAATGAAGACAGACTAAACATAAATCATTCTATTGAAACAGAATCATTTATTATTCCTAGTTTTGTTATAGAACTCATAGAATTATTAAAAGCAAAGATTAAAAAGCTTGAAGATCAGGTTAAGAAATACGAAGATTAACTTTTTGAGCTACTCTATAAACACAAAAAAGCCATCAAAGAATATTCTTCGATGGCTTTTTAAATATAATCTTAAGAACTTACTTCCAGTTAAAAGTAATTCGTTTTTCGATTTCGGTATTCAAGCTTAGGAAAACTGGACAAGTCATTGCAGCTCTTTCTAAGATTGTTTTATTCTTTTCGTCATTAGTTCCTTTCATTTCAAAAACAATCTCAATTGCTCCTATTCTTCTTGGCTCAGCATTCATGATTTTAGTAACATCTGCAGTAGAGTTAGCAATATCAAGATTCATATCACGGGCTTTGATTCCCATAATAGTCATCATACAACTTGCCAAAGCATTTGCAACAGTATCAGTTGGAGAAAAAGCTTCTCCTTTTCCGTTGTTATCTAAAGGTGCATCAGATATGATTTCATTCCCTGATTGCACATGTATTGATTTAGTTCTTAAATCCCCTAAATAGGTTACTTTTGATGTCATTAGTTCGCTTCTTTTATTGTTAAATCACTATCGTAATACAAGATGTAAACGCCTCTATTAGCATAGCCTCCATCTTCTTTTTTATAAAATTGAAATTTATTGTCTATTTGTTCAGTAGCAATTTCATTAGCAGTCTCTTCATAAATTTTACCTTGAGATAATCGCATCATAGTATCAAAGGTAACATCAAAACCTCTGGTAGCATAAGTATTTGGATTGATCTTATTTTTGTTTCTATACTCTTTTTCAAAAACAAGTGCTCCAGGAGATTCGTTTTCACGAGTTACTGACGGGTACATTAATTTCAACTTAGTTAAACTTTCAAAACTAACTTCGTCTGTGTCCAATGTACTGTTTGGCTCTAGAATTACCAACTGCACCTGATATGCCGACATAGAACTCAATAACACTTTAATTGTAGCATTAATCATAGCTGTATTTCCCGTTTCCATTACAACATAATTCATTCTGTTAGGTACAAACTGAATTTTTAAACCTGCTGGATTAAAATCTCCTGCTTCAGTAACTGGTGCAAAAATCACTCCTTTTTGATTTTGCTGAATATATTGTCTTATAGATTCTTTCTTCTTATCAACAACTGCAATTATATTACCTCCTTTAGAACGCATATAATCAAACATTGCATTCTTTAAAATATCATTAGATGGGATTGTCTGATATAAGTTATCAAAAGGATTTCCTTTGTCTTTAGACAGTGGAGAAATCACAGGAACCTTACTTTCTCCTAATAACTTAGCTGTTGCTTCTGCATTAGTTTGATAAAATGGTCCGATAACTGCATCAGCTTCTTGTAATCTGTTATTTTGAATAATAGCTGCTACATTTGATCCGTTTTTGGTTTCCTGCGAATCAAAAATCGAAACATCTATTGGTAACCCAAGTACTTTAGCCGAATCTATTGCCATTAATGCTCCTGAATAAAAGTCTAAAGTCATATTCAAGAATTTATCTTTTTTCAAACGAGTTGCAGCATTAGTTGTATCACTTTGAATTTTAGACAAATTAAAAGGCAATAATAATGCTATTTTCTTACGGTCATTACTTCTCTTTTTAGTCAAAGTAACTATTTCTTTTGCTTCCTCTTTAATTTCTGGCCTTGTCTCAGATTTAATTTCTGGTGGAGGCATAATTCCAGCAGGAACTTTTAAAATCATCCCTTCCTGAACTCCTCCTGACAAAATCGGATTCAATTTTATTAATTCATCTTGCGATAAACCAAATGTTTTAGACAAACTATATAATGTTTCCTTTGGTTTTACCTGATAATCTGCATATGATACTTTCTTAGAAGTTTCTATAACTGGAGTTTTTACTTCATTTTTAACAGCAGTAGTTGTAGTAGCTACAGTTTTTGGAGCAATACCTTTTATAGTTAAACGATACCCTACTGGCAAATTAGGAATAACTTCTGGATTGCGTTTTTCTAATTCCTCAATTGTGATTCCGTATTGTTTTGTAATCGAATATTTAGTTTCTTTTGCCAAAACATCATGGTAAACATATTGATCTTGTTTAGCAGGAACTAATTTTGTAGCAGGTATTGTTTTTGAGTCTTTTGTAGTGCCTTTTGCACTATTATTCCCTGAAGGAATAACAAGAGTTTGTCCTATTTGCAAACCATCTTTTTCAAGAAATGGATTGGCTTTTTTTAAAGCTTCATCTGAAATATTATACTTTTTTTCAATTCCAAAAAGCGTTTCTTTAGCTACTACTTCATGTGTAATTGCACTATTTGATTTTTTAGGAGTAACCGTAGTTGTTGCCGCTTTTTCTGAACTCGTTGCTTTTCCTGAATTATTTGGAATCAACAAAACGCTGTCCAGCTTCAAACCTCTTTGAGCATCTGGATTAAGCTTGTAAATATCATAAGGAGTCACCTTATATTTTTGAGCAATTTGGTTAATTGTTTCTCCCTTGGCAACGGTGTGTTTACTAATTTTATCCTGTGAAAAAACAGAATAAGACATCAAAAAAACGGTTGTAATTAGTATTGAAATGTATTTCATAATAAGATAAAAAATTTTAAACAAGGTAGTATTTCTATATAAAACAAGATTCCACATACCTGTTAATTATTTGCTAATGTATAATTCTAGTTTAGCAATACTCCAATTTTTATAAAGTGGTGTATTTTCTTTTTGTTTGTATTCATATAAAGCTTCTTCTATATTTTCAAAACTATCAGAATAAACATAATACGACTGACTGTTTACATTATAGAAAAAACTGGCATTAAAATCACCTGAGTCAATTAGTTTCATAATAAACTGATCTCTTGGTGTAGCGTCTGTAAAGATACCTAAAACCAAATAATATCCATTAGGAACTGCTTTTAGGTTATCAAAAACTTCAATCATACCTTCTTTATTATTATAAAGTGGATCTACTTTTATTTTTTCTTTAATTTCTTCTAATGATAACGCTACAACAGGAGTTTCAGTATGAGTTTGATTTTGAAGTGCATTATCTTGATATCTTTTTAATTTAACTAAGGCCACTTTATCATCAAATGCGCGGGCTTCGGATCCATAAAAAGAAGCTTTACTAATATGTCGTTTTACTTCTATTTTTTTCTGAGTATCTAATGAATCAATTTTGGCAATTAATTTTTGATTCTGAGCATCATTTTTCTCCTGATCAATTTTATAATATTTGATTTTCTCTAAAGAAAGACTTTGCAATAACGTCTCTCCAGTTTTATTTTTAATATTCTCACGAACCTTTCTTTTATACTCTTGATTTTCTTCAACAGCAATTCGCTCTACTTTATTCATCAAGCCTGCGTAAGACTTTCTGTTTTCGGCTAATTCTTTTTTAAGCTGAGAAGATAGTTCGTTTGTTTTGGCAATACTCTCGAAAGATTTTTTTTCTAATCGTTTGGATTCTTTCATGTTCAAGACATCCATCTTTTTTAAATCAGTTAAATCATCGGTCATACTAACCACCAATGAATCTAATTTTGACATTAAAACTTCCTGAACGTTTTTATTAGCTTCTAAAACGAGTCTCAATTTCTCTATCGAATTGCCTTTTAAACCATCCATTCCCCTAAGATCAACATTAAGATCGTTGATTTTAATTACCTTTTGGTTCATCTCTTTCTGGACAACCAATCTATCTTTTAAATCCTCTAATTCGATAGTTTTGGCTTTCGTTTTTTCGACTACAACTTGCTTCTCTGCCAATGCAAGCATCAACTCTTCATTATCGTTAGTAGGCGTTATTTCTTTGGTGTTAATTACTAGTTTATTTCCTTCAACCAATCCGTTTACAATCTCAGGATTCTGAGCCTCAAGCTGATCTATTGTAATTTCATATTTTTTAGCAATCGAATATTTTGTCTCTTTTGGAGCTACAACATGAAAAATAGTTTCTTCATTTATAATACGAACCCTACCATCGATTGTTTTTCTTTTATTTGGAATTACAATTGTTTGTCCTATTTGCAAACCGTTTAATAAAATCTCTTTATTTAAATTTTCTAAATCCTGTACTGAAACATTGTATTGTCTGGCAATACTAAATAAAGATTCTTTTGCCAAAACCTGATGCATCACTTTAGATGAAACAATAGTATTTGCAGGGACAATTTTAGTATTACTAACGAGATCTTGTGGAATGATAAGCTCCTGTCCCATTTTTAATCCATCTGTAAGGACTGAACTATTTGCATTTTGAATGGCTTCGACACTTACATTGTATTGTTTTGATAAACCAAACAATGTTTCCTTTGCTGTAACTGTGTGTGTGAGTTGTTTGGTTTCTTTCTCCTTAACGGGAGAATTTATAGGAATCCGGATAATCTGACTATCCTTTAATCCGTTTTGCGATTCGGGATTTAATTTGTAAATCTCCTCTAAGGAAACATTATATTTCTGGGCAATGAAATAAGCAGTTTCTCCTTTTTGAATTTTGTGTTCAATAGTTGATTCTTGTGCAATTATTTTGTTAAACGACAAAATAAAGACAAGAAAAATCGTAAGAAGTTCTCTCATAAATAGTAGGTTTTAAAAAATTAAGGCATTACAAATGTAATGCCTTAATTTGAAAAATAATACTATTCCCACTCAATTGTTGCAGGTGGTTTTGAGCTGATATCGTAAACTACACGATTCACGCCTTTTACTTTATTTATAATGTCATTAGAAACTTTCATCAAGAAATCGTAAGGTAAATGTACCCAATCAGCAGTCATACCATCGGTAGATTCTACAGCTCTAAGCGCTACTACTTTTTCGTAAGTACGCTCATCACCCATTACACCAACACTATTTACAGGAAGTAAAATTGCTCCTGCTTGCCAAACTTTATCGTATAATCCCCAAGATTTTAATCCGTCAATAAATACGGCATCAACATCTTGCAAAATTTGTACTTTTTCAGGAGTAATATCTCCAAGAATTCTAATTGATAATCCTGGTCCTGGAAAAGGATGTCTTCCTAATAACTCTGGATCTATTCCTAAAGAAGCACCTACTCTACGTACTTCATCTTTAAAAAGCATACGAAGCGGTTCTACAATTTTTAATTTCATGTAATCTGGCAATCCACCTACATTATGGTGCGATTTAATAGTTGCAGAAGGTCCTTTTACAGAAACTGACTCAATAACATCTGGATAAATTGTTCCTTGTGCCAGCCATTTTACATCTTCGATAAGGTGCGATTCATCATCAAAAACTTCGATAAATACACGACCAATCGTTTTACGTTTGGTTTCTGGATCGCTAATTCCAGCTAATTGACTAAGAAAACGATCTCCAGCATCTACTCCTTTTACGTTTAATCCCATTCCTTTGTATTGATCCAATACATTTTGGAATTCGTTTTTACGAAGTAAACCATTATTTACAAATATGCAGTATAGGTTTTTACCGATTGCTTGGTGCAATAATACGGCCGCTACAGTCGAATCTACTCCTCCTGATAATCCTAAAACTACTTTATCATTACCTAACTTTTCTTTCAATTCTCCCACCATTTCTTCAACGAAAGCATTTGGTGTAAAGTTTTGAGGAACTTCAGCAATTTTTACTAAGAAATTCTCCAGCATCTTTGATCCATCAGTTGAATGGAAAACCTCTGGATGATATTGAATAGCATAAGTCGTTTCACCTTCAATTTTGTAAGCAGCAAATTCTACATCGTGCGTACTTGCTAGTTTTACTCCATTTGTAGGCAAAGCTTTGATACTATCACTATGACTCATCCAAACTTGACTATTTTCTGAAACACCTTCAAAGAAAACTTCGTTTTCCTTAATATAAGATAAATTGGCTCTACCATATTCTCTAGTGTTTGAAGCAGCTACTTCTCCGCCGCTAAAATGAGCTAGATATTGTGCTCCGTAACAAACTGCCAACATTGGAAGTTTACCACGAATTTGAGATAAATCAGGATGTGGAGCGTCTTCTGCACGAACAGAAAATGGGCTTCCTCCTAGAATTACTGCTTTATAACTTGATAAATCACTCGGAAAATGATTATAAGGGAAGATTTCGCAGAATATATTTAATTCGCGAACTCTACGCGCAATAAGCTGAGTATATTGCGATCCGAAATCTAAAATAAGTACGTTGTGTTGCATGCGCAAAAATACTTTTTATATTCCGAATTGAAAAATTGAATTTTAATTTTTTTTTAAAGCTTAAAGTCTCTAGCCTTATAACGTACTGATTATCTATCTTTTCTTGAGTAAAAAAAGATAGACACCTATGTAATACTGAGTCCTTACAACTTTGAACCTCTGTTGCTCTGAACCTTAAAAAACCTATTCTTCTTTTGTAACAACTACTGATGCTTTAAAACCAGCTGCAAGATTATTCCAATAATCGTGAACAATCACATTTTTACGATCATCCAAAATTTGTATTTCGGCTGTATTACCACCAAGAGTACCTATATTCAGTGCTTCGAATTCCATTTTATTAAATCCCTTATCCAAAATAATTTTAATATCTCTATAATTACTATCTAAAAAGATTTCAGATTGAATAACCTTATCATTAGAAGATACTTTTACCAAATCACCATCAATAGCTCCAAAATCCCTAAGTCTAATAATAAAATAATCTGCTTTAGTTTTAAAATCACCAAACGAAATATTCTGTTTAAGCAAAGCCCCTCTCCCTTCTTTTAAACCTTGATCTTTTAATGTTTTATCTAAATCTTTTTCCATTCCTGGTATGAATCTGTCTCCAGGATTTGCAAATTCATTCGAAGGAGTCATTGAAAAACTATCCTTTTTACCTATTTGATACGAAGAATTTAATTGCGATTGTACAGGAGCGATATTTATACTATTAAAAACATTTGGTGCTTTAATCCCTGGTATATCTGTTGGCATTGTAGCAGTTGGCGGAATTTTTTTAGGTTTAATACCAAAATTCGTTGGAGGAATTGGTTTAAACTTAGGTGCAAATTCTGCTTGAGCTGATGCCGAAAGAGTTGTAATTAATAGGATAAAAAATAAAAGCTGTTTCATTCGGATATAATATTATGGAATCAATTTTTAGATTTTTTCAAAATCATAGGGATATAGCAAAAATAGCATAATTAAATTGTGCTCTACAACTTTAAGAGATTTATAACAATATATTAGGCTAATTTTTGGAAACAAAAAACCTGCCAAAAAAATTAAAACGTACCATTTTTAAAGCGATTATATCAAAAAAGCTCTTTTAAACATTCACCTTATTGAATATACAATTTTGATAATTAATAACTTATTCATAACTTCAATGTTTTAATTTACCTTTATTAAAAACTTTAAAAGATGGATTATATCGACTATTATAAAACATTAGGAATTACGAAATCTGCCACTGAAGCTGAAATCAAAAAAGCATATCGAAAATTAGCTCGTAAATACCATCCAGATTTAAATCCGAATGACAAAGAAGCTGAAGCAAAATTCAAAGAAATAAACGAAGCTAATGAAGTTTTAGGCAATCCTGAAAATCGTAAAAAATACGACAAATACGGTAAAGACTGGAAACATGCCGATGAATTTGAAAAAGCTGGATATGATCCTAACCAACAACAATATTCAAAACAACGACAAGATAACAGCAACTATTCTAATTATTCGGGAGAAGATTTTTCAGAAAGTGATTTCTCAGATTTCTTCAATTCTATGTATGGTTCCAGAAGAAGCAGTAAAAGCCAAGCTAAATACAGAGGACCAGATTTTAATGCAGAATTGCAATTGGATCTCACTTCAGCTTATACAACGCATAAACAAAACCTAACCGTAAATGGTAAAAACATTCGAATTACCATTCCAGCCGGTGTTGAAAACGGGCAAATTATAAAAATTCCTGGACATGGAGGACCTGGTGCTAACGGAGGTCCTAATGGAGATTTGTATATTACATTTGTAGTTGCAAACAATTCTGATTTTAAACGTGAAGGAAACAATCTATACGCCGATGTTGATCTTGATTTATATACTGCGGTATTGGGAGGCGAAATTTTAGTGAATACTTTTGATAGTAAAGTAAAAATAAAAGTCCCACCAGAAACGCAACCTGGAACCAAAGTCAAATTAAAAGGAAAAGGATTTCCCGTATATAAAAAAGAGAACCAATTTGGGGATTTATACATCACTTACACCATAAAAATTCCAACAAAACTATCTGAAAAAGAAAAAGAATTATTCAAAGAATTATCTAAAATAAGAAATCATGAATAGCAAAAACTTAATCCAAATAAAACAATTTTGTTTATATCACGAAATTGAGGATACCTTTATATCTAATCTAAATAATTATGGCTTAATAGAAATTATCGTTCTTGAAGAAGAACAATATTTACAACCAGAACAATTGCCTTCTATTGAAAAAATGATACGATTGCACTATGATCTCAAAATTAACTTAGAGGGAATTGATGCCATTACCCATTTATTAAACAAAATCGAAGTTCTGCAAAAAAACCTGACTGCTACGCAAAATAAACTTCGCCTTTTTGAACAACATCAAATCGGATAATTTTATTGTAGCATCTTAAATAGATATTCAGATTACAGTAAATACTCATTAGCTATTTTCATTAAAGTCACTAATGAAAAATTATATAAACCCAAAAAGACATTCAAACCCTTAAAACCTCATAAATACCTACATAACAACTAAATAAATCGATAAAAATAAAAAAAAGCAGAACAAAACAGGTATTTATACGTAATAATTATATTTTTAAATAAGTTATTTTTGGGTTATGTCTTTTTTTAAAATATAGCCCAAAACTTTCTAAAAAAAATACAGCATGAAAACGAATTCTACTCCAGCGAATGATGTTAGTTTAAATAGTAATGCTTTAGAAAACAATCCTCTTATCACAATTCCTACCGGATTAAAATCTGCATATTATTTTACAAAAGGAGATGCAGTATCTGCAATTTCTGTAAAATTAAATAATGGTAAAATTAAATTGTCATCATCAATCGCCAAAGTATCTTTTAGTGTGGATACAGAATCTCAAAGCCAATCTAAGAAAATGGTTCATCTTCTTGTTCCCAGTAATGATATTCCTTATTTTATTTGCGATACAAACCTTCCTTTTTTACTTCCAAATGGAAAATACACAAGAGCTGATAAGCTAATTCCAGGACAAAAAATTGTTGATAAAAATGGAAAACCTTTACTAATAGAAGACCTTTCGATAAAGAATTATAATGGTGGCCTACATCATATTTCAACAAATGTAAGATGGAACAACACCCCTAATGGTCATTTATTACTTGCAAATGGTATTGTAGTAGGTGATTTTACATTACAAGTATATTTTGATCAAATACCTCTTGAAATGATCCAATAAAAATTTCCTACAAACCAACTCCCTTTTTATTTTTCAAAACCACATCTACATTTAAAACTATGCCTTGGAATATTCTTGAAAATCTATGGAACCGCACCTTAAACCCTAACAAGATTGCTAATACTAATGAAAATTTAACTTGGGACAAAGAAATTGAAATACTATACCGATTAGGGATTAGTATGGAAGATGCATTACAATATTTATATTTTGAAAAACCGGATTTTGAAGCTTTTAAAATTTGGGTTAATAAAAACAAAAAGGATATTCCTCTAGGAACCGAAGAGCTTACAGAAAATGTACTATCTAGTGATGATCTCGAATTTTGGAATACTAATGGATATGTTATTGTAAAAAATGCTATTCCAAAAGAAGATTGTAAGGATACACAACGTGCTATTTGGGATTTCTTAGAAATGGATCTAGATAAAAAAGAATCTTGGTATAAAAACCATCAGGAACAAAAAGGACTAATGGTTAATTTTTCGGATCATGAAACATTAAACAGAAATAGATTTTCTCCAAGAATAAAAAAAGCTTACGAACAATTATACAATACTACTGAAATATACAAAACGATTGATAAAGTAAGCTTTAATCCCCCTGAAAATCATGAATTTACTTTTTTGGGAGGTGCTCTCCATTGGGATGTTAGCTTAAGCCAACCTATTAGTTTTGGATTGCAAGGACTACTCTATCTAACTGATTGTGGTGCTCAAGATGGTGCATTTCATTGCGTTCCTGGATTTCATAAAAAAATAGATTCTTGGCTGAATAGCCTTAAATCAGATATAAACCCAAGAGAAGAAATAATCAAAATAACGCAACCTGTACCAATAGTTGCAAATGCTGGCGATTTTATAATATGGCAAAACACTTTGCCTCATTGTGCTTCGGCAAACCAAGGAACAACTCCTAGAATGGTTCAATATCTTACTTATTTCCCTAATGATTATACTAGCAGCGAGAAATGGATCTGATTTATAACAAACTATAAATTAATTTCTTATTTATGTTTAAAAACAATCATTAATTAGTCTGTGAGGTTTATTTTGTATGTAATCTTTCGTGAGAGATAGTAACAGAAAGCCCACCACCTCTCTTCAGTGGGATACGCCCAACTATTTTAAAATTTATCACAAAAACTGATTATTTACAAAGAATTATTTAGCACTATTTCGCAGTCTTTCTTGTGCATTTTTCATAAATTGCAGTACATTAATCTAACTACGAATTGCTTTTAAAAACCACTAAAAACAGTTCAAAAACACACAAAAACAACCTTAGAATGAAAAGAGAAAACATCCTGACAGGATCTCCTTGGGAAGACAAAATGGGATATTGTCGTGCAGTCCGCATTGGTAATATCGTAGAAGTTTCGGGAACAGTTGCTATTGTTGATGGCGAAAAAGTTAAAGCCGATGATGCCTATGCACAAACATTGAATATTCTGGAAAGAGTAGAAAAAGTACTAGAAGACTTAGGCATTGGAATGAAAGACGTAATTAGAACACGCATTTTTACTACTGATATTTCGACTTTTGAATCTGTAGCTGGAGCACATTCTACCTTTTTTAAAGACATAAAACCAACAACTGGTTTTTACGAAATTAGTAAATTGGTATCTCCGGAATACTTAGTAGAAATAGAATTTACTGCAGTAATTGTAGATTAAAAATCAGCATTTAATTATAACATTCAAACACGAATTTCACTCCTTTGTTTGTGAAATTCGTGTTCTAAACTGATTTATTATATTTGTACTCAAACAAATATTGTAAGCCCATTTTTAATGAATTTAAAAGAAAAAATACTTCTCGCTCTCAAATGGATTTTCATTTGTGTTTTAATAGGTATTTTATCGGGCTCGGCTTCGGCATTTTTTTTAATTACTTTAGAATTTGTTACCCATTACAGAATCCATCATAACTGGATTATCTGGCTCTTACCTATTGGCGGATTACTTGTAGGTTTTAGTTATTATTACTTAGGTAAAGATGTTGTAAAAGGCAATAATCTACTACTTGAAGAATACGAAAATCCTAAACAAATTATTCCGTTAAAAATGGCTCCTTTAGTCTTTTTTGGAACTATAATCACACATTTATTTGGTGGTTCGGCTGGTCGAGAAGGGACTGCTGTACAAATGGGAGGAGCAATCGCTGACCAATTTACCCGAATCTTTAAACTCGATGATTCTGAAAGAAAAACATTAATTATTTTAGGAATCAGTGCCGGTTTTGCTTCTGTTTTTGGAACACCATTGGCAGGAGCTATTTTTGCTCTTGAGGTCGTTTATTTTAGTAAAATTAACTTAAAAAGTATTTTACTTTCTTTTATTGTGGCATATGTAGCCTATTTTACTGTCGAGATTTGGCAAGTAAAACATACACATTACAGTATTCCGCTTGTTCCAGAAATTACTTCAATAAACTTGCTTTATACTCTAATTTGTGGGGTACTATTTGGATTTGCCGCTTTATTATTTTCTCGAAGTACTCATTTTTGGAGCTCTTTATTCTCTAAAACTATTAAATATCCTCCTTTTCGTCCTTTTGTTGGCGGAATCATTCTAGCAATTGCTATTGCTGGTTTCGGATTTTCAAAATTCTCAGGACTAGGAGTTCCTGTAATTGTAGATTCGTTTACAAATACAAATGCTTGGTATGATTTCTTACTCAAAATTCTCTTTACTGGATTTACTTTAGGTGCCGGTTTTAAAGGTGGAGAAGTTACCCCATTGTTTTTTGTAGGTGCTACTTTTGGCAGTGCTTTGTCACTTATAATTCCTATGCCAATTGCTCTTCTTGCCGGAATGGGTTTTGTTGCCGTATTCTCTGGAGCAACTCACACTCCTATTGCCTGTACTGTAATGGGAATAGAGCTTTTTGGGATTGAAAGCGGAATTTTTATTGCCATTGCCTGTGTTATTGCCTACTTATCCTCAGGCTCCATAGGCATTTACAAATCGCAAATTGTAAAAGGTCCTAAGTATAATTTGTATCAGAAATGGTTTTGATTTAGTTTTTTAGTATTCAGTCCCAGTTTTCGGTTTCAGTTTTCAGTTGCGATTGCAGTTAAAAAATCAAATCTAAAATTGCTGACTAAAAACTAAGACTGCGACTATCAACCAAAATAAGAACATATAAAAGCATGTTAATGTCTAAAATGTTTTCAGGTTTACAGTAAAAAAATGTAAATTCGCACACATGAAAATACAAGACATTCAAGCCATAAAGTTGTTACTAGCAACTCCAAAAAAGATTGCCATAATTCCACACAGAGGCCCCGATGGAGACGCTATGGGTTCAACCTTAGCTTTATACCACTTTTTATTAAAAAATAATCATGAGCCAATTGTAATTGCTCCAAATGATTTTCCTGATTTCCTTGCTTGGTTACCAGGTTCAGAAACTGTAAAAATATTTGAAAAAGATATTGATAACTGCACTAAAATTCTTGAAGAAGCAGAACTAATTTTTACGCTAGATTTTAATGCTTTACATCGCACAGGCGAAATGGAACATACTTTAGCAAAGCTTAAAGGTACTTTCATTATGATTGATCATCACCAAAAGCCTGATGATTACTCTGCTTACACTTATTCTGACACTTCGTTTGGATCTACTTGCGAAATGGTTTACAATTTCATTTCATTTTTAGATAAAAAAGAAGATTTAGATAAAACTATCGCGACTTGCATCTATACAGGGATATTGACCGATTCAGGTTCTTTCCGTTTTCCTGGAACAACAGGAAACACGCACCGTATTATTGCAGAACTTATTGACTTAGGTGTTGAAAATACTCAAATTCCTATTTTGCTTTTTGACAATAGCTCGTACAGCCGTCTGCAATTACTTGGAAGAGCGTTACAAAACATGAAAGTTTTAGGCGAACATAAAACATCATATACTTCATTAACTCAAGCCGAATTAGATGAATTTAATTATGTAAAAGGGGATACTGAAGGAATCGTAAATTACGGTTTAAGCATGAAAGGTATTGTTTTTACAGCTATATTTATTGAAAATAAAGAGGAGAAAATAATCAAAATTTCTTTCCGTTCGCAAGGAGGTTTCGATGTAAATGAATTTGCTAGATCTCATTTTAATGGTGGAGGCCACAGCAATGCTGCTGGAGGAAAATCACTAGATTCGATGGAAGAAACTTTGAAAAAATTTGAAGATTTAGTAACCAAACTAAAAATATAACCACCATGAACTATCCCAAAATATTTGCTTCAGCTATTGTTCTAGCCGTTTTAGTTTCGAGCTGTAAACAACATGAAGATGCCAGAAGACCTGTTTCTATTTCTTCGGGTACATTCATGAAGAAATCTATCGAACGAAATAAAAAACTTGTAGCCACAGAAGAACAACAAATTAAGACTGTTATTAAAAACAATCCTAAAATAAAATATATTGCTTCTGCAAAAGGATATTGGTATGCGTATGAAAACCAAAACACTACCGATACAATAACTCCAAAAAAAGGAGATGTTGCTTTTTTTGACTATGAAATAAAAGACCTAAAAGGAAATATTATTTATAGTGAAATGGAGTTAAGACCTCAAACTTATTTTGTAGATAAACAAGAAATCATGATGGGATTACGTGATGGTATCAAATTAATGCGCAAAAACGAAACTGTAAATTTCTTATTCCCATCTCATATGGCTTATGGCTATCATGGTGATGAAAAACGAATTGGAATTAACCAACCATTAATCTGCACTGTTACTTTACACAATTTTGTTCCGGAAACTGCCTACAGAAAACAAATGGAAACAAGATCATCAAAAACTGAAGCACCTAAACCTACAACACCTGCAATAAAGAAAGACTCATTAAATTAATCAAAAACAATTAATATTTTAGAAATGAAAAAAAGCCTCATATTACTATTACTTGCAATTACAACACTTTATTCTTGTAAAGATGAACATAGCAATTTACCTGATGGTTTATATGCAGAAATTGAAACCAACAAAGGAAACATCATTGTTGAATTAAATTATCAAAAAGCACCTATAACTGTAGCCAATTTTGTAACGCTTGCAGAAGGTAAAAATGAATTCGTTACCAATCCAGAATTAAAAAAGAAACCTTTTTTTGACGGATTAAAATTCCATAGAGTTATCGAAGATTTTATGATACAGACTGGAGATCCATTAGGAACTGGTTCTGGAGACACTGGATATAAATTTAAAGATGAATTTAACGATTTAAAATTTGACAAAGGTGGTGTTTTGGCAATGGCTAATAACGGACCAGCTACAAATAGCAGTCAGTTTTTTATTACTCATGTTGAAACTCCTTGGTTAGAAGGCAAACATACTATTTTTGGTCACGTTGTAGACAAAGGAATGGAAGTTGTTAATCAAGTTAAACAAGATGATTATATCAAGAAAGTAACTATTATCAGAAATGGTGAGGCTGCCAAGAAATTTGACGCTATAAAAGTATTTCATGATTATTTTTCTGCAGAAGCAAAACAAAAAAGCGAATTTGAATCTAAATTCAAAGCTGTTCGCGATGAAAAGCTAGCTTACTACGCTGATTTAAAATCAAAAGCAACAAAAACAAGCTCTGGATTAGAATATGTAATTACTGAAAAAGCTAAAGGTAAAAAGCCTGCTGCTGGAGCACAAGTATTCATAAATTATGCTGGTTTCCTAGAAGACGGAACATTATTTGATACTTGTATCGAAAGTGTGGCACAGACTTTTGGAAAATTTGATGCTGCAAGAGCCGAAGCAAGACAATACACCCCAATAGCATTTCAAGCAGGTAGTAAAGAAGGTATGATTCCTGGTTTTATCGAAGGTATCGAGCAACTTTCTATTGGAGATAAAGCAGTACTTTTCATCCCATCGCATTTAGCTTATGGACAAGCTGGAGCTGGAGGTGTAATTCCGCCAAATGCAAATATTATATTTGAAGTACAGTTGTTAGACAAAATGCCACAACAATAAATTTATATTAAAAATTAACCGATTTTAAATTAGAATCAGATGAAATTAAAAATTCTATTTTTATTTTGCTTAGGTGTACTTAACCTACAAGCACAAACAAAAAAGCCTGTTCCAAACAAGAAAACAGCAATTACAAAAGTTGAAACAAAACCTTCACTTAACGAAGGAATTTTTGCTACAATTACAACAAAAAAAGGAAATATCGTATTGCAACTTGAATACATAAAAACTCCTATTACTGTAGCTAATTTTATATCATTGGCAGAAGGAACAAATCCTTATGTAACTATTGACAAATTAAAAGGAAAACCATTTTTTGATGGATTAAAATTTCACAGAGTTATCAATGACTTTATGATACAAGGTGGTGATCCTGACGGAAACGGTTCTGGAGGCCCTGGATATGCTTTTAAAGATGAGTTCGTATCTAGCCTTAGATTTGATAAAGGCGGTGTCCTTGCAATGGCAAATTCTGGTCCAACTACCAACGGAAGCCAGTTCTTTATTACTCACAAAGATACTCCTTGGTTAAATAACAAACACACTATATTTGGTCACGTTACAGAAGGAATGAATGTTGTTAATCTTATTCTTCAGGATGATGTAATGCTAACTGTAAAGATTACTCGTAAAGGAGCTATGGCAAAGAAATTTGATGCCCCTAAAGTATTTGCTTCTTATTACGAAAACAAAGCAGAAGAAGCTAAAAAGCAAGCTTTACTTGATGCTGAAAAAGCCAAACAAGCACAAGCTGCTTCTCTTGAACAAGAACGCCTTTACAAAGAAAAATATGCTACTGTAATTGCTGCTAAAAAAGCATATTTTGATACTGCAAAAGCTACTATAACAACTACTCCATCTGGTTTATCTTATAAAAAAGTCCAAAAAGGGACTGGAGTAAAACCAGCAGATGGTTCTACTTTCTATTTTCATTATGCTGGTTATTTTGAAGACGGAACTCTTTTTGACAGTAGCTTTGAAGAGGTTGCTAAAGCGTACGGAAAACATGATGCAAATCGTGCTGCACAAGGAGGATATCAAGCTTTTCCTTTTCAGGCTGGTAAAAAAGACGGTATGATTCCTGGTTTTATCGAAGGTTTAGATCTTATGTCTTATGGTGATAAAGTAGTGTTCTTCATTCCTTCAAAACTTGCTTATGGAGAAAGAGGCGCTGGTGGAGTTATTCCTCCAAATACAAACCTTATTTTTGAATTGGAAATCTATAAAGATCAACCAACTCCAAAACAATAATTTTCTTAAATTATATCATAAAAAAACCGATAGTTTCAACTATCGGTTTTTTTATACGCTGTCTTTTTTTATTTTTTTGTTGGAAACTTCCAATCAAATTCATCTTTATTATTGATGATTGCTCCGATTTCGAATTTTACTACTTCTTCAAATTCTGTTTGAAAGATAATCCAGTTTTCTTCGTTGAAATAGTTCTCGAAAGTATCAAACTCCTCTTGTGTGAATTTTGTAATTCCTTTGGTTGCCAAATCTTTTTTTACATCGGCAATTTTTCTTCCTATAATTTTAAAACCAAAAATTTCTAAATCTGGACTTGATGCTACAACATAACCCAATTTTAAAGCTTCTTCCTGATAGAATGTCAATCTCATTTTGTGCTTATTGTAAGCAAAAATAACATTATCATCTTCGTCTTTATAATTTCTATCTGGTTTACCATAAATAGCTGTAACATCGTTCTGCTTCATACCGAACAACAACTTGTCTATTCCATTTTTAGGATTTATTTTCATATGTCTCTTCTATTTATTTAAAAGGCAAATTTCGTGAAGTTTTTATAAAGTTGCATTACGTTTCTATTTTAATTACAATAAAATTAAAGATAAAAAAATGAACCATTAAGAGATTAAGGAAAATTAAGTGTTATCCTCAAATTTTCTTAGAAATTCTATTCCTGCAAGGTCTTTTTCTTGATCTTACAGGATGATAATGTAAAACTTCTATTTATACTAAATTAATTCAAAAGATTAAAATGCTTTTTAAATTCATCTGCAAAGCCTTTGAACCTTTGCTACTTAGAACCTTAGTACCTTAGCCCCTTTTATAGATATATTTTCTTGTTTGGTTTACTACTCATATAAAATGTAATCTTTCCTCCGTTTACAATATCACTGTGCTTTATTGTAGGGCTCGTAAGCAGTTTTCCGTTTAAGAGTACTTTACTAACAAACACATTTTTATCTGATTGATTTACTGTAGCTACTTCAAATGTTTTTCCATTTTCAAGATTAAAAATAGCATTTGCTACTAATGGACTTCCTAAACTATAATCTTCTGATCCTGGTGCAACGGGATAAAACCCTAAACTGCTAAAAATATACCAAGCACTCATTTGTCCAAAATCATCATTCCCTCCTAATCCATCAGGGCCATTTTTATACATTCTTTTTAAGATCATTCTGATTTTATCTTGTGCTTTCCATGGCGAATTTGTCCAATTGTATAAATAAACCACATGGTGTGAAGGCTCATTTCCATGTACATAATTACCAATAATTCCTTCTTTGGTAATATCCTCAGTATTTTCAAAATATTTGTCTGGTAAGTGCATCGAAAAAAGTGAATCTAATCTTCTTGTAAAAGCGTCTTTACCATTCATCATTTTTATCATTTCTGCAGGGTCTTGTGGTACATACAAACTGTAGTTCCAAGAATTTCCTTCAATAAAACCTTGCCCGTGTGTGTCTAATGGATCAAACTCTTTCTTGAATGTTCCATCATCAAGTTTAGGTCTCATGAAACCTGTTTTGGCATCGTATACATTTTTATAATTTGTTGCTCTTTTAGAGAACTCGTTATAAATTTCTTCTTTTCCTAACTTTTTGGCTGCTTGCGCAATTGCCCAATCATCATAAGCGTATTCTAAAGTTTTAGATACTGATGAACCATTTTTATCCTCAGGAACATATCCTTTTTTCATATAATATTCTAATCCATCATAATAAGGGACTTTAGCCGTATTAACAGTTGCTAAAAGCGCTTTATCAACATCAAAACCAGTATTCCCTTTTACTATGGCATCTGCAATTACCGAAACACTATGATACCCAATCATACACCAGTTTTCATTGCCATAATGTGACCATATTGGTAACATTTTATGTACACTTTGGTCATAATGTGCCAACATCGAATTTATCATATCGGAGTTTCTTTTGGGCTGAACCAAATTAAATAACGGATGTAAAGCTCTGTACGTATCCCACAATGAAAAACTTGTATAATTCTGAAATGTAGTTGCTTGATGCACATTACCATCTAATCCTTTATATTTTCCATCGGTATCCATATATACTGTTGGCCCTAAAAAAGCATGGTACATTGCGGTATAAAAATTAACCATGTCTTCTTTTTGAATTGTTTGCACCTGAATTTTATTCAATTCTTTGTTCCAAATTTCTTGACTTTCTTTTTTAACTCTTTCAAAATCCCAATCTGAAATTTCTGCTTTCATATTAGCCAATGCCCCTTGGGTACTTACTGGAGAAATAGCAAATTTTATTTTAATTTTCTCATTTTCATTGGTATCAAAATCAAAGTATAATTTTAGGTTTGCTCCTGCCATTTCTGGAAAGTTTTTGGTTTGATCAAATCGTCCCCAAAAACCTTTATACACGTTTTTTTCAGGCGTAGCTTGTCCATATCCTTTAATTGGCTTACTAAAAGACATAGCAAAATACACTGTTCTTGTTCTAGCCCAGCCATTTGTCTGGCGATATCCTGTAATTAAGGTATCGTTCTCTACACGAACAAAAGTCCAAACATTCTTTTTATCATAGTTGTAAATCCCTGCTGTAAGATCTAAAATAATATGTGCCTGATCTGACTTTGGAAATGTATATTGGTGCATCCCAACTCTTGTTGTTGCTGTAAGTTCGGCTTTGATATTATGATCTTCCAGAAGCACACTATAATAGGCAGGTTCAGCTTTCTCTGTTTTATGTGAAAATACCGATCGATATCCTGTTTCGGGATGACTTGCTGTTCCGGGATTTAATTGTAATTTCCCTATTGTAGGCATAATTAAAAAATCGCCTAAATCAGAATGTCCTGTACCGCTAAAATGGGTATGACTAAACCCCACTATCGTTTTATCTTCGTATTGATATCCCGCGCAATACTTGTAAACATCTTTATTATACTTACCATTTGTAGCATAGGGAATCGTATCGGTTTCTGGACTTAATTGCACACTCCCAAAAGGTACTGTTGCACCTGGATAAGTATGCCCCATCTTAGCAGTTCCTATCATTGGATCCACGTATTGAACTAAATCTTTAAGTTTGTTCGTTTTTTCCTGTCCGCTGATTTCATAGAAAGGAATCAGCATTAAAACTGATAATCCGAAAAAGAATCTTTTGTTATTTACAATATTCATTAGGTCTTTTTTAATTTATGGTTGTCGGTTAATGGCGTTAATCTATTTTACTAAAACGATTTAATAAAACTTTCAGGTTAGAAAATTACAATAAATATTGGTTTTTTTAAAAATTACTTTGCAAATACTATCGATGAAATTTGATTCTGAAGTTTAATACTGTATTCACTTACTTTTTTTAAAATAAAGCTAAAAATGAATATCTTTGAGTAGTCAAAAAGTATTTAAGCTTATGAAAAAACTCGCCTTATTATTGGTTTTCTTTTACTCTATAATGGGTTTTTCGCAAACAGTACAAAGCAAAATGCTGAGTAAAAACGAAATAATCGAAAGAAATTTAGATGGAGGGAAATTTCCCGTTTTCAAAGCCTTTGAATATCAAGACAAAGGCGGACTTTATGGATTAACTTTAAATGAAAATCAAAAAGTTATTTCGTCTAAAGATACGCTAAACACTAAAATTGAAGCTGTTTGCTATTTAAATGACCATGGAAACTATCTCGTAAAATGGACTATAAACGATTTAGTTGAAAGTGCCGAAGTTGAAGAAACGTCTATTTGGTTTTGGACAAAATATTGCAGCACTCAAGACATAGATGATGATGGATATATCGATCCAGTAATCGTTTATGGTACCAAAACTGATGATGAAAATATAAGACGCATAAAAGTTATCACCGTTTACAAAGGCAAAAAATATGCTATCCGTGCTGTAGAGTGCGACTTAGACTATTGTAGAAGTTTTAAAAAAGATAAAAACTGGAATTTACTACCTCAGAAAATAAAAACACATATCGATAAATTACTTGCCAAAATTAGAAAAGAACAGCATGTATTATTGAAAGATGGGTAGAAACAAGGTTTTAATAGTTTGCTACCACTAATTTAAAAGATTATCGAGTTTCTTCCGATGATTCTTCGACTCCGTTCAGAATGACAATATTTGGGAAAAACTTTGTGATCTTTGTGTCTCTCGATAGCTATCGGGACTGTGTACTTTGCGGTTAAAAACTTTGCGGTTAATTTTTCTGCCACTGATTATACCAGCAACTTATTTATAGCTTTTGTCTCAGGTTTTCTTTTACCTCATCGAACCATTCTTCTCGTAGAATACTTAAAATGATTGAATCTCGACGTACTTCGCTGCCAAAAGTAGGCATGTGATTTCGTAAAACTCCTTCGACTTTGCAACCGATACTTTTCATGGCTGCAATGCTTCGTTGGTTATTATTATCAGCACGGAATTCTACGCGCTCCATTCCCAAAGTTTCAAAAGCAAATTGTAACAATAAGTATTTACAATGCTTGTTCAATCCTGTTCCTCTAAATGCCGAACCGTACCAAGTATATCCTAATTGTAATGTTTTGAATGAAAGCTGTATATCGTAAAAACGCGTGCTTCCTGCGTATTTTCCTGATTTTTTATCGAAGACTATAAAAGGAAATTCGGTTTTATTATCTCTTGCTTTTAATGCAATAGCTATATAATTCTCTAGATTTTCTTTTCCGTTGGCACGAATTAACGAATACTCCCAAGTTTCTGGTTCGTTAAGAGAAATCTCTAATAAGTTTTCGACGTCAGTTTTTTGCAAAGGTCGTAATAAAACTAAATCGTCTTCGAGTACTATATTTTCAGAGAAATTGAAATCCATTTTATTAAAAATCAGCTTTGTAATTTATTTAAAATTTTGGTTACTCATTCATATCATCATACCGTTCTGGAACTTGTGGATCGTAAAGCGGACATTTAAATTCTTCTAACGCATTTACCAGAATATCCATTGCTTTTCCTTCGGTTCCGTAACAATCGATTCTAATACTTTGTGGTGTAGTTATTATCTGAAAAGCTCCTTTTCCTTCTTTGTTTTTCCAACTGTTGTCATCGACTTTCTCCCATTTAGAAAATAATGAACTAATCCTGTTTAGGATTACGGTAACAGGAAGTTGCTCTAAACCTTCGACGTCTTGCTCTTCAATAAGTGCTTCGTAAACTTCGTGATGGTTTAAATAAATTCCTTCTGAGTATTTCCAAAAAAGTAATTCGTACATGATAACGTGATTTTTAGCCCCGATAGCAGCGGTATCCTTTTTGGGCGGTGTTCGCCCGAAAAGATATAGCGGATAGCGGGATTAGCTCCTAAAAAAGCTAATTATTAATAAAAAGGTTCTGTTGAAACTCCAGTATAAAAACCTTTGCAACTCAGAACCTTTGAACCTTTGTACCTCAAAATATTAATATTCGAATGTACCGTATTCGCTGGTGATTGTCAGCTTCTTATCTTTGGATGCCTCTACTCTACCTACGATTTGTGCATCGACATTGAATGATTTTGAAATCGCAATTATATCTTGTGCAATCGCTTCAGGAACGTATAATTCCATGCGGTGACCACAATTAAATACTTGGTACATTTCTTTCCAATCTGTTTTAGATTGTTCCTGAATTAATTGAAACAATGGTGGAACTGGAAATAAATTGTATTTTATGATGTGCAAATTCTGTACGAAATGAAGGATTTTTGTTTGTGCTCCTCCACTACAATGTACCATTCCGTGAATTTCTTCTGGCGTATATTTATCTAATATTTTCTTGATAATCGGCGCGTAGGTTCTTGTTGGTGAAAGAACCAATTGTCCTGCGTCTATCGGGCTATTTTCGACAGCATCGGTCAATTTTACTTGTCCTGAGTAAATTAATTCTTCGGGAACTGCTGCATCAAAACTTTCTGGATATTTGGTTGCTAAATATTTACCGAATACATCGTGACGTGCCGATGTTAACCCGTTGCTTCCCATTCCTCCATTATAGCTTTTCTCGTATGTTGACTGACCAAATGAAGCCAATCCTACAATTACATCTCCTGCTTTAATATTTGCATTGTCTACTACTTTTGAACGTTTCATACGTGCTGTTACTGTAGAATCTACAATTATTGTACGTACAATGTCGCCAACATCGGCAGTTTCTCCTCCTGTTGAATGAATGGTTACTCCAAAAGTATCTAGTTCTTTTATCAGTTCTTCGGTTCCGTTGATGATTGCTGAAATAACTTCGGCTGGAATTAGATTTTTATTTCTTCCGATTGTTGATGAAAGCAATATATTATCTGTTGCTCCTACACATAGTAAATCATCTATGTTCATGATTAATGCATCTTGTGCAATTCCTTTCCATACTGATATGTCGCCTGTTTCTTTCCAATACATATAGGCCAAAGATGATTTTGTACCTGCACCATCGGCATGCATAATAAGGCAATAATCTTGATCTTGGGTTAAATAGTCTGGAACAATTTTACAAAATGCTTGTGGAAACAGCCCTTTATCAATGTTTTTTATGGCGTTGTGTACGTCTTCTTTAGATGCCGAAACTCCTCTTTGTGCGTACCTTTTGCTAGAATCTGAACTCATGAAATTAGTTTGTGTTGTTGATGTGATGCAAAGATAACCAGTTTTTTTAATTGTTGCGTTTTATGACTGTCTGAAACATAAAAAAATCCGATAAGTTTGAGAATCTCATCGGATTTTTAGAAAAAAAGTGCTTGGAAATCTAGATCCATACCACGATTATTTCCATTCGGGCATTGATGCGTTTTGAAATAATGTGGTTCTTGATGATGTAGAACCACTTGTATTATTGACACTTACTTTTTGTACGTTTTGAGCCGATATCCCGTCATTAGACGTATTTACAAATATGATTTCAGCCTCATTTGGTGAAAATTTCACATCTAAATCATTAAAACCATTTTGCTTTTGAGTTGTTAACTCTACTGCTGTGTTGGTTGAACGGTTGTACATGAAAATTCGGGAATCTAATCTTCGGTATGTTGAATTCTCGAAACCTGAAACGTCTCTTGTAAAAATTACTTTCTGATTATCTACCGATATATTTAACCCGCTTGTCGCTCCGCTTAAACCTGTTTGTACTGTATATAAAACTGTTCCTGACATATCTATTACATAAATTTCTACATTATATCCTGATCTGTCATTTACTTTTAATGCAATTTGGCTGCCATCTTGGCTCCAATCACACTCGGATATAAATTTTCCGTTTGGCGTTTGAAACAATTGAATAAGTCCTCCTCCATCTGAATCTATACGATATAGTTTATCAAAATTTGGATATATTATCTGACTTCCGTTTGTATTCCAGCAATAATTTACAAACTCCATATTAAATCCTGCAACAGGTACATAATTTGTAACTTTAAATACTCCCGACCCATCTGGATTCATAGTATATATCTGATTCTGAGAACCATCAGAGCTAAGGTACGCAATTTTATTTACACTTAAATTTTTTCTTGGTCTAAAACTATTAACATTTGCTGATGTTAATTGTAGTTGGTTTCCTGCTTCGTCAGCAGTGTATATAACGTTGTTATTATTCACTTTTTTAACATACAAAAATCTTGGATTTGGGAATGCCAAAGTTGTAAATGAATTGGTTACGCTATTAGTTGGCTTATTAATTCCATCAGAAGCAGCTACTTGCCAATAGTATTTTGTACTATAACTTAAATCTTTTATTGCCAAGGTTGTCGTTTTAAGATCAGGATATATTTTAACCTCATCGGTCGTTCCATTTTTTACAGTAACGGTATAGGTTAAAGTATCTGATTCTTTATCGGCAGCTGTCCATGTTAAATTTAAACTTAGAGCCTGATCTTTTGCATTATCAACTGGAGCTGTTAGCACCGGAATATCTGGCGGTTTATTATTTGCAGTAGATATTTCTAATTCAAATATAACTTGTACTGTAGCATCGGCTGCAACTTTTGCTGGTTCAAATCTGGCAATATAGCCGTCTTTTTGAGCCTGAAAAGAGTAATCTCCAACCAACACACCTTCCAGAATAAAATAACCGTCTTTATCTGTAAATACCGTACTTGTCGCAGGACTTGAGGATACACGCACATTTTCTATAGGCGTAAACGTTCCCGACTCGACGACTCTTCCTTTTACAGTTCCACTTGCTCCATCCTTCAATTGTTCTTCACTACAAGAAATCAAAAGAATAAAACACACTAAAATTCTTAATCCTATTTTCATTTGTAGATTTTATTTATTAGACTTTTATCAAGTTTATCCGATGTGATTTTTCGAATGAGATATTTTTATTATTGTTAAGAAAATTTACATTCTCTTTTTTTTATGATAGTTCTTTGGGAAATAATAGGTCACTCCTAAACCAAAACGCCAATAAAAATCATCCCTGACTCCGCTATCAACATAATCTATCATATCTGTAAAATTCACATTGTATTCTCCGTACACTTTTATACCAAGATTACTTGTTACTAAATACTCTAGCCCTCCTCCAAACTGAACTTTACTATGAAAATTTTTATACTTGGAGTTGAATCCTAAACCTGCTCCTCCAAAAACAAAAGGCGTAAAAACATCGTGAGGCAATATTGACAATTCTAAATTTAAATCCAGCGTTGCATAACCTACATCTAACTTATCTTTATTACCGAGTTTAAAAACATTTGTCGAAGCACTAATATCAAAAGCTGGGGTAATAAAAACTTTTGCCGCGCCTCTCGCCATTGGTTTTGCAACCGGATTAGGATAATCGCCCTGCATATAAGTTGCCCCACCTGATAATTCCAGCCCAAAACGTCCTCTTCTCTCGGTTAGGTTTCTTCCATAAAGTTGTGCTAAATCGGCTTCGCTTTTTTCATTATCATAGCCAGCAACAAAATTATCTACCTGAACTTGTGGTGCATCTACTTCCCAAAGCTTATCTTTAATTCCGTCTACAATAAGTCCCTCAACTGCTTTTTCGATAGCTTCAGTAACGGCTAATTGTATGGGTTCATTTCTGGTAAAACCTGTTTCAACTTCCAGAAGCCTGTTTAGGTTTACATATCGAAATAAATTAGCATCGACACTTTGTGATAAAATGGTTTTGGAAACATAAACGGTATTTAAAATTTTACCATTTGATGTTGAAACTAGTCTTAGATAGACTGTAACTCTATCTTGTCTATATCTTACCGAAGCTCCTGCACCAAAATATCGAGCACCAAAACCTCCTGTAATTATATTTGTATCATAGGATATAATACCTCCTTCTAGCAAAACACCTGCAAATAAAAGAGGCGTTAATGGGGCTTCTTTTTCATTAGGTTTAGTAGAATATTCCTGTCTTGTAGATCTAATAATGTTTCTTTCATTAAGTAAATTTCCCAAGTTTTCACGTTCAATTGGAATAAACCATTTTGAGTCTTCAAGTGCTTTTATTAAAATAGAAGTAGCGCCTTGTGTAACTGCTGTACTAAATGTGCTTCCTTGTTCGATGGCTTTATACTGTCCTGTTTGATCTTTAAATTTATACACCCCAACAACAATTTGTTCTTTAGGTTTAGGAATATTGGTTAATGCCGAGGTAGCAGGTGTATTCTCTCCATAAATAGCTTTTTGTACTCCAACTGGTTGATTAAAATAGGCACCACAGCCAGAGAATAAAAGAACTATTAGAACTCCAAAAAGTGATTTTTGATTCATAAGTGAGTCTTTATTAACTTATTACCGATAAAAATGCGAAAGATAGTATTAGGCAATAAAAAACATAAGCCTAATTGTTTCCAGGAACAATTACTTGTGTTTGTTCTCCTGTTTCTATATCCAAGATATCTACAACTAATCCCAGATTAGAATCGTAAACATCTACAGACAATGTTCCAAAAACATACGATCCAGGTTTAATTCCTCCTCCTGTACCAGTACCAGTGCCCATTCCTGTGCCAAACTGATCTTCAAACAAAGAGTTCGAAAGTTTATTCAACAATTGGTTGTTAAGATTTTCTTTGAAACGTTGTAAATCTGATTTTTGTTCGAATCCAGTAGTTTTATCTTCTTTGTAGTCATTTTGTGCTTGCGCCGAACTAAGCAGCCAATTGTAGTTAAAAGTATCTCCCCCAAAAGCTGGGTTGATAGGTTTGTATGCTAGATCTTGCGCAACTGAAGTAAAACATATTCCTAGTAAACAAAATAGTAAAGTTATTGTCTTCATTTTGGTATTTTTAGGGTTAAAAATAATGGCCAAAAAACATTCAATTAATCTATTCGAAAGTCAACTAATTAAATGTAAAACTTAATACTGAGTGATAAACTTATTTTGTCGTTCGATATTTTTAAAATACTTGAAAATTTTAGCCGATGATGATTCTGCCATGTATTTTAAAAACTCTTCGTCTGGTCTTGAAATAAATTCATCAATTATTTCTCCATCAACATCTATCATTATCTTAGTAGTTCTTCCGAAGGTTAATTCTTCTCGAACTGTAACGATCTTATGTGATTTGATTTTTAATTTCGAATATTCTGAATAAAAATAATCGTAAAAATCATTGCCCAACTTAGTCTTGGTATCGTTTGAAACTATACCATTCATTTCTAATCCGTCAATAGGTTTTGGAATAGCAATTCTTGCTTCATCCTTTCCACCAAAAACTACTTTATCTTTTCCTATTACCGCATTATTATCGTCATATATTAACAACAGGATAATTATTTCATCGTCTTGAGTAAAATTTACCTGTGTTTTTGAAAGATTCACTTTTTGAATAGGCTCTAATGTAGCCCTGCCGTCCTGCGCATTATTTGATTGATTCGAATTTGATTTATTTACTTTTAAAACTGATAATTTATAAGAGATGTTTTTAAACTCTGATTTTAAATTTTCGACAGTTCCAGTAATGGCTAGCAAATTTTCAATTTTTTCAATTTCAATTTTTGCTTTTACCTCTGTATAAACCACTTGCGAATATGTATCTTGCATTACGAACAGCATCACAATTAAAATAATATTTATAGTATATCGCTTCATAGCCTCAATGATTGAAAATATAAATAGTGCCTGAATTTCCGGTTTGAGTAATTCTCATCCCCTCGGATATAGAATTTGATCCATTATTAAAAACATTCAGATTGCTTCCGTTTTGAATAATTGACATATTTATAGCCCCACTCGAGTATAAAGAAAAATCGCTCACCATATTATTATTTCCAGTTTGAACAACTGATTGATTAATTTCTGGTGCTTTCTTATACATATTTATATAATTGTCATTCCCTATTTGACTAAGAACTACATTGGCATTATTACTAATGATACTTACATCCGAAGTATTGTAATTCCCTATTTGCATAATATTTACAATATTATTATTCTGAACAAATAGATTGGCATTTTGATTTCTATAAGTATTATTTCCTTCCAACGCTTTTATAGCATACGAATCGAGTATCGGATTTAACCCCTGCGAGAAAGCAATACTTGTAAATAGAAATAATATTAAGTACACTATTGGTTTCATGATACATCTTTAAAATAAATCTTCTTTAAAAATTTATACCAGTTTTATATATAAAACTGGTATAAACTGAATTATAAGTAAAATTTAAAATTCTACTTCTTCAAGTAAAGCTTAGTTAGATTGGAAAACTATAGCTCCGTTTGCAATACCTGTTTGAGAAATAGTACTCATATGGTCATTACCCAATTGTAATGTAAGTGCAAAGTTAGCAGTCCCATTTTGGTAAACACTTGATGTATTGTCATATCCAAGTTGAGCTGTAATTGCAGTATTTCCGTCTCCTAATTGATAAATATCAGAAGTGTTAAACCAGTAAGATTGTACTACAAATGCATTGTTTCCATCTCCATCTTGGTCAATAGTTGATGAGTTACCTACAAAAAATTGTAATGTTGTTGCATTATTGTTATCCCCAGATTGAGTTGTTGAAGATGTATTAAAAGCTCCTAATTGTGCTGTTAATGCAGTGTTGTTATTACCCATTTGGTCAATTACTGCAATGTTTCCAAGGCCTAATTGTCCAATAGTAGCACTATTACTATCTCCATCCTGACTTACAGCTGCTATGTTAAGAATACCAACTTGAGTAACGTCTGATTCATTTGAATCCCCTGTTTGTCCAACAAATGCTAAATTTGCTAAACCAAACTGTGTTACTTCTGAATCATTTGAAGAACCTACCTGAGCTACCAAAGCTCCATTTATCCAACCTGTTTGATTTACATCACTCACATTGGCTTGCGCAATTGCTGCAGCACCTACAAATAGCATCGCGGAGATGCTTAAAACTACTTTTTTCATAATAAATATATTTAATTGGTTATTAATACAAATTATTATGTAGGTTTTGTGATGGGGAATCACTCCAAAAAATGTAATTGTAAGTAAGTTAAATAAATTTAAAAGAAGTGTTTTTATTTCTTAATTACGATTCAAATTTAAAGAACTTTCCTTTAATGAAATAAATACAAACGCCTATTTTTCAACAAGTTAATAGTCTTTTCGATGAACTGCAAAACAATAACGACGAAATGCTAATTTTATCTTAAATTACTATCAGAAAAAAATTACTAAATCTATTAAATTAATATTAGATTTTTATTTCATTCTAAAAAATGCATTTTAAACGTCACTTTTGGATTTATTATACAAAAAAGGTCTGGCAAATTGCCAGACCTTTTTTATAATACCCTTTAAGCTTTTATTTTGTAAACAATAGCTCTCTATATTTAGTCAATGTCCAGATTTCGTTATCTACAAGTAATTCTAGTTTATCACAATGATTTCTTATATCCTCAAAATAAGGTTTTACATTATTACAATACGCTTCTGCCATTTCTTGTGCATCTGTAAGATGATTTGCTTTCTTTCTTTCGTTAGTCATCGCTTCTACTTTAGAATTGATTCCTTCGATATGTCCTGAAATTTGTTTAATCAATACAATTTGCTCTTTGGCTGTAGTAAGGAAATCATCTCCAAAAATTTCCTTTAACCCTTTTACATTCTCTATCAATGTATTTTGGTAGCGAATAGCAGTAGGAATAACATGGTTTTTCGAAATATCTCCTAAAACTCTTCCTTCTATTTGAATTTTCTTAGTGTACTCTTCCAATTCAATTTCGTAACGCGCTTCTACCTCAATGTGATTCATGATTCCCAATTCTGAGAACAAATCCAATGCTTTTTTAGATGCTCTTGCTTTTAATGCCTCTGGAGTTGTTTTATGATTACTCAAACCTCTTTTAGCAGCTTCTATTTCCCATGCTTCACTATATCCGTCTCCTTCAAAAAGGATTTTTTTAGATACCTTAATATACTCTCTTAAAACATTAAAGATAGCATCGTCTTTCTTCATGTCTTTTAGATCGATCAGAGCATCAACCTCAACTTTAAAGTCTTTTAATTGTTTTGCAACAATAGCATTAAGCGTAGTCATTGAATTAGCACAGTTTGCTGTTGAACCAACTGCTCTGAACTCAAATTTATTTCCTGTAAAAGCAAATGGTGAAGTTCTGTTTCTATCAGTATTATCTAATAATACATCTGGAATTTTACCTACTACATTCAGTTTTAAATCTGTTTTTTCTTCTGGTGATAATTTTCCAGTTGTTACCCCTTCTAATTCTGCCAAAACCTTAGTTAATTGTTCTCCAATAAATACTGAGATAATTGCAGGTGGTGCTTCATTAGCTCCCAATCGGTGGTCATTACTTGCTGTTGCAATTGCTGCTCTTAGTAATTCTTCATAATCATTAACTGCTTTAATCGTATTGATAAAGAACGTTAAAAACTGTAAATTACTCATTGGTGTTTTACTAGGACTCAACAAGTTTACTCCAGTATCTGTTGCCAACGACCAGTTGTTGTGTTTACCTGAACCATTAACTCCTTTAAATGGTTTTTCATGAAATAATACTTTAAAGTGATGGCGCTCGGCTACTTTTTGCATTACATCCATTAATAAACAGTTATGATCTACTGCTAGATTTGTCTCTTCAAAAATTGGAGCCAACTCAAACTGATTTGGTGCTACCTCATTATGACGTGTTTTAACTGGTATTCCTAACAACATACATTCTTGTTCCAAATCTCTCATATAAACTAATGCACGAGTAGGAATTGAACCAAAATAATGATCATCTAATTGTTGTCCTTTTGCAGATGTATGCCCTAACAGTGTTCTTCCTGTCATCATAAGATCAGGACGAGATTCTGCAAGAGATTTATCTATAAGGAAATATTCTTGCTCCCATCCCAGGGTTGCAGTAACTTTCTTTACATTTTTGTCAAAATATTTACAAACATCAGTTGCTGCATCATCAATAGCAGATAGCGCTCTTAATAAAGGTATCTTATTATCTAATGCTTCACCTGTATAGGAAATGAAAACAGTAGGAATACATAAAGTAGTTCCAAATATAAATGCCGGTGATGTAGGATCCCAAGCTGTATATCCTCTTGCTTCAAATGTATTTCTTATTCCTCCATTTGGAAAACTTGATGCATCTGGCTCTTGTTGTACCAATTGTGCTCCTCCAAATTTCTCAAATGAATCTGTACCATCATATGATGTCTCAAAAAAGGCATCGTGCTTTTCGGCAGTTGTACCTGTTAATGGCTGAAACCAGTGTGTATAATGAGTAACACCTTTAGAAAGTGCCCATTCTTTCATACCCATTGCAATATAATCCGCCAATTTTCTGTCTATCTTAGTTCCATGCTGAACCGCTCCCTGTACTCCTTTAAATGCATCCGAAGTCAAATATTGCTTCATTGCTTTATCGTTAAATACATTAGAACCAAAAATGGTTGATTTTCTGTCGGTTTCTTCAAACTGAACGGGCTTTCTTGTTGAAGCTTCTTTTAAAGCTTGGAAACGTAATGTTGACATGCTGACAAATTTTAAGTTATTATTAATTTAGATTTTATAATAAAGTGCAAATATAATAATAAATCCCCTTTTTTACACCCCCATCAATACCTTTTATGTAACTTTTTAAAAGCACACCCCCATCTTTTCGAAGTAATTTAACAAAACCCCTCGGTTTTCAGCATTATTGAAACAATTTAATAACCACTAGATAACGCTCATTTTAAAAAAAATCACTCATAATTGCGAAATTATTTTTTATACCCCCATAAAATTGACTATTTAAAAATTTAGGAATCAAAAATTGAGCTTATGCGAAAAATAACAATACCATAAATAAAAATTACCCCCATTTTTCTAGCAATAAAAAAATAAATATATATTTGACCCAACAAAAAAATCCAAAAAAAATTAATTTATATTATT
Source organism: Flavobacterium frigoritolerans (assembly GCF_025847275.1). Taxonomy (GTDB): domain Bacteria; phylum Bacteroidota; class Bacteroidia; order Flavobacteriales; family Flavobacteriaceae; genus Flavobacterium; species Flavobacterium frigoritolerans. The sequence continues at coordinate 171,796 of NZ_JAOZEV010000001.1, forward strand.
ATGGCTAAAATAAAGTTAGAGTACATTTGGTTAGATGGATATGAACCAACTCAAAATCTTAGAAGCAAAACTAAAGTTGAAGAACACGAAAATTTTAAAGGAACACTAGAAGAACTTGGGAATTGGTCATTTGACGGATCATCAACTAAACAAGCCGAAGGTGGTTCTTCTGACTGTTTATTAGTTCCTGTTTCAATTTACCCAGATCCAACTCGTATCAATGGATACTTAGTTATGTCTGAAGTTATGTATGCTGATGGAGTACCGCATCCTTCTAACGGTAGAGCTACTATTGATGATGATAATGATGATTTCTGGTTTGGTTTTGAACAAGAGTATTTCATCATGGACACTAAAACTTTATTGCCATTAGGTTTCCCTGTTGGAGGTTATCCTGCTCCACAAGGTATGTACTACTGCTCTGTAGGTGGGAAAAACACGCACGGTAGAAAATTAGTTGAAGAACACGCTGATTTATGTATCGCTGCTGGTCTTAACTTTGAAGGTATCAACCAAGAGGTTGCTTGCGGACAATGGGAATTCCAATTATTTGCTAAAGGTGCAAAAAAAGCGGGTGACGAAATTTGGATTGCCAGATACTTATTAGATCGATTGACTGAGAAATATGGTTACTATATCGAATACCACCCTAAACCTCTTGGTGATACCGATTGGAATGGTTCTGGTATGCATGCTAATTTCTCTAACGAAGTTTTAAGAACTTGTGGAGATCAAGCTACTTACGAAAGAATCTGTGAGGCTTTCCGTCCTGTAACTGCTGAGCACATTGCTGTTTACGGTGCTTACAACGATTTACGTTTAACTGGTAAACATGAAACTGCTTCTATTCATGATTTCTCTTTCGGAATCTCTGATAGAGGTGCATCGATAAGAATTCCATTAATTACAGTACAAAAAGGTTGGAAAGGTTGGTTGGAAGACAGAAGACCTGCATCTAACGGTGACCCATATAAAATTGCTGCTAGAATTATCAAAACTGTAAAATCAGCATTGTAATCTCATAGCCTAATACTATTACAAAAGTGCCTCATATATGTAGGCACTTTTTTTATGCAGTTTATTTTGGTGAAAGGTGAAAAGTTACTTGTAAAAGGGTTAATAGTACCGAAGCTTAAATTGCCTATATAAAGGAACGCGGATGACGCAGATTTACAAAAGTAAAGACGCAGATAAAAATGGATTTTAAAAAACAATCTCGATTCCGAAATGTCGGAACAGGACAAAATCCGTTTAATCAGTGTTTTCGCTTTAGCGAATCCGCCTCATCCGCATTCCTTTTGCAAAGAGTTGGACAGAATTTAAAACTTTGCGCCCTTTGCGGTAAAATAAGCCACAGATTAAAAAATTAAAAAGAATTAAAATCTGCTTAATCTGCGAGCAAACTAACACAAACTTGTCATCCTGATAAAGATTGAACTTTCGTTACGGAGTTTCTTGCGAAGATTTGCTTCGCCTGTTCGCTATCGCTCGAGTCTCCTTACGTCGAAATGACAATACTGGAGAGTTTCTTTGCCTACTTTACGCTCTTTGCGTATCCCTTTGCGCCCTTTATGGTTAAATTTCCCTCCAACAGTTTAAAACTTAATTTCTCTTAATCTCTTAATGGTAAAAAAAATAACATTTTACTTTTTTCAAATTTCACATTCCACTTCTCTCGCCAAAAACTATCTTTGTAATTCATTAAAAAAAATAGTTTATGATTGTCTGGATTCTATTTTTAGCAGCGATAATGGGTATCCTAGCGCTTGATCTTGGTGTATTTAACAAAACTCCTCATATTATAAGTACTAAGGAAGCCAGTAAATGGACTCTTATTTGGGTAAGCGTCTCGTTTTTATTCTCTGGTGTTATATATTGGCTGTACACTACCAATTATATCGAAAATCCAGATGGATTAAAACCTACAGCAGCAGCTATAAAATTCATCACAGGCTATTTAATCGAACTCTCTTTAAGTATTGATAATATTTTTGTGATAGCTATTATTTTTGCCTCATTTAAGATTCCGCAAAAATACCAACATCGTGTTTTATTCTGGGGAATTTTGGGTGCTATCGTATTCAGAGGTCTTATGATATTCTTTGGTGTAATGCTTATTAATAAATTTACTTGGACAACGTACCTATTTGGGGGTTTCTTACTTTTTACAGCTATGAAAATGTTATTCTCGGGTAAAGAGGAAGATTTTCATCCAAAGGATTCTTTTATATATAAAGTTTTAGGAAAAGTAATTCCGATTACTTCTCACATGGAGCATGAGAAATTTTTCATATTAACCGAAAAAGGAAAGAAGGCAGCCACTCCACTATTTGTCGCTTTAATAGTAATTGAGTTTATGGATGTATTATTTGCAATCGACAGCGTTCCAGCTATTCTCGCCATAACAAAAGATCCTTTTTTGGTATTCAGCTCAAACATATTTGCTATTCTCGGATTACGTTCGATGTATTTTTTCCTTGCTAATATGCTGGCGAAATTCAGTTATCTAGAATACAGCCTAATCGCTATTCTAAGTTTTGTAGGTCTTAAAATGTTACTTCACGATTATATCGAAGTACCCGAATGGGGCTCTCTTGCATTTATTGCCCTTTCGCTTATAGTAGGTATTATTGTTTCATTGCAATCAAGCAAAAGCAATGAAGGGATTTCTAAAACAGAAGAATAATTACAATGGAAAATCTTTTTCTTTGAACCATTAAGTTATTAAACTTCATTTCTAATTTACAAATAGGAGCATATTTTATCACAGTAGATTATAATTATTGCATGGTTCAAAAAACTTTTATAAAAAATTAAACATATGCTAAAACAAAAAGGGAATCTTACGATTCCCTTTTTGTGTTTCTATTGTAAAAACATTAATTTAATTTCTTAACGTTACTATCATCAATATTGTATTTCTTGATAACGGCATTATAATCTGAGTAATCTGGTTTATTAACTGATTTCTTTGTATTAATTCCATCATCGCCAGGTACTATAACAATACGAAATATTTGATCAACCACAAAATCTGCTGGAATAGGATTAGCCGCCAATCCAAAACCTTCAGTGAAAATTCTCACATTATCTTGAGTGAAATCAAATTTAAAGGCAAAATAAAGAGAACCATTACTATAATAATGAGATTCTGGAAGCGGAACCCATATATCACGCCCAGTGGCAGGATCAGCTCCATCATATCTGTAAACTAAGATAACATCACCACTATATATTCTGGAATCAAAATCTACATATATTTGAGAATTTGAAGTTGCGCTAAAATTAACTTTATTAACTTCAAAAACATAACTAAGTAATCCTGGAGGTCCCGGAGGTCCTTCGTCTCCTTCACAACTTGAGAATACTATCAATCCTACTATGGCAAAAAGTGTAATTATCTTTTTCATCTTTTTTATTTTTTAAATTTTATATATAAAGGTATTCCAAAAATCAAACCAAAAAAAATAATTGATAGTGATTTATTCAAAAAATATTATAAAACAATCCTTATCTTATTAGTTTTCAGCCAAAAACACAAATATCACACAACGTTATTTTTTAGAATTATATTAGATGTAATTCATAAATAGTACATTTTACACATTAAAACATGGCTTTTATGTGTGAAAAAAATACATTTCTTTCACATAGCTATGCATATTTAAAATAAGTGAAACGCCTTTTTTGAGAATACAAAACCTATGTTTCTATGTATTTAAATCAATTACAATCAATTGATTATATTTATCTTACAGTAACACCATTTTTAGCCAGAACTTTACTAAAATATAATACATGATAGGGTAATGCATTTTCCCAATATTCCCATGTATGTGCTCCTGGTCTCTCGGTATAATCGTGGGCTACTTTATTATACAACAATCTTCTGTGCAATTCACGATTGGGTTCTATCAAGAAATCATCTACTCCGCAATCTATAATTAAGGCTAGTTGATTGGCTTTTATTTTATCTACCATTCCTAAAACTGCATTTTGCTTGTACAGTTCGATGTTATCGCTTTTATCTCCAAAAACGGGTTGCATCAGTTTTATAACCTGAGCTGCTGAATCTCGATTTAACATAACTCCCATATCGACTGCCCCACTCATACTTCCGGCTGCGCAAAATAAATCTGGATGTTTAGCCGATAAAGACAATGCTCCATGTCCTCCCATAGAAAGCCCCGAGATTACCCTTCCTTTTCTATCATTAATAGTTCGGTAGGTTTTGTCAATTTTCTGAATTACTTCTTTGGTAATATAGGTTTCAAACTGGCTTTCTTTGTTTACTGGGCTATCCAAGTAAAAACTAAACGTTTCTCCTTCTGGCATTACGATAATCAAATTATATTGATCGGATAAATTTTGTACTAGTTTTTTATCTGGCGTGCTTTTTAACCAATCTCCAAAATGTCCGTATGCTCCATGCAATAAATACAATACTGGAAACGATGCTTTGCTTTTGGCATACGAATTGGGCAAAACAACTGCCGCTTTATAGGTTTTCCCCATTGCCACACTAGCTATTTGCAGCGTATCTACTTTGGCTCCATAAGACATAAAAGAACTGCATAAAAAAGCAGCTATCAATACAATTTTAAAGTTTTTCATTTTTCTATAGGTTCTAAGGTTCTAAGATATAAAAAAAGGTGCAAAGGGACAAAGGTACTGAGGTACTGAGGTGCAAAGGGACAAAGGTTTGTATTGAACATAAACATTCCTAATCTTATCCTTCTAAAAAAAATCTCCGCAAGAAACGTGACACTTTACTGCCTGTTTCTTGCGGAGATTTCTCGTGCAAGTTTATAGATAAGATTGTAATTGTTTTCTGTTCAACCAACCCATAGTTCCTTCCTAAACAAAGACGCACTGCGGTGCGCCTCTACAAAAACCTTTGTCCCTTTGCCCCTCTGCTACTTTGAACCTAAAATTCTCAGAATCTCAAAAAGCTACCAAATAACTACACGTAAACTATCTGGCTGATACATTTTATCGCCTTTTTTCACATTAAATGCTTTATAGAACTCTGGCATGTTGCTTAATGGTCCGTTTACTCTAAATTGTTCTGGAGCATGTACATCGGTCATGATTTGATTAATCTTCGACTCATCTCTCCTATTTATCATCCAAGAATAGGCATAAGAAAGGAAATAGCGCTGATCAGGAGTTAATCCGCTAATTTTTTCATTGTTTTTATACTGTGCCGTTTTCTTAAATGCTTCATAACCTACTACAACGCCGCCTAAATCGGCAATATTTTCTCCTTGAGTTGCTTCGCCATTAACGTGTTTACCTAATACAGTAAACTTATTATATTGATCTACAATTAATTTGGTTTTGCTTTTAAATTTTTTCAAATCTTCGGCAGTCCACCAATTATTTAGATTTCCTTTTTCGTCGTATTGACTTCCTTGATCATCAAAACCATGCGTGATTTCATGTCCAAAGAAAGAACCTCCAAGAATTCCGTATAATATAGCATCATCAGGCATTCTTCCTTCATAACCCGGAACGATGGTATTGCATGCAGGAATCACAATTTCGTTATTACTTGGATTATAATACGCATTGTATGTTTGTGGCTGCATACTCCATTCGTTTCTATCTACAGGTTTACCATATTTGTTTACCATATAATTGTAATGCCAAGAATTGGCTCTCATCACATTTCCACAATAAGAATTCTTATCGATAGTAAGTTTGCTCATATCCTTCCATTTATCCGGATAGCCCACTTTCATAACAATTTTATTCAATTTTTGTAATGCTTTCTCTTTTGTTGCATCGCTCATCCAATCTAATTTCTTAATATGAACAGCAAATACGTCACGTATGTTATTACCTATTTCTAGTAATTTTTCTTTAACTCCTTTTGGCATATACTCGGCTACATAAACCTGTCCTATTAGTTCACCTAAATAATTGTCAGTTTGTCCAACAACTCTTTTCCAACGTGGTTTTTGAGTACTTACTCCGTTCATTACTGTAGAAAAGAATTTGAAATTTTGCTTCTCTACATCTGCATTTAGGTATTCTGCATAAGAATTAACCAAATTCCATTTAAGGTATGTTTTCCATTCCTCAATAGGATGTGTTTTTAGTAATCCGTTTAATGCTTTAAAAAACTCTGGCTGACCTACAATTACCGAATCGGCTTTGGTAATACCCAAAACTGGCAAGATTGTTTTCCAATCAATATTTGGAGTCGACTTATTAAATTGTTCTACTGTAAGTTTATTGTAGTTTTTTATAGGATCTCTAAGTTCTTCTAATTTACGAGAAGATTTTGCCAGATCAGTTTCTAGCTTCATGATAGTTGCAGCGCTTTTGGCAGCCGTAGCTTCATCCTCGCCAGTAAATTTCAACATCGTTTTAAGATGCGTTAAATACTCCTTACGAATAGATTCATTTCGTTTATCGGTATCAAGATAAAAACCTCTTTCACCCATACCTAATCCGCCCTGACCAAAAAATAACGCATATTTTGTGCTTATTTTATCATCCTGACTTACATAAAATGAAAAAGCTGGACTTGCTCCAATAGTTTGTAAATGCGCAATAGAATTTACTAAAGAAGGAACATCTTTTATAGCTGCAATTTTTTTCATTTCGCTATTAAGCGGAGACAATCCTGCTTTTTCGATAGCAATCGTATCCATACCCGAAGCATAAAAACCGCCTATTTTTTGTTTGTTACTTCCTTTTGAAGCCGATTCATCTGTTGCCGATTTTTCACAAATAGTTTTTATTTGCTCATTAATTGTATCCATAACAATCCTCCCAATACCGTTACTACTATCGGTGCTCGGAATTGGATGTTTCTTAAACCATCCATTATTAGCATAATTAAAAAAATCATCTGCAGGATTTACAGTTGTATCTCGATTGGTTATTAAAGGATCTGGAAATACTGTTTGCTCTTTCTTGCCACAGCTCGAAACGGTTATCCCTGTTAGAGCAAATACGATAAGTGTTCTAAATAAATTCATTAAGTTATAATTTTGGTTGTTTTGATAAATCTAACTAATTACTGCTTGTTTGTTACAATATTCAAAAACAAGTATGTAAATATAATTTTTTCTCACTTACAAAATGACGTAGATTTATTTTTTTAGCCACAGATTAAGAAGAGCTTCTTGCTTATTGAAGACAATATGAAAAGATTGAGATATGAAATTAATGTTACCAATAAAGTATCAATATTGTTTAACAAATCTCTTTTACAAACATACAAAACAACTAATACTAAAAATACTGCTGTAACATTCCGTTAAAAGATTGCATTCCCTTATTTATAAAATGAATTAATTTAATTCGTAAAGTTAAAGGCTTCAAATCATTTAAAAAACAGCACTTTTATTACTTAAAAGAGTTATTTTTTTATTTAAAAGAGTGACAAATATTCAAAAATAAGATGTTTATCTAGTTGTTTCTTGCTCTAAAATCATTTTTTATACGCCAAGTACTACAAAATCGTAAAATACTGATTAAAAAAAAGTTATAAAATAAGATCCAAAACCGCTATAAATCCGTATATAATCACAGGTCACACAGAAACACTTTTAAATCAACGACTTAGAGTGAAAATTTAACATAAAAAATATTTTGCAGTTAGCAAACTATTTGTAGTTTTGCGCACCGCGATTTGAAAATTAAAACAAAAAACAAAGACATGAAGAAGATTTTAGGATTAAGCTTAGTATTGGTTATTTTTTTGACAACGATGAGTACTTATGCAATTGATGGAAAGGGAGATTATATTTTGAATATAAAAACCGGAAATGGCAAAGTAGTTAGTTTTACATTGAATGAGGAACAAAAGTCGAACTTCTCAATTTTTGATAACGAGAGTCATTTGATATACAAAGGAATAGCTACTAATGAGTTGGAAACTTCAAAAACATTAAGCTTAGAAGCATACCCTGCAGGAACTTACTACCTTGAATTACAAGACAATACTAAGAAAGTAAAACACGAAATTGTTGTAAAATCTTCTAAAGTAAACAAAACAGCAGACGAATCTTATAATCAAAGCCCAGCTTTTCGTCGTTAATTTAGTAGCTTTTTAGTAAGCAAAACAATTACAATTTTAGTTATTTATAAAAATCCCAATTCTTTTCTAAGAGTTGGGATTTTTCTTTAATTCTCGGTAATGATTTTATACAATTCATTACAATAAGCAAATTTGTCATTTTGTTGGTTTCTTTTATTTTCCTGCCCAGTTTCATAAACCAAAACCTGAAACCAATATAATATCCTAATAGCCATATTCTTGTCCAAAATATTTTTATCGTCTAACTTCATAGCATTCAAATTTTGAATTTCAGATTTCCAAAACTTAAAATTACTAGTACTCTTAGCCGACTTTAATTCTTGATCAAATCGAAGCGAAAGTTTGTCTAAAATTTCATTTTCCTGAACCTTTATCTTCTCCATTTTTGCTACTTCATCTTTATATGCTCTGGATTTTTTAATTTCGGAAATCTTAGCTCTTAGGGAATTGTCTTCATTTGTATTAAATAAAGTGATCCCTTTTTCATAGGCATTCACCGAAGCAACCATTTCATTATTCGCCTTTAAACTATCGGCTATTCGCAAATTGGTATCATAAATCCTTTTAATAATTGTATCATTCTTTGGTCTTATCTTTTTTCTATATGCCTGAATTTCTAACCAATCAAATGCGCGAAGCATTTCGCTTTGTTTAGGCCAAACATGCTCTTCATGAGCAACCAAAAGTGTGTTTACAATCTTTGCCTTATCTAACCATTCTTTATTTGCTATCATTTCTAGATAATTCATATCCCTATCTCCAACCATACCTACGTATGAAAAATTATTAGAAGGTGGAATGAGTTTATCCATACCGCTAAAAGAAGCACCACAGGCAATAACTCCTTGAAAAGCACCCGAAGATATTCCATAAAAACTAGCTAATCTTGCACCGCCCGAAAAACCTGAAATATAGAGTTGTGAAGTATCAATAGGATAGGTTTGTAATACATCATCAAATAATCTGTTGGCAACAGCAATATTAACTTCGGTAGATCCATTTCTTAAAGTATTAGAACATACCAAAATATAATTATACGTTTCTGCTGCCAATATAAATGGCTCAATCCCTTCTTTACCTCTCGCACCTGGTTCAAAAATAAAAACCAAAGCCAATGGGGTTTTAGCATCATATTTTTTAGGGAAATATATTGCATAGGATTCCGTTGGAGTAGTTGCAATTTTCACCGAATCATTAATAACTCCCGTTTGTAATAATTGCTTGTCTTGGCTATAACAAAAAACCGTAACAAAAAGAAACAGAATAGAATAGATAGCGTTTTTCATAACACTAAAATATAAAAAAACCTTTCATCTCTGAAAGGTTTTTGAATTAATATCTTTATTTCTGTTGTAGTAATTTTTCTAAATATTCGATTTTATCCTTTTCGGCTTGAAGTAAACGCTCGTAAAGTTTTTTATTTTCTTCTACTGTTTCCATTAATTTATCTAATGGATTGAATGTACAGGCATTATAATCCCCAAAAGTATTACTACCCGAATCATTAAAAGTATTAAAATAATTAATCGCAGCTTCTTCTGAAAAATTCTTAATTGCTTCAACAGTTACGCCAAGTGCTTTTGCTACTTCAATCAGTTTTTCTTCTTCTATGATTTCGCTGTTTTCAATAGCAGAAATCGTTTGCTGGCTTATTCCCAAAGCCTGTGCCAAAGCTTCTTGTTTCATATCACGAAGTTCACGAATACGGCTTATTTTTCGCCCTATATGATTTGGTTTTGTAAGTGTGCTCATAATTCAAAGATAATAATTAAGTGTGAAAAAAAATTCAACTAGTAAAAAACTTATTTAAACTGTCGAATACCAGCCAAAATGGTTTGGTACGATAGAATCTATTTCTTTCTTGCAGCGAATTAAACAAAAGTACAATTTTTCTTATAATAAATTATAAAGTCTAATTATAAAACGATTAACAATTTACTGCTAAAAAAATCTACAATCATGGAAACCAATGAAACTAAAACTTTAGAGCATCTTAGAAAATTAACCGCCTTACATTTCCAAACCCTAAAACCTGCCAATGATAAATCTAAAGCTTATATCGCCCAAATTAAGTTCGTAAATTATTATGATTTGGGTTGTGTTATTACCGATATGCTAAAATTATGCATTCTGGCACTCGATGAGGAAACTCATAAATTTTCTGAGAAAAACAAAAATGAATCGATTAATGTCAGTCTTATTTTAGAAACTGTTCTACATCTTTTCCCTATGGATGAATTTGAGTTTTTAAGTGATGTTAGTGAAATGGTTGGTGGGGATTCTTAGAGTGTTAACTAATAAATAGGAGTTATGAAGTGTTTATATGCTTGCGCGAGCGTCCCGCTCGTGCACATAAAACTGATTTTAAATTTTTAACAACAACGTTGGGTTCATGCCAGCAAGAGGCTTTTAAGTAAGCACAAAACGATTACAATTTAGTTATTATAAAAAGCCCCAATTCTTAAAAAGAATTAGGGCTTTATTTTTATACCTTCAATTTTTATTTTTTTACTATTTTCTTACTAACCAAAGTGCCATTAAACTTAAATTCAACAATATAAGTCCCTTGACTCAATTTAGAAACATCAATTTTGTTATTATTGTTACTAGACAAGTTAATTACCAATCTACCGTTCAAGTCAAAAACACGAATACCTTTTATCTCATCTTCGTTACTTGAATTTATTTGGATAAAATCATATGAAGGATTTGGATAAAGTATTAAAGACGCTTTACTTTCTATTAATTCTGTATTCAAATTATTAGCATATTTCCATAATTTATTATCTTTTGAATAATATAAATAATCATTATAAGCAATAGCATTCGTTACATCATCTAGCAAACTAATATTTTCGGTATTATGTGATACTACATTAGAAATCCATCCCTTTCTTTTGAAATCCTTATCTCCTCCAGATACCACAAAATACTCATCACTATTAATTTTAGAAATCGTATATGCATGAAAATCTTTTCTAAATATAAGTGGCTTTTCTACATTAGCATCTGAAAATTTTTTTATTTCTGTAACTACATTATTACTAAGATTTAAAGATACTAAAGATGCACCTCCCTCTGTTTCATTTGATGAGCAAAAAAGTAATGAATTATCTGTTTTTGAAAGATTAGAAGGAGAAAAAAATTGAGTAGCATACTTATTATCGTACGCAATGCTTATATTTTTATTTTTTGGATCAAATTTCCATATTGACAGAGATTTACTATCATTTAAAAAAAACATAAAATATAAATTATTATTCGCCTCGATAACATCACTATGCATTACCAATGTAGTACTTGGTACATATAAACTTCCAACTTTTTTTGTGTTTTCAAGAGTACCATCAGTCTCATGTAAAAAATATCTACTAACAAAATATAATTTATTATTATAGTTTATATATTGACTTAAAGTAGAAGTGCTCCAATCAGTTCCATTACCATCTAAATTATCAGTTATAGGAAACGTCCCTTCAGAAGTTCCATCACTTCTCCAAACTCTAGTGTAACTAGTATTCCCTGGAGAGCTAAACGAAAACATAAAAGTGTTATTACATTCACCCTCAAAAGAATGTGTGTTTATAATCGGTAAATTATCCTTTACTAATTCAGTTCCTCCTTCGGTTCCATTAGTTTTCCAAACTTGCAATGTACTGCCTAATGGGTCATTAGTTGTTCTGATTAGAAAATATATATAGTTCCCTACACTTGTAAGTTTTAAAGTCCTTCCATTGATGAAATTTGTAACTTTTGTAGTCCCATTTTCAGTTCCATCTGTCTTCCAAATTTCACCATCTGAACTCCCATCTTTTGCAATAAAATATAACTTATTATTTAAAATTGCTGAGCTCCTTTTTAATGAACTAAAGTAGCTACTCTCTTTTCCTTGATTTATGTCTTTTAATAAAGTTGTATTCGACGTAGTTCCATCTGTTTGCCATATTTCAGCACCAAAATCGCCTTTAGCAGCATTAAAAAAAATGTTATTATTAAATTCAACAAAGCCTAATGAACCGCCTGAAAAATCATAAATTAATTGTTGAGCATCAATTTTGGCAATTGCAAACATTAAAAGAAATAAGAGTAATTTTGTTTTCATTCTATATACTGTATTTGTGTTTTTAATCAGTTTGTCAAGATTTATCAAACTGCAGTTTTTGTTAATTAATTGAGGTAAATATTTAATGTTTTAAACTATAATTTATTTTTTAGTTTGTCTTCCAATTGTTTCAACTCTTCCAAATCTTGTTCATCGGCTTTTTGAGCATCTATTTTCTTTCGTTGCGTATTAAACATTTCATAAATAAGATCAACTTTTTCTTCCATTTGTATATGACTTACTTTTCCTTTATGATCTAATACTTTTTTATCGTTAAATTCTATAATACGATCTATATTGGTTTTCCAGAAACTCATAGTGATGTCCTGTCTATTTTTGGCTCTTAACTCTGCCGTTTCAAGAAATACAACCACAAAGCGATTTAGGCTGTCAATTTCGTCACTAGTTAGATAATTTTTCGCAATATAAATATCCTGTTTTCTTACGACGGTACCTTTCCAACTGGTTAAAGCCATATTAGGATCATTTGGATTGGCTCGGGAAACTATTATTTCAGTCGCCGTTTTTTCAGTAATAGCATATAGAATTTTATTTTGTGTTTCGGCAAAGAACATTTGAGTTGCTTTATCTGTTTTATCATAATCACTGCTTAAAGAAAATAAGTCACGAACTTTTTGATAAAACCTTTTTTCGGAGGCTCGAATATCGCGTATACGATCGAGTAATTCATCAAAATGATCAATTCTACCGTTAGGACTCTTAAGACGTTCGTCGTCCATAACAAACCCCTTAATCATATATTCTTGCAAGTTTTGGTTTGCCCATTGGCGGAATTGAGTTCCTCTTTTACTTCTTACTCTAAAACCTATTGCCAAAACCATAGATAAAGAATAAAAAGTAACCGTATATTTTTTGCCATCTGAAGCAGTTGTCAAGTAATCCTTGACAACTGATTTCTCTTGTAACTCTTTCTCTTTTAACACATTCCTAATATGCAAGCTAATATTTTGTTTAGAGGTGTCAAAAAGTTCTGCTAATTGATTTTGATTCAACCAAACGTCTTCATCCTTGGTAAAAAGTGCTACAGAAGATTTTCCATCAATTGTATTATAAATAATGATATCTTGTTTTTCCATCTTAAAAGGCATTGCAATATTCCAAAGTTATTGTTCTAACTGTTTTTTTTAACTTTTGGCATTGTAAAAGTATTCTGTTATTTTGATTTGCTAAAGTATTGAAAATTTAATTAAGCAATTTATGTTAATTCTTAAATGGGCTAATTATTTTTTTATTTACTACAAAAAAACCTCCCATTTCTGAGAGGTTTTCCTAAATCTATAAAATAGTTAAGATTACATATTCCTTCTATACTGTCCTCCTACTTCAAATAAAGCTGAAGTAATTTGACCAAGCGAACATACTTTGGTAGCTTCCATTAAATGGGCGAATAAGTTTTCGTTTTTAATAGCTGCTTCTTGCAAAGTATTTAAATGGTCTTTTACTGATTCTTTATGATACTCATGTAAGTTGTTCAACATATCTATCTGATATTGTTTTTCTTCTTCGGTAGCACGAATAACCTCTGCTGGAATAACTGTTGGAGATCCTTTTGAACTCAAGAAAGTATTTACTCCTACAATTGGGAAATCTCCGTTATGTTTCAAGGTTTCGTAATACAAACTTTCCTCCTGAATTTTAGAACGCTGGTACATGGTTTCCATTGCGCCAAGAACTCCTCCACGCTCCGTAATACGGTCGAATTCTTGTAAAACAGCCGCTTCTACTAAATCGGTTAATTCTTCGATTATAAATGAACCTTGTATTGGGTTTTCGTTTTTAGCCAAACCTAATTCTTTATTAATAATCAATTGTATTGCCATCGCACGACGAACCGATTCTTCGGTAGGTGTTGTAATTGCTTCATCATACGCATTGGTATGCAATGAATTACAGTTATCATAAATAGCATATAATGCTTGCAATGTCGTACGAATATCATTAAAATCAATTTCTTGTGCGTGTAATGAACGCCCTGAAGTCTGAATATGATATTTAAGCATTTGCGCTCTTTCGTTGGCGCCATATTTAATCTTCATGGCTTTAGCCCAAATTTTACGCGCTACACGACCAATTACTGCATATTCTGGATCTACTCCATTCGAGAAAAAGAAGGATAAGTTAGGTCCGAAATCATTGATACTCATTCCGCGGCTCAAATAGTATTCTACGTAAGTGAAACCATTAGAAAGCGTAAATGCCAATTGTGTAATTGGGTTTGCTCCTGCCTCGGCAATATGATATCCTGAAATAGAAACCGAATAAAAATTACGTACGTTTTGCGTAATAAAATATTCCTGAACATCTCCCATTAATCGTAAAGCAAATTCGGTAGAGAAGATACAAGTATTTTGTGCTTGATCTTCTTTAAGAATATCGGCTTGAACTGTTCCTCGCACTTGCGAAAGCGTTTTGGCTTTTATATCATTATAAACCTCTAAAGGTAAAACCTCATCACCAGTAACTCCAAGAAGCATTAATCCTAAACCATTATTCCCCGCTGGCAAATCGCCTTGGTATTTAGGTCTTGTAATTCCTTTTGCTGCGTATAGTTTAGTAATTTTTTGTTCTACTTCTTTCTCTAAATCATTAGCTTTAATGTAATACTCACATTGCTGATCTATTGCAGCATTCATAAAGAAACCTAGCAACATTGGTGCTGGTCCATTTATAGTCATACTCACAGATGTTAAAGCATGAACTAAATCAAAACCTGAATATAGTTTTTTGGCATCATCCAGACAACAAATAGAAACTCCTGCATTTCCGATTTTACCATAAATATCTGGTCGTACATCGGGATCATTACCATATAATGTCACACTATCAAAAGCTGTCGAAAGGCGTTTTGCAGGTAATCCTGCGCTTACATAATGAAAACGTTTGTTGGTTCTTTCTGGTCCACCTTCTCCTGCAAACATACGAGACGGATCTTCTCCTTCTCTCTTAAAAGGATATAAACCTGATGCAAACGGAAATTCACCAGGAACATTCTCTTGCAAACACCAACGCAAGATATCTCCCCAAGCTTCGTATTTAGGCAACGCTATTTTCGGGATTTGTTGGTGCGATAAACTTTCGGTATGTGTTGCTATTTTTATTTCCTTATCACGAACTTTAAAGCTGTAAACAGGATTTTTGTATTTGTTTACTTTTTCATCCCAAGTTAGGATCATCTCCCAATTGTATGGATCTAAATCCATTTTTACCTTATCAAACTGATTTAGTAAAAGATTCAGGAAAACACGATTTTCATCAAGTCCTTCGACTCCGCTCAGGATGACACTATCATCGATTCCTGCCTTTGTAATTACAGGGATTTTGCCCGTAACACTTTCGATAGTTTTAAAAATACCGTATAACTTTTGAGCTACTTGTTGTTGCGACAAAGCTGTATCATCATACTTACGATTGTTCTCGGCAATCTCGGATAAGTATCTTGTTCTGTGTGGTGGAATTACGAATATTTTCTCGCTCATTTCACGAGTAATTTCGAAAGTCGATTTTAAATCCGATTCCGTTTTCTCGACAATTTTATCCATGATAGATTTATACAATGTATTCATCCCCGGATCATTAAACTGTGAAGCAATTGTTCCAAAAACAGGCATATCGTCAGGATTTTTATCCCAAAGATTATGATTGCGTTGGTATTGTTTTTTCACATCACGTATAGCATCTAGCGCGCCACGTTTGTCGAATTTGTTTAATGCCACTAAATCGGCAAAATCAAGCATGTCGATTTTTTCCAATTGTGTTGCAGCTCCAAATTCTGGTGTCATTACATATAAAGAAACATCTGAATGATCCATAATCTCTGTATCTGACTGACCGATTCCTGAAGTTTCTAAAATGATAATATCATATTTAGCCGCTTTAAGAACCTGAATCGCTTCGGCAACATATTTAGACAAAGCCAAATTTGATTGACGAGTTGCCAACGAGCGCATATAAACTCTAGAATTATTAATAGCGTTCATTCGGATTCTATCTCCTAAAAGTGCTCCTCCTGTTTTACGCTTCGATGGATCTACAGATACAATTCCGATTGTTTTTGTTGGAAAATCGATTAAAAAACGACGTACCAATTCATCTACTAATGAAGATTTTCCTGCTCCACCAGTTCCTGTAATTCCCAGTACAGGAATTTTAGAAGTAGCATTATTTTGATGTATTTTATCAAAAACAGGCTTTGCAATCTCTGGAAAATTCTCTGCTGCAGAAATCAAACGAGCTATTGCTGTTGGATTTTTATCTTCGATATGATCTATTTCATCTGTAAGTTTATCTCCAATAGGATAATCAGAACGTTCTACCAAATCATTAATCATTCCTTGTAATCCCAAAGAACGTCCATCATCTGGAGAATAAATTCTTGTAATTCCGTATTCGTGTAGTTCTGCAATTTCGCTTGGCAAAATTACTCCACCACCTCCACCAAAAATTTTAATATGTCCAGCTCCTTTTTCATGAAGCAGATCATACATATATTTAAAATATTCGTTGTGACCACCTTGATACGAAGTTAGCGCAATAGAGTTTGCATCTTCCTGAATAGCTGTATTTACAACTTCTTCAACACTTCGATCGTGACCTAAATGAATTACCTCAACTCCTGTGGATTGAATAATACGGCGCATTATATTTATTGCCGCATCATGTCCATCAAAAAGTGATGCAGCGGTAACAATTCTTACTTTATTTTTAGGAATATAAGGTATTTGTGGTTCCATTTTGAGAATATGATAATTTTAGGAGAGCAATTTACAAAAAAATTTAATGATTCTTGAATCTAGTTTTAAACCTTATTAAAAAAATATTTATTTAAAATAGTCCTGAAATATATTTTCAAAGCATAAATTTTATTTTATAGCTTTTTTCGCATATATTTGCACAAAATTTTAAATTAATTACTTAATTAAGTCCTAATTATATCACAAAAAAGAACATTTATTCTAGTAACGCTTAGCTGTCTACTTTCAAATAAATGTATAGATCCTATGACTATCCTAACAGATGGTTTTTCATTAAAAATATGATAATGGAGAATTTTATGATTCAGAAGGCTTAATCAATGTAATTATTTATAACAAAAACATTTAGAGTAAGAATAGATTTTAGATTAATACGCTATCCCCCCTGTCGTGTTATTCTTGCTTATTGATTTTGTTTTTAGTATCCCAAACTAAAAATAATATTACCATAACGTGTTAGTTTTAAAACTTATAGTAGCCATCAATAATAATTATTAAAAAGATATTTGCTCTTCAAATTTTAAAATTTACCTAATACTTTATAAAACTGATATTGTTTTATAAGCAAGCTATAATTTATAAAGACTAAAAAAATAATGTCTCTCGCTATAACAAAAGTAATTACAAAAATACCTCAAATGAGAAAATTCGATTTAAAAGCATTTAGTAAAAACAAAAAAAACAAAAACTATTACCGATATATCAAAATAAATGATGAGGGAGCTACAATCGAAACTTATCTTATCGAGAACAAAGATTCCTATCAAGAAACTATTGTTTATTTAAACACACCTATTAAAAAAAGGTATATGTATGATAAGTATACATTAAACATCATAAAAGAGATCTCAAGCTTTTATGATTGTATTATAGGTTTCCGAAGAGAATATAATGAAGATGGAGTACTTATAGTAGAGATAGATAACGATGCTCCTTATAAGTTTAGCTGGCAGAATCTAGTAAAAAAAATGAAAACAGAGTACGATATAGACCTAATGGATAAGTTAGACCAAATTAAAAATAACAATTCGGTATCATATCTATCCAGAAACTCTCAGAAAATGCAATATGACATTCGTATTCCATGCGAATTTATTCCTCATGGATTTCCCGAAGAGAGATTCGAAATCGATGCTACAACAGGAGAAATTATCACACACATTAAAAACAAGGAAAAAATATATCCAAATGCAAACCGTGATTAATAACGACCGCACACGTCGCATCTTACCATTTTTACAAAACGATGTTCACTTAACATAGCAAACTGTATTCTGTGCTATTATAGCGCAGAATTGCTGCATAGTGGAAACAATGTTACTAATGAAACAAAATGTTTCTGCTCCTAAAATAAAATTGTGGCTTTATTTTTGAATAAGTAGTATTTTTGAAACTTATAAAACTACTACTTAATGAAAAAGATTTTACTTTTAACACTTGCATTTTCTATTACATCTTATGCTCAAGTGCAACAAACGCTAAACAAACTACCTCAACTATCTTCAAAATTATCGAGCCTTGGCGGTGTTGATATCGCTTCTGGTTTAAAGGAAGCTTTAGACAAAGGAATAGCGAAACAAGTAACAAAATTAACTGCTACTGATGGGTTTTATAAAAATGAAGCTGTAAAAATCCTAATGCCAACCGAATTACAAAAAGTAGATGCTACTTTACGAAGAATCGGTCTTTCGTCTCTTGCTGATGAAGGAATTAAGGTATTGAATCGCGCAGCCGAAGATGCTGTAAAAGAAGCTACTCCAATATTTGTATCGGCGGTAAAAAACATGTCGATTAATGATGCTAAATCTATTTTATTAGGTGATGAAAGTGCAGCTACAAGCTATTTACAATCTAGCACTACTACTTCATTATACAGTAAATTTAATCCTGTCATTAAAGAATCTTTTAGTAAAGTTGGTGCCGACCAAATCTGGTCGAACATCATTACTAAATACAATAGTATTCCGCTTGTAAAGAAAGTTAATCCAGATTTAACAGATTATACTACCAACCAAGCTCTTGCTGGTGTTTTTAAAATGATTGCTGTAGAAGAAAAAACGATTAGAACTGATATAAGTTCAAGAACTTCTCCTTTATTAAAAAAAGTATTTGCTATGCAGGATAAAAAATAAATTTATGTTTAATTAATTTTATTGTTCAACTGCTAATTGCTATAAACCTGATTAAACAAATAAATAGCTAACCGATTAACCAAAAAACTAAAATGCAAAAAATAACTTTTCTTATTCACTGTAAAGACCAAAAAGGTATTATTGCTGCTGTGACTAATTTCATCCTTAAAGTAGAAGGAAATATTACCTACATTGACCAGCATGTTGATGTGGAGCAAAATGTTTTTTTTATGCGACTAGAATGTGAATTAACCAATCGAAGCATTGCCATTGAGGATATAAAAACAGATTTTAAAGACTCTATCGCATCCAGTTTTCAGATGTCATGGGAATTATACAATCAGGAGCAAAAACCTAAAATGGCATTGTTTGTTTCTAAATATGACCATTGTTTATTTGATATTCTAGGACGTTATAGTGCTGATGAATTGGGCGTTGAAATTCCTGTAATAATTAGTAATCATAACGACTTAAGATCGATTGCTGAACGTTTCGATATTCCGTTTCACTGTGTTCCGTTTACCAAAGACACTAAAGAAGAAGGTGAAAAGCAGCAAATTGCATTGCTGAAAAAATATGATATCAACTTTATTGTATTGGCACGCTATATGCAAATTATCACTCCTAAATTAATCGGTCTTTACGAAAACAAAATCATTAACATTCATCACTCCTTTTTACCAGCATTTCCGGGTGCTAAGCCGTATCATTCGGCTTTTAAAAGAGGGGTGAAAATTATTGGAGCCACAAGCCATTATGTAACTGAAGAACTAGACGAAGGTCCGATTATCGAGCAAGATATCGCTCGTGTTTCGCACATCCATTCGGTAGATGATTTTATCATGAAAGGGCGTGACTTAGAACGCATCGTCTTGGCAAGAGCCATAAAACTACATGCTGAGCGTAAAACAATGGTTTACAGCAATAAAACAGTAGTTTTCTCATAAGGATTTAACCGCAAAGAGTGCAAAGGATTCATTCTTTGAACCTTTGTAACTCAGAACCTTTGTAACTTTGAACCTTTATAACTTTGAGCTTTTTTAGCACGCAGATTTAGCAGATTTTAAAAAAACTTAGAACCAGAACCTTAGCAACTCAAAACCTTAGAACCTTTGTAACTCAGTAACTCTGAACCTTTGTAACTCTGAACCTTTGTAACTCTGAACCTTTGTAACTCTGAACCTTTGTAACTTTGAACCTTTATAACTTTGAGCTTTTTTAGCACGCAGATTTAGCAGATTTTAAAAAAACTTAGAACCAGAACCTTAGCAACTCAAAACCTTAGAACCTTTGCAACTCAGTAACTCTGAACCTTTGTAACTCTGAACCTTTGTAACTTTGAGCTTTTTTAGCACGCAGATTTAGTGGATTTTAAAAATATTTCAGATTTCAAACTTCGGTAACTTTAAATCTTCAAAAATAAAAAACCCGACAGATTTTAAAATCTATCGGGTTTTATTTTATGCAAATTTTGAGTCTTAAAAAAACCTTAGAACCTCAGCAACTCAGAACCTTTGTAGCTCTGAACCTTTGTAGCTCTGAACCTTTGTAGCTCTGAACCTTTGAAGCTCTGAACCTTTGAAGCTCTGAACCTTTGTAGCTCTGAACCTTTGAAGCTCTGAACCTTTGAAGCTTTGAAGCTCTGAACCTTTGTAGCTCTGAACCTTTGTAACTCTGAACCTTTGTAACTCTGAACCTTTGTAACTCAAAAAAAAAAACTTATCTAACTTCTATCAATAATCTTGGATCACTAAAGTTATTTACTTCGTCCATAGTCATTCCTAATGCGTTTGCAACACCTTCTCCATAGGCTGGATCGGCTTTAAAGCAGTTACGAATATGTCTTACTTGAATAAACTTTTGCGCTCCTCCTACTTGTGCCGCTGTGTTTTTAAACAAAAACTGTTTTTTATCGTCGGTCATTAAGCGGAATAATTTTCCTGGTTGAGAAAAATAATCATTATCATCTTCTCTAAAGTTATGAGCATAAGCATCTCCGTGAATTGACAATGGTGGTTCTTTGTATTCTGGTTGTTCCTGCCATTTTCCAAAACTATTAGGCTCATAATGTTTTTTGCTTCCGTAATTTCCATCTACACGCATTGCGCCATCACGGTGGAAACTATTTACAGGGCATTTGGCTGCATTTACTGGAATTTGTGCATTGTTTACTCCTAAACGATAACGGTGTGCATCTCCATAAGAAAACAAACGGGCTTGTAACATTTTATCTGGTGAATATCCGATTCCGGGAACAATATTGGCCGGATTAAATGCTGCCTGCTCTACTTCTGCAAAATAGTTATCTGGGTTTCTGTTTAATTCAAATTCTCCAACTGGAATAAGCGGAAAATCTCCTTTTAACCAAACTTTTGTTAAATCGAATGGATGATATTTATACGTTTTAGCTTGCTCCTCGGTCATGATTTGCACAGACAATTTCCATTTTGGAAAATCTTTTCTTTCGATAGCTTCAAATAAATCCCTTTGGTGGCTTTCTCTGTCATTTCCAACTAGTTTTGCAGCTTCTTCATCGGATAGATTTTCAATTCCTTGCTGTGTTACAAAGTGAAATTTAACCCAATGTCTTTCATTTTTATCATTGATAAAGCTAAAAGTATGACTTCCAAATCCGTGCATCTGACGATATGATTTAGGAATACCTCTATCACTCATTACAATTGTTACTTGATGTAATGCTTCGGGAAGTAATGTCCAGAAATCCCAATTGTTATCGGCACTTCTTAAATTTGTTTGCGGATCACGTTTTACTGCGTGATTTAAGTCTGGAAATTTCATAGGATCACGGAAAAAGAATACTGGCGTATTGTTTCCTACTAAATCCCAATTTCCTTGATTTGTATAGAACTTCATGGCAAAACCACGAATATCTCTTTCTGCATCTGCTGCACCTCTTTCTCCTGCAACTGTTGAAAAACGAACAAACATGTCTGTTTTTTTTCCTATTTCTGAAAAGATATCGGCTTTAGTATATTGAGTAATATCATGAGTTACGGTAAATGTTCCGTATGCAGCTGATCCTTTAGCATGCATTCTTCTCTCAGGAATTACCTCTCGGTCAAAATGTGCCATTTTCTCTAAAAACCAAAAATCTTGCAATAATACAGGACCACGTGGTCCTGCAGTCATTATGTTTTGATTGTCTGGCACAGGTGTTCCTGTTGCCGTGGTAAGTTTGTCTTTCGATTCCATAAGTAACAAATTTTAATGATTATATTCAAAGGTAACGTACTTGCGTCTATAAACAAAATTGATTGTTTTTATATTGTAATAGTAATATTCTATTAAAGAACATTAAATTACTACATTTTAAGCTTACCTAAAAGTAATCAAAAAAAGTTAACTTATGTACAACAAAGTAATAACAAAACCTTAACAGGATAACATTGGCTTATGTATGATCTTTGCAATGTAATAAACTGGTTATTTATTATTTTGGTTTTGGTTAGTTAAATGATTGCCGGCATCTGTTAGATGTCGGCTTTTTTTTTGCTTTGAACTTTCTTGGATTTTATAGCCTACAAAAGCCCTCTTCTCTAACGGACTTGTTAGGAAATCTTTATTTTTAATTTAAGTTTAAAAGTAAATTATTGCAAGCGCTCGTGCATTTGCTTAAAGTAGGAGAACGCTTTTAGCAATCGGGTTCCGTACCAGGAAAACATTTCGCCATCTACAAAAACGGTTTTAGCATGATGCGTAAATCGCCCAATTTCGAATGCATCTTCTTCTTTAAACGGATAAGGTTCTGAGGACAATAAAACGACATCTGGATCGCCCTCTAAGCGCATTTTCTTAAGTTCTATTTCGGGATAGCGCCCTTTATCCAAGTATATATTAGTAAAATGATTCAGCTTTAATAGCTCATTTATATAATTATCCGAACCTGCTACCATAAAAGGATTCTTCCAGATAAAATAAGCTGCTTTTTTTAATGGCTTGTCTTTTATGAAGGTTTTAAATTCTTGCAATCCAAAAGCCAATTTATCGTTCCATTTTTGTGCTTCGGTTCTGCAATTAAATAATTGTCCGAAATCGGTAATCATCTGGAAATTGTCTTCGATAGTCAAAATATTGGTTACCCAAACTGGGCATATTTCTGATAGTTTATCTACAATTTCCTTTGTGTTTTCTTCTTTATTACAAATGATAATATCTGGATTCAGTAATCGAATTTTCTCGTAATGCACTTTTTTAGTTCCTCCAACCATTTTCTTAGTTGATTTTAAGTGATACGGATGTACACAAAACTTGGTGATTCCAACGATTTTATCTTCGAGACCTAAATCATAAAGCAATTCGGTTTGCGAAGGAACAAGCGAAATAATTCGTTTTGGTGCAGTTTCAAAAGAATGCAAAGTACCGATTTGATCTATTAATTGTTTCAAAAGGAGATTTTTTGTTAAAAAGAAGTTTTAGACTATACAAGTTTTTTTTAGTTTCAGGTTTTCTTGGTTTCAGGTTTAACCGCTAAGTTCACAAGGGTTTTACGCTAAGTTCGCTAAGCTTTATGTTCTTTACGTTCTTTGTGTATTGAAATTGCTAATTTTGCGATAAATTTTAAGCATACGAAAACTTGAAACCTGAAACTTTAAACTTTAAACTTTAAACTCATTATCTCTTCCATTTCTTGTTGCATTTTCAAGGCTTCTTCTCTTGCTTTCTCAGCAAAATCAGTTCCTTTGGATGCATAAATAATGGCACGAGAAGAATTAATAAGTAATCCTATTTTATTGTTCATTCCGTATTTGCATACTTCGGATAAGCTTCCTCCTTGGGCGCCTACTCCTGGAACTAGTAAAAAGCTATCTGGAACAATCTTACGAATTTCTGTAAAATATTCGGCTTTGGTAGCTCCTACTACATACATTAAGTTCTCGCTATTTTTCCATGTTTTAGAAGTTTCCAAAACTTGTTTATATAATTCGGTACCGTTGGTAATTAATGTCTGGAAATCGAATGCGCCTTCGTTTGATGTTAAGGCTAACATTATGGTGTGTTTATTTTCGAAGGCCAAGAATGGTTCAACTGAATCTTTTCCCATATATGGTGCAACTGTTACACTATCAAATTTTAAATCTTCAAAGAAAGCTTTGGCATACATACTTGATGTGTTTCCTATATCACCACGTTTAGCATCGGCAATTGTAAAAATATCAGGATACTTCTCGTTTATATAGTTAATTGTTTTTTGCAGCGACAGCCATCCTTTTATTCCGTATGCTTCATAAAAAGCGGTATTGGGTTTATAAGCAATAGCTAAGTCGTGTGTTGCATCGATTATCACTTTATTAAATTCAAAGATTGGATCTTCTGTCTCTAAAAGATGTTCTGGAATTTTAGTTAAATCGACATCTAAACCGACGCATAAAAATGATTTTTTTAAAAGAATTTGTTCGTGTAGTTGTTGTGTAGTCATGCTTGTTTTTTTAGCCTTCTAATTCATAATAAATAATTCTTTTTAGAAAGTATGCAAAAATAAAAAAAGCCACTCAATTAAGAATGGCTTTTTACTATTATATTCACTTCGTTTACAAATTGCCTAGATAAACAATTTCTGTTCTTCTGTTTTCTGCTCTTCCTGCTGCTGTTTTATTTGATTTAACTGGTTTTGAAGCTCCAAATCCCTGAGAAGTTAAATTAGCTGGATTTACTCCTTTAGCAATTAAATAATCCATAACTGCTTTTGCTCTGGCTTCAGATAGTTTTTGATTGAATTTAGGATTACCTACATTGTCAGTATGTCCATTAATTGCAAACTTAGCATTTGGATAGTTTTTCAAAATTTCTTTGATAGCATCTAATCTTTTTGATGTTTCTTCTTTTTTAGCATCGCTTAAAGTAGCTTTACCTGTTTCAAAGAAGATTGACTTTGCTTCTACTTTTAATTGCTCTAATGTCGCTTTAGATACTTTAGGGCATCCTTTATTCTCTATCGGACCTGCAAGTAAAGGACAATCATCTTCGCTATCTGGAATACCATCTTTGTCTGCATCCAGAACTGGACAACCTTTATTTTCTATTGGACCTGCAACATCTGGACAAGCATCGTCTTTATCTAAAACGCCATCATTATCTGTATCTGGCCAAGGGCATCCTTTATTCTCTACCGGACCTGCAACATCTGGACAAGCATCAACATTATCTAATAATGTATCTCCATCAGTATCTTTCCAAGGACATCCTTTATTTTCTATCGGACCTGCAACATTTGGACAAGCATCATCTTTATCAAAAACTCCGTCTTTATCTGTATCTGGCCATGGACAACCCTTGTTTTCTGCTGGTCCCGCTACTTTTCTGCAAGCATCCTCTTTATCTATAACTCCATCTTCATCAGTATCTTTAAATTTCTTTTCGTAAACTGGAATTTTCATCCCTAAATGAAAATCAACTCCTTTTGATTCTTTTGAAACCAAATTAGTAAGTACTGAACCTGATCCTACAAAGAAAGCTCCCAATCGGATTCCTGAACCTACTTGCATTCCGCTATATTCCATCCAAGTCATTGGTACATAAAAGCTAAACCATCTGCTTTCGTAACGAGGAGTTAAACTTACTCTATTAGCAACAGTGATTCCGTTAAGCTTGTCGGAATTAGCCATATTAATATCTCCATTAAGATTAAGATAGAATTTTTTATACATATTCCAATCTACATCGGCATGAAGTGCTGTTGGTAAATTTGTTTTTCTTCCTTTTGAACTTGACGTTTTATTATAGTTGTCATTCAAAAAATCATATAAATTACCCGCATCATCAATCATTTGCTGCGTAACCACTCCTGTAACATTATAGGTATCTTGTTTTGCGTTTCTATAATTTATAGATCCAATGTCTGTAACAGACAATCCAAAACGTACTTTATATTTATTTAAATCTCTAAAATTATTATCTGCAGGCTTTGCTTTGCTTACATCATATTTGTCATAATCTGGTCTCCATTCGTAAACAAGTCCAAGATCAAATCCAAATCCTCTTGAGTTGGTATCAAAGTCATATTTTTCATTGGTTTCAAAATCCTGACTTGCACCTATTGTAATTTCTCCTGTAGAAGCAAGAACTCCTGCCTTTGGATCTGCAACGTTTTCAACATACGAAACGCTAACATTTTTTCCCTGAACATATCCATTTACACCACCTTGTAAGTACTTGGCAGTTAAACCTCCTTTTAAGAAATGTTGGTTCTTTTGATACAAAACTGCTGCATAAGAAACTCCTAATTCTGCCCATGTATTTGAAGCTCCGTTTACATCACCTGCTTTAAAGTTAAAATCACCTGATTGATCTAAACCATCTTTAACCTGATCTACAAGATATCCGTTAATGTTTCTAACGTTACTTATTGATCTTGCTCTTGTAAATACTGCCAATGTATGTTTTGGCGCAATATTAAACATAAAAGAGGGCCCCATAATATCAAAATTCACAAGACCATTATTTCCATTTGACGGAGATATTTTAGACTGAGTATTAAAGTCATACCCATCTTTGTAAACATCAAAAAGGCGAACTCCATACAAATCATTTTGCACCGAACCGCTGATAGAGAACAAATTAATATCAGTTTTAAAACGAGAGTCTGCTATAGAAGCAGGATTAAAAAGTACACTTTGTACACCTGCATAATTATCATGAAAATATCCAGTGTATGACTGGGCATTGGCTGCAAAAGAAGTAATTAATAGTAATAAAATAAGTAGTTGTTTTTTCATTCAAATTAGGTTTAAAATTAAATTGGCGGCAAAACTACAATAATAGATCCATTAAGCTATTACCAAAACATTGAATTCATATAACTTTTATTACAAATAATGTAACATACGAAAGAAGTATCGTTTTAACTTTGAAGAACAACATTAAAAATAAAATTCATATGAACCCCCATATAGGAATATCCCCAAAAGATTTAAAGAAAAGTGCCGACATCTTAACCTCTATTCTATCAAATGAAATGATATTGTATGTAAAAACCAGAAAATTTCATTGGAACATATCCGGAAACAGTTTTATGGAATTGCATAAATTATTTGAAGATCAATATGGTGTTTTAGAAACAATCATTGATGAAGTAGCCGAAAGAATTAATCAGCTTGGCGAGAAAACAATCGGAACCATGACTGAATTTATCGGTAATTCGACATTAAAAGAATTCCCTAATAGATATCCTTCGCAAAAAGAAATGCTAAGTGAATTATTAGAAAACCACGAACAGCTTATTACCGAACTTAGAAAGTACATTCCTGTGTTTGAAAATGAAAATCATGATATAGGTTCTGCCGATTTTATAACTGGCTTATTAGAACAGCACGAAAAAATGTCCTGGATTTTAAGACGTTATCTGAGTTAAATTTTATTAAAGTGGGAATTATACAATTATTCAACCTAGTTCAATAACATACTAGTCCACAACAAATTGCATCTTTACTAAAGTATTAACAACTAAAATATAGCATTATGAATATTACAGAAATTAAAGGTAACTGGAATGAGTTAAAAGGAAAGCTGAAACAAAAATATGCTACATTAACCGACGATGATTTAATGTTTGCTGAAGGAAAAGAAGATGAAGTGATCGGAAGGCTTCAGCAAAAATTAGGTAAATCAAAAGAAGAAGTGCATAAAATCATTTCAGATTTGTAAAACCTTATTAAACTCGGTTATGATACCGCCTAATTTTTTAATTAGGCGGTATTTTTTGTTTTGATAAAAAATTAATGTTGACTGACATACACTTACAACGACCTTGTTTTTATTACTATTTATTACTTTACTTACCAATGTTTTTTTATTTACCTTTAGCAATATTTTTTAAACAATGAAGTTATTTATTAAGTTTGATATTAATACTGTTTGCTCTCAATTCCTGAAAGAGAAATTGGAAGAGCGACAAATAAATTATACCCCTTTAGGTTTTGGAGAAATTGAACTAGATAAAAACCTAACATCGGAAGAATTAGATTGTATGAAGAATGATTTAGAACCTTTTGGTCTGGAAATTGTAGAGAATCAAAAGAGTGTTCTGGTACAAAAAATAAAAGATGCCATCATTGAGATGGTTTTCATGGATGAAAACGGAAATAATTTAAAAAGTTCTGTTTATTTGGCCGAGAAATTAAATCATAGTTACGGGTATTTATCGAATATTTTTTCGGAAGTAACCTATTCATCTATTGAAAATTTCATCATTTTACAAAAAATTGAACGAGCCAAACATCTCATAATTATAAATGAAATGAGCTTGACAGAAATTGCATTTTTACTCAATTACTCTAGTGTTGCGCACTTAAGTACTCAGTTTAAAAATACGACAGGAATTACACCTTCGGCATTTCAGAGAATCATAAAAAAACGACGCGAAAACTTAAAATAAAGAATTTATAAATGCAGAAAAACGCATTACATATTTTACTGGCAGATGATGATGAAGATGATCGCCTTTTTTTCAAAGATGCTTTTGAAGAAGTAAAGATACAGACCAAAGTACAGTTTGCACATGATGGCATAGAATTAATGGCGCATTTAATGCATCCAGAAACCATATTGCCTGACATTTTATTTCTGGATTTAAATATGCCTAAAAAAACTGGCAAAGAATGTTTAATAGAAATAAAAAAAACAGAGCATTTAAAACATTTAATTGTTGCCATTTACTCTACCTCTTCATCTGAAGAAGATATAGAAGATACTTTTATACAAGGGGCAAATATTTATATTAAAAAACCAAGCAGCTTTGACGCTTTAAAAAAAATAATTAATGAAGTTGTAACTCTAAATTGGCATTATCACACTTCTGGCTTGAATCGTGATACCTTTTTGTTACGCTTAAAATAATTAAAACCGGATGAAATTGATACCCAATTTTAATTCCCCACTTGCGTTGAGGATTATTTTTGCAATATCGATATTTATTTTATTATTTATTACATCGGTATCCTACAAACACAATCGTGACTTGCAGAATTCTAGCAAGTTAATGATGCATACCTATGAAATAAACATTCAATTAGAACGATTATTATCGTTTGTAAAAGACGCAGAAACAGGTCAAAGAGGCTATATAATAACCAAAAATAGCCGTTTTCTTGCACCTTATCTTTTTTCTCGTGATAAAGTAAACAGATCCTTTATTAAGCTTAAAAAGTTAATGAATGATAATCCTAAGCAGCAACAAAATCTTAAAAATCTTTTCGATTTAATCATTCAGCGTTATACTTATCTAGAAGGCTCTTTAAAATACAGCAACGAGAAAACTTATGACAAAAGAAAGCTCGACAACTGTATGTTTGGTGGTCGAATTGTAATGGAAAACATTCGCTTTCAGATAGACGAAATGAACGATGTTGAGAAAGACATTTTACAAAAAAGACAAAAAATATACCAGAGCGAAATTTCGTTAACTCCAATCTTTTCGATAATCTTATTTTTGGTAGCTCTATCATTTATTCTACTATCTTACAGACAAATAAGCAATGATCTTAACCGTTTGAAAGTATTTAACAAAAAGCTTTTAATTTCGACTAAGCTTATGGCCGAATCAGAAATAATTGGAGCTTTTAGTACTTGGCAATGGGATATGGATTCTGATAAAATTGTTTACTCTGATAATCAGTATCGTTTATTAGGCTATCCACCTAACTCATTTGTTCCAAAAAAAGAAACGTTTTTAGAGTACGTTCATCCCGAAGACAAACAAGCTTTCTCAAGCCTAATGCAAGGTATCATCGAGAATAAGCAACTCCCTCTTATTTACTATAAAGTTATTCGAAAAAATGGAGAAATTAGATACTTCAAAACTATCGGAAAACTATTGATAGATGAACAAGGAAGCAAAATAATGCTAGGGATAACATTTGATATCACCGAAGAGCATTTTCAAAACATTGCGATTTACGAACGTAACAAAGAACTTGAAAAAAGTAATAAAGAATTAGCTTCGTTCAATCATGTTGCGAGTCATGATTTGCAAGAACCTCTTAGAAAGATACAAACATTTATTTCCAGAATTTCTGATGACGATATGAATTCTTTATCTGAAAGCGGAAAAGGTTATATTCTAAAAATAGGAACTTCTGCAAAGAGGATGCGTATTTTAATTGATGATCTATTACTCTTTTCAAGAACAAATACAACCAAGAAAGAATTCCTAAAAACGAATATAACTGATTTACTAGAAAAAGCTAAATTAGAATTATCTGAAATAATTCAGGAAAAGAATGCAATTATCTTAGCCGATAAACTACCTAAGCTCCATGTGATTCCTTACCAAATAGAACAGCTATTCATTAATCTGATTAGTAATTCTTTAAAATACAGCCAACCAAATATTGCACCTAAGATCAATATCTTTTGTGAAAAGATAACAGCTAAAGAATTTCCAGATTTACTAGAACAGTCTATAAAGAAATATTATAAAATTACTTTTACCGATAACGGAATGGGATTTGATCCGCAGTTTAAGGAAACCATCTTTGTACTGTTTCAGCGCCTACACACCAAGACGGATGAATATCCTGGAACCGGAATTGGATTGGCTATTTGCAAAAAAATTGTCGAAAACCACAAAGGACACATTATTGCTGACAGTACACCAAACAAAGGCTCTGTTTTTACCATTTTCCTACCTGAGTAAACCTCTTATACTTTTACAATTTATCGTTATATAATTCATTTTATGGGAATTATATAACGATTCTTTTTTATGCTGTAAGGCATAAACTCTATATCGGTTGCATCTTTGTAATATAAACTTTTAGAAAGTGAAAATTCACAATGTTTTAGCCACTAAATCTTTGCTTATTAAAGCAATTTTTGTCTTTGCAATTCTGACGACTATGCTGTCATGTAAAAAAAATGAAGCCTTTGAAAAAACACCAGATAATGAGATTTTCTCAAAAAATAATTCAGAAGAAATTGACGCTTATTTTTTAATAGCTACAGCAAATATTAGTAAAGCTATCATATCAAAAAGTCAAATTGCACAACAAAAATGCCAAGACGAAAGAATAAAAAGGTTAAGCAGTAGAATAGAAAGCAATCAAAATGAATTGCTTCATGAAATAAGCGAAATGGCCAACCAGAAGCTTATCATTATTATAAATACAGATGAAAAGGGTTCTAAAAATGATTTATACTCATTAATAGACGCTACTAAAGCCAATTTTGACAAAGCTTATATTGATCTGATAATAGAATCTATAAGCGACCAGATTGAATTGCTAAAATCGATAACAAGAGAGACAAACGATACTGATATAATTAAACTATCAATTAAATATTTGCCTACTCAATACCGTTTTCTAGACGAATCGAAAGCACTAAGAAAATAATAATTTTTTAAATAGTATCCCATAATTAATGTCTAAGCCATAAAATTAAAAACTATGAAAAACAAAGCCCAATTATTATACGCCCTAACGGTATTTATCTCTGCTTCTTTTGGAATTTTAAATGCTCAAAGCGCTCCCGTAGGACCTGAATTCGGAATTAAAGGTGGAGCAAATATGTCTAACCTATATTCTGGTGATGTCGATGATAAAAATGCTATATATGGTTTTAATGCCGGATTTTACGCAGCATTCCCTATCTCGGATAATATATTTATACAACCCGAAATATTATACACAACAAAAGGAGCTGAACTTGAATACAATAGTGATTTCGTAAGCGGAGTAGGTCGTTTTAGACTTAATTACATCGAAGTTCCATTATTAGTGAAATTCAAATTAACACAAAACTTCAATATCCATGTAGGTGGTTACGCCTCTTATTTGGTAGATGGTAAAGTTACCAACGAATCTAATGCCGGTGGAGCATTTGATTTTGAAGAAAATATTAATGCTGATGATTTTAACCGATTCGACGCTGGATTATCTGCTGGTGTTGGAGTCGATTTTGATCCCCTAAGCATTGGTTTACGTTACAATTACGGACTAACAACCGTAGGAAAAGAACGCAGTTTCTTAGGAACTAACTATACTTTTCCTGATGCAAAAAATAGTAATTTAAGCTTATATGTTGCCTATAAATTGAATTAACCCACTGGGTATAATTTGTAGAAAAGTTATTTAACGCCTAGAAACATAGATTTAGATTTTAAATTCAAGATGTTTTTAGAAAATTATACTACAAGCTAAATTACGCATCCCCCATTATTAACCCTTAAATATAAATGCCATGTCAAATTTATTATACACCATTGCCATTATTTTAGTTATTCTGTGGGCCTTAGGTTTCTTTGTTTATAGCCTGGGAAGTATTATCCACATCTTATTGATTATTGCAATTATCGCAGTGCTTTTAAGATTAATTAAAGGCCGAGAAGTTTAGAAACAAATTATATTATTAAACATTAAATACAAATATTATGAAAACTAGTAACACCATTTTAGGAATTATTGGAGCAGCAGCTGCAGGAGCATTATTAGGAGTATTGTTTGCACCAGACAAAGGATCAAAAACCAGACAAAAGATAGCTGACAAAAGCAAAGATTATAAAGATGAACTCAAAGGCAAATTAGAGAATATTGCAAGCACTATTTCTGCAAATGGTAAAGATCTGATGAATCAGGGAAAATCCAAATACAATAATGCCAAAGCCGAAGTAAGCGACGGAATTGAACACATAACTAATTAAGGAGAAATGTGATTCTTTTTAACAATCAAATACTACCACATGGAAACTAAAGCAACAACAACCGAAACACTTTTTGATAAAGCCGAGAATTATACCAAAACAAGTTTTGAATTATTGAAACTTAAATCGGTATCAATATCTGCCGATGTGCTTTCGTCATTAACATCACAAATTATTGTAGCGATTGTTGTTGCTTTTTTTAGTTTGTTTTTCAATATTGGACTTAGTTTATTGATAGGTAAACTCTTGGGCGAATATTATTATGGCTTTTTCATATTGGCATTAGCTTATTTAATCCTTGCTATTGTATTATTCAAAAAACAAGACAAATGGATTAAGGGTCCTATTGGAAACATCATAATTTCGCTTTTATTAAAAAAAAGGAATTAAAATGTCTTGAAATTAATCTTAAAACCAATTTCTTATGAGAGCCAATACCACTGCTACCGATGATTTAAATCAAATGATTTTGCAATTAAAAAATCAGCAAGAAGCCGAATGGATTGATTTAAAAGAAAAATTTCATGATTTTAAGGAAGACCTAAAACCTCTGAATATTATAAAAAATACGTTGGAGGAAATTAATGAAGGCATCGACATAAAAAGTAATTTGCTGAAATCTATCTTTAGTATTGGAGCCGGATATTTATCCAAAAAGATACTAATAGGAAGCACACGGAACAAAATAACTGGCTTTTTTGGCTCGATGTTTCAACTGGCAGTTACCAATTTTATTTCGAGAAAAACAGCAAGTAGTAGTAAAGAGTAATGATAAAGGATTTAACCGCAAAGAGCGCAAAGCTTTGAACCTTTGTCACTTTGCAACTCTGAACCTTTGCACCTCTAATAAAAACCTTAAAAAAAAGTATTCTCATAGTATATTACTTCTTTATACGTTTTACTATATAAACGGTTAATTGAGTAAATGCTCTCACTATATATTAATACCGCAATTAGTAATATTACCCTAAAAACCTAAGTATGAGCATACTTAGGTTTTTTTATTTAAAAAAACTTAAGACATAAAAAAATGCCTGACTAATTTTAGTCAGGCATTTTATATAATTTTAAAATCTAGTTTTTCAGCTTCTTATATTAAAAAACTTCACTAGCTTCTTTTAATTTCTCAGTATTGTTAACCAATTGTAACTCGTCTACAATCTTCTGGATATCACCATTCATGATATTACCCAAATCATATAACGTAAGCCCTACACGGTGATCTGTAACACGTCCTTGAGCATAGTTATACGTACGAATCTTAGCCGAACGGTCACCAGAACTTACTTGTGATGTACGCTTAGTAGCATCTTCAGCTTCTTTTTTGGCTAATTCTTGCTCATATAAACGAGAACGTAAAACACCTAATGCTTTGTCTTTATTTTTGTGTTGTGATTTTTGATCTTGACATTGTGCCACCAAACCTGTTGGAATATGCGTTAAACGCACTGCCGATTTAGTTGTATTTACCGATTGTCCTCCTGGTCCTGACGAACAGAAAAAGTCAACACGTACATCGTTCATATCAATTTGTACATCAAATTCTTCGGCTTCTGGAAGAACCATTACCGTAGCTGCCGATGTATGCACACGCCCTTGAGTTTCTGTTTGAGGTACACGTTGTACACGGTGTACTCCTGCTTCAAACTTCAACGTTCCATAAACATCCTCACCAGTAACTTCAAAAATCACCTCTTTAAATCCTCCCGATGTTCCCTCGTTCATATCTACAACCGAAGTTCTCCAACCACGATTCTCACAGTATTTTGTGTACATACGGAAAAGATCCCCAGCAAATATACTTGCCTCATCTCCACCCGTACCTGCACGAATCTCTACCATTACGTTTTTGGCATCTTCTGGATCTTTAGGAATCAACATAAACTTGATTTCTTCCTCTAGTTCAGGTAATCTCTGCTTAGCTTCGTCTAATTGCATTTTGGCCATTTCGACCATATCGGCATCGCTACCATCTGAAATTATCTCATTAGCCTCGTCTATATTTGCCAACAAAAGCACGTACTCGTCGCGCTTTTCTGCCAATGCTTTTAAGTTCTTGTACTCTTGATTCAATTGCACATAACGTTTCTGATCCGCAATAACATCCGGTTGGATAATTAAATCCGAAATCTCGTCGAAACGTTGTTTTACTATTTGAAGTCTATCTAACATTTTATGTATCCTTTTATGGAGTGCAAAATTACAAAATTTTTGTTTAAAATTCTATCATTCAACTTTCAAGTTTTTCAAGAACCCTCCCACCCTTAATTTTATTGGAATTATAGCCTTTTTTGGGAGCTTTATCCTGCTATACATTTCAATCTTTTGTTCCGCTAAAGCTTCACAAAAGGATTTTCACTTCTATCAGGGCTAGAATTTTGTCTATTTATGGTTTTCCGTAAACATGTTGAATTTTAAGGAGTTAGTTTTGGGAAACAATAAAACAAATGATAATTAAAACAATATAACATGAAACTCAACAAACCATTACTTACATTTTTACTGCTTTCAATAATGTCAATAAACTATGCTCAACAAAAACCAAATTCTGAAACGAGACAATTTATTGATAACGCCGATATAACACAAGTAAATAAGAACTGGAATGTAAAAGCCGAATTTAAATCTGGACTTGGAGAGATAGTCTCTTTCTTTCCTGTTGAAGCAATTGATTTAAAATCAAATAAAAAAGTGAAGTCATTGCAAATGGATATGACTGTAATATACCAAAGTGGAGGAAAAAACAATAACTACTTCAAATCTTCATGGATTGATTTAGACGAAGTTGATGAATTTATTTATTTTATAGAACAATACGTTATCCCGAATCTTAAAGATAAAACTGATAAGAAACAATCAACAACTTATATTTTTAACTCAAGAGAAATTACATTCAGTTTCTATATTGAGAAAAGTGTACGAAGAATATCCATCTATTTAAAAGATAATGGTTCTACAGATAATGAGCATTATTTCTGGACTGAATCTCAAGTAAGTAAAATTCCTGAATTGCTTACAATGTTGAAGGAAGTTAAATAATTTTCACAACATGAAATCAATTATATCTTTTTTAATTTTTCTTTTAATCATTAGTTGCAAACAAAGTGAACAAAAAGAAGCTATCACAGAAGAACAAAATCAAACTCAAGAAATAAGTAAAGTTGAAGAAAACATTCCAAAAACTTTCACTTATGAAGATATTGCTAGATATACAATGGCAGCTATTATGGATCAATCTCCAAAAATAATTAAAGCTACAAAAACCAATGATTTGTATTATGTATCATACACTAGAAAATCTGACAATCAAAAATATGAGTACAAAATAAAATTTAATGGAAATAAAATTCTTTGGGCAAATATTGATGGCAGATGGAGAAATTCTCAATATGATGAAAAAATAAGCTTTATCGAAAATGATGATAAACTTAATATAATTCAAATTTATGATGATGGTTCTGAATACATTAAAGAATATAAAAAAGGGGAATAAAATCCAATAACACTGATTTTTACTTTCATTTCAGTATAAAACAGGTATTTATACGGGGTGGTTAGTTTAAATTAAAAGACGATGTTTGTTTTTATGAAAACTATCTATATAATATAAAGTGATGAAAATATATAATTTAGATTTTATAGATATATCTTTTCGATTAATTCAAGCGGGGCCCAATCTGCACACGTAGTAATTGCAAAATAAAATTTCAGAAAAAACTAATTTAATATAACAAAAAATGGAAGATTTAATACTGTCACAATTTGAACAACAGAATTCATCTACGGGAGACATGATAATGATGCGAAGTTTACGTAATGGAATAATTCAAAAGTTAAACCCTAAACAACAAGATGAAGTATTAAAATCAATTGATAGCTTAATTAATAGTGGATTTATAACCTATGAAAATGGCAAACTTGAATGCTTGAGATTAACAGAATTAGGATTTCAACGTTTGTACAAAAACAGTAAATCTACAGATGACATTGAAGAATTGATTTTAAATAAATTTAAACAACAAAATTCTAGAGCTAATGATATTGTACAGCTTAAGAATTTAAATTTTACGATATTTCAACAACTAAATCCAATAGAAAAAGATTTATTCTCTGATGCTATAAATAATTTACAAGCAAACGGCTATGTAACCTATGAGGGAAAAAATACTGCAATAGAATGCTTAAGATTAACAGACATAGGTTATGACAAATTATATTAGATTTTCAACTTATTATGCGAATATATTTCCCCGCTGGCGTGGTAATACTTATTTTGTATTAGATTCCAAATGAAGTTTATGCAAATTATCCAATAATACTCGCTCTACAAAATATTCCTTATCAAAAGTCACAGTCGCAAAGTAAAATAAAGTAAAGCCTCCTGATTCCTATTGTTGAGTATAAAAAATTAATTTAAAAAAGTCGGAACAAGCACGAAACAAAGAAACTTCAAATAGCCTCTTATTCTTATTATTCATTTACTTAAAAAACGTAGTAAAACTTAGGTTTTACCGCGTTTTTTTATGGAACAAATCGTGCTATCTAATAGCAATCGGGTACTTTATTTAGGTTTTATCCTTCAAAAAATATCATTTAATTGTAAAAATTATAGCTTTTTACTTATATTTACAGCCGTTAAAATAATAAAAAGAAATAGATTTATGACCTCAGCTAAATTATTTATTTTAGGAGAAGAACGAGAATTACTATGGATAAACACCAATTATTATAGAAGTACGAGAGCAGATGGCTCACCAACTAGTGATACCGAAGGAGGCTTTCTGAGCCTAAGTTTTATGTCACAAGAAAACGATGATGTATTTTGGCATAACATGACAAAGACCGTTGAAAAAGAAACGGACAGAATGGAAAAAGGAGAAGTACATTTTTATAACAAAGGCGATGAAGATATTCCGATAAGAAAATATAAATTTAGTGATGCGTATTTGATAGAGTATTCAGAAGTATTTAATACTGATGAAACAGAAAGCATGCACATTGTTTTAACCATATCTCCTGCAATTCAGGATTATGGGGCAGAATTGGTAAAATACTGGAATAAATCTTGGATTCCGCCAAGTGAACCCGTTTTTTATGTACCTAAACAAGAGAAAAAGGAAACCAGAGTAAAAACAATAAAATGTGTTACAACTCTTGATTTAGGTTCTACTAATGATGGTACAGGAACAAACCAACAGCAAGGAATGCTTTATGGGGAAACCTACGAGTTTAAAGTAACCGAGTATACCGAGGGAATTCCAGAAAATAAATCGTCGATAAACTGGATGTACAGATTCCATAACTTATCTGAAAACAAGTGGATAGAAAAAAAACTTTCTCCAGTAGGCGACACACTAAAATTTACTGTAAACGAAAAAGATATGTGCGGTCGTTTTGTGTATATTAGAGCTTACATAAAAGATGCTGAAAACGAAGGAGAACTTAAAGTTTGGAAACACAATAGGTTTAGATTTTTTGATAGAATGATTGTTCATAAGCAAATAAAAAACCGTGTTAATGACCCTTGGAAGATTAATCAAGCACAAACTTCACTTTGTGGCATGGCTGCCTTGTATTATGCAATGGCAAAGCGTGACCCAAAAGGATATGAGAAACTTGCCAAAGAATTGTTTAGAACAGGAGAATATGCAATTGGTAGTTATATAATTAAACCCCATGAAAAAGCTTTAAGCATGTATGATGTAAAGCCAAGTGATGTAGCATATAAAGCAATGAGGATCCCAGAAATAGATTGGATAGTTCTTGCCACAACCCGAAGCAAAGAAAGTTTAAACGATTATTTTGTGTACAATGGTTTTGAAAATGGTGATATTGATATGTTAAAAGGAGCAAATTGGCCTGAGATGTTAACCAGAATGTGTAAAGAAGTTGCAGGTTTTAGTAATGCAGAAGCAATTGATTTAGGTTTGCTACAAATTGCTGATAAAAAAGGAATGTCCGGAAAATTAAACGATGCTATTGGCGATATGGATATTATGCATCTTAAAATCATTGACCGAAAGTACAAACAAGGACATACTATCCTAATGATGATAGACAGCGATATGATTGAAGATAAAGCTGGTTATAACCCAAAAGCTTTAACAACAAACGTACATTGGGTGGTTTATGAGGGAGGATTGTTTTTTATTGATGTAGGAGATAGTCGATTTGTAGGTTTTAGTATTTATACTTGGGGGTTTGACCCAGTAACTCAAGAAGATGAATTTGGAAGTAAAGCAAGGATTGAACACATATTAATTCGTGAGAAACAAAGAATTTCTATTGAATCATTTAAAAGTAATTATTATGGATACATTGAAGTGTTTTAGTTTAGTGTGCATTATTTTGTTATTCACAAGTTGTGATGAATATTATAAAGAAGATTACTCGTTTGATGGGATATATTTAAGAGAATGGGATTCGTCGATATGTCCCAAAAAAATAGTTTTTGAGAAATATGCAAAGAACTCAAACTTGAAAAATTTGATTCAAAAAGATTCTAACTTTAATATTGAGGGTTGCAATAGATCTAAGTCTAAGTTTAATCAAAGGATATTTACACCTTCCACACTCTATTCAGGTCAAATAAATTATGATATAAAATTAATTATTGATGATAGCCTGCAATATGAAATAACTAACATTAAGAGTAAATTAGACACGACAAGTTTTACATTTACTTTAGGTCGGAAATATTATATAGATAATAGAATTTACTCAATGATGGTTAATGGCCATAAATTAGACAATAAAGATGCGAAAAATAATATTTGGATTCCAACAAAAATAGGAAAGATTATAAAGAAATAATTATACTGAGAGAATCATTTAAAAGTAATTATTATGGGTATATTGAAATGTTTTAGTTTAGTGTTCATTATTTTGTTATTCACAAGTTGTGATGAATATTATAATGAAAATTATTCGTTTAATACAATTTTGGTTAGAGAGTGGAATTCTCCAATTTGCCCAGAAAAAATTGTATTAGAGAAATATACTAAGAATTCAAATTTTATAGATTTAACAGGAAAGGACCCTGATTTTAACATTATCTGTGATTCCATAAATAAACAAATAATATTAAGTCCATATTTTCCTTATATAAATAAAATAAATTATGATATAAGATTAATAATCAATGACAGTTTAGAGTATAAAATAACAGATATTAAGAGTAAATTAGATACTACACATTATACATTTACATTAGGAAGGAAGTATTATATAAATAATAGAATTTACTCAATGATGATTAATGGTCATAAGTCAGATAATAAACATGCTGACACAAATATTATTATACCATCTGAGCAAGGACATGCCCTAAAGAAATAATTATAGCGTGTAGTAACATTTAAAAGCAACTATTATGGGTATATTGAAATATATTAGTTTATCACTATGCTTTATTCTTATAAATTGTAAGAGAATCGAATATACAAAAGTTGATAAGTCATTCTATGATATCTATTTGAGAAAATGGAATTCATCGATTTGTCCCAAAAAAATTGTATTAGAAAAGTATGTTAAAAATTCTAATTTCAAAATTTTGACAAGTAGCTATTCTGATTTTGAAGTTATGGATTGTGATTCAATACATTTTGAATCTAATCAAAGGATCCTTAGACCAAATATCGAATTTGTAGGTCCCATAAATTATGATATACGGTTAATTATTGATGACAGTATTCAATATAGAATTACCGATGTTGTTAATAAAATTGATACAGTTTTCTCTGGCGGTCGACCAGGAGATTTTATTATAATGAATAATATAAAATCACTTGTTGTTAACGGTCATAAACTAGATAATAAAAATGCATCATTGAGTATCGAAATTCCAACCAAGATAGGAAAGATTATAAAGAAATAAGTAAAGCAATAATTTCTATCGAGTTATTTAAAAGTAATTATTATGGATATATCGAAGCAAATTAAAAAGAAACCAAGATTACTATTTTTTATGATTGTTATTCTATTTTTTTCTTGTCAAGCAAAAGTGGATTGTGATGAAGATGGAAGAACATAAAAAAAATGCATATAAAAACTGGTCGAACTTTTATACATTAGAAGAGTCATTTTTTGAATCTGTTTCAGTATTCAAAGAGGATTTCGGTACAACTATAATTTATAAGTCAACTTCATTTAGTTATGAAAATAATTCTGCTGGTAATTTATGAAAATAGCAACATTTTTTTTCTGTTTTTTATTTGGTATAGCATATTCACATTCTCAGAATAAAACTAAAAATTTTATTCAGAAAAATATCGAATCCTGTAGAATACCAATTAATGATTCTTTAAGTGTATATCACATTCATGAAA
The DNA here is from genome assembly GCF_025847275.1 of Flavobacterium frigoritolerans. Classification (GTDB taxonomy): domain Bacteria; phylum Bacteroidota; class Bacteroidia; order Flavobacteriales; family Flavobacteriaceae; genus Flavobacterium; species Flavobacterium frigoritolerans. The sequence goes on from NZ_JAOZEV010000001.1 coordinate 212,839, forward strand.
AGTTATATAATAACGATATCAAATTAGTTCTAAAAACCGAGAACGTACTTACGAAAGAATGCCTTAACTACAATATTGCAGACGAACATATTAAGAAGGCTGACGTTTTTATAAACCCCATAATTAAAATAAACAATTGGGCAATTGGGGACATTAGTTTAACGGGTTTTACAAATCTAATTCCTAAAAGAATAAGTGCTTTAAAAAAAATAAATTATACAGTTATAATAATTGAATTATATAGTTTTTCATATTCAACTATTGGAAGTGGGTATATTTACCTGTGCTTTAAAGTAGGCACAAAAGGAAATGTAATTGAGAATAAAATCTTAGAATTAAAAGAGGAAATGAAGACAAATCGATATAATAAAATTTTCTAAAGGCAATTTAACCAAATGAAAAAGGGTAAATTAATTATTGGTATTTTATTTATTATTGTCTCTTCATGTAAAATTGTCAATAACGATTATTTGATTATTCATTCTAATGATAAGAATGTATCTATTCGTCATTATTTTCATAAAAACAATAACGAGTATGCCAGAGTTTATGGCAATAACAAAGAAAATGATTCAATTACATTTTATGAATAATTATAACGGATATATTAAAATAAAGTAATGAAGAAAATAATTTTAGTTTTATTAGTAGTAATAATTGGTTTTTTTATTTTTCGTTTTTTCTACATTAAAGTAGAAGATTATACAAATGAAGCTAAATGTGAATCATCCAAATTTTTAGCAGACGGAAATAGGATTTATTTTTGTTTTTCTATGAATATAAGTACTACCAAAATGATGAGAAATTTTTCTATTATTTCAGTAGGAAAAGATGGTAAAAGAAAAAAAAATAAATATCAAAAAAAAATAGATGCAGTAAATAAATATTATACAGATTATAAAATTCTAAAATCTGATACTCTAATAATTGAGGGAGAAGAAAATAAAGTATATAAACTTTATGATTTCAGAAACATTGCAACTAGAATAAGAGCGGGGAAAGATAGAGGGGATTATTATTGTAGTCTTATTTATAAAAATAATTTTTCTGATGACAAAGATTTTCAAAATAATTCAAACTACATTAATACTATAAATATTTATATAAAATAGACTGATTATGAAATAGTTCTGTTTTTGTTGCTTCAAATTGCAAATAAAAAAGGAATGTCCGGAAAATTAAACGATGCTATTGGCGATATGGATATTATGCATCTTAAAATCATTGACCGAAAGTACAAACAAGGACATACTATCCTAATGATGATAGACAGCGATATGATTGAGGATAAAGCTGGTTATAACCCAAAAGCTTTAACAACAAACGTACATTGGGTGGTTTATGAAGGAGGATTAAATTTTTTAGAGGTTGGAGATAGTAAATTTGTTGGCTTCCGTATTTATACTTGGGGATATGATCCCGTTAATCAAGTTGATGAAAATAAAAATCCTGCTCCACTTAGAAAGGTATTAATTCGTGAAAAACAAAGAATTTTGTTAGAATCATTTAAAAGTAATTATTATGGGTATATTGAAATATATTAGCTTAGTTGGTTTAAGCATTTTATTAGTGAATTGCAGACGAATTACATATGAAAAAAGTGATGTATCTTTTTATTACATCGTTTTAGATCAGTGGAATTCATCCATATGTCCGAAAAAAGTTGTCTACGAACGATATGTTAAGAATTCAGAGTTTAAAAATAAAATTAAAAGTTATTCCGACTTTGTTATTAATTGTAATGATAAATCTATAGCTTATAATCAGAGAATATTATTTCCTAATGAGATGTTTGTAGGACGGATTAATTATGATATAAGGTTGGTTATTGATGATAGTATTGAATATAAAATAGTAGACATCCACGATAGAATCGATACTGTTTTTTTAGGTGGTCGACCTGGAGATTATGTTATAATGAATAGTATAAAGTCATTAGCTGTTAACGGACATCAATTAGACAATACAATAGCTAAGCCTACTGTAATTCATACTCCAAGAGAAGTTACTATTGAAATTCCGACCAAAATTGGGGAAATTATAAAGAAATAATCAAAGCAATAATTTCTATCGAGTTATTTAAAAGTAATTATTATGGATACATTGAAATTTATTAGCTTATTAGGCTTAGTGTTTTTGTTTACAAGCTGTTACAAAAATGAATATAAAAAAAGTGAGGACTCATTTCAAAATATTTATCTTAGAGAATGGAACTCATCAATATGCCCTCAAAAAGTTGTTTTTGAGAAATACAAAAAAAACTCCAATTTCAAAAATTTAATTAATGGCAGTTCTGATTTTGATATAAATAGTAATTGCTTACCAAAATATGATAAATTCAATAAAAAAGTACCAACATCAACTTACAATGATCAAATGGTATTAACCCCTTATATTTTTTTCACTGGTCAAATAAATTATGATATAAGATTAGTTATTGATGATAGTCTTGAATACAAAATAACAGCCATTCAAGATGAGATAGATACAATTGCTGATAGAGGTAGAAAAAAATGGATAATAATGAATAATATAAAATCACTTGTTGTTAACGGTCATAAACTAGATAATAAAAATGCACCATTGAGTATCGAAATTCCAACCAAGATAGGAAAGATTATAAAGAAATAAGTAAAGCAATAATTTCTATCGAGTTATTTAAAAGTAATTATTATGGATATATCGAAGCAAATTAAAAAGAAACCAAGATTACTATTTTTTATGATTGCTATTCTATTTTTTTCTTGTCAAGAAAAAGTGGATTGTGATGAAGATGGAGGAACATATAATATCACTTTCATTTTTAATAAAGAAAGTAATTATGTACCCAAAAAAGGTAGTTTATATTTTTTTGAGAAGAATACAAAAAGTACAAAATATTTTGAATCTTTAGATTTATTAGAAGCAAGAATAGTTGAAAATAGACTTGATGTTTATTTCAAAGACCCTCCTGATGTATTTAAGGCGAAATATAACTATTGCGTGGTACTCGATGACTCTTTAGCATACGACATTAGCAACATGCAAATGAAGATTGACACAGCAGGAAGAACTATGGGAGGTTGGGCAATAGGCTGTAAACTAATGTCTTTTTGAAGTAAATAATAATATATATATTGCCGATGAAGGTGACCTGAGCTTTCCATTTGATTCTGCTAGAAAAATTAAATGAGACCATTGATGATATAGATGTTACACTTCTTAAAATTATAGATCGAAAATACAAACAAGGCCATACTATTTTAATGATGACAGACAGTAATATGATTGAGGATGAAGTACTCCATAACCGAAAAAACCATAGCAAAAATGCAACTTTCTTAAATCAGTATTTAATTCTAATTTTTATGGGTATGTTAAATTTAAAAAATAAAATTATAATACTATCGTGTTTTATGTTCTTTAATTGTAATAGCAACAGTCATTATGAGAAGAATTACCTTTTAACAGATGAATTTAAGATTGAATTTCAAAATATTAATGAGAAAGCTATTTTAAATTCAGTTGTAAAAGTTAAAAGAAACAATAAAACAATCAATATAGGGAATTTTAAGATTTATAATAAATATTCTAATTCAATTTCGACAGAGATTATTTTCAAGTTAAAGGACACAATATTTCAATCGGATAGTATTGTTTTCTACATAAATAAGCAGAAATATAATATAACGGGAGCTTGTAAGAGAGGATTAAAAACTTCATATGGGAGACCATTTTGTAATGAATTCAATATAAATGGAAAAAAATTTACTGATGAAGCAACAATTATTGATTAACGCAAACGCCGAATATTTTGATGCAAAAATCTACTATAAAAGGCTTTATTATTATCTGGGTAAAAGAATTCTTAGAATAAAAACATTAGTTAGAGATAGTATTTCAACCGACACTTTCTTGGATTCTTATTCTAAAATTAGTTTAAAATAGAAACAAGGGTTAATTATTGATAAGCATTATTATAGGAACTAAGAGAGTTTATTTGTTATAGCCCCCTCATCCGAAATTTATCTTCTTAAAGCTCACGATTGCTTTATGGGACTTCACTATTTCGTCCCTACTCCAACACTACAACAAACACAAAAAGACAAGATCAAAGTACTGGTTATAGTATGATTAACATTTTTTTTCTATTTTCGTTTAATAGAATATCAGCCGATATTTCAGAACCAAACAAGACTAAAACTAACCATTTATAACAACCATTCAATCTATGAAACCAGAAAACCTAACCGAATTAAACGACCAAGAACTTTTACTGAAAATAAAGGGAATGAAAAACAATAAAATAATTGATGCTGCAGCAGTTGGCTTTACTATTGGGATTGTAGTTTTCAGCGCGGTAAAAAACGGGTTTACTTTTTTTACTTTCTTTCCTTTGATACTGACCTTTCTTATTGTTAGAAATTCAAAAAATAATAAAATCTTAGAACAAGAACTTCAAAAAGAATTAGATTCTCGAAACTTAAAATAAAAAACAAAAAAGGTACGGCTCATAGTGAACAGTACCTTTTTCTATTTCAATACTACTCAAAACTATTCAGGTTTATAAAATCATTTACATAAAGTTCTACCAGACATCAGATGAAGTTTCTGTAAATCATTAAATAACGCCATTTCTTCCTCAGGCAAAAGTTATAAAGCAATTTCAAGTAAAGTCATTACATTATTCCCTCGCTCAGCGAAGAGGCTGCTGCCTATATTCTTCTTCATTGATATTAACAATTGATTTGCAAATCATTCACAACAAGGAGATTAAAACTTAAATATCTTTGCACATAACCTATAAAACATTTAACAATCAATTAAAAACCAAACAATTATGAAGTACTTTCTTTTACTTTCTTTTTTATTTATTTTCAACAAAAGTTTCACACAAGAAGCCAAAATAAAAAAGGAAAAATGGCATTGGAACAATGAAACAAAACAAGACACAGCTATTGGTTATGCTCAAGTTTTAAAAATTGGCAATGTGCTTTACATTTCGGGTGCTGTAACAACCGAAATAACTCCACAAGGAATCACAACTGTTTATAACGATTTAAAGGCTTCACTAGCGAGTTATGGTGCCACATTTGAAAATGTTGTAAAAGAAAATTTATATACAACAGATATAGAGACAGTGAAAAAATATAATTCTGCTAGAAAAAAATTCTACAATGGCGACTTTCCTGCCGCTACATGGGTACAAGTACAACGATTATACATGCAAAGCGCAAAATTAGAGGTTGAATTGATTGCACATCTACCGAAATAATTTCATTAAATTGAGGTTTGCAGTACAAAGTCTCCCGACTTCGCACATATTTTCAATAAGCTACTGACATAGGAAAAATTTCTTCAGAAAAAAATAAAACAACCCGCTGGTGTAATTACTTTGTCAATTCGCTTCGCTCGGGTCGTAAAAATATTTTTTTTCGCATAGCCTCATGTGATTTATTTTAAGTGAAACGCCTTTTTAGACTTTGCTAAACTATCTTTCTATGTGTTGAAATTATTACACCAAACGAGGGAACTTCGTACAACGAAAAACAAAACTCTAAAAGGTACAGCATCAAACTGTACCTTTTTCTATTTAGCAAATCTAGCTTCAGACTACAAATGAATTTTATGTAAATTATCTAATAACACCATTTCATCTTCTGGCAAGAGTTGTAAGGCTATTTCAAGTAAAGTCATTACATTAATATCTGTCACAGCTGCTACATTTGACATATTTCGAGCATCTTCATTAAGCAGAATAATACTTGCCTTAAGAAGATCTGAAACCATTAGATTTAATTCGTTTGAGCGTTACGCCAAACGAATTATCTGCATTATTCTCTGGCTTTAGTTTTTTAAAATAATCTACTCTATGCATTAATTCTAAAAGTTCTGTGGCTGATTCTTTATGTTGCACTTCCATGATTGAATTTCCGTTAATTGTTAGATTTCTAGTTCTTTGTTCATCGAAACTAAATTACAAGTAATCAATCACTTTTAAGTGATTGTAAACAATCGGTTGTATTCAACTGAGCCCATAAAAAAGATTATTAAATTAGACTTTTTAGCTTTATATTCGTCATAATTTAAATTTTTCAAAATCGAATAGGTATTCATAAATCGAAGTGATTTTAATTAAAGATTTATAAAATGAAAGTTATTTTAGAAAAAAGATTATTAGATTAACGAAGCCTGAGAAAGTAAAATTGGCAATTAATTTTATCGTTAAAAATACAAATCTCATAATGCAATAACACAAACAACCAAATTCAAAACCAACAAAACCAAACCAATGAAACTACTAATTACCACCTTACTTTTAATTTTCAACCTGACTTTATTCGCACAAACGACTCCGTTTTTTGGCGATTATAATCGTACACTTACAGAAGAAGGCAAGCATGAAATTGAATATAAATTGACCTTAAATCAAGACGGGGCATTCCTATTTCACTCGTATTCCAAAATACAAGGGGGAAATCCTCCAGAAGTAAATAAATACGGAAAAGGAAAATGGAGCTCAAAAGACAATGTAATTACTTTTTCATCTAATAAAAAAGAAGATTTTAATGACAAATACACATTAGATTTTAATAATTCGAAGGCAAGATTTGTAACCAAAAATCCGAAAGATAAAACAGATCAAGTAATCAAAACAAAACTTACGTTTTTAGAGTCAGGAATCTTCTGGATGAAAAAACTTGATGTTTTTAAAGTATAAAATACAATATAGTCTTTGCTCTTAGACAAGTAAACAAATACACAAAAAAGCTACAAGAAAATAATTCCTGTAGCTTTTTTTATAAACAGAAAAAATCAATCTTTGTAGAAACCGATTACAAATTCTTATTATTGAGTTTATAAGCCATATTATTAAAATACCACACTACTAACCATGACAAAACAAGAAACCAGCGTTTTAAAACCAAAGCAACATTTTGAAATTCTTGATGGCCTACGAGGAATAGCAGCATTAGCAATTGTAATTTTTCATTTTATGGAAATCGTTTATGAACCTGGTAAAAATTTCATCGCACATGGTTTTTTAGCTGTTGATTTTTTCTTTTGCTTATCTGGTTTTGTTATTGCTTATGCTTATCATGATCGCATTGACAAAATGAAAATTACCGACTTTTTTAAATTAAGGTTAATCAGATTGCATCCTTTGGTAATTTTTGGTTCAGTCTTGGGTTTACTGACATTTCTTTTTGATCCATTTTCTAGTCACTCTGAAACCTACGAAACAGGTAAATTGATTTTGATATTCCTGTGTTCTCTATTTATGATTCCATTTCCGGTAATGCCAGATCGTTATTTTAACTTATTTGGTTTTAATGCCCCTGCTTGGTCTTTGTTTTGGGAGTATGTTGCCAATATTCTTTATATACTTTTCCTTCACAAATTGAGCCGACGTAACCTCTTTTTATTAACTCTTTTAGCTGCAGTGGGAATCTGTTTTGTTAGTAATCGTGCGGGAGGTTCTTTGATGGGCGGATGGAGCGGAGAAAACTTTTGGGATGGTTGTGCACGTATTTCGTATTCCTTTTTAGCGGGAATGCTAATTTATCGTTCTAATTGGATTATTAAATCTAACCTCGGTTTCATTGGTTTATCTGCATTGCTGCTCTTAGCCTTCTTAATACCTTTTAACAATTGGAATTGGCTAACTGAGCCCATTATCGTATTATTCTATTTTCCTTTGCTAGTTGCACTAGGAGCTGGCGCCACATTAAAGCAAGAATTCAAACAATTGTGTATCTTCTCTGGAAAAATATCTTATCCGTTATATATGACTCACTATGCAGTGATGTTTGTATTTGCCAACTATTATACAACCTACAAACCAGATACAACTCAGCTTGTTTTTATTATAACTACAGGAACAATTTTACTACTTGGCGTAGCTTATTTAACTATGGTTTTTTATGATATTCCAATTCGAAAATACCTAACCACTAGGAGAAAGAAAGTTAGTCATTCAAAATAAATATTATTAAAAAGTATGTTTGCTGTGCATTCTATGATAAAATATTTTTTTTTACGCAGATTCCGCAGATTCTACGGATTTTATTAAATTCTCTGCGCATATCTGCTTGAATCTCTTAAAAAATATGCGTGGGACAAAAAAATTGTGTCTCTGCGATATTTAAAAAAATCTTTGTGCCTTTGTTCCTAAGAACCTTTGCTCCTTTCTTATAAAAAATCCTTAATTTTGCGACTCAAATTAGAAGGAGATAATGAAGGTCTGTATTGCCGAGAAACCAAGTGTAGCACGAGAAATTGCATCCGTTTTAGGAGCCAATACCAAACACGATGGGTATTATGAAGGCAACGGCTATGCTGTAACCTATACCTTTGGGCATTTATGTACTTTAAAAGAACCTAACGACTACAAACCGCATTGGAAAAGTTGGGATTTGAACAACCTACCAATGCTTCCTGAAAAATTTGAGACCAAAGTGGTACAGAATTCTGGTATTCAGAAGCAATTTAAAATCATAAAAACTTTATTCGATAAAGCCGAATTGGTTATAAACTGTGGGGATGCTGGACAAGAAGGAGAGCTCATTCAGCGTTGGGTTATGAATGAAGCCAATTATAAAGGCGAAGTTCAGCGTTTATGGATTTCATCCTTAACTACCGAAGCTATAAAAGAAGGTTTCGAAAATTTAAAACCTTCTGCTAACTACGATAATTTGTACTATGCCGGATTTTCCAGAGCCATTGGCGACTGGTTGCTTGGTATGAATGCTACCCGCTTGTACACTGTAAAACACGGTGGCTATAAACAAGTATTATCTATTGGTCGGGTACAAACCCCAACATTGGCTATGGTAGTTGACCGATTTAAAGAAATCGAGAATTTTAAACCTCAACCCTACTGGGAGTTACAAACCTTATATAGAGAAACACTTTTTAGTTATGAAGAAGGACGCTTCCTGAAAAAAGAAGACGGTGAACTTTTGGCTAATAAAGTTAAAGAGAGTGATTTTGAAATTGTCTCTATCGATAAAAAGAATGGTAATGAGTATGCGCCTAAGCTGTTTGATTTAACTGGTTTACAAGTATACTGCAATACAAAATTTGGATTTTCGGCAGATGAAACTCTTAAAATTGTTCAAACGCTCTACGAACAAAAAGTAGTTACCTACCCTAGAGTTGATACTACATTTTTACCAAACGACATCTATCCAAAAGTACCTGGTATTTTGCAAAATCTAACTAATTATGCTGCATTAACCCAACCTCTTTTAGAGAAAAAGATAAAAAAATCACCAAAGGTTTTTAATGATAAAAAAGTAACGGATCACCACGCAATTATTCCAACAGGGATACAATCTAATTTGCAATACAATCAGCAGCAAGTATATGATATTATTACAAAACGCTTTATTGCTGTGTTTTACGACGATTGTTTAGTAGCCAATACTACCGTTATAGGAAAGGCAGCTGATGTAAGCTTTAAAACTACTGGAAAAGTAATCTTAAAAAAAGGATTCCGTGTTGTTTTTGAAGATCCGAATGCTAAAGAAAAAGAAGCAGATTTATTACCGAATTTTGTTGTGGGAGAAAAAGGTCCACACGAACCTTCGTTTTTAGAAAAAGAAACCAAACCACCCAATCAGTTTACAGAGGCAACTTTACTGCGTGCTATGGAAACTGCAGGTAAACAGGTAGATGATGAAGATTTACGCGAACTGATGAAGGAAAATGGTATCGGGCGTCCATCTACGCGAGCCAATATTATTGAAACGCTTTTTAAACGTCAATACATTGTTCGAAATAAAAAACAGGTTCTACCTACTCCAACTGGAATTCAGCTTATTGAAACTATTCAAAATGAATTAATAAAGTCGGCAGAACTTACTGGTTCTTGGGAAAAGCAGTTAAAAGATATTGAGAAAGGAGCTTTTACCGCTGGTGCATTTATTATTAATATGAAACGAATGGTTGAAGCTTTGGTATATGAAGTACGAAGTGAAACCAGACACGCCAATATTTCGCATGCAGGAAGCGTTCAGAAACAAGTAGCTACTATTGAGAAAAAGAAAGCCGCAGGGATTTTAGCAGAAACCTGCCCAAAATGCCAAAAAGCAACACTTATAAAAGGCAAATCAGCTTATGGTTGTGGCAATTATAAAGCAGGTTGCGATTTTGTATTACCTTATACTTTTGCAGACAAAAAAATATCAGAAAACCAATATTTAAGATTAGTTCAGAAAGGATCAACGGTAAATATAAAAGGCTTTAAAACCGATGCTGGTACTGTAGAAGGTTTAATTCGTTTTGAAGAAAATTATAAACTCAAATTAGAACCTAAAAAAGCAACACCTAAAACCACAAAAGCAACATCAGATTCATTAGCATGCCCTAAGTGCAAAAAAGGGAAAATCATGAAGGGGAATACTGCTTATGGTTGTGGCAATTATAAATTAGGTTGTGACTTTAAAGTTACTTTTGATACGGTTAGAGAGAAACTAAAAGATCAAAAGCCTACCAAAGAACTCGTTTATGCTATCCTTTGCAGTTAGCACTAGATGTAGGCATATAAAATGTGAGATGTAAAAAGAGAGATGCAAAAGTAAGAGCGTAGATGTTTATCATTTATATTTCTCATTTTCTCATTTTCTCATTTTCTCATTTTCTCATTTTCTCATTTTCTCATTTCACTATCCTTTTTTTTATATTTTAGCATTTAAAAATAACCCCCTAATATTCACACTAATGTTTCAAAAAATTACCCTTATACTTCTTTTGTTGGCAATTGTTTCCTGCAAAAAGACTGAAACTCCAGAAAAAGATAAAATAAAAGCTGCCGATTGGCTTATTGGAAAATGGGAGAATGTTACTCCACAAGGAACTTTAACCGAAACATGGAATAAAGTAAATGACAGTACTTTTCAAGGAAGTTCTTTTTTCATAAAAGGAAAAGATACAATTCATTTTGAATCAATCAAACTACAACAAAATGGAGAAATCTTAACTTATAACGCCACCGTAAAAGGACAAAATAACGATGAGGCAGTTGCTTTTAAATTAACTAATTCAACAGAAAAAGGATTAGTTTTTGAAAACCCAAAACACGATTATCCTCAAAAAATTAGCTATACAAAAGATGCTAACAATACTTTAACTGCAGAAATTTCTGGTATTCAATTAGGAAAACCAAGTTCAGAGAAATATCTAATGACGAAGAAATAAAATCTTATATAAGATTCAATTTTTAATAGCGAAGCTTTATTCTCAACAGAATAAAGCTTTTTTTATAGTTATAGTTTCTCTAGTTAAGTTTATAGTATAATGTGCGCACCAAGAAAAAAACCTCAGAACCTTTGTCACTCAGTACCTCAGCACCTCAAAAAAACCTACTCCTCTTCTTCCCCAATCTTATTCACCATCAAAATCATCATTACGCCTAAAAATGCCATGATTAAGAAAGCCCATTTCATACTTAGGAATTCAGATATAAAACCAACCATTGGTGGTACAATTAAAAACCCAAGATAGCCAATAGTAGAAATAGAAGTTAAAGCCGAGCCGTTACTCAAACTCTTTGATCGTCCTGCAATACTAAAAACCAACGGAACGACACAAGAAACCCCAATTCCGATTAAGAGATAACCAAATATTGTTGGGTAAATAAAAGGCAACAGAAAGCAAATTAAAAACCCAATTGTGATAAAAATACCGCTGTAAAACAAAATCTTTTTAACACCAAATCTCATTACTGCATAATCTCCAAAAAAACGTCCTAAAGTAACAGCTGTCATAAAAAACACAAACGCTGCTGTTGTAAGTTTGGGCGATGCATGTAAGACATTCTGGAAATAGATTCCGCTCCAATCGTACATCGTATTTTCGCATGCCATCGAAACAAAACAGATTAAAGCAAACTTCATCAGGTTTTTATCAGGCATCGAAAAGAATTTCTTTTTATTTGGCACAGGTTCTGTATGAATACTCATTGGGTAAAAACATGCTGTAATTGCCATCATAGCAACGCTTATCCCAAGCAAATGGTATGACGGTGCAATATTCTGAGCCACCATTATATATCCTAAACCCGCTCCTGCAAATCCAGCCAAACTCCAAACTGCATGAAAAGTAGTCATAATCGATTTTGGATATAGTTTTTGTACTTCCAGAGCTTGAGCATTCATGGATAAATTGAGGATATTTCGTGAAGCACCAAATATTAAAAGGATAATAACCAATTGCCAAACAAAAGCACTAAACCCGGGTAAAGCCAAAACAATATTAAACAAAACAGCTCCAAGAAGCATACAATACCTACTGCTGTATTTATTTAATAATTTTCCTGTAAATGGCATCGTTAACATCAAACCTATTGGAAACGCAAATAAAACTGCTCCAAATTGCGCTTCTGTCAAATGCAATTGTGCTTTTATACTCGGGATTCGTGATGCCCAAGATGAATATCCAAATCCAGAAACAAAGAAAAATACAGTATTTGCTAATCTAAATCCTTTAGGGGAATGCTGTAGTTTCTTAAAATAAGGTATAATCATGTAGCAAGATTTCATTTTATTAAAGCTGCAAAATTAAGACTTTATAAAACTAAGCAACAAGTCTTTTTGGGCTTTTAAATAAAAAATAAACGCAATAGCACATTTTTTAATAGCAATAAAAACCTAATAATTAAACTACTCCGAAAACACATCTCCTATTCAATCCTTTTTTGAGGTTATTTCTGAAACTTTATTAGAAATTACTACAAGAAAACGTTATAATATAATCATTCCCATATTATTTTTCATAAGTTATCAATAATTAGTCTAAATAAATATTGGTAAATAAATATTAAATTTTAAATTTGCTTTCGATTCCAAAAAATGGAATTTCTATACAAACCCTGATTTAAAATTTTTAACAAAAATTAACTTAAATACTTTCATTATGAAATTATCACCATTAAAAACTCTTTTAGTATTACTAACAGTATTACTTAGTCCTCAATTGTTTGCTCATGCACTATGGATAGAAACTAAAGCAACAGGTACAAAAGGAAAACCACAAGAAATTTCGGTATACTTTGGAGAATTTTCAGATAATGATATTACTCCTGCAGCTAAATGGTTTTCTGATTTAAAAGATTTTTCATTGACTTTGATAAGTCCTTCTAAAAAAGAAATCAAATTAACCCCTACTGCTTTAGACAAAAAATACCAAGCATTTTTTACTCCTGAAGAAGATGGAGTATATACTGTAGTAATGCAACATACTGTAAAAGATGTATATGGTACTATGAAATTAGATTATAATTCAAGTGCAAATGTAGTGGTTGGTAACAAAGCAGCAGGTAATAATACTACAGCAAACAAAAACACAATTGGTTTATTCTCTGAAAATGCTGATGTAGCAAAGAAAAACACAAAAATAACTGGTGTTGCTTCATATGAAAGTACTGCTGCTAAAAAACAAAAAATTAAAGTAATTGCTCCTAATGGCTGGGAAAAAGAACTATATACTGATGAAAAAGGGCAATTTGAATTTACACCAATTTGGTCTGGACAATATATGGTAGAGTTTGCTCACACCGAGAAAAGTGCTGGTGAACATAATGGAAAAAAATATGACGAAATCTGGAAAATGGCTACTTATTCTATAGAAGTTAAATAAGCCAAATTAATTCAAAAAATAGTTTACCTATTTTAAATATAAAAAGAAGGAAACCTTGTTAATTCAAATAAGGTTTCCTTCTTTTTTTTGCATTAAACCAAATTATAAAAATTTGTTAAAAATTAAATATAATTAATCTAAATAAGTTTTGATAATACAAACATAGATATTACTTTTGTGCCGTTATTTTTTTTTATTCCAAATAAACAAACATGAAATATATATTATTGCCTACACTAGGCTTATTGTTCGGTCTGTCAGGTTTTGCACAAGGTAGAGTAAACAGAACTGATAATCAAGATACTGCTACAGTAATTACTGATACGGTAAAAAACAAAAAAGGCGAAGTACTTAATGAAGTTATCATTACTACTAACAAAGAACATAAACCTATTACTGCTGTTCGTTCAGGTTTAAAACCAATGGACAATCCTCAAAATATACAAATAATAAGCAGCGAAATAATCGAGCAACAACAAGCGATACGATTAAGCGATGTTATAAAAAACGCAAATGGTATTTATGTAGGTTCTGCACGTGGTGGTGCTCAAGAATCTTTCTTCTCGAGAGGTTACGACATGTCTACCAACAATATGTTTAAAAATGGTTTTCGTTATAATGCCGGTTCTATTCCTGATGTATCTGGTTTAGAAAAAGTTGAATTCCTTAAAGGTGGTTCTGCTTTATTATTCGGAAATGTAGCTCCAGGTGGAATATTAAATCTGGTAACCAAAACTCCTTCTTTCAAAAAAGGTGGAGAAATTTCTATGCAAATGGGAAGCTATTCTTTCTACAAACCTTCATTTGATTTTTACGGACCTCTTAGTAAATCTATTGCTTTTAGAATTAATGGATCTTATGAAAACTCAGAAAGCTTCAGAGATGTTGTAAAAAATGAGCGTTTATATGTGAATCCTTCCTTACTTTTTGTTGTAAACTCTAAAACGCAAATTACAGTTCAGGGAGATTATTTAACTGCAGATTGGACTCCAGATTTTGGAACAGGAATCATAGGTAAACAAATTCTTGATTTACCTCGTAATTCTTTTTACGGATCTCTTTGGTCTAATGGTAACACCAAATCTGCCAGTGCATCAGCATTATTAAATCATGAATTCAATAAAAATTGGAAACTTAATTTCAATGCTTCTTTTCAAACTTACGATAGAACTCAAAAATCAACAGCTCAGTTATCTAATTTAGATGATATTAAAATATATCCAACTCCTGGTTACTGGAATAGAGGATTAACACAAGGTAAGAACTTAGAACAAATACTTGGAGACCAATTAAGCATACAAGGAAACTTTAATACTGGATCTGTAAAACACCAAATATTTGCTGGCGCTGATTGGGAAAATTCATTTGCAACTGCTTATACTTATGCTTTCAGCGAAAAAGCAATTATGGTAAACGGCAAAATCGACCCAAGTATTTATGACAGAATCAATCTTTTTGACTTTGATCCTTCGACACAAAGAAATGACATTCCTGATGCCAGAGCTACTCAAATCTTAAAAACAGATACCAATCGTTTTGGAGTTTATTTTCAAGACTTAATCTCGATTACAGATAAAATAAAAGTATTAGCTGGTATTCGTTGGTCTTGGCAAGAAGCAGAGGTTACAACTTATAAAGAAAAATTTGCAGGAGGAGTGCAAACCGTAGCTCCTGAAAATGCTGTAGCAGCTGTTGGTGATAAAAAATTAGATAATGCTTTTTCTCCAAAAGTTGGATTAATATACCAACCTACAAAAGAAATCTCTTTATTTGCTAGCTATTCTAGCTCTTTTACACCAAATACAGGAATAACTGTTGATTCTCAACCATTAAAGGCATCGATTATTGACCAATACGAAGCGGGAATTAAAACAGAGTTCCTTAAAGGACTATTAAGTACAAATGTTACTGTATATCAAATCACCAATAACAATTTAGTTCAAACAGCTGAATTTAAAGCTGATGGGACACTAAATTCAGATGCAACCTTTAAAGCCTTAAGTGGAGAGACTAAGAGTAAAGGTATCGAAATTGACATTACTGCAAGACCAGTTGAAGGATTAAACATAATTGCTGGTTATAGCTATAATGATATGCGTTATACTAAAACATCAGGAAAAGCAGGAAGTTTTATTGAAGGAGATCGTTTGGCTAGAACCCCTGCAAATACAGCTAATTTAAGTTTCTTCTATAAATTACCTACAGGAGTATTAAAAGGAATAACATTTGGTGCTATCGGAAATTATATCGGTAAAAGAACTGGTGGATGGAACAGTCAGTATGTTGAAGTTGTTGATCCAAACAATCCAAATGCTAAAATCCTTGCAATAAATGACAGAGAAATTCCATTAGCTGGATACACTACAATTGATGTTTCTGCTGGTTACGAATGGAATAAATTCTCGATCTTATGTAAATTATCAAACATTACAAACGAGTTAAATTATACTGTACACGAGAATTATAGTGTAAATCCTATTGCACCTCGTCAAGTAATGACAAGTTTAAGATATAAATTCTAAGAAATAGTTTCAGTTTCCTAAATCAAAAACCTCGTTTATTAATAAACGAGGTTTTTTGTTTTAAAAAAGGCGCTCTAATTTATACTACTTTTGTGGACTTAATAATTCAAAAAACAAAATCTAAATATGTCAGATTCCAAAAAGAACCAATTAAAGAAAAGTCTGGGACTGAGCTTTAATATTGCGGTATTAATTGGAGGAACAATAGGAGTTGGAATTTTACGAACACCCGGTAGTATTGCTGGAATGCTAGATAATTATTGGCTTATTATTGCTTCTTGGCTTTTTGGTGGTCTTTTTATCTTAATAGGTGCTAATTCGTACGCTGAACTAGCAACTATGCTTCCTAAGGCTGGAGGATCTTATAATTATATCAAAAGAGCTTTTGGTGATTATGCTGGTTTTTTGTCAGGTTGGTTTGATTATATCACCAATGTAATTCCGCCCGCATTTTACTGCATCGTTATTAGCGAATATCTTATTATCCTATTTCCTAATCTAGGAAACTATTCAACCGAAATTGCTATAGTATTACTCGTTGTATTTGTATTACTACACTTAAGCGGTGTAAAAAATGGCAGTGTCATTCAACAAATTACCAGTTTTATTAAAGTCATTTGTTTTGTAGCCTTGGTTATTGCCTGCTTTATGTATTCTGGAGTAAAGTTACCTTCTATTCAAAAAGACAGTTCTTTTTATCATATCGGACTTTTATTTGGATTTTTCAAATCACTTCAGCTTATTATCGGAACTTATAATGGTTGGAATGGTGTTTGCTTTTTTGCAGAAGAAAATGATAATCCAAGCAAAAACATTCCACGTTCTTTATACAGCGGAGCACTACTTGTAATTGCTATTTATGTTTTATTAAATATTGCTTTCTTTCATGTTTTACCAATCGAAACTTTGGCTAAATCTAATTTGGCTGCTGCCGATGTAGCAAACATTATTTTTGGAAAGAATGGCGCTATTATAGTCACTGTGATTGCAGTTTTTTCTTTAATCAGTATTCTGAATGCCTTTATGATGATTCCGCCGAGAATTTTATACGGATTAAGTCGTGATGGCTTTTTTATTGAAAAAGGAACAACTGTAAATAAAGGCGGTACTCCAATTGTTGCTCTTTTGGTTTCCTCAATATTTAGCTTGTTCCTGATTTGTATCGGCTCGTTTGAAGTACTGTTTTCCTTTGCTGCCTTCACCTCTATTATTGTTTGGGGATTGGCTTATTTTTCGCTTATAAAACTAAGAATCACAGAACCTGATTTACCTAGACCTTATCGCTCATTTTGGTATCCTTGGACTACTATTTTGGCAATTTTAGTTTCATTAGCATTATTAATCGGATTCATATATAGTGACCCAGAAAGCTTTATAATCATAGTTGGTATCACAATAGTTTCTTATCCATTATTTAAATTTTTAACTCGGAAGAAATAAGGGTGTAAAAGCTAAAATGTAAAAAACACTAATATCTAAAATAAGAAACCCGACAGATTTTAAAAATCTGTCGGGTTTTTATATTTAAAAGAGAATCTAGTTCTTATTTCAAACCTGCTAAACTTTGCTCTATTGAAATTATTTAAATTTTAAAAAAGATAGTTAATTGTTGTATAAAACTCATTATACTTGCCATTTTTCATTTCTAAATACCATGTTACATCTTCATCTTCAAATAAAGCATCAATAACACCTTTTCTTAGATCTTTTAATTTATCTATATTTAACTGTAACTTCTCAATTGTATTTTTTGCTGCTTCATCATTTTCATTAAAAGGGAGAATTTGTCCATCAAAAGTATATTTAAATTTATTCTCACAAGTAGAATCTAAAGGAGATATCAATAGTTCCTCATCAAACCAATTACCTTTACTATTTCCACAATGCAGAGGTTCTCCTTTCTCAGTATTAACCTGACACGAACATAGTAAATTATCATATACCAATTCTAAGTGAGGAAATTTCGTTTTATCTTTTGGTCTAAAATGCTCAATATGGCAATCTCCATCATTTAATTCTCGCTCACAATAGCAACAAATATGTCCTTGTTCACCTTTTAAAGACTTAAATAAATCTATCCGTTCTTGCCTATCAATATTTGCGTAAGTTGGTTGCCAATCATCATTTTCTTTATTTTTCCAAATAATAAAAGATTCTGGCTCTGTTTGCTTTATTATATATTTCATTTACCAGTAATCTCTTTACGCTTAATCAAAACATTTGCTTTTGCAAGTTCAGGATCTCCTCCTATTATTTTATTAGATAAATCCTTATACAAATTCTTAGCTTTATCTATTTCTCCTAATTCAATAAATCTATAAAGTTCTTCAATCTCATTTTTAATATTTGTAGGACGAGCATCAACTCCTAATAAATCTTCCAAAATTCTGTCTGAATTCTTTCCATAAGATTCAATAGCAAAAGAATGTCTTAAAACATTATTATTGTTCTCAAGTAGTATAATATTATCTGGTTGAACATTATTTAAAACTTGAGGTGAATGTGTTGAAACAATGAACTGACAATTAGGAAATATCTTTTCCAATTGAGGAATCATTAATTGTTGCCATTTAGGATGTAAATGCAAATCAACTTCATCAATCATAATAACACCATTTCCTTCAAGTGGATTATCACTTTCAGGATTTGCAATTGCTAATCTGCGTGCAATGTCTCCAATTAAAGTAATTAAATTCTTCTCTCCATCAGATAATTGATTAAGATTAAATTCAAGATTTTCTTTATCAATAAGCATGTGAGGTCTTGGAATTCTTCTAACCCTTAAATTTGTATAATCTGGAAGAAATTGTTCTATTGCTTTCTTCACAAATAACATTTCTCTTCCTTCTTTTCCTTTTAAATTTTTCTTCTTTCTAATTTCTTGGCTAATAATTCTAAAGATAGACGATTCTAATTGTTTAATTTCTAAATCGAACTTTGAATCTTTAATCTTTTTATCTTCTTCTATTTCACTAAGTGACGTCCTAACTACATTTTCTATTTTTTTTCTTGAAACATCACTCAGCCACCACAGATTAATTTCATTTGAAAAAATAAATAACTCAATTAAAACTTGAAGAAAATCATCAATAAGATCATTTTCATTATCAATAAACAGAAAAAAGCTTTCAATTGTTCTATGAAGTAAAGAACTATATATTTTATCAAATTGTTTTAAACTTTCATCTTCACTATACATTTCCATACGAAGAAAATTCTCTTCTAAATAATCAAAAATTATTTTGTCTTTTTGTTTTATTTTATGATAAAACAAATCTTCAATAGTTCTAAAAATTTCACGAAAAAGAAAACGCGGATGCTCATATATATATTCATCCTTATTTATTCTTCTTCTTAAATAATCAAATTTTTCTGAATCCTCTTCATTATCATGTAATGAAGATTTTAATAATTTGAAAATTTTATCAACTCTCCTTTTTATTGAAACTTTATTTTGTAAAATCCATTTATCTCTGCTAGTTGCTTTTTCATTTACAATATCGTCTTGTTGTCTAAACCATTCAAAGAAAGCACTAAAATTTTGCTTTCCGTCTAAAGCTTTATCATAAGCATCAAGTGTTGAAAATGTATCATCAAATCTAACTTCTGGCGTAATTTTATCAACAACTCTTGAAACCGGATAATATCCTATAACTGGCAATCTATTTTCGTGATCTAAAATTCTTTGAAAATGTAAGGCCAAATCTGAAACTTCAACTAAATCCGATTTTTTATCAATAATTTTACCATCTGCAAATTTTATCAATTCCCAAGAATATTCTTTATCATTTTCGACACATACTATTCTTGCACATGCAAATGATGAATTATAACGAATATCTGATTCAGAAATCATTAGTCCAGAAGAATTTTGCCTTTGAATTCTTTTAATCAACCAAGACAAACATAACGTTAAAGTTTCAAGTATCGTAGTTTTTCCTGCTCCATTAACACCGACTAAAACATTCAAATTATCATCAAAGTCAATCTTTAAATCTTTAGCGCTGCGAAAATTTTCAATATATATACTTTTTATTTTCATTTTGATTATCTCTTAAAGATTTTTCTAAATTACATAATTTTAATAAATAATACTTGCTTAAAATTTGAATTTAAATACAAGTATAAAACCCGACACATTATAAAAATCTGTCGGGTCAATTTATAAATTAGTAGAGAACTCTGTTTCTTATTTCAAACCTGCTAAACTTTGCTGTATTGTAGCAATTTTTGCTAAAGCATCGGCTTCTTTTTGTTTTTCGTTAGCCAAAACTTTTTCTGGCGCTCCTGCAACAAATTTTTCATTTGCCAATTTAGATTGAACCGATTTCAAGAAACCTTGTGTATAAACTAACTCTGCATTCAATTTTGCAATTTCAGCTTCAACATCAATATTCCCTCCTGTTATCGGGATAAAATATTCATTAGATTTTACTCGAAATGACAAAGCTCCATCTACTTTATCCGAAACGTATTCGAAAGCAGATATATTTCCTAGTTTAATTATTACAGAATCAAAATAAGTAGAAAATTTCTCGCTGTTAATAGCCTTTAATTCAATACTATCTTTCATTGCAATATTCTTCTCTTTACGAATCGTTCTGATACCAGAAATAACTTCAACCGAATTCTCAAAATCAGTAATTAATTTTGCATCAAATGGTTTTAATTCTGGCCAAGTCGAAACAATTAAAGCTTCTTCTGGAGTTCTTTCAGCAAGTATATGCCATATTTCTTCTGTTAGGAAAGGCATAAACGGATGAAGCAATTTCAAGTTATTTTCTAAAATTTCGATTGCTTTATCAAATGTCATTTTATCAATTGGCTGTTGGTAAGTCGGTTTGATCATTTCAAGGAATAAAGAACAGAAATCATCCCATACCAATTTATAAATTGCCATTAATGAATCTGAAATTCTGTATTTTTCAAAATTATCTTCAATATCAACTAATGCGTGCTGAAACTTTGCCTCAAACCATTCGATTGCTACTTTTGATGATTCTGGTTGTGGAATCGTTTCCGAAACCTCCCATCCTTTTATCAATTTAAGAGCATTCCAAATCTTGTTTGAAAACGCTTTTCCTTGATTACATAACTCTTCATCAAACATGATATCATTTCCTGCAGAAGCACTTAAAAGCAATCCTACACGAACTCCATCGGCACCAAATGTATCGATTAAATCTAATGGATCTGGCGAATTACCTAATGATTTAGACATCTTACGACGTTGTTTATCACGTACTAAACCTGTTAGATATACATTTGTAAATGGTTTTTCACCTGCATATTCGTAACCTGCAATAATCATTCTGGCAACCCAGAAAAATAAGATATCCGGACCTGTTACCAAATCATTTGTTGGATAGTAATATTTAAAATCTTCACTTTCTGGATCCATTATACCTCCAAAAACAGACATTGGCCATAACCAAGATGAAAACCAAGTATCTAATGCATCAACATCTTGTTTTAAGTCAGATGTTTTAAGCGAAACGTTAGATGTTTTCTCTTGTGCTAATTTTAACGCATCTTCGATATTTTCGGCAACTACAAAATCTTCTTTCCCATCTCCATAGTAATAAGCTGGAATTTGTTGTCCCCACCATAATTGACGAGAGATATTCCAATCGCGAATATTGTTTAACCAATGAGCATAGGTATTTTCAAAACGTTTTGGGTGTAATTTAATGTCTCCATCAACCAAAACAGATTTGATTGCTGGTTTTACTAAATCTTCCATTTTCAGGAACCATTGATCTGATAATCTTGGTTCGATAACCGCTTTAGTTCTTTCAGAAGTTCCAACTTTATTAAGGTGTATTTCTGTTTTCTCCAAAGCACCAATTTCTTCTAGTTCTTTTGCAATCTCGGTACGAACCACAAAACGGTCTTTTCCTTGATAATGCAATCCGAAACTATTAAGCGTAGCATCTTCATTAAAGATATCTACAATTTCCAGATTATGTTTCTCTCCTAATGTTTTATCATTCATATCGTGTGCAGGAGTCACTTTAAGACATCCTGTTCCGAACTCTACATCAACATATTCATCTTCGATAATAGGAATAATTCTTCCCGAGATAGGAATAATAGCCTTTTTACCTTTTAAATGTGTAAAACGCTCATCATTTGGATTAATACAAATAGCTGTATCTCCAAAAATAGTTTCTGGTCGCGTTGTAGCAACAGTTAAAAACTCTTCTGTTCCTTCAATCTTATATTTAAGGAAAAATAATTTTCCTTGTTGTTCTTCATAAATAACTTCTTCGTCAGACAAAGTCGTTTTTGCTTCAGGGTCCCAGTTTACCATTCGGTATCCTCTATATATTAACCCTTTATTATACAAATCAACAAACGAACGAATTACTGAAGCCGACATATCTGGATCCATTGTAAATTTGGTACGTTCCCAATCGCAAGAAGCACCTAATTTTTTTAACTGATCTAAGATTACACCACCATACTTGTCTGTCCATTCCCAAGCGTGCGCTAAAAACTCCTCACGTGTTAAATCATTTTTATTGATTCCTTCAGCTTTTAATTTAGCAACAACTTTGGCTTCTGTAGCAATCGATGCGTGATCTGTTCCAGGAACCCAACAAGCATTGAATCCTTTAAGACGCGCTCTTCTTATCAATACATCCTGAATGGTATTGTTAAGCATATGCCCCATGTGCAAGACTCCAGTAACATTAGGAGGAGGAATTACAATTGTATAAGGCGTTCTATGATCAGGTTCCGAATGAAAATAATTATTTTTCATCCAGTAGTCGTACCATTTATTTTCGATTGTTTTAGCGTCAAATTGTGCTGGAATTGTCATTTTATCTTGGATATATTTAATCGTTAATTTGTTTAATCATTAATTTGCCTTACCTTTTTTTTAATCGTCTTTTTATCAATTAAATAAACGTTTAAATAGTTAAACAAATCAACTTTTATACTTTGGTTTGATTTTTGTATTTATTATAGATGACAAAAGTAAATAATTAAGTACACTATAAAAAGCGAATTAATAATTTGTGTATTAATTAAAAGAAAGTATATTTACTTAATAACTTAAAACAATTTCAAATGAAGAAAGTAGCCTCATTTATAGCAATCTTAATGGTTACCACCATTGGTCTTGCTCAAAACGGCCCAAAAATTGATTTTGCTGCCAAGGATAATACTATTGATTATGGTACAGTAAGTAAAGGTGATAACGGGGCTAAAGCCTTTGAATTCACCAACTCTGGAGATGCCCCCCTCATGATCACATCAGTACAGTCTACAGCAGGTATTAGTATTGTATCTAAACCAAGTGCGGCAATTATGCCTGGGAAATCAGGAAAAATTGAAGTAAAATTTAATATGGCTCCAGGGCCAATAAGAAAAACAATTACTGTTGAAACTAATGCAGTAAACTACCCAGAGGGTCGTGTCGCTTTAAAAATTAGAGGAGAAGTATCTAATTAACATTCAAATTAAATTCCCATAAACTCAAATCGCTTCCTAAAATTTAGGAAGCGATTTTTTTATTGATTTACTTTCGTAAGTTTTATTTATCTACGCAATCAGTAGCTTCAAGTTTATATTTTACACGCTCAAAATCTATAGGTTTACCTTTAGCAAAATAAGTTCTCCCTAAATACGTTTCCATAGCGCCATTACCTATAATAAGTTGTTTTTCTCGTTTTAAAAATGCCATAGGATTTTTAAACGTTTTATCCTTGTTTGTTCCTTCTATAAAAGCATAATCTGCAAATAAAGTATCTCCTTTAAATTCTCCTTTGATTTCTCCATTTTTAAGTGGCGCACCCGCAATTTTCATCACCATGTCTCCACTTATTTTTCCGTTTTTTAAAGTATTTAATTTTAAATCGATAGTATCATTTTCATAAACTGCTTTATAACATTGAACATTTACAATACTTTCAGCATCCGATTTAGCAGCTTCGGCTTCTTTCTGAGTTTCATTTTTCTTACAGCTTTGAAATCCAAGACAAGACACAAGCAAAAAAGACAGGACTAGATTCTTCATAATTAAATATTTTTAGTTCATATATCTTATAAAATTAAATAAAAAAGAAACCAAAAGAAAGGCTTCTAAATAAAATCTTAATTTATTTAGAAGCCTTTTGATTTTCTATTAGAAGAAAGTATTTATAAATTCTTAATTACAAATTCACTACGTCTATTTAATTCGTGTTGTTCCTCATTACAAGCATCATCTGTTTTACATTTTATAATTGGCACAGACTCTCCGTATCCTTTGGCAATAATTCTCTTCTTATCAATTCCAGAATCTATCAGGTACCCTTTAGTCGATTCGGCCCTTTTTTGAGATAAATTAGCATTGTACTTATCATTACCTCTGGAATCTGTATGTGAACCAATTTCAACTACCATATCTGGATATTTCTTCATTAATTCAACAACTCTATTTAAGATAATTTTAGATTCTTTTCTTATATACCATAAATCGTAGTCAAAATAAATAGGATCTGTCTTGATAATTAATCGGTCTTTATCTCTTACTACATCTTTTTCTTGTGCAATAATCTTCTCTATCTTTTCTTTTTGATCTGCAACAGCCCTCTCTGCTTTTTCTTTTTTCCTGATTTCGACCTGAGCAATTTCATTTGCTTTAGCTTTAGCTTCATTTGCTTTTAAAGTGACCAACTCCAATGCCTCTTTTTGCTTTTTCTCTTCGGCTAATTTTTCCTCTTCTTGTTTTATAACCTCAAGAGACTTAAGTGCCATCGAAGCATCATTACTTTTTCCTCTAGTTTTATCAAGAATTAAAGTTCTGGAATTATCGGTATAATTTTCTTTAGATGCCGAAATTGTATAAGATAACTCACAAGCCACTTTAAAATTAAATCTACCATCTGCCGAAGTTACTATCGTACGCAATTGCTTGCTTTCTTCCTGCTGAAGTATAACCACAGCGTTTTCTAATGGTAGTTTTGTATCAATATCTGTAATTATTCCCGCAATAAGTTGCTTACAATCTTCAATTAGTAATGGCTTGATTTCATTTAATTGATAGATATCATCACTTCCTTTTCCTCCTATTCTATTCGAGGCAAAATATCCTTCTTTAGTATCTGAATCTATATTAAACGAGAAATCATCCAGATTTGAATTTAATGGCAGACCAACATTCAAAGGTTTTGTATAGGTTCCTTCCTTTATTTGGGAAACAAATACATCGAGTGAGCCATATCCCAAATGTCCATCGGATGAAAAATAGAGCCTATTATCTTTTGAAACAAACGGAAACTGCTCTCTTTTATCTGTATTTATCAGTGCTCCTAAATTCTGAGGATTTCCATATGCCCCTTCATTTATAGCTACCGAAAATATATCAAATGAACCTAATGTTCCTGGCATATCCGAGGCAAAATACAATGTTTTTTCATCAGAGCTCAACGCTGGATGTTCTACTGAATAGTTATCACTATTAAACGGAAGCGATATCACATTTTTCCATTTCCCTTTTATGAGTTCTGCTCTAAAAATTTGAAGATTCGAAATTTTATCATCGTTTTTTCCTCTTCTTCCATTTTTATAATTATTTCGTGTAAAATAAATCGTTTTACCATCTTTTGTAAAAACAGCATTAGATTCATGCATTCCTGTTTTTAATTCTTTTGCAAAATAATAAGCAATCGAATCTCCTGCATTTATCTTATCTATTGATGCTGAAACTAAATTAAGATAGGTTTCATTATCCCATTTGTACATTTTATCAAATAATCCTGGCTTCTTTTTTACTGCTGCAAAAATTAAACTATCTCCATATTTTACTGCTCCAAACTCAGAGTTTTTAGTATTAATAGCTAGATTTTTAATACTATATCTATCTCCGATTGCTGAAATATTCTCTAGTTCTTTTGTGGCATTTTCAAAATCTAAATAATCCTGACTATTTTTAGAATAGTACTGTTTTAAAACTTCACTTGCTTCTTGGTAACTGTTTGTTGCTTTAAGTGTATGGGCATATTTAAAATAGTAATTTCTATCTAAATCTTTATCATAACTTTTAATCAGAAGTCTATAATACTGTTGTGCTTTCTTTAAGTCATTGGTATAATAATAGGAGTCGGCTAAGTTTTTTATGGCTTCTGCCGAAGGCTTCTCTGAGACTATTTTTTCATATAACGGAATGGCTTCACTATAATATGTTTTATCAAAGAGACGCTTTGCCCGAGCCCTATTCTGGTCTTGAGCGCTTATAAACTGTATTAAAAATACGAATATAATAACTAGTAATTTTTTCATATTTTTCATTTTAAAAGAATCTCGGTGATTTATCATATCCTTTGCCTAATAAATCCAAATCAAAAAGAAGCATAATTTCATGCGTTCCAGAATTAAATTGACCAAAGTTAGTTGTTGTATAATCATACGCGTAACCTACTCGAATTGCTTTGGTTACATTTACATTCATTAAAACACTAACGGCATCATTTACTCTGTAAGCAGCTCCCAATTCAAATCTCTCATTATACAAAACATTTGCAGTTATATCTACAGAAGCTGGCGCTCCAACAACAAATTTAGACATAAAAGCAGGCTTCAGTTTAAACATATCGCTAAGCTGAAAAACATATCCTGCGGTTAAAAAAGTATGAATATCTTCAGATCCGTAAGCGTTTATTCCTGATTTTTCTTCGATATGTTTGGACTTCAATAAATTTGGTGCTGATAATCCAACGTAAAATTTATCTGTAAAATAATAAGCTCCTATACCTATATTAGGCTTGGTAACATTGATGTTTTCAGCGAAAGCCAAATCGGTAGTTACATCTCCACTTTGAAATTGGAATCCATTAAAATTTGTTTGCAAAGAAGTAAGTCCTGCTTTTAATCCTAACGAAAGTTTATTGTTCCCTCCTAATTCTAGTATGTATGCAAAATCAGCATAAAAATTATTCTCTTTTTTAGCACCATCCCCTATATCATCAGAAATTAATGAGACTCCCGCTTCTATTTTATTACTTATAGAAGTATGTCCGAAAAAGTTAAATGTTTTAGGCGCACCAACCGCCCCAACCCATTGCGTTCTGTATAAAGTTCCTAAATTCAACATTGACGGAGTTCCTGTTGCATACGCCGGATTTACCATACTCATATTATACATATAATGTGTATATTCTGGGTCTTGTTGAGCAGATGCATCAATAATATAGAAAAGAAAACTTATAATTAGTATTACTTTTTTCATTTGAAAATTATATTAAATGGGAGTTATCGATTTAAATAAAGACGACCTTGTAAAGGCGGCCTGTTATCTTTATTAAAATGGACAACATAAAAATAAACACCATTTGGAGCTACTCCATCAATTATTTTAGAATCAGAATTTTTACCATCCCAATCTGGTTTATTTTTATTGCCTTTAAACATTAAGTTCCCATATCTATTATAAATTTCGAGTGTATAATCGGGATATAAAAAGTCTATATCGGGAATTGCATAAGTATCGTTTGTACCATCTCCATTTGGAGAAAACCCGTCGGGAATAAAGAAATCAGCATATTCTGTAGTAGAACAATTTGTAAGCGAAACTTTTACTATCAAAACATCATTCGAAAAACAATTTATCGTGGTTGAATATTCAAACCCATAATAAGTTGCATTGTCCTGAAGCAAAGTTGCATTGGTTAACTGGTTTCCGTTATCTTGAGCATCATACCAAACTATCGAAGTAGGCGCATTAGTATTGTTAGATAAATCAGCAATTGTAGGATTATTTATTCCGCAAAAGTCTTGCCCTTTTAGTTTTAGTACTGGTGCTGGTATATCATTTATAGTAACAATACTTAAACTTGCTGGCGATATACATCCTCCAGAAAGCGCTGTTTCTTTAACGTAATAATTTCCAGATACCAATATCGTTGAGGCAGACAAAGGTGTAGTAGCCATGACTGAATCATACCATTTATATTGCGTTCCGTTAGGTGCTAAGTTAGCAACTGTAGCTCCATCTGATTTACAAAATATTTGAGAACTAGTCGTTGGCGCAATCGGAATTGAGTTTATTAAAAAATCATCGAATAAACCTGTAGGTACAATATCACAAGTTGTTTCATTATTAGTAACTTTTGTAATTGTAACTCTAGTTGCCCCCGTATTAATGAGTAAATTTTGAGGAATAATAAAACTTCCTTTCCCACTTAACACAGCTAAGGCTATTGTTTGTGCTGTAGTCAAATTACTTCCCGAAATAGTATATGAAATTGTAATATCTTTTAAAGTTCCGAGTCCTGAAATCGAAACTGGTACTGGTTCATTTAAACAATAATCTTTTATTTCTATCTTAATATCAATTGATTTAGGCAACGGATTAACCACCATGTTTCCAGATACATTTGCAGCATTGGTACAACCAACAAGAGTATTTGTAATATTTGTAATTGTAACTAATGAATTTCCATCCTTAGCAGTTAAAGTTGATGGTATTATAAAATTTGCTGCTCCGTTTACAACAGTAATCGAAACTACTTGTGCATTGGTATTATTTGCCCCCGTTAATTTATAAATAATACTGTATCTCCCATCTGGAAGACTTGAAGCTCCTGTAATTTGTACCAGCGCACTTTTATTTTGACAAACTGGATCGATTTTTATTTTTGCCGAATCAAGCTTAGGAATTGGATAAATAGTTAAAACGTCTGATAAATCATCAATTATAGTAGTACACGCTCCTTCAGATGTAAAAGGAGTAAATTCGGTAATTTCAATTTTAAACTGGCCTACCTTTTGAAAAAATATTGATGGCAACGAAAAAGTTACAGAACCGTTACTAATAGTCAACAATTCAGTATTTGTTGCCGATGTTGGACCTGATATTTTATACGTAATATTGTATTGTCCATTGGGAATAACTTTGGTTCCACTAGTAAGCTTTGCTGAATAAGTGGCTCTAAGCATATCTGGTTCACATATATCTGAACTAACAACCAATGTTGCTCCTGTAAGATCAATTCTTTTTTCAATTCGTATTCTTACTGTTGCAAAATCAATTTTACATATAGGATGCGGAGTATTGCTAACTGTGTAAGTAAAGGTATAAGTACCTTCTCCAAAAGTATTATAAATTCTTTGTACATCAATAAAATGATCTTTTATTGATGTTATTTCACCTGTGTTTTCATTATCTGTCCATTCGCCATTAGCATCTTCTCCAGAAAGCCGGCTATTTAAATCCAAATTAGAATAGATTGATAAATCATCACTATCACATGCTAGTATATTAGCTGGAACACCTGCTTCTGGTGCTCTATAAACAGTAACAAATACTGTTGAAGAAACAGGTCCTGCACAATCTCCTATCGCTGGAAATGAGTATGTAAACTGATAAGTACCTACTCCTAAATCTTTAGGATCAATAATACTACCAGTAACAGGACTTGCTTTTGTATTATTATACCATTTTCCATTAGATTGTGGACTTAAAAAAGCTCCATTAAAAACATGAAATAAATCATATGCAGTAGCATCTGTACATGCTGCCCCAGTAGGACCTGAAACACCCGGATATCCTCCAATAGCAACTGTAATTGTTGCCGAGTTATCAGTACAGCCTGGTACTCCAGAAACGGTATAAGTAAATCTATAAAAACCACTTTTCCTTATTAGTTGGGCATTCAAAATCCCCGTAGCGCTATCTAATGCTTGCGAGAGATCATCATCTGTCCAAGTACCTCCAGCTATAGGATTTCCATCTAACAATCCAAATAAATCAACAGTTTGACTCGTTGGATTAGGAATATCACATATGCTAGTTTTGGTATCCAAACCCGCACATTGCCCGAAATTTTTGGTAGGTAATAAAAATAAAGCTAGAAAAAACAAAAGCAACTTTAGTTCAACAAAGTATTTTTTAGACATATATAATTATTAATTTTTTGTTAAAAATAGTAAATCAATTCCTTAATACCAAAAACGCAGATTTTTTAATAATTAACAGACGAAAACAAAAAAAATATTATATTTCAGTAATTTAAAACATTTACATTAACAAAATCATTAAACAACATTACAACTCATCCGTTAATCGAAACCTGAATTTTAGAATTTGACTGTCTCTCTCAACTTCCAAACTTATCCATATATCATCTTCAGATTTTAGTAATGTATTTATTTGCTGTAATGAATATCTGTACGCCTTATTTTTATTAATACTAATAATCACATCCCCGATTCTTAAGCCTGAACGTTCTGCTGCAGATTTTTTTCGAATATTAGCAATTTCGAAAACTGGTTTTAACTGAAATTTATATCTAAAATCATTACTGATTTTTGTTCCATTCTTATCAAAAGTTTCACCTCCCATAGGAACAGTTTCCAGATGTACCGTTTCTTGCACCCATTGCAATCCGTTATGCTGGATAATGATTCCACTTTTATTATATGTAAAAGGATGAGAGAACTCTCTATTTTTCTTGAAGTACATTTTTTGATTTTCGTAATCAAAAACTACTGTAAATCGTCTTAATATCTCTCCCCCAACCGATCCTATCCTATCAGGAACCATTTTTACGTTTCGAATGGAACTTGAATCTGGAAAAGCAACAATGGGATGTATGAAATCGAAATCTCCAATAGAAAATTTAGAAATTCTAGCTCTTCTTCCCTCAATATCACCACTGAATCCTTTTCCTAAATAATCTTCAAAGTTTTTCTTTGGCAATTTAATCTTTGGATTTTGGAAGACCCAAAAAGAGTCACTATTTCCTGTATCAATTAGCAGCTTTGCAGGAATTCCTACACTATCAATAACTACATTTGAATAAAGATAAGGTTTTGCTCTCTCGATTGTGATTGGAATATTTTTGAATTTTTTCTCTAATTTTTTTCTATACTTAGCAGTATCTCGATAGACGGTTACTTTTTTATTTTGATAATTTATCTCAACCAGATTATTTTGAAAAAAACGATAGCCAATAATTCCATTTACAGGAATACCTATATGTGATGATAAATTAAATTCCTGATCTAATATAATATACAATAGGTTATTGGTAGATTTTAAACCATTTACTTCTAATGTATTATTAGTCGACTTTAAACCTTCGATAGATTCTTCAATCCCTAAACCTCTTAGTTTTATTTTCTCAATATTAAAGAATCGCACCTCTTTTTTATCTTCTAAACTAAAAAGTACAGTATCATCTACTCCCGAATCTAATAAAAAATTTAGTTCAACACCATTGACGTTTATAGGTATAAAAATTAAATTATTTATTAACTTAAAAGGAATAGTAACTCTATCTGTATGCTCATCAATAACAAATCCCTGTTGTGCAAATGCAGTAAAGGTGATTATTTGCAAAAAAAACAAAGTAAATTTTCTTTTCATTAAGAGTATTTCTTATAAAAATACTAAAATTTTAGTTAATTAATACAAATTCACAACTACATATATTGTTTACGTTAAATTCGAAAAAAAAATGCAAATTTGCACTTCAATAATTTAGATCATGCCAAAAATTTCAAGCAAAGGCAAAAACATGCCCGAATCACCGATACGAAAACTTGCTCCTTATGCTGATATAGCTAAGAAAAAAGGGCACAAAGTGTATCACTTAAACATTGGTCAACCTGATATAAAAACCCCCGAAGTCGCCATCGCGGCCATAAAAAATATTGATTTAAGTATTATTGAATATAGTCCATCTGCGGGCTATGAAAGTTATAGAAAAAAACTAGCTCAATTTTACCAACATCAGAACGTAAGTGTAAACAAGGAAGATATAATTATTACAACCGGAGGTTCTGAAGCTTTACTTTTTGCATTAGCAACAATTACCGATCCAGGAGACGAAATTATCATTCCGGAACCTTTTTATGCTAATTACAATGCTTTTTCAGCATCAACAGGTGCAACTGTAGTTCCTGTAATTTCAAGTATTGAAACAGCATTTGCTTTACCTAGCATTGCTTCTTTCGAAAAACTGATTACGCCAAAAACTAAAGCTATACTAATATGTAATCCAGGAAATCCAACTGGATATTTATATTCTGAGTCTGAAATTTTGCAATTAGCAGATTTAGTTAAGAAACATGATTTGTATTTAATTGCCGACGAAGTGTATCGTGAGTTTACCTACGATGGCGATATTCATTATTCTGTAATGAACCTAAAAGGTATCGAACAAAACGTAATTATGGTTGATTCAGTTTCTAAACGTTACAGTATGTGTGGCGCTAGAATTGGCTGTTTAATCTCGAAAAATAAAGATGTTATTGCGACAGTAATGAAATTTGCTCAAGCTCGTTTAAGTCCGCCTACTATTGAACAAATTGCATGTGAAGCAGCTATTGACACTCCACAAAGTTATTTTGACGAAGTAATTTCTGAATACAGAGAGCGAAGAGATACTTTAATCACTGAGCTTAATAAAATAGAAGGAGTTATAGTTACCAAACCTAAAGGAGCATTTTATTGTATTGCTCAATTACCCATTGATAATGCAGACGTTTTTGCACAATGGCTATTAGAAAGTTACGATTATAACGGTAAAACTGTAATGATTGCTCCTGCTGCAGGGTTTTACTCAACTCCAGGGATGGGATTAAACCAAGTACGTATTGCATATGTCTTAAACAAAGAAGATTTAATTCAAGCTGTTACTGTTTTAAAAGAGGCACTTTTAGTATATAATGCTAAAAAATAGGAGGCAATAAAAAAAACAAATAGTTAATAAAATGCAAATGGCAACAACGATTAAAAGTTGTTGTCATTTCTGTTTTAGGCACATACGGGTTCCAGAATTAATTTATATCTAAAAACTGCACATTAAATAGTAGAAACGATAGAAACTGTTTCCCTTTTATTAATTATCTTTACGCACTCAAAAAGATATACCCATTATAATAGTAGTTTTTAATGATAAATAACGAAGATTTTTTAGACGAAATAGGTGACAATCATATCGGATCAAGTGCGCAAAACCCAATTAGAGAAGATGCTTTTGCAATTACTGACGATGAAAAAATTGAAAAAATAAAGAAAGATGTTGAAAATATTCTGATTACACTTGGAATGGACTTAACAGACGACAGTTTAAAAGGCACTCCAAATAGAGTAGCCAAAATGTTTGTTAAAGAAATTTTTGGAGGACTTAATCCTGTAAGAAAACCTAAAGCATCTACTTTTGATAATAATTATAAGTATGGCGAGATGTTGGTTGAAAAAAACATTACGCTTTATTCTACCTGCGAACACCATTTATTACCAATTATAGGAAGAGCTCATGTTGCTTACATCTCTAATGGAAGAGTAATTGGTCTATCAAAAATGAACCGAATTGTTGAGTATTACTCTAAAAGACCTCAGGTACAAGAGCGCTTAACTATGCAAATCGTTCAGGAATTACAAAGAGCCCTTGGCACTGAAGATGTAGCCTGCGTTATAGACGCAAAGCACCTTTGTGTAAACTCAAGAGGAATTAAAGATATTGAAAGCAGTACTGTAACATCTGAATTTGGCGGTAAATTTAAAGATCCTCAAACAAGAAGAGAATTTTTGGACTACATTAAATTAGAAACTCAGTTTTAAATTCTGATTAATTGTTTATTTGTTCAATCGTTTAATCGAAAACAGCTAAACAAATAAAGCTAAAAAGAATGTACGTTTTTTCATTTGAAAAGTTAGAAGTTTGGCAGAACTCAAGAATGTTTGTTTTGGATATTTATAAATTGACTAGTAATTTCCCTTCAAATGAAACATTTGGAATAACTTCTCAAATAAAAAGAAGTTCATCGTCAATAACAACAAATATTGCCGAAGGAACTTCGAGAAATACAAATAAAGACAAAGCACATTTTTTAACTATTTCATATTCATCTGCAATGGAGACTTTAAATCATTTAATTATATCAAAGGATTTAAATTATATATCAGAAGATGATTATATAAATTGTCGAGGAAAAATTGAAAAAATTTGCAATCAGATAAATAGTTTAAAAAAATACTATCTTTCAAAAGAACAAAATACAGCTAGCGATAAATGTTTACACGATTAAACAAATCAACAATTAAAACAATCAAATAGTAAAACAACATGCCTTTATATACAAGTCAACATCTAAAAATATACAATTCGCTTTCGGGTGAAAAAGAGAATTTCAATCCTATTCATGAAGGAAATGTTGGAATGTATGTTTGCGGGCCAACGGTTTACAGCAATGTACACTTAGGGAATGTGAGAACTTTTATGTCATTTGATGTGATTTTTAGGTATTTTTTGCATTTGAATTACAAGGTACGCTATGTACGAAATATTACTGATGTTGGTCATATTGTTGATGATGTAGATGAAGGAGAAGATAAAATTGCAAAAAAAGCACGTTTAGAACAATTGGAACCAATGGAAATTGTACAGCGTTATACTGTAGATTTTCATGACATCCTTAAAGCTTTTAATTTTTTACCTCCTAGTATTGAACCTACTGCAACTGGTCATATTATTGAACAAATTGAAATTGTCAAAAAAATAATCGACACTGGAATTGGTTACGAAGCAAACGGATCAGTATATTTTGATGTTGTAAAATATAACGAAACCAACAATTACGGTATATTAAGTGGGCGAAATATCGAAGATAT
This sequence comes from Flavobacterium frigoritolerans, assembly GCF_025847275.1. Taxonomy (GTDB): domain Bacteria; phylum Bacteroidota; class Bacteroidia; order Flavobacteriales; family Flavobacteriaceae; genus Flavobacterium; species Flavobacterium frigoritolerans. Next base: position 247,591 of record NZ_JAOZEV010000001.1, read on the forward strand.
GCTAGCTAATACACGCGATCTTGACGGTCAATCAGACAAAAGAAACCCTCAGGATTTTGCTCTTTGGAAAAAAGCAGAACCCCAACATATAATGAGATGGCCTTCACCTTGGAGCGATGGTTTTCCTGGTTGGCATCTTGAATGTACTGCAATGAGTACTAAATATTTAGGAAATCATTTTGATATTCACGGTGGTGGAATGGATTTAAAATTCCCACATCATGAATGTGAAATTGCACAAAACGAAGCTTGTACTGGTCAGAGTCCAGTAAATTATTGGATGCATGCCAATATGCTTACTCTAAACGGAAAGAAAATGGCAAAATCAACTGGGAATAATATTTTACCTGGTGAGATTTTGAGTGGAGAAAATACTATTCTTAGCAAACCATTCTCAGCTTCTGTAGCTCGTTTTTTTATGTTGCAAGCTCATTACCGAAGCATCTTAGATTTTTCGGATGATGCTATTGTTGCAGCCGAAAAAGGATACAAACGATTAATGGAAGCTATGGATTCATTAGATTCGATTACTCCAAGCGCTACTTCATCAATTAACATTGCTAGCTGGAAACAATTATGCTACGATGCCATGAATGATGATTTTAACACTCCTATTTTAATCGCGCAATTATTTGAAGCCGTTCGTTATGTTAATTTATTAAAAGAGAAAAAGGAAACTATTACCTCTGAAGATCTAAACAACCTAACAACTTCATTAAAAGCATTTGTATTTGATGTTTTAGGACTTAAAGATGAAAAAGCCTCAGACACCAACAATGATAAATTGGAAGGTGTTGTAACAATGCTAATTGAAATGAGAAATCAAGCAAGAGCTGATAAAGATTTTGCACTTTCTGATCAAATTAGAGATCAATTGATTGAATTAGGTATTCAACTAAAAGATGGTAAAGATGGAACTTTATTTAGTGTCAATTAGCCAAAATAATTAAATTTCATTAAGCAATTAATGATTTTTGAATTATACGATTAACGATACTTGATTATCCTCCGAAATGAAAATTGAAACTGTTTAATTTATTTAAAAAATCAAATATGTATAAGCATTTTTTCGTTCCTTTATTTCAAAAATCGTGTAATCTACAAGCTTAAGTGATGAAAATCCTCATATATCCATTTGTTTTACTTGTACGGTTTTACCAAAATGCGATTTCCCCCTTTACCCCTGCGGCTTGCCGTTTTGAACCAACATGCTCCAGCTATATGATTGAAGCCTTGCAAGCTCATGGTTTATTTTATGGTGGCTATCTAGGAGTCAAACGAATACTCAGCTGCCATCCGTGGGGAAGAAGTGGCTACGATCCTGTCCCTGAAAAGAAATGCAAACACAAACATTAACTTTTTATAAAGTATAACTTTACTTTAAATATTTATTTTTACAACATAAAAATATACTACTACATGATACACGCTTTAAACATTGTTTGGAATCCTTCGGAAGGAATTGATTTAGGTTTTTTTATGATTCGATATTACAGCCTAATGTTCGTAATTGCTTTTGGATTAGGATGGTACATAATGAAACAAATTTTCGAACGTGAAAATGAACCAATCGACAAATTAGACTCTTTATTTATCTGGACTGTTTTAGCAACTTTAGTTGGAGCACGTTTAGGTCACGTTTTATTTTACGATTGGGAATATTATAGAAATCATGTTTCTGAAATCTTTTTACCTTTCCGCTTTAGTCCAAATTTTGAATTCACAGGATACCAAGGATTAGCTAGTCATGGTGCAGCAATCGCAATTATAATTGCAATGTACTATTACAGCAAAAAGATATTAAAACGTCCTTTATTATGGATATTAGACAGAGTTGTAATTCCTGTTGCCAGTGGGGCAATATTTGTACGTTTAGGTAATTTCTTTAATTCAGAAATCACAGGAAACGAAACAGATTCTGTTTTTGGAATTCGTTTTTTACATGAATATTTCAGTAAAAACGATGCGGTAAACAAAACTCAAATTGCCAATCCAAAAGACGCATATACTGCTATTGCAACAGATCCTAAATTTGCTGATTTATTAGCACAGGTTCCTGTAAAACATCCAGCGCAACTATATGAAGGTTTTTGCTACATTTTTGTTTTTGCAATCCTTTACTATTTATACTGGAAAACAAATGCAAGTCAAAAACCTGGATTTTTGTTCGGATTGTTTTTAGTACTTTTATTTGTTGTTCGTTTTATAGTCGAATTTGTAAAAGAAAGTCAAGGCGGTATTGAAAGCGAATTAGGCCTATTTTCAACAGGACAGTGGCTAAGTATTCCGTTTATAATAGTTGGAACTTACTTTATGATTAGAGCAAATAAAAAAGCTTCTTTATAAACAATAAACACATACAAATAAAGAGACCCGATACCTTCATATGAGAGTATCGGGTCTTTTTTTGTTTCTATATATTTGCTAGTCTCTATTTTTAGTATTTAATCTCATTTTACACTTCATAATTTGATCTTATAAAACAATCTTCCCTTCCTTCCTCAATCTTATCAAATAATCATATACCTATCACCTAATAAAAACATTTCATTTCAGCTAAACAATACAACAAAACTACATTACATTGATATGACAATTGTGATTCTATTAAGCTAATTACTTTCCTTATTGCTATAATAACAACAATCATATCATATCCAAAAATTTCATAACACTTCTGGAATCCTACGTTACTCCGAATGATTAGATTGCATTTGTATTGTAAATTGAACAATGCTTAAGCTTGATCTAACATATTAGCATATTAAGCCCGCACCTACTCAATTTGAATTTCTCAACATTTCAAAAACTTTCACTCAAAAAAAAAAGGATCCAATTTTCATTGGATCCTTTCATTAAATAATAATACAATTATTATTCAGCATTTTTATGTCTTTCTTCTATAGCAATCTTATCAGCAGAAGAGATAGAATCTACTAAAACTGGAGTTGCAATAAATAATGAAGAATATGTTCCTACAATAATACCTACCAACATAGCGAAGATAAATCCTCTAATTGATTCTCCACCAAAAATAAACATGATTAATAATACCACGATCATCGTTAATGAAGTATTGATAGTTCTTGACATTGTTGTATTAATAGAGTCATTTACAATCTGCTCAAAAGAACCTTTTGTTTTTCCTGCTAAGAATTCACGAACCCTGTCAAATACAATAACCGTATCATTCATTGAGTAACCAATAACGGTAAGGATCGCCGCAATAAAGTGTTGATCTACCTCCATACCAAATGGCATGAATTTATAACATAATGAATAAATACCTAATACGAAGATAACATCATGAGCAATAGCTGCGATTGCACCTAAGCTAAATTGCCATTTTCTAAAACTAATCATTAAATATAAGAATACAATTGCCATTGCTCCAAGTACAGCCCAATAAGCGTTTGTTTTAATATCTTCTGCAACTGCCGGCCCTACTTTTGAAGCTTGTACTATTCCTAGTTTTTTACCTTCATAAGCATTAACAAATTTATCATAAGTTAAACCATCAGAATAATATTTTTTCAAATTATCAAACAACAATTTATTTACTTCTTCGTCAGCTTTAACACCGTGCTCAGCAACTTTGTATTTAGTTGTAATTTTTAATTGGTTGTCTTTACCAAAAACTTTTGCTTCAGCACTACCAAAAACTACAGCTAATTCATCTTTAACAACTTCTGCCTGAACAGGTTTTTCAAAACGAATTTGGAATGTTCTTCCTCCAACAAAATCTACACCTTGATCAAGTCCGTTTATGCACAATGATACAATACTCACAACAACAACAACACTTGAGAATAAATAAGTCCATTTTTTAACTCCTAAGAAATCAAAATGGAAGTTATTAAACATATTTTTAGAGAAATTAGTTACGAATGTTAAATCATTCTTTCTACTAATATTTCTGTCAATAAATATTCTAGCGATAAAGATAGAAGTAAATAAAGAGGTAATAATACCAATCAATAAAGTAGTAGCAAAACCTTTAATTGGTCCTGAACCAAATATGAATAATACAGCTCCAGTTAAAATATGCGTTACGTTTGCATCTGTAATAGATGACATTGCACCTCTCCAGCTATATGAAGTTTTAATTGCTTCGTCAAGTGTTTTACCTGCTCGCAATTCTTCTTTTGCTCTTTCGTATATAATAATATTCGCATCTACAGCTGTTCCCATTGTTAATACGATACCTGCAATACCTGGTAAAGTAAGAACTGCTCCTAAACTTGCCAAAATACCGAATAAGAAAAGTAAGTTAACTGCTAATGCAAGATTTGCATACCAACCTGCTTTACCATAATAAATCATCATCCAAAGAGATACTAAAAGTAAACCTACGATAGCTGAAGTTGTTCCATTATCAATAGCTTCCTGACCTAGGGATGGTCCTACAACTTCTGACTGAACAATATCTGCAGCAGCAGGTAATTTACCAGCTCTTAATACGTTAGCTAAATCTTTAGTTTCTGTAACATCAAATACACCTGAAATCTCTGATCTTCCTCCTGAAATTGGACCACTAGAAACTCCTGGAGCAGAATATACGATATCATCTAAGACAATAGCAATATTACTTTTTTGAGTATATGCTCTTCCTGTTAATTCTTCCCAAGCTTTAGCACCTTGACTGTTCATTTGCATAGACACAGCTGGTTTACCCATTTGGTCAAAAGTATCTTTAGCATCAGTTACAACACCACCACTCATTGCAGCAACGTTATCTCTATTTCCTTTTAAAGCATACAATTCAATAGCTTCAATTTCTTTTCCTTTTGCATCTTTAATATCTGTTGGTTTACCCCAAACAAATTTTGCATAATGTTGATCCGGAGCTAATAATACTCTGATATCTGATCTTTTTAAATAACTGTTTACAACAGCAGTATCTTTTGGTGAGAAAAGACCTAAAACTGGTCCACCACCTTGACCTATAATTTTATCAAATAAAGGATTATTTCCTTTTTTAGTAGCAAGTGAATCTTTACCACCTGTAAGTAAATCATTCAATGAATCTTTAACTACAGCTTTAGTTTCAACTTTATTGATTTCGGTTTTCTTTAAGGCTTCGTTAGCTGCCATTAAGAAATTACCCATTTCTTCAATTTTATACGTTTCCCAAAACTCTAATTGAGCAGTACTTTGTAATAATTTCTTGATTCTATCAACATCTTTAGCACCTGGAAGTTCAACAAGAATTCTTCCTGTTTCTCCAATTTTTTGAATATTTGGCTGTGTTACACCAAATTTATCGATACGTTTTCTTAGTACTCCAAAAGCACTATCTACAGACTCATCAACTTTTCTTTTGATTACTTTTTTTACTTGAGCATCACTCATTTGGAAATCAATTCCACCCTCACCTTGCAAACTTCTGTTAGCAAAGATATCTGGAGAAGCTAATTTTACTGTTCCATTTGAATTTGCTTCAAACGCTTCAAAAAATGCATCTAAATACGTTTGATTTCCTTTTTGATTTGCTGTTGCATCTGCTAATGACTTATTAAAAACTGGATTTTTAGAATTATTAGCCAATCCTTTTAAAACGTCTTTTACAGAAATTTGAAGAATAACATTAATTCCTCCTTCTAAGTCAAGACCTTTATTGATTTGCTTATCTTTTACTTCGTTAAAAGTAAAACTAGTAAATCCTAGATTGAAAACTTTTTCTTTACCAATAGAATCCAAATATTTTAATTCTTTATCAGGATCGTTTCCTGCGAAAGATTTCGCATCACTTTTTACCTTATCAGCGACAAAAGTGAAGGAAAGTTGGTAAATACTTACCAATGCAAATAGAATTGCGAAAAATTTAATAAGTCCTTTATTCTGCATTATTACTAAAAATTAATTATGTTTTATAGTTTGTTTTGTTTTAAATCATACAAAATCAAGCCTTTGAGCAAGTTTTCATATCTAAATAACGGAATTATGAATTACATCATTTTTTTTAAACCGAGCAAATATATAATTAACGAAAAGATTAACCAATTTATTTATTAATTAATCTCAAAAAAAAGACTGCAAAAGTGCAGTCTTCTTCTATTTACTCGTAAATCTTATACTAAAATCGCCTTTAAAGCGTCATTCATTCCTCTAACTGCATCTGCGCTTTTAGCAAATAATGCTTTTTCTTGGTCATTCAATTTGATGTCTAAGATTTCTTCAACACCATTTTTACCAATAATACATGGTACACCAATACAAATATCATTTTGCCCGTATTCGCCTTCAACAAAAACAGAACATGCTATCATTTTCTTTTGATCATTTAAAATACTGTCAACCAAATACGCTACTGAAGCTCCTGGCGCATACCAAGCAGACGTACCTAAAAGCCCTGTAAGTGTAGCTCCACCCATCATAGTATCAGCAGCTACTTTTTGCAAAACTTCTTCAGAAAGAAACTCTGTTACCGGAATACCGTTATATGAAGCTAAACGTGTCAACGGAATCATTGTTGTATCTCCATGACCTCCAATTACCATAGCTGAAATATCATTAGCTGGTTTATCTAACGCCAAAGATAAATACGTTCTAAAACGAGAACTATCAAGCGCCCCTCCCATACCAATTATTCTGTTTTTTGGCAATCCTGTTGATTTCAATGCCAAATAAGTCATTGTATCCATAGGGTTAGAAACAACTACAATTATTGTATTTGGTGAATGCTTCAATACATTTTCAGCAACTGTTTTCACAATCCCTGCATTGATTCCAATTAATTCTTCGCGAGTCATTCCTGGTTTTCTAGGAATTCCTGATGTAATTACCACTACATCACTACCAGCCGTTTTAGAATAATCATTTGTTACCCCAGTTACTTTGGTATTAAAACCAGTATTTGTAGCACATTGCATAATATCTAAAGCTTTACCTTCAGCAAAACCTTCTTTGATATCCAATAATACTACTTCGCTTGCAATTCCTCTATAAGAAATAACGTCAGCACAAGTGGCTCCAACGTTTCCTGCTCCTACAATGGTAACTTTCATATTTTAAAATTTATTCGGTTATTAGTTAATTTTTTTATTGGGTTAATTGCTTATTCTAATCAATTTACTTGACAGCTAATATAAGCAACAGTCAACTAAACAAATATAACAATTAAACTTTTTTAAGCATCAATTTTCGCATAAACTGCATTCTTCTCGATAAACTCTCTACGAGGCGGAACCTCATCTCCCATTAACATAGAGAAAACTCTATCTGCTTCTGCTAAACTATCAATATTTACCTGACGTAAAGTTCTAAAACTTGGATCCATGGTAGTTTCCCACAATTGCTCCGCATTCATCTCCCCAAGACCTTTATAACGTTGAATTCCTGCGCTTCCACCCATTCTTTCATTAGCCTGATCACGTTGAACATCATTCCATGCATATTCTTTTTTATTCCCTTTTTTAACCAAATACAAAGGTGGAGCAGCAATATATACGTGCCCTTCTTCTATTAGTTCTTTCATAAAACGGAAAAAGAATGTTAATATTAAAGTAGAAATGTGGCTACCATCGACATCGGCATCACACATAATAATTACTTTATGGTAACGTAGCTTTTCTAAATTCAATGCTTTACTATCTTCTGCAGTACCAACTGTAACTCCTAAAGCAGTAAATATATTACGAATCTCTTCGTTTTCAAATACTTTATGATGCATTGCTTTTTCAACATTCAAAATCTTACCACGTAATGGCAAAATTGCTTGAAATGCACGATCACGACCTTGTTTTGCAGTTCCACCCGCCGAATCTCCCTCGACAAGATATACCTCACAACGCGCTGGATCTTGCTCAGAACAATCTGAAAGTTTTCCTGGCAATCCGCCTCCACCCATAACGGTTTTACGCTGTACCATTTCACGCGCTTTCTTAGCAGCATGACGCGCTTGAGCAGCAAGAATTACTTTTTGAACAATGATTCTAGCATCATTTGGATTTTCTTCCAAATAATTCTCAATCATCTCACTTACAGCTTGACTTACTGGCGAAACAACTTCTCTATTTCCTAGTTTCGTTTTTGTTTGCCCCTCAAATTGTGGTTCAGCTACTTTTACCGAAATAATTGCTGTAAGTCCTTCACGGAAGTCATCTCCAGAAATATCAAACTTTAATTTGTCTAACATTCCAGAAGCATCTGCATATTTCTTTAACGATCTCGTTAATCCAGTTCTAAAACCTTGCAGGTGCGTTCCTCCTTCGTGTGTATTAATATTATTTACATAAGAAAAGATATTCTCTGTATAACTTGTATTATAAATCAAAGCTACTTCTACAGGGATTTCTCCTTTTTCGTGATCCATAGAAATAACGTGTGCAATAATTGGCTCACGGTTTCCATCCAGATAACGAATGTATTCTTTTAATCCCTCGTCAGAATGAAATATCTCTGTTTTAAATTCACCTTTCTCATCAACTTCTCTTTTATCAGTAAATGTAATTGTGATTCCTTTATTCAAGAAGGAAAGCTCACGCATACGTGCTGACAAAGTATCATAAGAGAACTCTGTAGTTTGTGTGAAAATTGTTTCGTCAGGAAAAAAGGTTACAATAGTTCCTCTTTTTGTAGTTTCTCCAATTTGTTTAACTGGATACAAAGCTTTTCCTTTTTCATATTCTTGCTCATATATCTTTCCGTCACTACTGTGAACAGTTGCACGCAGGTGATTTGACAAGGCATTTACTACCGAAACCCCAACACCGTGCAAACCTCCAGAGACTTTATATGAATCTTTATCAAATTTACCTCCAGCACCAATTTTAGTCATTACAACTTCTAATGCTGATACACCTTCTTTTTTATGTATATCTACTGGAATACCACGACCATTATCTTCTACACTTACAGAACCATCTTCGTTTATCGCAACACCAATGGTATCACAATGCCCTCCCATGGCCTCATCAATAGAGTTATCTACTACTTCATAAACCAAATGATGTAGTCCTCGAACACCCACATCTCCAATATACATCGATGGACGCATTCTTACATGCTCCATTCCCTCTAATGCCTGAATACTATCTGCTGAATAATTGCTCTTCTTGATTTCTTCGCTCATATAATTTATTCTAAAAAATGTAATATTTGTCTAACACGCAAATATATAAAAACGCAAATTATATATCCGTTAAAATACTACCTAAAGCACTTAAGTTATCAACATATTATTAAAAAATCTTGTTTTTTATAGCATAAAAAACAAAATCTATAACTATTATAAATAACAAAATTCCAAAACGAACATTTAACAATGCTGTTTTGAAATTTTACTAATTGACTTGCTTATTATTTCTAACTCAAAATATAACTCGTTTTATTAAACCACAACTCCCGATTTAGCAATTTCTATATCTGCTTTTACGTGAGCTGCATTTGCTCTACCACTTGGATCTTGGTTTTCTTGCCATTTTGGAATCCATTTCCTAACGGTTTGCGCTGCACTGACCTGTGGATAGTATTTATGAAATACCGACCTGTAAAAATAAGCTTCTTTGGTCGTTGGTGAGTTATAAGGAAACTCTGCCACCGCTCCAGCTAATTGTTCGTCTGTAACTTTTGAAGAACAATATTCAATTAATTCATCAATCCAATTGTACCCTACTCCATCTGAGAACTGCTCTTTTTGCCTCCACAATACTTCTGCTGGCAAATATGGATCTTCTGGAGTATCAAAAGCTTTTCTTAATATATATTTTTCTTTTCCTTCGTACGTTTTAGGCTGTTTTTCTTCTGGCTTAACACGAACTGCCACATCTAAGAAAGCTTTGTCTAAAAACGGAACTCTCGCTTCTAATCCGTGAGCCATTGTTGACTTATCTGCTCTTAATAAATCGGCAGTGAATAATTTCTGAACTCTTTCAATCGTTTCTTTTTGAAATTCTTCAGCTGACGGAGCATTTCTAAAATACAAATATCCTCCGAAAATCTCATCTGCTCCTTCTCCCGAAAGCACTACTTTTATTCCCATATCTGCAATTGCTTTAGACAAGAAATACATTGGCGTACTTGCTCGAATTGATGTTACATCATAAGTTTCTAGATGCCAAATCAATTTATCAAGAATCTCAATCCCCTGTTCTATCGTAAAATGTACTTCATGATGTTCTGTTCCTAAAAATGCTGCTACTTTTTTAGCCGCCTTTGCATCTGGTGCATTTTCATCTAATCCAATAGAAAACGAATGTAGCTTCTCCCCTCTTTCAGCCAATAATCTCGATGCTATTGCTGATGTTAAAGATGAATCTAATCCTCCCGAAAGCAATACCCCAATTGGCACATCACTCATTAAACGTTTACGAGTTGCTTCTGTCAAAGTCTCTCTGATTAAATCTAAATCTAAATTCTGATCTGCTTTTAAGTAGTCTTCATATTCTGGTTGATAATATTTTACAAAACCAGTTTTAGGTGTATAATAGTGCCCTGGAGGAAATGTAGAAAACGATTTACACTGATCTGCAATAGGTTTCATTTCTGACGAAAAATAGATTCTTCCTCTTTCATCCAAACCATAATACAAAGGTTTTACCCCTAAAGGGTCTCTTCCAGCAATAAAATCATCTCCATCAATCACTACAAAAGCCCAATCTCCATCAAGCATGTTACAAAAATCATAACCAAACTCTTCGTATAAATGAACAATTACTTCTGAATCTGATTTTGTTCTAAAAGTATGTCCTTTCAAAATACCATTTCGTAATTCCTGATGATTGTATATTTCGCCATTATGAACCATCCAAGCAGAAGATGTTCCTTGAATAGGTTGTTTTCCTGAATGCAAATCTATAATCGATAGACGTTCATGACTCATGATATGCCCTTTTTCCATTATATGCAAATCACTTTCATCTGGACCGCGATGTGACATTCTTTCTGAAAGTTCTTTTACAAGTTGCGGGTCTTTTCCTTTTCCAATAATGGCTAATATTCCACACATAACTATATATTTTTAATACTTTTAAAATTTTGCGATAACAAATATGGTTAAAATTTCTTTTCAACCCACTGAATCAATAGTTTTTATATTCACAAAGAAAACGTCCTCAAAATTGAGGGCGCTTTCTTTTGTATTATTCCAAACAGAAACAATTATTGTTTTTATGCTTTAGCGTAAGCATCATCATGAACACTTGCAACAGCTCTACCTGAAGGATCATTCATATTTTTAAATGCCTCGTCCCATTCTAATGCAATTTTTGTACTACAAGCCACACTTGCTTCCTGAGGCACACATAAAGCGGCAGCATCACTCGGAAAATGTTCTGCAAAAATAGAACGGTAGTAATATTCTTCTTTAGAAGTTGGTGTCTGCAAAGGGAATTTATATTTTGCATTCGCTAATTGTTCATCCGAAACTTCTTTTGCTACCACTTCTTTCAAAGTATCAATCCAGCTGTATCCTACTCCATCAGAGAACTGCTCTTTTTGTCTCCAAGCAACACTTTCTGGCAACATATCTTCAAAAGCTTTACGAACTACCCATTTTTCCATAGGATGTTCTTTATTGATCATTTTATCTTGTGGATTAATACGCATAGCTATATCCATGAATTCTTTATCTAAGAACGGTACACGCCCTTCAATTCCCCAAGCTGCTAAACTTTTGTTTGCACGTAAACAGTCGTACATATGTAATTTACCTAATTTACGAACGTTTTCTTCATGAAACTCTTTCGCATTTGGTGCTTTATGGAAGTATAAATACCCTCCAAATAACTCATCTGCACCTTCTCCAGACAATACCATTTTAATCCCCATTGACTTAATAACTCTTGCCATTAACCACATTGGAGTTGATGCTCTAACTGTAGTCACATCATACGTTTCTAGGTTATAAATTACATCGCGAACTGCATCTAAACCTTCTTGAATGGTGAATTTAATTTCGTGGTGAATTGTCCCGATATGTTTTGCTACTATTTGAGCCGCAGCTAAATCTGGCGAACCCTCTAATCCTACCGAAAAAGAGTGTAATTGCGGATACCAAGCATCTGTTGTATCATCAGACTCTATACGTTTTTGAGCATATTTTTTAGCTACAGCCGATGTTATAGAAGAATCTAAACCTCCAGAAAGCAAAACTCCATAAGGCACATCACTCATTAATTGTCTGTGAACAGCTGCTTCTAGTGCTTTTTTAATTTCAGGAATACTTGTTTGGTTATCTTTTACCGCATCATACTCCATCCAATCTCTTTTGTACCATTGAACAAATTCGCCATCTTTACTTGTCATATAATGTCCTGGAGGAAACAACTGTATTTTTGTACAATATCCTTCTAAAGCTTTCAATTCTGAAGCTACATAAAAAGTCCCATCCTGATCCCATCCAATATATAACGGAATAATTCCCATATGATCACGAGCAATAAAATACTCATCTTTTTCTACATCATATATTGCAAATCCGAAAATACCATTCATTTCATCTAAAAAATGAGGTCCTTTTTCTTTATAAAGTGCTAAGATAACTTCGCAATCACTTTCTGTTTGAAAGTTATATTTCCCTTCAAATTGTTTACGTAATTCTCTGTGGTTGTAAATTTCACCGTTTGCAGCCAAAACTAATTTCTTATCTTCTGTAAACAAAGGCTGTTTTCCTGAAGCTGGATCTACAATTGCCAAACGCTCATGCGACAAAATCGCCTTATCATTACTATAAATACCACTCCAATCTGGTCCGCGGTGACGAATGATTTTAGACATTTCTAATACTTGAGGTCTTAAGGTTTCAGCTTTTTGTTTTAGATCAAAAGCACATACTATTCCACACATAACTATATATTTTTATATTTTTATTCATTTTGATAAGGCAAATATGCAATAACAGTTACAAATACAAAACACATATAGCCATTTCAGTTATAATATGTAACTAAAAGTGATGATTTACAATAAAAACAAAACAATCAAGAAGTAAAAAACGGCATTGCAGTTATAATTTTAAATTCTTTACTTAATTTTAGTTTAAAAATGAAAGAAAAGAGCTTTTTATGAAACACTTTCGATAGTATAATGTGTTTTATTAATTTCAAATTTAAAGCCAACGGTATTACCTATTAAATGGGTTCCTAATGGAGACTGTGGCGATAATGCAATCACATTAATTCCATCGATAGTAATTTTTGGCAAAGCTACACTCAAATACAAATAAATACCATTTGCTCGAACTAAACTCCCAATAATAATAGTCGAAGAAATAAACTCAGCATCTATTCTATCCAGAATTGCTTTTTGAGCAATTGCTTCTTTTAATTTATTAGTTAGCTTTTCCTGCTCAATATGCATCATTGACAAAGCTGTTTCGTGCTTATCACCTGCTGAGCCTTTAGCATCATTTTTAGAATCTTCAGTCAATGCCAAAATCATGTCTTTAAAAACATCTATTCGATCCTGAACCATTTGTAAATAATAGGTATGTATTTTTTGTTTGAAAGTCATTTATTTTAAGGTTCTGAGTTACTGAGTCACTAAGGTTCTGAGATTTTTTTAACGCTAAATGCGTAAATATTTACGCAAAGGTCGCAAATTAATATATTTAAAAAAACTTAGCCTTACATTCAGGAATAAAATAAATTCATTCCTGAATGTAAGGCTAAAATATTTATAAAACTTTCGTAAATCTTTACGGAATTCGCGGTTAAGTCTTCTTAAAAATCAAATTTATAGTTTGCTCCAGCCATAATCTGAAAACCTTGAACTGGGTAATTCAACCATTTTTGATATGCCTGATTTGTAATATTATTTGCTTTTAAATAAAAAGTTAATCTATCGCTATATTTATATCCTACATGTGCATTTAAATCGAAATAGCTTTTTAATGTAACTGGAGTTGAATTTGTCGCTAAATTGACATTAAACTGCTCATCTTTTCTTTCGCCTACATAAAACAAATTAAACCCTGCATACCATTGCTTAGTAACATTAAAATCTAAACTTGTGCTTAATTTCATTGTTGGTAAATTCCAAGCTTCACTTTGGTGATCATTACTATAACTATTAAAAGTTCCGTTGATTCCGAAAGAAACATTCTCTGAGAAATCAGCTTTTAACTCTCCATAAAAACGCATTGTTGTCATATTATCATACACAACTTGAAATGAATTTCCGAAAGCGTAATTTTCGTTAGCTATGTCTTCCGTATAGTTATTACTCTTAAATAAAGCTTTGTTTCTTTCGTTTACATACGACCCTTGAACTTTATAACTTACATTATTAGCTAATTTTCCTTTTAGACCTGCAAAAATATCAAATTGTTTATCAGTCGGATTAATATTTAGTGTTGGAGATAAAAATGGGTTTTGATCTACAAAATCCATATAAGTATTTTGTTCTAAATTCCCTTCCGCTCCAGCATAAAAAATCATTAAATCTCCAACCACCTTGTACGAAGCAGTCACATTTGGATACACTAAAATTTTACTATTACTATTTTCATTATCTAAGCTATAGAATAATTTAGCACCTAAATTCAGTGTCCAATCATCTTGCTGCATTACAAAACTTGGCGATAATCCAAAATTTGTAAAGCCATATTTTATAGGTTGCAAATTTGTTTTCTCGTAATTATTCTCAAAACTTCCTCCTACATAATCTACAATTACATCTGTATTTATAGACTGATCCATTATTTCGACTTTAAAAGATGGCTTTATGTAAAATCTGTTTTCAGAAGATTTTAAACCATCCGAAAAATGACTGTATTTCATAGTCGCTTTGGTAAAAATCCCATCACTGAAGTCAATATTCCCACCAAGATTAATTCCGTTATATGAATGCTTTGGACTTATACTACTAATTAACATTCCGCGATCCTGTGGAGTCAAAGTTGAACCAAAATCAACTGGCAAACCATACCAATTATAAATCTGATTTTGATATCCTAAATCAATACTCCAGGACATATCTCTATTTTTCACTCCATAGATTAAATCTAATGAAGTATCATAAAACTTATCATTAAGATCTATTCCTTTTATTCCTCCTTGCGATGATTGATGCTTAAACATCCCTGCTACATAGTCATTGTTTCCTAATTCCTGCGCAACAAATAATTCGGCATTTAAATTACCGTAGTTACCAACTCCTGCGGTTGCATAATTAGTAAACAAATGCTCTTTTTTAGCTTTATCTACCCCTTGGGCATTTCCTTTTGAAGGCGTAAAAGTCGAAGCTACCGGAAAAGAAAAAATGGTGTATTTGATCGTTTCTTTAGGAGCGTTTCCTTCATCATTTAATGAAGGAATTTCTTTTACCTTAAAAGCATCTGAAATTGTAGGTAAATATGCCTTTACTACATTTACTTCTTCGGTACCAATTGTTTCTTCTTTCTTTTTTGTTTCATCTTTTTTTTGTGCCAAAGTCAACTGGGAAGTTAGCAGTAAAAGAAAAGCGATATGTTTATTTTGGAAATTGATTTTCATATTTTATTTTTTTGAGAGCAAAGGATAAAGAAAATAGACTTATCTGTGATGTCTTGACTCTATCATCTATACTCTTTTTACTGTATTTTCTACTTTGTAATCGATGAATTGGTTTTAGATTCTTCTGCTTTAATAGCACTTAATTCTTTTTCAGCTTCAGAAACGACATCTGGATAAGCTGTGAAATTCTGAATTACATTCTCTAAAATATAAGTCGCCTGATAACTATCTTTTAAACCATAGAAATTTTTTGCCATTAATACCAATCCTTTTGCTCCAAAATATTTAAATGATGAATAGTTTTTGGCTAATTTTTGCACTGCTGCATTTGAAGCATCGTACTTGTTTTCTTTATTTTTAAAATAAGCATCATAATACAATGATTCTGCTGCCAGCTCCCCTTTAGATGTTGTAGCTAATTTTGCATAAGCTGTTTTAGCCTTATCTTCATCACCAGATTTAATTGCTGCTCTTGCCACAATAATTTGTGCATCACTTTTTACATTTTCATCTGTTTTAGGATTTTGCAATACTTTTTCTGCATACACAACTGAGTTACTATAATCGTTTTTATCATAATAACATTTCATTAGGTTCGCTTGTGCAAATGTTTTATTCTGAGAAGAATCACCTTCGTTTTCTATACGAGCCAAAACAGGAATTGCTTTATCACAATCTTTAGCTTTTAAGAATATCTGAGCCAATCGCATCAAAGATTGCTCTGTATATTCACTACGAGGCTGTTCGATTACATATTGATAATTAGGAATCGATTTAGTTTCTGAGCCTTCTGTTGTATATGCTTGTGCTAATTTAAAATTCGCTTCCAGTGCATGTATTCCTTTTGGAAATTTGCTCACATAGTTACTGAAACCTATAATCGCTTGCTTGTTATTATTTTGCTCATATTGTTTTATAGCCCCTTCAAAAGTATCGTTATCCAAATCAGCATCTGTAACTGCTACGAAATCCAACGTACGTACCCAAGTTGCATATTCATCTACTTTTCCGCTATCAACATAAATTAATCTCGCTGTAGAAACTGCTTCAAGAGCCTCTGGTGTTCTAGGGAAATCGGCTGCTACTTTTTTAAATTTTGTCAAAGCCAATTGATCTCTATCTGAGTTATAATAAATTAATCCTTCACGTAAAATAGACTTTGCTGTGAAAGCTCCGTTTTTGAACTCAGCAACCAATTGATCATACATTTTAATTGCCAATTCTTGTTTTTCCACTGCAGCGTATGTATTTGCTAACTCAAACATGGCGTCATCACGATATTCTGATTTTTTATACATCTGAAGAAACCCATTAAGCTCTTCGATTTTTTTGTCATTTTTATTCATAAAACCATAACAAATGGCTTTCTGAAAATAAGCATAATCAGCATCAACTCCTTTAAAACTCATAACTTTAGTATAAGCTTCCATTGCCAATGCATACTTAGATGTTACAAATCGACAATCGGCTAATCTTAAATATGAATCATGCAATCTTGAAGTATCCTCTTTTGAATTATCAATTTGAGCCTGAAATGAATTACCTGCATTCTCATATTCCTTTAACTTAAAATAGGTGTAAGCAATATTGTAATTAACATTTTTAAACTCTGGAGTTGCTTTGGCAGCAGCCAAACCTGCAAATTGTTTGTAACTGATTAAAGCATTTTTAAAATCATCAGTAAGATACTCTGTTTCTCCTTTCCAGAAAGTAGCACGAGCCGTAAACTCAGGACTTTTTTGTTCGTTAAGAGATTTCACAAACATCTTAGAAGCTTCTTGATAATTATTATCATTATACAATTCTAAACCTCTGTAAAAAAGCACTTTTTGATAAGCTAATCTATTCTCTGGAGATTTGTTTTTTTCTAATAAACTTAAAGCTTCACTGTAGTTTTTAGACGAAATATAAGAATCTATCAATAACTTCTCTACTTCTGATTTACTGGAATTATTTGGGTATTTCTTTAAGAAATCAAGTAATACTACTGGTACATTTTGGTATGAATTCCCTATTTCATAACTCAGCTTTGCATAATTTAAACTTGCATCTTCCTGGATTGCCTTATCATAATCCATTTCAGCAGCATTCTTAAATGCATTTAAGGCTTGTTGTTTTTTATCAGTATTTAAATAACTCTGTCCTAAATGATAATAGGCATTTTGCGCCACAAAATCTTTTCCTTCAATAATCTTATTAAATTGTGAAATAGCATTTTCATACTCTTTTTGCTGATAATAAGCATATCCTAATTGATAGAAATCTGTGTTATTCCATTTCCCTTTTTTACCTTTATATTGTACTAAAAATGGAATTGCCTTGTCATATACTTTTAAATTAAAATAGCTCTCTCCGATAATCTTATTCAATTCTGACTTTTCGATTTCATTTGATTTTGGCATTGCTTTTTGTCCTAAATCAATTGCTTTTTGGAAATTCCCTAATTTAAAATTCATGTCAGCCTGATAATACGAAAGCTTCTCTTTGTATTTTTCTTCACCTGAAACCTCATCAAAATATTTGGTTGCTTCTTTATAATCATCTCCTTCATAAGCCATAAATCCTAAATAATACTTGGCTTGAGAACCATATTCAGGAGAATTTACGACCTTATTAAAATAAGTTGTCGCTTCTTTTTTCTTTTTAGAATTAAAGTAACTGTATCCTTTCTGGAAGTTAAATTTATCTAAATCACTCTTGCTCATATAGTTTTCATCTACACGATCAAACCACTGCAATGCTTTGGGATAGTTTGCCTGATCAAAAAAATAATGCGCTACTTCTATATATGCTTGATTTTGTTTGGTGCTTATTGGATAATCCTCAACAAAACGCTCCATAAGCTCATCAGCATTTGGCTGATTGGTTCTTATAGCGCAATTAGCAATATAATAAGTACAGTCGGCCTTTACTTCTTCTCTCGTATCTTTTTCTTTTACTTTTTCGAAAATAATCTGAGCCGATGCATATTGTTTATCGTTATATAAAGAAACTGCTTTGTCAAAATCCCTTAAATCATAGGTATAAATCGCCGACTTTTGTGCCGAAACCTTAATCGATAAAAGAAAAACTAGTATAAAAATTAACCGTGAAAGTTTGTGCATTGTGATTTTAATTTAATTTTCAAATGTATCATTTTCTACTGGGTATAACGAAATGCTTTTGGTATTTATTATAAATAAAAATACAACTATCATGATTTAACACACATAAAAAAACCAACAACCACACACTTATAGTATTAAATAATGACATATAAGTGACTATTTCTTTAAATGAGGGAATTTTATTTTGAATACAGCTGTTAACTTATTACTTTTACCATTCAAATCAATTTTATCATGTCACAAACCGTACTGTCTCTTAAAGATGTAGCTATTTATCAAGAAGGAAAAAATATTTTATCTCATGTAAATTTAGAAGTAAAACATGGCGAGTTTATTTATATCATCGGAAAAACAGGTTCTGGAAAAAGTAGTTTCATGAAAACTTTATATGGCGACTTACCATTAACAGAAGGTGAAGGTCATATTGTTGATTTTGATTTGGCTACTCTAAAAGAAAATGATATTCCTTATTTGAGACGTAAAATCGGAATTGTGTTTCAAGATTTTAAATTACTTCCGGACAGAACTGTACAAGACAATATGCTTTTTGTACTTAAAGCAACGGGATGGGTTGATAAAGAAGGAATGGAACGTAAAATCGATGAAGTTCTTGATAAAGTTGGCATGAAAGAATTTACTCAAAAAATGCCTCATCAACTTTCTGGGGGAGAGCAACAACGTGTTGCAATTGCAAGAGCTCTACTAAACGATCCTGAATTTATCCTTGCTGATGAACCTACTGGAAACTTAGATCCTCAGACAAGCTCTGAAGTTCTTGAAGTTTTAAGAAGTATCAATGCACTTGGAAAAACTATTATCATGGCAACACACGATTATGCATTATTGATGAAATTCCCTTCAAAAACATTAAAATGTGAAGATGCTAGAATTTTTGAAGTAGTTCAGAGAACAGTGTAATATACTTTTAAATTATTTTTCAAAAACTAAAATATCTTGAAAATCTAATAGAGACTTATCTCCTCTTTTGGACCAAGTTCCGTATATTTTATTTTCAATTTTTAATTTACTTAGCTCTGCCATTTTATATAAATACTCTTCGTTAAAAGCGATATTCGCTGATGGCACTTTTTCATTCATCAATCTATACCCTTCGTTTTTATATGGAAAAATATAAGTTCCGTTATTGTTTGAGATTATACTCTCATTAATTTCATCATAAACAAAAAATGTAGCTAAACATCTTCCACCAGGCTTTAATACTCTATAAATTTCATTAAGATAATTTTGAACCTCTAATGGCTGCATATGGGTGAAAACTGAAAATAAAAATACAATATCAAAAGAGTTATCCGGATAAGGATACGTGAAATTTTCAGCTTTTTGATTTGTTAAACTATACAAATCGTTGTTTAAAGGGATATGCTGAAAACTGAAATTAGGAAAGTTGATCGTTATATTATTTTTACACCAATTAATGCCTTTCTTAACCAAATCAAATCCCTCGTATCTACTATCATCTAATAAATAGTTAGTAAGTGGAACAGCTACTCTACCAATACCGCAACCAACGTCAAGAACAGAATGATTTGGTTTTAGCTTTGCATATTCTGTTAAAAGCTTAAGATGATGTTTCCCTTGCTCTACAAAGTCTCCTGAACCTATAAAAATGTCTCCTTTATTTGGAACCATTTTATTTTTACGTCCACTTAATGAATTAAACAGATCAAAAGGTGAGTAATATATTTTTCGTGCAACAAGTCTTGATTTTGGGGAAATAAAATAATAAACAGATCTTAAATTCATTTTCAGTGTTTTACTTTTATACAAACTTGATATCATTTTTATTAACAAGGAGATTTTTTTAATAAAAAGTATTTTCTTTACAAATATATTTTAAAAAACGACAATTAATGCTTTCTATTCTTATTCCAGTATATAATTACAATATTTGTCCTCTTGTCAATGAGTTACATAGGCAATGTTTAAAATCTGAAATTGAGTTTGAGATTATTTGTCAGGATGACGGATCTAATCAATACTTAATTAAAAATACCGAAATAAACCAATTAAAGAATACTTCTTATACTGTTTTGAAACATAACATAGGACGTAGTGCTATTCGAAATTTATTAGCTCAAAAAGCTCATTTTGAAAACCTTCTTTTTCTAGATGCTGATACATTACCAATTCATTCCAATTTTATCTCTAATTATATTCTTCAAGTAAATAACGAAGAAAAAGTAGTTTACGGTGGAATTCAATATCAAAAAGAGAGCCCCATAGAATCTGAAATCCTAAGATGGGTTTATGGAAAATCTAGAGAAGCATTAGTAGTTGAGAAAAGACAAGAAAATCCATATCTTTCTTTATTGACATTAAACTTTTTGATCACAAAATCAATCTTTAAGAAAGTATGTTTTAATGAAAAAATTCCAAATTTACGACATGAAGATACTTTGTTTTCTTTCGAGTTAAAACAAAACAGCATACAAATAATCCATATTGATAATCCAGTTTATCACCTAGGAATAGAAAGTAGTGAAGCTTTCTTAAAAAAATCGGAAGAATCTGTAAGTGGATTAAAATATCTAGTCGACAAAAAGCTTATCGACGTAGAATATGTCAAGCTTTCGCATTATTATAAAATAATAGATAAATATAAACTTTCTGTATTTTATGGAAATTTATTTTTATTTTTTAAATCATCATTAAAGAAAAACTTATTGAGTGATAGCCCCTCACTTTTTATCTTTGATTTATATCGGTTGGGTTTTTACCAAATTATAAATCAAGACCTAACAACTGAATCAAGTAAAACCTTCCATTGATTCATAATAGTGTCTAAATCATACTTCTCTATACTCTTTATTGCTTTTTTACCCATTTTTATCCTTAAATTCTTATCTTCTATTAAAAGACATAATTTATCAACAAAAGAATCTTTATTTCCATCTTCTATAAGGAATCCGTTTTCATTATTTTGTATAATTGCTCTTGGCCCAACAGGACAATCGTAAGCTATACTAGGCAAACCACAAGCCATAGCTTCAATTAGAACCATTGGCAATGCTTCATTCCTAGAGGTCATTACTAAAATTGATGCTTCATTATATTTTTGTTGTATACTTTTAACTGGATTAAGGAAAACTACATTTTTTTCAATCTTCAATTTTTTTGCTAAGTTTTGTAATGCTAAATCCTCATTTTGTTTTCCATAAATTTCCAATATCCAATCAGGGTGTTTTTGCATAACTATTTCCCATATTTCCAATAATCTATCAATTCCTTTTTCATATGAGTGCCTTGCGACCGCAATAACCTTTTTTGCGTTTAAATCTGAAAAAAGATTTATTCCAACCCATAACGGATTAGAAATTACAACACTATTTTTAACAGACCACTCATTCAGACTTTCATCTGATAACGCCACAAAATACAAAAAATGAGAAGCACAATAATTCCTATATCTATATTTGAATTTATTACTAAGTCCAAAAAAATGAGACTTTCTATATTCATTAAATCTAGAGCCGTGTACCTCAAAGACGATAGGAACTTTTGTGTTTACTAGTAATGGAATGGAAAATGATTTTAATGCAAAATCACAAACAATAATACAATCAGGTTGTATTATTCTGATATACTTCTGCAGCTCAACTTTATATCGAAGCAAATTGGAAACTTTATTGCTTTTCAATAGAATGTCATAAAATTTAATTTGATGATTGAATTCAAAAAAAAGCTTTTCATTTCCTTTATTCTGAGTGATAATATAAACCTCATAATTAAATTTCTCAATTAAATAATTGGTTTTTACAGCAAGTACTCTTTGCACTCCTCCTTCCTCATTTGCCCTTTGTGTTATATATAGTAATTTCATTTTTTTGATTTCAAAAATTCATTGTAATTCCGTAAATAATCATTCTCATCATAAACTTCAGAAGCTAAGACAAGGCAAACTGCACCTGATGAAAAATTTTCGAGTTCACGCCATATATTATTTTCAATCAACAAACCTATATCAGGCTTATTTAAAGTGACTTTTTTTTCAGTTTTACCATCTTTTAAAACAACATCAAAACTTCCTGAAATTGCGATTAAAACTTGTTGTAGTTTTTTATGAGAATGTCCCCCTCTTATAGAAGAACTTGGAATATCATATAAATAATAGACTCTTTTGATTTCAAAACGAATAGTTTCATTTTCTATAACCGCAATGTTACCTAAGATGTTTTCAATTTTTGGAAAATTAATCATAACTACATTCATAAAATTTATTTTTTGTTAGTCACTACCATTATTGATTTCTTATTTTCGTATCAAATATATAACTCTTTAAAAACAAAATGCAAAATAAATCATTAGTAACAATTATTTGCCTATGCTACAATCATGAAAAATTTATCATGGAGAGTTTATTCTCTGTTATCTACCAAGATTATCCATTCATTGAATTGATAATTGTAGATGATTGTAGTACTGATAATTCTAAAGATATAATTAACGAATGGCTTTTGGATTATCCTAAAGCTCAATTCATTATTAATAAAACTAATTTAGGAAACACTAAATCTTTTAATAAAGCACTAAAACTAGCCAAAGGAGAATATATTATTGATTTGGCTGCTGACGATGTTTTAGTTTCAAACTGTATTTCGTTGCAAATAAAAACCTTTCGAGAAAGTTCTTTTAAAAATCTTGGAATTGTTTATGGGAATGCAGAATTGATTACAGAAAAAAGCGAATTTGATTCATACTACTTCCCTACTGATGATACTGGAAAAATTATCAAAAAAAAACACACTGGTGATATTTATTTATACATTCTTTCTGACGGAAAAAGTATTTGTTCCGTTTCTGCAATGACTAAAAAATCAGTTTACGATTCATTAAAAGGTTACGATGAAACACTTGCTTATGAAGATTTAGATTTTTGGATACGCTCAGCACGTTTGTATGAATTTGATTTTATAGATGACGTTTTAATTAAAAAAAGAATTTCCGATAATTCATTAACTACTAACTTTTATGACAGTCGAAAATCAAGATTCAAAAAAATGAACTTATCTACTTATTTAATTCTAAAAAAAGCCATCCGATTAAATCGAAACAAAAAAGAAGATCTTGCTATTCAAAAAAGAGTACATCATGAAATAGTTCACACTTTTAAATTCAAAGATTATAAATCATTTTACAAAAATATAGGCTTAAGATTCTGGCTGTTTCTGAGAACAAATTTTAAAAAATACTAACTTTTATCACAACCATAAATACTAAAAATTAACTAATTAAACACTACAACTTAATGTAGAGAGTTTTCGTGTGCTATTCCAAATGTCGATTATTTATTAAATGAATTATCATATTTAATTGAAAATCCAAATGGAATAATAGCATCTTGAAGACAAAAAAATATGTTTTATATTCAAAAATTAATTCTTTACAACACCATCTTTCTTAAACTTTAAAAGCAACTTTTTAAGTTCTACTAACTCATCTAATTTTAGCAACCAACAAATAAATAAATAAGTTACTGTCCCAAATAGAACTCCAAAGAATAACTGTAAAATTAAATTTTTTACAAAACTAGACATTACAAATACGACAAAAGCCATTCCTACAGTAGCCATAAAAACGGGGAACATGTCTTTCAACTGATTAATTACTCCATAACCATAAAACTTACCCGGCAAATATGCATTTATGATAAATGCCACAGTTGATGTAACAACATGACCAATAATAATTGATTTTACACCTAATGGAATTGTAATTATCATTGCTATGATGGTCAAAGGCAATTTAGACAGATCAACTTTCAAAAATAAATCTGATCGACCAATTGCATTTAATAAATTCATATTAATTGCACTCATAGGAAAAAAAACACGAGCAAAAACCATCCATTGTAAAAGTGGAATTAGAGAAACCCATTTCTCTGTAAATAATAATATAACGATAGGTTTTGCCAGCAAAGCAATCAGAGTCATTAAAGGAATAATAAAAAAAGCTGACATTCGGATCATACGACTGTAAACAGAAACTAGTTTTTCTTTATCATTTTGTAAAGATGCAAGAACCGGAAAAGTGGCTTGTTGTAAGATGCTGGCTATAGTTCCTGATGATAAATCTGCCAAATTCTTTGCTCTTGTATAATAGCCTAGTGAAGCAATTGGATAAAACTTACCTAAACAAATGTTATATATATTATTAAGAACTTGGGCATACAAACCAGCTATTAATAATTTTGATCCATAACCAAATAAAGATTTAAATGCCGTTTTTGAAAAAGTAACAGAAGGCACCCAATTACCTAAAAACCAAAAAGATAAAGATGAGCTAAAAGCCCCAATAAGCATTTGAATAACTAATGACCAAACTCCATATCCATTCATTGCAGCCACTACTCCACACAATCCGCCAGTAATCATTCCAATAACATTACTTTTTGCAATGGATTTGAAATCAATCTCAATTGTCAGTTTAGTTCGTTGAACTATTGCAAAAGCATTTAAAAACAAAACCAAACCTAAGATTCTTATCAAATCAATTAATTGAGGTTGCTTAAAAAAAGAAGATATAAAAGGTGCTGATAAAAATAATACCAAATAAAAAAAACTACTTATAACTAAATTAAATACAAATAGGGTCGAAAAATCAACTTTAGATCTATTTTGACGTTGAATTAAAGCTACTCCTAATCCGCTTTCGATAAAAGTCTGTGATAGCGCTATAAAAATAGTTAGCATCCCTATTAAACCAAAATCTTCAGGCAATAAAATGCGTGCAAGTATTATACCTACAACAAATTGACCGAACTGAGCAGCAAATTTATCTACAGCTGACCAAATAATTCCTGTAGTAGCCATTGACTTTAAAGAGATCTTGTGCATTTATTAAGTATTTAATTTGTTTAATAAAAATATCATTTTACTCATTGCTAATGATAAGTAAAATCCTAAACTTAAAAACAATCAAAAATCATTTAAAGATTTGATTCTCTAAATACTCCAAAATATTTTGGGAGGCAGTCTGTTTGTTTTCTGTAATCAGATTATTTTGCACAAAATTATTACGCTGCTCTTTCATACAATCGTTTTCATTCAGCACAACATTTTCAATAAAATCTATAACTTGCTCTTTGTTTCTAGATTGATAATGTGCTCCGATTGCTTTTTCTCCAAAAGTATTCCAATAGTCCATAACGGATTCATCTCTGATCATAAAGAGTGATGGCTTACCCGTAATAAGGTATTCTGCCATAAAAGAACCACTGTCGTGAATAAGTGCATCTGAGGTTAAAAAAAGATCGATGTAATAACCATCTCCAAACTGGCCATTTTCAAGATTTATCCATTTATTGAAGTAGCGATCGGTTTTTTCTTTACCCCAATTTGAGTCGTTTTCTAATTTAACCCTTAGTAAAGGATGTGGATTGAATGCAATTTGTAATTTATCTTTATAATTAATGGCTAATTCTAAAAAGAAATCATAATACTCTAAAAAATTAGACACTTTGTTTAATTCGTTCATTAAATGATGTGGCGACCAAATAACTTTTTTTAAAATTGAGGTTTTATTTTTCCAAACGTCCTTGGTTTTTTTATTAATTAAAAGCGGATCAAATGCTGGATAACCTGTTACGATTCTATTTATTCCTTTATTTCTTTGCTTTTTGGATGCCATTTTTTGATGGATCTCTGTTTCCGAAAAAATTTTCCAAACCAAGTTGTGAAAATCTAAATTATAGGTAAACTCATAATTAACCGTTGGGATACTATAAGGCACATAACAAGTTAAAGTATTTGGAAACATCTTTATATTATATCTATAATCTACTAAACCATCATACGGATTGGTAAAAAAAATAATATCAGGCGAAAATACCTTTTTTACATCTAAGTATTCCCCTATAGTACTATCAAAGGTTTTAATAACATCATATCCTTTCTTTTTAAATGCTTCAAAAGATTTATTCATTTCGAAAACCATGTTTCCCTCACCAAAATTTACAACAGGACAAACAAATAGTAGAGGTTCAAATCTCGGATGCTGCAACATTAAATCAAATAACACATCGTATTTCCAAACAGATTCATGAATTAAAAAGAAAGCAACTTTAATCTTTTCTTTTTTTCTAACAGCTTCTAGTGCTTTTCTATGCCTATGAGGTGCTTCTTTAATTAAATACCAATTGTATAAATCCCTTAAATTTGTCAAATTATAAATCTTAATAAAAGAAATCCATATTTTTTCAGGCATGTATCTCTTAATAAGATATTTTAATTTTGACATTTTTTATCTAATAAAATTTTCATCTGTGCTTTTAGTTCCTGAATATCTTTATTCAATTGTTCATTCTCTTTATTTTGCTGAATTAAATAAAGGGTCAGTTCTTCTATTTTTTCTTGTTGAATTTTTGCCATTTCCCCAAGCTCTAAACCTTTTTCTGTAATTTCTTTAGCAGAAGGAACATTGGGCAAATGACCATTTTCAGCTATATATTTTTCAACTTCTTTTAAATTAAGTAATTTATAGTCTTTTCTAAAAACATAATCTGCCCAAGTATTATAAACTTTTACTTCCTCGGCTCTTATTTTTCCTTTTACTGAGAGCCTATAGGTATCAGCTCCATCTACAAAATTTGAAGTTCCGATGCCTAAATTTGTATCAACATATACAGCTCCTTCAAATTTTGAAGCGCCATTTTTCACCATAAGTCTATAAGGTACTGGCCAAGTTTGCATACCTCCAATTGTAAAGTAGGAATCTGGTTTATTCAAGGTTAAGATTCCAGCTTCATCATTTTCATATAGTTCTAAAACAAGTTTTTGATTCCTATCACTAAGTTTGAATGAACTATCTCCATTGGCTTTTGCACTATGTCTCAATCTATTAGCATCATTTCTATCTTCAATTGCTAGCATAGTTTGGGCATAAGGCAAAATATTAGAAGGAGGTACATCATAAAAAGTTAATAATCTAGCACCATTTGTTGATGTAGAATTTTCTCTTAAAGTTCCAATATTCAACAATCTACTTTTATCAAAAGAATCTCCATTATCTAAAAAAGTATAAGTAGTATTGATAGCTGGAAATCCTGCTATTTCAAGTTTAGATTTCGGATTATCAACACCAATACCTAAATTTACATTAGAAGTTGGTGAGTTTGGTAAGATACTTCCTGCACCACCTGCACCTGTACTAATCTGTGCATTTGTAGTAATAGTACTTAATATAAAAATTCCAAAAAATAAAAGAGTAAAGGATGGTTTCATGTATTGTGTTTTTAGCAGATTAGTTCTTGTAAAAATATCAAATAAAACCAAATGAAAAGAAATTGATTTTAAGAATTATTTAACTAAACAAAACACCTTCAAAAATAAATGCAAAGCCTTGGTAAATAAAACCATTACAAAACTTCTGCCATTATAATTCTTTCCATTCTAAAACATCCGCTCTATCTTCAAAGAAACTGACAACTTCAATAATTATTACACTATAACGACTCAGTAAAAGAATAATAGCCCTAAAATTCAATTCGTAAACCTATTTGATTTGTACTTGCTAATAAAGTTGCTTTGGGAGCAGGACTATAATTTTCTACCAACCCTTCATTGTATTTTGCAAGAGCCGATTTGATCTTTTTAGGATACCCTATTTTGATAGGGATAGAAGCAACAATTAATGCCCCACCAATGATAGCCACAGTCATATTTGTTCGTTCAGATTTTACTGAAGGGTAATATCCATTTCCAGGATAAGATGTAGTACTATTATCTGTATTCATACCGATAATTAAGTTCGTTGCCACAAGACCTATTCCCCCATAAAAAAGAACATTTCCCCATGTTTTTTTGCTTCTCCCTGCATTATAAAGGCTTAGTGCTTCACTATTATTGGCTAAAAGTTGTCGAACTTCATCGGATGATAATCTTTTGTTTTCTGCATTATAAACCGTTCCTCCACTTTTATAAGTAAGCTGTTGCGAAAAGGCTGTTAATGATAATGTTAAAAATAAGCAGGTAACAATTTGTTTCATGAGTTTTTTGTTTTTACAGTTATATATCTTTAATTATTTTTTAGTGTAACAATATTCTAAATATTAGTAACATTAAGTATGGACAGAATAGTTACATCTAACATATGTTATTCAATTGTAATAACTTTAAGAAAAATTTCTTTATTTTTTATATGAGAATATTTTTTAAATCCATCTTCTATTTCTTCATAAAAAATATTTTCAGCCTCCCCTTTTGCAAGGTTTTTTATTTTTTCTGAACCTATATATTTTAAAATATATTCATTAGCTAGCATGTGCTGTCTTTTAGTTTCCTTTTTTATAACTTTATTTGAGAAGATCAATCCTCCTAAATTACCAACATAACTAGCATATAACTTATTATTGTTTTTAGAAACTTCAAATATGACATTTTCAATTCCAAAAATTTTAAAGATAAAAGTTGTTTCTTCTGTTTTTAAAATATCATTTAGTTTTTTATAGGATTTAGGAAATGATAAAAGAGAATTATAGATGATTTTTTCAGTGTCTAACTTATCTAACTTAAATTCTAATTTCATTGGGTTATCATTCTGAAGTACAAAATTTAAATCTGGAATATCAATTGCTGTAAGGATGTTATTTTCAACATCCAACACGACGACATTCTGCATTATAGATTTGCCTTCAAAATCTATAATGCATTCAATATTATTTTTGTAACAAAAAGATGGCCCTTTCTTTTTTATTTTAAAAATAGGAATACTATAAAAATGCAAATCCTCAAATTTGTATTTTAAACTTATACTTTCGTTTTTATTAGTATTTATCAGTTCTTTTTCATACAGTTCTTTTTGAAAGTTATATCTTTTTTTAAGACTATCAAAAGCAATATTTATATATTTTTGTTTATCAAAATTGATTTTAATTGTATCATGAGTTCTATTAGATTGCCCAAAACAATTAATGTTAAAAAGAAAAATAACAAATAATGTTTTTATTGTTTCCATATACTAAAAATTTGATGAATATTTTTTAAACTTTTTAATACACTTGTTCCACCTGAATTTGGATTCATTATATCAATTCTAAATTTAGAGAAATCAGATAAATATCTTAGTCTCGTTACTAAACTAGCATGTCCTAATGTACCATCAGGCATCCAACCTATTTGAATGATTCTATTCTGCGCCATCTGATTAGACATCCATGGTAGAGATTCTTTCGCATCATAATTATGATAATAACCGTTCCCTAACGGGTTAGTCGAATATCCTGTCCCATTATACATCCCCATTATTCTCATATTTTTAATCCCCCCAATGCCATTAGAATCAAGAGTATTAGCTCTTTTTAGCCAACTCAAATTATTAGCTTCCTGTCCAGAAACACCAAAATAGCTATCAACAGATAATTTACAAGCATGTGTACAATCAAATTCAAAATTTTGATTAGTCTGGGGAATTTTCATTTGTTGATCGATGTCCCATTTTGTGTCAGAAAAATTCACTTTGTTCGAGAAAAGAGATTTTTCTTGATACCCCATTTTTATCTCTTCCCACTTTTGACCTGACCAAAATTCTCTTCCTGAATTTTCAGCGTTAATTCCTCCTTGAATTCCTCCCATTACTCCTCCTACAATTGCTCCAGTCACAGCACCGCCCAAAACAGCTTTTAAAGTTATACTATTTCCTGTAAATGCTGCAGTAGCAATTGTTGAACCAATTCCTGATATGCCTCCAATTATGGCACCTTGATATGCACCCTGCCAAAATCCCATTGCAGGAGTACTAAATAATGAACTTGCTGCATTACCGATACCAAAAGTCACCGCAGCGCTTGCTGCACCAATAAATGTTGATTTAGCCAAGCCTCCAACACTAAAAGGGACATCTGCCAATAGAGCTGTCAAAGTATAGGAAAAAGCAGCTACAGCTGCACCAATACCTACAACTGCAAGAAAAGCAAGTTCACCGCTCGGATCAGTATATTTTAATGGATTATTAAGAACGTAGGCGTAACGATTATAGTTTTGTGTATTTTCTACCTCCTGTATAAAATTATCTGGTTGCAAAAAACGATGTAATTTCGGATCATACAAACGGCCATTCATATTGATGAGCCCCATACTTTGTACGTGCTCATGTCCTGTATAACCACGATCCAAAACTGTTAAGCCATCCAGAGTTACACCAGCACCATTTTGTACTTTGATTATCGCTCCCCAAGCATCATAAAGACGTTTTTCGACAATAGTTGCATTATTATCTGTAATAGCAATAATACTACCCTGATAATCACGATGTAAATATAAATAATTTGCAGGATTTATCCCATCCGATTTTAAAACAACTGATGCCGTATAGCCATCACCACCTATATAAGTTACAAACTCTACTGTTCCTGTTGTTTCATCTTCTTTAATCTCCATCGATCCATCTCCAGAGTAATGTTTACGATAACGACGTTGTAATTTATCATCTTGTAATCCACCATAAAACATAGTGCTACGATCATTACCATCATTATAAGCAAAATTTATATAATCGTTGTAAGTTCCATCACGTCCTTGTTCTCTTATTCTTACAGGACTTTTAAAAGTATTGTAGGTAACCTCTATTCCCAATCTTGGAGCTGTATTTGCTCCAGATCCTCTATTTTGATAATACGTTAAAGATTCTGGACTTAACGTTATCGAATTATTTTGATATGTTTTGTTAGGTACAGTATAGTTATATGTACCTACACTATTTTTAGAAATTTTACCTTTGGCATCATAACTCTGGGTTTCTGGAACTCCTTGCGCATTATAATAACTTGTTAAACGGTCTAATTCGTCATATTTAAAATTTTCATTCCAGTTAAATAAGCTATTAGTTCGGTTGGTTAGGTTGCCTCTTTTTGGTTCAAAAGTGGTTGTTAATGTCATAATATTTACAGGAGCTGTTCCTGTTTTATCATGTTTAAACTTTTCAGCATAACCATATTGGTCATACGTATTGTTAATCACGATACCATTTCCTAAAGAAGCACCAATGAGCTGTCCTCTTTCGTTTAGAGCATTGGTTTGCCATAAAATTTGTTGTGTCGTATCATCGACTATTTGCCAAGGAAAACCATTTTGGTACGTATTTTTTACCGTTTTAGCACTTGTTTTTCCGCTTGCTGCAGCTATTGAAGTTTCTTTGTCGGCTCTCCCGTATGTGTCATAGGTCAGTTCTTTTGTAAAAGTTGCATAAGGAGTTGTTTCTATCGTTCGCGATATTCTTTTATAAGTATCGTATTCATAATTATTGGTAATAACACTACTCTCAAATATATTTGTAAAAGTACTGCTTGTAATCTGGTTTAAACTATTATACGCATAAGTAGTTTTACTATCGGTATTCGTACCTTTAATTGTTTTTTCTGTTGTTTTCCCTGCATCATCATACGCAAATGAAGTAGTTCCATTAGGCGTAGTTTCTGTTTTTATTTGCCCAAAAGCATCGTAGGAATAGGTGTAGGTACCAGCACTTGGATCAGTCATGGCAACTTTATTACCCCAACCGTCAATAGATACTGTTACTTTATTTCCTTCATAATTGGACTCTTTAAGGCTTCCGTTAGCATAATAAACAAAACTGATAGTCCCACCAGGATCGGTAGTTTGTATTTTGTTACCCAGCGCATCTACAGTAGCCGTGGTAGTTCTTCCATCATCTGTGCTAGTTGTAGTTAATCCATTATATGCTATTGTCTGTATTTTATCAGTTGGTAATGTGATTTTTGTTGGCCTCATTAAATAATCGTATTCATATAAAGTCCATTTATCAGGAGAGGACAAACTAGGTTCACTTTCTTTAGTCTTCCTTCCTAATGCATCATAAACAACTTGTTTTGACACCATAGAATTAGCCGCAAATCCTTTTGTAGTAGTAATAACTGCTCTTCCTAATACATCAAATACAGTAATCGTTTTAGAATCCGTATTAGTTGTATTAGTTGTCATATATCCACCATCAGATCGTTTTTCATACACAATGTTGATAACAAGAGGTGTTTGTGAGACATTCGTACTAGTATTAGTTGTTAATTTTCCCCAATTGTCATAGGTAAAATCACTAACCACTCCCATATAATTGGTAGATTTGGTTACTTGACCTAATGTGTTATAAGCATAATCGGTAACAAACCCCTGATGATCTGTTTTTTTAATTACAAATCGTTTCGTACTGTCATATTCATCGGTAATCGTTCGGGCAGCTACTGGGACTGAAGCAGCTGGAGCACTCACTTTTTTAGTCAATAAATTTCCTACTGTATCGTAGATCATATCCTCTATTATAGCGTAGGTATTATGTCCTTTTTTTTCTGTTTGAGTTAAATTTGTTCCTGTATAGGTATATTTTTCCTCAGATGTTCTAGTGTCTCCCGTATATATAGTGCTAGAAGAATTTACTTTCTTTGGCCTTCCTATATAATACCCGTTACCAACTCCTGTAGGGTTGTTGTCATATTGTGTATTAGTTGTATTTGTCCCCTGAAGCGTTCCTCCGCTGTATTGTCTGGATATACTTTGTGTCTCCAAACCATAATAGTTTGTACTCTCCACTGTACCATCATAAGTAAAACTGGTTTCGTTTTTTATTCCCGTAAGATGATCTTCGGTAGTTTGTTTGGTCAACAATACATTGTAAACACTACTGTTTGTTGTTGGTGCATTTTCGCTTTCTATAAAGGGATAGGCTCTAAACATACTATTACCGCTTGCTTTTGCACTAAATCCTGGTTTTAAGATTATTTGTGGTGCCTGATAATTAACATTTAAATCATTGTTTATAACTGATGATGCTGTAATCGAATTACTCGCTTTGGTAGTTGCACTAGCAATTACAGGATTTACAATATTGATATCACTAGGCATAGGGATAGATGGTGTATTGCCTCCTTTGGAATAAGTAGCAAACACATTTGTTTTGGTGCTCAACAAATCTGTTGGAATTGCAGCAAAAACGGTTGATGCATTTGTACTAGACCAGGTAATGGTATTTGCTCCTCTAAGACTAGGATCATTGTATTGAGTAGTCCATATTTTAGCGTCTGTTGGAGATAAGTACCAACTACTTCTTGTGGTTCTGGTAAAACCTACTGTACCGTAATTATAATTAGACACATAACCTCTATACCTAAAATCCTGATATTTAGAAATACCATTTATTGTTGCTGTAAGTTTAGAAACTAAAAAACTCTCTGGATTTTGAATAATTTCTATATCAGGATAAAGGGCTGTATCGCTGGAAGAATAAAAATCAGTTGTGGCATTACCAAATCTAAAATCGACAGCTTCCATAGGTTGGTACTCGATAGTTTGCGTAATGTTTCCGCTAACCTCTGTTACCGATTTTAACCTGTTATCCGTATTTACATTTTTATTAAATTGATAATACTCAATTCTATTGTAATGTCCTCTAACAAGCACTAAATCAGTATTAGCAGCATTGTATTTGAAATTTGAAGCTATAGGGATTGGAACATCGGGAGAATTGGAATCAAAAACCTCTGAAGCATACGTCTGTATGAAAACAGAAGCACCGACTTTGCCAATATTATTAGTAAAGCCTGTTACTTGCCACTCGGTGTCATGGTCATTGATTGTTAATTTTGGTTTGTAGTAATTCCTCCAAACGCGTACCAAATCAGATTTCCCATCCTTATTGATGTCTATTGCATAGTAATTACTATAATGTCTTTGTGTTTTATAATCGTCATTTGTATCAGGTCTGTATTCTACAATATTATGAGCTTCTTTAGTAAAAAAATCCCCCCCAGCTGCATTTGAATTACTGTAATAGATGTGCCATTTTGCATGATCTGCACCTTCTCCTCCCTCTGTATCGGGTATCATAATATCTGTTTTTCCATCTCCATTATAATCCCCAATAAGAATCTGTTTCGTCTTAGAATATTTATCTAAATTTCCTGTTCCGATAATTTCTACTTCATGCCATGGAGCTGCTGTTAGCTGTTTGATGCTTACAATACGATAGTCTTTAGTTGTATTATCAATGAACAAAATATCCGTTTTTCCATCACCATTAAAATCTGCTACAAATTTATTTTCGTATTGTTTGCAAAAAACAAGTTCTGTCATAGTCATAAAATCTTTACTATTTAACTCAGTTGAAGCATTTGGGGCTAAGTTTAAATAATAAGTAAAATTAGGACAATAGCCAATACTCGTATTTTTAAAAACACAAGTACACATTAATGGCTCTCCATTTGGGCCAAAACAAGGGCCATCCATTTCATAGTGATCAGTCTGTAAATACTGAAATATTATCACTTCAGAAATACCATCACCATTGAAATCTCCCTCAATATATTGGTTGTTAAGATTAGTAAGATCAGTAACAGTGATTCCGCCTCCGTGTTCTGGAGCTCCTCCACCTCCAGTAATGCATTCCTCTTTATATACCAAGTTTGAAATGGGCACTGATTTTGAATTTACTAGATTTACAGTATTGTTACTGAGATTATAATAATTAAAGGTAATTGAATTAAGCTCTTCAACAGGATTTATCATACTGCTGAATTGATTCAGTTTCCCACTTGTTAAAGTTGTTGCTGCAAAAGTTTTATTAGTAGAAGTCAAAAAAGGCATAACAATAGGAGCGTTACCACTATTTTCTTGGAACAGTTTTGTATAAACTTTATCGCCCATAGCAAAATCCAATCGCCCATCACCATCAAAATCTCCTGCTACATCTACTCTATCAAAAGCAAGGTTATTTGTATATTCTTTTTCAATTCTTGTAGTCTTGGTTTCCGTGTTATCATACTTAAATATAACAGGATTAGAAGCTTCATCCTGCCCATTATATTCTTGTATCTGAGTTATTCTTTCATAACCTAAAATAGGGTCTGCTTCCTGAGTAAGTTTATACCTCCTAAATAAGGTATTATTTGCAGAAACTTGTATGTTATCCAAAATTTGGGTTGCATATACAGGGGCTCCATTTGCATAATCTTTCTCTATTCTTTTTGATCCTCTGTAATTAAAAACTATCTTATTTTCAGCTGTAATTCCTGCTATAGTATTCCCACTAAAAGCAATAGTATTAATATACAATTGATTAGTGTTATTGTAAGTTACTGTTTTATAATTGTAACTAATATAATTTCCATTAGAATCTTCATAACGTACAATATACCACGAGTTCACAGAAATCGAGTTTTGAAGATTTCCAGATCCTTGAGAACCATACCAACTTCTTGAACCATCGGGAGCCGTTACAACAAAATAAGTTGTAGTTCCTTCTTTATTTAATTCAATCTTAGTATTGCTTTTATATTCTGTTTCATAGGTTGATCCAGTTACCCAATAGGTTCCGGTTTTTAATAATAATCGCTGTCCATCAAGAGCGAGTTTGTCGTTGTCATCAAAATCGACTCCATCAGTAAAGCCATCAATATCCCTTCTGGTTGCCATGCGGCTAATCGCAGAAATACTATTAATGCTCCAGCCTTGTCCAGCTATCCCTCCTCTAACACCACTACTATAGGTAAGATTTATGATTGGTGCTACGCTTTTTATACTTGGCGGGATAGCAATAGGTAAAGTATAGGTTGCTGTACCTGAGTTCGAAATTTGTAATTCTCCTTTGGTATCTGTAAAATTCTGAGAAAATGTTAAATGAGTAACAAAAAATAAAAGTAGTAAGTAAAATTGCTTCATATAATTATTGCTTGATAATTTTTATTGTTTTTTGATCTCCGCTGGTATATATTAAAGCAACTATGTATACACCTGTTGGGTAACTCTGAAAAGAAATATTTTGAGTGTTTATTTTTTTGGTTTTATGGTAGGTATTTAGTGTTTGTCCGTTTAAACCGTACACCACTATAGATGAAACACTATTACCGTCTTTTAATTCCCATTTAAGATATAATTCTTCTCTTACAGGGTTTGGATAGTAAGATATAACATCTTCAGGAGAGAACTTTTGTAAGTCCTCATCTGTAATTGCATCAATCTCTTTGGGGATTTCTTTAGACATTTTGGCTGTACATCCTGAAAGGCATAATTCTCTCAAAGTTTGGTTGCCAGCAGCATCATAATTGAATGTGATTTTTTGCTGAGCAACTATATTTATCGAAAATCCGAACAGAATTAATAGTAAATAATATTTCATAGTTTTGTAACGTTACTGTTTTATTTCTTCTCTATTATCTTCTTCATTTGAGCTTTTAACTCTTCCATATCTTTATTCTGCTGAATTAAATAAAGAGTCAGTTCTTCTATTTTTTCCTGTTGGATTTTTACCATTTCACCTAACTCTAAACCTTTTTCTGTAACTTCTTTAGCAGAAGGCATATTTGGTAAATGGCCATTTTTATTTATAAATTTTTCAACTTCTTTTAAATTAGGCAATTTATAATCTTTACTAAAAACATAATCTGCCCAAGTGCTGTAAACTTTTATTTCTTCTGCTCTTATCTTTCCTTTTACAGAAAGTCTATAGGTATCTGCTCCATCTACAAAATTTGAGGTTCCGATACTCATATTTCCCATAGATACTATATTCCCTTCTATAAGAGCACTACCTGAACCATCTAAAAATGTTGCCCCACATGTACCTCTTTTTACTATCAACTTATATTTTGCATTTTCATCAGGTGTTAGGTTTTCATAACTTGAACCAATAATTAATTTAGTATTTGCCTGAGGAATAGAGATATGACTAAAATTACATCCGTCTGGAGTATTCTCTTCTGCAACTTTAAATGCATTTCTCTGTTTAGCATCATTTACTTCAAGGCCTCCGTATCCACCTGTCTCCGCATAAACCCTAAATCTTTGATTATCAGACCTGTCATCAATAGAAAACCAAAACCTCGATTTATTATTAATATTTGAAGTTGGATAATCAAAAAAATTCATCATTCTACTAGTGGCACTAACAAAATTACCTGCTGAAAAAACGTTACTCTTCACGTTTCTTTCATTTGCATCAATAAAAATTTGTCCATCAGGTAAACTATTAGTAAACACTCCTTTTTTTGCTTTGACTTCTCCATTAACTTCTAATGTCGATGTTGGATTATTAGTCCCAATACCCACATTAGTATTAGAAGTTGGTGAGTTTGGTAAAATACCACCACCTGTACCTGTACTAATTTGTGCATTTGTAGTAATAGTACTTAATATAAATATTCCAAAAGATAAAAGAGTAAAGGTTGGTTTCATTTTATTGTAGTTTTGTTTGTAGATTAATTCTCTCAAACATACTAAATAAAATTGCATGAAAACAAAAAAAATTAAGATTTTCTTAACTAATTAATTTTATATCTCAAATACATGAAAATGCTAATAGATAAAGAAAACGATTTATAACCTATGCTATATCAGCTCAGTTTTTTATAATTTTTGTCAAGGTTTTATAATACCAATTTTCAACATTACACTCAAACTATTTAAGGAAGAAATTTTAAATAGATTGGTCTGAGTATATTTTTTAACGAAATTCAAACTAGTATTTATTAATTATTTCGATAATAAAACTGACTTCTACATCTGTCAAAATTGGACTTATTGGCAAACTTAAAACTTCATTATGTATTTTTTCGGTAATAGGAAAAGATAAATTATTCCATTGTAGGAATGCTTTTTGCTTATGTGGAGGAACAGGATAATGAATCATGGCTTGAATATCATTCTCTAATAAATAAGCTTGTAAATCGTCTCTTTTTTCAGTTCGAATAACAAATAAATGGAATACATGATTCTCTGAAAAATCCCAAAAGGGTAATATTATTTTTTCATTTTTAATCTCAGTCAAATATCTCTTCGCAATATTTCTTCGTAGCTCATTTTCAGCATCCAAATTCGGTAATTTCACATTTAGGAATGCAGCTTGTAATTCGTCTAATCGCGAATTTACACCAACAAAATCATTATAATATTTTGTTTCTGAACCATAATTACGAAGCGAAAATAAAATCTTTGCCAACTCTGAGTCGTTGGTTGTGATTGCACCGCCGTCTCCCAAAGCGCCTAAATTTTTCCCTGGGTAAAAACTGTATGCAACGCTTGATCTTTGATTGCCGATTACTGATGGCTGATTGCTAATTGCCCCATGGGATTGTGCTGCGTCTTCAACAACTAAAAGATTACTTACATAGGCTATCTCATTTATTGCATCCATTTCTGCCAATTGTCCATATAGATGAACTACTAAAATCGCTTTAGTTTTTGGTGTGATTTTTTCCTGAATTAAATCTGGATTAAGATTATACGTTTCTAACTTTGGCTCGACCAAAACCGGAACTAAATCGGCTTGCAAAATAGCTAGAATACTGGCTATATATGTATTTGCAGGAACAATAACTTCATCCCCTTTTTGTAATTTCCCTAACTGAATGTATGATTTAAAAATTAACGTTAAAGCATCCAGACCATTTCCCACTCCGATACAATGTTTTGCACCACAATACGCTGCAAAAGATGCTTCGAATGTTTTGACTTCTTTACCTAAAATATACCAACCATTATCCAAAACTGCATTCATTTTTTCTTGAAATACCTTTTTGTATGGCTCGTTTATTTTCTTTAAATCTAAAAAAGAAATCATAGTAAGACATTATTTAATAAACCATAATTTATTGTTTCTACTTCGTAAAAATCGTGGACAATTGTACTCGCACCAAAGCTTTCTTTCCAATATGACAATCCTTCATTTAACTTTTTCCCTTGATTCTCATTAGAAATTCCGAAATCAAAAAACTGTTTTTCAGCAAATACTTCTTTTATCAAAAATTCAAATAAAAAATCTAAACTTCCTAAATTATCTTGGTTTTCATTTTTAGAAATATACTGGCAATGTGCTACATTTTTACTTTCAAAAACTGATGTTCCTGCTACTATTTTATCATTCTGATATACATTAAACTGGCGAATATTATCTGGAAAGATATTTTTTAGTAAGTGTATTTCTTCTAAGGTATGAACTGGCTTTGCCTTGTGCTTCTTATCTAAATTAGGAATCAGGATTTCGTTCCAAAAGCCTTCAAAATCATCCTCCTCTCTGATAATTAAATCATTAAGAATAGCTTTTTGAATACCTCTTCTCCTAATTTTTGATATTTTATTTTCATGAGATAAATTCAAAACTGACAACGAATCCCGTCGAACCAATTTTGCTTCAGCTAAAAACAATGCATATTGAATTTCTTCACTAGGTTTTAAATGATAAATTGCTGGAAGCGTCTTCAAATGTAATTTTACAACAGCCTTCTCATTAAAAAAAATTAAAATATTTTTAAAGATTTCGATAACTGAAACAAGTTTTGCCTTTTCATCATAAACCAAACCTCCATAAGTCAGTCCTTGATGTGAATACACTACATCATTAACTCTATTTGCAGGTAAAACCGAAACTAATTTTTCATTTTCATAAACCAATAAGGAGAAATCTTCAAATCGGTCTTTATGATATTCCATAAAATCACGATGAAACAGGAAAGTAGCATTTTTGGCTTGACCAATAAAGTCATTCCACTTTTCATAATCTGTTTCCTGATATAATTTTACGGTGTAGTTTTTCACAATTTATTATTAGAATTCATTTATCGCTTGTGTTCTAATGCTGGTAAATACCATTTATATTTTACTGCCATTAATCGAACTAAAATTATAACAATACAGGTTACGAGATACAAAATATCATCATTTAGATTCCATTTTTTCAATACAAAAAAGACAATACCTCCTAGAATACAAATCGTAGCATAAATTTCTCTTCTAAAAATTACAGGAATTTCGTTACATAAAATATCACGAGTAACGCCTCCAAAGCAAGCTGTCATCGTCCCCAATGCAATACAAATTATAGGATGTAAACCAGCAAGTATTCCTCTTTCTAACCCAATTAATGTAAAAACACCTAAACCTATCGTATCAAACAAAAACAAGGAAGTTCTTAGTCTATCAAATTTTTTTCTAAAGATAACCGCTAGAATAAATCCCAAAAAAATAACATAAACATACTTTAAATCAAGCATCCATCCCACAGGTGTTCTACCAATTAAAACATCACGTACTGTACCTCCACCGACTGCAGTAACAAAGGCAATTATAAAAACCCCGAATGGATCCAGTCTTTTATTCATTGCTGTCAACGCGCCAGACATAGCAAATGCCATTGTCCCAATGATATCTAATAAGCTAAACATTTATATGCTTTTAAAATGAAAATAAAATCTACAATTCTGACAAAAATAAAGAAATACTCTTTATAAACTGATGCTAACTGCAATTAATAAATTTAGTGATTTTCTAAAAAAAAGTATTGAATTTAAAATTTAAAAAATCTTATTACCTTAGCCACTTACAAACTCAGCACCTTTTCCCTTGAAACAAATTACTTCGATACAAAACCCATTCATAAAATCATTAGTGTTATTGCAAGAAAAAGCAAAAGCACGTAAACAAACAGGAACGTTTTTAATTGAAGGAAAACGTGAAATTTCATTAGCTATAAAAGGAAATTATGAAATAGAAACAGTATTGTTTTTACCCGAATTAATTTCAGAAAACGAAATCAACAAATTAACAGGCAAACAAGTTAATTTAATCGAAATCAATAAGGAAGTTTATCAAAAACTGGCTTATCGTGATACGACCGAAGGTGTTTTGGCTATAGCCAAAACCAAATCATTACAATTATCAGATTTAAAATTAACAGACAACCCATTGATTCTTGTTGCCGAAGCCCCAGAAAAACCTGGGAATATTGGTGCGCTATTACGTACTGCCGATGCAGCCAATTTAAATGCAGTAATCATTGCCAATCCTAAAAGCGATTTGTACAATCCAAATATTGTTCGCTCTAGCGTAGGTTGCTTATTTACCAACCAAATTGCAACAGGGACAACTACCGAAATTATTACTTTTTTAAAAGAAAATAAAATTAATTTTTATTGCGCTACACTTCAAAACTCGACTTCTTACCACACACAGGACTTTACTACTCCAACAGCCTTGGTTGTAGGCACCGAAGCCACAGGATTAACTCAAGAATGGAGAGATGCAGCAACTCAAAATATCATCATCCCAATGGAAGGTGAAATAGACAGCATGAATGTTTCAGTTGCGGCAGCCATATTAATTTTTGAAGCAAAAAGGCAACGAGGTTTTAATCAATTATAAAATTTAAAGCATGAACTATAAAGTATCACTCTTAGCACTATTATTCAGTTTCTCTATTTCTGCACAAATTACCAATAAAGAAGTTGATACATTGGTAGAAAATACGCTAAAAACATTTAATGTTCCCGGAATTGCTGTTGCTATTATTAAAGATGGAAAAATCGTTCATGCTCAAGGTTATGGAGTAAAATCTATCTTAACAAAAGAAAAAGTAGATGCAAATACGTTATTCGGAATTGCTTCAAACAGTAAAGCTTTTACAAGTGCTGCTTTGGCCATCTTAGTTGATGAAGGCAGAATCAAATGGGACGATAAAGTGATAAAATACCTTCCTAATTTTAAAATGTACAATGAATATGTAACACAGGAATTTACGATTCGTGATTTACTAACTCACCGCAGCGGGCTAGGTCTTGGAGCAGGAGATTTAATGATATGGCCTGACGGAAGTGATTTTACAGTACAGGATATTACCCAAAACTTACAATATTTAAAACCTGTTTCGGGTTTTAGAACCAAATACGATTACGATAATTTATTATATATAGTTGCTGGAGAAATCGTTCATGCTGTTAGCGGAAAAAGTTGGGGCGATTTTATTGAAGAACGCATCATGAAACCACTAGAAATGAATCATAGTGCTGCATCCTTTTTACGTTTAAAAGACTCAACAAATATCATTGTTCCACATGTACCTATAAACGGAAAACTAAAAGTAATCAGCAGATATAAGAACCAACTTTTTGATGCTGCCGCTGGTATTTATTCTAGCGTAAACGACTTGAGTAAATGGGCAATTATGCAAATGAATAATGGAAAATATGGCCCAGAAAACAAGCAGTTGTTTTCCGAAAAAGAACATGACGAAATGTGGCAATTACAAACTATAATTCCAGTAAAACCTAGAGCACCATATAATACTCATTTTAGCGGATATGGTTTAGGCTGGTTTTTGAGCGATGTAAAAGGAAACAAACAAGTTACTCATACAGGTGGCTTAGAAGGTATTGTTACTCAGGTTACTTTAATTCCTGAACTACAATTAGGAATTATAGTCTTAACAAATCAGCAATCTGGTGCAGCATTTACAGCTATTACCAATACTATAAAAGACAGTTATTTAGGAATTAAATCTGAAGATTACGTTGCACTATACAGCAATCGCATGAAAGCCAATGTCGAAACTGCAGATAAAGTAACTGATGCAGTCTGGGCTGTTGTTGCAAAAAATAAAAAAGACAAAATAAAAACTGATTTCTCCAAAATTACTGGAACTTACAAAGACAATTGGTTTGGAGAAATAACGATTATTGAGAAAAAGGGGAAAGTTTATTTTGCATCAAAACGGTCTCCACAACTGGTTGGAGAAGTATTCTTTTATAAAGATGGGAATTATGTAGTAAAATGGGATAATGCTTATTTTCATGCCGATGCTCATTTATTCTTTAAATATGATTCTAACGGAAAAGCAGCAAACTTAAAAATGGAGCCAATATCTGAATTAACCGATTTTAGTTACGATTTTCAAGACTTGGACTTTACTAAAATTCCATGAATTTTATAGTTTCCGAGCAACAAAGACTCAAAGTAACAAAGGACAAAAAAAGAAAATATATTTAGAGGATGCAATAGCTCTTTATTTTAATTCTTTATCAGACAAACCCATTTAAATCTTTAAAACTCAAACAACAAAACATAACAACTTAAAAATCAAAACACTATTTTAGGATAGTGTTTTTTTATGTTTAAAAAATATTTATTTTTTAAAACATTTTATTCTATTTTCAATATTTAAAACACTCCCATTCCCTTGTGTATATTGAAACTTATTCTTATTTTTAGGGAATTGAACCAGGCGTACTTATGACAGAGATAGATATTGAAAAAGAGAATAAAGCAATCGCACAGGAATACAAAGAATTGCTTCGAATTAGTTATCAGACTTTAAGTCCTACAGA
Source organism: Flavobacterium frigoritolerans (assembly GCF_025847275.1). Classification (GTDB taxonomy): domain Bacteria; phylum Bacteroidota; class Bacteroidia; order Flavobacteriales; family Flavobacteriaceae; genus Flavobacterium; species Flavobacterium frigoritolerans. The sequence goes on from NZ_JAOZEV010000001.1 coordinate 291,240, forward strand.
CAAAAAATTAATTCGAAAAGCTTTTGATGTTGCTGTTGATGCTCATAAAGAACAACGACGAAAATCGGGTGAAGCTTATATCTTCCACCCTATTGCTGTTGCAAAAATCGTCGCTTCCGAAATTGGATTGGGAGCTACCTCAATTGCTGCTGCCTTATTACATGATGTTGTTGAGGACACTCCTCTGACAGTTCTGGACATTGAACGCTTATTTAATCCTAAAGTGGCACAACTTGTAGAAGGATTAACTAAAATTTCGATGGTGCAAAGAGATTTAAATGCATCAATGCAAGCGGAAAATTTCCGTAAAATGATTCTTACTTTAAATGATGATGTTCGTGTAATTTTGATAAAATTAGCCGATCGTTTGCATAATATGCAAACAATGGATTCAATGGCTGAGTACAAACAAACCAAAATTGCATCGGAAACTTTATACATTTATGCGCCTCTTGCTCACCGCTTAGGGCTGTATAACATCAAGACTAAACTTGAAGATTTAGGATTAAAATATACTGAACCAGAAGTTTATAATGATATCGTAAGTAAAATTCGAGAAACTAAAGAAGAACAAGACGCTTATATCAAAGATATATCGGATGTACTGAAAAAATCTTTGGATGAAGAAGGAATTGAATACATGATAAAAGGGCGTCCGAAATCTATTTATTCCATTCGAAGAAAAATGCGTGCACAAAACGTAAGCTTCGATGAAGTTTATGATAAGTTCGCGATTCGAATAGTGTACAAATCCAATCCTCATGACGAAAAGTTTCTAGCTTGGAAAATATATTCTATCGTAACCGACCATTACCGACCAAGCCCAAGTCGCTTACGTGATTGGATTTCATCACCAAAATCTACTGGCTATGAAGCTTTACACATAACTGTTATGGGGCCAAAAGGCCGCTGGATCGAAGTTCAGGTTCGAAGTGAGCGCATGGATGAAATTGCTGAGAAAGGATATGCGGCACATTACAAATATAAAAATGGAGCCACAGAAGAAAGTGGCCTTGATGTTTGGCTAAACCTACTCCGTGAAGCTTTAGAAAACTCAGAAACAAATGCAGTAGATTTTGTTGAAGATTTTAAAATGAATTTATATTCAAAAGAAATCTTTGTATTTACCCCAAAAGGCGAAATTAAATCACTTCCAAAAGGAGCAACTTCATTAGATTTTGCCTTTAGCATTCACTCCGAAATAGGAATAAAAACTCGCGGAACACGTGTTAACGGACGATTAGTACCGCTTAACTACGAATTAAAAAGTGGTGATCAAGTTGAAGTTATTACTTCTCAAAACCAAAAACCAACCATAAACTGGCTGGATTACGTTACCACATCCCGAGCAAAAACCAAAATTAAAAACGTTTTAAACGAGAACACCAAAAAGATTGCCGAAGAAGGAAAAGAATTACTTACCCGTAAACTAAAGCACTTAAAAATAACAATTAACGAACAAGTTATAAACGAGTTAGTTAATTTCTTTAAACTCAAAACAAGTTTAGATTTATTTTACAGAGTGGGAGTTGGCGCAATCGAGAATCAGCAATTAAAAGACTATGCTGCCCAAAAAAGCAACTCGTTTATTAATTTCTTTAAAAACAAGATAAAACGCAACAATACCACTACAGCCGATACAGACATTCATAAACCTGTAATTAGCAGTAATTATGATATGTTGGTTTTTGGAACAGAGCATGATAAACTTGATTATAAATTATCACCATGCTGCAATCCAATTCCTGGTGATGATGTTTTTGGTTTTGTAACAATAAATGAAGGAATAAAAGTTCACAAAAAAGACTGTCCAAATGCCATTGGTATGCAATCAAACTATGCTTACCGAATTATGACAGCCAAATGGATTGATTCATCGCAAGAGGAATTTAAAGCTATTATAAATATTACCGGAATGGACGTTTTAGGACTGACCAACCAACTAACCAAAGTTATTTCTAATAACATGAACGTAAACATTCAGAGTATCTCTTTGAGTACCGATGCAGGAATTTTTCATGGTCAGATTGCGGTAATCGTACGAAACAACTCTATACTAAAGAAAATGATTAACAATATCAAAAAAATTGATGGTGTAGAGAAAGTAACCAGAGAATACAGAACGTAAGTCCCTGAATTTTTAAGATTAAACATTTGAACGTGAAACTTTAAACAGGAAACTTTTATTCATTTAAAATAATAAATTATCTTTGCAGGATATGACACTCATTTCAACTGACAACAACAAAAATCAAGAAATTGTAAAAAATGTTTTTACATTATATCTTGAGCAAAAAGGCCATCGTAAAACTCCTGAGCGTTATGCTATACTTCAGGAAATATACGATAGCGAAGAACATTTTGATATTGAAAACTTGTATATCAAAATGAAAAACAAAAATTATCGTGTAAGTAGAGCTACTCTATACAACACGATAGAGTTATTATTAGATTGTGCTTTAGTTCGTAAACATCAATTTGGGCAAAATCAAGCCTATTACGAGAAATCGTATTTTGACAAACAACACGATCATATTATTATGACTGATTCTGGTGAAGTAATCGAATTTTGCGATCCTAGAATCCAAACCATAAAAAAAACAATCGAAGAAATATTTGATATCGAGATCACGAATCATTCCTTATATTTTTACGGAAACAAAAAACAAAAAATAGACAATCAATAAAAAAGATTGTTCTCAAAATATTTAAATAAAATAGACAACTAATTAATCTGAGCAGGTAGCAAAAAACTACCTCTACAATTAAAATTAAAAACAGAATGACCGTAGATTTATTACTAGGATTACAATGGGGAGATGAAGGTAAAGGAAAAATTGTAGACGTTCTTACCTCGAATTATGACATTATTGCTCGTTTTCAAGGTGGGCCAAATGCAGGACACACTTTAGAGTTCGACGGAATAAAGCATGTTTTAAGAACAATTCCTTCAGGAATTTTTCACGAGAAATCTATTAATATTATTGGTAATGGAGTTGTAATTGACCCTGTGGTTTTTCAAAAAGAAATTGAAGGTTTAGAGAAATTTAATTTAGACATCAAAAGCAAATTAATTATATCTAGAAAAGCACATTTAATTTTACCAACACACCGCCTACTTGATGCAGCTTCGGAAGCATCAAAAGGAAAAGCAAAAATTGGTTCTACATTAAAAGGTATTGGTCCAACTTACATGGACAAAACAGGTAGAAATGGTTTACGTGTTGGGGATATCGAATTAGAAGACTTCAAAGAACGCTATAGAGCATTAGCCGATAAACACGAAGCTATGATTGCTTTTTATGACGTTGCTATCCAATATAACTTAGCAGAACTTGAAAAAGAATTTTTTGAAGCTATTGAAGAATTAAAAAAATTAGATTTTATTGATAGTGAAGAGTATATGCACCAAGCTCAAAAAGCAGGTAAATCTATCTTATGCGAAGGTGCTCAGGGATCTTTATTAGATGTAGATTTTGGAACATATCCTTTTGTAACATCATCTAACACTACTGCTGCTGGAGCATGTACTGGTTTAGGAATTGCGCCAAACAAAATTAAAGAAGTTTACGGAATTTTTAAAGCATACGTAACTCGTGTAGGAAGTGGTCCTTTCCCAACTGAACTTTTTGACGAAGTTGGAGCTACAATGGCAAAAATTGGAAACGAATTTGGTTCAGTTACAGGAAGACAAAGACGTTGTGGATGGTTAGACTTAGTAGCATTAAAATACGCTGTTCAAGTAAACGGTGTTACACAATTAATGATGATGAAAGGGGATGTACTTTCTGGATTTGAAACTTTAAAAGTATGTACTGAATATAATTACAAAGGAAAAAACATTTCTCACTTTCCTTATAATATCGAACCAGAAAATGTAACTCCTGTCTATAAAGAGTTCAAAGGATGGCAAGCAGATTTAACTGGAATGACAACTTACGAAGAGTTACCAGCTGAATTAAAAGAATATATCGAGTTTATCGAAAAAGAAGTTGAAGTACCTATCAAAATTGTTTCTGTAGGTCCAGACAGAAAACAAACGATACTTAAATAAAAAAACTAAACGCTCTGGATTTCAGAGCGTTTTTTTTGCCCAAAAAAATTGACACATGAGCAATCCTAAAATAAAAATAACAGAAACTAAACTGTTATCTGATAATTGGTACATATTAAACAAAGTAACTTTTGACTATCAAAAGAATAATGGAACACAAGAAACTCACAACCGAGAAGTATATGATCGAGGAAATGGAGCTGCAATTTTACTTTATAATTCCAAAAAGAAAACAGTAGTTCTTACCAGACAGTTTCGCATGCCTACTTATCTTAACGGGAATGATTCTGGAATGATGATTGAAGTCTGTGCTGGACTATTAGACAAAGACAATCCTAAAGAATGTATCATAAGAGAAACTGAAGAAGAAACAGGATATCGGTTAAAAAATGTAGACAAAGTAATCGAAACTTATATGTCGCCAGGATCTGTTACCGAAATTTTATATTTATTTACAGGAGAATATGACCAAACTATGAAAGTTAGTGAAGGCGGAGGGCTTGATAGTGAAAATGAAAATATTGAAGTACTAGAAATTACTTTTGATGAAGCATACAATATGATTGCGACTGGCGAAATAAAAGACGCTAAAACCATTTTATTATTACAACACGCTAAGATAAAAGGATTAGTTTAAAAACATAAAAAAGGCATAAGAAACTAAATCTTATGCCTTTTGTTTTATATAGAACCCTCTAGATTATCTTGAATAATTTGGAGCTTCTTTTGTAATTGTTACGTTATGAGGGTGACTCTCTGTAATTCCGCTTGACGTGATTCTAACAAAACGTCCTGACTCTTGCAAAGTAGGAATATCTTTTGAACCACAATATCCCATTCCTGCACGAAGTCCTCCAATGAATTGTAACATACTTTCGTTTAATTCTCCTTTATAAGGAACACGACCTACAATTCCTTCTGGAACTAATTTCTTAACGTCATCTTCAACATCTTGAAAATAACGATCTTTTGATCCACCTTCCATAGCTTCTACTGAACCCATTCCGCGGTAAGATTTGAATTTTCTTCCTTCAAAGATGATAGTTTCTCCTGGAGATTCTTTTGTTCCTGCTAATAATGACCCTAACATTACACAGTCAGCTCCTGCAGCGATAGCCTTAGGAATATCTCCTGTATAACGTATTCCTCCATCGGCAATTACTGGTACACCAGTTCCTTTTATTGCTGCAGCTACTTCTAACACTGCTGAGAATTGAGGGAAACCAACTCCTGCAACAATACGAGTTGTACAGATTGAACCTGGTCCGATACCTACTTTTACCCCATCGGCACCATTTTCAACTAAATATTTAGCCGCTTCTGGAGTTGCGATATTACCTACGATAACATCTATTCCTGGGAATTTGCTTTTTACTTCTTTTAATGTATTTACAACACCTTCGGTATGACCGTGAGCTGTATCAATAATAATTGCATCTACACCCGCATTTACAAGCGCTTCAGCTCTTTGTACTGCATCACCCGTAACTCCGATTGCAGCTGCAACGCGCAAACGTCCGTAAACATCTTTATTAGCAATTGGTTTTTGTGTAAGCTTTGTAATATCTCTAAAAGTAATTAATCCAACTAGTTCATAGTTTGCATTAACAACTGGTAATTTTTCTATTTTATGCCCTTGTAAAACTACTTCGGCTTGTTCTAATGAAGTTCCTTCTGCTACAGTTACTAAGTTTTGACTTGTCATAACCTCAACAATTGGTCTTGTTCCATTTTTTTCGAAACGTAAGTCACGATTAGTAACAATTCCTTTTAGAATTCTGTTTTCGTCAACAATTGGAATTCCACCAATTCCGAATTCTTTCATCGCCATTTTAGCATCGGCTATTGTAGAAGTTAATGGCAAAGTAACCGGATCGATTATCATTCCAGATTCAGCACGTTTTACTTTACGTACTTTGGCTGCTTGCTGCTCGATAGTCATGTTTTTATGCAAAACACCTATTCCTCCTTCTTGCGCCATAGCAATTGCCATTGCACTTTCGGTAACGGTATCCATAGCTGCAGATACAATTGGAACATTTAATGTTATATTTCGAGAAAATTTTGATTTGATACTCACTTCGCGAGGAAGCACATTCGAGTAGTTAGGTACTAATAATACATCGTCGTAAGTTAAACCTTCGCCGATAATCTTGGAGTTGTGTGCTTTCATGGTGCAATTTCTAGTTGAATTGCGTGCAAATATAGTAAATAAATTGAAAACTTTTACATTATACTATTCATAAATTTTAGTAATCACAAATTATACCCGTTAATTTCTATTAAAAAAAATCTTAAAACCACTACTCTTCTAGCCTAGATAGCAATGGAAATCCTTTATTGTTTTTCTTTAAAACAATAAAGATTATAATGAATAGCTGGATTAGCTTCTAATAAAAAATAACTTAATTCTCTTCCGAATTTTCTTTAAAAATAAAATTTAAACCGAATTGGAATGTTGCACTATTGGCTTTTGTAATATCCTTGTATTCCAAAATATTATCAAGCATAGCATACAAATTAAACTTTCCAAGTGTTGTTGAAAACCCAAAACCTATATTTTTAGAAGAATAAGAATCGACCGTATAAGTTGCTTTTACTTGCAGGTTTTGCAAAAGTGTACGCCTATAAAAGGCCGTTAAAGCTGTCAGTGGCGTTCTAGGCGTAGACATTACAAATAATTGTACCCCAACTCCATTGAGATATTCAGTTTTATTATGTGTCTTGCAATTGCATTCTTCATCTAATCTGGATTCCCCAAAAGAATATTGAATTGATGAATTAAATTTAACAGGACGCCAAGTGGTATATTTATTATAAAGTGTATCTCTTGGAATTGCTGCTTCAAATTCATCAAATACATTTTCTGGCTTATTAGGATTGGTAAAATTCGGGTTTACACCTTCATATTGATAATAACCTTTATAAGTAAGATTTTCCACTTCTTTACTATGACGAATAAAACCAACATCGATAACACTTGCTGTAAACTGAATATTCTTTTTAGGATAATAGGTTATTCCTGCATCAAAGCCAACTCCATAATTCCCACCCAAAAAAGTTTTATGGGCAATATCTGAAGCGATGCTCCCATTATAATCGTCTTCGAGATATTCGGCAATTCCTGAAGATTTTAATTCCAGATTAGAAGAAATTATTTGATTATACATTGTTGTGTTCGACATTCCTGTATAGATATATCCTGAATTTTTGGTAGAAGTTGCATTTAATCCGCTTGAATATAATTTTGCTCTCCCTCCTAAAACCAGCTTATCGCTTACCTTTTTATGATAACCTATGTGAAAAACAGAAAGCACTTCGGCCTTGACACTTAATTGACTTAAATCGAATGATTTTCCTATGTATTTTTGATTTCCATCTAATGCCAACAATGCTAAATCTTTGGGCACATACATAAAGAAATCAGCTTCTTGATACACTCCAAACGAAATATATCCTTTATTTTCACGCCCCCCGAGTTTAAATCCCCCCGAGAACAATTCAATTTGCTCATTAACCGAAACCACATCATTTTTAGATGCTTTATTTACTGCATTTCTCAATTTAGTATTAAAATCGACTCCATTATTCGCAAACAAATCATATGCAGAAAAACTACTTGAACCTACATTTGCCGAGATACCCGATAATAACGGTATTCCAAAATAATATTTATACGAAATATCCGTACCCGGGTTTACAAGCAATGATTGCGGAACAGAAGTAAAGTTATACAAGACTTGCTTGTTCTGTGTTAATCCAGAAACACTTACCGCTAACAACAAAATCAAATAAATTTTTCTCATTTTATCTCGAAGTAAAGGGTTGCTCCTGAACGTAACTTTAAATTCCCTGAACTATCTGCTGTTAATGGTGTTCCCGCAAGCATAGTGATTCTTATTTCTAGCTTGACCGCCTTTTTTAATAAATCTAGTGTTTGATTTTCGAAAACATCAGTATGCTTTACACTATTTGGCGTGTTTACATATGCCGGAACATTTATTTCTGTATCATGCATGACTTGATTATTTTCATCTAAAAAAACCATGCCAACAATATAAGCTCGAGATATTGTATTTTCAATTTCAAAATTGAACTCCGCTTTCTTTAAGTTATCTCTAAAAAAACTATCTCTAAATACATCAAAATCCTTTGCGTCAAAAAAAACATTTTGCTCTGTTCCATTATCAACAAATGCACTTGCTTTAACATCAAAATAAGTTAAATTGGCAACAATAACAGGTTCTAATGTAAGATCTTTAGTCTGATCAAAATCTAAATCACTCGCGCACGAACAAAACAATACCGCAACGATTATTAACCTAAGAAACATATTATGGAGATATGGTTTCATTGCAAAATTATTTTAGTTTAATACTATGCTAACAACGGATTTTAATTCTCACTTATTACTTCTTTGTAAAAAAATTAATGATTCTTTAATGATAAGCACCAAACAGCTTTGAAGCTTCATTATAAGCGCTTTCAAAACTCATTGCTCTTATATTGGTATTTTGTTTTTGTGCTGTAAAGTATGATACCATTTTTTCTGTTGGCATATTCCCTGTTAACTTATCTGTTGCCATCGGACAGCCTCCAAAACCTTGAATTGCTCCATCAAAACGGTGGCAACCAGCATGAAAAGCGGCATCAATTTTCTCAAACCAAGTACTAGGTGTCGTATGTAAGTGCGCACCAAACTCAATTTTAGGATATTGTGCAATTAAATTCGAAAACAGATAAGTTATAATATCTGGCGTTGAACTACCTACTGTATCTGAAAGTGAGAGTATCTTCACTCCCATTTTAGAGAGCTTTTCTGTCCATTCTCCAACTATCTCCACGTTCCAAGGATCACCATATGGATTTCCAAATCCCATCGAAAGATAAGTTATAACTTCTTTATTCCTTTTATCCGCTATTTCTAATATTTCCTGAAGTGTAATTATCGACTCAGCTATTGTTTTATGCGTATTCCGCATTTGAAAATTCTCTGAAATCGAAAAAGGAAAGCCTAAATATTGAATCTCCTTATGCTCTGAAGCTATTTCTGCACCTTGTGTATTTGCTATAATCGCCAGTAATTTACTGGTTGTTTGCGACAAATCTAGTTGCGCTAAAACGGCAGCAGTATCTTGCATTTGAGGTATTGCTTTCGGAGAGACAAAACTCCCAAAATCAATAGTATCAAATCCTACTCGCAATAAAGACTGGATATAAGAAACCTTATTCTTAGTAGGAATAAATGTTTTAATGCCTTGCATGGCATCTCGCGGACATTCGATAATCTTAATTTCTTTACTCAAAGCAGTTCTGTTTCTAAATGCTAAGTTACTCTCTTTTTTATACAAATAAAAAATATCGCTTTGTTTATTTTATTACACATAATCGTAATAATTGAAAATATTACCTAAAAACGTAATAAAAAATAATATTACTTATATTTGTAATACTATTATCTCCCTGAGCGGAGTCGAAGAATCATTATATCAACAACCTATACTGAATGTAAAAGGCTTCGACTCAGCTCAGCCTGACACTACAGAAAGTATAACAAAAACAATCAAGATACATCTTCTTGAGTGAAGTCGAAGGACGCATTTTACAATAGACAAACTAAAGAAGCGGAACAAATTGAAACAAAAAAGCTATTTAATTTTTAATTATATTTGGATATGATAAGTATAATCACAGGAGACATTATAGGTTCTAGACAACTAAAATCCAAAGATTGGATTGATGGTTTAAAAAAATTATTTGGTCAATTTGGTAAAAATCCAAGTGAATGGGAAATTTACCGTGGTGATGAATTCCAGATAGAAATTAAAAATCCTGAAGATGTTTTATTAACTACTTTATTAATAAAAGCCTATTTACGATCTATAAAACTCGATGCAAGGATGAGCATCGGTTTTGGAGATAAAACACATAAAGCAAAAAAAATATCTGAGAGTAACGGAACTTCTTTTATAAATTCTGGGGAACTTTTCGAAACTTTAAAAAAGCAAAAAACTACCTTGGCTTTAAAATCAGGAAATATAGATTTTGATACAAAACTCAATTTAATGTTACGCTTAAGTTTAACTTTTATGGATAATTGGCTGGTTCCAGCTGCAGAATTTATAGTAATTGCAATACAGAATCCCACTTTATCACAGGAAGAAATTGGATTAAAACTAGGAATTAACCAAGCCGCTGTAAGTAGAAGACAAAAACGTGCACAATTTGATTTAATGATGGATTTAGACCGTTATTTTAGGTCGCAAATAAAAGAACTTGCTTTATGATACTATTTGTAAAATTATTTTTGGCACACTTACTCGGCGACTTTATTTTTCAACCTAATTCTTGGGTTGCTGATAAAGAAATCAAGAAACAAAAAAGCATTTACTTGTATATACATGCAAGCTTACATGGCATTATAACTTGGATTCTAATTGGTGAATTATCTTTTGGATGGTATGCGCTTTTATTAGCTATTACGCATGGTTTTATTGATTTTTTAAAACTTCATTTTCAAAAAGACACTACCAAAAGAGCCTGGTTTATTGGTGACCAAATTGCTCATTTTATAGTTTTGATAGCCATTGCTTTTTTATACAATCATCAAAAAATAGACTTACTTTGGTTTAATAGTCAGTTCTGGATTATAGTAACCGGTTTTTTGTTTTTAACCAAACCTACTTCTATTTGTATCAAAAACCTCATCTCAGTTTGGACTCCCGAAAATAATAACAGAACTGACAATTCTCTTGCCAATGCAGGAAATTACATTGGCATACTAGAACGTTTATTTGTTTTTTGTTTTATAATCACTGGACATTTTGAAGCCATAGGTTTTCTATTGGCTGCAAAATCTATTTTTAGATTTGGTGATTTAAAAGAAGCTAAAGATCGTAAACTAACTGAATACGTACTTATAGGAACTCTTTTAAGTTTTGGAATCGCATTACTTACTGGCCTGATTGCTCAAGTTATGTTATTACAAACCTTTTAAAACTTCTTTATTGATAGCTTTTATCAAAGCTGGCCCTTCATAAATAAAACCTGTATATAGCTGAATCAAACTTGCTCCTGCATTTAGTTTTTCGATAGCATCTTGGGCCGTATGAATTCCTCCAACTCCTATAATAGGGAATGCTTTGTTACTTTTTTCGGAAAGAAAACGAATTACTTCAGTCGATCTTTGGGTTAATGGTTTCCCTGATAAACCACCCATTTCTTCTTTATTTACTGACTGCAATCCTTCTCTAGAAATTGTAGTATTGGTTGCAATTACACCTGCAATTTGTGTAGTTTTAATAATATCGATAATATCTAATAATTGCTCGTCGGTTAAATCTGGAGCAATTTTTAATAAAATCGGTTTTGGCTTTTCGTGCGTTAGATTTTTATTTTGTAACGTTTGCAATAATTGTGTCAATGGCTCTTTATCTTGTAACGCTCTTAAATTTGGCGTGTTAGGAGAACTTACATTCACTACAAAATAATCAACATGATTAAATAATGCATCAAAACAAATGATGTAATCATCGACTGCATTTTCATTTGGAGTAATTTTGTTTTTACCAATATTCCCTCCAATTAAAACACCTTTATTTTGTTTTAAGCGCTCTATAGCTTCGATAACACCACCATTATTGAATCCCATTCGGTTAATAATCGCCTGATCTTCTTTTAAACGAAACAATCTCTTTTTAGGATTTCCTTCTTGTCCTACTGGTGTTACAGTTCCTATTTCTATAAATCCGAAACCAAAATCTGAAAGTTCTTTATATAATTTGGCATCTTTGTCAAATCCTGCAGCAAGTCCAACTGGATTACTAAATTTTATTCCAAAAACTTCTCGTTCTAAACGAGGATCATTTACTTTATAAATTGCTTTTATAATCGAAGAAACTCCTGGTATTTTTGAAATAAATCTAACAAATGAAAAAGTAAAATAATGAACTTCCTCTGGGTCATACCTAAAAAGTATCGGGCGAATAAGCAATTTGTACATAAGTGTGTTGTTGTTTTTGTGGTTGCAAATTTAATTATAATATGCTTAAATGAACCCAATTTATGCAAAAAAACTGCTTGTTAATTTAATTCCTTTTAAGTTTTTTGTTGTACTTTTATTTCCTGAAACAAACTATACAAATTCTATAGAACTAATGAAAAAAGAAAATGGATTTTGGTTATTTGGAATGATAGCCGCAGGTATTTTATTCATAAGCTTTGGCTACGCAAATTTTATAAAACCAACTAAAGAAAATTCAACGCTAGATTGCAATGAAATTCAAATAGCCTCGTCTGAATCTAAATTTGAACCCACAATCATTAATAAAAAAGCAGCTCCGTCTAAAGCTCCAAAAGGTATGGTTTGGATTCCCGGAGGAGAATTTTCGATGGGAAGCAATATTGCTGACGAAAGTTTATGCAGTATAAAAGGTGTTACCAAAGATGCTGCTCCAATACATCGCGTATATGTAGATGGCTATTGGATGGATGAAACCGAAGTAACCAATGAACAATTTGAGCAGTTTGTAAAAGCAACTGGATACATTACTGTCGCAGAACAAAAACCCACCAAAGAAGAATTCCCTACAGTTGCCGAAGAGAATTTAATAGCAGGTTCCGCAGTATTTACACCAACTTCTACATCTGTAAATCTAGATAGCTTTTTACAATGGTGGTCTTACATTGGCGGAACTGATTGGAGACATCCCGAAGGCCCCAATAGTACTATAAAAGGTAAAGAAAAATATCCAGTAGTACAAGTTGCCTATGAAGATGCAGCCGCTTATGCAAAATGGGCAGGAAAAAGACTTCCTAGTGAAGCTGAATGGGAATTTGCAGCTAGAGGTGGTAAAACTGGAGAATTATATGCATGGGGAAATACTTTAAAACCTAAAGGGAAATTTCAGGCCAACATATATCAAGGTCAGTTCCCTATTAAGGATGGCGACACTGGAGAAGACGGATTTAAAGGAATTGCTCCAACAGCACAATACGCACCGAATGCCTATGGATTATACGATATGGCTGGAAATGTTTGGGAATGGGTGAATGATTGGTATGACGTTGACTATTACAAAGCATTAGCCGAAAGTGGTAAAGCTACCAAAAACCCACACGGTCCCGAGGTGAGTAATGACCCATCTGAACCTGGCCTCCATAAAAAAGTACAACGCGGCGGTTCCTTTTTATGTACCGATCAATATTGTACACGTTACATGGTAGGCACCAGAGGAAAGGGAGAAGTGCGCTCTCCTGCAAACCATCTAGGCTTTAGATGTGTAAAAAGCATTTAAAAAAATAAATAATACGAAAAGGATCCTATCACAGCATAGAATCCTTTTTTGTCTGTATTAGGATGTTTTTAGTCTAAAATAAGACAGCTAAAAAAATTGCCTATATTTGCTAAAAAAATAAAAAAATGCAACATATTATAGATCGATTTATTAGTTATGTAACAATTGATACAGAGTCTGATCCAAATTCACAAACTACTCCAAGTACTGCTAAACAATGGGACCTTGCTAATAAACTAGCCGAAGAACTAAAAAGCATCGGTATGCATGATGTTACTATAGATGACAAAGCTTACATCATGGCTACTTTACCAAGTAATGTAGAACATGCTGTTCCAACAATTGGCTTTATTTCCCATTTTGATACTTCACCAGATTTTTCAGGAGCTAATGTAAAACCACAAATCATTCCTAATTATGACGGTAAAGACATTATATTGAATGCTGAGCAAAATATTATTTTATCTCCAAGTTACTTCAAAGATTTATTACAATATAAAGGACAAACTTTAATTACAACCGACGGAACTACATTATTGGGTGCTGACGATAAAGCTGGAATTACAGAAATTGTATCTGCAATGGAATTCTTAATTAAAAATCCAGATATTAAACATGGTAAAATTAGAGTTGGTTTTACTCCTGATGAAGAAATTGGTCGTGGTGCACATCATTTTGACGTAGAGAAGTTTGGCGCTGAATGGGCTTATACCATGGACGGAAGTCAGATTGGAGAACTTGAATATGAGAACTTTAATGCTGCTGGTGCCAAAATTACTTTTAAAGGGAAAAGTGTTCATCCTGGTTATGCCAAAGGAAAAATGATTAACTCGTTGCTTATTGCTAATGAGTTTATTAACGAACTACCTAAAGGAGAGACTCCTCAAGAAACTAAAGGATACGAAGGTTTTTTTCACGTACATCATATAACCGGAACTATCGAAGAAACTGTTCTTGAACTTATTATTAGAGATCATAGCGCAAAAAGATTCGAAAGACGTAAAAAATTGATTGAGAGAATTACTAAAAAAATCAACCATAAGTTTGCTAAAAAATTCGGAGAACCAATCGTTATTACCGAAATAAATGACCAATATTACAATATGAAAGAAAAGGTTTTACCTGTAAAACATATTGTTGATATTGCAGAGAAAGCAATGAAAGAATTAAACATAAAACCATTAATAAAACCTATTAGAGGTGGAACTGATGGCTCTCAATTATCATACAAAGGATTGCCTTGCCCAAACATTTTTGCTGGTGGTCATAACTTTCATGGAAAATACGAGTATGTTCCTGTAGAAAGTATGCAAAAAGCAACTGATGTTATTGTAAAAATTGCTGAGTTGACAGCAATCCCTGGTATTTTTGATGTACCTGCAAAGCCTACAAAAAAGAAATAATTTTACTTAGCTTAAGTCAAAAGCAATAAAAAATCCCAATCTAATTTTTTAGATTGGGATTTTTGTTTTTTAATTTCTCTTATAAAAAACTACCTTTTTTAGGAATAAATAACAATGCATTTCTACATTACCCCTATCCCAAAATAGCTTCAATCATTTTTAATTCCTCTTGCGAAAAATCAAGATTTTGCAAACTATCTATATTATTATTTAACTGCCCTACTGAACTTGCACCAATTAGAACTGATGTAATTCGATTGTCTTTTAATAACCAAGCCAATGCCATTTGTGCCAAAGACTGATTTCTCCTTTGAGCAATTTCATTCAAAGCAATTATCTTTTGTACTTTTTGTTCTGACACTTCTTCTAACTGCAAATGCCCGTTTGGATTTGAAGCTCTGGAGTTCTCTGGAATCCCTTTTAAATATTTATCAGTCAATAGTCCTTGTGCCAAAGGTGAAAATGCAATACAGCCTACTCCTTTTTCTTCGAGAACATCTAATAAACCTGCTTCGGCTTCGCGAACAAACATCGAATATTTAACCTGATGTATTAAACATGGTGTCCCTAATTGTTTTAAAATTGCAGTGGCTTCTCTGGTTTGTTCTGCATTATAATTAGATATTCCTGCATATAAAGCTTTTCCGCTTCGTACAGCGTAATCCAAAGCCATCATTGTTTCTTCCAAAGGTGTTTCGGGATCAAAACGATGAGAGTAAAAAATATCTACATAGTCTAGTTTCATCCGTTTTAAACTCTGATCCAAACTTGACAATAAGTATTTTCGAGAACCCCAATCACCATAAGGCCCTTCCCACATGGTATAACCTGCCTTAGTAGAAACTACAATTTGATCGCGTAGATTTCCTTGAAAATTGTGCCACAGTATCTTCCCGAAATTTTCTTCAGCAGAACCTGGAACTGGTCCATAATTATTAGCCAAATCAAAATGTGTTATTCCTTTATTAAAAGCTTCTTTAATAATACTTTCACCGTTTTCAAAATTATCTACCGAACCGAAATTATGCCATAATCCTAAAGATATCTGCGGTAATAATA
Source organism: Flavobacterium frigoritolerans (assembly GCF_025847275.1). GTDB lineage: Bacteria > Bacteroidota > Bacteroidia > Flavobacteriales > Flavobacteriaceae > Flavobacterium > Flavobacterium frigoritolerans. The sequence continues at coordinate 307,052 of NZ_JAOZEV010000001.1, forward strand.
ATCCGCTTTTTCCGCATCTGTTATATTTCATTTTATTAATTTAAAGATTGAAATTTTAAGAATCTAAACATAATCAGTACATAAATTCTACTTCTGTAAAAATAAGAAATCGAAAGTATTATACAATTAATTTATACTAATTGAAATACTTCCGATTTATCGTTTTATGATTTTGAATATCCAAAAAACAATCTTTATAAAATTATCTTATTTAATTATTCATGCAACTTCTCAGAAATATCATGTATTTTTTTCAGCTTGAAAGAAAAGTAAATATAGAAAGCTCCAATTGCAATAAAAGCAAAAGCAGTCCAATACACCAACGAAAGTCCTGCGAAAATAGGGTTCCATAATAATATGAATGAAAATATAATTCCAAGAATACCTAAAACCAAAAGATTCGCCCAATCTGGTACTCTATAACTCTTTAAATCAAAAGCAATAACTATTGCCATGATAGAACGGAATAAAATCACAAATCCTATATATAACGGAAGTATTGTAATCGAAATTAACGGATTAGAAATTAACAATATCCCTACAACTAATCCTAAAATTCCTGAAGCTAATGTCCAGCCCCAATTATCAATTTTTTTTCTGTTTGAAAGTGCAAAAATAACTTCAAAAATTCCACTCCCCAGAAAGGAAATACTAAAAACAAACGCAAGAGTTAAATATGCTGCTAATGGTGTTATAAAAGACCAAATTCCAATTCCAACAAAAAGTATTCCCACTAGTAATGGGATATACCAATAATCAATAGCTTTTTTTACTTTTTTAAATAAAGAATTTTCCATAAATATATTTTAAAATCATGCTTACTCTATTAAGTTTTCAGCTTACCTTTAATGATCACCCCCAATCATAAAACAGCTATATTCGGTCTGTTTTATTACGAAGTCTCTCAAAGATAAGGAATAAATATAGCTATTTGTAAAAATTAACTCATAAATTCCCTTGTGTTTCTTCACTTAAAGGATTTTATCAATCCTATCCAAAAATGCTTTCCAATCCTTTCATATTATATTCCTTTGATATTAAAGAACATCCACATATCTTTATAAATTAAATCATTTCTCTACTTAAAAAATGAAATTCACCATTTATATATTTACAGTTGCAGTTCTACTTTCATCGTTTACCATAAAAAAAGAAGAAAAAATTGTAAAAAATCAAATTCAAGAAATACAATCTATAATAGATAGGGATGCTATTATTACCTATTCTAAACAATATCTTGGAACACCATATGTATATGCGGGCAATAATCCAAAAAAAGGTTTTGACTGTTCTGGTTTCGTTAATTATGTTTTTCAATATTTCGATATTAACTTACCACGAAGTTCTGGTGCTTATAAAAATATAGGCAAGGCAAAATCACCCGAAGATTTTAAAGTGGGAGATATTTTAGTTTTTTATGGTTATAAAGATAGAAAAAGCATAGGCCATCTTGGAATTATTTGTGAAGCCAATGGCATGAAATCAAAATTCATACATGCCTCATCTGGGAAAATAAAGAGCGTAACAATTAGTGCATTAGACTCTAATCATTACAGTAATCGTTTTTATAAATGTATTAATGTATTGCCTAAATAATTAATTTTCACTTTAGTTAATTTATAAAACAAGCACAAAAAAAACTCCAAACAATTTAACTTGCTTGGAGTCTAGAAATTATAACTAACTACTTTTATAAAACTATTCCTTTTAATGTAAGTACTTTTGGAGTTGGTTCTGCACTTGTTACTACTGTAACAGTTTTAGAAAAAGCGCCTTTACTTGCAGCATTGTATGTTGCTGTGATCTTTGCTGATTTCCCAGGAAGAATCGGCTCTTTTGTATAATTTGTTGCTGTACAACCACAAGAACCCTGAACACTTGTAATAACTACAGCTGTTTTTCCTGTGTTTTTAAATTCAAAATCAATTTCCTTTGGAACATTCAGTGGTATTTGCCCTACATCGATAGTTTCTGATTTCCATGTAATTGATCCAGCAAATGCTGCAGTGTTTGCTAGTATTGATTCTACTGGAGCAACTGCTGAGAAAGACATTAACCCTAAAGTTAATACTAATAATAATGGTCTGATAATTTTCATAAGTCTAAAATTTAAATGATTATTTGGTTTGTCATTTTGAACATTACAAATGTAAATCGGATAAAAATGAAACGCTGTTAAGCGATTTCAAATGTTTGTTAACGACTTGTTAATCGCTGTTTTTAAAGATATTTTTGATTAATATTACACCCTGTAAATTGTATTTAAGTGAAAATAAACAGACTCAACAGCATTATCATTCTGGGTTTTATAGCAATCATCGGCATATTAGTCGTGCAATTACTATGGACCAAAGAAGCTTTTACTCTTGAACAAAAGAAGCTAAATCAGAAAACACATATTGCATTACTTGAAGTTGCAAAAAAACTACATGAAAGCAGTAGTAATGAGTTACCTGCGCAAAGCCCTATTCAAAAAATATCCAATGACTATTATGTTGTAAACATTGAAAATGATTTTGAGCCCGATATCTTGGAATTTTATTTAAAGTCGGAATTCAAGAAAATGAATATTACAACTGATTTCGAATACGCCATGTACAATTGCCAGAGCAATGAAATGATATATGGAGATTATATTTCTTTATCAAAAAAATCAAAAGGAAAACAATCTGTTCATTTTCCAAAACACAAAGATCTAGTTTATTATTTCGCTGTACGTTTCCCTAATGAAACTACTTATATATTCAGCTCAATGCGATTTTGGTTTGTGCTTTCGATTATGCTTATTATCATTTTACTAATTTATATCTACTCGATTTTCATGCTTTTACAGCAAAAAAAATACTCCGAGTTACAGCGTGATTTTATTAATAACATGACACACGAGTTCAAAACTCCTTTGGCTTCTATTTTAATTGCTTCAAATTATTTAATTAAACAAAATCCGATCAAAGAAGATAAGAAACTTGAAAAATATACTGAAATCATTATCAACCAAAGTGGCAAATTAAATAATCATATCGAGAAGATTTTAAGTATTGCGAAATCAGATTACACCCCATTAGAACTAGAGTTAAAAAACATCTTAATTATCCCCCCTATTGAGGAAACAATAGAAAACATTAAACTAAAATATCCCGATACTGATATAAAAATTGAATCTGACGCTACAAACTATACTATTGTAGCTGATGTTTTTCATTTTACAAACATCGTTTATAACCTTCTTGATAATGCAATAAAATATTGCGATACCAAACCTGAAATTATAATTCGGTTAGCTACTGAAAATCAATTATTAAAAATTGCTTTTATAGATAACGGAATAGGAATTGCAAACAAAAACATTTCTTTTATTTTCGATAAATTTTACAGAATTCCAAATGAAAAAAGTACCCAGTCAAATGGCTTTGGATTAGGCTTGTATTATGTGAAAAAGATTTGCAACTTGCATCAATGGAAAATCAATGCTACTAACAATCCCAAAAAGGGGATTACCATAACCATATCAATTCCATATAAAAAATGAGTATTTTCAAAATTCTTTACACCGAAGATGATGAAACCCTAGGGTTTCTTACCAAAGACAATCTGGAACAAAATAATTATGAAGTAACACATTGTTGCGATGGACAATTGGGTTTGGAAGCTTTTAATAATGGTAATTTTGATATTTGTATTTTGGATATTATGATGCCAAAAATAGATGGATTTGAACTCGCTACCGAAATAAGAAAAAACAACTCTGATATTCCTATCATTTTCCTTTCCGCTAAAACACTAAAAGAAGACAGAATAAAAGGATTGCGACTAGGAGCCGATGATTATCTCGTAAAACCTTTTAGCATTGAAGAATTACTTCTAAAAATTGAAATTTTCTTAAAGCGTTCACAAAAAAATGACTCTATAGATAAATCCATTTATAAAATTGGGAAGTATCATTTTGATACTAAAAACTTTATTCTTTTTAATGAAAATGAAAAAATTGGCCTTACACAGCGTGAAGCTGAATTATTGAAATTATTTCTTGACAATAAAAACTCCGTTTTAAAAAGAGAGCAGATTTTAACTTCGCTTTGGGGAGATGATGATTACTTTATGGGCAGAAGCCTTGATGTCTTCATTTCACGTCTGCGTAAAATTTTAGTAAATGAACAGGGAATTTCTATAGAAAACCTACACGGAATTGGTTTCCGATTTACCATCTAATTCTTGTCCAAATTTATAGAATTTTGTATTTTTAATATTCAAATATTCCAGATATGAGATTGCATCATTTGCGTAATGCCACTTTAGTAATTGAAACAGAAAAATATGTTATTTTAATTGACCCAATGTTAGGCAAAAGAAAAACTATTGCTCCTTTTAGTTTTTTTCGCTACAAACCTAAAAGAAATCCACTTACCTATCTGCCAAAAAATAGCAGAGACATTTTGAGCAAAGTCACACATTGCATCATTACACATTTACACCCAGATCATCTCGATAAAGCTGGTGAGATTTTCTTAAGAAGAAAATCGATTCCTGTTATCTGCAGTGTCAAAGATGAAAATGCTCTTATTAAAAGAAGTTTAACCGTTATTCAAACTCTGGATTATTGGAAGCCACAAAACTTTTTAGGCGGAAAAATAACGGGCATACCAGCTGTTCATGGTTATGGTTTTATTGCAAAACTAATGGGAAATGTAATGGGGTTTTATATCGAACTACTTAATGAAAAATCGATTTACATTAGTGCTGATACTATTTTTACTGAACATGTACAAAAAGTACTAACTGAGTTTAAACCCGATATTGCAACTATTGCCTGCGGTACCGCACGATTAGATTTTGGACAGCCATTATTGATGAGAATGAATGATATTTTAAAATTTATTGCACTTGCACCAGGCAAAGTATTCGCGAACCATTTAGAAGCTTTAAATCATTGTCCAACAACCAGAACAGAATTAAAACTTGCTTTAACTGCAAATGATCTTTTAGCAAAAACTTCGGTTCCTAATGATGGCGAATGTGTTGAGTATTTATAAAACCAATAATCCAAATTCTCTTAACGTATTCACAGGTTTAGAATACCAAAACAATTCGAAATCTTCAGAACTAGTTTCAAAATCGGCTTTGATTTCCTGAAATGTATACGTTTTCGTTTTTGCAACTGAAATTTTCTGTAGCATTTCAACTAGCCATTCTCCTTCGCTTTTATTCGTCTGAATACTGAAACTTTCTTTTTTATCATGAAAAGTAAGCGTTAGCATTTCCCACGAATTTCCTTTTTTAGATTTGGTAAAGGCTTCTGTAAAAGGCTTTCCTCCCAACCAAACAATTTTGGCAGTAGGTTTTATATTAAAATCTTCTGATTCCTGTAATGCATCATAAATAAAATCTTGCCCAATCTTCGTTTTTGGAATTTTAAAATCAAACCAGTCTTGAAGCTCATAATCAAAACAAATTCCATGCATGAAATTAAATAATGATTTCTTTAACCCAAAACTAAATTTATCGTGATTGATTCCTGTAGAGTCTGTATAATCGATGTCATTATTCGCAAAAGTTCCAATGGCTTCTGTTGCTTTTTTTACACCAAATTTCTCTGGATACATTCCTACCGGGCTATGTGCAGTCATGGCAAACTGATGCCAAAATCCTGATTGTAAAACTCCAGCTTCAAATAACTGGCGCACCATTTCGAGGCTATCAACGGTTTCCTGAACCGTTTGTGTTGGATATCCATACATTAAATATGCATGAACCATAATTCCTGCTTCGGTAAAATTGCGGGTTACTTTTGCAACTTGCTCTACAGTTACCCCTTTATCTATAAGTTTTAATAATCTATCCGAAGCAACTTCTAAACCTCCTGAAACGGCAATACAGCCCGAAGCTTTCAATAACAAACATAAATCGGCTGAGAAACTTTTCTCAAAACGAATATTTGTCCACCAAGTTACTGCCAGCTTTCTTCGAAGGATTTCGAGTGCCAAAGCACGCATAAGTGCTGGTGGAGCAGCTTCATCTACATAATGAAAACCATTTTGCCCCGTTTGCTCCATCATGTCTTCCATTCGGTCACATAACAAACTTGCCGCAACAGGTTCATAAACCTTTATGTAATCTAATGAAATATCGCAAAATGTACATTTTCCCCAATAACAACCGTGTGCCATGGTGAGTTTATTCCAACGTCCATCGCTCCACATTCTGTGCATTGGATTTACAATTTCAATAACCGAAATATATTTATCCAATAACAAATCAGAATAATCTGGCGTTCCGACTTGAGATTGCTTATAATCTTGTTTAAGCGAATTATTTTTATAAACTACTTTTCCGTTTTCTAACAGAAAAGTTCGTTTATACGAATTAATCTCAGGATTTTCGATACTCGAAATTAATTCTTCAATTGGTACTTCTCCATCATCCAAAGTAATAAAATCGAAAAACTCAAAAACACGTTTATCTGAAAGTGAACGTAATTCGGTATTTGGAAAACCACCTCCCATTGAAATTTTAATTTCAGGATAATTCTGTTTTACCCATTGTGCAGCTCTAAATGCACTATATAAATTCCCAGGAAATGGAACTGATATTAAGAACAAAGTTGGCTTTACCGATTCTATACGTTCTTTTAAAATCGAAATTAAAACCCCATCAATATAAGTTGGTTCTTGCTGTAAAGCTTGGTACAATTCATCAAAAGAATTGGCACTTCGACCTAAACGCTCGGCATAGCGACTGAAACCAAAATTCTCATCAACACATTCTACAATAAAATCCGAAATATCTTCAAGATATAATGTAGCTAAATGTTTTGCTTTGTCCTGCGTTCCCATAGTACCAAATGCCCAATCGAGTTCTTCTAATTGTGCAAATCGAGAAGCCTCTGGCAAGAAATCTTCCTGACAAATTTGTAATGCTAATGTTGGATTCTTTCCTTGTAAAAAGGCAATTACAGCATCGATAGTTTTAAGATATTCCTCTTGTAATGCAAAAATACGTTTGGAATTATCTGAAATTGTATTCCCTAAAACTTCAAATTTTGAATTTGGCCCGAGGCTGGAAGCCGAACTAGCGGAGCAAATCTCAAACAAATCTTGTAATCCTTTCTTTGAAAATAATTCTAAAATTACTTCAATACCTAAATCTGCCTGAACCGATTCTATATTTTTAGTATTCAGGAACCCTTTAATATAGGCAGTTGCCGGATACGGTGTATTCAGTTGGGTAAAAGGAGGCGTGATTACAAAAAGCTTAGTTTTCAAAGGGAAATATTTTCTGCAAAAATACGGGATATTTATAATGTTTCTGCAAAAAGATTTAGCTCCTGTTTTTCAAACAAAAAGGGTCGTCTAAAATAATTAGACGACCCTTTTTTATTAGGATTAAATTCTTAAAACTTATGTTCTTTTTTACTAATTACTAATAATGACAACATCGAAATAAAAGCTGCAATACTAAGATAAAAACCTACGTAGGTTAAATTATAAGTACTCGCTAGCCAAATCGCAATCATTGGGGCAAATGCTGCACCAATAATTCCTGCCATATTAAAGGTTAATGAAGCTCCTGAATAACGAACGGCTGTAGGAAACAATTCAGACAGAAAGGTTCCTAAAGGGCCGTAAGTAAAGCCCATCAAGCCCATTCCGAGGCATAAAAAGAAAGTAACCATAGTAGCATTTCCTGAATTTAGAAAATAGGAAAAGAAAAAACCAAAAACAGCAATAGCTCCCGTAGTTAAAATTAATATTTTACGACGTCCGATTTTATCTGCTACTACAGCGGAAATAGGGATAAATAAAGCAAAAAACAATACTGAAAACAACTGAATCAATAAGAAGTCTCTTTTGGCATAACCTAAATCAGAAGTTGCCCAACTCAATGTAAATACAGTCATTAAATAAAATACCAAGAAGGTTGTAACAGCTGCAAGTGTTCCAAAAATCAATTGATTTTTATACGATTTAACCAAAGTGAAAAATGGAATTTTCACTTCTTCTTGTTCTTTTTTAGAATTTTCAAAAGAAGGTGTTTCTGTAATTTTAGTTCGAATATAAAACCCGACTACAACCAAAAGTGAACTGGCGATAAAAGGAATTCTCCATCCATAATTCATAAAATCTTCATTACTCATCGAATCTGTAAGTAATAAAAAAGTCCCTCCTGAAAGCAGCAACCCAATTGGCGCTCCTAATTGTGGAAACATCCCATACCAAGCACGTTTATTTGGTGGTGCATTTTCAATCGCTAACAAAACTGCTCCTCCCCATTCTCCTCCTAACCCAACACCTTGTCCAAATCGGCATAACATCAATAATAAAGGAGCAGCAACACCAATACTAGCGTAACTAGGCAAAAAGCCAATTGCTACTGTTGAAATCCCCATAGTTAACAAGGCTGCAACTAAAGTAAATTTACGTCCAATTTTATCTCCATAATGCCCAAAAAATGCTGAGCCTAAAGGGCGTGATAAAAAAGCAATTGAAAAAGTAGCTAATGACTCTAAAGTTGCCATAGTCGAATCTGAACTTGGAAAAAATAACTGCGGAAAAACTAATACTGCAGCATTGGCATAAATATAAAAGTCAAAAAATTCGATTGTAGTACCTATTAAGCTACCAAAAAGAACGTGTTTTGTGGAATTTACTTTTTTGGAATTATTTTTCATATTATTCTATATGTATTTTAAGAAAACAGGATGTAAAAATGAAGCTAATTCCCAAAAGTAACAAATATTTATCTTCAAAATTAAAGTCTATTTGTGAAAAACTTAATACAAAAAGTATAGTACCCTAATTATAGCCTGTTTAAAATATTTTTTTAATAAATATAAATTTCTAGAAATAAAAAAGGATATCCATTATGACATCCTTTTCTAGCATTATTTCTTTTTATTTTTAATAGGTTCCTCTTTTTTAGAACCTTTTTTTATTTTTTTGTTTAATCTTTTTTCAGTCTCTTCAATATCATACTCGTAAGCTGAATTTATAGTTACCAGTTTTGCCTTTTTCAATGCTTTCAATGCTTTTTTAAACTCTTGCTGGCTCTCCAAAAGCATTACTTTCTTAAGAAATATCTCAACTTTGTTAATCCCTTTAATAGTCAGTGCAAAGTCAATTAACTTCACTGCTTCTTTGTAATCTTCATTCAAAATCAAAGTATGAATATAAAAAGGATATACTTCGATTGTATTGATATTAATCGAAATAGCCTGCTGAAAATATTCTTTAGCTTCCTCATATTTAAATAACTGATCGCTTAAAACCTGTCCATATAAGCATAAAGCCATCGTGTTTTTATCATCATAAGACAACGCATAATCCAATGATTCGATGGTTTCTTCCAACGAATATGGATAACTATCTAATGCCTGAAAAAGATATTTATCTACTGTTTTCATAATCTATTCTATTTAGGAATTCAAGATTTTAGAACTTAATCATTTTCTAAGTAATCTTCTCTTTTTAATCTTTGTCTTTCCTGTTTGTAATTTTTTGTTTGTTTTTGTTTTTTAAAATCTGACCCCTGAAAAACCCGAATCGGATTACCTCGCTGGATTTGCAATTGATTCATCCATTGCATCTGAAATTCGGCCTTGAATTGTTTGACAGTTTCATCCTTAAACTTTTGAAATAGTCTCTCTGTCGCCAGTTTTTTATTCTGATGCTGCGAACGTGAATCCATAGACACAACACTTATCCCTGTAGGAACATGGGTTGCTCTTACAGCCGAACTTACCTTATTTACATGTTGTCCACCAGCACCCGAACTTCGCATTGCCTGATACTGAATATCATTCTCAGAAATTTGAGTTGTAGTCACTTTATCAACTTCAAAAATTCCGATAAACCAATTTTTACGCTTATGAAATTTCCTAAACTGACTCTGTCCTATCCATTGGATGGTTCCAATCCAAGAATTCACAAATTCATCAAGATTATTACTTTCTAATAAAATTGTGGCTGTTTCTACTGTACCATTTTCTATTCCTGTTTCTCTTTGAAGCAAAGTAGTCTTTATTTTATTGTCATTTGCTTCTTCCAGGAATGTTTTTAAAACCTGAGCCACAACCCAGCTGCATTCTGCTGGGCCACGACCTGATGTTATTTGAATTATTTTTTCCATTTATCTATAATCTTCAATAGTTTTTCTCTGTTTTTTGCCTCTTTTACAAATTTTGGCAAACGAGCTACTAAGCTTGAACTGTAATTTATTTTTGAATTCCGTTCTCGCAAATCTGCTCCAATGTACCTTTCTAAATAATCAATATGTTCTTGATTGTAAGCCCAAAATATTTCCCCATCTACTTCTTTTTGAAACCAAAGTGGTAAATTATACCATGCATCGGTTACTAAACCATCATTTACTTTAGAGCTCTGTAAAACCGCTTTAATTTTTGGTTTCCATTCTTCTTGAAAGTTACAATGCGGGCATTTAGCTTTATATTTTTCGGGCTTCTCTTTTAAAAGTTGCGATTCATATTCGTATTTTTCAAAACAATGATTGCAATATGCTTTCCCATAAGCAATGTATCGATAAACGGGCTCTTTGAGTTTATAAAAACAATGTTTGCATTCAAAAACTGCAGAATAGCAACGACCGCATTCACAGCCAATTTTATTTTCTCTTTTAACAGCCGATTTAGAATCACATTTCGGACATTTTACCAAAATCTCATTGGAAAAATTTCCTAAAAATTTATTTTCATCTTGAAATCGTTTCATCTTTTTAAATTTTAATTATCTGTCCATTCGAACGATTTTTGGTGTAAACGTTCCTAAAACATCCACCAATTCTGTTTGATTAGCCATTACTTTATTAATGTCCTTATACGCCATGGGTGCTTCATCAATGTTTCCACCAATTAAACTCACATCGTTAGCTTTCAAGACTTTATTAATCTCACTTTGTGTAAACGATTCCTTGCATTTTCTACGAGAAAAAAGTCGTCCTGCTCCATGTGATGCGGAGTTTAAACTCTCCGAATTTCCTTTTCCCTGAACAATAAATCCAGGTGCAGTCATCGAACCCGGAATAATACCAAGTTCCCCTACATTAGCTGGGGTTGCACCCTTACGATGTACAATAGCTTCTTTACCATTTACCGTTTCTTTCCATGCAAAATTGTGGTGATTTTCGATCGTTACAACCACTCGTTTACCAATTGCCTTGGCAATTCGGCGGTGAATATCATCATGGCAAGCTTTGGCATAATCTCCAGCTAAGTTCATAGCCAACCAATATTCTTGTCCATCATGCGTATTTAAATCCAACCAAGCCAAATGCTGTACATTTTTAGGTAACGGACATTGTTTAGTTGCCAGATACGTATAATGTTTGGCAATATTAGCTCCCAAACCTCTTGATCCACTATGCGAAAGCACTGCAAAATACTCGCCTACTCCAATTTTCCACTCATTAAGTGGATTGGTAATTTTAGCAATTCCGAACTCTACAAAATGATTTCCTCCACCAGATGTACCAAGTTGTTTATATGCTTTACTTAATAAACTTTTAATAAGTGGAATATCCTGAAACTCACTTCGGCTAAACACTTCGTGATCTGCTCGTATGGTATGCGTTTCATACATTCCAAACTTCGTATTATCTTTTAAAATTGCTTGTAATTGATGATCTTTTCCTTTAAAAAAAGATGCTGGTATATCAAAAATCGACAAACTCATTCGGCAGCCAATATCCACTCCAACTCCATACGGAATAACAGCATTATCTGTTGCTAAAACACCACCTATTGGCAATCCATAACCAGAATGTGCATCAGGCATTAAAGCTCCTGCAACCGAAATTGGTAATTTTAAAGCATCATATAACTGATACTTAGCCTGCTCATCGATTTCATTTTCTCCAAATATGGAAAATGGTGCACGAGTATTATTTAACTGATGCATTCTTACCTGTACCGGATTTACCAATCCTTCTGCGACCTTACCCCAAGTACCATGTCCTGTAAATTTTTCAGGCGATAGTAAAACTTCTTTGGCTTCGTTTAATATACTCTCTTTTTTTTCTCGTTTACGGTATCTATTTATTTGCCCCAAGGCTATATTGATACTATTATTTTTTGGAAAGCCTATTTTAATCAGGTCCTTTCCGGATAATTTATTTCCCATTGTATTTTTTATCTTTTGGGTCTATTGCCCCACTATTTAGATATTCTTTTTCTTTATAATATTCATCCATTACGGTATGAATTTGTTTATTGTCTAATGGATTTTGGTATTTTATTTTTTTATTATTCCATCTCCAATAGTTCACACTTCCGCGTGCAATTTTTATCATTGAATTTCGAAGAAAATTTCTTGTTAGATAATTATCTAACTTATCTATTTCACTTTCTAAAACAGCATCGACCATTTTAGTATGTGTTATCATATTTGGTCTGACACGTAATACATAGCGCCAAGGTTCATTAAATACATAATGCACTTTATAGCGTTTACAATTAGGACACCAACGTTCCCTTTTATAAAAATGTGTTTTTTCTTTCTCAGTCAACGCTAATTTTGGGCTTCTCCATTCTGATTCTGAAAACTCTTTTACCATCTGAAGGCTTTCAACATATACATGCTTTCTTTTTCTCTTTTTCTTTTTCTTAAAAGATTTATCAGAAGAATATTGTACTGTGTTTATCTTCTCTAATACTGTTTTATAGAACAATGCCTCTTTAGATCTTGCAATATCTTCCCTTAGTACAAAATAGCGCTGCCATCCTTTTTGGTAGGGCGTTGCTAAAGGAACTAAAGGCAAACAACTTTTCTTTTTCCAAAGTTCACCTTCAAGCTTATTCAACTGAATTAATTGTTTTTCGAAATCCTCTTTAACTAATCTCTTTTTTTGCCTTTTTTTCTTTAAGCGACTACATTGGATGTAATCATCTAAAAGATAATTATCCATTTTAAAAAAATTTAAATTATAGTTTTCCTGTCAAGTATTAAAAAATACAAGACAAAAGCATTTTATCTCCAATAGATAAATTGAGTTCGGGGTATCGGGAATTTTTTGAAGTGTCTAGAATAAAAAAAGCCCGAAAGTTAATTTCCTTCGGGCTTATTCATATATCTAAAATTGATTTGCTATGATTGCGAAAAGCCACGAAGACACATGACAACAGAATCTAATCCTGATGTGATGTTTTGAGAGGTAAAGTTTAATACAAACATTGTCTTCGTTATTAATTGGTTAATGATTTATTTTCTAATGCAAATTTTGCAAATTATTTTTCAAATAAACAAATTCAAAAACAAGTATTTTCCTATAACACATATAACTAGCTGATTTTTAATTAATTAAATATTATTTTAAAAATCAAATCATAAGCAATAGTTAAATCCATTTTTAAGTATAAATTTTGATTAAATTTACAGCTATTAAAAATAAACCAATACTTATGCCAACCGACTGTATCAGCTACCAAACCTCAGGATATTTTTCAACATTGATACATGATTATTTAGAGCAAAAATCGGATTTAAAACCGCTATATAATAATTTTCCAACACTGGAAAACTTTGAGAAACAAATCATTGAAAAACAACAAAATTTCGATGATAACAATAGAATGCCTTTGGTTTCTGTCTTAAAAGATCAGTATGCTACGATTGAACTTTCGGATTCAACCAAACAAAATATTGAAGCATTAGCACTCCCAAATACATTTACAGTTACAACTGGACATCAATTAAACTTATTTAGTGGACCTCTATATTTTTTGTATAAAATCATTTCTACTATAAACCTTACCGCCGAATTAAAGTCAAAATATCCTTCTTATAACTTTGTTCCCATATATTGGATGGCAACCGAAGATCATGATTTTGAAGAAATTAATTATTTTAATTTTAAAGGTAAAAAATTTAGATGGAATGCTGAAAGTACTGGTCCTGTGGGTAGATTATCAACGAAAGGGCTTGAAGATTTTTTCGAAATATATGCTTTAGAATTAGGTTCTAGCACTAATGCCAATGTCTTAAAAAAAATATTCAAGGAAGCTTATTTAAAACATGATAATCTGGCTAACGCAACCCGTTATCTAGCCAATAGTTTATTTGCTTCACAAGGCTTAGTAATTCTAGACGCCGATAATGCCAATTTAAAACGTGCTTTTATTCCTTATATAAAAGAAGAACTAGAATCCCAATCTTCTTATAAAGCCGTTCAGGAAACCATTGAAAAACTAAAAGATTATACAATACAGGTAAATCCTCGTGAAATTAATTTATTTTATATCGAAGATGAATTACGCGAACGTATTATTTTTGAAAATGGAAAATACAAAGTAAACAATACCCGAATTGAATTCTCAGGAAAAGAAATCTTTGATTTATTAGAAAGTAATCCCGAAAAATTCAGTCCAAACGTGATTATGCGTCCGCTATATCAGGAAATTATTCTTCCAAATTTATGCTACATTGGCGGAGGTGGAGAAATCGCATATTGGTTAGAATTAAAGTCCTTTTTTGACACTGTTAAGATTACTTTCCCAATGCTTTTAATTAGAAATTCGGTGCTTTTAGCAACCGAAAAACAAGTTAAAAAAGCGGATCAATTAAATCTATCATGGAGCGATTTATTTTCAAAGCAAGAAAATTTAATTAATAAAAGCACAAGAGAATTATCTCCATTTTCTATTGATTTAACACCTCAAAAAGAGATTTTACAGAAGCAATTCGAATATCTTTATGAATTGGCAAATCAAACTGATAAATCGTTTACAGGAGCTGTAAAAGCACAAGAAATCAAACAAATAAAAGGATTAGACAACCTTGAAAAAAGATTATTAAAAGCTCAAAAAAGAAAGCTAAATGACATTTTACAACGTATTACTAGCTTGCAAAATGAGTTATTCCCTAACAGAAGTTTACAGGAGCGTCAAGCCAATTTTTCGGAATTTTATCTGGAAAAAGGCGAAGAATTAATTCCGCTTTTAATTAAAGAATTAAAACCATTAGAATCTAATTTTAATGTTATAACAATATAAGAATCCGTTCAAAATTTAGGCAGGCTCTTAAAAACAAAACAATAAAGTAATAATCATAAGAAAATAAATAACCGCTTACTTCTTAGACTATTACCCTCTAAACCAAATTATTAACTTTTAAAACAAAAACTAACCTATTACCAAAACATTATGACCAGAGAGCGCTTGATTTCACTAGATGTCTTCAGAGGATTAACTATTTTATTAATGACAATCGTCAATAATCCAGGAAGCTGGAGCGCTATTTACCCTCCTCTATTACATTCAGAGTGGCATGGTTGCACACCAACCGATTTGGTTTTTCCATTTTTCATCTTCATTATGGGAGTTGCCGTTTCTTTTGCAATGCCTACAAAAAACTTTAACAGCACAACTTTTAATAAAATATTAGTACGCTCGTTACGAATGTTTTGTCTTGGAATTTTCTTTAATTTCTTTGCCAAAATACAACTTTTTGGGCTCGAAGGTATTCCGTTGCTTATTGGCCGATTAATCATAACTATTGCGGTAGGATATGCATTAATGGGTAATTTTAGCTCTAAAGTAAAAAACATTCTAGCCTTTTCAATCCTATTTATTTACCTCTTTTTGGCTTATAGCGGTATTGAAGCATATCAAGACGTGAGACTTCCAGGAGTTCTACAACGTATCGCAATTGTATATTTTGTAGTCTCGCTTTTATATTTAAAATCAAACCAAAAAACACAAATACTAGTTGCTTCATTCTTGTTATTAGGATATTGGGCAGTAATGGCATTAATTCCTGTTCCGGGAATTGGAGAAGCTAATTTTGATAAAGGAACTAATCTAGCTTCTTGGATAGATAGTATCTTATTAAAAGGGCATATGTACCGCGGAACCATAACATGGGATCCTGAAGGTATTTTAAGTACAATTCCATCAATTGCAACTGGAATTATTGGTTTACTTATTGGTCAGTTATTACACCGTTCTATACCCAAAATAGAGATTGCTAAAAAAATGGCAATCGCTGGTATAATTCTAATCATCATTGCTCAAATTTGGAGTATTGTTTTTCCGATAAACAAATCCTTATGGACAAGTACATATGTATTATATACTGCTGGGCTAGCAACAACTTGTCTAGCATTATTATATTATCTTATTGATATTCTAAACTTAAAAAAAGGAATTAAATTATTCTTGATTTGGGGAGTAAATCCAATGATTGTATTTTTCTTTTCTCAAATAATCCCACAAGGATTGGTAATGTTTCAATTTAAAAACCCACATAATCCTGATCAACAAATCAATCTTTTAGATTATTTATACAGTTTTGGAATTGCACCTTTTTTCAGTAATCCAATGACAGCTTCATTAGCTGGAGCGCTCACATACGTTGGTATTTGGACATTCATTTTATGGATTTTCTACAAGAATAAACTTATTTTTAAGGTTTAATTTTCCTTAACGATATGCACAAAATACAGACACACTACGGTGTGTCTATACTAGTGCATCACAATCGATGCACCATTTCTAAATATTAATTATCATAAAGACAGCCTGTGTAGTTTTAATTATGAATTTATTAAATTGAATTCATAAAAAAAGTCTATTTTTGCACAAAATTTAATAAAAATAAAAATGGCAACAAATAGAACTTTTACAATGATTAAGCCAGATGCAGTTCAAAACGGACACATCGGAAATATCTTAGCAATGATTACTAATGGAGGATTTAAAATCGTTTCATTAAAATTAACTCAATTAACTGTAGCTGATGCTCAAGCATTTTATGCTGTTCACGCTGCAAGACCTTTCTACGGAGAATTAGTAGAATTCATGTCTCGCGGACCAATTGTTGCTGCTATTTTAGAAAAAGACAACGCTGTTGAAGATTTCAGAACTTTAATCGGAGCTACAAACCCTGCTGAAGCTGCTGAAGGAACAATTCGTAAAGCATATGCTACTTCTATCGGAGAAAATGCAGTTCACGGTTCTGATAGCGACGAAAATGCTGCTATCGAAGGTGCATTCCATTTTGCTGGAAGAGAGCAATTCTAGTATTCAGTAAATCAGTCGCAGTTTTACTGTAACAGTTTACATCATAAAAAAAGTCCCATTTCAAATGAAATGGGACTTTTTTTTATAACTCTGTTTTACTGAAACTGAAAACTATCTATCTCAAAACTACATCACGAACTACATCTCTTCGTAATTCTTCATTTATCATTGTAATGATTTTAGATTTTCCGTGGGTCAGTTCCTCTCTTAAAACTGATGACGTTAGCTCTACATAAAGTGTACTTCCTTTTAAAACTACATTTCGGGTATAACTATTTACACCATTCCCCATCAGTTGTCGCCATGCCTCTTTCACATCAATCTGATCCATTCCGGGTTGGAGCTTATTTACTTGGATAATTTTTTGTAAAATATCTCCAACAGTACTCTGATTATTTAGTCTTTTTGCCATTGTCTGTAATATTAATTGGTCCTGCTTTTTTATAATGATATTCTTTCTTCTCAGCATTTAGCAGCACTAACTCACTATCTGTTAAAGCAATTAATTCTTCACTCCATTTCATATAAGGTGTTGAATAATCTAAGAAGGCTTTACCTTCTTTAAATCTTACTTTTACATCCTCATGTACATCATTTGTTACAAAAGTTCCATCCAATTGTGGCATTACTTTTTGGCGGGTTCCTGTATTATCAGCTCCGATCATAAAATAATCATAGCTCTCGTTCATTCCATAATCTTTGTCTTCACCCTTATCAAAAACAACTTTTTCAATCTCCCAATATCCATTTAATTTAGCAATATCGGCAGGTTCTATTTTCTGTTGACAAGCTACAAACAAAAATGAGACTAAGAGAATTTTAAATACGTTTTTCATTATAAATTAATTTTTTCTTGGAAGGCTTTATGATGCTACATCTTTATTATGATTAAAAACCCATAATAGAGAATACCACTTTTAATGAAATTCTATGAAGTGACTAGGGCTAAAGCTTCACGGTAATATGAATATTTTTATTAAACACAAAGTTAACTTTATAAAATTGATAAAGAAGAAAAAATCATCAAAACCCAACAAACTATTTTATTTATCTGAACTTATCTATAAAGCAAAAAACCAACGAATACTATAAATATTCCTTGGCTCTTTATACATAAAACACAGCTTATCCTAACAAAGAAAAGCTTTATCTTATAAAAAAATATTGTGAAAATATTTTTATTGAATTATCTTTTTGTCTGAATTCTTCTAAGAAGACCAAGAACAAACAAAATAACACCTATTACTAATAAAACATAATATACTGTTAGATTTTGTTCTCTAAAAATATTAGACAAAACAAAAGAAAGAATGCTGCCAAAATAAAAATATATCGGCGGAATAGTATTAAAACTCATCTGAAAATTATTTAAAGAAGCTATCTACAAACTCATACTTATTAAAAACCTGCAAGTCTTCAATTCCTTCACCAACACCAATGTATTTTACAGGAATTTTAAACTGATCCGAAATACCAATTACAACACCGCCTTTGGCTGTACCATCTAATTTAGTTACAGCAAGAGCTGTTACTTCGGTTGCTGCTGTAAATTGCTTAGCTTGTTCAAAAGCATTTTGACCTGTTGAACCATCCAAAACCAAAAGTACATCGTGTGGTGCATCGGCTACAACTTTTTGCATGACGCGTTTAACTTTTGTAAGCTCGTTCATCAAGTTAATTTTGTTGTGCAAACGTCCTGCTGTGTCAATTATAACTACATCTGCATTTTGTGCTACTGCTGACTGTAAGGTATCAAATGCAACTGATGCTGGATCACTACCCATATTTTGTCTTACAATTGGCACATCTACGCGATCAGCCCAAATTTGCAATTGGTCAATCGCTGCTGCACGAAAAGTATCTGCCGCACCTAATACTACCTTATAACCTGCTTTTTTAAACTGATAAGCTAATTTACCAATAGTTGTGGTCTTTCCTACTCCATTTACTCCTACCACCATTAAAACATATGGCTTTGTCTGAATAGGAACTACAAATTCGGTTGCCTCACCTGTATTGGTTTCGGATAACAAGCCTGCAATTTCTTCGCGTAAGATTTGATTTAACTCATCAACACCAAGATATTTATCGGCAGCTACACGGTTTTCTATTCGGGTAATAATTTTTAGAGTTGTCTCTACTCCAACATCTGAAGAAACAAGGATTTCTTCCAAATTATCTAAAACGTCGTCATCGACTTTAGATTTACCAGCTACTGCTTTACTTAATTTAGAAAAGAAAGATGTTTTTGATTTCTCAAGACTCTTGTCTAGTGTCTCTTTTTTATCGGATGAAAATATTTTTTTAAAAAAACTCATTTTTATATAGGTTGTTAGTTTTTCGAATTATTTAGATTTTTCTCACAATCTACAACAATTCTAGAGTTTAAAGAAGTCCAAATGTCTTTAATTAGCTCCAATTACTTCACATAATTTCCAATTTCATAGGAGTTAAGCGAACTAGGTTTGCAGAAAAAACCTTTTTGTTCTGGGGTCCAAAACAAAAGATTATAGCAAATGCGGGAACATTGATTAAAAAAGGGCTATTGTCTGGCTTCTCTAAATTTTGAGACAAATATAAAAAATAAAAAAGCTACTTCCGAATGAAAGTAGCTTTTCTATATATTGTAATTGTTAATTATTTCTTTTTCAAGAAAGTATCAACTTCTTCAGGAGCCATAATAGATTCTACGAATGTATATGCACCAGTTTTAGGAGATTTCACCATTTTGATGGCTTTTGATAATCTCTTAGAAGCTGTTTGTAACGATGCTACGGTTTTCTTTGCCATGATTCAAATGTTATTTGAAGTTTTTATAAAGCTCTAATGGAAAACCATTGAGATTTATAAAATCTCTAATTATTACTTAATTTCTTTGTGAACAGTTACACGTTTCAAGATTGGATTAAATTTCTTAATCTCTAATCTGTCTGGAGTATTTTTTTTGTTCTTTGTTGTAATGTATCTTGAAGTTCCTGCTACACCAGAAGTCTTGTGTTCAGTACATTCTAAAATTACTTGGATTCTATTACCTTTCTTTGCCATCTTGCTATATATTTATTTTGGAAAAGATTATTTGATAAATCCTTCTGACTGCGCTTTTTTCAAAACTGCAGAAATTCCATTTTTATTAATTGTTTTTATCGTAGATGCTGCTACTCTAAGAGTAATCCATCTATCTTCTTCTGGAAGATAAAAACGCTTTTTAACTAAGTTCACAGAAAATTTTCTCTTAGTTTTGTTCATAGCGTGAGAAACGTTATTTCCTACCATCGCTCTTTTACCTGTAAGGTCACAAACTCTTGACATTATACTTATGTTTTATCGTTATTCAAAATCAGGGTGCAAAGAAAAGAAAAATAAACGATTGAAACAAAAAATTAGTGCACATTTTTTAAAATTTCTTTCTGTAACATCTCTAAACTTTTAATTACAGCCCTATCTATCACTTTTTCACGTGGTTGGCCAAAATTAAATTCTTCAACAATTATATCGTTTGGAGTTGCAATTGCAATAAAAACAGTGCCGATCTCCGCTTTTGAGTCTCCTTTTGTTGGTCCAGCGTTCCCAGTTGTCGCTATTGCGTAATCTGTTTTCATTAGGCGTTTTACGTTCAAAGCCATCGCTGAAGCTACTGCCGAACTTACGACAGAATTTTCTTCTATTAAATTCGCCGACACTCCCAAAACAGTCGTTTTTAACTCGGTTGAATAAGGCACAACGCTACCTCTAAAATAACTTGATGCACCAGAAACCGCTGATAAAAGTGATGCGATTTTTCCTCCCGTACAACTTTCAGCTGTTGCTATTGTTCTTCCTTTCTTAGCAAGTAGCTGCCCCACCACTACCTCAATAGTTTCGTTATCATCAAAACCTACTATGATATCATGAATGATCGCATCTAACGATTGCACATTAGCCTCAATAGCTGCTTCCAACATTTCTTTATCTGTACCTCGTGCCGAAAGTCGCAATCGCACCCTTCCTGGATTAGGCAAATAAGCTAACTTTATAAAATCTGGTAAATTATTCTCCCACTCTTCAATACGCTCAGCTACTAAACTTTCGCCCTGCCCATAGGTAAGTATCGTTTTATGAATAATATACGGCCGCTCGTATTCTTTTACAACCTTTGGAACTATAACACTTTCTACCAAATATTTCATTTCATAAGGAACCCCTGGAAGAGAAATAAAAACAGTGTTTTCTTTTTTCATCCACATACCTGGAGCCGTTCCCATCTTATTATGAAGTACTGTACATTTTGAAGGAACCAACGCCTGATCTTTATTCATTTGAGTAATCGGTCTTTTATAAAAACCTTCGATCAACTCTGTGACATGAGCCAAAACTTCTGGATTTACCACTAATTCATCTTCAAAATAATCACAAAATGTTTTTTTAGTCACATCATCTTTAGTTGGCCCTAAACCTCCCGTAATAATTACTAAATCAACTTTGTTTTGTAATTGAGAAAATGTATTTAAAATATGCTCTTTATCATCACTTATCGAAATCATTTCATGGATTTCGACTCCGATTTTATCTAAAGATTTGGCTATAAAACCAGAATTTGTGTCTACAATTTGTCCTATTAGGATTTCGTCACCAATCGTTATTATTGTTGCTTTCATGTATCTGAAGTTCAAATTATTACATTAGATTATTTCTCGCAAGGAGTTGCATGAAGTAGCAATAGATATCCTTTTTATCGCGAAGTAATACGAAGAAAGAAAATTAATTCACTAACCTTTGTATTTAATTATATGGCTAGTGAATTTTATATATAACTGACAATCTAACCTGATATGATTCAGGAAGACCATCTTTAATTTTTACAGATCAAAGTCTTTCTTAATTTCTTTAATCGCTTCTTTTACCTGATTTTTTATACTCTTAAAAGTTTCCTCTATGGCTTTCTTTTTACCTTCGGCCTTTGTCCAGGCTTCAACCTGAAGAATCTCCTCAAAAGCAACATTAAGACCTAATAAATCAAGTGTTGGTTTTATCTTATGCGCATAGGCATAGGCATGTTTATGATCTTTCTTTTTTATCCCTTCTTTAATTTGTTTTAAATCTTCCGGAACTTCGGTTACAAACAAATTAAGAATTTCATTTACAAATTCTGGATCGTTATCTGAAAGTGCGTACACTTTTGAAAGGTTGTATTTTAAAGCCATTATTTTACTTGTATTCTGAATAATTTTTTTCCTTCTAAAAATCCTTCTAAAACATCGTCTGGTTTTACGGCCGCAACTCCTTCTGGAGTTCCTGTAAAGATAATATCTCCAATTTTTAATGTAAAATATTGAGAAACATACGAAATAAGCTCATCAATTTTCCACAACATCATATTAGAATTTCCTTTTTGAACGCTCTTAGAATTATTTGTTAACTCAAATGTAATATTTTCCAGTGAACTAAATTGCGTCTTAGGCAAAAATTCACCTATTACTGCCGAACCATCAAACGCTTTTGCTTTTTCCCAAGGCAATCCTTTCTCCTTCAATTTAGTCTGTAAATCTCTAGCCGTAAAATCAATACCTACACTAATTTCATCGTAGTATTTATGTGCAAACTTTGGCTCTATGTACTTTCCTACCTTGTTAATTTTAACAATTAACTCTATTTCGTGATGAATATCCTCCGAAAATTCAGGTATCACGAATGGATGCTGCTTTAACAAAACTGCCGAATCAGGCTTCATAAACACGACTGGCTCCGTTGGACGTTCGTTTTGCAATTCTTCTATATGATTCGCATAATTTCTACCGATACAGATTATCTTCATTCTATTTAAGTTGCTAAGTCGCTAAGTTACTAAGCCACCAAGAAAACCAAGTACAAAAAACTCAGAACCTTAGAGCCTTAATTTCTTAGAACCTTATTTTGTGTTTAACTTTCTTAATTTAATAGCTGTCAGTACCTTTTTAGTATACAAAGGAAAGTCTGCATTTTGTATCCAGCTAAAATATCCTGGTTCTGTCTCAAGAATCTTCTCTACCTTTGCTCCTTTATGTTTTCCGAAGGTAAAAACCTCTTCATCATCTTTATCAAAAGCAATCATTCCTGCAAAATCAGCTATTTTCTTTCTGGTTGTAAACTCTGACAATGACTTCATATCATTTTCCAGTTCTGGATAACGATCCAATTGCGCTTTAAGAATTTCATATGTCGCCATGGTATCTGCTTCTGCAGAATGCGCATTCTCTAGACTTTTCCCGCAATAAAACTTCAAGGCAGCACTTAATGTTCTTTCTTCCATTTTATGAAAAATAGTCTGCACATCGACAGAACATTTGTTTTTCATATCAAAGTCAACACCCGCACGCAGCAGTTCTTCTGCCAACAACGGAATATCAAAACGATCTGAATTAAACCCTGCCAAATCACTATCTTTTATCATATTATAAACCTGTGGTGCCAATACTGCAAACGTAGGTTCATTTGCCACTTTTTCATCGGTAATACCATGAACAGCGGTGGTTTGTGGTGGAATTGGAATTGTAGGATTCACCAACCAAGTTTTACTTTCTTTATTTCCGTTTGGAAAAACTTTAAATATTGAAATTTCTACTATTCTATCTTTTCCGATGTCAATTCCAGTAGTTTCAAGATCGAAAAAGCAAATTGGTTTGTTGAGTTTCAGTTCCATTTTTTAATTTTATAAGTTTACAAATATAATTTTTAAAGCCGAATTTCACTTGTTTTTTTCAGAAAGTTGCCGATTACCTCCTGTAATGCAACAATCCTGCAAAAAGAAAACCCTTTCAACATTTAAAACGTTAAAAGGGTTAATTATTTATAAGATTGATTTTTCTAAAAATCTCTATCTACATCAAAAGCTTCTAAATACTCTGCTACTCTTTTCACAAAACTTCCTCCTAATGCTCCATCTACAACTCGGTGGTCATAACTGTGCGAAAGGAACATTTTCTGACGAATCCCGATAAAATCCCCTTCTGGAGTTTCTATAACTGCTGGTACTTTACGAATTGCTCCTAGAGCTAAAATACCAACTTGCGGCTGATTGATGATTGGCGTTCCAAAAACACTTCCAAAAGTTCCCACATTAGTTACTGTATATGTTCCTCCTTGTGTATCGTCTGGTTTTAGTTTTCCTGCTTTTGCACGATTACCTAAATCATTAACTGCTTTTGCCATTCCAACCAGGTTTAACTGATCTGCATTTTTAATTACCGGAACGATTAAGTTTCCATTTGGTAATGCAGCTGCCATTCCTAAATTTATATTTTTCTTTTTGATGATATAATCACCATCAACTGAAATATTCATTCCTGGAAAGTCTTTCAATGCTTTTGCAACAGCTTCCATCATAATTGGCGTAAAAGTTAATTTTTCTCCTTCTCTTTTCTCAAAAGCAGTTTTAACTTTTTCTCTCCATTTTACAATATTAGTTACATCTACCTCAATAAACGATTGTACGTGTGCAGAAGTTTGAACTGAAGCCACCATATATCCAGATATAAGCTTACGCATTCTATCCATTTCTATGATTTCATCTCCTCCATTTACAGAAACTGGTGCTGCTTTTGAAACTACTTGTTCCTGTACTTTAACAGGCACCGCAACCTCAACTTTCACTTCTACCTTCGGTGTTTCTACTTTATTTTTTCTACCAGCAACATAAGCCAATATATCTTCTTTGGTCACGCGACCATCTTTTCCTGAACCATTTATACTTTCTAACTCAGCTATAGAAACATTTTCTTCTTTAGCTATGTTTTTCACCAAAGGAGAAAAGAATTTATCTGAAGTAGTATAATCTGCCGGAGCTGCAACTTCTTTAGCCGCTTCGATTGTTTTTTCGATTGCAGCAACTTCTGCTGGAGCAGTTGTTTCTTCTGCTACTTTATCGACTAAAAATGACGATCCTCCTTCTGTTTCAATAATGGCAATAGTCTGCCCTACTTGTACCAAATCGTCTTTGCCAAACAATTGCTCAATTAAAATTCCCGAAACTTCACTTGGCACTTCGCTATCTACTTTATCAGTGGCGATTTCCAGTACTGCTTCATCCATTTCAATTTTGTCTCCAACTTGTTTCAACCAGTTTGTGATTGTTGCTTCAGCGACACTTTCTCCCATTTTAGGAAGTTTTAATTCAAATCTTGCCATATTGTTAACCTAAAAGGTGATTTTGATTTTCAGATTGCGAAATTACTGAAAAATTTAAATATAAATTACATTAAATATAATTTTTATGCGATTTTAACGATTTTACCTCTATCATTACTGGAATCACTTCCGATTAAAAAAGCAGTAGTTTTGGGTAAAATTTTAAAAGTAATCTTCTTATGTCTTTCCGTTTTTAAGATATCGATACATTTCTTGAATGATATGTATTGATTATCCAAAATTACCTCTGCTCCTTTTGCTATGTAAATCAGGGACGAATTTACCATTTTTTCTTTTTTTAAATCACAAAATGTAACTTTATTTTGTAAAATTAAACTCAATTTTACGGCTAATTTATCATTTGAACTATATAAAAAATACTCTTTTGGTGTTGTTTTTATCATTGCTTTTCCCTGAATCATTTTCATAATAGAAAAAAACACAATTCCCATTTTCATAAAAAATGAGAACAAAAAAGATACTTTAAAATGTTTCTTATAAAAGAAATTCATTGCCTCCTGAAAACGCTTCATGTATTTCTCGTCCTTTATTGTACTTTCTCCTTTATAGTGAATTACAGTAGTTTCAGAAAAATAATAATTAGTTTTTCCTTTTTTCAAAACCATATACGATAAATCAATATCGTCAGAATACATAAAACAATCTTCATCGAAACCTCCAACTTCATTATATAAATCTCGTTTCATTACCATAAAAGCACCAACGAGTATTTCTACTTTTCCTGTTTGGTTTTCTTGTAAATGTTCCGCATAATATTTATTGCAGTATTTTGATTTGGGGAAAATCTTATACAATCCTGCAATTTTGGTAAAAGCGACCCAAGGTGTTGGAATACCACGCTTGCTCTCTGGAAGAAAATTACCTGTTCCATCAATAAGATTTACGCCTACTATCCCTAAATCATGCTGTTTTTTAGCAAAAGCCAATACTTTTGTAAATGTATCTTCGGCAACTACAGTATCTGGGTTTAAAATACATATATACTCTCCATTTGCCTGAGAAACTCCTATATTATTTCCTTTTGGGAAACCTAAATTTTCTTTATTCTCAATCAATTTTACAGTAGGAAACCGACTGCGAATCATCTCACAACTATCATCTGGAGAATTATTATCTATTACAATTATCTCGCTATCAACATTCTCAAGCGCCTGTTGTACACTTAAAACACATTGTTCTAAAAAATAACGCACATTGTAATTGAGGATAATAACCGATAATTGCATGTAATAATTGAGCTATGTTTTTTTGGGAAAGTTAGAAATTTTATGCTAATCCTAGCCGTGAAGACAAATCTTTTTTACGATCTCTAAAATAATATTAAATGTGAAATAAAAACGAAACACAGCTTATCATAATAATACAATCTCTTATTAGAGCCTCTTTTAAAATTTATCTAATTATTCTTTTAGAACCCGCCTTTATCTATCATCAAATAACCTCGCTAAAATTTTAAAATCTAAACAGGTTACTTTATTATTTATTTTAGCAAAAAAAAGATTAATCTTTTATGAAACATAGAACAATCACTATCCGAATTATATCGCTGAGTTTTATTATAATTTCATATTTATTTTCAAGCTGTAAAACTACTATTTTTCAAACCCCAAATAAAACCTCTGATCTGGTGACTTCAAATACTTGGTTTGTTGCAGGACCTACCAAAGAAAATCAGGAAACGATTAACTCAATTAGAGAGAAAAAAGATCTTATTCGTGTAACAGCAAAAGACTCTCCTCTTGGTGAAATTGAACTAAATGTAATGATCACTCCATCTGAAACTAATGACGGAAAACCGACCAATTTACCTAGCAATTCCAATTTTGTAAGCATTACTTATAAATCATCACAAGCTATTAAATTGCAGGCTCGGGAAGGAAATAATTCTGGAACTGGCTGTGTACATGGAGGAACACATGCAATGGTTGATTTACCTGCTTCACCCAATACATTTGCTACAATAAAAATACCTTGGTCAGATTTTAAACTAAAAGATAAATCATTGAACATTCATAATCTTTGTAAATTTAATTTTGTGAATTACAATCCTATTTCTGGTGCTATATTAGAAATCAAATCTGTACAAATTCAAAACTTAAAACCATAAAACGAACTAACCTCAACATTATGAAATCCAAAATCCTAAAACTCTTATTCCTAGCATTATTTTTTTCAAACCTTTCTTTCAGCCAAAATAAAAAATTAGATATCAATGGCGTTTGGTCAGATATTAATTCGGGGGTCGAAAATGCCGTAGCTATTATCTCTGAACAAAACGGAAAAGTTATTTTCTCTCATTACCTAGAATGGAAAGGGCAAAAGTTTGTAGAAAGCGGCGTTGGGAAAAGAATAGGAAATACAGTTGAATACACTGTGGATGTGACTTTACCTATTGAAGGTTGGGCAACTCAGGGAACACATGTCTTAACATTATCTGAAGATGGTAATACGCTCGAAGGAGCTTACAAAGACAACAAAAAAAGAGAAGGCACAATTGCCTTTAAAAGAGTGAGATGATTTTTTTGTAAAAAATATAAAAACGGGTTTAATAACATCATTAAACCCGTTTTTACTACTATTTTATGTACCCATTTCTACATTATCCCAATCATCTGCTTGATTATAAATCCATTCTAATGATTTTCGTCTTTCATATACTAATCCTCCATTTAGTTTAGCTTCTCGTCCATTTAATCTTTCATCTACAC
The DNA here is from genome assembly GCF_025847275.1 of Flavobacterium frigoritolerans. Lineage (GTDB taxonomy): Bacteria > Bacteroidota > Bacteroidia > Flavobacteriales > Flavobacteriaceae > Flavobacterium > Flavobacterium frigoritolerans. Next base: position 334,943 of record NZ_JAOZEV010000001.1, read on the forward strand.
AATACCAATGGAGTCGGTAATAATAATCAAGCATCGTATAAATCTCAACTTCTGATTTTAAGCGCTGCAAACTTTCTAATTTCTGATTACTATCACCATTTTCCAGATTTGGCAAGAATGAAGCCATATTATCTCCAATATATTCTTCTGCTTCAAGCCCAGGGATCATCTCTGTAACCCACATAAAAGCCCATAAGGATTCTAGATACCATCTTAGAGAATTGACTTCAAATTCGGTTAAATCATCATTTTCTTTTTCTACTATTTCTTTTTCTGAATCTGAAAGGTATTTGGTTAAATCATGATTCTCAATCCATTCTTTAATAATATAGGTCGGAGCTTCAAATGCAATATTTATCAAAGCATTCATAACCGACATTCTCCCTTTAATTTCTTCCAGAGTTCTTAATTTTGGTGCATCCAAAATTGGCAGCCAATCATTTACACGATATTCCTTTTGCTTAATAATTGTATCATTATCCGTTTTAATTTGTCGGCGTTGTTCTTCTGTCATAATTTAATTTTCAAAAATATAATCGAAAATATAAATAATTTCTTTCAATGCAAACTGATTCAATTGAAACTTTACAAATGCAGCTGAATCTTGTATTTATTAAAAATTTGCATAGCAAATAACATAATCGTTGAAAATACTAAAGACCAGATAATTCCAGGTGTTCCCTCGCGGAAATAATCTGGAATTATATGTATCTTAAATGCTAAATTGAAGTAATATATTATTCCGGGAAGTATGTAAATAAGGAGTGGATTAGCGGCAGCAGGCATAAAAAAGTTACTCCACTTAGTTTGCTTTTTAATTTCCATTAGCCAATACAAGAAATAAAATATAACCGTACAAATACCCGCTGAATATAACACCCAAGAAGGTGTTCCTCTAACCTTTGAAACTTCGTAATATGGTCGTAATAAATAACCCAACACAAAAAACAAGACACCAAAACCTATTACTTTCCAATTAATTTTCTCAGATATTTTTCCTTCAAAAAACAAAAGAGATATCACTACTCCTGCCGAAACAAGTGTAGCATGTGTCATATGTCCAGCAATAAATCCTATCCATTTTATTTCATGAATAAAAGATCCTTTAATTTGATTTAAAATAGTAGCTATAAGACAAACAAAAAGAAATGCAATCATTGCGGTCAATTTTCCTTTTACCAGCCAATAATAAACTACCGTAATTAAATACGCCCAACCTATAAGCCCTAGAATTCCCCACCATTTTGGCGTAATTCCAATCTCGCCATTTTCCTGAACGTATAAAAAGTACAATACTACCAAAACTAACATTCCCCCATATTGCAAGATATTTTTAGTGATTTTAGGAAATGATTTGTCGTATTTATTCCAAATAGGAATTGGCATAGTGTATGCCAAAAGCCCCCAAAAGGCCGCAGAAATCACCATCTTAGATGCATCATAACCGTATTCGGCATTTACCATATAAACTCCGATAATGATAAGTGCTAAAGCTCTTTTTAAAGTATGTGTCCAAATTGTTTTAGGTGAATCTCCTTTTATTAATCTTGCATTAAATGCAAATGGAATAGACATTCCTACAATAAATAAAAACGCAGGAAATACCAAATCAACAAATGTCATTGCATCGGCATCGGCTGGCATATGCTTCATCCATTGTGGTACATTTTTTATGCTTGCCAACTCATTGACAAAAATCATGATAAAAATGGTAATTCCACGAAAAGCATCTATGGAAATAATCCTTTTATTGAATAATTCTTCTTTTATTTTCATACGTAGATAATATTTATTTTTTAGTGGAATATGGTATCGTCATTCTTCCTTAATAATTTATGGTTGAGAATCATGCCGATTTCATAATCTATTATAGTATTAGCATTAACAAATATAAAATTTTAGAGGAGAAATCAAAGTAGATTTTAAAAGACTGACAAACTTGTTTATTTATGTTAAATATCGGTAGAAGTAGAATTTTTTGTTTGGATCAAAAAGTTATCTTTGCGCTTTTATAAAAAAAATACTATAAAAAATTACTATTCAAAAAATAATCATTAAACATGAAAAAAATTACATTAAGCGCAATAATTATAATGACTTCTATAGTTTCAGTACAAGCACAATTATACACTCCGAATGCAACAATGCAAGCAACTTCTAGTGGTGGTGGTGATAACATAGGCATCGGAACTAGCACTCCTATCGAGAAACTTAACATTAATGGAGGTACAGGAGATGGAGCTTTATTTGATGCGAGAATGGCATTAACAAAAGTTTCAAGTACAGGAAATATTTTGACCGCAAAATTAGTTTTAAACGATGCAGATACTAGTTTTGGTAATCTAAATTTTAAAGTAAAAACAACTGCTAGCAAATGGGAACTCGAAGATTTCTATACTAATGCTTTAACTATACAAGGGGTTAATGCCTATGTAGGCATTGGAACCAACAATCCAATTGAAAAATTTAACATTAATGGAGGTACTGGAAATGGCGTTGCATTTGATGCAAGAATGGCATTAACAAAAGTTTCAAGTACAGGAAATATTCAAAGTGCAAAAATTGTTTTAAGTGATGTAGATACCGATTTTGGAAATCTAATCTTTAAAGTAAAAACAACTCCTAGTAAATGGGATCTTAAAGAATTCTACACTGATGCATTAACGATAAAAGGATCAAACGCCAATATAGGTATCGGAACAACAAACCCTGATGAAAAACTAACTGTAAATGGTAAAATCCATGCTAAGGAAGTTAGAATTGATTTAGGTATCCCCGCACCCGATTATGTCTTCGCCAATAATTACAAACTAAAATCATTACAAGAAGTAGAAGAATTCATCAAACAAAATAGTCATTTACCAGAAATTCCATCGGCTAAGGAAATAGAAAAAAATGGTCTTATGCTTGCTGAGATGAATATGAGTTTATTAAAGAAAATTGAGGAATTGACGCTTTATACTATTGAACAGAATAAAAAGATACTAATACTTGAAAAGCAAGATAAAAGATCAACTCAAGAAATTGAAACTTTAAAAAAAGAAAACGAAGCTTTTAAATCTTTATCCGAAAGATTAACTAAACTTGAAAATCAATTAAAATAATACATTTATCTAACATGAAAAAAATTACATTAAGCGCAATAATTATAATGACTTCTATAGTTTCAGTACAAGCACAAACTTTAAATCCAACTAGTGTTATCCATACTCCTAATGCTGCAAATAGCTTCAAAGGGGGATATACTTTTTCTTATACTGAAGCTGGAACACCATGGAATGGAGCTCTTATAAGTTTTGGAGGGGCAGGAAATACTTATGATTGCCAAATTAGTTCAGATTATGGACCAAATGGTGGAAATCATATTTCCTTTAGAACACATAACGGAGATCCTAGCTCTAACAATTGGAATCCTTGGAGTGAAATATGGCATTCGGCCAATCTTAATAATATAAATTCTGATTTTTCTGCAAAAAAACTAACATTAAAAGAGTCAATTAACTTAAATGGTGGACTAACAAACTCATCCCCTAGACCTCCTGTGACAAATAAAACATTATTAAACGGTGAAATTAGGGGCTATGGTTCTTCTGATCCACTTACTGATGATGGTTTTTTAAGATTATCAGCTGGTGGAGGTACAAATAATATAAGATCATACATAGACTTATCTGGCTATTCTACTCAAGCAGATATGTATGGAAACATTGTAATGGGTACATGGGGAACGGAGCGAATGAGAATTAATTCAGATGGTAACCTTGGAATCGGAACAGCAGATCCTTCATTTTACCAACATGGTGGGAATAACAAAGTAGTAGAAATATCCAACCCTAATACTACTTCCAATTCCCAATCTCATATTATATTATCATCAGGGTCAACACTCTCAAATTCATCTATAGGAAGTCTTACATGGGTTATGCCAAATACAACTTCTCCTAATAAAGGTTTAGCATATCTCGGAGTTATTAGTGGAATCAACTCTACGTCAGAAAATCCTTCTTCGTCTATGATATTTACCACTAGAAATGCCACACAAAATAATTGGAATCCTGGTATGATACTTAATGAGTTCGGTAATCTCGGTATCGGAACGCAAAATCCAGATTCAAAACTTACTGTAGCAGGAAACATCCATGCACAAGAAGTAAAAGTTACCGTTAATGCTGGTGCCGATTTTGTTTTTGAAAATGATTACGACTTACCTTCACTAACTTCTGTTGAAACTTTTATTAAAGGAAACAAGCATTTACCAGAAATAGCTTCTGCCAAAGAAATGCAGGAAAACGGTATTAATCTATCTAAAATGAACATAAAGTTATTGCAGAAGATTGAAGAATTGACGCTTTACACTATTGAGCAGAATAAAAGAATTTTAGTTATTGAAAAACAAAATGAAACTTTAAAAAAAGAAAACGAAGCTTTTAAATCTCTATCCGAAAGACTTTCTATAATCGAAAAACAACTTAAGTAATACATTTATCTAACATGAAAAAAATTACACTAAGCGCTATAATTATAATTTCTTCTATAATTTCAGTACAAGCACAAACCTTAAATCCAACTAATTCGATTTCTGTTGCCAATTCAGCTGATAGCTTTATTGGAGGTTATACTTTTTCATATTCCACAGCAGGAACTCCTTGGAATGGCGCACTCATAAGTTATGGAGGATTCACAAATAAATATGATTGCCAAATTAGTACCGATTATGGGCCAAACGGAGGGAATCATATTTCTTTTAGAACGCATAATGGAGACCCTAGCTCAAACACTACTTGGAACCCTTGGAACGAAATCTGGCATTCGGCAAATCTTAATAATATAAATTCAGATTTTATAGCCAAAACAATAACTAGTTCAAAAATTAATATTAATGGAGACATCACAATTGGAAGTGGAAGCGTGAATGCAAATACAACAAAATTATTTGTTCGGAATCCAGCTGGCAAAACTTGGGCAATTAGCTCAGGTACTAACATGGTCACAGAATCCAGTTTTTCCATCTATAACTGGTCAGATAATCAAACCCAACCATTTTTTAATATTGATCCTAATGGTAACATTGGCATTGGAACAACAAACACTATTGCAAAGCTAACAATTAGACCAACCTCGGAAAGCAGCAATGGTGCATTTAAATTATTAGGATTTACATATCCTTCTGACCAAAGTTATTGGAGCGAAAATCAAATCGCAATGATGTATAATGGTGAATTCAAAACCTTACTATCCTCTATAGGTAACTCATACCTTAATGGAGGAAACGTAGGAATTGGCACAACAAACCCTGACGAAAAACTTACTGTAAACGGGAAAATTCATGCTAAGGAAGTTAGAATTGATTTAGGTATCCCCGCACCCGATTATGTCTTCGCCAATAATTACAAACTAAAATCATTACAAGAAGTAGAAGAATTCATCAAACAAAACAGCCATTTACCAGAAATTCCATCAGCAAAAGAAATTGAAAAAAATGGTCTTATGCTTGCTGAGATGAATATGAGTTTGTTGAAGAAAATTGAGGAATTGACACTTTACTCTATTGCTCAAGAAAAGAAAATAAATACACAAGCGCAAGAGCTTGAAGCTTTAAAAGATTTAGCTCTGCGAGTTGCAAAAATTGAAAGTGAATTAATTCATAGAAATTAAAACAATACCATTTTTAAGTGCTGTTTTTATGTAAAATATTAGATTTTCTAACCCATTAAAAAATAAAAAAAATCTTGCAAATTATACTTTAATAATCAATATTTGCAATTCCTTTTTTTTTTAAAACTATTCTTATAATAATCCCTTTTAAATAAATACCAAATTATGAAAAGACTACTACTTTTTATATCCTTAATAACATGCTTTGTTTCTAATGCCCAAACAAAAATCACGTTCAACTATGATGCTGCTGGCAACCAAACATTGAGAGAACTATGCCTTTCAGGTTGTACAGCTAAAATGGCTAAAGAAATCCCCAAAGAGATTGAGGCAATTACAGATGAGGACTTACAAAAGTTCTCTCCTGAAGATGTTATATCCTACTATCCGAACCCTGTAAGAGAAGAATTGTATCTTAAATGGGAATTAAAAGATGGTAACAGTGTTTCATCTATAGTGGTGTACGGTTTAAACGGACAAACACTAAATACCTACCATAAAACCGAAAAAATAAATACTCAAAATATTTCTTTTCAGAGTTACCCAACTGGTATTTATATAGTCGCTTTAATTTATACAAGCGGAGATCAAAAAACAATAAAAATTATCAAGCAATAAGACATGAAGCAATTTTACTATACATTACTATTTATAAGTTTGTCTTTTTTTGTTTCAGCTCAGGACTCAGGAGGAACACCTGTTCAAGGGTTAACTCCTATAAAACGGGTTAGCAGCACTGCAGAAACAACAAATAACAATCTACCTGTTAACGAAACCGCTAAGTCTTCAGCAGTAAGTACACTATCAGCACCTACTGGGTCTTCAACTGAAGTAGGTATTACCGAAGGTGAATTAGCAGTCTCTCTTAGCGGTTCAGCAAGTTATTCTATTCCTATTGCTGTGCCACCAGGAATCAATGGTGTAGTTCCTCAAATTAGTTTAGTTTACAACAGTCAGGGAGGAAATGGAATTGCAGGGTATGGCTGGAATATTTCAGGTATATCTGCTATAACCAGAATTCCAAGAACAAAATTTCATGATGGAAGTATGGGAGGTGTAAATCTCGATGCCAACGATCGTTTTGCTCTTGATGGCCAACGGCTGATTTTAAAATCAGGTACTCCCTATGGCGCTCCAAATACAACTTATGAAACTGAGAACTTCTCGAATATAAAAATTACTGCGATTGGAACATCACCAATACCTGGGAATTATGGCCCTGCGTCTTTCTTAGTAGAATACCCAGATGGTTCTATTGCAGAATACGGTTCTACTACAGATTCTCAATCAATTACAACATGGTCGATAACGTATTGGCAAAATCCGCAAGGAGTACGAATTGTATACAATTACACCAATACAAATAACAATATTACAATAGCTAACATAAAATATGGAGCATTAAGAAATGCAACACCTATTAACGAAATTCAATTTGTTTATGGTACACGCAAAAGACCAGAACAATCTTATGTAGGAGGAAAAGGTATTTTCAATGACCGAATATTAGAAAAAATTGAAGTTAAAGGCAATGGAATAGGCTTCAGAAATTACAACTTAACTCATAATCCTACTTCTATAGGATACCAGCGTTTAGAGAAAATAACTGAATTCAATGGAGATGGAACCAAAGGTTATAACCCTACTGTATTCTCTTACGAAACTACCGCCGAATCCATATCATATAATGATATTACGACAAAAATAAGTGTTGGAAACGTTTCCTCCCAAAATGCAGCTACCGTTTCTGGAGATTTTAGTGGGGATGAAAGAATGGAGTTTTTACTCTACCCTACAGTAGGTCCCGATGCCAAATCAAAATATTGGATATACTCAGATATACATTCAAGTGACGATACAAATATAGGTTACGTTCATGATGTTGGTGCTTTTGAAACTATATTCCCTGTTAGCTGGTTAACCTGGAACAATACACTTTGGTCAAAACAAGGCTGGGCAGTAGCTAAAAAAACAAATACTAATTATACTTTTAATATTTATTCTATAGGTCCAACTGCTTCTGTTTACCACCAGTATGAAAAAACTGCTAATTTCCCTACTGTACCAGTTCGTGAAACTACTAATTGTAAAAATTCTGTATCTCAAAAGATTTTTCCTAAAAAAATACTTTCAGGCGATTTTAACGGGGATGGGCTCACAGATGTTATTGCCATTGATATGGAACTAACAGAATCTTACTTGACTTTTGGATGTGTTTCAAAGACCAATATAATAACTTCCAAAAAAGTCTATTTTATTGATTTAAAAAGAGACAAAACAACTGATTTCTTAACTTATTCAGGAGAATTAGCTTCAAATATTACTTCCAGCTCTAAAGTAGAAGTAGCGGATATCAATGGAGATGGAAAATCAGACATCATAATTTTTGAAAACAGAAAAGCAACCGTTTATACCCTCAATGATGACTATCAATTGACTTTATTATTTGACTATACTGATGCAAAGATCACCCCAAATTCAAATTTCCCTCTTCTGGGAGATTATAATGGAGATGGAAAAACTGATTTTATGATTCCTTATGATATAAACAAGGCAACTATGTCATGGATTGTTTACACCTCGACAGGAACTGATTTTGTAAAATCTTTTTTTAACAGAGTTTGGTACAACCTTAGTTATGAAGATGTTACATACAACTACATAGCTACTGATTATAATAAGGATGGAAAGTCTGATTTAATTATAGCTAAAAGCAATCGAAATACAGTTTCCCAAAATGGTCAGATAGAACTTGAATGTTTTAACAATCAGGATGGTATTTTTTCTTATCCTGTTACAAATAAATCTACTATTTATCACCCAGATATTAATGTAGGTACAATGCCTATTTACTTACCCTCAGGAAGAGGAGTAGCAACTAGTGGCAAACCGTATAATCCAACCTTAGAAATTGCATTTCTGAGTAATAATAAAATTTTTTATTTTAATTCTCAAAAGGATAATACTAAAGATCAATTACTACGAACTATAACCACAGGCAACGGTGTTAAAGAATCGATTACCTACCAGCCATTATCTCCTAATTCTTATAATGAGAATCATTATGAGCCAATATATACTAGTGGATATGGTCAAAATTATCCCAAAACTGATATCGAATCAGCAGCAACAGTACAAGTAGTAACCAAACTTGAAAGACAAAGTGCTTCAGTTTATAAAAAACAATTATTTGCCTATGCAGGAGCAACTTCCAATCTTGAAGGATTAGGTTTTATGGGCTATAGTGCCTCGATGCGTACCAATTGGTTCGAAAACGATGATCAAATTATTAGCACCATATCCAAGTTTGACCCTAATATGCGTGGTGCCAATACAGAGAATTATACCTACCTTGGGTTAGTTAGTCCTGCAATTGCAATGTCTAATACTGCTCCTAGCACTCCTAGGGCAAGCCAAATTATAGTAGACAACACCAGAACAGCGACCGAAACTCTTTTAGCAACTAATAGTATTGTTTTTAGACCAGGTGCAATTATTGCTCCCACAGCAGGCAATACTTTTATTGCCAGAATCACTCCTGATTATGATCCTAATGGATATACAGAAACCAACACTAGCCCACCCTATAATTTGATAAGTAAATCGCTATCATTTTATGAAACGAGTCTGTCTCCATCAAAAGTATTTAAACTCCAAAATATACAGTCCAAAAACTACGATATTCTAAGTAACATTGGTAGTGAGACCAATACTATATATGATGAATTCAGCAACCCTACCGAATCCATCACTAAAGTTAAATCAGGAGGAGTTAACCAACAAACTACTACGACTGTATTAGCTTATGAATCGGCACTACAATCCCCTTATATAGTAGGCAGACCTAAAAACAAAACACAAACTATAACAGCAGCTGGTGATAGCATGGATTCTAAAGAAACGTATCAATACGGCTCGGGGTCTGAAAGTAATTTACTAAAAACAATACAAAAGTGGGGCAACAACACCAGCGCCATCACTGAAACTAATAGCTATGACCTTTTTGGAAATATCACAGCAAAAACGATATCAGCACCAGGAGTTACCGATAGAAAAACGAGTTTTCTATACGATCCAACAGGTCGTTTCTTAAAAGAAAGTACCGATATTGAAGGATTCAAAACTGAGCTTGTCTACAATCCTAATGGTACACTTAAATCTGAAAGTAAACAGACCGAACTTGGTACCTGGAGCAATGCACTTGTAACAGGCTACGAATATGATTCCTGGTTCAAAAAGACTATAGTCACCGATTATTTAGGTAAAACCCAAACATATGCCTATGTACGCCAAAACGAAAAAACTAAGATCACGCTCACAGGAAATACAGATGATAGTTACAGCGAAGAACTATTTGATGAGCTAGGCAGAAAAATACGTACTGGTACAAAAGATATTCAAGGCACGATGTCTTACAAAGATTTCGTATACGATATTTATGATCGTAACTTTAGCATAAGCGAACCTAACACAGGTAATCCTTTATGGAATACCACGACCTATGACGTATATGGCCGTCCCGAAAGTGCCACAGACTTTAAAGGTAAAGTAATAACACTAAAATATGATAAACTAACATCCGTAGCAACTGATGGCAGTACTGGTCAAACCAAAACAACTATCAAGAACGCCATGGGTAACGTCATCTCTATGATAGAAGCCCCAATTGGAGGTACTATAAATTACAGTTATTTTGCTAACGGAAATCTTAAGGAAACCAATTACAATGGCAACAAAATATCCATAACACAAGATGGTTGGGGACGAAAAATTAGCTTAACAGATCCTTCGGCGGGTACCTATACCTATGCCTATAATGAACTAGGTGAAAACATCAAAGAAACGACTCCAAATGGAGAAACTACCTTTACACTAAATTCCTGGGGCAAACCCGAAACAAAAACCGTAGTAGGCAATAACACCAACAGTAGCACTCAGTACATTTATACGGCAGACAGTAAATTATTACTAAAAACGATATATACAGATACTGGAGATGCTGGTAAAACAAGTACTACTGATTATACCTACGATTCTAAAAAACGATTAGAAACAACTACTGAAACCACAGGTTACGGTGCCATTTTTACAAAAAAAATAGAATACGATGCTTGGGGCAGGGTTGATAAAGAGACCAATACAGCAACTCTAAACGGAAAAAGCAGTATCACTAGTACACAAAATGAGTACAAAAATGGCTTTGCATATAAGATATATGAAATAAAAAACGGGCAAAAAACTAAAACTCTCTGGGAAACAACAGGAGTAAATGCTCGAGGACAACTAACCCAAGCGACACTTGGCAACGGAATTGCTATAAATAATACGTATGACAGCTATGGTTATGTAACCAATATGAAGCACACTTTAGGTACTACAACTACCATGGAATTAGGTACCAATTTTGACACCCAACGAGGCAATCTCCACTGGCGTAAAAACAGCCTTTTTGGTAACGCTACCGAAAATTTCAGGTACGATTCACAAGACCGTCTTACAGCATACCCTAATGCAGAAGGTATAGAAGAAAACCAAACCTATGAAGAAGATGGACGTATTAAATCGAATACAGTAGGTGTGTATAATTATGCCAACGCTGGAAAAAAATACCAAAATACTTCAATAACATTAACTCCCGAAGCTTTATCGGATTACCAAACTAAGCCCTCACAGTCTGTTAGTTACAATACATTTAAGAGTCCTGTAGAAATAGTAGAAGAGGGTAAAGACAAGATAAGCTTTGTGTATAATGACAACAATAACCGTAGTGTTATGTTTTACGGTGGTTTAGGACTCAAACAAACCCGAACCTATCGCAAACACTATAGTGCCGATGGTACTATGGAGATTAAGGAAAATACCCAAACAGGAGCATTAGAGTTTGTTACTTATGTAGGTGGTGATGGATACGCTGCACCAGTAGTTTATAAAAAAACGTATAATAGCGTAGGAGCGACTCAAGAACAAACCTTATATTTACACAGAGATTACCAAGGTAGTATCTTAGCAATAACTGACGAAACAGGTACACTTTTAGAAAAAAGGCAATTTGACGCTTGGGGTGCTATTATAAAAGTACAAGACGGTACTGGTAATACATTAACTGGACTTACAATTCTTGACAGAGGTTACACTGGGCATGAGCATTTACAAAGCGTAGGTCTTATACATATGAACGGACGCCTGTACGATCCTAAGCTTCATCGTTTCCTGCAACCAGACAATTATGTACAAGACCCTGGTAATACTCAAAACTATAACCGTTATGGTTATGTATTAAATAACCCATTGAAGTACATTGATCCTAGTGGGGAATTGTCATTAAAATCTATTGGAAGATGGATTGGAAAAAATGCGAATGATGTAATTGCGGGTGTAGCCATAGCAGTTGGAGTAGTTTTGGTTGCTGCGGGGATTGTTACATTTGGAACAACTGGTGTTCTTGGAGGGGCATTAATCGGTCTTGGTGTTAGTCATTTTGCGGCTACTTATGAAGAATATAAAAAAACCGGAGATTGGAATGCAGCTTCAAAAAATGCAGGAATCTTTTTTGGTATTTCTTTTAGTACTGATTTTGGTTATAATAATTCCAAAGACAGTGCAAGTGGCATTATTCAAAACGAACCTGTTGTTAAACCTATAGCCCTGGATGATAATAAATCCCCAATGAGTAATTGGGAATTAAGTGACAAAGCATTTGGAAAAACTAACGAAATTGGAACATCTTTTGCAATACTTGTAGGAGCATTACAAGCCGCAAAAACTGCAGCTCCTTATATGACAACAATTGGTACAAAAGTAGGTAATATAGCAACTTTATCACAAGTTGCTAATAATAGTGTAAAATATTATAGAGGTGAAGAAAATGGAGGGATTTCACTTCAATTGTACAGCTATAGAATGATCGGAACAGGAGTATCGTGGGGCGTTGGAAGCACTATCTCAGCATGGGGTATTGGTGGGTCATATGCAGGACCATATGGAGTTTTAGCAGCAGTTGGCTTAGGCGTTATATTCCAAGGAGTTGAAGACGGCTACAATACTATTGCACCTCAAATACAAGAGAGTTTCAATCATACTTTTAATGCCTTAAACAGAGGCAATTTCGTAAGATAAATAACAACATTAGTATGACATTAAGAATAAGTTTTTTAAACCAATTGAAAATGCTGTCAGATCTCATTTTCATAACATTCGTCTATTTTTTTATGATATATTATTTCTTATCTTTTGATATTAAACTGATTGTTTATCTACTTATTCCTTATTTTTTGATGTTTATCTTTCCTGTATTATGGTTACACTTTAATTATTTAAATCAAACTAAAGATGTCGTTTATGAAATAAGCAAAAATGTTATATTAAAAAAAAGAGGAATAGAGATTTTAAAGTACAACAATTCAGATATCAGCGAAATAACATTTCGTCTCAATGGTTCAAAAGATACTTCTAATGGCACTTTAGCATATAGTAAGTATTATTATGCAAAAATAAAACTGCTAGACGAGTCTTTTTTTATCATTACCTCTTTGTATTCAAGTAAAATTGACACAATATTAGAAGAAAACTTCAAAGATGTTAAGATAACAAAGGAAAAAGTTTTTTATCCAATGATTTAGTTGATATTCATTATGTTATGTCATTCTTCAGCTATCCAAGGTGTTTTATAAAAAATAGAAAAATCACTAAAAGTTATGAATACTGTGCTAGTGGCTCTGCCTTTTCAGCCATAAATGGGAGCATAAAAACAAATCAAGAACCAAGAAACCTAGCAAATTTGCTAGGTTTCTTTTTAAATTTATAATTATTACATTTTTAATAAAAAGTCTTTAAATTCTTTTTTGATTACCATTGTATCAATCTATTTTAAAAACAATTGTTTTGTCTCCTTCTTTGACTTGATTGATAATGCAACTCCTTTTTTAAGAACTAAACAAAAATTTCAGAACATCCACAATCAAAAAATATTCCTTTACTTTTGATAATCACAATTCATCCCAATGAAAAAAGTCCTTTTGCTTTTCTTTTTATGCATTACTTCAACCTACGGACAAACCTTAGGTTGTACCGATCCGTTGTCTAAAAACTACAATCCGAAAGCTACTGAGAATGATGGAAGTTGTGTTTACAAATCAGTAAAAATAAAACCAGAGTATTCTAATAAGCTAAGTGATTCTATAAAAGAAACTTCGGGATTAATAGCTTTCGATTCGTTGTTGTGGACACATAATGATGACCATGACAAAACCATTTATCGGCTAAATCATCAAGGAGAAATTAAAAAGAAAATCGTACTGGAGGGAGTAATTAATACCGACTGGGAAGAAATCTCGCAAGACAGCACACATATATACATAGGCGATTTTGGAAATAATTATACAGTAAACAGAAGTAATTTGCATATCCTTAAAATCGAGAAAGAATCGTTTTTAGCAGGAAAACCTATCATCGATACCATTTCATTTACTTATTCCAATCAAACCAATTTTACCAAGAAAAACCCAAACAAAACCAACTTTGATTGCGAAGCTTTTATCGTTACAACCGACAGTATTTATTTGTTTACCAAACAATGGAAACAAACTAAAACCAGCATTTATACTTTACCCAATACACCCGGAAATCATATTGCGCAACTAAAAGAAACCCTCGATGTAAAAGGATTGGTAACTGGTGCTACTCATTTGCCTTCCAAGAAACTGATAGTTCTTTGTGGATATTCAAAAATTGGGAAACCATTTTTATATCTTTTATATGATTATAAAAACAATGATTTTCTCTCAGGTAATAAACGAAAAATCAAGATCGCATTGCCATTTCATCAAATTGAAGGTATTGCAACCGAAGATGGTTTGCATTATTATTTAACTAATGAATCTTTGGTTAGAAAGCCAGTACTTAATACACCTCAACAAATCCATCGAGTTGACTTAAGTACTTTTCTCAGCACCTATTTGGGGCAACAATCTCAAAATAAGATCTAACTACTTAAGAGATTAAAGTTTCATTATGCTAAACCTGCATTTTCTTAACTTCTTTATGGAGAAAAACGGACACATAGAGTATATACTCAATGTTCTCACAAACTTATCCCAGATTATCGAATTCTGCGTATAATTCTTCGACTCTGCTCAGAATGACAATATCATGGAAAAACTTTGCGCTCTTTGCGGTTAATTTTTCCTGCCACTCCCGATAGCTATCGGGATAAAAGGATTAAAAAGATTTTAAATCTTTGCGAACCTTGCGTATCCCCCTGCGCCCTTTGCGGTTAATATCTTTAATGATAAAGTAAAATTTGTAAATCTTACAAATATCTACCAAAATTATGCAACAACCATTTGCTAGAAGATAGCAACCTTTGCTCTCTGATATGAAAAAAGCATTAATCTTATTCCTCTCTTTTTTTTACTTGGTATTGTCATGTGGCTTTACCAAGAATACTCATATCTGCAAAGGAATTCAACAAGAAACTTATTTTTTCGCACAAAATAAAGAAGGTCAACCTTGTACTAAATGTGCTTTTAAAGACGGAAAAATACGTAAAGATTGCTGTAAGCACGAAACCAAATTATTAAAAATAACAGAAAAGGCGCAAAAAGCATCTTCTGATAATCCTCCTTTAAAATACTTGGGAGTTGCCTTGCCTTTTCATTTCTTCAAAGTTGTTTTTGGTTATGAACTCCCGCAAGTAAAAACTGCTAGGTTTTCATACGTATTTACAACGATTCCTATTAGGAATACCTTACTCTACATTTATTATTGCGTGTACCGAATTTGATTTTATTCAATTGATACACTGTGCTGTTTCTAAAGAATAGCACGGGACTTCTATTGTTTAATTTTAAATATTTAATGTATGAAAATGCAATTCTTTGCATTGGTATTCATCGGTTTTGCCTCTGGAAATCTTTTGGCGCAGACCGTAACTTTACCAAATGCTCTTGAACGTTCTGTTCAGAATTTTGAAAAAATAAAAGCCAAAGAAGCAATGGTACTTGCTTCAAGAGAAAATGTAATATACCAAAAAAGTCAATATTTACCTGATTTCACCTTGATGGCACAACAGAGTTATGGAACTATCAACGCTCAAAACGGACCTATGTATGGCTTTGGTGGTTTGGGTGTTGCATCGACTTCTATGCCTTTGCAAGAACAAAACTGGAATGCCGCTTTTGGCTCGCTTTACTTGGCAAACATCAATTGGAACCTATTTACTTTTGGTAAAATAAAAAGCCAGGTTGCTATTGCCAAAGCCGATGAATCTGTTGCTCAAAAAGACTTGGATCAACTAAAATTCCAACATCAGGTAAAAGTTGGTGCTGCTTACTTAAATCTCTTGGCTGCACAACGTGTAAAATTTGTACAGGATAAAAATCTGGAACGTGCCGAAGTTGTGGCTACAACTACCGAGAGCCGTTCGAATAGCGGTTTGATTCCAGAAGTCGATTTTTCTTTGGCGAAAGCCGAAGTTGCTAATACTAAATCGGCAGTAATAAAAGCTTATGATTTAGAACTCGATTACTCCAAAGCGCTGGCGGTTATGATGGGTGAAGAATATCGTAAGTACGAATTGGATAGCCTTTTTACCAACAAAACTCCTTCTCTACTTCTTGAATCTCCATTAGAAACTAGTAAACATCCTATTTTGGAATGGCAAAACAGTGCGGTTCAAAAAAGCATGCAACAAGAAAAACTACAATCAGCACTTGGACTTCCTACTATTTCGTCATTTGGCGTAATTCAAGGTCGGGGTTCGGGATTCGATTGGAATTATGTACAAGATAATTCAGCCTTTTCTAAATCCTATTCTGATGGAGTTGGCATAGACCGCAGCAATTATCTAGTTGGCGTTGGCATAAGTTGGAATCTGATGAATATATACCGTCAGTCGTCCAAAAAGAAAGAGCAAAAATTCATTACCCAATCTTTGCAAAAAGAATATGATTATATGAATCAGGAGCTTGTGGCACAACAAAAATTGGCAGATGACAAATTAAAAAATGCATTTGAAAATTTTGAAGAAACCAAAACGCAAGTAAAAGCTGCGACAGCCGCTTACCAACAACATACTGCACTATACAATAACGGATTAACAACTATTGTAGATCTGACTCAATCTTTCTATACGCTCAACAGAGCCGAAATAGACTATGAAATAGCGCAAAACAACATCTGGCAAGCCTTATGGATTAAAGCTGCCGCCAAAGGTGATCTGTCTATTTTATTAAACGCCATTTACTAAAGCATAAATTATGAATTTAATACGTTTTGCCTTGCGCAAGCCCATCTCGATTATGGTGATGGTGCTAGGGCTTTTATTCTTCGGAATTAAAGCTACCAAAGATATAAAGGTAGATATTCTGCCAGATATGAATCTTCCTGTCGTGTATATTGCCCATTCCTTTAATGGTTATACACCTCAACAAATGGAAGGTTATTTTACAAAGATGTACGTAAACATGATGCTCTTTACAAGCGGAATCGAAAGCATCGAAACCAAGAATACTCAAGGTCTTACCTTAATGAAAATAAACTTTTATGAAGGTACAGATATGGGTCAGGCTATTGCCGAAATCAATGCACTGTCTAATCGTTCTCAGGTATTTTTACCACCGGGTGCTCCGCCTCCATTCATCATCCGATTTGATGCATCGTCGCAACCTGTTGGACAATTGGTTTTCAAGAGTAATTCGAAAACTAATAATGAATTGCAGGATATTGCCAACTTTACGGCTCGACCATTTTTGATTAAAATTCCGGGATTAACCACCGCACCACCCTTTGGCGGAAGCCCTAGAACTATCGAGATCAACATCGACCCGAATAAATTACGTACCCATCAATTAACGCCTGAGCAAATTGTAGAAGCTATTAGCCGCAATAATATTACTTCTCCATCTGGAAATATATACATTGATGATATTAATTATTTAACACCTACAAACAATACGATTAAAGAAGTTGCCGATTTTGGAAATATTCCGATTTTTAAAGGTGCAGTCGAGAATGTTTATATCCGTGATGTAGCAACTGTAAAAGACGGAGCCGATATTACAACTGGTTATGCCTTGATTAACGGAGCACGTTCAGTGTATATCAATATTGCAAAATCGGGTAATGCATCGACTTGGGATGTAGTAAGAAATTTGAAGAAAGCCATCCCGATGATTCAGAATAATTTACCAGATGATGTTACTATTTCTTATGAGTTTGACCAATCTGTATATGTTATCAATGCCGTAAAAAGTTTAATTCTCGAAGGCGTATTAGGTGCTTTATTAACCGGATTAATGGTATTGCTATTCTTGCGTGATAAAAGAGCGGCTTTAATTGTGGTATTAACGATTCCTATTTCGATTATTTCGGGCGTATTATTCCTGAAATTATTCGGGCAAAGTATCAATATTATGTCCTTATCAGGATTGGCTCTAGCCATAGGAATCCTAGTTGACGAAAGTACGGTTACGATAGAAAACATCCACCAACATCTTGTAATGGGCAAAACTAAAGCCAAAGCAATTCTGGATGCTTGTCGCGAAATTGCCTTTCCTAAATTATTGATTCTGCTTTGTATTTTGGCTGTATTTGCACCCGCATTTATGATGACAGGAATCCCTGGTTCATTATTTATGCCGTTGGCACTTGCTATTGGATTTTCGATGATTGTATCATTCCTCCTATCGCAAACCTTTGTTCCCGTAATGGCAAACTGGTTAATGAAAGCCAAAGAAGAAGATTACGAACACAAAGAAGACCGTTTTGATCGATTTAAAAATCGTTTTATAATGTTCTTGCAATCCATAATGGAAAAACGCAAAATTATATTGATTGCGAGTTTTGTCTTGGTTTCATTAGGTGTTTTTATAATGTACAGTAATACAGGAAAGGATGTATTGCCAACCGTGAATTCAAGTCAGTTTCAAGTGCGCATAAAAGCACCCGAAGGAACTCGAATTGAAAAAACGGAGCTAAAAATCAAGCAGGTTTTACGCGAACTAGAAACCGTAATTGGCAAAGACCATATTGCCATTTCTTCGGTATTTATTGGTCAGCATCCATCCTCATTTGCAGTAAGCCCTATTTACTTATACAACGCAGGACCTCACGAAGCGTTGATGCAGATTGCATTAAAAGATTTTGACGGAAACACCAATGATTTAAAAGAAAAAATTCGTCACCACATGAAAGCAAAAATGCCAGAATTGCATTTTTCTTTCGAACCAATAGAACTAACAGAAAAGATTCTTAGTCAAGGAACTAATACGCCTATTGAAGTTCGTTTCTCTGGAATGATGAAAAAAATGAACATCATGTACGCCAATAAATTACTGGCTAAACTAAAAGAAATCGACTATTTAAGAGATCAGCAAATTCCGCAATCGCTAAGTTATCCAGCTTTCGAAATTAATATCGACAGGTTAAGAGCGGCGCAATTAGGAATCGATGCTCAGGACATTGCACGTTCATTAGTACCAATTACAGCATCTTCGCGCTATACCAGCAAGAATATGTGGGTAGGCGGAATGATGGGAATTGCCTACGATGTACAAGTACAAACACCTCAAAATATACTAAACAGCAAGGACGAATTACTTAATGTTCCGTTAGGAAAAAACTCCGACCGACCTGTTCTGGGTGATGTAGCTACAATAACCCCAACAAAAGTTTTGGGCGAAAGTTACAATCTAGGAACAATGGCTTATACGCCAGTTACAGCAAATATTCATAATACCGATTTAGGCCGTGCACAAAAAGATGTACAAGCGGCGATTGCATCATTGGGAGAATTACCTAAAGGAGTAAACATTCAAATCTCGGGAATGGTTCCCGTTTTGGATGAAACCATGAGTAGCTTGGCATTGGGATTATTAATTGCCATTATGGTTATCTTCCTGATGTTGGCGGCCAATTATCAATCGTTCAAAGTTTCGTTTGTAATCCTAACAACCGTACCGTTTGTAATCTTAGGTTCGTTACTATTAATGAAACTTACTGGCTCAACATTAAACCTACAATCTTATATGGGAATCATTATGTCTGTAGGAGTTTCTATTGCCAATGCCGTACTATTAATAAGTAACGCCGAAACCTTACGCATGCAAAACGGGAATGCGTTAACGGCAGCCATTCAGGCAGCGTCATTACGTATTCGTCCTATTATCATGACATCGCTGGCAATGATCGCTGGAATGTTACCTATGGCTATTGGTCATGGCGAAGGTGGCGATCAGGTTGCACCATTAGGCAGAGCCGTAATTGGCGGATTAATCGCATCCTCATTTAGTGTATTGTTGTTATTACCATTGGTATTCGTATGGATACAAGGCAAAGCATCGACGCAATCCCCATCATTAGACCCTGAAGACGAAAACAGTACACATTATATAACGACAAACCCTCCGGTGTAATTCATAAAAATATTATTTAACACATAGAAACATAGCTATGTGTATTTTAACTAAGTGAAACGACTTTTTTAAGAGAACAAAATCTATGTTTCTATGTGTTAAAATTAATTACACCCAACGATTAACATTAGAAAATAAAATCATGAAATCACCATGATTCAAAATCATAATCAATAATAAAATACATATGAAACTAATCTATTATATCCTTATCGGAATTGTATTTGCATCCTGCAATTCAGAAACTAAAAAGGCCGAAAAAACAGACGCGATGCCAATGATGATGATGCCCAATTTTGAAACAATATCCATCAAGAAAAGCAATCCATTAGTACAATTAAAACTAGCTGGAGAATTAGTCTCAGATCAGGAAACAGCTATTTATGCCAAAGTAAACAGTTATGTCAAGAAACTTCCTGTAGATATTGGCTCCGT
Source organism: Flavobacterium frigoritolerans (assembly GCF_025847275.1). Classification (GTDB taxonomy): domain Bacteria; phylum Bacteroidota; class Bacteroidia; order Flavobacteriales; family Flavobacteriaceae; genus Flavobacterium; species Flavobacterium frigoritolerans. Next base: position 355,444 of record NZ_JAOZEV010000001.1, read on the forward strand.
AGTAACCAAAGGACAAATTATTCTTGTACTCGAAGCACCAGAGATTCAGGCACAATTAGCATCGGCAAAATCAAAGTGGAAAGCACAAGAAGCAATATACATTGCAACAAAATCCAATTACGACCGAATGTTCAAAGCCAATGAAACAAAAGGCGCCATTGCCAAAGATGCTTTAGACCAGATTACAGCAAGAAAACTAGCCGATCAAGCACAACTAGAAGCAGCCAAATCGGCCTATCAGGAAATCCAAATTATGAATGATTACTTAGTAATCCGAGCTCCGTTTAGCGGAATCGTTGCCGAAAGAAACATCGACTTAGGTTCGTATGTTGGCCCAATGGGAAAAGGTTCCGACAAACCTTTATTGGTACTTCAGGATAATAAAAAACTAAGAGTTTCTCTTTCTGTTCCCGAAGCCAATACAGGGTATTTAAACTTAGGAGATTCGGTACATTTCAGGGTAAATTCGATACCTCAGAAAAAGTATATGGCAAAAATATCTCGAAAATCAGGAGTGCTGGATTTCAAACTCCGCTCTGAACGTATCGAAGCCGATTTAATGAAAATATATCCTGAGCTAAAACCCTTAATGGTAGTCGAAGCAATGATACCATTACAGGCAAAAGAAGCAACTTTTTTTATTCCAAAAACAGCTTTGATCGAAAGTAATCTTGGTATGTATGTAATTCGCATCGAAAACGGAATGACAAAAAATATCCCTGTTTCAAAAGGGCGACCATTAATGGATAAAATCGAAGTTTTTGGTGAATTAAATGAAGGCGATAACATACTCCTAAAAGCCACCGAAGAAATAATTGAAGGAACAAAAATTAAAAAATAAAACGATGAAAACATATAGCAAATACTTAATTATTGCCACAATTGCAACGGTACTAATTTCTTGTAAAAACAAAGAAACCAAAGAACAAATTGTAGCACAAACTCAGCAAGAACAGCCAGTACAACAAAATACTGCTCCTAATAAAGCGAAGCACGTCCCTAATGATGAGGTATGTATGGTAAATGACAAACACATGGGAAAAAAGCAAATGGAAGTTCCCTTTAATGGGAAAATGTACTTCGGATGTTGTGCCATGTGCGTAGAACGTATTCCAAACGACGAAAGCGTGCGTAAAGCAACAGACCCTTTTACTGGAGAAAAAATCGATAAAGCCTCGGCATATATTGTGTCATTAAACCAAGAAGGAAATGTCGCTTATTTTGCATCTGAAGAAAATTTTCAAAAGTTTATGAAAGATAACGAACGAACAAAAAACTAGTTGCCTAATTTTATACATTAGAATCCTTTTACCTAAAATCCACTTTACTAACAATAAAGTGGATTTTTAATTTTATAATACCAATCTATACCTTCATTTTATTATCCATTCAAAAATGAGAATAGAAATACAAAAAAAGAACTGTTCAAAATATTTTGAACAGTTCTTTTAAACTACAATTTATCGTAGCTATTCATAAAACTAATTAAGCATTCTTCCACCAATTATAATAGTTATGATCTTGGTCTAATTCGAAACCGCATTTAGGATATAAAATATTACCAATTTCGTTTGTCTTTTCAGTTTCTAATAACAAACCGCAAGCATCCGTTTTATCACAAAATTGTTTACATCTATCAATTAAGTCCTTAGAAAAACCTCGACCTCGAAAATTGGGTGCAACAAATAAATCGCTTAACAGCCATTGTCGTTGTAGTGTCTTGTAATGATATAATGAGTATAATTGTGCAAATCCTACAAATTTACCATCAGCTTTAATTAAAAAAGTAGTTGTTTCATTGTTACTGATTCGCTCTTTAAGAAAAACTTTCCCTATTTCGACATTAGATGGTTGTCTATAAAAAACACGGTAACTGTTGAACAATTCAGCAAATTCATCCAAATGATCTAATGTAGCAATTTCAATGTGTTTCATAATTTAATAATTTTAATTAATGATTTATAAAAGAGTAAATGTCACGTATTACAGGAGGCTTTAATTAATCCAGTTTTGATAAACAAATAGGTCCAGACGAAAGAAGTCACTACAAAATAGCTAAATTTGAATCCAAAGGATATTCTAATAAAATAAGAGAACCGATGTTAAGACCCTGGAAGACTATTTTTAATATTTCGTTTAATTCCGACCAAACTTTGGTAGAACAAATAAGTGACGTTATCCGTAAAGAAATTATTAAAGGAAGACTTGAAAGAGGAACTCCCTTACCTGGCACCAGAATTCTAGCCGAGGATATTGGAGTAAACCGAAAAACAGTTGTTTTTGCTTATGAAGCGCTTATCGAAGAAGGCTGGTTAGAGAGTAAATACAAATCAGGAACATTTATATCTGAGAATTTACCATTAATAAAAAAACAGCAACCAACAGTTCAAAAAAAGACAGCCACTTTTGAACACATACATTACAATCCTTTTTATCTTACCGATCGCGCACTCAAAGGAAGTCGCATTGTTTTTAATGAAGGTGCTCCAGATACCCGACTAGTCCCACTCAAAGAGCTATCGAGAGCATACAAGCGTATCTTTCTGCGCAAAGGAAAATGGGGATTACTTGGTTATAGTAGCGAAAAAGGAGATTATAAACTTCGAGAAATGCTCTCCTTAATGCTTTCTAGAGATAGAGGTCTTAATGTAAACCCAGATGCTATATGTGTAACCCGAGGAAGCCAAATGGCAATATATCTTGTTGCCAAAGTTCTTATTAAATCTGGCGATACTGTGGTAGTCGAAAATCCCGCCTATTATGCCGTTCAAAAGATATTTCGAGAAACAGGAGCTATTTTAAAAACAGTCGAAATAGATAATGATGGGATTAACGTTGAGGAACTTGAAGAATTATGCCGTAAGACAAAAATCAAAGCAGTATATGTTACGCCACATCATCAATTTCCCACTACAATTACCATGAAAGCGGGACGAAGAATACAATTACTAGAACTATCCTTAAAATATCATTTTGCTATAATCGAAGATGATTATGACCATGAATATCATTTTGGAGCAGGAAATAACCTTGCATTAGCCAGTAGTGAAAAATCAGATAATGTCATATATATTAGTTCGCTAAGCAAGCTCATTGCACCTGCAATACGAATAGGATACGTAACTGGACCCGCAACATTTATGGAATCTTTGGTAAACTTACGTGTGCAAATTGATCGTCAAGGAGATACTATTCTTGAGCATGCCATAGCCGAGTTAATGGAAGATGGAACCATAAAAAGACATGCTCGCAAAGTCGTCGCTATTTATAAAGAAAGACGTGATTTAATGGAAGCTTGTTTACATGAAAATTTCGGAAATGCCATTAGTTTTAATAAACCATCAGGAGGACTCGCCTTTTGGATAAAATTTAATGAGCCAATAGACCTCATCCAATATATTGCATTGCTTGAACAAAAAAGAGTTCAAATTGTACCGCCGGGAAGTTTTTATTTAAATAATCAACCTTCTAATTCCTTAAGACTTGGTTATGGCTCCCTAAACAAAGAAGAACTTACAGAAGGATTAAAAATTATGGGAGCTGTTTATAAAAAATTAAACTCTTAAACATTTTTTCATTGCTGTTTCTACTCCATATGTTACAGTTATATCGCAACAATAAATTTTAAAAACCCTATAAAAGTGGCTTCTAATTTGTTAAATAAAGAATCATTTATTTTAATTTTAGTAAAATTTGCTTCTTTCTTATTTGATAATTAGCATGTTTTAGCTCTCTTTTTATGCATGAACACACATTAATTCATAAAGTATGATTTATATTTAACATAATTTATCCTTCTAAAAACCAGTAACAAATCACTAAAAACCAAACTAGTACATGATTTATTATTTATTCATTACTATTTTAATCCTAAAACCCATTCCTTTTTTTTATATACGTCGTAAAAAAACTACATTAAAACACTATATTTATCTAATAAGCAAACGCTCATTTAACGGAAATATCAATCTCAACAATATATAATTTCAGCTAGGGAATATAACACTACATTAAATCGAAATACTCAAAATAAGAAAAATCTGAAGTCAATAGTATTGCTTTTGCTTGGTTTATTTAAAGATGAAAATTTAAATGTATATTTGTTTCTCTACTTCTTTTTTTTACTACTCACAATATGAACGACTTAAACAAAACATACACTATTAATCTTAGCTTTGAAGAAATAAAACTTCCTCCATTTCAAGATATACTTGTTCTTGCAAAAAACTCTATTCAAGGTAAGATTGGACTTTCAAAATCATTTGAATTATTAGTCCCAAATGGCTTTGAAACTATCGATGTTGGCAATAAAAATATAGAAACTGTTTTTGTCAATAAAAACATACTTACTAAGATTGACAGAGAAAAAGTGATACAAATTTTAGAAAAAAACGTCTTCCCATATATATCAGAAGGCGAACTTATAAGTGTAGATTTTAAAATAAATATTTCTGTAAAAAATATAGTACTTAAGGATTTTTAACTATGAGTATAACACCATTTGTAAATTACGATTATGTTACATTAGATGCCTATGAAGGTGTTGTAACTGCAAGACGCAGCGAATATATAGAGAAAGGAATTATTGTAATGGAAGAAAATGAAGCTATTGGTATCCTAACCTCTTCTGATTTAGCAAAAAAACAACACTCGATTATTATAGATTGCCTTACCGAAAAACCTGTTGTTTACAAAACGGATAAAATTACAGATGTACTTAATGTCATGGATAGTAGTGGGCAAAACGTTTTAATGGTATATGACAAAGAGACTTTTGTAGGTACAATTTCTCAAAATGACATCATATATCATTTAAATTCTAGCCTTAGCATCCAAAAACAAACGATGCAATGGGCTGCTCATGATCTAAAAAACCCAATTGCTTCCATAAGAATGATAAGCGACATGCTTCAAAACAATCTTAAACTTATAGAAAACAAACAGCTGGTAGACTATTTAAATCAAAGTTGTGACTTTGCCCTTAAAATTATCGAAGACGTCCTAACCACTGAGCAAGTCACTGAAGAAGCTGCCTTCTATACCCATGAAGATTTTGATAGCCTAATTGAAGAATCCATTACTTATTTTTCGAAGGAACTTGAACAAAAACAGATTACATTAGTAAAGAACCTTAATTTCGGCAAAACAATTAAGATTGACCGTCCAAAATTTGAACGAGTAATCCATAACTTACTATCTAACAGTCTTAAATTTACATATGAAAATGGAGCTATTGATATCTCCACTTCTACTGAAAATAATAAACTAAAACTAGTTGTAAAAGACGATGGAATTGGTATTCCAGAAAATTTACAAGAACATATATTTGATAAATTCACCCAAGCAAAACGTGTAGGAACAGCTGGTGAACACACAACTGGACTAGGTATGCATCTTACCAAACAAATTGTAGAACTACATGGTGGTACCATAAAAATGGAAAGTGACGGAAAATCAGGTACCTCCTTCTCTATCTTTTTAAATTTAACTTAAAAAAGTAAACCTAATTCTAAAGAAAAACTCCTGTAGTATTACAAGAGTTTTTCTTAATATTGGGTACAATTTGTCTAAGATGTAAAAATACTTTGGGCTAATTTAGTGGTGCATATAATTTCCTGGTCCGTTTGTTCCTTCAATCGATTCAGGGAGCATTCCATAACGAGTGCGTAAATTGACTGTACCCAAGGTTTCGCCAGTATGAATATCGACTACGCTGATTGTTCCAGAATTTAAGTTAGGAAGATTCAATAGGTTATTTTGTATCGCAACAACCTCTTTACCTGATTTGGTTTTGAAAAATGCCATGTGATGTGCCCCTTTATCAGCATTCAGCGTTTTTAAAAGTTTGAGATGAGGGAGGTTACTTAAATCAAAGACCAGTACTTTTCCTGGTTCTGCAAAACTCACATATAATTTACCATTCGTATCTATATACATTTCAAGTGCCCAGCCTAATCCTTGTGATGATCCATCAAACACTTTGGTAAAAGCATTATATTTTCCTGTTGACTCATTAAATGGAGCAATCCAGATATCTCCTCCTAACATGGTCGTGGCAAGAGCATATTGTGGAAACTCTCCTCGTAATAATAAAACTTCCACAGGACTGGATAAATCAGTTGAAGAGTCTGCAACTTGGTAAGTTTCTTTTAATTCATATGTATTCATATCTAATAATGTGCAAGTATTTCCAAATCCACTGGTTAGATCTGGATGAATTGTAGAGGATACCATCATTAGTCCTTTTTTTTCATCAATAGAAATCCCATGTGGGTACATTATAAATTTATTTGGATTAGTTTCAATCGGGGCTTTAATGGTTTTTATAAGTTGGTTATCAGCGTTAAAAACACCTATACTTCCATCTTTTAAGCCTCCGCTCCCTCCCATAAACGTCATGAAATACCTTCCGTCACTAGTGAAAAATATGTTTTCGCCTACGGTGTTTTCTCCAGTGTTAATAGCTTTTGCACTAATTAGTATAGGAGATCCATTGTGATCTTTATCAGTTTTTATCTGGTAAAGATAGCTCCCTCCCAATGCAGTTGTGTAAAGTTTTTTGGCGTCATAGTTATAATAAATATGGTGTGGTAAAACTCCAATACCTAATTCCAGTTTGCTACTAATTGATCCAAAATCAGTCGATTCTGGATCGAGTTCTATTACGGCTATTCCGTCTTTGCCTCCTTCAAGATTTCTGTAATCAATAAAAAATAAGGAACTATGAGGATGGTCCTGATTATCATTATCATTTTGGCAGCTAGTAAATAAAATAAAACTGATAATAAATAAAACTGATGGTTTAAGTCTAGTCTTCATATTTTTTTTAGTTTGGTTAATAGGTATTTTACTGCTAAATTAACATAATAAGTTGATTAAATGACTTTTACGCACAGATATTATAAAAATATCAAAAGAAATGCGTTCGGAAAATAAAAGTATTTTAAATAAAAACACTTTTTTTTGATAATTTCACAACAAATCATATTCTCAATCGAGAAATACCAACTGTCGGTCAAAATAAAATCAAAGTAAAATTTACCATCACATTTTATAAGCATTTTTCTGAAAAGTACATTTTAGTAACACTAACCCGTTGGTGTAATTATTTTAATCTCCAAATCGTCTATTGTAATTATATCACTTTCATTGCTTGCTCTTCAATTTAAAGCATTAACACGGGCATTGAGCTAGGGATAAAATTAGTAATACGTAGGTTTTCTTAAGCAGCTGCTACATCGTTATGCGCAATTTTAATGCCTACTTGGAGATGTACCCCGCCTAGTGACATCTTAAGGATTTCTATCTGCACATTAAACGTAACGTTCCCGATACTAGTCAGGCACAGCCCGAATAAAATAACACATTTGTAAATTATAAATAAGAGGCTGTCTAAAGTTAGACTGGTTTTTTCTTTACAGTAAATTCTTTTAATTTTTTATATTTCTTAATTACACCGACCACTTAGTATATTTAATTTAAAAAAGTAACGTTGAAAGCATATTCAATTGGGGTAAAAAGCATAAATCAACATTTTTATAATGTTAATTTATGCTTTTTTTTTATAAATAATTAAAAATCAGCATGATAAAACATATCTGCATGAAAAATGTCAATATATTTAATCCAGTTCTTATTTAAAATAAAGAAAAATGTACAATTTTAGAATATAGTTCTGTTTTAGAAAATAACACCTGCTAAACTTATCGAAACACCCTTGATAAAAAAGAAGAGTAAATGTAATGAATCATGGTAGAATGAGTGTTTTATTCACCTTAGTATATTTTTATATAATTTCTAATCAATATTTAAAACAAATACATATGAATGTACCACCCCCAAATTATGAAACGGATAGTTTCCTTCAAAACAGCACATCAGAACATCTTACAAATCAGAAAAAAAACCTTTTGCTTGAAACATTTAATGACACAGGCACATCGTATGCCCCCCATCTTACATTACCCGATTTATTTAGGGAATCAACATATAGATACCCTAAGAATACAGCAGTTGTTTACGGTAATGAAAGTATCACTTATCAGGAACTGAATGAGCAAAGTAATAAGCTGGCTAATTATTTGCTTTCTTTTGGTATAGGCGCAGGATCGCTGGTTCCCATTCAGTTAAATCGTTCTATTGAAATGATTATTTCTATTATTGGAATTTTAAAATCCGGTGCGGCTTACATCCCTTTAGATTATTCGCTTCCTTCTAAAAGAATTTCTTACATCATAGCAAACTCAGACGCCAAAGTGATTATTACAGACATTGCCAGAAAGGGCACAATATCCGACGATGTGGTTAGTATTTCTTTAACAGATAATGTATTTCAGAAACAGTCTGATCAATTCACACCAGTTGCCATAACACCCGATGATCTCGCTTATGTTATTTATACTTCTGGCTCTACCGGAAATCCAAAAGGTGTAATGGTTACCCATCAGTCTATTGAGCATTTGGTAACATGGCACAATAAACATTTTAATATAACTTCTAATAGCAGTCTTAGTTTTGTCGCAGGATCCGGTTTTGATATTGCGGTTTGGGAAATATGGTCATCATTGGCGGCTGGGGCAATATTGTATATTGCCGACAACGAAGAGCGCACCAATGCCATTCAGTTATTGGAATATTATATCCGTAATAAAATAAGTCATGGGTTTGCGCCAACTGTCTTGGCTCCAGAGATTATTAAAGTATCCAAAGAAAAAAAACTTTCATTAATCTATTTGTTTACAGCGGGTGAAAAATTGAAGCCAGTAAATACAAAGGGACTCCCATACACATTCATAGATTATTACGGCCCCACAGAATGTACTATTTATGCCACTTTTTATACGGTGAATCATCCTGAAGGAACTTATGTTTCTTCAATTGGCAAACCTATTGCCAATACTCAAGCTTATGTACTGAGTCCTCAACTGGATTTGTTGCCTGTAGGCGCAGTTGGTGAGTTATGTATTAGCGGCGAATGTTTGTCTAAAGGATATTGGAAACAACCTGAATTAACCAATCAGAAATTTATAAAACATCCTTTTAAACCCGGGAAAAAATTATACAAAACAGGAGATCTTGTACGCTGGCTGACTGATGGTAATTTAGAATATATTGGAAGAATTGATAATCAGGTAAAAATACGCGGATACAGAATAGAATTGGGTGAAATTGAAAATGTGCTTGTTTGCATACCTTTTGTGAGTAAAGCAGTGGTGATAGCCAAAGAGAACAGTAAAGAACATAAAGTCCTGGTAGCATTTATAGTATTAGAGAAAAATTTAGATATCGCTAGTGAGCAAGCTTATGTAAATCCAATTCGACAATATATTAAGGAAGAACTGCCAGGATATATGGTTCCAGCACATTTTATTGTAATAGACGAAATACCAATGAATGCCAATGGAAAAACAGATATTAATCGTCTGCATGAGCTTCATATGGAAGATAATGCAAATGCGGGTATAGTTTCTGCTCCAAAAACAAAAGCAGAAGAAATTATTGCTAATGTATGGAGAGAATTGCTGGACAGGAACTCAATTGACGTAACAGATAATTTCTTTGATATTGGAGGAGACTCATTATTGGTGGCAATAGCCGTTACTGATATTACCAGTAAATTGAATGTGAAAACATTCATGAGAGAGATGTATCAATATCCTACCATAGAATCACTGGCAGCTATATTAACAAAACGAAAAATGGCTGTTTCAGTGATTCCTGAGGAAGATGTAGAGCCAGTGATTGAATTGCAAAAAGATGTGTTTTTATCACCGGGTACTGTTATCAGGGGAAATTTTGATACTAACACCCTTGTCGACCCAAAAAATATTTTTCTAACAGGGGTTACAGGTTTTATAGGGATCAATTTAGTCGAAGAATTACTGCTAAAAACCGAGGCTGATATTTATTGTCTGATACGTGCCAAAAATGAATATGATGCGCTGCTTAAGATTAATGAACTTATGGATAAATTCCATATTTCAATTAATGAAGAACTTAAAAAAAGAATTGTGCCAGTAATTGGAGATTTAACCAAATCAAGTTTAGGTCTGCCAGCTACGCAATTTAATAAGTTGGCAGATATAATAGACGTGATTTATCATTCTGCAAGTTCTGTAAATTTTATTCAGCCTTATTCCTATATGAAAGCTACAAATGTCGATGGTCTTCGAGAGATTGTACATTTTGCAGCACACAGTAAACTCAAATGCTTAGTTCTTTTATCTACCATATCTGTTTACAGTTGGGGACATGTGTTTACAAATAAAACTGTAATGACAGAGTATGATGATATCAAGCAAAATATACTTGCTGTTAGTAAAGACATTGGATATGTTCGAAGCAAGTATGTAATGGAAGAAATTGCAGATCTAGCTGCCTCAAAAGGATTACCAGTTATTACGTATCGTTTGGGTTACGCCATGTGTCATGGCACAAGTGGTGCAAGCGCACCTTACCAATGGTGGGCAGGTCTAGTAAAACTTTGTTTGAAGCACAATATGTACCCAGATCTTAAAGAACTCCGTGAAGGCTTGATTACAGTAGATTACATGGTAAAATCGATCGTACATATTTCTAAAAACCCTGATGCTATTGGTCACAAATTTAACCTGATCGCATCTCCAGAAACCAATCTGACCCTTGAGCAGTTCTTCCAGTTGTTGCATGATTATTACCCGTTGCAATTACAAAAAATGTCCTATAAAGAATGGCGCAAAGTTTGGGAAGATAACAGCAGTTGTGAGCTGTATCCTCTTACAAGTCTTTTTAAAGACAATATGCATGAAGGACTTTCTACGGTAGAGCTATATCAGAACACTTATATATGGGATAATACGAAAGTCAAAACATTCCTTAAAGATAGCGATATCAAAGAACCTATATTCAATAAGAAAGTAATGGATGCTTATCTGGCTTATCTGGGGATCAGTCTTTAATAATGATTATTTTTTACAAAAAGGCTGTCTAAAAAGTAGAGGACACTGAAAGAGTCCTTTAAATTTGAAAAGGTAATTTTACAAGTAAACATATAAACACTAAAGAAGCAATGATTATTTTAGGAATTAGAAGTTAAACCACCATTGGCAAATATAAAATCGAAGGCAAAATTAAAGCCTACAGTCCTTTTACCAATCGAAAGAGAATAAGGTCAACGAACTATTAAAAATACAAAGTAAAAGATAGCCTAGTGCTATCTTTTTTTGTTACGTTCAAAAGGGTATCTTTGCCAGCAAATTAAAGAAAAACAGTCTTTTAGTGTTAAAGACTTAATTAGAGACCTACAAACAACAATGCATTGTAACTATCTGATTTTAAATAAATTAAAAAATGAATTACCTTTCTGTAGAAAATATATCCAAGTCATTTGGTGAAAGAACCTTATTTGACAACATCTCTTTTGGAATCAATAAGGACCAAAAAATTGCTTTCATTGCCAAAAATGGCTCTGGAAAAACAACTATTATGAGTATTATCAATGGTTTAGAAGAACCAGATACAGGTCAGGTAGTTTTAAGAAAAGGAATCAAAATGGCCTTTCTTTCCCAAAATAATAATTTACAAGAGGAACTTACTATCGAAGAAAGCATATTTGCTTCTGATAATGAAACCCTAAAAGTTATTGAAGCCTATGAAAAAGCATTAGAAAATCCAGAAGATGAAGAAGCATATCAAAAAGCTTTTGACGGAATGGATCAACATAATGCATGGGATTTCGAAACACAATACAAGCAAATTCTGTTTAAACTAAAACTAGAGAACTTTAAACTTAAAGTAAAAAGTCTTTCTGGAGGGCAGAAAAAACGTTTATCATTAGCGATTATCCTTATCAACCGTCCTGATTTATTAATTCTGGATGAGCCTACCAATCACTTGGATCTTGAAATGATTGAATGGCTGGAAAGTTATTTTGCTAAAGAAAACATTACCCTTTTTATGGTAACACACGACCGTTTCTTCCTAGAGCGTGTTTGTAATGAAATCATAGAATTAGACAACGGTAAATTATACCAATACAAAGGAAATTACTCTTATTACTTAGAGAAAAAAGAAGAGCGAATTGCTTCTGAAAACTCAAGTGTAGATAAAGCACAAAACTTATTTGTAAAAGAATTAGAATGGATGCGTCGCCAACCAAAAGCAAGAACGACAAAATCTAAATCTCGTCAGGATGACTTTTATGTAATTAAAGAAAAAGCACAAAGTCGTCGTCGCGAAAATAAAGTCGAACTTGAAATTAATATGGAACGTATGGGAAGCAAAATTATTGAGCTTCACAAAATTTCTAAAAAATTCAAAGATCACGTTATTTTAGATAATTTCAGTTTTGATTTCCAACGCGGAGAACGTATCGGAATTATTGGTAAAAATGGAACTGGAAAATCGACTTTCCTTAATTTATTAACGGGGACACTTCCGCTAGATTCAGGAAAAGTTGTTGTTGGAGAAACAATCAAAATAGGATATTATACCCAAAGCGGAATCAATCCTAAACCAGGACAACGTGTTATCGATGTTATCAAAGAATACGGAGAGTATATTCCGTTAATGAAAGGAAAGATTATTTCAGCTTCACAATTATTAGAGCGTTTCCTTTTTGATGCCAAAAAACAATATGATTTTGTAGATAGATTAAGTGGTGGAGAATTAAAACGTTTGTATTTATGTACCGTTTTGATTCAGAATCCTAACTTCCTTATTCTGGATGAGCCTACAAACGATTTAGATATCGTAACATTAAACGTTTTGGAGAGTTTCCTTTTGGATTATCCTGGATGCTTATTAGTAGTTTCTCATGATAGATACTTTATGGATAAAATTGTGGATCACTTATTCATTTTTAGAGGACAAGGTGTTGTTGAAGATTTCCCAGGAAATTACTCCGATTTTAGAGCCTATGAAGATAGTACTGATGTAGCTCAAAAAGAAGAAAACAAAGCCGAAAAGAAAGATTGGAAACAAAACAATCCAACTGGAAATCTAACTTTCAATGAGCAAAAAGAATATCAAAAACTAGAAAGAGAAATCAAAGATTTAGAGATTGATAAAACTAAAATTGAGCAATTATTCTCTGACGGAAAAGTAGCTGATGCTGATATCGAGAAAAAAGCCAATGAGTTGCAAAATATCATTAACAAAATAGATCAAAAAGAAGAGCGCTGGTTTGAGCTTTCTGCTAAGATTGAAGGGTAAAATTTTAGTTTACAGTATCGGTCTCGGTTTTCAGTTTCAATAGCAGTCTTTAGCTACAATTGGACAGTTAAAACCTATTGATTTATAAATATATAAGCCAAAACAAAGTAAAATCTTGTTTTGGCTTTTTGTTTTTTATATCGTTCTATTTTTCAACTTAAAGTTTTTCACAGAGTTTCTTTTTAAGCTAATTTGAAGGTTTTATCTTATTTTTTCATATACTTGTTAAAAATTAAATTAATGGGTTTTAAAGAATTATTAGCGTATCAAAAATCATTTCAACTTGCAATGGAAATATTTGAACTATCAAAATCATTTCCCTCTGAAGAAAAGTATTCTCTTACTGATCAAATACGACGTTCATCCAGAAGTGTATCTGCAAATATTTCTGAGTCATATCGAAAAAGAAGATATGTAAATCACTTCATAAGCAAACTCACTGATAGCGATGCCGAAAACTCAGAAACAAATGTTTGGTTACAATTTTGTTTTCAATGTAAATACATAAACAAAGAAACATTTGACAATTTAAATAATAGAAGCATTGAAATTGGAAAACTAATTAATTACATGATAAACAATCCTAGTAAATTTGGTTGCACAATTTAGTAATCAGTCACCGTTTTCAGTTTTCACTAGATAGCAGATGTTAAACTGCTAAATAATTACTTAAAAAGAATACTGAAACTGTAAACCGAGACTGAGACTGAAACTAAACACTGAAATTATACTATATTTACGCCTTTAAAAAATCACTTTACATGAAACACCTTATACCTGCACTATTAGCTTTAACACTTTTTATTTCTTGTGCTAAAAACAAAAAAACCGAAAACACTGACACTCTTGTTGACAATGTTGCTAAAAACGAACAACAAATCAAAGATTATGTAGCCAAAAATAAATTAAACGCACATAGAACTGAATCTGGTTTGTATTATGTAGTCAACGAGCCTGGAACTGGAGCACAGCCAACAGCAACCTCTAACGTAACGGTAGCCTACAAAGGTTCTTTTATAGATGGAAAAGTATTTGATGAAAGTAGTGCTGGAATTTCTTTTGGTCTAGACCAAGTTATAAAAGGATGGACAGAAGGTATTCCTTATTTTAAAACTGGAGGCAGCGGTACACTTATAGTTCCTGCACATTTAGGATATGGAGACAATGATTACAGTTCTATCCCCGGAGGTTCAGTACTTATTTTTGATATTAAATTAATTTCAGTAAACTAAATTTTTTATTTACTGTTTTAAATAACAAAAACCACAACAAAATTTAATTCTGTTGTGGTTTTTGTTATTATGAGGTAAAAAAACTGAGACTGTGACCGAGACTGAAAACTAATTCTACCAAGGAATCGGGTTATAGTCTTTCAAGAATTTACCACACCAATGCTTCCCTGTGTTAATTCCATCGAATAAAGGATCCATTACACGTGCAGCGCCATCAACAATATCTAGTGGTGGCTGAAAATCTTCTAGTTCTTGTTTCTTTTTGGCCAATTCGGCAGGATCTTCATCGGTTACCCAGCCCGTATCAACAGCATTCATAAAAATTCCATGTTTTGCCAATGTTCCCGATGAAGTATGCGTTAACATATTCAAAGCAGCTTTCGCCATATTGGTATGCGGGTGACGGTCTTCTTTAAAAAAGCGATGAAACTTCCCTTCCATTGCCGAAACATTTATAATGTGTTTTTGTCCTGTGTTGTCTTTCTTCATTACTTCCGAAAGGCGGTTGCATAAAACAAAAGGCGCAACCGAATTTACTAATTGAACCTCAATCATCTCAGTTGTTTCTATTTGTCCCAATCTTAAACGCCAACTATTTGTTTTACGTAAATCAACCTGTTGTAAATCAGCATCAAGTTCTCCTTCTGGAAAAACCTCATTTGCTACAAGGGCATTATCAAAAGAATAAGGAATCTGAGATAATTTAGCCGAAGCACGCAATCCTATTCCAGGTTCAGGCCCATGCCAGGTTACAGGCATATTTTGGTTAGAAGAAGCTCCCGAAGTCAGTACCTTTAACTCATCCAAACAATTCGTATGATCTAGTAATAATTCTTGTGCTTGTTTAGGTAAAGAAGCTATTGCAAGCTCCTCATTTTCCATTAAATGAGTATAAAATCCAGCTGGACGTCTCACTGTTTGTGCAGCATTATTGATAAGAATATCCAATCGCTCGTACTTTTGCTCAATAAAATTGCAAAAAATCTCCACACTCGGAATATGACGTAAATCTAATCCGTGAATTTTTAAACGATGTCCCCATTCCATAAAATCATCCTCTTTAGAAAATCGCAATGCAGAATCAACGGGGAAACGTGTTGTTGCAATAACGGTTGCCCCGCCACGCAGAAGCATCAAAGTAATATGATATCCAATTTTTAAACGAGAACCTGTTATAACAGCAACTTGCCCTTTTACATCAGCAGTTTGAAAACGTTTGGCATAATTAAAATCACCACAATCCGTACACATTGTATCGTAAAAGTGATGCATCTTGGTAAATCCAGTTTTACATACATAACAATTCCTAGGCGTTTCTAACTCCAATTGTTCCTTGTGAGCAAGATCATTATAAGCCAATAATTTTGGTGCAACAAATATGCTTGCTTCACGAGCATGTCGAATTCCAGTTTCTTTACGAGCGGTTTTATCCTTCTTTTCCTTTTTACGTTTAACAGCTTCCTTACCGTCTTTAATTCTTCGAGAAAACTCACCTCTATCTGGTCTGGAAAACATACCCGCTTCTTTAAGCAGAGCAATTCTTTGTTCTTTGGGAATATCAAATATTTGATCAGTATCAGTGTTTAATTGTGCCAAAACAGCAATACATCGGTCTATTTCTTCCGAAGTTATTGTATTCTTTATTTCCGTTTCTTCCTTCGTTATCATAAAATGCGTATTACTATTAGCTCAAATTTAAAGCCCGCAAATATAGTCTTTTTTAGAGTCTGAAAGTCGAAAGTCTAAAAGTCATAAAGTCTCCCTTTTTACATTTTACTTTATACTTTTTAGACTTTATGCCTCTCGACTTTTTTGTATCTTCGCGCCTACTTTGCAAAAGTCATTATGTTATTTCAAATAAAATCATATCTCAAATTCCTTTGGAACTCCAAAAACGAACACGCAGTGCATTCGCCTTTTGTGTTTAATTTATTAACGAAATGTTTTTATGACAAAAAAACAAAGCCAGAATATGCCATTTTAAGCGCTTATCGAAAATCATTTTTACAAAATAAGAATACAATCGAAGTAACTGACTTGGGCGCAGGGTCAAGAGTCTTTAAAGACAATACAAGACAAATTTCGAAGATTGCTAAAACAGCAGGGATTTCTCCTAAAAGAGCCGAGTTACTATTCCGAATTACCGCTTACTTTAAACCAGATAATATACTAGAAATAGGAACTTCCTTAGGATTGGCAACTTCTGCCCTAGCCTTAGGAAATCCAAAAGCTACAGTTACAACACTCGAAGGTTGCCCAGAAACGGCAAAAGAAGCTCAATTACAATTACAAAAATTTAATTGTGCTAATGTAAAATCGGTAGTTACAGAATTTGAAAGCTATTTTAAAAGTCTTCAATTGGGATTGAAAACTAAAAACTACGACCTCATTTACTTTGATGGAAATCACTCTAAAAAAGCAACTTTAGATTATTTTGAGCTTTTACTGCCCACAATATCTAATGATACCGTTTGGATTTTTGACGACATTCATTGGTCTTCAGAAATGGAAGAGGCTTGGGAAATCATAAAAAATCATTCCAAAGTAAAAGTTACTATCGATACATATCAATGGGGATTGGTGTTTTTTAGATATGAACAGGAAAAAGAACATTTTATAATTAGAGCATAAAAAAAATGACAGCCATTACTGACTGTCATTTCTGCTCAAAATTCAAAATTTAACCTAATATAAAATACTTAATTAACTTACTTTTTTGCTTCAGCAGTTTCTTCTGATTTTGCTCCCATTCTATTTAGAGTATACATTGGTGCAAATTTCAATTTCAACCCAGCAATTTTTCTATTATCTTCAGACGTAAGACCTTCTTTTTCAACTGTATTTTTACGGCTATCAAGTGCTTCGTACATCATTTTAATCTTATCCCAGTCTTCTCGAGAATAACTATCTTTATTATTCTCAACTGTATGTACAAATTGTTGGTACACACCATGAATATTTTTAGCATTCACCCAATCAAAATTCATATCCTCTCCTATTTTCCCTTCTCCAAATAGATCATCTCGCATTTTTTGTATCTTACTTGGTGTTTTTACAACAGTCATTTCTGCTTTAAAAGCTTCATATTTAGCTTTACTCGATTCTAATCGCTCTTGAGCTTTTGCATTCTCTTTAATATCAGCCAAAGCCATTTCTGCTTTTTCTGCACGTGTTGCATATCCATCTTCAATTGTTTTCCAATTGGCTTTAGCATTTTCTGCAGTTACGTTTTTTATTGAATCTACATATACTACATATGAATCAATGGTTTTTTCAGCTTGCGCTGCTTTTTCATCTTTACATGAGGTAAACCCCATGGCAACAAATGCTATTCCGAATAATAATTGTGTATTTTTCATAATTCCGATTTGTTAATATTATTCATCAAATATAATATTATTTTTGAATAAAAATTAATATTTACTAAAATATTATGATTTTTATTGAATTAAAATTATAAAAATTAACCAAATATGATAATTATATAAATATAAAAAGTAATTATATAAAACATTTAATCTGTTTTGTATTTTACGCCTAAAAAAAACAATCTTACTACCTTACCAATAATAAATAAGTGTAACAAAAATGTATTTTAAACTACTTATGATTAATTCAAAAGTGTTTTGTACTTTTAAAATCTAAAAATTGTAAATCAACAATCATAAACCTCAATGGCAAATCCATTAATTAAAATAACCAATATTAAACGAAATTTTGTGCTTGGAAACGAAATTGTTTATGTCTTAAAAGGAATTGATTTAGAAATAAATAAAGGAGAATATGTTGCCTTAATGGGACCATCGGGTTCCGGAAAATCAACATTAATGAACTTATTGGGATGCTTAGACACTCCTACTTCTGGAAGTTATATCTTAAACGGAAAAGATGTTAGCCAGATGAAAGATGATGAATTAGCAGGAATTAGAAATAAAGAAATTGGCTTTGTTTTCCAAACATTTAATCTTTTACCAAGAACTACTGCACTAGATAATGTTGCTTTACCAATGATTTATGCTGGGCACTCTAAATCAGAACGAATAGTCCGTGCTACCGAAGTACTAAAACAAGTGAATCTCGAAGACAGAATGGATCACCAACCCAATCAGCTTTCAGGAGGACAACGACAACGTGTAGCAATTGCAAGAGCATTAGTCAACAAACCATCGATTATTTTGGCTGATGAACCAACTGGGAATTTAGATAGTAAAACTTCTGTAGAAATCATGAAACTATTTGGTGACATTCATGCCAATGGTAATACTGTGATTCTAGTTACACACGAAGAGGATATTGCCGCCTACGCCCATCGTGTAATCCGTTTGCGTGACGGCCTGATCGAAAGCGATACAAAAACTACAAAACAATTTTAGATTAAGAATTTTAAAAAGTCTCAGGTTTCAAGTTGTAGAAAACTGCAGCCCCCTATTCTAGAAAACTTAAATTCTTAGTATCTCAAAACCTTAGCATCTTAAAAAAAATGAAAATATATACCAAAACAGGAGACAAAGGAACTACTGCGCTTTTTGGCGGTACTCGCGTTCCTAAAGACCATATCCGTATTGATAGTTACGGAACCGTTGATGAATTAAACTCTTATATAGGTCTCATACGAGATCAGGAAATTAATGCACACTATAAGAACATTTTAATCGAAATTCAAGATCGATTATTTACTGTAGGTGCAATTCTAGCAACTCCTGTAGAAAAAGAAGTCTTAAAAAACGGAGAATTGCGCCTTAAAAATTTAGGCATTGTACCAACTGACATCGAATTACTTGAAAATGAAATTGATGCCATGGAAGACACACTACCGCAAATGACCCACTTTGTACTACCTGGAGGACACCAAACCGTGTCATATTGTCACATTGCACGTTGCGTTTGTCGTCGTGCCGAACGATTGGCAGTCCATTTAAGTCATAATGAGACTGTTCCAGAAATAGCAATACAGTACTTAAACCGACTTTCTGACTACCTTTTTGTCTTGGCACGAAAGTTGTCTTCTGACTTAAAAGCGGAGGAAGTTAAATGGATTCCGAGAAAGTAATCTGCTACAGTTTTTAGTATTTGCAATGTAAACTGTAACAGAAAATTGAATACTAAAAGGAACGTTCTTAAATTTTACTAAAATAAATCGTTTTTTACTTGTCTTTCTCAGTAAAAAAATTATTTTTGCACAAACTAAATTGACAAAACATGTATTGGACATTAGAATTAGCATCATATTTAAGTGATGCGCCGTGGCCTGCTAACAAAGACGAACTTATAGACTACGCTATTAGAGCAGGAGCTCCATTAGAAGTAGTAGAAAACCTACAGTCAATTGAAGACGAAGGTGAGATATATGAATCAATGGAAGAAATATGGCCAGATTATCCAACAGACGAAGATTATCTTTGGAATGAGGATGAATATTAAAAAGTAACCCCAAAGAAAAAGTCTCAAAAAAGAGGCTTTTTTTTTGTTCAAATTTACACATTTAGATAAATTATAGAAATACCAACAGATCATGAGTTTCATTAACAGTATTATTAAAGTCTTTGTAGGTGATAAATCACAAAAAGATGTCAAAGCTTTACAACCTTATTTAAACAAAATTAAAACTTTCGAAACTAGCTTAACAGCTTTGTCTCATGACGAACTGAGGGCTAGAACAGCATTTTTTAAACAAAAGATAAAGGACGCAAGAGCCGAAAAAGATGCAAAAATTGCTTCTCTTAAAACAGAAGTAGAAAGCATTGAAGATATTGATAAAAGAGAAGACATTTACGAAGCTATAGATACTTTAGAAAAAGAAGCTTACGAAATCTCAGAAAAAACATTACTAGAAATTCTTCCAGAAGCATTTTCAGTAGTAAAAGAAACAGCTCGCCGTTTTAAAGATAATTCACATATTGAAGTTACTGCTACTGCAAAAGACCGCGAACTTTCGGCTGCAAAAACGTATATTACAATAGATGGAGAAAAATCTATCTGGGCAAATAAATGGAATGCTGCTGGTAAAGAAATTACATGGGACATGGTTCATTACGATGTTCAATTAATTGGTGGTATGGTATTACACGAAGGAAAAGTTGCAGAGATGCAAACTGGTGAAGGTAAAACCTTAGTAGCAACTCTACCTCTTTATCTAAATGCCTTAACTGGAAACGGAGTACACCTAGTAACTGTGAATGATTACTTGGCAAAACGTGATAGTACATGGAAAGCACCTTTATTCGAATTTCATGGTTTAACTGTTGATTGTATTGATAATCACCAACCAAGCTCAGAAGGAAGAAAGAAAGCATACGATGCCGATATTACTTACGGAACAAATAATGAATTCGGTTTTGACTACCTAAGAGATAATATGGCGCATTCGCCAAATGACTTGGTACAAAGAAAACACAATTATGCAATCGTCGATGAGGTCGATTCAGTATTAATTGATGATGCAAGAACACCACTTATCATTTCTGGTCCAGTTCCTCAAGGAGACCGTCATGAATTTAATGAATTGAAACCAAAAATTGAAAACTTAGTAAGTTTACAACGCCAATTGGCAAATGGTTTCTTAGCAGAAGCTAAAAAATTAATAAAAGAAGGAAACACTAAAGATGGTGGATTCTTATTATTAAGAGCTTACAGAAGTTTACCAAGAAACAAAGCTTTAATTAAATTTTTAAGTGAAGAAGGAATCAAACAATTGCTTCAAAAAACTGAAAATCAATACATGCAGGACAACAACCGTGACATGCATAAAATTGATGAGGCTTTATACTTTGTAATTGAAGAAAAAAACAATCAAGTTGAATTAACTGATAACGGAATCAAATTCCTTTCAGGAGATACAGATTCAGACTTTTTCGTATTACCAGACATTGGAACTGAAATCGCTGCTATCGAAAAACAAAAATTAGACAAAGATGCTGAAGCTGAAGCCAAAGAAAGATTATTTCAAGATTTTGGAGTAAAAAGCGAGCGTATCCATACTTTAACTCAGTTATTAAAAGCGTATGCTCTTTTTGAAAAAGATGTAGAATACGTTATAATGGACAACAAAATTATGATTGTCGATGAGCAAACAGGTCGTATCATGGATGGTCGTCGTTATTCTGACGGATTACACCAAGCGATTGAGGCTAAAGAAAATGTAAAAATCGAAGCTGCAACTCAAACTTTTGCAACTGTTACATTACAGAACTACTTTAGAATGTACAGCAAATTAGGCGGTATGACTGGTACTGCAGTAACAGAAGCTGGTGAGTTATGGCAAATATATAAATTAGATGTAGTTGAGATTCCTACGAATCGTCCTATGTCAAGAATAGACAAAGAAGATTACATTTATAAAACTACACGTGAAAAATTCAATGCTGTAATCGAAGATGTAACCGAATTATCAAAAGCTGGAAGACCAGTATTAATTGGAACAACATCTGTAGAAATCTCCGAATTATTAAGCCGTATGCTTAAAATGAGAGGTGTTGCACATAATGTATTGAATGCCAAAATGCACAAGCAAGAGGCACAAATTGTAGAAGAAGCAGGAAAATCAGGAGTAGTAACCATTGCAACCAATATGGCTGGTCGTGGTACCGATATTAAATTGTCTCCAGAAGTAAAAGCTGCAGGAGGTTTAGCAATCATTGGTACAGAACGTCATGATTCTCGTCGTGTAGACAGACAGTTACGTGGTCGTGCTGGTCGTCAAGGTGATCCAGGAAGCTCTCAATTTTATGTTTCTCTTGAAGATAACCTAATGCGTTTATTTGGTTCTGAAAGAGTAGCCAAAGTAATGGATAGAATGGGATTACAAGAAGGTGAAGTAATTCAGCATTCTATGATGACAAAATCTATTGAGCGCGCTCAAAAGAAAGTAGAAGAAAACAACTTCGGAGTTCGTAAACGTTTATTAGAATATGATGACGTTATGAATTCACAACGTGAAGTAGTTTACAAACGTCGTCGTCATGCCTTGTTTGGAGAACGTTTAAAACTAGATATCGCAAACATGCTTTACGATACTTGTGAACTTATTGTAAACCAAAACAAAGCAACAAATGATTTTAAAAATTTCGAGTTTGAATTAATTCGTTATTTCTCTATAACCTCTCCAATATCTGAAGCTGATTTTATCAAATCAACAGAAAATGAGATTACAGGAAAACTATACAAAGAAACTTTAGCTTATTATACTGAAAAAACAGAACGTAGTGCTAGAGAAGCTTTCCCAATCATTAAGGGTGTTTACGAAGAAAAAAACAATCAATTTGAGCGTATTGTAGTTCCGTTTACAGATGGTATCAAAACATTAAATGTTGTTACTGATCTTAAAAAAGCATACGAAACTGAAGGTGCACAACTAATTGCTGATTTCGAGAAAAACATCACTTTATCTATCGTTGATGAGGCTTGGAAAAAACACTTACGCAAAATGGATGAATTGAAACAATCTGTTCAATTAGCCGTTCACGAGCAAAAAGATCCATTGCTTATCTATAAATTAGAAGCTTTTAACTTATTCCGTTCTATGCTGGATAACGTAAATAGAGAAGTAATTTCATTCTTATTCAAAGGTGATTTACCAGCTCAAAACGCTCCAGAAATTCAGGAAGCAAGAGAAGTCCGTCAAAAAGAAAATTACAAATTAAGCAAAGACGAAATCGAAAATAGTGAAGATATCAACCGTGAAGCTGGAGAAACTCAGCAACGCCAAGTAACTGAAACTATCACTAGAGATATGCCTAAAATTAATCGTAATGATAATGTAACAGTACAGCAAGTTGCAACTGGAACAATCGAAACGATGAAATTTAAGAAAGCAGAAAGCTTATTAGCTTCTGGTGAATGGGTTATCGTTAAATAATTTTAAGTCTCAGCATTCAGTCTCAATTAACATTTTGAGACTGAAAACTGAAACTAGAAACTCAAAAAAAATCCCCAATTACAATGTAATTGGGGATTTTTTTATTCTGGATTCTCTTCAAAATAACGAGCTTCAATTCGTTTGATATCTTTAATTGAGCTTTTAGCCCAAGCCAAACGTTTCTCTAAAATTTCATCATCAGATAAATGCCAGTCAATCTCTGTATTTCGTAATCTGCTAGTTAGATTCTGAATAATTATTGCCGCCGAAACTGAGATATTCAAACTTTCTGTAAATCCTACCATCGGAATTTTAAGAAATCCATCCGCTTTTTGTAAAATTTCTTCTGACAAACCATCTCTTTCTGTACCAAAAAATAAAGCACTGGGTTTAGTTATATCAAAATCCTCTAACAAACAATCATTTTCATGAGGCGTTGTGGCAATAATTTGATATCCTTTATTTTTTAGTGTATCCACGCAATTGCTAATACTATCGAATGTATTGATATCAACCCATTTTTGAGCTCCCATAGCAATTTCCTTATCGATACTTTTACCATAACGCTGCTCAATAACATTGAGCTCCTGAATTCCAAAAACTTCGCAACTACGCATTACAGCGCTGGTATTATGCATCTGGAAAATATCTTCAACAACAATAGTAAAGTGTTTTGTGCGGTTTTCAAGGACCTTTAAAAATTTGCTCTTCCGGTTTTCAGTAAGTATATTTTCAAGAAAAGCGAGATAATCTAAATTAATCATTTCAATAGTATTTGTGGCAAAAATACTAAAAAACAGCACAATTAAGGTTATAAAAACAATTTGCTATGATATATTAACAGCACCATATTCTGCTATACTATTATCTAATTTTTCATATAGTGTATTTGCCTTAACCAAATCTATTACCAAAGCATCATTTCCAAAAGAATCTCCCTTAAAAACAACATTTTCGTTTTTAGAATGTCTGTTTAAACGCTCACACATTTGATCTACCTCTTCTACAAAATAATCTGCATCAATAAAAGATAAAAATCTTTCCAAAACGGACTTCATTCCATCTTTATAATTATATATTGAAACATTTTTATCTGTTGCATAAAAATCAAGATAGGCCTGAAAATATTTCTCCAGAACTACTGCTCCATATTGATGAAAAGAAATTTCTTGAATTTCTTGGTCACTAATCCCAAAAATAGATGCAGGCAACAAATTAGGCACCATATGCATTCCTTTTAATTTTGCATGAGATTTTAATACTTCGGCTGGATTCCTGTAAAGTAAAACAAAAGGCAATTCAGGAAAAATTAATCGCAACTGATTTACCTCAAAAATATGCCAGGAATCTAATTTTACAATTAAATTCTTTTCTTCAGAAAATCTTTTCTGTCCTAACAATACTATTACAGATTTGATAAGCTCTCTTTTTTTATCCAAATCAAAAAGGTCACTTCTTATAATTTGATCAATAATTGGAGCCTCAGAAACTACAATGTTTTGAGGTGAAATAGCCAAAGACTGAGTCATCATTGTAGAACCACAACGAGACACATGAAATAATAATGATTTTAATTCCGTAGAGACCAATTCTGTAGACCATTCAATAAGGTTTTCTACACTACTCACTACTCTATATCTGGTTGAATTATTATAATGAACCTTACATTTCATAAGAGTTTCATCAAAAAAAGGATCTACATACTTTTTATCTCCTAGATAAATCCATTCAAAATATACCTCATTATCTGTTTCTACTAATTTATAGGGAATCCAATTTAAAAGGGGATGATCTGCGTTTTCCATTTTTATAAAATATATTTTCTTATAAATCTATCATTAAGTTTCTATCGTATTGTAATTCAATTATATAATTTCCACAAAAAAACAATCTCCGTAACAGACTGTTAGAAATAAAAAATACTTTAAATAGTGGCATTAGGTATATTTTCTATTATAAAATAATAAAGCTTATCGGTTGAAACTGACACCGATTCTGAGTCGGTTTTCAGTGTTAAATCAGCTTTCAAGGGAGTTTCAAAAACATCGCTTATTCCTGTAAAGTTGCTAATTTTATTACTATCATTATCTGGTAATAATGCTTTTTTGTATAATCCTTTTGGATCGCGCTTAATAAGATTGTCAATCGAACAATTTAGGAATACCGTTTTTACAAACTCATGCTGTCCTATTTCATTTCTTAAGTCTTCGTAAGGATTTATTACCGACATTAAAACGATAATTTCTGATTTAACAAAATCCCGTCCTACGCTAAACAATCGACGAACATTTTCGCATCTATCATTTCTAGAAAACCCCAAGTCTTTACAAAGGCTTTTTCGGTAAACATCACCGTCAATTATTTCGACTTTATAGCCCTTTTTCAGCAATAATTCTCCAACATTTTCTGCCAATGTAGTTTTACCTGAACCCGACAAACCTGTAAATTGTATTAATATCATTTAAAAATTATCATTATTTAAACTTTCATTTACAAAACAGCAGTAACCTAAATCCTTATCTTGGTTATTGTTACTTGTAAAAATACTAAAAAAAGTCTCGCTTTAATAAAATCATTTTAACAAGTATCTAAAGCTCATTTTATACTAAAATTGACTAATTTTAACCCGTTGGGTGTAATTACTTCGCTTGGTCGCTTAGCTCTGGTCGCAAAATTTCATTTAACACATAGAAACATAGATTTTATTTGTAAAAGAGAAAACAAAAAGAAATACATTTCTTTCACAAAGCTAGCTATCTGCATTTAAGACAAGTGTAACGCCTTTTTGAGCGTACAAAACCTACGTTTCTATGTATTAAAATTAATTACACTCAACGGTTAACTTTATTTTTTTAGAAATAATCAAAATGAAAAAGAAACTGGTAGTTTTAACTGGTGCAGGAATTAGTGCCGAAAGTGGCATTAAAACCTTTCGTGATAGTGATGGTCTTTGGGAAGGTCACAATGTAATGGATGTAGCAACTCCAGAAGGTTGGTACAAAAATCCCGAATTGGTTCTTGATTTTTACAATCAAAGACGCAAGCAACTAAAAGAAGTAGTACCCAATTTAGGACACACTATTTTGGCTGAACTCGAAAAAGATTTCGATGTACATATCATAACCCAAAATGTCGATGATTTGCATGAACGCGCCGGAAGCACCAAGATTTTACACTTGCATGGTGAGTTACTAAAAGTAAGAAGTTCCCAAGATTTAAATTATATTTTAGATTGGCATGATGATTTATTTATGAATCATTTAGATAAAAAAGGCAATCAGCTTCGTCCGCATATTGTTTGGTTTGGCGAAGAAGTTCCTGCCTTAGAAGAAGCAATACAAATTGCAGAGCAAGCCGATTATTTTGCTGTAATAGGAACTTCCTTGCAAGTATATCCTGCTGCTGGATTAATTTCTTATACTCCTGCAAGTGCACCTCTTTTTTACATTGACCCAAAACCCATTAAAATTCCAAACTTGAGAAATAAAATTGAAGTTATTCCTGAAATAGCCTCTAAGGGGATGGAAATATTAAAAACAAAACTAGCCGAAATAACGACAAAATAACAAACAGAAAATCATAAATGATAGTACAGAAATGGCTTGAGATATTGTCTCATTATAACCTTTTTACCGTAATAGTTTTTTTTCTTATCGAAAATTTATTACTAATGCTTTTGGCAATCGGTATTGGCAAAATAATTGACCGTGAAGCCACTAAAATTAAAAAATCAGATATAAAATGGGTCATTAGCACCTTACTATGTAACATGCTTGTGACTTTAATAGGCTATAAACTGTATCAATATCAAATTATTAAAATAGACTTTTCTACTTCATTTTTTGCGATAGTATTAGATACGCTGTTATTAATTTTACTAATGGATTTTTTTATGTTTTGCTTTCATTATTTAGCACATAAATTAACGTGGTTTCATCCCATTCATCAATTACATCATACCCATATCGACACTAACGTTTACAGCTTGTTTGTTCTTAATCCCATCGAAACTTTAGGTTTTGGGACTATATGGCTCATTATAATTTCGATAGTGGAGTTTAATTTCATCAGTATTATACTATATTTAATCTTGAATTTATCTTATGGAATAATAGGTCATTTAAACAACGATATTTTTCCGAATTTTTGGAATACCAATGTTGTCACAAAATGGATTTCGACCACACAATTCCATTCGAACCATCATAAAAACGAATCCCATAATTTTGGCTTTTATTTTACTATTTGGGACAAAATATTTAAAACAATCATTTAAAATTGCAATGTTTAACTATAATAACTCGCAACTAACTTTCAGAAGTTTTAACAATAACTTACATTTGCATCTTCAAAATTAACAACACAACAATGACTACTTTAAACGAATTGAATGCCATATCGCCAATTGACGGAAGATATAGAAACAAAACCCTTTCATTAGCTCCTTTTTTCTCTGAAGAAGCGCTGATTAAATACCGGGTATTGATTGAAGTTGAATACTTTATTGCTTTATGCGAAGTGCCATTGCCACAGCTTGCAAACGTAAATTCAGATCTTTTTGAAAGTTTGCGTAACATTTATAAAAACTTCTCTACTGAAGATGCCCTTTGGATAAAAGAAACTGAAAAAGTAACTAACCACGATGTAAAAGCGGTTGAATACTTTATCAAAGATGCTTTTGAAAAACTAGGCTTATCTGAATACAAAGAGTTTATCCACTTTGGATTAACTTCTCAAGACATTAATAATACAGCTATCCCTCTTTCGACAAAAGAAGCTTTTGAAAGAGTATATATGCCATCATTAATTACACTTACTGCTAAATTAAAAGAACTAAGTGTAGAATGGAAAGACATTCCTATGCTTGCTCGTACTCACGGACAGCCAGCCTCTCCTACTCGCTTAGGTAAAGAAATTGGCGTTTTTGTAGAACGTATCGAGGAGCAAATGCGTTTGTTATTCAATATCCCGTTTGCTGCAAAATTTGGTGGAGCAACAGGAAACTACAATGCACACCATGTTGCTTACCCGCAAATTGACTGGAAAAAATTTGGTGGTAATTTTGTAGAAAACACGCTAGGACTACACCATTCTTTCCCAACGACTCAAATAGAACATTATGATCATTTTGCCGCATTTTTTGATGCTTTAAAAAGAATCAACAATATAATAATTGATTTAGACAGAGATATTTGGACGTATGTTTCAATGGAATATTTCAAACAAAAAATCAAAGCTGGAGAAATTGGTTCATCGGCTATGCCACATAAAGTTAACCCTATTGATTTTGAAAATTCTGAAGGGAACTTAGGAATTGCCAATGCAATTTTCGAACATCTTTCGGCTAAACTGCCAATCTCAAGATTACAACGTGATTTAACAGATAGTACTGTTTTAAGAAATGTTGGTGTTCCTATTGGTCATACCATTATTGCTTTTGAAGCGACATTAAAAGGATTGAATAAATTACTTTTAAATGAATCAAAATTCCATGAAGATTTAGAAAAAAACTGGGCAGTCGTTGCCGAGGCAATTCAAACAATTTTGCGTCGTGAAGCATATCCAAATCCATACGAAGCATTAAAAGGTTTAACAAGAACAAATGAAGCGATTGATAAAAACGCTATTCATAGTTTTATTGCAACTCTAGATGTTTCAGAAGAAATCAAAGCAGAGCTGATGAAAATTACGCCTAGCAACTTTTTGGGCATCTAAAACACTCATTCACAGATAAAAATCTCGTTAATTATAAGTACTTTTACTATAAATAACGAGATTTTCTTTTATAAAATTATCTTAAATTTTGCGTTTCTAAATACAATTACTTTCATTTTTTTTTAATTTTTGCTAACTTACAACAATTCAAAAAATAAATATATAAAAGTATACGCCCATGAGTCCAACAGAGACTGTAACAAATGCCACACAACATTTAGAACCATTAATTAGTGACTTAGGATTAATCCTAATGACTGCAGGAATTGCTGTGCTAATTTTTAAAAAATTAAAACAGCCTTTGGTTCTTGGCTACTTAATCGCTGGATTTTTAGCAGGAAATCATATTGATTTTTTTCCTTCTGTAACCGACAATAAAAGTGTAGAAGTTTGGGCTGAGATTGGTGTAATTATTTTACTTTTTAGTTTAGGGCTTGAATTTAGCTTTAAAAAATTAATGAAAGTTGGAGGTACCGCCTCTATAACTGCAATTACACAAATAATAACAATGGTCGCCTTAGGTTATCTGGTCGGTCAATGGATGGATTGGTCTAAAATGGATAGTATCTTTCTAGGTGTAATCTTATCAATCTCCTCCACCACCATTATCCTCAAAACGTTCGATGAATTGGGCGTCAAGGCACAAAAATTTGCTGGTATTGTAATTGGTTCCTTAATTGTACAAGATATTGTTGCTATTTTAATGATGGTTTTACTATCGACTATTGCAGTAAGCCAACAATTTTCGGGAAGCGCTCTATTACTTTCCGTATTAAAATTAGCTTTTTTCCTTACAGCTTGGTTTGTTGGAGGAATCTTCTTTATTCCTACTTTATTAAAAAAAGCCAAACATTTATTAACAGATGAAATGTTGCTTATCATTTCACTTGCTTTGTGTTTAATGATGGTGATTTTAGCTTCAAATGTTGGTTTTTCTCCAGCTTTGGGAGCTTTTATTATGGGATCTATTATTGCCGAAACTACACAAGCAGAACATATTGAGCATTTAGTAAAACCTGTAAAAGATTTATTTGGCGCTATTTTCTTTGTATCAGTAGGAATGTTAATCAATCCCGAGATGCTTATCACGCATGCCCTTCCGGTAGCAATTTTAACCCTCGTTACTATTTTTGGTCAATCAATAAGTTCTACTATTGGAGCCTTGCTCTCTGGACAACCATTAAAACAATCGGTACAAACTGGGATGAGTTTAGCTCAAATTGGGGAGTTCTCATTTATTATAGCCACTTTAGGAATGTCACTTCATGTAACAAGTGACTTTTTATACCCTATAGTTGTTGCAGTATCAGCTGTAACCACATTTACAACTCCATTTATGGTTAAATTTGCTGGTCCGTTCTCCGATTACTTAGAACGAAAACTACCCCGCAAATGGATCAAAAACATCAACCGTTACAGTCTTAACGCACAAGCCATAAAATCTGTTAGTACATGGCAAATTGTATTACGCTCTTACATCACTCAAATTGTAATACACACAATAATCATAACTGCAGTTATTTTGCTCTCTTCTAAATATGTAGCCCCATTAGTTGAGGATACACGATTTGGAAATACAATTGCTGCACTTATAACCCTTATAGTTATTGCTCCATTTTTGTGGGCTCTTTCGTTAAGACGTGTTGCAGTAAAAGAAGTTGAGCTTTTATGGGAAGAAAGAAAATACCGTGGCCCGATTATGATGATGATCTTAATACGAATCGGGTTAGGATTATTTTACGTAGGGTTCCTATTGAATATCTTCTTCTCGCCTTTAGTTGCTTTTGTTGCTTTAGTTATTGCCGTTGCTGCATATCAATTTTTCCCTAAAAAACTAAACGAACAATACCACAGAATAGAGAGTCATTTCCTTAAAAACCTTAATGATCGTGAAACAACTAAAATAGATAGAAAATACGCCAACTTAACTCCTTGGGATGGCCACATGTCGATATTTGAAATTGCCAAAGAATCTAATCTTGCTGGTAAAACACTGGAAGAATTAAAAATTAGAGAAGAATTAGGAATCAATATCGCTTTTATAAGACGAGGTGATATTACCATACAAATTCCAACCAAAACAGAACGTTTATTCCCTGGAGATGAAATATGCGTTATTGGTACAGATGCACAAGTAAATGAGTTTACAAATTATCTAACCAAAAATGAAATTGAAATACCACAAGCTGTTGAAGAATCAGAGATTGTTTTAAATCAATTAGAACTATCTGATGATGAATTTGCTAAAAAAACCATTAGTGAATTCAGACATAAAACAAATGCTTTAGTAGTTGGAATTGAAAGAAACGGTAAACGAATCCTGAATCCTGAATCGCAACTAATTTTGGAAAAAGATGATATCATTTGGGTTGTTGGAGACAAAAAACGAATGAAACAATTTGGAAAAAAAGTATAGCACAAAAAAAAGGTATAATGAAAATTATACCTTTTTTTATTACAATATTTAAACCTATTTATTAGGCTGAGGAGTCATCCTCAAATAAGGTTTTATAGGATTATGTCCTTTTGGAAACTTAGCCGCAATATCACTATCTGGAATCGATGGAGATATAACCACATCGTCACCGTCTTTCCAGTTTGCTGGTGTTGCTACACTGTAATTTGCTGTTAATTGCAGACTATCAATTACACGAAGCAATTCGTCAAAATTTCTTCCTGTAGATGCTGGATAAGTCAATGTTAGTTTTATCTTTTTATCGTTTCCAATAATAAAAACCGAACGTACAGTAAATTTATCACTTGCATTTGGATGTAGCATATCATATAAATTTGCCACTTTTTTATCTTCGTCAGCAATAATAGGATAATTTACAGTTGTATTTTGAGTCTCGTTAATATCTTTAATCCATTCCAAATGCGATTCTAAACCATCTACACTTAGAGCGATAACTTTTGTATTTCTTTTTACAAATTCTGGGTAATAGTTAGCCACAGTTCCTAACTCTGTTGTACAAACAGGAGTAAAATCTGAGGGGTGAGAAAATAACACTCCCCAAGAATCTCCTAACCATTCATGAAATTTTATTGGGCCTTGAGTTGTATCTGCTTCAAAATCTGGAGCTATATCTCCTAATCGTAGTGTTGCCATGAGTATTTATTTAAAATTTTATTTAAAAATAAGTAAAAAAAGCACAAGGAAAACATCGACCACTATAAAAAAATCACAAAGTTGATAGACTTGATAGAATTATGCTTGCTTTTTAATATTAGGTAAGAAATAAGTAAGAACTCCTATTAAAGGTAAGTATGAACTTATTTTAAAAACATACTCAATAGTTGTTTGATCTGCAACATAACCTAAAATTGCCGAACCTAAACCTCCCATTCCGAAAGCAAATCCGAAAAACAATCCCGAAATCATTCCAACTTTACCAGGTTTTAATTCTTGTGCAAAAACCAAAATAGCCGAAAATGCAGAAGCAATTACGATTCCAATTATTACAGATAAGATTCCTGTCCAAAACAAGTTAGCATAAGGTAGTAATAATGTAAAAGGCGCAGCTCCTAGTATTGATATCCAAATGATATACTTTCGTCCAAAACGGTCGCCTAATGGCCCTCCTATTAATGTTCCTGCTGCAACAGACGCCAAGAAAACAAATAAATAAAATTGAGAATCCTGAATGCTCATTCCGAATTTGTCTATTAAATAAAAAGTAAAATAACTAGACATACTTGCCATATAGAAAAACTTAGAAAAAATAAGGAATAACAAGACGATAATCGAAATGGTTATCTTTTTATTTGATAATGGAACTGTCGTTTCTTCTATATCTATTTTTTTGGCAGCACGCAAGTTCATATGATTTTCATACCAAACAGCAATTCTTGACAAAATGATAATGCCCAATATTCCAGCAATAACAAACCAAATTACGTGGAATTGTCCATAAGGAGCAACTACTAAAGCTACTAACAATGGCCCTATCGCACTACCTGCATTTCCACCTAATTGAAAAATAGACTGCGCTAAACCGCGCTTTCCTCCTGAACCTAAAAAGGCAACTCTGGAAGCTTCTGGATGAAATATAGAAGATCCAATACCTACTAATCCTACTGAGACTAATAACATCCAAAATGTGCTTGATATCGATAATAGACACAATCCCGAAATAGTAAATATCATACCAATCACTAATGAATATGGCATTGGTTTTTTATCAGTATAAAGCCCCACAAAAGGCTGCAATAAAGAAGCTGTAAGCTGGAAAACAAAAGTGATTAATCCGACTTGGGTAAAGTTTAATTTGAAGTTATCCTTTAATATAGGATAAGTAGCAGGGATTACTGCTTGCATTAAATCATTAAGTAAATGAGCAAATGCTATTGAGAATAATACGGAATAAACTGTTTTTTGAACTAAAACCGAACTATCGATTGTAGCTGAATTACTTGACGAACTCATAATAAAATTGAACTAAAAAATTAATATATAAACTAAATAAAATTCATAATAAAATACCAAACTGCAAGTGTAACAAACGAAATAGGAATTCCAAAACCAATCATCATACTACTCAATCTGGGCTTTAAACCATATGTCGAAGCTAAAATGCTTCCTGTAATCATAGGTGCCATAGCCATTTCCATAATTGTGACCTTAATTACCGATGAATTTTGTTTTAAAATAAAAACGTACAATATCAAAAATAATAATGGCGTGATGATAAGCTTAAAGAATAACCCTAAGGTCAAAAACTTCCAATGTCTGCTATTCTTTTCAAAACGAAGTTGCAATCCCACAGAAAGTAATGCAAGCGGCGTAACCAAACTGCCTAACTTTTGAAACCCAACCTGAAGGTTCTCATCAAAATCATAATTAAAAACATTCATAAAACAGGCTACAACAAAGGTAATAAAAGGTGGGAAAGTCAATATCTTCTTTGCAATTGCGAATGAATTAGGACTTCCTTTGGAATAAAATGCCGCTACAAAAACACCCAAAGTCGAAATTACCACGAAAGAACCTGGCTGATCAACCAAAATAGCCGTTTCTAACCCTGATTTCCCATATAAAGCCTCTATTATAGGATAACCAAGAAATGAGGTATTACTTAATCCAGCTGTGAGAATCAAGCATCCTATTAGTTTATTTGACCATCCATACTTTTTTCCTAAAATCGAAAAAAGAAGAAATGCGACTATAAAAGCAATCCATGCTGCTCCAATAGGAAATAGCAATTCGGTGCTCCATTTTATTTTTGGAATAAAAAACAATGCCAAGGCAGGAAGACATAAATAAATCACAATTTTGTTTAATGTCTTATAGATATGTATAGGGAAACCCTTGATATTTTGCAATATAAGCCCTGCAGTAATAAAAACGAAAATTAGAATAAAGTTGGTCATCTTTGAAAAAAACAAAAATAGCACTTAAAATCTTCTTAAATAACTTAATTTTAAAGTAAATTATTTTGTCAGTTCAATATAAACCTATAAATTTGTAACATATTTTATTACAGTATGATTTCAGGTAAGTTTGCCATAACAACACATATTCTTACGTTACTTTCTAAATTTCCGAATGATTATCTATCATCGGAATACATTGCGGGTAGCATTAATTTGAATCCTGTTTTGGTACGAAAAGAAATTTCGAACCTGAAAAAAAATCATGTTGTAGAGAGTAAGGAAGGTAAAAATGGAGGTACACGATTATTAAAACCTGCTTCCGAAATTACTTTACTTGATATTTTTAAAATGACTTTTGATACTGTAAATCTTGGTTACGCTAAAAATCAACCTAATCCAGATTGCCCTGTTGGAAAGAAAATAAACGAAAATCTAGACTTATTATATGCTGATATAAACGAAAAAATAAATGCGCAATTAAGCACAGTTACATTAGAAAATTTCTCAAATCAGTTCTAATCTATTTTTTTACACCAAACTGTAACATTTTTTATTACTAATTAAATTATATATTATGAAAATCGCAATTATCGGAGCTACAGGTTTTGTAGGCTCAACTATCTTAAACGAATTAGCAAATCGCAATCATGAAATTACTGCTATAGCAAGAAACCCAAAAGATTCTACCAATGTAAATTGGGTAAAAGCAGATATCCTAAACACAACTGAATTAGCAACTATACTAAAAGGAAATGATGTTGTAATTAGCGCTTATAATGCTGGTTGGACAAACCCTAATCTTTATGATGATTTTATAGCAGGTTCAAAATCTATTCAGGAAGCTGTTAAACAATCGGGAGTAAAACGTTTTATTACAATTGGAGGAGCAGGAAGTTTATTTATTGCTCCTAATTTACAAGCTGTAGATACGCCAGATTTCCCAAAAGAATATCATGCTGGAGCTTCGGCTGCGAGAGATTACTTAAATATTATAAAAGAAGAAAAAGACTTGGATTGGGCATTTTTTAGCCCTGCTTTCGAAATGCATCCTGGTATTACAACAGGAAGAACTGCTAAATATCGTTTAGGATTAGACAATCCTGTGTTTGATGAAAATCAAAGAAGTATTATATCTGTAGAGGATTTGGCAGTAGTAATTGCCGATGAAGTTGAAAATCCTAAACATCATCAAGTACGTTTTACTGCAGCTTATTAATTTTTTTATAGCCACAAATTACACCAATTTTCACTAATTTATTTATGCTAATCATACTTAGCAAATATTCAATCGAATATTTAATTAGTAAAATTGGTGTAATTCGAGATAAACTAACTTTTTGAAACTGTTTTTGTTTTGATTACTTTTACCTTTCAAAAAGTAAAGAGTTTGTCAGCACATAAAAAACAAGGAAGCAGTTTAAATGAAAAACCTGGAATTTCACAACCTGAAATCACCAGTGGAACATCGATTGAGCAAATTCAGCGTTTTAGACGAATTCAACCTTCTGCACAAGAATTGGTTTCTGGTATTTTGTCTGGAAACATAACTGCATTAAGCAGAGCAATTACACTTATAGAAAGCACCAATCCTGATCATTTGGCAAAAGCCAATGAAATAATTAATAGCTGCTTACCTCATGCCAATCAATCTGTTCGAATAGGAATTACCGGAGTTCCCGGAGTTGGAAAAAGCACTTTTATTGAAGCCTTTGGTAAACAACTCACCGGATTAGGAAAAAAACTAGCTGTATTGGCAGTTGATCCAAGTAGTTCATTCTCTCACGGAAGTATTCTTGGTGATAAAACCCGAATGGAAGAATTGGTAAAAGATAAAAATGCTTTTATCCGACCTAGTGCTTCAGGTGATACTCTTGGTGGTGTTGCCCGAAAAACCAGAGAAACAATTATACTTTGCGAAGCAGCTGGATTTGATACGATATTGATTGAAACCGTGGGTGTTGGTCAAAGCGAAACTGCTGTTCACAGTATGGTTGATTTTTTCTTATTATTAAAAATAGCTGGTGCTGGTGATGAATTGCAAGGTATTAAAAGAGGTATTATGGAAATGGCTGATGCTATTGTCATAAACAAAGCAGATGGTGATAACATTAAAAAAGCAAGATTAGCAAAAACGGAGTTTAATAGAGCGTTGCATTTATTTCCAGCAAAAAAATCAGGATGGCAACCTACTGTCGCAACTTGTAGCGCCATCACTCACGAAGGGATTCCAGAAGTTTGGCAAACGATTCTTGATTATTTTGAAATGGCAAAAACTAGTCTTTATTTTCAGGAAAAAAGAAAAGAGCAAAATCAATTTTGGATGATGGAAACCATAAATGAGCAATTAAAAAACAACTTTTATAATCATCCCGAAATCATAGCTGAACTTGATAAAAACAAAAAAGCAGTGCAAAATGATGAAATTTCACCTTTTGCAGCTGCTAGTATTTTGTTGAATTTATACAAGAAAGGTTCATAAGGAACGAAGTAACAAAGATAGAGAGTAAAACACCTATGAACCTTTGTCACTTTGAGTCTTTGTACCTATTTTTTCTTTGTATCTCTGAACCTCTGTCGCTTTAATATAAATCCTCTTCTGTTTTTACAGTCAAAAACATCTATTAAAATTGTTTTAAAAAAGGTCCTAAAATACTAAGTTTCTGAGTTAAAAATCAGACTAAACTTAGTACCTCAGAACCTTTATATCTTAGTAACGACTTAAAAACCTTTGTTACTTTGTATCTCTGAACCTTTGCATCTTAAAAATCACTTCTTCTTTCTAAGTTTATACTTATTCTGTTTGTACAAATTCCCTGCTGTTATTACATGTGCCAAAGCATCTTTTGCAAATTCTTCGTCTAGTTTAACTGGAATTAAAGTAGTATCATTTTTAATTTCAAATTGCAATGGTTTTAAATTTGGCTGCATGATTACAACCTTATTTTCAACTCTAAATGCATTAATGTCATTAAACTGCATAATAGACCTTCCTTTTACATCTGGTCCTATTTTAGTTAAATTTCTTCCTACCATTGGTGTTTCAAACTGTGCTCCTATGTAACTTAATAACGTAGGAGGAATATCAATCTGACTAGCCAATTTGTCATATGCTTTCCCTTTAGGAACTCCAGGTCCCATAATTAAGGCTGGAATATGAAATTTGTTTATTGGTACTAGATTCTTTCCGTATGTTCTTGTGTTATGATCTGCAATTACGATGAAAATAGTATTCTTAAAGTAAGCTTCTTTCTTAGCCATTTCGAAGAATTTTCCAATCGAAAAATCGGCATATTTCATTGCATTATTAACTGTTGCAGCTTTTTTATCATATGGTTTTATTCTACCCTCTGGGTACTCGAATGGTTCGTGATTAGAAGTTGAAAACATTAATGAGAAAAATGGTTTGTCTCCTTTGGCTTTAAAATAATTATTTGCTTTTACAGCCAAATCTTCATCTGAATACCCCCAAGTTCCTTTAAATGCATATTTATGTCCATCGCTATCAAAATCTTCCTGATCTACAATATCTTCAAAACCATTTCCATTAAAAAAAGAAGCCATGTTATCAAAATTGGCCATTCCTCCATATATAAAACTAGTTTCGTATCCTTTTTGTTTTAAGGCATCTGCCAAAGTAAAAAATCCTTGTTGTGAGTTTCCTAATTTCACTACACTTTCTGAAGGCGAAGGTAGAAACCCTGTAACAACTGCTTCAATTCCTCGAACACTACGCGTTCCTGTACAATATAAATTGGTAAAGAGCAATCCTTCTTTTGAAAGCTTATCAAACTCTGGAGTTAATGGCTTACCTCCTAAAATCCCAACGTATTCTGCTCCAAGACTTTCTTGCAAAAATATGACCAAATTATATGGTTGTCTTAAAAGCGTATCTGGTTTTTGAATATGTAGAAATGGAATTTCCGAATCTGTAAAATCATTAGGATTTACTGTCATGTACTTTTTTACACGAGCAATAGCTTCTGCTTCTTCCATTTTACCATACATCTTAGTATTTCCTTCATTTTTAATAGAGTAAGCTGCGAAAGCTACTGTATAAAATGAATTTAATCCTAAGGTATTTGTTAACTGATCTGTAGAAAAAACGGCATTACTTGCATTTATTGGTCGCTTAGATGTAAGGCTTGAACGTGCTCCAAAGAACAATAGAAAAGCTACAAATGGAAATACAATTAATTTGAACTTATAATCAGCTGGATGTGTATGAAAATATTTCTTTCCCTTCTTAAAAGCAAAATATACTACAACTCCTAAAATTATGAAAGTAACGATTATAGAAACCAAATAGCTTTTTAAAAGCATCCCTACTACTTCTCTCGGATATATTAAATAATCTAAAAAGATTTTGTTTGGACGCGTATCATATTGCTTCACAAAATCTGGTGTTGCCAATTCTACAAAAAGAATCAGAAAAAGGAATAAGAAGCTATAAAACACCAAGAACTTATTTGTGAATTTGATGCAGTTATTTGGTAATAAAGTAACTAATAGTGCTGGAAGAAATGACAAATAACATAGTAATATCAAGTCCATTCGTAACCCAATTGGAAAAATATACCAAAAATTAGGAGTCTCAACTACTCTATCCTTAAATATGAAAAATAAAAATATTCGACTTAAAGTAGTAATTAGCAATCCAATTGCTATAAAATTAAAAATCGGTTTTAAAAAAGCGAATTTTTTCATTTAATAAGGACTTTTTAAAGTGTTGAAAAAAAATATTTAAATTAAAGTAAGGTGTTTATTCTTCGTAAAGTTTTATCTCTCTATCATAAAACTCATTAGCAAGAACAATCAATCCTTCCATTTCGGCATTTAATTCAGCCTCATCAAGATCTTCTGCTTCTTCCATAAACTCAACCTCATCATCTTTTAAATTGATGATAAATCTTGGGTAATCAAGATGAATAATGAAGATATCATCTGGAAAATCAGTATTGTCTCCGAGTAAAAATTTAGGTAATTCCATTTTTGTTTTTGTTTTATTTTGCTATTATCCGCTATGCGGACTATTTTTTACAGATTTACTTCGTCTGTGGTTATTTATTTTGCTCCAAATTTATGAATTTGAAACTGAATTATTGATTAATTTTTTTGTCAGGTAATGAAAACGAATATACAAAAATATAGCCGCTGCGGTTAATCCTGCCAAAAGTCCTATCCAAACTCCTTCCGCTTTTAAATCGGTGTATTCGGCTAAATAATATGAAATAGGAAAACCGATAACCCAATACGCTACAAATGTAATATACATCGGTATTTTAACATCTTGCAATCCACGTAAAGCTCCTAAAACAACTACCTGAATTCCATCTGAAATTTGGAAAACTGCCGCTATTAAAAGCAGTTTAGATGCAATAGCTATTACTTCATTATTATCCAAAAGCTGTCCTCCATTTTCCATATTCAAAAAGATATGTGGCAAGTAATTATGGAAAGCTATAAATAGAATCGCAAAAACTGTTTCGATTATAATTGCAAGTAAAAAGATGGAACGCGCAACTACAATTAAATTTTTAAAATCATTTAATCCCCTTTGATTACTAACCCTAATCATCGAAGTTACACTTAATCCCATAGCAAACATAAAGGTCATTGAAGCCAAACTTAAAGCAATTTGATTGGCTGCCTGACTGGTTTTACCAATATTACCACAAAGCCAAATTGATGCTGTAAACAACACTACTTCAAAAAGCATTTGCATCGCTGATGGAAATCCTATGCTTATAATTTTTTTAATTGTTTCTTTTTTAATTTCTGAAAAACTAAAATTCTGAAAATGATGCTTTAATTCTTCTCTTCTTGATATCATAATATGCATGAACATTACCAAAAATATTCTTGAAATTACTGTTCCAAGTGCCGCCCCAACAATTCCCATTTTAGGAAAAATCCAGATACCGTAAATCAACAAATAATTTATTCCTACATGCAGCACATTTGCCATAACCATAGCATACATAGAATATTTAGTAAGCGAAAGTCCATCGGCAAACTGCTTGTATCCCTGATACATAATTAAAGGAATCAATGAGAAAGCTACCCAATCAAGATAAGGTTTAGCAAGAGCAATTACATCGGCAGGTTGTTTTAGTAATTCCATTATTGGCTTTGCCAAAACAACTACTCCAAAAAGCATCAATCCTAAAATGGTGCATAAAAATAATCCATGATGAAATGCGTTGCGAATTTTTTTATCATTCTTCTCTGCATCGCCTTCGGCAACTATAGGAGTAATTGCAGTAGAAAATCCGATTCCTAATGACATTGCAATAAAAATCATGCTGTTCCCTAATGAAACTGCAGCCAGTTCTGTACTTCCTAGTTTTCCTACCATTATATTATCGACAATACCAATAAGGGTATGCCCAACCATTCCTAATATTATTGGATATGCTAATTTTAGATTATAAGAAAATTCTTTTGTGTATTGAGAAAAGTTCACTTTGTATTTTTTTAGTGTGCAAAGATAATTAGAAGCTTTCAATTCTTTACCTATTATTCAATTTATAACCCTATTTATTATTCAATTCCTTGGGAACCTAAATATTATATAATAAAAGCTAATAATTATATAACGTCCTCACACTACCCTACTACTACTTTTACATCATTAAAAACTAAAACATCAGATATTATGAAAAAGACAATCAATTTAAAAATGCTGTTAATTGCAGTTTTAGCAATTATTTGTACTTCTGCAATGGCACAAAGCACCGAAATAAAAAATTATGACCAAGGTTTCCGCTTAGGATTTGGTTTAAACGGTGGAATTCCGACTAATAAAGTTTATAGTTGGTCTTTAGGTGGTGATGTTAGATTACAGTATGATTTATCTATGAAAACATCTTTAACCCTAACAACTGGTTTTACTAATTTATTTGTCAACAAACAGGACTTAAAAGACATAGGATTCATTCCTGCAAAAGCGGGTTTCAAAGCTTTTATTTGGGAAGATCAATTTTATGTATTAGGCGAAGTTGGTGCTGGTTTTGCAGTTACAAACGGATACAATGACACTACATTTTTATGGGCTCCAGGAATTGGTTATGCTAATAAATATGTTGACATAAGCGTGCGATATGAAGATTATACCAAATTCAACACCAATCAGGTTGCATTGCGATTGGCATACGGGTTTAAATTGTAAACCTCATTATAAAACATTCATAAGAAGCCTTTCGAAAGAGAGGCTTTTTTAGTTTTATACAATTTGATATGTGTTGAATTTTACCATTGGTCAACAGATACTAACCATTAGTCAAACGTTTTTTTAGGATTGATATCGAACATGGTACTTCGTGGAAAATTTTAATTTAAATCATGAAAAAATCTGTTTTTTATCTATCACAACTGTTTCTGTTTCTATTAATTTCGATTTCTACGAAAGCGCAAACTGGCATATCAGGGGAAGCTAAAATTGATTATGTCCCGTTTTCTAATTATGTACGACCAATAGACAGTTCTAAAACTGACGCAAAGAGTAATTTCAAGAGGGCTCAACTTACACTCGAAGTTCCCATTTCTTTAAAAATGGACAAATACAATCATCCAAGACTTTGGTCAATTGGTGTTCAGGGTGCTTATGCCAAAATGGAAAATAAAAATTATGACATCTTATCTTTTCCTACTGAATTACCAAATGGGTTCCCTACAGAAATCTTAAATGCACAAATTGGAGTCAAACACCTACGATCAATATCTAAGTCTTGGTCATTATTAATAATGGCTTCTGTTGGTGTTTATACCGATATGGAACAAATTAATAAAGATGATGTATTAATTCAAGGAGGCGTTCTTTTCATCAAACAATTCAATCCAAATTTAGCTTTTGGAATGGGGCCAGTTCTTACCAATAGTTTTGGTGTTCCAATGGTACTTCCTGGAATTTATTTTAATTGGGAATCCCAAGGAGCTTTACATTTTAGAGTCAACTTTCCAGAAGGAATCGAATTAGGTTACAGAATGTCTGAAAATTTCGACTTAAAAGCTGTTTTGGAATTAGGCGGAATGACTGCTGAAACTAATGTAGGTAATAAAT
Source organism: Flavobacterium frigoritolerans (assembly GCF_025847275.1). Taxonomy (GTDB): domain Bacteria; phylum Bacteroidota; class Bacteroidia; order Flavobacteriales; family Flavobacteriaceae; genus Flavobacterium; species Flavobacterium frigoritolerans. The sequence continues at coordinate 397,868 of NZ_JAOZEV010000001.1, forward strand.
CGATTTTATTAGGTTATCAACAAATTATTGCTGGTATTAAGCCACAAGTAAAACTAGGTAAAAATTGGATATTTGAACCCACTATAGGATCAACTTTAGTTCGTTCTTTCTCGACCAATAACCGAAAAATAAAAGACATTTTTAAAGAAAAAGACCTTGCTGACCCAAAATTTACAACCACTTTTTATGGAGCCGTTGCTATGAAATGGAAGTTCTAGATTATCGGCTCAATAAATTTTTATAAACTACCTCTTTCAATAACGCTTCTCGACGTGTTCTTGAAATTGGTAGTTCTTGTCCTTTTATAAACAAACGTCCTCCAGAGACGGAATCGATATGGGTAATATTTACCAAAAATGATTTATGAATTCTGAAAAAAATCTCAGCAGGAAGTGTTTCTTCTAATGAAATCATCGTTTGATGAATTACAATAACCTTGTCCTTAAAATGCAGCTTGGCATAATTTTGCATTCCTTCTATATATAAAATATCTACCCAAGAAATTTTTTGAAATCCTTCTTCTTGACGTACATAAAGAAATGGATCTAGTGGAGTTTGTTTAGGAGCTCCAACCATTTGATGCCATTGTTTCGCTTTTAAAGAAGCCTGATAAAATCGTTGAAATGTTATCGGTTTCAGCAAATAATCTACCACTTGCAAACGATATCCATCCAAAGCATGTTCGGAATAGGCTGTGGTAAAAATCACTAATGGCGGATTATCCAAAGATTCTAAAAATTCTAAACCTGAAAGATACGGCATATTTATATCCAGAAATAACAAGTCCACTTGCTTTTCCTGAATGTACGAAGTGGCCTCTAGCGCCGAAGCACAAGTACCTATTACTTCTAGAAAATCTATCTTAGAAATAAAATCTACAATCCCATTTCTAGCTATAGGCTCATCATCGATTACGAGGCATTTCATATTCATTTTTTTAAGTTTTGTTTCAGGTTTTCTTTCTTTCAGGTTTGGTGCTTATAATTTAAAAAGGTTTCTCGCAGATTTTGCAGATTTATTCTTTTATAAAATCCTTTAAATCTGCGCAATCTGTGGCAAAAAATTAACCTCAAAGTTTGCAGTCCCGATAGCTATCGGGATACACAAAGTTCACAAAGGTATTTCAACACAAAGCCTTGCGAACTTTGCGTTTTATAAAACCATCAGTGTAAAAAAAATTGCGCTCTTTGCGGTAAAAAATCTGCATAATCTGTGGCAAACAAAAATGTATTAATTTAAATCCAAAGCAACCTCAACTGTAAAATCCGAATCGGTCTTATTTATCCTTAACTCATGTCGATTTGGATACTGGATTGCAAGTCTCTTTTTTACATTTTCAAGCCCTAATCCCTGACTTTTGGATGGAATTTTATATTGCTCGGTATAAGAGTTTTCTATTTTAAAAACCAGTTGCTTATTTTCTTGTTCGCAAGATAAATGCACATACCCTTTTTGGTTTGGTAATCGTGAAACATGTTTGAATGCATTCTCTATTAAAGGTACCAAAAGCAAAGGTACGATTTGGAGTTGCCCGTCTTGGATATTCCAATTAGTCTCCACTTCCAATTCATCTCCCCATCGAGTTTTTTCGACAGAAACCAAATCTTTTAAATACTTAATTTCTAGATATAACGAAACATATTCTTTATTGCATTCATACAATTGGTATCGCAAAATATCCGAAAACTGAATCAATAAATCCGATGCTAATTTTACATTGCTTTGCATTAAAATATGAATGTGGTTAAGCACATTAAACATCAGATGTGGATTAATTTGATCTTGTAAAATCTTTATTTGCGCCTCTAAATGCACTTGTTGTAATTGTGCATGGTTTTTTTCGATAACATTATGTTCCTGATAAAATCGAATACCACATGCTGTACCATTAATTAAGATTGCGGCTGGAACACTACCGCAAAACCTTGCCCATAAAAACTGTAGCGAAGTCATATCAGCCTCCTCTGGATACAATCGTGTTCTAAAAGAAACATCCGAAAAAGCCGTATAGATTAATGCCAAACAAAATGACAGAAGCAAAACTATAAATAACGCTTGTATTGCAAATAGTTGCATTTTATTCTTACGCAATGCCTTAGGAAGCAATATATCACTAAGAAAATGTCCTAGAATAATGGAACATAATAAAACCAAAATCACTTGGTAAGTAGCATCCAAGAAATCATAATCTTCAATCATTTGTGCCCAAATGGTTGTTCCTAATATAAACCAAAAAAAGACTATAAATATCCAGTGAAATTGAACTTTATTTTTTGCTTTCATGTAAAAAAAGAAATAAGTAATTAGAGAAATTTAGCATTCAAAAGTAACCCGATATTTCTAAAAAGAGCAGCAAAGAACTAAAAAATCCTTTGCTGCTACTTCTGGGTTAATTATAAGGTCGAAGGAATCTTAACCTCTGGGGGTAATTACTTCGCCTGGTCGCTTCGCTTGGTCGTAAAAATTTCATTTAACACATAGAAACATAGATTTTATGTATAAATAAAGAGCACTAAAAGAAATACATTTCTTTCACATAGCTAGGCTATGTGCATTTAAAATAAGTGAAATGCCTTCTTTGAGAGTACAAAACCTATGTTTCTATGTGCTAAAATTAATTACACCCAACGGAGATGGTTTATAATATGAAATATCCAACACTCACATTAAAAGAACTTACTTTAGAATTGAAGTCTTTACTTATATTATTTAGACCTCCTTGATAAGTAAAATCCAAAGTAAACTTCCACATCTCAACTCCTGCTCCAACCTGATATCCTATATTGGACTTATTAAATTTCCCAAATGAGTTTTTTAATTGATTTAATGACGTAATATTTTCGTCGATAACATAAGAGTAAACTCCTCCTCCAAAAACTCTCACATTTAGTGCATCAAAATTCACTACTTTATAACCAATAACTAATGGAACCTCAATACTTTTCCATTTTACATTTCGAGCGCCCATCAAAGAAGTATTCTCAATCTTAGAAGATTTCTCGCTATACAAGATTTCATTTTGAATATAAAACCTCCCTACATCAAACCGTGCCATTGCACCTCCAAAATAACCTGATGCATATTTAGAACTAAAGCCATCCGAAACTGGTAGCTCTGAGTAATTTGCTCCCCCTTTTATACCTATATGGATTGGTAATGGAGATTGGGCAATTGCTTTGCTAGAAATTAAACTTAATAAGAAAAGAGTTGTCAATAATAGTAATTTGTAAATTTTCATGATAATAGTTTTTATTAATTTGATGCAAAGGAGCATAAACTATAATCTCTATTAAAATTAGTTTGATGAACGGCATTACACTTTTGACCAACGGACAGATATCATTTTAATCTGTGAAATCTGTGACAAAAAAAGTAACCGCAAAGTTCGCAAAGCAACATGTGAATCTTTAGCAGATTAAAAAAAATTAGAAATTCGTATCTCTTATACATAATCTTTCATCTCTCAGTCTTTCATCTTGCCTCTATAATCTTGCCTCTATAATCTTGCTTCTATAATCTTGCTTCTATAATCTTGAATCTCCCAGTCTTTCATCTTGCCTCTATAATCTTACTTCTTACCCACCAAATACCTATCATCCGTCAGCGTCTTCATAAAGGCAATTAATTGTTTCTTTTCTTTTTCGGTTAAGTTTAGTTTATCTTCAGGTAACGTTTGGTTAGGAAGATCAAAACCTAAACCTATTCCGCCACCATCATTATAAAAATCAACAACTTCTTCGAGTGTTTTATAAACCCCGTTATGCATATAAGGAGCTGTAAGTTCTATATTTCTTATTGTAGGTGTCTTAAACGAAAACTTATGAATGGCTGCTTGTGTTAATACAAACTTCCCTAAATCGCCATCAAGCATTTTATTTTTATTTGGCGTACCCAACACTTCACTTTCAGATTTATCAAAATTTGGAGGAACTGTTCCGTTTGTAAGCGGAATAAAATGACAAGTTGCACATTTGGCTTTGCCTGCAAATAAATTAAAACCTGCTTTTTCATCTGCTGTAAATGTTGCTTTATTTTGCATATATCTGTCGAACTTAGAGTCGTAATGACTTAAAGAACGAATGTAAGATGCCAAAGCATTTTTTATTTCAAATTCATTTATTTCTCCTTTCGGAAATGCTTTTTTAAACTCCTTCACATAGTCAGCATTATTTTTAATTACCAATGCTGATTTTTCTAGAGAGCCATGCATTTCGTTTTCATTTTTTATAACTGCAACTGCCTGATCTTCGAGATAACCTACTCGGGAATCAGAGAAAAATACACGCTGAAAAGCGATATTAGCTAGCGTTGGTGTATTACGTTGAATCATCGATTTTCCGTCTAATGAAATCGCTCGTTCTAAACCATCTGTAAATGCTTTTTCTTCATGATGGCACGAAGCGCAAGAGCGCGTATTGTTTCCAGATAAAATTGGATCGTTAAATAACTTTTTCCCTAAAGCAATTTTTTCTGGTGTTGTTTTATAATCTGGAAAACCAGAAAATGCTTCTGCATCAAATGCGTCTTTATCAAATATAGTTTGTGCTGTTGGTTTTAAACCTCTTGATTCTGTCATAAACGGAATCCCTAGTTCTGTTTGAGTTGTATAAAGTCCTCTACTCAATGGATTCGCAATTTCTCGAATAAAAAAAGCGCGGTCAAAAGTATTAAAATCAGTATTTGCTTTTAAGTATTTCTTTCCTTTTTCAAAGATATCAAGAACCTGTTTAGCATTCGAAACCTTCTTATCCTCTATAAAAACTCGATAATATTTTTCGATCGTTTCCAAAGATACCAATGCTTCGGGAATGGAGTTAAAAATAACAGGCGAATCAAATCCTGTAATTCCTAAGGTAATTATTCGATATACCTGCAATCGCATAGCATCAAATACATGAGCATCGGTTAATTCATTTGTACTCGAAACTTTTTCTAAACGAGTTAAATTAGCAGCAAGCACTCCCAGTTCCTGAACCAATTCTTTTTTGCTTTCTGCATTATATTTCGGAAAAACCAACTCTTCAATAACCTGAAAGCCTTCGGGTGGAACTGTTATTTTATCATTTTCTTCAAACTCACTTATTGCTGGGCCATTAATAGCTTTAGAAACTGTTGGCGAGTAATATTCGCTTATCATTTCGACTTTCTTATAGCTTTGGTGTGCTTCTAAAAATTGTCTCTGGATTTGTGCTTCGGTCGAATCCGATTGAACCGAATATTTAAGTTTGGCAACTTTTTGAATCAATAAAGTAATATCGGCTTTAAACAATTCATTTATTTCCTGATGTTTGTTTTTTTTCTGACAAGCAACTAATACTACTAGCAACAACAAACAATATATTTTTTTCATGATTTAATAACGATTAAAAGAGGAATATTCAGAAAAACAGAAACCACTACCTCAGATCGAAGTAGTGGACAGCTGTTTTATAATTACTTAAAAATTTATCTTGCTAAACCTTTAAGTACTAAGATTTGACTTGCTTGTTGTTCGTTAGGACGGTTAGTTCCACCATCAACACCTTTATATTTGTCGCCAGTCCAGCTATGAGGCTGAACACTTAACATAAAAGTGTCTTCGATACCAACTTGCTCAGAAACATCAATCAAAGCACCATATTCCCAATCTCCAAATTTAGACATACCTCCTACGTTATATTTAGCAGCATCTGCTTGTGTACGACGGTGATCCAATTCAACCACTACTTTTAAATCTTTAGTTGCAATGTTATATTGATAGATATAAGCATCATGCGTTTCATCACCATATCCGTTAGCATCTTCCTGAACGTACACATAGTTTTTCGTTACACAAATATTATCAGGGTTTTGAAATTTACCTGCAATTCCAGAACGGTTATCTCCATCAAGAACAACTTCTAAAGTTCCTTTTAATGGATCGGCTGCATCAAGATTTAATCTATAAACTCTACCATATTTAGTTCTAGAACCATCCGCATTTGTTCCAGTAGTATTTTGTCCTGTAGCGTTAAAATACAATTCACGATCTGCAGTACCACCACCTTTGCGGTAATCTAAATCTTCAACACGACCAAATTTAATTGCTTTTAGAGTATTTACTGATGCGTTAATTTGTGCACCTGTAAGCGTTTTATGGTTTTCAATTTTTACAAAAGAAACTGGGTAAGACTTACTAACCGCCATATCCATCTCTCTTTGGTTATCGTCGTTTCTTTTTAGCATATATAAAGAACCTCCTGATAAATCACCTACAGTATTTGATACATACATAAAAACCTGACCTCCATAAGTTCCAGAGTCATCATCACCAATTACAACAACTGTTTTTCCTTTGTAAGCATTTGTACGTAAAGGCAACGCATTTTCGGCACTTAAACGACCAAAACCTGCTAATTCTTTAGATACCGATGCCGAACCTACACTTCCGTTAGGATCTAATGCATGCGTACGAGATTCCTCTCCAGATTCTCCACAAGTTAAATATACAGGTCCGAAACCATGCTCTGCTGGCGTAGCCATTGTAGCTCCACATAATCTCCAAGTTCCTCCGCTAGAGTTTAGCAAGTATTCCCCTTTAGTAGGTTTAAATGTTTTGTCAAGAGTAATTCTAGAAACTGCAAAATTGTCTTCATTGTTTACCAAAAAAGTAAAAGTTCCATCTGTATTTTTTAACAAACCAGAACCATCTGCAGAACCTCCAAAAACAAACTTAGGACTATCTGGGAAAACATCATCAGAACTAAAAAGAGAATAGATTTTTAGGCTTTCGAAACCTGCTTTTGCTTTTAATAAACTCGGTGTAAGCGATTGGTCTTTTAATACAACACTTGATGTTGCCACTTCCTCTTGATCTTTTGAATCGTTATTACATGATGTCATTAACGAGCCTAGAATAATTAGGGGTAAAATAATTCTTTTCATTTTTAGTTTAAGTTGGTTTATATTTTTTTGGCAAAGTAAGCCCCCACTCTTTAACTAAAAATGATTTAGATATTATCAAAAAAACAATAGTTATATCAAAACTGCCAAATAAACCCTAAAATAATTAACATTAAATTAGTAATACAAAACATTCATAAGCTTTCAGTAACATCAAACCAAAAAAAAGAGCCTTATTTCTAAGACTCGTTTTCTAATTGTTGTTGATAAACTTTAATATTATCTTTTATAGCTTCAGCCAATTCAGGTTCCTTAATATCCGTATGTTTTTGCATTTCTTCCCAAATAATTTTGGCAACAATATAACGTGCCATTTCTTTATCATCAGCAGGAACTACATACCATGGAGCATCCTTAGTCGAAGTTTTATTTATTGCCTCCTCATAATATTGCTGATATTCATCCCAATGTTCACGTTCCTTTAAATCCCCTACAGAAAATTTCCAATTGTGCTTTTCTTTATCCAATCGTCGCAATAATCTTTGGCGTTGTTCCTCTTTGCTCAAATGCAAATAAAACTTCAGAACAATAATTCCGTTTTGGGTAATATGTTTTTCAAAGTTGTTAATTTGCTCAATCCTGTTCTTCCAGAAATCCTCTGGTATATCTTCTACTTTCTCAATTCCAGGCAAATTCTCATTTAATATAAACTCAGGATGCACACGAGTAACCAAAATATTTTCGTAATGCGTACGGTTAAAAATCGCATACTTACCTTTTTCAGGCAAAGCAAGATAATGTCTCCACAAATAATCATGCTCAAGCTCAGTCGAATTAGGTGTTTTAAAACTATGAACCACAACCCCACGAGGATTAAACTCCTTAAATACTTCACGTATCAAACTGTCTTTTCCTGAAGTATCCATTCCTTGCAAGCAAATCAAAACGCCGTACCTATTATGAGCATACATCGTATCTTGTAGTTTACTCAATTTGGCTTGAACCTTATCCAGCTTCACTTCCTTTTCTTTCTCATCGGCATCTATATCCAGTAAGGTAGGGATTTTTGATAATTTTATTTTATCAACAACTTTAAATTTTTTTGGGTCAATTGATTTCATATTTCATCGTTTTAATTAAAGTAAATATACTATTTTTGGTCAGCTTTTTCCCTCTTTGCATTACAATACTTTTCAGTAAATTGCTTTTTTCTAATAAAGTAACAGGAGTTTCCGTTGGTCGCTCTGCTTCTTCAAAAAAAAATAACAATTTCCTCTCAAAGTATTTTCATTACAAATGGAATTCACTGAACTCTATTTAAAATAAAAATATAGTGAAGTAATCGGAGCTAAAACAACTAGATTTAAAAACAACAATCATGGAAAAATTTACACTCGAAATACTATTTCAAATCATCGGGATTGGTTCCGCATCAGGACTTATATATCAAGACAACTCATTATTTGTTATTAGTGACAATAGCGGTTATTTATACGAATACAACATTGATAATTCCGATTTAAAAAAGCATGAAATAATTGCAAATCCTACCGAAAATATTGCCAAAAATCTAAAACCTGATTTTGAGTCCATCACAAATCATAATGATACCCTTTACATTTTTGGTTCTGGCTCTACCGCTCAAAGAAACAAAATGGTTGAATTCGATTTAAAATCAAAAACTAAAATTGCCACAAACAATTTAACCGATTTTTATGCCGTAATGCAAAATTTCTCAGGCATCAAACCAGAAGATTTCAATCTTGAAGGTGCTATTTTCGATGGTGAAAATTGGTATTTATTCAATCGCGGAAACGGGAAAACTAATGAAAATGCCATATTTACCATACATGCCAAAAGTTTAGGCGAAGAATTTAGTCTTATTTCTGTAGATTATAAACTCCCAAAGATAAAAGGAGTTCGAAGCAGTTTTACCGATGCAATTCTTGTTGATGATAAAATTTACTTTTTGGCTACAGCCGAAGACACTAAATCGACTTACAATGATGGAGAAATTTTAGGAAGTTTTATTGGTCGAATCGATTTAAAGACCATGAAAATAGACTATACAAAAAAAATAAGTTCTACTAACAAATTCGAAGGATTGACTTTATATAAGAAATCAAACAATCAAATTGATTTTTTACTTTGCGAAGACAACGATACGGAAGTTTTAAAAACAACAATCTACAAATTAACTTTACCTTTAAAGTAATTAATATTCAAAACAACAAAGCTTCATAAATTAAATAATCCGTAGCTTAAAATATCATTATAAATATCAAGCTCTACTCCCTCTATTACCAAGAGTATTAAAAAATGAAACAAACCTATAAAAACGTACTTATCTTCTTATTCTTTTTTAGTACTCAGATTTATGCACAAGATCAAGAATGTATTATTTATTTTAAACAAGGAGATTCTATTGAGGGTTACGGCTTAATTCGAAATAATAAAATAAAATTCAAGATTTCTAAAGACAGTGAAACAGATTCTTGGGATTTTGAAAATGTTTATAAAATTAAATTTCTTGGAATTGATATTGTGCAAACCTATGAATATGTAAAACTAAATTCTTCGGGTAATCCGAAACTAGTTGAACTTGTAGTTGATGGAGAAGTCAATTTATATAGAATGGAAAAATCACAAGATTTTATAAAGTCCAAATTAAAGCCAACAGCCTCACCAAATCAGAATATAACTTCACTACCAAATTACGCTTACTCTACAGAGCAAACAAAAGATCTTTACTATTTAAAACGAAAGAATAATCAATATGCAACTCATATAAATATTGGGATTCTCTCTAATTGGAAAAAAATATCAACCAGCTATTTTTCTGATTGTGATGTTCTTGTCAAAAAAATAAAAGATAACAAGTTTACTGCTTATCAAATTAAAGAGATAGTTGAATACTATAATGACATTTGCTACGAACAATAAAAAATAAAAAACAATCTATCCAGACGGAAATGAGATTATTACTAGTTATCTTAAAATCTAAAAGAATAGTACAGAAAACAATTTATAAATTAACTTTAAACAATTAGAATGAACCCAATCTTAAATCAAAATCTATTTTTAGTAAAAGAACATGTCGGGATGTTCAAAGCTGCAAATAACTACGATATCTACAATCCAGAGAACAATGAACTAATCATGAATTGCCGAGAAAAAAATCTAGGCATTTTTACCAAAATATTACGTTTTACCGATTTTAAAAGAGCAACTCCTTTTAACATAGAAATTGCCACACCTGCAGGAGAAAAAATAATCAATGTAAAACGTGGGGTAGCAATTTTTCGCTCTACAGTAGAAGTATTCGACGAAAAAGATCGCTTAATTGGTACATTCAAACAAAAATTGCTTTCTATTGGAGGAAAATTTGAAATTTTAGACAAAAACGAAAAGCTAGTTTGTACTCTACAAGGAAAATGGACCGGTTGGGATTTTAAATTTACTAAAGACACCAAAATGCTTGGACAAGTAAATAAAAAATGGGCTGGAATCGGAAAAGAATTCTTTACCAGTGCTGATAATTATGTCCTTCAAATTGAAAATACCGTTAACCAGGACGATAGTTCAAGACAACTGATCTTAGCTGCAGTAATGTGTATCGATATGGTATTGAAAGAATAAAAATTACACTCAAATAGAATAGAAGCCACGAATTACCTCAATAAAAAGGATTCGTGGCTTTTTCATTATTTATTATTTTGATACGCTTCTCTATTCTTCTGTTCAGTCAAAATCTTTTCTAAGAAAGGCGTTGTTTCTTTTTCTATCTCTTCTTTCGAAATTTCCAAAGCCTTAGGATTTTTAACTAATTGTAGCCAAGGCTTCTTTCCATCAAAATCATAAGTTCCAAAAACGACTACAGGAGTTCCTTTAACCTTTACATTCTCTTTGTCAGCAAGAACCCACTGATTAGCCCAATCATAAAGATAGCGAGCATCTTTTTCCTGAAGTCGCAAGCAGGAATGCGAAGCAGGATAACCTGGTAAAGCGTATTCATGAAAACCAACACCTTTCTTGTTCTCTATATTAAAATTCCATTTTAACTCCCACTCATCATTAAAAGTACTTGTTGTTTTTTCGGCTTTCCAATTGGTATAAAAAAGTCCCGTTGGCGTTGGATCTTTTTTTCTTCCCATATTAGTCTGTCCAGTATAAACTAATTGCCCTTTTTCATAAGCTGCAAATGTTTGCGATGGGTACGAAAAGAAGATTATCTTATCAATATCTCTTAAATACGGAACTGTCAGCGGAAACGGAAGATAATTCTCAACCTTTTCATTTAAAACTGACGGAACAATAATAGAATCCATTTTGGGAAAATTTGCTTTATCAGTTCGATTAACAGCAACAAGAATGCCTAACTGTGCATCACTTGTTGTATTAGCCTTCAACCAATCTTTTCTATTCTCAATATGATACGAAATTGCGGTTGGTTTTTTTCGTATTTCCATTTCTTTTATCTCTGGAGCCTCATTTTTTTTACATGAGAATGACAGAATTGCTATAGTTAAAATAAGAAGTGTCTTTTTCATAATAAAAGTGTTTATTACAAATTTGGTTTATTCAATAGAAAAAAGCATTACATAATTTTCTCCATTTGTTTCTTTATTTAAAGATACCAATAAAGTATCTGATAGAAGCATTAGTAATTTAGCACTATATCATTTCTTTCTATACTTTAATTTTAAGTCCACTAAAATCCGCATCATCTGCGTTCAATTTTCATAACAATCTTTTTAACTATAAATAAAAAGCAGTATCTGTTTTAAAACATAGATTTTGCACATCTTAGAAAAGACGTTTTTACTTATTTAAAAAGCACAAAGCTAACTATGCGAAAGAAATATATTTCTTTTTGCATTCTTTTTTTATATAAAATCTATGTTTCTATGTGTAAAATGAAATTTTCATGAAGTACACTCGAAGCATATGTAGTAATAAAACTTAACACATTTTAAAATAAAAAAAACGAAAACGTAATAGTAAAAAATGCAGTTAATTTTATATTAAGAATCCCTATTAAAACCACTTCCAAAGTCGAAAATAAGTATTTTTGCATGACAAACTATTTTAAACAAATTGTACTTTACAATACATAAAAATAACTACTATGAGTAATCTAAAAAATAAAAATGCACTAATTACTGGTGCAGGAAAAGGAATTGGAAAAGCAGTTGCAATTGCATTGGCCAAAGAAGGTGTAAATGTAATTTTAATGGCAAGAACTCAAGCTGATATTGATACTGTAGCAACCGAAATAAATGCACTTGGAGTAAAATCATTAGCAATTACTGCTGATGTATCTGACATTAATTCCGTTAATAATGCTGTAAAGAAAGCATTAGCAGAATTTAAATCTATCGATATTTTAATTAATAATGCCGGAATTGCTGCTTTTGGTAATTTCTTAGAATTAGAACCAGCAGCTTGGGAAAGAATTATTCAGGTAAACTTAATGGGGACTTATTATGTAACTCGTGCGGTTTTACCAAATATGATTGAAAATCAAACTGGAGATATCATCAATATTTCTTCGACTGCAGGGTTAAACGGAAACGCATTGACTAGTGCATATAGTGCTTCAAAATTTGCAGTTCTTGGACTAACTGATTCTTTAATGCAGGAAATGAGAAAACACAATGTCAGAGTTACAGCATTAACACCAAGTACCGTAGCAACTGATATGGCAAAAGATTTAAAACTAACAGATGGTAATCCTGAAAAAGTAATGCAATCTGAGGATATTGCTGAGCTAATCATTGCCCAACTTAAACTAAACCGTAGAGTTTTTATTAAAAACAGCAGTATTTGGTCTACAAATCCTTAAACATAAATAAAATTCCAAATCTTAAAATTCCAAATTCCAATAACACACAACATTCTGTTATTGGAATTTTAGTGTTGGAATTTCAAAACTAAAATGATGGAACACTATTTAAGATAATTAATTGCAATAGAATTAAATGACGAAGAACTAACCTTAGACATAAAAGGTCAGCTTAGTAGTGAACTGGATTTAAATCCGGAGAAAATTAGAGTAATTGAATTTCCTCCGGATTATATCAATTCTTTGAAATTAGTAATTCTAGAAGTTCAGAAATAGAATCTCTTAAAAAAAACAATAAAGCCCTTTTTTAAAGGGCTTTATTGTTTTTAATCTTTTCTGACTGTATGGCTAATTGCTTGAGCTTCTAATCCAGCTTTATTGTAACGTCTCTTCAATCCATTGAATAAATAGCTTAAAATGATGTTTTTTAAATTTTATATGAGCTTGTTGTTGTTTTTAATACAAGACCTTTGCACTCGCAAATCAGCGATACTATTTTACTTTATATTTATAAAAATCAAGATATTAATTCGTTGAATTGGCAAATAAAAACTTAAAAAATATAACAACTATTTTCAATTATTAATCAAAAAACTTAAAAAACTTAAAAACAATGGTATCTTATTGGCTCTTATTATTTTTTATTCTAATTTTTTCAAGTTTATTAGCTACAGTAATGTTACTAATTCTTCGCAAAACCTCTTTTGGTGTGCGCAAAAATATAGTTGCTTTTACATTCCTGATTCCTATTGTCAGCCTTTGTATTTATGTAACTTTTGGATGTGTAAATGTATGTATTGTAAAAAATGAAGAGTCTGTAAAAAGATACGTCTTAATTTATAACACAACATACCAACTTGAAAACGGAGATTTATTGCAAATAAACTTCGACAAAGAAAAAATATCATGTATCATAATCAATGATACCCCAACTCCTCTATTTTTTGACTTAGTTGGTTATAGCAAAAGGGGAAATACCTCTATTGAATATGGACATAAAGACATTATACCTTATAGTATAAATTCAATAGAACAATATCCTGACTTCACATTCTCAGATCCACCTAACGAAGTGTTTGTTTCTTCCTCAAATTATGCTGCAAATGATCTAACAATAAAAGGCTGGCTACATAAAAACTAATTTCTATACAATAATCAGCTATTACAGACATATTATTATAAGTATAAAAAAAGAATTTAAAAACGAAATACAAATAAAACCTAATCATGGAATCACAAAACTTACAATTCCCAAAGAGTATTTATGTAAACAAAGCAAAAGCAAAAAATGAATCGATAATTTTTGGGGTACTTGCCTTATCATGTTTATTCGGATTTTGGTACGGAACTGGAAATTTTTTCACCGCAGACTTCTACTACCCTAAATTAGTGATTTTTATGCCAATATGTTTTGTAATACTATTAATTGAGACGATAAAAAAACATAAAGTAGCATCAAATAATAACGCAATACTGAATCTTTCAGAAAAAGGAATTGAGTTTTTCAATAAGGATTATGCTGCAGTTGGAATTGTTCCCTGGAATGAAATTACTGGCGTAACAGAATTAGAAACAGGGAGTTCTTATTTTGGTTCTACGAAAGTAAAAGAACTTTGCATTACTGTTAAAACACCATCTATTTATTTAGACAAAATGGAAAAAAATCATCAAAAAAAAATGGTAAAATTTAACACTAAAAATAGTATTCAATCAATATTTAATATTGAATCAGCAGTTTTAGATGTGGACACTATAAAGTTCAAAAAAACTATTTATCAAATGATCGAAAAAACTAATATTTAATTAATCTATAAAAATTATGTTTTATTATTATAGTATTGTCTCAAAACCTTTAACTTCTACCTTAATAGAAAAAGAAACTTGCCCAGTTTGCTCTAAAAAAGGAACTATAGAAGTTATATTATACATGAAATTTGCGGCCGCAATAATCCCTATGTTTGGGTTAGGCAGACCAACTAGTGTACATTGTACCGAATGCGGTCATGAAATTAAATCAGTAAACACACCTATACTCGCTGAAGCATTTAGTCAAAAAAAATATTCTCCCGGAATAATTAATGCAATAAAAAATATTAAAGCCAATCATAAACGCACGCTTTGGCAATTAGTTTATCCTTGGTCGCTAATGATTTTATTAGGCATCGCAATGATCTGTGGATTAGTAATGCAATACTCTGTAAAACATACTAATTCACAAAACAGCGAAATGCTTGCTAATCCAAAAATTGGAGATATTTATAAAGTAACTATTGACTCTATGTACTTATTGAATGCAAATACTATGGGAAGCAAAAACTCGCAAACTTTATTTAAAATCGTAGCTATAAAAAATGACACTCTTTTAATGGTTCGTAATAAGCAGAAAAAAGAAGGAATTGGCGTTAAGGAAAATGAATGGAGTACATTCTCTAGAGAAAATAATGCATTTGAATCTATTCCTCATAAAATAAGTTTAAAGGGAATTGCAGAAAATAAAGAACTTTTTGAATTCTTCAATCAAAAGAAGATTGATTCAATAAATAAAACAGATTTAGTAAAGTCAACAAATCCACTTCACTTTTCAAAATCAATAGCCCGAATTCCTAATTTTAATGGAATTGAAGTTGTAGAACGAAAATAGATCTATTATGTTTCACTTTTACCGTTATAGCTTTATCACAAAGCCCTTAACATCAATTATATTAAGTGATGAAATGTGTCCCGCTTGCAACAAAAAAGGCTGCATAGAAGTTACTCTATATTTGAGATATGCTAAGGTATTTATCCCTATTCTTTCGATGGGCAGGCCAACGAGTGTTTGTTGTATAGAATGTGGTCATGAGATAAAATCAGTCAATACGCCTTTATTTGACAAAAACAAATACTCGCCTGGCGTAACAAATGGCATAAAAGACATTCAGGCAAGTCGTAAACGAAGTCTTTTGGAATTTATTAATCCTTGGACTGTTTTCATTTTATTAGGATTAGCTCTTACTTATGGTCTAATTTCATTATGGTCTTTCTCGAGTAATAAGACAGATAATAATGAACTACTTAAAAGTCCTAAAGTTGGAGATATTTATAAAGTCAATATCGATTCGATGTTTATATCTGCCGACGAAAAAGCTGTTGAAAATAAGATTTCTAAAACCCTATTTAAAATTATGGATATAAAAAACGATACCTTATTAATGGTTCGCAATAAACATAAAGCAGAAGGAATTGGTCTTAGTGAAAGTGACTGGAACTCTTTATCCAGAAAAAATAATGATTTTGGTAATACACCTTATAAAATTAGTTCAAAAGGAATATCTGAAAAAAAAGAAATACTCGAATTCTTTAATAAAAAGAAGATGGATTCAATAAATAAAACAGATGTAGTAAAGTCAACAAATCCTTTCCATTTTTCTAAATCAATTGGAAAAATACCTGACTACAATGGAATTGAAATAATAGAACGAAAATAGATATCTTAACAAAAACATAAAAGCCCTTTAAAAAGGGCTTTTATGTTTTTTATCATTTCGTCCAAAGGGAAAAATGACAAACTATATACTAAATTTTTAAGCTTCCGCTAATTTATTTACAAACTCTAAACGAACACTTCCGTCTTCATCAATAGTAGTCAAATTAATTTCGTGTAAAGTATTCACTAATTCAGGATTCCAAGGAGTTTTTACTTTTACATAATTCTCAGTAAAACCATGAATGTAGCCTTCTTTATTTTCACTTTCAAAAAGTACTGTTTTATTAGCTCCTAATTGACTTTCATAAAAAGCACGACGTTTCTTAACCGATAATCCTCGTAACATCTTGCTACGTTTGGCACGCACATTTGCAGGAACAATTCCTGGCATATTAGCTGCTTCGGTATTGTCTCGTTCAGAATAAGTAAAAACGTGTAAATAAGATATATCCATTTCATTCAAAAAATGATACGTCTCTAAGAAATGCTCATCAGTTTCACCAGGGAATCCAACAATTACATCAACACCAATACAGGCATGTGGCATGACTTCTCTGATTTTATTTACTCGCTCTGTATATACTTCGCGAAGGTAACGACGCTTCATTAATTTCAAGATATCATTGCTTCCTGATTGCAACGGAATATGAAAATGAGGTACAAAAGTTCTGCTCTTAGACACAAATTCAATTGTTTCATTTTTCAACAAATTGGGTTCTATCGAAGAAATTCTCAATCGTTCAATTCCTTCTACTTTATCCAAAGCTTGTACTAAATCCAGAAAAGTATGTTCGTGTTTTTTATTCCCGAATTCCCCTTTTCCGTAATCTCCGATATTAACTCCAGTTAGAACTATTTCTTTGATATTTTGAGCCGATATTTCTTTGGCATTCTGCAATACATTCTCCAAAGCATCACTACGAGAAATTCCTCTTGCAAGTGGAATCGTGCAGTAGGTACATTTATAATCACAGCCGTCCTGAACTTTTAAGAAAGCACGAGTTCTATCACCTATTGAATAACTACCAACATAAAAATCGGCTTCCGAAATTTCGCAAGAATGTACTTCGCCCATATCGTTTTTGCTCAAATCATTGATGTAATCAGTGATTTTAAACTTTTCGGTTGCTCCCAAAACCAAATCAACACCATCTACCGATGCCAATTCTTCTGGTTTAAGCTGTGCATAACACCCTACAGCTGCAACAAATGCTTTATCGTTAAGTTTCATCGCTTTTTTTACAACCTGCTTAAACTGTTTATCAGCATTTTCGGTTACTGAACACGTATTGATTACATATATATCAGCAACATCTTCAAAATCGACACGATCAAAACCTTCATCATTAAAATTTCTGGCAATTGTAGATGTTTCCGAAAAATTCAGTTTACATCCAAGCGTATAAAAAGCAACTTTTTTTCTATTTTCCATAGCAATAAACTACGTTTTAAGTAGTATCTATTATAATTTATCTCTTAATAAAAGAGGTTGCAAATTTACGTACAATTTTCTTCAAAACGAAATCAATAATTAACTAGATATCAATATTTTGAATTGAATGAACATTTATTTCTTCTCAAAAAAACAATCCTAGTTTTACTTTTAACAAAAATGAAAAGCAAAATCTTGGAAAACCAGATAAAAGTATCCTTTTGACACAATAAAAACGCTGACTCGATTTTTTTTATCAATTTAAATGAAATAAATAATGTAAAAAACATTCTAACTACAGATAAATCTTATTTATACATAGTCCCATTTTTCCCTCTAGAGCCATCTTACACTAACAAAATCTATCCAATTAAATGGATATTAGCAAAATGCAACCTTTTAAAAAAAATGATTTTAAAAAATAAAGTTTTCCTATTATACGCTTTGTTCGCGTAAATATTCGTCTTAAATTCACCACACGAAAAATGTGGTAAAAACAACACTAATTAACATCAATTTACGTTAGTTATTTTTCATAAAGTTCTTAATTGAATAAAAACGAAAATGGGCAAGCCGAAAACCATATAGAGTAGGTATTAAAATTAATTTAAAAAATATGAAAGCATTTTTCCCTACAATCTTATTAATGCTATTAACTACTTTTGGAGTGCAAGCACAAACTGCTAGTACAACTACCAATCCTTTTCCTTCTATTACTACACTTACCTCATGGGCAAGTTACAATTCACAATCAAAATTTGATATTGAAGTTCGTGGTATTGGGTTTAAATTCGAAGTAAAATCTGTTGAGGAAGGTTCTACTGCCTTTACTTATATCAGAAAAGTAACTGTAAATGACATCTCTTATACAGATAGAATCGTTTATAGAATTGCTAATGGTAATACTGCAAGTATCATATCACTAGTAACTGCTTCGACTGATTTAGTATCATTGTACACGCCACAATTGTCTACTTACAAAAGCAACAACTGTAAAACAGAAATGTCTAAAGATAAAAATACAACTTGTACTTGTTATGAGAATGCTAACTACTCTATTGATGTTTGCGACGAACGTGTGAAACTTACAATGGGTGATGGAAATAAGTATTTTATTTCAGTAGCTAAAAAATAAGCTTAAAAGCTCCTAAGATACCGTTATCTTGTAACGGAACTGTGTTACCCAAATCTTTACATACAAAAATCGGCAACAACTTACCTACAATTTGTTACTAGATTAAAAACTAAGAGTCTGTAAAGATATGGGGGACATTATGTTTTTTAAAATCTAAAGATTAGGATTCTTTAGTTCATACCAAACTTCTTCTTCGCCATCAAGCATAAAAGAATTCACATACTTTAATCCTAGTTTTTCTAGAATATTTCTAGAGCCACTATTTTCTGGATCGGCGTAAGCATAAATTGCTTCTACTTTCATTTCATTAAAAGCATGATCTATAAAAGCTTTTCCAGATTCAGTAGCATATCCTTTTCCCCAATGTTCCTCAATAAAGCGATATCCTATTTCATAGAAATCTTTATGACCATTAATAGTATCACTAATGAATTTTATTCCTGACCAACCTATAAAAGTATTAGTTTCTTTAAGAACTACAGCCCAACGCCCTGTTCCAAAAGTTGCATATTGTTTTTGTATAAGTCCTATAGCGGTACGACTTTCATCAATATGAATAACAGGTTTTTTACCTACATACCTATGTACATTTGGGTTCGAATCCAACTCAAACATTCCTTCATCATCTGAAGAAAGTAGTTCTCTTAATAATAATCGTTCTGTTTCAATTGAAGATTTCATATAGCTTAGTTTAAAATATATCGTTGTACTACTTCAGCAACACCATGATTATTATTTGATGCTACAATAACATTTGCTCTATCACGTAATTCGGGAGTAACATTGTCTACCCAAACTCCTAAACCTGCATATTCTATCATTGTTAAATCATTACCTGCATTTCCTACAGCAATAATCTCACTTTGATGAATATTTAATTTTTCTGCCAAAAGTTTTAAACTTGCCGCTTTATCTATTCCGTTTTGAGCTACTTCCAAGAAAAAAGGTTTAGACATTGCTACACTCAAATGAGGCATTGCATTTTTTAAATCATCTTCAAGACCTTTCAAATAGTTTGGCTCTTCTAGCAAAATACATTTTACAGCAGCAGTAGTAACTGCATCTTTAAAACTCGCCACTTTATGGTGTTTTAAACCTGTAATATTTTTTTCTATTTCAATAAATTCCGAATCAGTCTCACTGATAATCTCATTATTTAAATAGGTAATAATATGCGTTTTGTTCTTTAAACTATAATCGTACAATTCGTGTATTTGTTCTTTTGACAAAGTTTGTTCAAAAAGAATTTCATCATCTTTTACACTACTTATAACTGCTCCGTTAAAAGAAATCATATATGAATTATTTAAATCTAATTCCAATTCTTTTGCAAAAGAAGTCATCGCCGAAGTGGGTCTCCCAGAAGCCAAAACTACATAAACTCCCATTGCCTGAGCCTTAAGGAGCATTTCTTTATTGATATCCGAAATTTTATGGTCATCGGTCAACAAGGTATCATCCATGTCTAAAACCAGCATTTTATATTGCATATTCTTTATTGAGTTACCAGTTTTAGTCTCGGTTTTCAGTCACAGTAAGCACTGTAAACTGCTACTAAAAACTGTTTACTTATCTTTTAAAGACTCATTCTAAAATCTTCGATAATAGGATTTGCTTTTGCAAAATCAGTCTCTTGAATAAATACCTCAACAGCTAAATCTGTATTTCCAAAACCACCTAAACGAGCCGATTGGATATTGTTTTTAATTACTGTATCTACTTGCGCCTCTTCTAATTTTTGTTGTAACGCTTGCGCTAAAATTTCACTTCCCGAAAATACTTTCATTAATCCCATATCATTTCTATTTTATTTATTAATAACTTAATTAAAATCTATTCTTCAATATCTTCTTCTTCATCCTCTATGTCTTCATCCTCATCGATTTCGAACAAATAAGGTTCCAGTAACATTTTATCAGTCAAAATTTCGATACGTTCTGTAAGTTTATCTGTAAAAACAATTCGTTGCGTTTTAGCAATACTATTTGAAATACGCATAATTCTAGTTTCATGACGTAATTTCAAAATCGGATCTGCATCATCTAAAATAAACATTTTCAAACGATTTACATTATACCCAGCTGTAGTAAACATATCGCTTAATTTATTTGGTGTTCCTATTAAAACATCAATCCCTGTTGAGATATAGTTTTTGTCATAATCAGTATCTCCTTTATCATGTACTCCGTAAACTTCAAGATTATTATACTTTCCGTACTTTTCAAAAAGTTCTTCCATTTCAAGCACCTTCGCTTTGTCCTCTACAATAATCAAAGCACGCGGTGACTCTTCATTTTTACCCGCCAATTGCTGAATAACGTTCAATACAATCGTTGTTGATTTTCCGCTACCTTTTGGAGCCACAATAATACAATCTACTCCACTCTTTAGCGTAGAAAAAGTTTCCTGCTGCAATGCATTAGCTTCGGTTAAACCGTTTTCTATTAATGCCTCCTGTAACTTTTCGTTTATTTTTTTTAGTTTCATCTTTTTAATGCTTTAAGCTTTAAGCGATATGCTTCAAGCAAAAATTATTTATATTTTTAAATACCTAAGGCTTACTGCCTAAAGCTTTTTGTATTTACTTGCTTGCAAACATTTTTACATCTGTTTCAGAAATTTCGCTTCCACCTAATATAATTAAGCGCTCTACAACGTTTCTTAATTCTCTTATATTTCCTGTCCAATCATATTCTTGTAATAATTGTATTGCTTGTGGCGAAAATAACTTAACCGCATTTCCTTGTTCTGAAGCTATTTTTTCTACAAAATGCGTAATCAATGCAGGAATATCTTCTCTTCTATCATTTAAAGACGGGACTTTTATCAAAATCACAGCCAAACGATGGTATAAATCTTCACGGAAACGCCCTTCAGCAATTTCTATTTTTAAATCTTTGTTAGTTGCGGCAACCACACGAACATCTACTTTTATATCTTTCTCAGCTCCTACTCTGGTAATCATACTTTCTTGTAAAGCACGTAATACTTTGGCTTGAGCCGAAAGACTCATATCTCCAATTTCATCTAGAAAGATAGTTCCTTTGTCAGCTGCTTCAAACTTACCCGCCCTGTCTTTTACAGCCGATGTGAAAGCTCCTTTTACGTGTCCAAACAATTCACTTTCGATTAACTCACTAGGAATCGCAGCACAGTTTACTTCAATTAAAGGAAAATTAGAACGTCCGCTTTTTTCATGCAATTGGTGTGCAACCAATTCTTTTCCGGTTCCGTTAGGTCCTGTAATTAAAACTCTAGCTTCAGTTTCGGCTACTTTATCAATCATAATTTTAATATGACTAATAGCTTCACTATCACCGATCATTTCATAATTCTTACTAACTTTTTTCTTTAAAATCTTATTTTCAACAACAAGCTTTTTTCTGTCCAAAGCATTACGAACTGTATTTAATAAACGATTTAAATCTGGCGGTTTCGATATATAATCAAATGCTCCTAAGCGCATCGTATGAATTGCTGTTTCCATATCACCATGTCCAGAAATCATAACCATCGGAATCTCTGGTTTGATTTTTTTCACTTCTTCCAATACCTCGACACCATCCATTTTTGGCATTTTGATATCACACAAAACCAAATCGTAATCGTTATTTTTTATCTTTTCAAGTCCCGAAATTCCATCTTCTGCATCCTCTACCTGATAGCTATCGTTTTCTTCTGATAGTATCTTAGTAAGTACTCTACGGATAGCTGCTTCGTCTTCTATAATTAGTATTCTACTCATTTTTTTTGAGGTTCTAAGTTGCAAAGGCTCAAAGGTACAAAGTTTAAAATCTTTGTCGTTTTATAACCCTACAGCTTTATTATTATTTTAATATTAACCGCAAAGGTTAAAAAGAACAAAGGCACAAAGTCTAAAACCTTTGCCCCTTTGTTACTCTGTATCTTTTTTTTAAGGTTCTAAGTTGCAAAGGCTCAAAGGTACAAAGTTTAAAATCTTTGTCGTTTTATAACCCTACAGCTTTATTATTATTTTGATATTAACCACAAGATTAAAAAAACAAAGGCACAAAGTATAAAACCTTTATTCTTTTGTTACTCTGTATCTTTTTTTTAAGGTTCTAAGTTGCAAAGGCTCAAAGGTAAAAAGTTTAAAATCTTTGTCGCTTTATAACCCTACAGCTTTATTATTATTTTGATATTAACCACAAGATTAAAAAAACAAAGGCACAAAGTATAAAACCTTTGTCCTTTTGTCACTCTGTATCTTTTTTTGAGGTTCTAAGTTGCAAAGACTCAAAGGTACAAAGTTTAAAATCTTTGTCGCTTTATAACCCTACAGCTTTATTATTATTTTAATATTAACCGCAAAGGTTAAAAAGAACAAAGGCACAAAGTCTAAAACCTTTGCCCCTTTGTTACTCTGTATCTTTTTTTTGAGGTTCTAAGTTGCAAAGGCTCAAAGGTACAAAGTTTAAAATCTTTGTCGTTTTATAACCCTACAGCTTTATTATTATTTTAATATTAACCGCAAAGGTTAAAAAGAACAAAGATTTTAAACTTTGTACCTTTGTCCCTCTGTATCTTTGCTACTTTTTTTTAATACTTAAGCCATCTATATAATTCTTTCCATGTAGGTTTCTTACCATACATCAATATTCCTACGCGATAAATTTTGGCAGCAAACCAAACTACTGCAAAAAATGAAGCAAACAATAAAGTTACGGAAATAAGTATTTGCCACCAAGGCACTCCAAACGGAAGTCGCATTAACATAACAATTGGTGAGGTTAGCGGTATCATCGAAAATACGACAGCAATTGTCCCATGCGGGTCATTTACTACAGTAAAGAAACCAATATAAACACTCAAAATCAATGGCATAATAATAGGCAAAAGAAATTGCTGAGAATCGGTTTGATTATCAACTGCTGCACCAATAGCCGCATAAAACGAACTATATAAAAAATACCCTCCTATAAAATAAATTACAAATCCAATTAGAATACTCCCAATTGGCAAACTCCATAATTCATTAATATACATTTGCGCCGTGCCCACAAACTCTTTTTGTGCGGTAGCCATTAATTCTGGTGGAATCTTAGCTGTTGGTCCAACATTTACACCAAAAAATGCTGATGCTGCAAACATTAGAGCAAATCCTATTACTGCCCAAATTAAAAACTGCAATAAGCCTGCTAATGAAGTTCCGATTATCTTACCCATCATCAACTGAAAAGGTTTTACTGATGAAATAATAATCTCGATAATTCGATTGGTTTTTTCTTCGATTACACTTCGCATAACCATATTACCATAAATAACGATAAACATCATTATTAAGTAACCAAAAGATCCTCCAATTGCAATTTTTATTTCGTTTAGCCCTTTTAAGCTTTCCTCTCCCGATGCTTTTGCAAGATGTATATTCACATTTGCTTGGGCATTTTTTATAGCCAATGTATCTAAATTTGCCTCTTGAAAATTAATTCGGGTAATCTCATCGGCAATTGTATTTTGTGTGTTTTCAATAAAAGAAATACTCGGACTATTATTCGATATAAATTCGATTTTACTTTCTAAATCTTTTATTTTATCTGCTTTAGGAATCAAAAGCAATCCGTCTAAACGTTCTTTAGCAATACTATCTTTTAAAGATTGCAAGGGCACTTTTGATAAATCGAGATATCTAAACTCAATGTTTTTCGCATTTTGCTTTGTAAACTGCGAAGCAAACAAACCTGTTTCGTCATGAATTGCAATACGCTTTGTTTCAGCTTTCATAGAACTTAAATATCCGATAAAAGCAGCTATCCCAACAAATAATAGCGGACTTAAAAAAGTCATTACGACAAAAGACTTATTACGGACTTTAGAAATAAATTCTCTTTTTATAATTAATGAAATTATACTCATTTTTTATTTTAGATTGTTAGATTTTTAGACTACTTAAACTTGCTTAGATTATTTGATTATTCATTTTTTTTGATTTCTCTAGACTTTCTTGGGCTTATTTGGATTTTAAGATTAACTTAAGTAGTCCAAAAATCTAAGCAAGTCTAACAATCTATTTCGTTACTGTTTGAATAAAAATATCATTTACACTTGGAATCTTCTCAACAAAATGAGTTACTTGTCCACGTTGCGTTAATATATTTAATAACTCATTTGGGGTGGCATTTCCTATCTGGATTTCCAGTTTTAATTCGTCACTCAATGATTTAAAATTTGCAGGTAAAACAGTGAATTTTTGCGTAACATCATACATCAAACCTTCTATATTGTTTGTTAATATCCCTACCTCAAAGCTATTCGTCTTAAATTGTCTTTTTACATCAACCAATTTCCCCTCAATCAGTTTGTTTGATTTATGAATCAAAGCAATATGATCACAAAGTTCTTCTACACTTTCCATTCGATGTGTCGAAAAAATAATTGTTGAACCTTGTTCTTTTAATGCCAAAATTTCATCTTTTATGACATTGGCATTAACAGGGTCAAAACCAGAAAATGGCTCGTCAAAAATCAATAATTTTGGTTTATGCAATACACAAACTACAAATTGGATTTTCTGTGCCATTCCTTTTGATAATTCCTGAACTTTTTTGTTCCACCATCCTTGTATCTCTAATCTATCAAACCAATATTCTAATTGTTTTTTAGCTTCGGCTTTAGACAATCCTTTCATCTGAGCCAGATATAAACATTGCTCTCCTACTTTCATAGAGTTATACAATCCTCTTTCTTCAGGAAGGTATCCGATATGTTGAACATGTTTAGGTTGCAATTTCTCTCCATCAAGAATTACCTCTCCACTATCTGGATAAGTAATTTGATTTATAATTCGTATAAGTGATGTTTTTCCAGCTCCATTTGGCCCTAATAGTCCATAAATACTACCTTTTGGAACATTTAATGAAACTTCATTAAGCGCAACATAATCACCGTATTGTTTTACGACATTATGTACTTCGAGTAAGTTGCTCATGCTTTTTTTTTGGATTTACTAAGTCAATATGGCCATTTTGGCCTCGCGTGTGTAAAAGTAAATAATTAGTAGCGAATACTAAGTATTGTTACAAAAAAAAACCCATCCTAAAACAAAGTTAAGATGGGTCTGTAAATTAATTGTAACTTTTTATAAAAGATTAAGATGCACTTATGAAAACATATCTTTTACTTTTTCAAAAAATGATTTATCCGTTTTCTCAGGATTCGGAATAAAATGTTCGTCAGTTAAAGCATTTTCAAAAAATTGTTTTTGTTCTTTGCTTAATGTTTTTGGTGTCCAAACATTTACATGTACTAATAAATCTCCATTTCCGTATCCGTTGATACTTGGAATTCCTTTTCCTTTCAATCTCAGAATTTTTCCTGATTGAATTCCTTCTTCTAATTTAATTCGTACTTTTCCATTAATTGCTTCAATATCTTTTGAGATACCTAAAACAGCTTCTGGAAAACTTATATATAAATCGTAATGTAAATTTTCTCCTTCACGCTTCAGTAATTCGTGCTCAAGTTCTTCAATTGCAACAATTAAATCACCTGGTACGCTATTTCCTGGCGCATCATTTCCTTTACCAGAAACCTTTAACTGCATTCCATCAACAACTCCTGCAGGAATTTTGATTGATACAGTTTCATCTTCTTGAACCATTCCTTGCGAATCTGCATTGGCAGGTTTTTTATCTAAAATCTGACCAGAACCTCCACAACTTGGACAAGTCGAAGCTGATTGCATTCTACCTAAAATAGTATTAGTCACGCGCATTACCTGCCCTTGACCATTACATGTAGAACATGTTTTATAAGTAACCCCTTTGGCTTGAACCTTACGTTTTACTTTTACTTTTTTCTCCACACCATTTGCAATCTCCTCTAAAGTTAATTTAACTTTAATTCTAAGATTACTTCCTTTTGTACGACGAGGACCACCGCCTCCGCCGCCTCCGAAACCACCAAATCCGCCTCCGAAGATGTCGCCAAACTGACTGAATATGTCATCCATATTCATGCCACCATGTCCACCACCTCCAAAACCACCTGAACCATCAAAGGCTTGATGCCCGTATTGGTCGTATTTGGCTTTTTTATTAGGGTCGCTTAAAACTTCATATGCTTCTGCAGCCAATTTGAAGTTCTCTTCTGCCTCTTTATTATCCGGATTTTTATCTGGATGATATTTTAACGCACATTTACGGTACGCTTTTTTAATCTCAGCAGCATCCGCATTTTTTGAAATGCCTAATATTTCGTAAAAATCTTTTTTCATAATTGTTTAAATTCCAAAAAACAAAACCCAATAAATAACTCAATTCTGAAAATTCAAAACTATCTATTTGGGGTTTGGGATTTATAATTTGTTATTTTAGTTTCCAATAACCACTTTAGGATAACGAATAATTTTGTCTCCTAATTTGTATCCTTTTTCAAGTACATCAACAATTTTACCTTTCAGTTTATCCGAAGGTGCTGGTATTTGAGTAATTGCTTCAGCATAATCTGCATTAAATGCATCACCTGCTCTTACCTCTACCTGCTCCAATCCTTTAGATACCAATGTACTTTTTAGTTTATCATAGATTAACTCTACTCCTTTTGCCAAAAGCTCATCATCAGATTTATTGATTTCAATTAATGCTCTGTCAAAATCATCTAATACAGGAAGCATTGATAACAACACCTCTTGATTAGCGGTTTTAAACAAATCCATTCTTTCTTTTGAAGTTCTTTTTTTGTAATTTTCAAATTCAGCAAACAATCTCAAGAATTTATCTTTTTCTTTTGCTAAGTCTTGAGCTAATTGTTCTTCTACACTTAATTCCTCAATAATAATTTGTTCGCCATTGGCATTATTCTCTAACGTTACGTCATCTATTTCTTGATCGATTTCTGTATTCTCCGTAGTCATATTACTTTTATTTTTAAAAATATTCTTAAACTTCATTTTTTTATTCTTTTCTATGGATTGCAAAAGTACTGCCAAATCTTATAAAATGTCAAATTGTCACCTTTTGACAAATTTACATTTTATTCAACAGCTAATTAACACATTTAAAGCAATCATATTCTCAAAAAATTAATATAATTTTAAGAAAATTGCAATCTAGAATAAATACATTTGATATAATTACAAAAATTAATTATTACCTATCAAAATTGAATTTAAGGTTAGCTTCGGCTTTATAATAAATTATTAATTCAACTTTACCTTATATTAAAAAAAGCTTCGCCTATTTAAGACGAAGCTTTTTTTTATGCTTTTTACCTTTAACTCTACGAAAGCCTGTGATAAATAATTAATAACAGTTGTTATTTAATCTGTTTTATTGCACGGGCGGAGGGATTCGAACCCCCATCAACGGTTTTGGAGACCGCTATTCTACCCTTGAACTACGCCCGTAACTTAAGGCCGCAAATTAAACGCTTTTTTTTCTTTTCTACCAATTATTTCACGCAAATTTAAACCGATTTAAACTAATAAATACCAATAATTCATTAACACAATCACCTCCAAAGCTTTATGAAACCTACATTTTTCTTTCGAAACAAAAATTTTGCAGAATAACCGCAAAGATTACTAAGATTTTAAAGATATTGTTTTATAAAAACGCAAAGTTCGCAAAGCTTTGTGTTCATCTAGCTTTGCGAACTTTATATTTTATATGCGTGAAGTAAAATTAAATCTAACGGACTTTGCAGTTAAAAACTAATCTAACAAAGCCTTTTTTAACCCTTCTAAATCAACCGAAACTTGTTCGCCTGTTAGTAAATTCTTTAGTGAATATGAATTTGACTCTATTTCTTGTTCACCTACAATAACTGCAAAAGGAATTGCACGCTTATCAGCATGTTGAAACTGCTTTCCGACCTTTACATTTTCAGGATATAACTCTACTTTTATATTCTCTTTTCTTAGTTCCTGAATTGCTTTCAGTGCATAAAATGCTTCTTTATCACCATAATTTATAAACAAGGCTTTAGAAGTTGCAGCAACAGTTTCTGGAAACAATTGTAATTCTTCAAGTACCAAATAAATACGATCCAAGCCAAAAGAGATTCCAACACCGCTCATATTTTTCAATCCAAAAATACCAGTTAAATCGTCATATCTTCCGCCACCACCTATAGATCCCATGGCAACCGTTTTTGGCGCTCCAATTTCAAAAATTGCTCCTGTATAATAATTAAGTCCACGAGCAAGCGTAACATCTAAATCCAGAATTGCAGTAGACAAACCTAAATTTGAAACGTTATCACATATAAATCGTAATTCTTCCACACCTTTCATTCCTTCTTCTGAAGAAGATAATAAATCTGAAAGCTGATTAATTTTATCCGAAATAGTTCCTGTAAAACTAAATAATGGTTGCACTTTTACAAGCGCTTCTTCCGAAATTCCTTTCTCCATCATTTCTTTCTTCACACCATCTTCGCCTATTTTATCAAGCTTGTCCAGCGCTACTGTAAAATCTATTAATTTATCCGAAGCACCAATAACTTCAGCAATTCCAGATAATATTTTTCGATTGTTTATTTTAATTGTTACCCCATTTAACCCCAAAGAGGTAAAAACAGTGTCATACAATTGCACCAACTCCACTTCTTGCCATAATGATTTAGAACCAACTACATCGGCATCACATTGAAAAAACTCTCTAAAACGCCCTTTCTGCGGACGATCAGCACGCCAAACTGGCTGAATCTGATATCTTTTAAAAGGAAACTCAATTTCGTTTTGATGCTGCACCACATATCTCGCAAACGGAACAGTTAAGTCATAACGCAATGCTTTTTCAGAAATACTTGAAGTTAACTTTGTACTGTCTTTTGCCTCCAAATGCGCTTCATTTGCCTTAGACAAATAGTCACCCGAATTCAATATTTTAAAAATCAATCGATCTCCTTCTTCTCCGTATTTCCCCATTAAGGTTTCCGAATTCTCAAAAGATGGCGTTTCAATTGGTTGAAAACCAAATTTCTCGAAATTGGTTTTTATAATCTGAATAATATATTGACGTTTTGCCACCTCTGTTGGTGAAAAATCTCTGGTTCCTTTAGGAATACTAGGTTTTGATGCCATTTATCTTACTATTTAAAATTTTAGATTAATGATTTAAATTTCTCCTAATCATAAATCGAGTGCAAATATCTCACTTTTTAAAATAAATATTGACTCTTCTAAAACAAACTTGTAACAAAAATTGTATTTTCGTGACAAACTAGTATGATGCTAAAATTATTCAAAGAAAATATCCGAATTGCATTTGGTTCGATTCGAACTCAATTATTACGAACGATTCTTACCGTTTTAATTATCGCAATCGGCATCACTGCTTTAGTTGGAATCCTAACCGTAGTTTCTGCTTTAGAAAATACTATTTCCACCGATTTTGCTTCTATGGGAGCAAATACCTTCAACATTAATCAGTACGAAAACGAAGTTAGAAACCGTGGTGGCAACGAAAGAGAGGTCGTAAATCCTATTATTTCCTATCCCGAAGCTGTCGTCTTCAAAAACAAATTTAAATACCCGTTTAGCGAAACTTCGCTTTCATTTACAGCAACTTCTACCGCCGAAGTAAAATACCTCGCCACTAAAACCGATCCCGAAATTAAAGTTCTGGGTGTCGATGAGCATTTTATTAGGAACTCAGGTCTAGAAACTAGTATCGGAAGAACCTTCAATCAATTTGATATCGAAAACAACACCTATGTATGCGTATTAGGTTCCGATTTCATGAAAGGCCTATTAAAAGATGTAAATCCAATTGATAAAATCATATCCATACGTGGCGCGCGTTTTAAAGTTATTGGTGTACTTAAAGAAAAAGGATCCACATTTGGAAACAGTCAGGATTTACGCGTGCTAATTCCCATACAAGTAGCACGTTCCCTATTTACCGCTCCAAACATAAATTACACCATAAGCGTAATGGTTTCTAAAAAAGAATTACTGGATCAAGCCATCGACAACGCTACAAGTACCATGCGTCGTGTTCGAAAATTAAGTCCAATACGTGATAATAATTTTGGAGTAGTACGAAGCGATGATCTTATTAATCGAATCCTCAGTATCACACAATACCTTAGTTTGGCTTCATGGGCCATTAGCATTATTACCATATTAGGTTCATCAATCGCCTTAATGAATATCATGATTGTATCCGTAACAGAGCGTACGCGCGAAATCGGTGTTCGTAAAGCCTTAGGTGCTAAAAAGATAACTGTTGCCGTTCAGTTTTTTATCGAAACCTTACTCATCGGACAATTAGGCGGATTAGTCGGAATTATTCTAGGAATCTTAATTGGTTACGGAATTTCATCGGCCATGGATTTTATATTCGTAATTCCGTGGGTAGCAATCTTTGCAGCATTTGCCACAAGTTTTATTGTTGCTATAGTTTCCGGATTATATCCTGCTATAAAAGCATCCCAACTTGATCCTATCGAGGCTTTACGCTATGAGTAATCTTTCATAGTTGGCAATCGCAGCTACAACATAACTAAACTATTTTACCAAAAGAAAGTTTTTAGGAGCACAACTTAATAGTTTGATAACACGGACTGTCCCGCTTTACGTTCCAATCTTTTATCTTGAAAAAATATCAAGATAAAAGGATTTCCACTACAATCGGGGCTATTTTACAACTCCCATTTTCAAATCACGTTCTCATCCTACAAGGTTAAAAAAAACCTTGCAGGAAACTCCCATTTTATTTTTCACTTTTCACAAAACAAAAAACTTATTTAATGCAAAAAATCATCCTATCATTATCGTAGATATCCTTACGCAATTCGATGTTTTTAAAACCTAGATTTTCAAGCAATTCAACTGTCTCTTTTCCTAAATACTGGTTAATTTCAAAGTAAAGACTTCCGTTTTTTACCAAATTTTTCTGTGCCAATTCAGCTATTTTTCTGTAAAATATCAGCGCATCATTATCAGCCACAAAAAGCGCCAAATGAGGTTCGTTATCTAAGACATTTTTCTTTATTTCTTCTTTTTCTAAATTTCGAACATAAGGTGGATTCGAAACTATAATATCAAACTCTTGCATTAAATCTTCTGTTTCTAAAATATTTTGATGCAAAAAAGTAACCGAAACTTCGTTAGAAATCGCATTCCTTTTGGCTGTAGCCAAAGCTCCTTCTGAAACATCAATTGCAAAAACCTGAGCTTTAGTAAGGTTCTTAGCCAACGAAATTGCAACACAGCCGCTTCCTGTACCTATATCTAAAATTTTTAGATTTTTGTTTTTTTGAATTGCTAGATGATTAGATATAATCCACTCCACTAGTTCTTCTGTCTCTGGTCGTGGAATCAATACATTTGGATTTACCTCAAAATCCAATCCGTAGAAATTTGTCTTTCCTAACAAATATTGAATCGGAATTTCCTTTTTCAATTCAGCAACTAACATATTCCAATCTACAATTTCTTCCTCTAAAAAAGACAAATCCGGATTTAAAGCCAAATCTATTTGTTTGAGATTTCGTTTCTCTTCTAAAATTAAATAGAAAAAACTCTCCACTTCCAGAACATCATAAATCTCTGAAAGCTCTTGAATAAATTGCGTTCTATATTGTTTTATTTTCATTTTATATTTGTTGTTAAAAGCAGGTTTAATTAGCAATCAAATTGCACTGCAATTTCAGAAACTTTTTTTATCGCTTCTCCACTTTTTGCCTTTGATGAAAGAAACAAAATTACTCGTTCCTCTTCATAATCCCTATTGGCACTAAAAACAAAGTCTAATTTTCCGTCACCATCAATATCTCCTGCAAAAAGTAACACTACAAATGTATCGTTAAATGACTGTTCTGTTAAAAGTAATTTTTCGGTAGTATTCCCTGAGGTTAGGTAAAGCTTATAATTTTCGACCTTCTTAAAAACCTCTTCTTTATTATCATCCGTAGAAACCATTTCAGAAGAAAGCACTTTACCTTCGGCACGCAAAATATAATTTATATTATTAAATGTATAAGTTACTTTTTCGGTTGGCCATATTTTGTCTTTGTTAATTTTCAACGATTTTATTTTTCCTAATTTCAAACTAGGATAATCTATAAAAATGATTGATTTGTTTTTAGGAATAATTGATATTAAAGAATCTCCTGAACACTCATCGAATCCTTTTTCTATTTTAAAATCTGCATTCCCTAAATAGTACTCCCCATTCATTTCATATAAATCAATCCACGTTTTAGTTAAAGAAGCTGCAGGGTTTTCACCTTCATAACTTCGATAACTTCGTGGCAACAAAATATCAAAGTCATTTTTAAATTCTTCATCCGAAACTACTTCTTTTTCCTGGATAGAATCTTTCCCAACCGGTTTCTCACTAACCTCAATAGTTTTTTCTGTTTTTATTTCTTTAGCATCTTTACAAGAAAATAAGATTGAAATTAAAACAATTCCAACAACAATTTTTTTCATACACTTATATTTTTTTCAACATCCATATTGGGCATGAAGTATGACCTGTACACCCCATTGGAGCATCAAGATATTCAAAACCTGATTTTTTATATAATTTTTGAGCTGCATGCATAAAAGGCATCGTTTCGATATAACAATTTTCGAAACCAAAATCCTTAGCGCTTTCCAAACATTTTTCCATCATTTTACTCCCTATTCCTAAGCCACGGGTTTCTGGTAAGAAATACATTTTTTGCAATTCACAAATTGTTGATGCTTCATTCTCTAGAGGAGCAATTCCTACACATCCTACGATTTTATCATTATTTACGACCACATAATAAACCGACTTAGGCTTATTGTATTCTTCAAACATAAAATCTAAATACGCATCTTCGTATGCTGTTCCTACTTTTGGAATATTCAACTCATCAAAAACCGCTCTTATTAATTGTGCCACAGCCTGATTGTCTTCTTTTTTTATTTTTCTGATAATCCAATTTTCCATTTCTTCTTATTCTGTCTTACTTAAAGTACAAAAGTAAATATACTTTAACTCGTTGGATGCAATTCGTAAAAAAAAATCTAACAGATAAAAGCATCGATTTAAACTTACAATTATAAAGGATTCTAGAAAATCATAATCTTTTCATATGGTCTTATTATTTCAAGTGAAACCTCTTTTTTTTAAACTTCGTAAACTATGAATCTATACGTTAAAAAAATCATGTCCAATGGATTATATAATATTGCCGTTTTAGATAGTTTCAAAATTAAATCATAAACTCAAAAATAACTACTTTTGTATTGTGAATATACATGAAAAATACATAAAACGCTGCATTCAACTTGCCAAAAACGGCCTAGGAACTACCTATCCAAACCCAATGGTTGGTAGCGTAATCGTTTATAATGATACGATAATAGGAGAAGGCTGGCACAAAAAAGCCGGAGAACCTCATGCCGAAGTAAATGCAATAAACTCTGTGAAAGATAAATCGTTACTCAAAAAAGCAACTATTTACGTAAGTTTAGAACCCTGTAGTCATTTTGGAAAAACACCTCCTTGCTGTGATTTAATTATTGAAAATGAAATTCCGAATGTAGTTGTGGGAACAGTTGATCCAAACGAAAAGGTTGCGGGTAAAGGAATTAAAAAACTTCTTGAAGCTGGAAAAAAAGTCATCATTGGAGTTCTAGAAGATGAATGTAACGAACTAAACAAACGTTTTTTTACTTTTCATCAACAAAAAAGACCTTATATAATCTTAAAATGGGCAGAATCTAAAGACGGATTCCTTGCTCCCGAAAAAGACAACAATACTATTTCAAAAAGAGAACCTATCTGGATTACGAATATATACTCCAGACAGCTGGTACACAAATGGCGAAGTGAAGAACAAGCCATTTTAGTAGGAACTCAAACCGTTATCGACGACAACCCTAAATTAAATACTCGTGATTGGACTGGAAATAACCCTGTGCGTGTAGTTTTAGACCAGAACAATCGCATTCCTCAAGACAGTCATATTTTTAGCAATGATGTTAAAACTATCGTATTTACAAAATCCAAAATTGCCATTGAAAAAGAAAACCTTATCTTTGAAGTAATTGATTTTAAAGAAAATATAATCCCGCAAATACTTGCTGTTTTATACCAACATCAGATTCAATCAATTATTATTGAAGGCGGACTGCAAACTTTACAAACCTTTATTGATACCAATCTTTGGGATGAAGGTCGCTTTTTTGTTGGAAATACTTACTTTACAAAAGGCACCAAAGCTCCTGTAGTTACTGGCAAAAAATATAAACACACACACATTGGCAAAGACGAATTAATACAAGTTAGAAACCATGATTGACACTATTATTTTTGATTTTGGGGATATATTTATCAACCTAGACAAACAAGCTACAATTGATGGATTAAAAAAGCTCGGCCTATCAGAATGGAACCAAAATCTGGATCAATTGAACATTAAATTTGAAACTGGTAACATTACTGCCGAAGAATTTATATCAGGGTTCCAAAAAGAGATTCCTAATGCATCTGCAAAAGAAATCCTGAATGCATGGAACGCCGTCCTCTTAGATTTTCCATTATATCGGTTAGAGTTTCTTCAAATGCTTTCTGAAAAATATAGACTATTCTTATTAAGCAACACCGATTCAATTCATATTAAAACATTCGAGCATAAAACTGGCGTTTCCTTTTACAGTGATTTCTACCAATGTTTTGAAAAAGTCTATTTTTCATTCGAAATCGGAATGAGAAAACCAAATCACGAAGCCTATAACTACATTATAAACAAACACGAACTATCTCCAAAACGAACGTTGTTTGTTGACGACAAAATCGAAAATACCAATGCCGCAGCCGAACTAGGCCTTCAAGTATGGAACCTACAAGTAGGTAAAGAAGATGTCGTAGATTTATTTGACAAAAAAATAATTTAAAAAATAATATTGGAAATCAAAGACACCTACCAAACGATAGCTTCCCCTTCGGAAGAAGTCTTGTATAAAGAAAAGAGCAGCAAGTTTTTTGGCTATGCTTACCCAATAATATCCGAAGAAGAAGTTAAACCCATTATCGAAACTTTAAAGAAACAACATCCGAGTGCTGTACATTATTGCTATGCTTATCAATTAGGAATCGAACCTACTGTAAGCTACAGAGCCAATGACGATGGAGAACCAAGCAATACTGCAGGAATGCCTATTTATGGGCAAATACAATCTTTTGGCGTTACAAACGTTCTTATTGTTATTGTACGGATATATGGAGGAATCAAATTAGGCGTAGGAGGTTTAATCGCAGCGTACCGAACAACAGCCCAAATGGCGCTAGAAGTTTGTGAAATTATCGAAAAAACGATTGATGTACGCTTTTTAATTTCATTTGACTATAAAAACATGAATAAGGTAATGCGGGTAATTAAAGAAAAAAAACTTGAAATTATATCCCAAGAAATGGAAATAAACGAGGTTTCTGGCCTGCCAATTGGTAAAATAACGGTTCAAATACGCAAAAAAAATGCCGAAATAGTATTCGACATTTTTGATTCAATGTTTGAAATAGAGATAAAACCCTGCTAAAACCATCCTCATTTAAGGCTAATTTTAGCAATTATCGATGTTTTTAAGAAGGTCCAAAATATAGCTTGGAGGAGCCATTGGACGACCCGTTTTTAGAGACACAAATACCAAAATAAAGACAGCAGTTGTTAATAACTCATTTAATTCGTTATAGATTGCGCAATCAAATTCTATCTTGACAGATGTCTGACTTTTAAATGTTGTATGCACTGTTAATAATTCATCATATCGTGCTGATTTTTTATAATTAATATTCATAGAAACGATTGGCAAAGCAATTCCGCTTTCTTCCATACTTTTATAAGAAACTCCTTTGTTTCTAAGCCATTCGACGCGGCCAATTTCAAAATATGGAATATAATTACCATGATAAACGACTCCCATTTGATCCGTTTCTGAGTAACGAACACGCACTTGAGTTTGATGACTTTTCATTATTTATTTATTAAAAAAAATTACTTTTTAGAACCTGCCTTACAACATTATTTTAGAAAATTACCATCCAAAATATTTTTTTTTAACGAAATTTGTTCACATATTTGTTATCTTGAAAAATGACAAATATCCAACCTCGTTTTTATAAGACAATTATTATCAATACACATAAATTTAATTGAATCTATGACTAAAACTGCACAATCGGTATGGGAAAACTGTTTGTCTTTCATAAAAGACAACATTCAAGATCAGGCGTACAAAACTTGGTTTGAGCCAATCAAATCAGTTGAGCTAACCGACAACGCATTATATATTCAAGTCCCAAGTAAATTTTTCTATGAATGGTTGGAAGAACACTACGTTAAATTACTTAAAGTAGCTCTTACCAAAGAACTGGGAAAAAATGCAAAGTTACTCTATAAAATTAAAATGGAAAACACTTATGGCAATAAACAACCGTTTACGGAACAACTGCCAAGTGCCAATAGAGGCCCTATGAAACCTCAAGATGTTGACGCTCCATTTAAAAACTTAAATCCAGAATTAAAAAATCCTTTTGTAATTCCGGGAATACGTAACTTAAAAATTGAGTCTCAATTAAATCCAAATTATAGTTTTGACAATTTCCTTGAAGGAGATTCAAACCGCTTAGCTCGTTCTGCAGGTATGGCTGTTGCCAACAAACCTGGAGGAACATCATTTAATCCTTTATTGATATTTGGTGGCGTTGGTTTAGGTAAAACACACTTAGCTCACGCAATTGGAGTTGAAGTAAAAGACAAATATCCAGAAAAAACGGTTTTATATATTTCTGCCGAAATTTTCACACAACAATATATCGACTCGGTAAAAAAGAATAATCGTAATGATTTCATTCACTTTTACCAGTTAATCGATGTTTTAATTATTGACGACGTTCAGTTTTTATCTGGAAAATCAGGTACTCAGGACGTTTTCTTCCATATCTTTAATTATTTACATCAAAACGGAAAACAGGTAATTTTGACTTCTGACAAAGCTCCTGTAGATATGCAAGACATTGAACAACGTTTATTATCGCGTTTTAAATGGGGATTATCTGCCGAGTTACATCAGCCAGATTACGAAACAAGAATTTCTATCTTAAAAAATATTCTATATCGTGACGGAGTTGAAATTCCAGAAGATATTATCGAATATGTAGCACGTAACATTAAATCAAATGTACGAGAACTAGAAGGAGCAATTATTTCATTGATCGCACAATCTTCTTTCAACAAAAAAGAAGTAACGCTTGAATTGGCCAAAAGTGTAGTTGAAAAATTCGTTAAAAATGTAAAAAGAGAAATTTCTATTGATTATATTCAAAAAATTGTATCTGATTATTTCCAGCTAGACATAGAAACACTTCAATCTAAAACAAGAAAGAGGCACGTTGTTCAAGCAAGACAATTAGCTATGTTTTTTGCTAAGAAATTTACCAAAGCATCTTTAGCAAACATTGGCTCACAAATAGGTGATCGCGATCACGCAACCGTATTACACGCTTGTAAAACCGTTGATAACTTAGTTTCTACAGACAAACAATTCAAAAAATTTGTAGAAGACATCAATAAAAAATTAACGCTATAAACGCAACATGCCCGTAAAAATTTTAATGGTCTGTTTGGGTAATATTTGCAGATCACCGTTAGCCGAAGGCATATTAGCCTCTAAATTACCTAAAGATATATTTTTAGTTGATTCAGCCGGAACGGGTTCCTGGTATGTTGGCCGTAATCCAGACGAACGATCTATTGCAGTAGCAAAAAAAAACGGCCTAAATATCTCTAATCAGAAAGGAAGACAATTCAAAACTTCCGATTTTGACACCTTCGACTATATCTACGTCATGGACAGCTCCAATTATAATGACGTTATTGCATTGACAAAAAAACAAGAGCAAAAAGATAAAGTACAACTTATTCTGAACGAATTATTTCCTTCCGAAAATGTTGATGTTCCTGATCCTTATTATGGCATACCCAACGGCTTCAACTCTGTATACGAAATGCTAGACGAAGCTGCCGAAGTAATTGCTAAAAAACTAATAGCCAAACATCAATAATCAAATCTCGGTCTTATAAATTAAAAATCACACACATGAAATCAACTTCTTTATTAGGAAAACTTTATTTGATTCCGACAACCTTAGGTGAAAGTGACGCTATGGATGTTTTACCACAAACAATAAAGAGAAGCATTGATTTTATAGACCATTATATTGTAGAAAACGAGAAAACAGCACGAAAATCAATAAAAGCAGTTTCTCCTGAGAAAAAACAATCTGAGCTTATCCTTTTTACACTAAACAAACGCACCGAAAACAGCGAGCATTTAGACTTCATAAAACCTTTATTAGAAGGTAAAAATGTAGGGCTAATGAGCGAAGCAGGCTGCCCTGGTGTAGCTGACCCAGGAGCTGTAATTGTAAAATTAGCACATGAAAAAGGAATTCAGGTAGTACCACTTGTTGGACCTTCTTCTATTTTGTTAGCCATGATGGCTTCTGGAATGAACGGACAAAGCTTTACCTTCAACGGCTACTTACCTATTGATAAAGACGAAAAAAAATCAGCATTAAAGTATTTTGAA
This sequence comes from Flavobacterium frigoritolerans, assembly GCF_025847275.1. Lineage (GTDB taxonomy): Bacteria > Bacteroidota > Bacteroidia > Flavobacteriales > Flavobacteriaceae > Flavobacterium > Flavobacterium frigoritolerans. Next base: position 437,146 of record NZ_JAOZEV010000001.1, read on the forward strand.
AAATTATCTCAGGATAAAAATCAATCTCAGCTTTTTATTGAGACTCCATATAGAAACAATAAATTAGTCGAAGATATTTTACAAATCTTAAATCCTGCAACGCATCTTTGTATTGCAACAGATATCACTTTGCCAACCGAGTTTATCAAAACAATGCGTATAGCCGATTGGAAAAAAATAAAGGTAGATTTACACAATCGACCTACGATTTTTATCATTCATAAAATGTAATCAAATCTTAAAACTATCGTCTATGAAGAAGTTCTTAATCCTTGTCTTGATTTGCTTTGTGCAAAATACATTTTCTCAAACAATAAAAGAAGGTGACAAACTTACCATAGATCCATCACCTACTATAAGTATCGATGATTCAATTCCTCCACAAGGAACTATTCCTAACGATGATTATCAAATTTACAACACAGCTGGCATAGAAGTAAAACCTGAATTTCCTGGTGGCTTAATCGGTTTTGATAGTTTTATAAAACAAAATTATATAAAACCGACAGATAAAGTAAAGGGCAAAATACATGTGACGTTTATAATAGAAAAAAATGGTTCATTAAGTGATATCAAAATTTTAAGAGATATTGGTCATGGAACCGGTGCTGAAGCTATTCGTGTTTTAAAAACATCTCCTAAATGGACTCCTGGAATACAAAATAACAAGCAAGTTAGAGTTCTTTATTCTCTTCCTATAACTGTAAATTAATAAATTACAAATTCTCTTTTTAGAACAACATTCGTTTCAGAAAAGAAATTCAGATTATCATAAAAAAGCTATCTTTATAAAAGTAATTATAGATTTTTATGAGCAAACTTCCACAAATTGGTACAAGTATTTTTACCGTTATGTCTAAAATGGCAAACGAACACAATGCAATTAATCTATCGCAAGGATTTCCAAATTTTCCGGTTGACGAACGACTAACTAGCATTGTAGCACGTCTCGCAACCGAGAATGTACACCAATATACACCAATGTCTGGTTACCCACCGCTATTAAATAAAATAGCAAAGCTTATTCTAGACTCTTATAAACGTGTAGTTCAACCAGAAACTGAAATTTTGGTAACTGCAGGAGCCACACAAGGTATTTTTACCACTATTCAGGCATTAATCAAAGCAAATGAAGAAGTAATCATTCTCGATCCGAGTTACGATTGCTATGAAGCTCCTGTTTTATTATGTAACGCACATGCTATTAGGGTTCCTTTAAACGATGATTACACTCCAAATTGGGAAATCATAGAAAAGGCTTGCTCTATAAAAACCCGAATGATAATCATCAATAATCCGCATAATCCAACAGGGAAAATTTTAGCGGAAGCAGATTTTATAAAATTAGAAAAGATTCTTGAAAAATATCCTGACCTATTAGTATTATCTGATGAGGTTTATGAATATATCACTTTTGAAGAAAAACACATCTCGGCACACACCCGTCAAGAACTTTTAAACCGTTGCATCATGATTTCCTCTTTTGGAAAATCATTTCATATTACAGGATGGAAAATTGGTTATGTTGTAGCGCCAGAACATTTAATGATTGAAATTAAAAAAGTACATCAATTTTTGGTTTTTAGCGTAAACAGCATTTCACAAGTTGCCATAAGCGAATACCTAGATATTGTTGATGTTACTAAACTTGGCAAGTTCTATCAGGAAAAACGAGATTACTTTAAAAAATTATTAGAAAAAAGCCGATTCGAATTAAAACCATGCGAAGGAACTTATTTTCAGGTTGCATCCTACAAGTCAATCTCCGACGAAGATGATGTAACTTTCTGCAAAAGACTAATAACTGAATATGGAGTTGCAGCAATACCTATTTCAACTTTCTATGCCAACGGAAAAGATTTAAAATTAATCCGTTTTTGTTTTGCCAAAGATAACGCTACACTCGAGGCAGCTGCCGAAAGATTATGCAACATTTAGCGTAAACTAAAATTAACACATTTATTATGCATGCATACTATTTAATTCTTATATTTACCTTTTAAATTTAAAAAAACATGAGTTATACAGATAAAATGTTAAGAGACGATGCTTTAAAAGGCAAAGTAATAGTGGTAACTGGCGGAGGAAGCGGACTAGGAAAAGCCATGACTAAATACTTTCTAGAGTTGGGTGCTAAAGTTGCTATAACGTCGAGAGATTTAGAAAAACTAAAAAATACAGCGACAGAACTTGAAGGCCAAACAGGAGGAACTTGTTTGCCACTACAATGTGATGTTCGTCATTATGAAGAAGTAGAAAACATGTTACAAGAAGTTTTAAAAGCTTTTGGTAAAGTAGATGTTTTACTAAATAATGCTGCTGGAAATTTTATTTCACCAACCGAAAGATTATCAGCTAATGCTTTTGATACTGTTATCGATATTGTACTAAAAGGATCTAAAAACTGTACACTTGCTTTTGGAAAACACTGGATTGACACCAAACAAACATCAGCTACAGTATTAAATATTGTAACCACTTATGCTTGGACAGGTTCTGCTTATGTTGTACCAAGTGCTACTGCAAAAGCTGGAGTACTAGCTATGACAAGAAGTCTTGCTGTAGAATGGGCAAAATACGGAATCCGTACTAATGCTATTGCTCCAGGTCCATTCCCAACAAAAGGAGCTTGGGACAGATTACTTCCTGGAGATCTTGCGGAAAAATTCGACATGGCAAAAAAAGTGCCTTTAAAACGTGTGGGAGACCATCAGGAATTAGCCAATTTAGCTGCTTATTTAGTTTCTGATTTCTCAGCCTATGTAAATGGTGAAGTAATTGTTATCGATGGTGGCGAATGGTTAAAAGGAGCTGGACAATTTAATTTATTAGAAGCAATTCCAGAAGAGCTTTGGGATCAGCTTGAAATGATGATAAAAGCAAAGAAAAACAAATAATAAGTGCTTACTAAAGTCAGGTATTTAAACAAATCACTGATTGCACAAAAGGTCTCGATTACAATGTAATTGAGACCTTTTCTTTTACTTAAAAAGTTCAAAAAGTAACATAAAAGCTACACCGAATTTTAAGAATTTTATCTGGTGACAAATCCGTATTAATTCTTATTTTTGCCGCTTCAAATTATAACAACATTTTTATGCTCATCATTGGAATTGCAGGCGGAACAGGAAGCGGAAAAACAACCGTAGTACATCAAATCATGAATGAATTACCTCATGCCGAAGTGGGCGTAATCTCTCAGGATTCGTATTACAAAGAAAATAAAAATCTATCTTTTGATGAAAGAGCTCTAATTAATTTTGATCATCCACGTGCGATAGATTTCGATTTATTAGTTAGCCATTTAAAAGACCTTAAAGAAGGAAAAACAATCGATCAGCCAGTTTATTCTTTCATCACTCATAATAGAACCGACGATACAATTAGCACACATCCTAGAAAAGTAATGATCGTAGAAGGGATTTTAATCCTTACAAACCCAGAACTTAGAGAGCTTTTTGACATTAAAGTATATGTTCATGCCGATTCTGACGAGAGACTTATCAGACGTTTAAAGCGTGATATCGCAGAACGTGGTCGTGACCTAGACGAAGTTTTAACACGTTACCAAAACACATTAAAACCTATGCATGAGCAATTTATAGAGCCTACTAAAGCTTTTGCTGACATCATAATACCAAACGACAAATACAATACTGTAGCAATAGATGTAGTTCGTGCAGTAATTACTCAACGTATTCTATAATTTTATTGTAAATTTATTGCATTAATAATTAGGAGCTAATCCCGTTTTCACCTTTATCTTTGTTCGTTCCTCACAAAGGATATCGGTTCTACCGGGGCTAAAAAATAAAAAATGACTAATCCATATAAAGACAAATCCTGGTTTAAATTCCTAAGCAACAAGTATGTTTGGGTATTGTTATTTTTTATAGTCTGGATGGTTTTTCTAGATAATTACTCCTATTTTGACCATCGTTTTCTCGATAATCAAATAAATGAGTTACAAGACAATAAAACCTATTATCAGGAAGAAATAAAAAAAGATCAGGAACAAATAAAAGAGCTTAAAAACCCAGAGCAAATTGAGAAATATGCTAGGGAAAAGTACTTTATGAAAAAAGATAGTGAAGACATATACATCATAGAATTTGAAGGTGACACTATCAAAAAAAAATAAAATCAAAATTATAAAAAGATAAAAATGGCTACTCCCCTTTTCGATAATTTTAATCCCGTATCATCCAAACAGTGGAAACAACAAATTCAATTTGAATTGGATGGTGCCGATTATAACGAAACACTGATTTGGAATTCGCCAGAAGACATTCAGGTAAAACCATTTTATCATAATGATGAAGATATAGAGCCTGTTGAAGTCACAACCAAAGCAACTGATTTTAAAATATGCCAGAACATATTTGTTCATGACGTTTCAAAATCAGTTGAAAGGGCTTCAGATTCACTAAAAAGAGGAGCCGAAAGTTTACGTTTTACAATTGAAGATGACACTATTGACATTGAAAAATTATTGCAAAATTTAGATCTGAAAAATAGAAACGTTTACTTTAATTTGAATTTCATTTCAATCGATTTCGTTAAAAAACTAAACGCAATATCGAAACAGAAAAACGCAACTTTTTATTATACTATTGACCCAATTGGACAACTAGCAAAAGATGGAAATTGGTTTTCATTTACAACCAAAGAAAAAAACAATTTCGAAACACTTGAGATTCTTTCAAAGGAAATTCCAAATACATCATTAATAAGTATTAATGCAGGTTTATATCAAAATGCTGGCGCCAATATGGTTCAACAAATTGCATATACTGTAGCACATGCCAACGAATATTTTAACCGAATTCCTTCGATAAACGGAACTATAGTGTTACAAATATCAGTAGGAACAAATTACTTTTTTGAAATAGCCAAACTTCGTGCTTTGCGATTACTTTTTAATCTGATTGCAACCGAATACAATTCAAATATCGAATGCCATTTATTGGTTTCTCCAACAAAACGAAATAAAACCTTGTATGATTATAATGTAAATATGCTACGTACCACAACCGAATGTATGTCGGCAATAATTGGTGGTGCTGATGCTATTGCAAATTTACCATACGACGCTTTATACCACAAAGACAATGAATTTGGAGATCGAATAGCTCGTAATCAACTATTGATTCTTAAAAACGAAAGTTATTTTGACAAAGTCAATAATCCTGCCGACGGAAGTTATTATATCGAAAGTCTTACTAAACAACTTGCCGAAAAAGCATTAACCCTTTTTAAAGACATCGAAGCTAATGGTGGGTTCCTAAAACTACTGAACGAAGGAACCATTAAAAGAAGGATTCAGGAAAGTGCAGATAAGGAACAGGAATTATTTGATTCAAAAAAAGAAATATTGCTCGGGACAAATAAGTACCCAAACAAAGAAGACAAAATGAAGCATGATTTAGAGCTCTTTCCTTTTGTAAAAATAAAACCTAGAAAAACATTAATTACACCAATAATAGAAAAACGGTTGTCCGAAAAATTAGAACAGGAACGTTTAGCTCTTGAATAATCTAATTTTAAAGTAATAACAACCCATACAAAAAGTGTTTCAATGATACGAAAAGACCTCAACCATATCAGGCTAGATGTTAAAAGTGAGAAGTTAGATGTTGTTTCTAAAAATCAACAGCCAACCAACTACTTTGAAACAGCCGAAGGCATTGATTTAAAAGCTACCTATACTGAACAAGATATTGAAAACATAGAACATATTGGTTTTGGAGCAGGATTTGCGCCTAATTTAAGAGGTCCTTATGCAACTATGTATGTCAGACGCCCTTGGACAATCAGGCAATATGCAGGTTTTTCAACGGCAGAGGAAAGTAATGCTTTTTACAGACGTAATCTGGCTGCTGGTCAAAAAGGCTTATCAATTGCTTTTGACTTACCTACCCATCGTGGTTACGACTCTGATCATGAACGTGTTGTAGGTGACGTGGGTAAAGCCGGAGTTGCTATTGATACAGTCGAAGACATGAAAGTCTTATTTGATCAAATTCCGCTTGAAGAAATGTCAGTTTCAATGACAATGAATGGAGCTGTTTTACCAATTATGGCTTTTTATATTGTTGCAGCCGAAGAACAAGGTGTTCCTCCTGTAAAACTTTCAGGAACCATCCAAAATGACATCCTAAAAGAATTCATGGTGCGTAACACGTATATCTACCCACCAACTCCTTCAATGAAGATTATTGCTGATATTTTTGAATTTACAAGCAAAAAAATGCCAAAATTCAATTCGATTTCAATTTCAGGATATCATATGCAGGAAGCAGGAGCAACAGCCGACATTGAATTAGCCTACACTCTTGCTGACGGATTAGAATATATTCGAACTGGACTGGCAACAGGAATGTCTATAGATGAGTTTGCTCCTAGATTGTCTTTTTTCTGGGCTATAGGAATGAATCACTTTATGGAAATCGCCAAAATGCGCGCTGGAAGAATGATTTGGGCCAAACTGGTTCAACAGTTTAATCCTAAAAATGATAAATCTTTAGCATTAAGAACACACTGCCAGACTAGCGGATGGAGTTTAACAGAACAAGATCCATTTAATAATGTTGCACGTACTTGTATTGAAGCTACTGCTGCTGCTTTTGGCGGTACACAATCTTTACATACAAATGCACTAGACGAAGCAATTGCATTACCAACAGATTTTTCGGCAAGAATTGCTCGTAATACACAAATCTTCTTGCAGGAAGAAACCAAAATAACCAAAACAGTTGATCCATGGGCAGGTAGTTACTATGTTGAAAGCTTAACAAATGAGATAGTGACCAATGCATGGAAACTAATTGAAGAGGTTGAAGAACTAGGCGGAATGACTAAAGCTATTGAAGCAGGTATTCCTAAATTACGAATAGAAGAAGCGGCTGCAAGAAAACAAGCCCGAATAGACAGCGGACAAGATATAATTGTAGGTGTTAACAAATACCGACTAGAAAAAGAAGATCCTTTACAGATTCTTGATGTCGACAACCAAATGGTTCGAAAGCAACAAGTTGCTCAACTCGAACATATTAAAGCTACGAGAGATTCTGAAAAAGTAAAAGCAATACTCGAAAAATTAATTCATTGTGCTAAAACCGGCGACGGAAATTTACTGGAAATAGCTATTGATGCAGCAAGAAATCGTGCCACCTTAGGCGAGATTAGCGATGCATTAGAAACTATTTTTGGGAGATACAAAGCACAAATTAAATCCTTTAGTGGCGTGTACAGTGCAGCAATAAAAGACGACAAAAGCTTTGAGAAAGCAAAACAATTGGCCGATACCTTTGCAAAACAAGAAGGTCGTCGTCCAAGAATTATGATTGCCAAAATGGGGCAAGACGGTCATGACAGAGGCGCAAAAGTAGTTGCCACTGGTTATGCCGATGTAGGTTTTGATGTAGACATTGGCCCACTTTTCCAGACTCCTGCTGAAGCAGCCAAACAAGCTGTAGAAAATGACGTCCATATTCTAGGCGTTTCTTCACTTGCTGCGGGGCATAAAACCCTTGTTCCACAAGTTATTGAAGAACTTAAAAAACATGGACGCGAAGATATTATGGTAATTGTAGGAGGCGTAATACCTGCACAAGATTATCAATATTTATTTGATGCAGGTGCAGTTGCTGTTTTTGGACCTGGTACAAAAATAAGCGAAGCTGCAATTACAATTCTGGAAATCCTAATTGATTAAAAAACAAAAAACCTGCAATCACTTGCAGGTTTTTTTATATCCTTAATTCTAATAAATTACATTGAATGCACAGTAGCATCATTGTCTGCTTCGACAGAAGATACATTATATCCTCCAAAAGCTTTCATATAGCTTCTTATAGACGTTCCATAAGCATCTCTGAAGTATTTTTGTCCATTATGCTTAAAAAAGTTTTTAACAGAACCAGCACCTCCTAAATGAGCCGCCGCTAATATTCCTGATTCGGTAATATAAATTCCGCTAATCAACTTCCCTTCGTATTTCTCGATTTCTTTTCTTAATATCCATTTGTTTTTAGACAATAAAGCTATAAATGCTTTTTCTTGTAACGCAGGATTTTTTAGGAATGCTTCATTATTTCGAACTCCAATTGCACGTAAGGCCTGGGTTCCGAATTGATATTTCCCCATATAACCAAGTGTATTTACTTTTCTGTATTTGCCTTGAGATTCTTTTAAAGCGATTGCTTCTTTGAAACCGATTAGGTGGTTTCCGGTGAAAGGAATACTGTCTACAACAGGATAATCTTTCTTCTCTTTAGATGGTAGTAAGTATTCGGTTCCATCTGTATTTTCTGTAAGAAACCAAGGTTTGGCGTCTAATTTAAAGGGCTTAAAACCCGTGCTTAAAAATGCAATAATAACTGTTAACGTTGTGTAAAAATACCATTTCTTTATCATAGATTGTTTTTCTTTTGAACGCTGTCCCATTCAAAAATTTCTGCCCGCAAAGATACAACAAAATTTATAAAGCTATAAATCAACTAGTTAAACTTTTCTAAAAACACCCCTAACCTCCTAGTTAGAAGAGCGTTCCAGAAAATATTTTTAATTCTTGATCGCGCTAAAAGCCAATGAAAACGTTTTCTAAAAAACTAGTTTCCATTCAATTTTTGTAAGAAAAACGTCGAGACACAGGTAAAACCTGCTAGCCTTTTTTATGTCTCAATTCATCAAATTAGTATTGTTTTTTTCTGTATTCTCAATAAAAAAAAGAGCATTACTTTCCCCAAAAAAACAGTTTAATGTTATAGTAATTTCAGATAACTCGGCAACCAAATTAAATTTCAAAAAAAATCAACTAAAAAATAATGCCGAAGTCATATAACTTCGGCATCTTTTATATTTTTCAATTATATCTAAAAACCTTATTTAGACAAACTGCTATTTTCACTATCAAAACTATCTTACCACTCCTTGGCTATTAATCCAGTCTGAATATTTTTTTGCATTTACATTATGCTGTGCTAAAGTAGAGGCAAATTCGTGGTACCCAAAACGATCTATACTTGCGCAAAAATAGATATAATCATTTTTCTCAGGATTCAAAACTGCTTCTAGTGCTGTGATATCAGGCATTGCAATTGGTCCTGGAGGAAGTCCCGTATTCATATAAGTATTATAAGGAGAAGACATTGTTAAGTCTTTATAGAAAACTCTTTTTATTACTTGGTCAAAATCATTTGTTTTCTTTTTGATTGCATAAATAACTGTTGGATCTGCTTGTAATGGCATTTCCAAACGCAATCTGTTTAGGTAAACCCCTGCAATTCTTGGTCTCTCATCCTTTTTTACCGATTCTTTATGTACTATTGAAGCTAAAATTGTAGCTTCTACTGGAGTTAATCCCTGTGCTTTGGCTTTTGCAATTCGTTCATCAGTCCAGAAATTATGATATTCTTTAATCATTTTATCACGAAACTTTAGCGCCGAAGTATTCCAATACACTTCATAAGTATTCGGAATAAACATTGCAAATACATTTTCTTCGTTAAAACCATTTTCTTTCAAAAACTCAGGATCTTTAAAAGCGGTCAACAAAGACAAGCTATCAGCCTCAATTTGAGAGCCAATTCGCCCTGCAAAATTCTCCAAACGTTCCTGATTATTAAACGCTAATTTAACTGGAACATTAGATCGCATTGCTCTTACCAAATCCATATTGTTCATGTCCTTGGTCAATAAAAAACGTCCTGGTTTTACATTTTCCGGATAGTTTCTTTTATTGGCAACCATTTCAAAATTATTTAAATCTTTTACATAGGGCTCCAATATTTTTTTGACATTTTCATAATCTGATCCCGTAGGCACATATACATAAACTTCTTTCTCAGAAAATTTAGTATTAGCACTAAAAATTTGGTTTATCAAAATGAATCCGTAAACCATCAAAACCGAAATTACAATAACGGCACTTATCGTTATAATTTTCTTTATATTCATATGGGGTTGCATTACTTGCTAGTATTTATAAAATCAAAATTATCTAAAACTAAATATTTAAAACTTCTTATTAATTAATTGAAACATTGCTTCATCCTGGTAAACACCGTTCACCAAAAGCCAATCTTTTTTTGTTCCAATTTTTTCAAAGCCAAATTTAGTAAAAAGTGCATTACTTGCTTCGTTTTTAACACCAATATTTGCATATAATTGATGTAAATTAAGATGATAGAAAGAATACTTAATTAATAGCTCTAAAGCCTCTGAACCAATATTTTGGTTCCTTTTTTCATTATCTTGAATTACAATTCCGATACCTGCCCTATTATTCTTAGGATCAAAATCAAATAAATCAACTAAACCAATGGCAGGAAAATCCTGATCCTGACAAATAGCTAGTCGCAATTGTTTTGCTTCATAAATATCCTGATGTGCATTTTCTAGATACTGTTTTATCAAGAATCGGCTATAAGGTGTTTGAGTATTGCTGACTTCCCAAATTCTAAGATCGTTTTCGACTGCATAAATAAACTCCAAATCATTAGGTTCTAATGCTCGTATATAAATGGTATCTCCTTTTAATGTTATCATTTGATGTTTTTAGTTCGCCTTAGACTTTCTCCGGCTAATAATTAGGATTATACTATCTAAATTTTGATTGTTCCTTTAAATACAAATTCAGCAGGTCCTTTAAGAAAAACATTGGTAAAATGCTCTCCTATTTTTTCAAAAGAAACCACTAGTTTACCTCCTTCAACATTTAAGTTAATGTCTGTTTCATTTGTTTCTCCTATCGCATTCATGGCTATTGCAACTGCTGTAGCACCAGTTCCACAAGCAAGTGTCTCATCTTCTACCCCTCTTTCGTAGGTACGTAATGAAAACGTCTTATCATCTATTTTCTTTACAAAATTGATATTGCTACCTGGTTTACCATATAAATCGCCATAGCGTATAGCAGCACCATTTTCTTTTACATTATAATGCTCTAAGTCATCTACTAATTGTACATGGTGCGGAGAACCTGTATCTAAAAACGTATGATCTTCAAATTTATTTACAGCATCAACATCTATCATTTGCAAAGAAACAATAGAGTCTGGTGCTATTGTAGCATGATGCAAACCATCTGTCGCTATAAAAGTAGTTTCATTTTCGATTACATTCAGCTTTTTGGCAAATGCAACCAAACATCGACCGCCGTTACCACACATCGAACTTTGGTTTCCATCGGCGTTATAATACACCATTCTAAAATCGGTTTCAGAATCGTTTTCTAATAAAATAAGTCCATCTGCACCTATTCCGAATCTTCTGTCGCACAAACGTTCAATTAATTTTGTATCTTTCTTTGGGAAAAAATCAGAACGATTATCAATCATTACAAAATCATTTCCAGTTCCCTGATATTTATAAAATTCTACTTGCATTATTCTTGAATTATTAACTACAAAAGTACGAACTATTAATGAAATGTTAATCATTGTTAAAGAGAGTTAAACCACTTTACTTCAGATTTTTTTTGATATAATTTTATAATAGATAACTTAAAACACTAATCAACTATGAAACGATTTTCAACCTTATTTTTAGTATCCCTATTAAGCGGCGCTACTACACTTGGTGCATACAAGTTATTATTTGATAATAACGGGTCTTTTTTTGGTGAAAAAAATCCAATAGTAACTGTAGCTCCTAATTCGTACTCCAAAGAAGTAGGATTAGCTGCCGAAACTGTAGATTTTACTGCAGCAGCAGATAAAACGATTCATACAGTGGTACACGTAAAAAATGTATCCCGCAGAACTGTTACTAACCCGATGTTAGAATTTTTTTACGGGTATGGAGGTCAACAGACGCAAGAACAAGTTGGTACAGGATCTGGTGTAATTATTTCTGCTGACGGATATATCGTGACCAATAATCACGTTATAAAAAATGCTACTGAAATTGAAATTACTTTAAACAATAAAAAATCTTATACCGCAAAACTTATCGGAACAGATTCAAAAATGGATATTGCTTTATTAAAAATTAATGCCGACGAAAAATTACCTTATACCGTTTTTGCTAATTCGGATTCAGTAAAAGTTGGTGAGTGGGTTTTGGCAGTAGGAAATCCATATAACCTAACTTCTACAGTAACTGCAGGAATTGTTTCAGCAAAAGCAAGAAATTTAGACACTAACGGGATCCAATCTTTTATTCAAACAGATGCCGCTGTAAACCCAGGTAATAGTGGTGGTGCATTAGTAAATACAAGAGGAGAATTAATCGGTATCAATACCATGATTTCATCTACAACAGGTTCTTATGTAGGATACTCATTTGCTGTTCCGTCTAATATTGCTAGAAAAATCATCGAAGATATAATGGAGTTTGGTAATGTTCAAAGAGCTATATTAGGTGTTGAAGGCGGTGAACTTAATAATACAGCTGCTAAAGAATTAGGTATATCACAAACCCAAGGTTTTTATATCAATAAAGTGACTAAAAAATCTGGAGCTGAAAAATCTGGACTTCAAAGAGGAGATATCATTGTAAAATTAGATAATCGAGATATTTCTACTTACGCCGATTTTTCTGGATATATTAATACAAAAAGACCTAATGACGTAGTTCAGGTAACTTATATCCGTGACGGAAAAAACAAAGTAGTACCTGTTACTTTAAATAAAAATGAATTTTTTAGTACCGAATTTAAAGGAATCGAATTAGAAAATATCGATGGTATTGACAAAAAGAAGTTTGGTATAAACTATGGTGTAAAAATAAAAGCACTTACAAACGAAAATCTTAAACAATATAACGATGAATTAAAAGGCAACATTATATTAAGTATAGATAATATAAAAGCGACAGATATCGAAACTGTTTCAAGACTTTTAAATCAAAAAGACGAGAATCAAAGCATACGAATTGAAATGATTAATAAAAACGGAGAAGTTATCCGAGTTATCATCTAATTTTTTTATTTCCCAAAACTAAAGCCATCTTAATTATAAGATGGCTTTTTTATTTTCTTTCGATATATGATTTAAGTTTTTGTTATTAGAAGATCCTATTTTGATTTTATTGGAAGAAAATAATTCTATATAAGTTTCCAAAATAAATCACAAAATAGTTTACGAAATCGATTGAAATAGGTACTTTTGCGCCAAATTTAAAAAAACAAGCTGTTTTATTTTTAGAAATTTTCAACTATGAGCAAAAAATCATTGTACCAAAAAGAAGTATCATTTCAAGTCGACAGACGAAAAGCCGGAGTAGAATTGATTAAAATCATAAGCGATTTATGGTATGACAAATCCATCGAAATGGTTTTATTTAAAAATCAATTACTGGACAAAAATGTAAGCGACATCATTAACCTGCATCAATATGCAGGAGAATTTGTAGGTAAACCTATTACTATTTTTGATTCTGTTGAAATTGCAAGAGTTGTTTTATCTCTAAAATTACCACCTGCCAAAATAGATATTGGAAAGTTAACTTATGAATATCGTTTGGAGGATGAAAAATACCCTGATGCCCGCCATTTTGTAATTGAAAAATTAAAAGAAGCTAAATCATCTGAAGAGATTCAACCTAAAGATGTTGTTCTTTATGGTTTTGGTAGAATTGGCCGTTTATTGGCTAGAGAATTAATGTCGAAAACCGGAAAAGGAAATCAATTGCGATTAAGAGCTATTGTTATTCGTGACAAAAGTGAACTTGCAAATCTTGAAAAAAGAGCTTCTTTATTAAGATATGATTCTATTCATGGAGACTTCCAAGGATCTGTGGTAGCTGATCCTAAGAACAATGCTTTATTAATTAACGGAACTACAGTTCATGTAATTTCTGCAAATTCTCCAGAAGAAATAGACTACACTCTATATGGCATCAACAACGCCTTAGTTATTGATAATACTGGTGCTTTTACAACACAAGAGGCTTTGAGCAGACATTTAGTTTCTAAAGGCGTTGACAAAGTTTTACTTACTGCTCCAGGAAAAGGAGTTCCTAATATTGTACATGGAGTAAATCACAACGAATATAACCCAGATGAGAATGATATTTTCTCAGCTGCATCTTGTACCACAAATGCTATTACTCCTGTTCTAAAAGCAATAGAAGATACGCTAGGAGTTGTAAAAGGTCATCTAGAAACTATTCATGCTTATACGAACGACCAGAATTTAGTTGATAATATGCACAAAAAATACCGTCGAGGGAGAGCTGCTGCTTTAAACATGGTTATTACCGAAACTGGCGCAGGAAGTGCAGTTGCAAAAGCATTACCATCTCTTGAAGGAAAATTAACTTCGAATGCAATTCGTGTTCCTGTTCCTAATGGCTCTCTGGTTGTATTGAATCTTGATGTAAAAAAAGCTACTTCGATTGCTGGAATCAATAAAATAATGAAAAAATATGCGCTTGAAGGGGAACTGGTAGAGCAAATAAAATACTCTTTGAATACTGAGTTGGTTTCTTCTGATATAATTGGTACTTCGGCACCATCTATTTATGATAGCAACGCGACAATAGTTTCCAAAGATGGAAAAAGTATTGTATTATATATATGGTATGACAATGAATTTGGTTACAGCCATCAAGTAATTCGATTGGCTAAATATATTGCCAAAGTAAGACGCTTTACCTATTACTAGTATACAAACAACCAAAACCAACTTTTTCTTAAAAGCATCAAGATTTCTTGATGCTTTTTTAGTTTTAGACAATCTTCTAGTCTTATTAATTTAAACTATATAAGCGATGTAGGGTCTTTTAAGTTTTATACTAATTAATAATCACTTATATGATTCACATTTGTCTCAACAATAACTTAACTTAAACAATAGTCTTTATATTATTGGTAAAACTGTTGTGCTCTTTACTTCGGATATTACAAAGACAGTATTGATTAAAGAAACTTCTGGCAAAACAGATAATTTCTTTTGATGAAATTGATGGTAGGATTCCATATCAGGAATGATAATTTTAAGCATATAATCAAAATTTCCTGAAACATAATTACATTCTACAACTTCAGGTAAATTCAAAATAGATTGATTAAATCCTTCCGAAGTATCATACGTTTGTTTTGTGAGCGTTACCTGGCAATAAACCGTAAGATTATTCCCTAGTTTTTTCTTACTTAAAATAGACACATATTTCTCAATAACTCCCTCTCTTTCAAGACGTTTAACTCGGTCATGGACAGGCGTAAGAGACAAATTTATTTTATTTGCTATGTCCTTTAAAGTATGGCGCGCATCTTCTTGTAAAAGGCGTAGGATTTTTTTGTCAGTTTCGTCTAAAAGCATAGTAAAAAGTGTTTCAAATAATTATTGATAATCAGTCATTTTTTCTTTTTACAGTCGTTAAATGCCTCTTAAAAAGAATATTTTTTTGTAAAAATATTAAATAAAAACAATATTTTCTTAATTATAATCATAATATCAATAATATATTCTCTATATGTAGCTTTGTAAAACAAAATTAACAAAAACAAAAAAAACTTAAGAAATGATAATAGGTGTTCCAAAAGAAATCAAGAATAACGAAAACCGTGTAGCTGTTACACCAGCTGGGGTTTCTGAAATGAAAAAACATGGTCATGTTGTTTACGTTCAAGCAACTGCAGGTTTAGGAAGCGGATTCAGTGATGAGGAGTACACTGCGGCTGGAGCTCAGGTTCTAGCAACTATTGAAGAAGTATATGCTATTGCTGAAATGATTATTAAAGTAAAAGAGCCTATTGCTTCTGAATATGATTTAATCAAAAAAGATCAATTATTATTTACATACTTTCACTTTGCTTCATCAGAGCCATTAACACATGCTATGATCGAAAAAGGAGCTGTATGTTTAGCTTACGAAACTGTTGAAAAAACAGATCGTAGTTTACCTTTATTAGTTCCAATGTCAGAAGTTGCTGGACGTATGTCTATCCAACAAGGAGCTAAATACCTTGAGAAGCCATTAAAAGGAAGAGGAATTCTTTTAGGCGGTGTTCCTGGTGTTCCTCCTGCTAAAGTATTAGTACTTGGTGGTGGAATCGTAGGTACTCAAGCTGCAAAAATGGCTGCTGGTTTAGGAGCTCAAGTTACTATCATGGATGTAAGTTTAGCACGTCTACGTCATTTAGATGACATTATGCCTGCTAATGTAAATACAGAAATGTCTAATCACTATAATATCACTAAAGCAATTGCTGATGCTGATTTAGTAGTTGGAGCTGTTTTAATTCCAGGAGCAAAAGCTCCACATTTAGTTACTCGTGATATGCTTAAATTAATGCGTCCAGGAACTGTTGTTGTGGATGTTGCCGTTGACCAAGGTGGATGTATTGAAACTTGTACACCAACAACTCACGAAAACCCAACTTTTATTATTGATGATATTGTACATTACTGTGTGGCTAATATGCCTGGAGCTGTACCTTACACATCTACACTTGCTTTAACAAATGCTACTCTTCCTTATGCTTTACAATTGGCTAACAAAGGATGGCAAAAAGCATGTAATGAAAATGAAGAATTGAGAAAAGGTTTAAATATTGCAAATGGAAAAATTCTTTACAAAGGAGTTGCCGAAGCTTGGAATCTTCCTTATAATGAAGAATTAGTGTTAGCAAACATATAATTGCTAGCATTATAACAAGTGCTTACTACACTAGAAAACCCGTCATATGACGGGTTTTCTGTTTTTATACAAATTTATTTCAGTTCGATTTTAGTTTTAAATTTTAATTAAAACAAACTTTACCTTTTATTACTCTTTCGGCTTGGTCAAATAATATACTGGAATTCCTGTTAGCATAATTAATACTCCCCAACCACAAGTAGAGAATTTGGTAAGCAACAAACAAATACATATTGCCGACGCTACTACAATATACAAGATTGGCAGGAACGGATAGCCAAAAGCTTTATAAGGTCTTTCTGCATTTGGCATTTTTTTACGCAAAATAAAGATTCCGTAAATAGTCAAAATATAAAAGATCAAAACAATGATAATTACAAAATCAAGTAAGTCTCCATACTTTCCTGTCAAGCATAAAGCCGAAGCCCAAATACATTGTGCCCATAAAGCCCAAGCAGGAACACTCGACTCATTTAAGACTGCTGCTTTCTTAAAAAACAAACCATCCTTAGCCATTGTATAATACACTCTGGCACCTGCCATAATTAATCCATTATTACAAGCAAAAGTCGAAATCATAATCATAATTGCAATGATTAATGTTCCAATATTTCCAAAAATATATTGTGATGCTACAACTGCTACTCTATCTGATTTTGCTGTAGCTATTTCATCCAAAGGAATAACTGCCAAATACATTAGATTAGTTAGAACATAGATAATCGTAACTATAAAGGTTCCTAGAAACAAACTAAAGCCTACATTGCGTTTTGGATTTTTAATTTCACCAGCAATAAAAGTCACCCCATTCCAGGCATCACTAGAAAACAAGGATCCAACCATAGCAGCCGAAATACCTGTAATTAATGCTGTTCCTCCAATTGGGAACCAAGATTTAGTATCTGTATCAAAAGCTCGTGTTGACCAAGCATCTGCCCAATTTGCATCCCAAATAGAAGCTTTAGCGCCTAGTGTTAATCCGAAAACAATCAATCCTAAAAGCGATAAAATTTTAATGATCGTTAAAACTGTCTGCAATATTTTACTGTTTTTAACTCCACGACTATTAATATACGTTAAGAAAACAATCGTAACAATAGAAACCAATTGAGCCGCATTTAAACGGAAAGCACCAATCTCAAAAAGTATATTCTCATCGCTAAATGGCTCATAAAGATAAGCTGCGAATTTTGCAAAAGCTACACCTACAGCTGCAATTGTACCTGTTTGGATAACTGCAAAAAAGCTCCATCCGTACAGAAAAGCTATTAATTTGTTGTAAGCCTCTTTTAAATAAACATACTGCCCTCCTGCTTTTGGAAACATAGCACTTAGCTCTCCATAACTCACTGCTGCTATAACTGTAATTAATCCCGAAATCAGCCAAATCATAGTTAGCCAACCAGCAGAACCCACTTGTCGAGCAATATCGGCACTCACAATAAATATTCCTGAGCCTATCATGGATCCAACTACTAGCATAGTTCCATCCAATAATCCGAGTTCTCTTTTAAAATCTTCTGGTTTGTTTTCTTGCATATATTTTGGTTTTTGGTTAGCTAAAGATATACTTTTTTTGGAAATCTTAGTTTTTAGATCATTGATTTTTAGATTATACCACAGTCTTAATCTTTAGTTTTAATAACATCTTCAAGCAGAGTAAAGCCTAAGCTATTTTTATTTACAATACAAAATCTAAAAATCAATGAATAATCTCTTTCGCTATTATTCTTTTCAGCATCCAAAAACTTAATCACAAGATAACTAATACTTTACCATCAATTATTTTAAAAAAAATAATTTCGTTTAATAATATAAGAAAAAGACAAAATCATGTAATCTCCTTATAAATGAACAAATTAACTTTACATTAAAGACCCTTCAAAAATAATTTATTGAGTCGTTTAGCAATACCAATTATCAATATGTACTATTAATTTAGCTTTTAGCTCTATTGATTTTTGAGTTACCATTTATTCTTTTTTAACTAAAAATAAGTTTAATCAATAATATTTTTACCATGAAAATCTTAAAAAGCATAAACATAATACGTCGCAATTTAATGCACCGCTTAACCAAAAATGTTGGTAACTCAACACTCAATAAGAAAGGCAACCCAATCTCTAAAACCGAAATTAAAAGAGTATTAATTTCCAGACCAAATGCCCGATTAGGAAACCTTTTATTAATT
Source organism: Flavobacterium frigoritolerans (assembly GCF_025847275.1). Lineage (GTDB taxonomy): Bacteria > Bacteroidota > Bacteroidia > Flavobacteriales > Flavobacteriaceae > Flavobacterium > Flavobacterium frigoritolerans. The sequence continues at coordinate 455,927 of NZ_JAOZEV010000001.1, forward strand.
ACTCCACTATTAGAAGAAGTCATAAACACATTCCCTGGGTGCAAAATAGATTTATTCGTAAAAGGAAACTTAGCTCCTATCTTATTCGAAAACTATGATAATGTCAATAAAATAATCCAATTACCTAGAAAACCTTTTAAGAATTTACTTCAATATATTAAAGTCTGGATATCTCTCCGAAAAAAACAATATGACATTGCAATTAATGTCGATAAAAATTCTTCATCTGGAAGACTTTCGGTCAAGTTTTCAAATTCAAAATTCAAATTCTTTGGTGATCCTACTACCGAAGACATTCAATTAAAATATAACGATTATGCGCATATTGCAAAATACCCTGTATATAACTTCAGGAGCTATTTAAGTGCAATCAACATTGCTCCTAACAACACTCCAATTGGTGCTCTAAATCTCAAATTAAGTAGTTCTGAAATTATTGAAGGAAAAAAAACATTAACCAATTTAGTCAATAACGATAAAAAAACACTTTGTATATATACCTATGCAACAGGTGACAAATGTTATTCGGAATTGTGGTGGGGGAAATTCTATAAAAGATTAAAAACCAAATACCCCAACCATAATATTATTGAAATTTTACCTATCGAAAATGTCTCGCAAATAGGTTTTAAAGCCACTCATTTTTATAGTAAAGATATTCGTAAAATCGGCGCATTAATCGCAAACACCGAAGCTTTTATTGGAGCTGATTGCGGAATCATGCACTTAGCAAGTTCCGTACAAACATCTACAATTGGGTTATTTTCTATTAGTGAACAAAAAAAATACGAACCTTACTACAATAATAGTATAGCCATAAACACTAACAAAACTTCTATTTTGCAATCTATCAAAATCATAACATACATGATTAGTCATAACTTATCACTTCGAGTTACCACTACATCAACAATTATAGCTTTATATTAAATAAAGTTCTGGATTTTAGTAACTATATTAAATTTTAATCGTCTATTACTAATATATGCTTATAATATAGTAACCAAAAATCATCAATCATCATGAAAAAAAATTCAAATCACTCTTTATCTAAAGTGCTTATTTTTAGTGTTCTTTTTCAATTCATCTTAGTAAACACAAACTTTGCACAAACCAAGGCCGACAAAATAAATGAACTACTAAGCTTATATTCAAAATACGATCAGTTTACAGGAACTGCACTTGTAACAGAAAATAGCCAGATTATTTACAAAAAAGGCTTTGGATTAGCCAATATGGAATGGGGAATTCCCAACCAACCTAATACAAAATTCAGATTGGGTTCTATTACTAAACAATTCACTGCACTATCAATACTCCAACTAGTTGAACAAGGAAAACTCCAACTAGATGTTCCAATATCTACTTATCTTCCTAACTACTCTAAAACCAATGGCGATAAAATAACTATTCATCAATTACTAACACACACATCAGGCATACCTAATTACACTTCATTTCCTAATTTTTTTCCAGATGTTAGTAGGAACCCCTATACACCAGAAGCTTTTATAAAAACATTCGCCGATTTACCGCTTCAATTCAAACCAGGAGAAAAATTTACTTACAGCAACTCTGGCTATTTTGTATTGGGTTATATAATAGAAAAAGTTACTGGAAAAACATATGAGCAATACCTACAAGAAAACATTTTCACCCCACTTAAAATGACTAATTCTGGATATGATCATCATAGCGTCATTTTAGAAAATAGAGCCACCGGATATGAAAGAAATGGAAAAGCCTATGTAAACTCGCGTTATATAGACATGTCTATTCCTTACGCTGCTGGTTCTCTATATTCGACTGTAGAAGATTTATATTTATGGGATCAAGCCCTTTATACTGAAAAACTTTTATCGACTAAATATAGAGATCTATTATTTGGAAAATATATTCCTGCAGGACCTCCATCTTATTACGGATATGGCTGGTCTATTGAAGATGTTAACATTGGGAAATCAGACGAGAAAGTGCAAATTATCGAACATGGTGGAGGAATAAATGGTTTCAATACATTAATTACCCGAATTCCATCATCTAAAGACCTGATAGTCTTACTAAATAATACTGGCGGAGCTAGCCTTAATGAAATGTGTAAAGCTATAAGAGCAATTTTATATGATAAACCATATGACATGCCTAAAAGATCTAGCGCTTATGCTTTTTTAGATGTTATTAAATCTCAAGGACTAGAGGCGGGATTAGCAAAACTAAAAGAGCTCAACAAATCTGATGAATATGCTATAAAGGAAAACGAAATGAACAGTGCCGGATATCAATTATTACAGTCAGGAAAGACTAAAGAAGCTATAGCTGTTTTTAAAATAAATGTCGATACTTTTCCTCAATCTGGAAATGCATATGACAGCTTAGGTGAAGCTTATTTAAAAGATGGGAATAAAAAACTTGCCATTACAAACTATAAAAAGTCATTACAATTTGATCCAAAAAATGGAAATGCAAAAAAGGTATTAGAAGAAATATCTAAATAACACCTTTAATAAACTTATTAGAACAACCGTAATTTTGTCAAATTGCGGTTTTGTTTTATAAAACAAAAAACTATGACAACTTCAAAACCCAAAAATATTGATGAATACATTACTAATTTCCCATCTGAGATTCAGGAAATACTAGAACAAGTTCGACAGACAATAAAAAAGGCTGCTCCAGATGCTAAAGAAAAACTAAGCTATGCCATTCCTACTTTTACTCTTAATAGAAACTTAGTTCACTTTGCGGCTTTCAAGAATCATATTGGTTTTTATGCAATGCCCTCGGGTAACAAAGCTTTTCAAGAAGAACTATCTGCCTATAAATCAGGAAAAGGTTCAATTCAATTCCCATTAGACAAACCTATCCCCTTGAATTTAATAACTAAGATTGTAAAATTTCGGGTTGAAGAAAATTTAGAAAAAATAAAAAAGTAGTTTTTTTTAACTGAAAAACTTTTAAATAATCTCAAATATATTTTAGAGGATATCTTATTCCAAAACGCGATTAACTTGTGTAAAGTTTCTTTCGTAATATGCCTCTTTTGTAGATGAAACTATAACCCCACGATGAACTGAAGAATGAATAAATTTGATTTCACCATCGTTAGCTTCTATTACCATTCCAACATGATTTATCTGACGTCTCCCATTTGTTTTAAAGAAGATTAGGTCTCCTTTTTTTGCTTCTTCTGAAGCAATTTTAACTCCAACACGAGATTGTTCAATAGAACTTCTAGGTAACTTAATATCAAAACTACCAAATGTTGTTACCATCAAACCTGAACAATCAAAACCTGATCTGGTTGTTCCTCCTGAGCGATAACGCACACCTACATTTTCAGTAGCATTTAAAACCAATTGGTTTAATAAATCTGAATCATGAGTAAACTTTACGTTTGCCGTTGTTGCAGTATCTTTAGTAACTGCCGTTGCTACTGCTGTAGCAGTATTATCTATTGAAGTTTTAGCCTCTTCTTGCACATCTTTCTTCACATAACTACTTGAAGGATGAATTTTCAAAACTGAACCAACTGGTAATTTCTTTTTTATAAATGGATTTTGTTTTTCTAATTCTGCAACTGTAAGTCCAAATTCCTTTGCAATTGCATATTTAGTTTCTTTAGGCAAAACCTCTCGTACAATTTCAGTCTCTATAGCTTTTTCGATTATCTCTGGCTGAGGTGTAGCAACTATTACATTTTCTGTTTCAACCGATTTAGAACCTGCTATTATGATTGGCTTTGCATTTGCCGGAATTATAATTTGCTGTCCTATTTTAAGCCCTTCGCTTTCTAATTTTGGATTGGCTTTTTTTAATTCATCGACTGTAAGTTGGTATTGTTTTGAAATTCCGTACAATGTTTCTTTTGCTAGAATTTCATGAGTAGTAGTTTCTTGATTACTCGTTGTAGTAGTCGAATTATTTGAATTGCTTTTACTACTTGCAATTACTTCTTTTTCTTTTGTCTTCGTTTTTGTTGCTTTATCTTTATTGGCAACATTTTTCTCTGAACTTGGAATTAGCAAAATTGAATTTAGTTTCAATAACTTGCTTGCCTTAGGATTTAAATCCAGAATATCTTTTACTTTTACATTATATCTTTTTGCTATTACGCTAACATTCTCTCCTTTAGAAATTTTATGCTTGATATATTTTTCTTGTGAAAAAACACCAAAACTAAAAAAAAACAATGCTAATACTAATACAAAACTTTTCATTCTTATTCAAATTACATTCGCAGATTCTATTTAATTCATTTAAAAAAATCAAAAAACAACAATCCAATTACTTAAAAAGCTAATTTAACTTTTTAAACTAAAAATCACTAATTTTTAACAACTCTTTATATTCAAATTAACAAATTCCGCATAAAACATAATCGTTCTATATTAATTCAATTATTTTTTACTAAAAAATAGCATTACTTTTAAACAAAGAATAACCTTTTAAAATAAAGTCATCTTGAAAAATTTAATTTTTATTTTCATTCTTTTTCCTGCAATATTAATTGCTCAAAATATAAAAGGCAATGTAATTTCTCAAAAAGACAATCTTCCGATTGAAAACACCAATGTATTTGCATTGTCTAGTAAAGTTGGAACTATAACCGATGAAAATGGTAAGTTTTATTTGAAAGTTCTTCCTGAGTTTAAAGACGATGAAACATTAGAACTTTCTCATATTGGTTACATTACTAAAAATGTTTCCTTAACCTATCTAGCAAAAAATAACTACAAAATTTTTCTTGAAGAAGAGGTACAAAATTTATCAGGTGTTACAATTGCCGCCAATCCTAAATTGAAAACAAAACTTGCTTTTACAGAAATAACTTCTTTAAAACATCCTGTTTATTCATTTGGATCTTTTTTAAAAGACGATAAAATTTATATTAGTGGCGGTGACGCTTATCCTGAAATCGATCACATGGCTAAAGTGCGGGCAAAAATAGCTGCCCCTACCTTTAAGGATTTTTTTAATGAAGGAAAAGGAACAACAAAACGACATTATAAAAAGTATCTTTCTATTTATGATATCAAAACCAACTCTTGGGAATTTCCAGATTTAAAACTACAGGTTAGAGCGTATCATAACCTTCATTTCTATAACAATTTGATTTATATTTTGGGTGGAAAAAAAATGTTCGTAAATGAAGTAAGTAGCTGGGAATATCTACAAGATCAAATTGAAGTTTTAGATATTGAAAAACTTACCATTAAAGTCGATAAGACAAATCCACATCAGGCTGCTGATTTCGCTTCTTTTACTTATAAAGACAATATTATTGTAATGGGAGGTTCTATAAAAGCAACTGAAAGTGGTGTAAAAGATTTTACAGATAAAGTGCATTTGTACAATATTACTTCCGGATATTGGTATGAACTTACGAGCATGCCAACGGCAGAAGAAGCTAACGGAATACTGATAGACGATAAAATTTATCTTATTGGCGGAAACAACGGAAAACCAATATCTAAAATAGAAACCTTTGATTTAGTAACAGAAAAATGGCTAACTGAGGGGGAACTATTTTCAGGATTAGAAAGACCTGCTATTGCTTACAATGAGGATATTATTTATTTTTTTGAGGATGAAAAAATGTATACTTACAATTTTAAATTGAAAGTATTAAAAGAATACGAAATTAACCTCCCCCTGAAATATTCAGCTATGTATTATAACGATAATAAATTATATATTTTAGGCGGACGTATTGACAATAGTTACTCTAAAATACCTTCTGCAAACATTTTTAGCATAGATTTAGATGAATTTAAATTAACAAATCCGAATAAGATTAAAAACTTATCTCAAGAAATAACTCTGGCAAAAACACAGGGTTAGCTTTTTAATGTCAGAGTTATAATGTGTGAAATTATAATACCTGACAGGTAAAAAAACTCTTAGAAGATCTTTATACTATTTTTTTTTTAAAATAAGGTTCTTAGCCCAGATAAAAGCGGCATCCTTTTCTTTTTTCCTTTAAAAAAGAAAAGATATAGCGGATAGCTGGAAATAGCTTCAAATAAAAAACTCCCAAGTTACCTTGAGAGTTTTAGTATAGTTAAAACTTTAATTACGCTTTTCCTGCAGCAATTAAGTTTAATGCTGAACCAGCTACAAACCAGCCAATTTGTCCTGCATTATATGTATGATTTGCTAAGATTATATCTTTAGTTCCATTTGCGTGAACGAATTCTAACGTTAATGGTTTCCCTGGAGCAAAATCTACTAAATCAACGAAATTGATTGTATCATCTTCTAGGATTTTATCATAATCAGCTTCGTTAGCAAATGTCAATCCTAAAAGTCCTTGTTTTTTAAGGTTAGTTTCGTGAATACGAGCAAAAGATTTCACTAATACCGCTTTAACCCCTAAGAAACGTGGCTCCATTGCTGCGTGCTCACGAGAAGAACCTTCCCCATAGTTATGATCTCCCACAACAATAGACGGAACTCCAGCTGCTTTGTATGCACGAGCCACTGCAGGAACTCCATCGTAAACCCCTGTTAATTGATTCTTAACTGAATTTGTTTTTTGGTTGAATGCATTTACAGCACCAATCAACATATTGTTAGAAATATTATCCAAATGTCCACGGAAACGCAACCATGGTCCAGCCATAGAAATGTGATCTGTAGTACATTTTCCGAATGCTTTGATCAACAATTTAGCACCTGTGATATTCTTACCATCCCAAGCATCAAAAGGAGCTAATAATTGCAAACGTTCTGATGTTGGACTTACAGCTACCTGAACTCCTGAACCGTCTTCAGCCGGAACCTGGAATCCTGGATCTTTAACATCAAATCCTTTTGGAGGTAATTCGTCTCCTGTAGGCTCATCTAACATTACCTCTTCTCCATCTTCATTGATTAGAGTATCTGTTAATGGGTTAAAACTTAAGTCACCTGCAATTGCCATAGCTGTTACCAATTCTGGCGAACCTACGAATGCTAACGTATTCGGGTTTCCATCAGCACGTTTTGAAAAATTACGATTAAAAGAGTGAACGATTGTATTTCTTTCTTCTTTCTCTGCTCCTTCTCTATCCCACATACCAATACATGGTCCACAAGCATTAGCAAAAACTGTTGCTCCAATTTTATGGAATGTATCAATAAAACCATCACGCTCGATTGTATAACGAACCACCTCAGAACCTGGAGTAATTGTAAACTGTGATTTTGTTTTTAATTTTTTAGCCGAAACTTGTCTTGCCAAAGATGCTGCACGAGCAATATCTTCATATGATGAATTGGTACATGAACCAATTAAACCAACTTCAATTTTTAATGGCCAGTTATTTTTGATTGCCGCTTCTTTCATTTTAGAAATTGGAGTAGCTAAATCTGGCGTAAAAGGACCGTTTAAGTGAGGTTCTAATTCTGACAAGTTAATTTCGATAACCTGATCAAAATATTGTTCTGGATTTGCATATACTTCTGGATCTCCCGTTAAGTAAGAAGCTACTTTATCTGCAGCATCTGCAACATCGGCTCTATTTGTAGAACGCAGGTAACGACTCATAGAATCATCATATCCAAAAGTTGAAGTTGTAGCTCCAATCTCAGCACCCATATTACAAATAGTACCTTTTCCTGTACATGACATTGAAGTAGCACCTTCTCCAAAATATTCAACAATTGCTCCCGTTCCCCCTTTTACAGTAAGAATACCAGCAACTTTAAGAATAACATCTTTAGGAGCAGTCCATCCTGATAATTTACCAGTTAATTTTACTCCAATTAATTTAGGGAATTTTAATTCCCATGCCATTCCTGACATTACATCTACTGCATCGGCTCCACCAACACCAATAGCTACCATCCCTAATCCACCTGCGTTTACAGTATGTGAATCGGTACCAATCATCATTCCTCCTGGGAAAGCATAATTCTCAAGTACTACTTGGTGAATAATTCCTGCTCCTGGCTTCCAGAAACCAATTCCGTATTTATTAGAAACTGATGAAAGAAAATCAAACACTTCATTACTTTGTGTCTTTGCTCTAGCCAAATCGGTCACAGCATCAACTTTAGCTTGAATTAAGTGATCACAATGTACTGTTGTAGGAACTGCAACTTTTGATTTACCTGCGTGCATAAATTGTAGCAATGCCATTTGTGCAGTTGCATCTTGACAAGCAACACGATCTGGTGCAAAATCAACATAATCAACTCCTCTTCCAAACGCCTTGGTTGGGGTTCCATCCCAAAGGTGATTGTACAAAATTTTCTCCGTTAAAGTAAGTGGACGACCAACAATTTCGCGTGCTTTATCAACACGACTTGGCATGTTGTCATACACTTTTTTAATCATTTCAATATCAAATGCCATAATATACTTGTTTTATTTTTTATTCTTTTTTGAACATGACAAGTTACAAAAAATAGAATAGCTGTAAAAGAAAAAGCCTGAGTTTATCACTCAGGCCTTTTATATATAATCATTTTAACTTATCGTAAATTACATTACTAACAGTTTATGAGAAGGCGCAAACCTAGTCAAACTAATCCCCTCTACTGCCGCTGTATATTCAGCTAGCGTAGGAGTTCTACCAAGAATTGTAGACAAAACTACAACTGGCGTAGAAGAAAGTAATGACTCTCCCTTTTTACCCTCTGTATCTTCCACTACTCTTCCTTGGAAAAGACGTGTAGATGTTGCCATTACAGTATCGCCTTTTGCAGCTTTTTCTTGGTTACCCATACAAAGGTTACATCCCGGACGCTCTAAATACAACATGTTCTCATATTCTGTACGCGCAGCACCTTTAGGAGCACTATCGTTAAATTCAAAACCTGAGTATTTCTGTAAAACTTCCCAGTCACCTTCAGCTTTAAGTTCATCTACGATATTATATGTAGGTGGCGCTACAACTAGTGGCGCTTTGAACTCAACCTTACCGTATTGTTCTTCAATATTTTTAAGCATTTGAGCAAGGATCTTCATATCTCCCTTGTGAACCATACAAGAACCAATAAATCCAAGATCTACTTTTTTCACTCCACCATAAAATGATAATGGTCTGATGGTATCGTGAGTATATCTCTTAGAAACATCTACATTATTCACGTCTGGATCGGCAATCATTGGCTCTATAATCTGATCAAGATCAATAACAACTTCTGCATAATACTTCGCATTTGCATCTGGAGTTAAAGCTGGTTTCTCAGCTGATTTAATTTCTGCAATTCTCTTATCTGCTTTATTAATCAATCCCTGAAGAACTTGTTTTTCATTGTCCATCCCTTTATTGATCATAATCTGGATTCTTCCTTTTGCAATCTCTAATGATTCAATCAAGGTATCATCTTCAGAAATACAAATAGAAGCTTTTGCTTTCATTTCTGCAGTCCAATCTGTAAATGTAAATGCTTGGTCAGCTGTAAGAGTTCCGATGTGAACCTCAATAATTCTACCTTGGAATACGTTCTCTCCTCCAAACTTCTTAAGCATTTGAGATTGTGTAGCATGAACCACATCACGGAAGTCCATATAATCTTTCATCTCTCCCTTAAACGTCACTTTCACAGATTCAGGAATTGGCATTGAAGCCTCTCCTGTAGCAAGTGCAAGAGCAACTGTTCCTGAGTCAGCACCAAAAGCAACACCTTTAGACATTCTTGTATGAGAGTCGCCACCAATAATGATAGCCCACTCATCTATTGTAATATCATTAAGAACTTTGTGAATTACATCCGTCATTGCGTGATAAACTCCTTTCGGGTCACGAGCAGTGATTAAACCGAAATCGTTCATAAATTTCATCAATTTTGGAATATTCGCCTGTGCTTTTTTATCCCAAACTGAAGCTGTATGACAACCTGACTGGTATGCACCATCAACAATTGGCGAAATTACTGTAGCAGCCATAGACTCCAATTCCTGAGCAGTCATAAGACCAGTCGTATCTTGCGAACCTACAATATTAACTTCTACACGAACATCTGAACCCGCATGTAATACTTTACCTGGAGCTATACCAACAGCGTTTTTGTTGAATATTTTCTCTACTGCTGTAAGACCTTGTCCTTCAACAGAAATCTCTTTTGATGGAGCAAATACAAGAGGAGCCTCAATCTCTAAAATTTTCGCTGCTAATGTCTGAAGTTTTTTACCAAATACAATTGCATACGATCCTCCAGCTTTAATAAACTCCATTTTTTGAGGAGTAAACGCCTTAGAAATATCTATTAGCTCTTTGTCTCCATTATAAAGCTTTTTTGTTTTAGTGTTTATAGTAAGCACTGTACCTGTAGCAACTGAATATGCTTCTTCCAGAATTGGCTCATTATTCTCATTACGAATAACATTCCCTTCTGCATCAAGCTTTTTAACCCAGTTTTGAAGATCTAAACCAATACCACCCGTAACATCAACTGTTGTTAAGAAAATCGGAGAAATACCGTTTGTTCCCCCAACGATTGGAGCAATATTAACGAATGGAATATATGGACTTGCTTGTTTTCCTGTCCAAAGAGCCACGTTGTTTACACCTGACATTCTTGACGAACCAACTCCCATCGTACCTTTCTCTGCAATCAACATCACACTTTTATCAGGATGTTGTGCTTGTAGCGCCTTAATTTCTTCCTGTGCTTTAGGAGTAATCATGCATTGACCATGAAGTTCACGGTCAGAACGTGAGTGAGCCTGGTTACCCGGAGATAACAAATCTGTTGAGATATCTCCCTCACCAGCAATAAAAGTAACTACTTTAATTTCCTCTACTACTTCTGGCAGTTTAGTAAAAAACTCTGCCTGCGCATAGCTTTTAATAATTTCTATAGCAATTGGATTACCATTTTTAAATGCTTCTTTTAAACGATCTGTGTCTGCCTCATAAAGGTAAACTTGTGTTTTAAGAACATTTCCGGCTTCTTTTGCAATAGCAGTATCATCACCTAAAGCTAAATCTAGCAATACTTCAATAGAAGGTCCACCCTTCATGTGTGATAACAACTCAAATGCAAAAGCTGGTGTTATTTCTTTCACTTCAGATTCTCCAAGAATAATCTCTTTTAAAAACTTAGCTTTTACACCTGCAGCACTTGTAGTTCCCGGTATAGTGTTATAAATAAAGTGTTTAATCGATTCTTCTCGATACTCGTTATCCAAATCTTTAATTTGTGCAATAATTACGCTTAACAACTCAGCACCATCGATTGGCTTCGGGTGAAGTCCTTGGTCTTTTCGTTCTGCAATTTCTTTAATGTAATCGTTATAAGTATTCATAATCGAAGTATTTTCTAGGTATCTTATTTTTTTGTACGCAAATTTAAAAATTAAAGCCGAGAATTAAAAAAAATATAACAGAAGTCGCCTTTTCAAAAGTTATTATTAAAAAATAACGATTTACATTGCGTAAATTTAGCAAAATTGCATTTTAATGTCAAAATATTAAATTATTAATAATATAAAATCCTTTCTTTGACAAAGTCGAAATCCTTTGTTATAAAGAAAAAGGTTCTTTGCTATGTTTTAAGCAAAGAACCTTTCTAAATAAGCTTTTTTATAACGTTATAGTAGCTTTTGAATTATAATTTCTTCTGTAATTCCTTCGGCATCGGCTTTATAATTTTTAATGATTCGATGTCTCAAAATACCAGTTGCTACAGCTTTTACATCTTCTATATCTGGCGAAAATTTTCCATTGAATGCCGCATGTGCTTTGGCAGCCAAAATTAAATTTTGTGAAGCCCTTGGCCCTGCACCCCAATCTAAATAATTTTTAACAAAATCATTTGTCAAACTATTATCTGGACGGGTTTTACTAACCAAAGTTACCGCATACTCTATCACATTATCTGCCACAGGAATTCGACGGATTAAATGCTGAAAATCGATAATTTCCTGAGCCGTAAACAACGGGTTAATTACGCTTGTATTGTCTGAAGTAGTACGTTTTACAACTTGCACTTCTTCTTCAAAACTTGGATATTCTAATTTTATAGCAAACATAAAACGATCCAATTGCGCTTCTGGCAAAGGATAAGTCCCTTCTTGCTCAATAGGATTTTGTGTTGCTAATACAAAGTAAGGTAAATCTAATTTATGGTTTTCACCAGCTATCGTTACCGAACGTTCCTGCATTGCTTCTAGCAAAGCTGCTTGTGTTTTTGGCGGTGTTCTATTAATCTCATCTGCCAAAATAATATTCGAAAAAACCGGTCCTTTTATAAACTTGAATCGTCTATTTTCATCCAAAATTTCACTTCCTAAAATATCTGATGGCATCAAATCCGGAGTAAATTGAATTCTCTTAAAATCAAGCCCTAAAGCCTGTGATAATGTATTTATCAATAATGTTTTTGCCAATCCTGGAACACCTATTAAAAGAGCATGCCCACCAGAAAAAATGCAAATCAAAATTTGATCTACAACATCATCCTGACCTACAATTATTTTTGCGATTTCAGTTTTTAATTCATTACGTTTTTGGACTAAGTTATGAATTGCAGTTACATCAGACATCTTATGAATGTATTTAAAATTAAAAAGAGTTAGTTCTATGAATTCATAAAACTAACTCTTTTTATTTATTTTATAAAAATTATTTTTTCAACCAATTATTAGTAAAAGCACAATCTCTGTACTCTCCAATGATTTTAATATAAGTTTCTTTTATTTTCTCATCAAACCATTTCGCAATAGCATTGATTTGTTTTTCTTTTAAAGCTAAATCTTTAATCTTGATATAGTCTTTACCGTAATCAGCAATATGCTCTTCGATTCTATTAGTTACAGTAATTAACTTATATGTTTTTTTACCTTTATCATCTGTGTTCAAAATTGGCTGCGAAACATCAGTATCTTTTAAGTTTGAAACCTGAGTATACAATGTAGGGTCCATTTTTGTTAATTCAAAACGAGTATCCTGTGTATTTGGATTAATTAAAGCTCCACCATTTGCACGTGTTTCTTTTTCATCTGAATCTGCTCTTGCTGCTTCGGCAAAAGTAACTTTCTTATCTACTATTTTTTCTCTAATCGCAGTAATTCTTTCTTTTGCCTCTTTTAAAGCATCTTCAGAAACTACTGGAGCAATTAAGATATGTCTTAACTCTACCTCTTGTCCTTTAATTTTATCAATTTTTATGATATGGAATCCAAAAGTAGTTTCAAAAGGAGCTGAAACTTCACCTTCCTGAAGACTAAAAGCAACATCCTTAAATTCTTTTACGAAAGGTGTCTTTCTAGTCATCTTATAATATCCTCCATTCGAACTTGAACCTGGATCTTGTGAATATAAAACGGCTTTAGTTGCAAAGCTGGCACCATCTTCTACATCTTTTTTAATACTATTTAGCCTGTCTATAACTTTTTGTTTGTCTTCTTTAGAAACTTTAGGTTCCACAACAATTTGCGCTACTTCCATCTCTGCACCAAATGTTGGCAATTCATTTGCTGGTATTTTCTTAAAGAAATTACGCACCTCTTCTGGAGTAATCTCTACTCCATCGATAATTTTCTTTTGCATCTCTGATGCTAACTTTTGCTCTTTTAAGATATCAGCAAAATAGGTTCTAAATTCTTCAACAGAATTCTTTTTGTAATACTGAACTACCTTGTTTATATCTCCAATTTGCTGAACCATATAATTCAATCGTTCGTCCATCATACCTTTTACTTCGGCATCACTTACAATAATACTATCCTGAATGGCTTGATGTGCGTATAATTTATCCTCTAGAAGTTTTCCAAGCATTTGACATCTTGAAATATCTTTAACCGATCCTCCCTGACTACTAATCTCTAAATAACTTTTGTCAATATCTGAATCTAAAATAATATAATCACCTACTGTAGCGATAATACCATCAATTTTTTGTTTTTGATTACTTTTAACTACAACTGGTTTTGCGATAACCGTATCTTTAATAATTTCTTGCGCTCTAGTTAGCGGATTGAAAAGAAGCAAAAAACTTATTGTTAATACAAATTGACAATTGATAGTTTTTATTCGTAATTTTTTTAATAGCATTATTTTAAAATTTAATTTAATGTAAAGTAGCTTTATTTTTTTAGCATTATCCGGTTACAAATATAGTAAACCGCGTATTTCAATATATATTTTAAATGTTCAGAAAATAAAAATCTTTACAAATCTAACAAACATTGCTTAATTAACTTATAACGAACAAAAATAACAATTCAATCACATAATACAAGTTTCCTTATTACTATTAACAAAAAATTATATGCAATCAAAAAAAATTTCACATCTAAGAATTAACCACATTTAATTTTTAGAACAATCTGTAAGATCTGTTAAAGTATTTTTTGCTCAAATCTCGATTAACCTCTATCAAAAACCTTTTACAAGCAACTCATTTTAAGCTAAATAACTTAAAGTTTTCAACACTACAACGTTTTCGTTTAAAAATTAAAACCTTCAATTGATTATGCAAATAAGTTTTACTTACATTCGATATGTTATTATTATTATTTGTCCCAAAAATATACAAATAAATTAAACTTCTTATTTATTATTTAATTTATCACAATTAGAATCCCAAAATCTAAAACTAACCTAAATTCTTTTACTTATGAAAAAACAAATTGTAAAGCTTTATTTAATTAGTGCTCTAACAGCTTTTTTTTATTCCTGTAGCTCAAATGAAAATACTGAATCTGAAATTGAAGCCGCCAATTCCAAATTTAAAGTTATAAATGTTACCAATCACGATGGCCGTCCGTTTAGTACAGGAACTTCTACTACAGGAAAATATGTTGCAAATCCGGGTGGCGGAGTAATGATGCAAGCTTTTTATTGGGACGTTCCTTCTGGTGGCAATTGGTGGAATACTATTAATGCTAAAATTACAGATTGGTCAAATGCTGGAATTGGTTCAATTTGGTTACCACCTGTGTCAAAAGCACAAAATGGCGCTTTCTCGATGGGTTATGATCCAACAGATTATTTTGATTTTGGAGATTATAACCAAAATGGTTCTGTAGAAACCCGATTTGGATCAAAAACTGAACTCGTGAGTTTGATTACCAAAGTACATGCTGAAAACATGCAAGTATATGCAGATATTGTAATTAATCATAATAGTGGCGGGCAATCCGAAGCTAATCCGTTTACAGGAACAAATACCTGGACTAATTTTACTGGAGTAGCTTCTGGAAAGTTCCCAAGAACAAGTGCCGATTTCTATAAAAACGCTTACGGAAATAATGACGAAGGCGCCTTTGGAGGATTTCCTGATTTAGCTCATGTAGTTCCAAATGTTCAAAACTGGCTTTGGCTAAGAACTGATGGTGTAGGTAAGTATTATAAAAACACAATGAAATTTGATGGATGGAGATTTGATTACGTAAAGGGATTTGGCGCTTGGGTTGTAAATGCTTGGAATGCTAATGTAGGTGGTTTTTCGGTTGGAGAATTATGGGATTCGAATGTGAACGTATTAAATGACTGGGCAAACAATGCCAATAGTTCTGTTTTTGATTTTGCTTGTTATTACAAAATGAATGATGCGTTTGACGGAAATAATCTAGCATTATTAAATGACGATATGATGTGGAAAAGAAACCCTTATAAAGCTGTTACTTTTGTTACCAATCATGACACTGACGAAATTTCGAATAAATTATTGGCCTACTCCTATATATTAACTCACGAAGGATATCCAACTATTTTTTATAGAGATTACGAAGAATGGCTAGATAAAAATAAATTAAACAATCTTATATGGATCCACAACAATAAGGCCACTGGAACCACTTCTATTTTATACGCTGACAATGATGAATATATTGCCCGTAGAAATGGATATAATGGAAACCCAGGATTAGTAGTGTACATCAACAATTCAACTTCATGGCAGGAAAGATGGATCCAAACCAATTGGACAAATACTCAAATAAAAGATTTTACAGGAAGCTCTAACTGGTATCCTACAACACAAGCTGATCAGTGGGTTAAAATTCAATGTCCACCAAAAGGTTACACAGTTTGGTCGATTAACAATTAATTATTACCTAATGAAATACATTTAATTTTGAGGCTGATTATTTAAATCAGCCTCTTTTTTATTCAAACAATCAAATAATAACAACGAAGTTTATAAACTAAACAGACTTAAATTAAGAAGCTACTATTTTTTTTAAGCCGTAATTAATAGTACTTTTGCAAACTATTGATATTAAATATGAGCTTTTTAAAAGAAATACAACGTAGAAGAACATTTGGAATTATTTCGCATCCCGATGCTGGTAAAACAACATTAACTGAAAAACTACTGTTATTTGGTGGTGCTATTCAGGAGGCTGGTGCAGTAAAAAACAATAAAATAAAAAAAGGAGCTACGAGTGATTTCATGGAAATTGAGCGTCAGAGAGGGATTTCGGTTTCTACCTCTGTATTAGCCTTTAATTATAAAGATAAAAAAATCAACATCCTTGATACACCTGGACACAAGGATTTTGCTGAAGATACTTTTAGAACTTTAACTGCTGTAGATAGCGTAATTGTAGTAATTGACGTTGCTAAAGGGGTTGAGGAACAAACGGAGAAATTAGTTGCTGTATGTAGAATGCGTAAAATTCCGATTATTGTTTTTATAAACAAATTAGATCGTGAAGGTAAAGATGCATTTGATTTGATGGATGAGGTTGAGCAAAAATTAGGATTAACCGTTACTCCATTAAGTTTCCCTATTGGAATGGGATATGATTTTCAGGGAATCTACAACCTTTGGGAACAAAACATCAATTTATTTAGTGGAGATAGTCGTAAAAACATTGAGGAAACCATAGCTTTCTCGGATGTACAAAATCCTGAACTAGAAAAAATTATTGGTCAAAAACCTGCTGACAGACTACGAGAAGAATTAGAATTAATAGACGAAGTATATCCTAAATTTGATCGTCAGGATTACTTGGATGGAAAATTACAACCTGTATTTTTTGGTTCTGCTTTAAATAACTTTGGAGTACGTGAATTGCTAGATTGTTTTGTTACAATCGCCCCTTCTCCAAGACCAAAAGAATCTGAAACGCGTTTGGTTGATCCTACCGAAGAAAAAATGACTGGTTTTGTATTTAAAATACATGCCAATATGGACCCTAAACATAGAGACCGTTTAGCATTTATAAAAATCGTTTCTGGTACTTTCGAAAGAAACAAACCTTATTACCATGTACGTCAGAAAAAGAATTTAAAATTTTCTAGTCCAAATGCATTCTTTGCAGAGAAAAAAGAAATTGTAGATATTTCATATCCTGGTGATATTGTTGGCTTACATGACACGGGGAACTTTAAAATTGGAGATACGTTAACTGAAGGCGAAGTAATGAGCTTTAAAGGAATTCCTAGTTTCTCTCCAGAACATTTTAGATACATTAACAATGCCGACCCAATGAAAGCTAAGCAATTAGATAAAGGGGTTGACCAATTAATGGACGAAGGAGTTGCACAATTGTTTACTCTAGAAATGAATAACCGTAAAGTTATTGGTACTGTAGGAGCACTTCAGTATGAGGTAATTCAATACCGCTTGGAACACGAATATGGTGCAAAATGTACTTATGAAAATTTTCCTGTTCACAAAGCTTGCTGGGTTAAACCTGATGATGCTAAAAATGATGAGTTCAAAGAATTCAAACGTATCAAACAAAAATTCTTAGCAAAAGACAAATACGGTCAATTGGTATTTTTAGCCGATTCAGATTTCACAATACAAATGACTCAAAATAAATATCCAAGTGTGAAATTATTTTTCACTTCTGAATTTGAATAATTATAGGATTCAATGTTATATAAAAAAAGCGCTACTTTAAAAAAGTAGCGCTTTTTTTTAATCTGAATTAACAAAACGACCTCGAGTGTTCAATTTTTAGGAACCTGCAAATTAAAAAAACATAGGCTAAAAATAAAATTTAATCGGTAAAGTGAAACAAAAATCAGATAAAATACCTTTTAAACAGATTCAAAGAACTTATTTAAGTCGAAATATAAATTTCTAATTTTATTGCATAAAAAAAGCCCCATTACTGGGGCTTTTAAAATTTATGCTTGTCCTGCTGGACCGAAGTTAAGCGGTATAAGTACTTGTTCAGTTTCTTTAATTTCACCATGAGCGACTTCAAAATAATGAATGTTTTCTCCAATTGCTTTTAGTAATCGTTTAGCATGTTGCGGCATCAAGACAATATGTTCCATTTCTTGTTTAGCTATTATATTGTTCTAGCCATTTTAAAATCACTTGATTAGTTTCATCTGGAAGTTCTTGTTGAATCCAATGACCACAATCTAAACTAACAACTTCTACATTAGGCACGAACTCTGATAATCTTTCAAACTTAGGAATCATATCACGATTACCGTATATCATAAGTGCGGGTTGTTGAATGATTGGGTTTACATTTGCTAATAAGTGCCAGTTTCGGTCAAGGTTTCTATACCAATTTATACTTCCTGTAAACTTTGAAGACTCGAAGGCAGAGATTAAAACGTCCAGTTCGCCTTCATTCATTATGGGTTCGCCGAGTACTTTTTTTGCTCTTGCAAGATTAATCATCCACATTCCTGGTTCAGGCGGCACAAGAGGTACGTTCTTACGGAACATATTGCGAAGGAACTGAGGTATGTTTTCATCCATTATAGCGTCTGCTACTCCTGGCTGTCGATTAAAGTGAACAAAATAGAAGTCTCCTCCAAATACTTCTTCCATGAATTCTATCCAAGGTTTTTCTCCACGCTCTTGATAAGGCAAGGCCAAGTTTATCACTTTATTTACTCGTTCTGGATGCAATAATGCAAGATTCCAAACAACATTTGCACCCCAATCATGACCAATAAAAACAGCGTCTTTATATCCGTAGTAATCAAGTAGAGCGACCAGATCACTTGTTAAATGTTCAATGTCATACTCTGTTACTTCGATTGGACGAGATGATTTTCCATAACCTCTCTGATTAGGAACAATGACATGATAGCCAGCTTTGACAAGTTCGGGAATCTGATAGCGCCAAGAAAAGGCATGCTCTGGAAAACCGTGGCAAAGCACGATAGGCTTATCAGAATTTTGTTGACCTGCCTCAAATACTTCGAGTTTTATTCCATTGATAGAAATTAAAGTAGGACTTGGAAACTCGATTGGATTAAAACTTGCACCAGTTACGTTTGTCATTTTTTTATTTTTTAGATATTAATATGACACAAATGTAAACTTGGACAGTGACAACCCTTTGTCAGTAGTCAATAAACAATTAACGATATTTATCAAAACCCTCTTATACAAATCCTATTTTGAGACTAAAAGTTTCCAGATTTAATCTCTGTTTTTTTTGAATTTCACTACTCTTTTTCCCATAAAAAAAGCCCCATTACTGGGGCTTTTAAAATTTATGCTTGTCCTGCTGGACCGAAGTTAAGCGGTATTGGTGCTTGTTCAGTTTCTTTGATTTCGCCATGAGCGACTTCAAAACGATGAATGTTTTCTCCAATTGCTTTTAGTAATCGCTTAGCATGTTGTGGCGTCAAGACAATTCTTGACTTTACCTTGGCTTTAGGAATACCTGGCATAATACTTACAAAATCTAAAACAAACTCTGAAGAAGAATGGTTAATAATTGCTAAATTAGAATAAATTCCTTCAGCGATTTTCTCATCTAATTCTATATTAATTTGCTCTTGTTGTTGATTCGAATTACTCATAGTTCCCTAAATTAATAAATATATTCTTCTTTATTAGCCATCATTTCGTTGTAATCATCTTTTGAACCTACAATTGTATGATCGTATTCTCTCATACCTGTTCCTGCAGGAATTCTATGTCCAACAATTACATTTTCTTTCAATCCTTCTAAGTAATCTACTTTACCTGCTACTGCAGCTTCGTTAAGTACTTTAGTCGTTTCTTGGAAAGAAGCAGCAGAAATAAATGATTTAGTTTGTAGCGAAGCTCTTGTAATACCTTGTAGAACCGGCGTTGCAGTTGCAGTAATTACATCTCTAGCTACTACTAGATTTTTATCTGTACGTTTTAATAATGAATTTTCATCACGTAAATCACGAGGAGAAATAATCTGACCCGCTTTTAATACGCTAGAATCTCCAGCATCTTCAACTACTTTCATTCCGTATAATTTATCGTTTTGAACGATGAAATCTTTAGTATGAATTAATTGATCTTCTAAGAATAAAGTATCACCTGGATCTTGTACTCTTACTTTACGCATCATTTGACGAATAACAACCTCAAAGTGTTTGTCATTGATTTTTACCCCTTGTAAACGGTATACCTCTTGAATTTCATTTACCAAGTACTGCTGAACAGCTGCTGGTCCTTGAATTCTTAAAATATCGTCTGGAGTAATAGCACCGTCTGACAATGGTACACCTGCTCTAACGAAGTCATTCTCCTGAACTAGAATTTGGCTTGATAATTTAACCAAGTATTTTCTAACATCACCAAATTTAGATTCGATAACAATCTCACGGTTACCTCTTTTGATTTTTCCAAAAGATACAACTCCATCAATTTCAGAAACTACAGCTGGGTTTGAAGGATTACGAGCTTCTAACAACTCTGTAATTCTAGGTAAACCTCCGGTAATATCTCCTGATTTAGAAGAACGACGTGGAATTTTCACCAATACTTTACCTGCTTTAATTTTCTCACCGTTTTCAACCATCAAGTGGGCTCCAACTGGTAAGTTATAAGAACGAATTAATTCACCTTCTTTACCATAAACTAATAAAGTTGGAATTAATTTTTTAGCTCTTGATTCAGAAATTACTTTTTCTTGGAATCCTGTTTGCTCATCAATTTCAACCATGAACGATTGACCTTGCTCTAAATCTTCGTAAGCAATTTTACCAGTAAACTCAGAAACGATAACTCCATTATATGGATCCCATTTACAGATTACATCTCCTTTAACAACTGATTGTCCATCTTTTACAAAGATACTTGAACCATAAGGAATGTTATTTGTACTTAATAAGATACCTGTTCTTTCATCAATTAATTTCAATTCAGTAGAACGAGATACTACAATATCAACTGCATTACCTTCGTTATCCTCACCTTTAACAGTTTTTAAATCTTCGATTTCTAGTTTACCATTAAATCTTGTAATGATGCTAGATTCTTCAGAGATACCACCCGCAACCCCTCCAACGTGGAAAGTACGTAATGTTAACTGTGTTCCTGGCTCTCCAATAGATTGAGCTGCAATTACTCCAACTGCCTCTCCTCTTTGAGTCATTTTACCAGTAGCTAAGTTTCTACCGTAACATTTAGCACAGATTCCTTTAAGCGCTTCACAAGTTAATGGAGAACGAACTTCTACTTTCTCCACTGGAGAAGCCTCAATCGCTTTCATTATAACTTCTGTAATTTGCTCACCTGATCTTACTAAATAGTCACTAGTTAAAGGATTTATTACATCTTGCAATGCAACACGTCCTAAAATTCTTTCTCCTAACGATTCAACAATCTCTTCATTCTTTTTCAATGCAGAAACTTCAACACCTCTAAGAGTACCACAATCCTCAATGTTAACAATAACATCTTGAGAAACGTCATGTAATCTTCTAGTTAAGTAACCAGCATCGGCAGTTTTAAGAGCCGTATCCGCAAGACCTTTACGAGCACCGTGAGTAGAGATAAAGTACTCAAGGATAGAAAGACCTTCCTTAAAGTTAGAAAGAATCGGGTTTTCAATAATTTCACCACCACCAGCAGTAGATTTTTTAGGCTTAGCCATCAAACCACGCATACCAGTTAACTGACGAATCTGTTCTTTAGACCCCCTCGCCCCAGAGTCAAGCATCATATATACAGAGTTGAAACCTTGTTGGTCTTCTCTAATATTTTTCATTGCTAGCTCTGTAAGTTGAGCATTTGCTGAAGTCCAAACATCAATAACTTGGTTGTAACGCTCGTTATTGGTAATAAGACCCATGTTATAGTTTACAGAAATACCTTCAACTTGTTCTCTGGCATCTGCAATCAATTTAGTTTTTTGCTCAGGAATTCTAATATCACCAAGAGAGAATGATAAACCTCCTCTAAATGCAAATTTATACCCCATATCTTTCATGTTGTCCAAGAAAGCAGCCGTTGTAGGTACATTGGTAGCACTTAAAACGTGTCCAATAATATCTCTAAGGTTTTTCTTCGTCAATACATCATTGATATATCCTGCAGCTTCTGGTACCACTTCATTAAACAATACACGACCAGCGGTAGTTTTAATAATCTGATACACTAATTCTCCAGCTTCATTAAAATCTTTTGCTCTAATTCTCACTGAAGCATTCAATTCTAATCTTCCTTCGTTTAATGCAATATTTACTTCCTCTGCAGAGTAAAAAGTTAAGCCTTCACCTAAAATTTTATGATCTGGAGTAGAAAGACGTTCTTTGGTCATATAGTATAGACCCAAGACCATATCCTGAGAAGGTACAGTAATTGGCGCACCGTTAGCAGGGTTCAAGATATTATGAGAAGCCAACATTAACAATTGAGCTTCCAAAATAGCCTCTGGTCCTAATGGTAAGTGTACCGCCATTTGATCCCCATCAAAATCGGCATTAAACGCCGTACAAACTAATGGGTGCAATTGGATTGCTTTTCCTTCAATTAATTTTGGTTGGAATGCCTGAATACCTAATCTGTGTAACGTAGGAGCACGATTCAGTAATATTGGGTGACCTTTAATTACATTTTCAAGGATATCCCAAACTACAGGCTCTTTTTTGTCTATAATTTTCTTAGCAGATTTTACCGTTTTAACAATACCTCTTTCTATCAATTTACGGATAACAAAAGGTTTGTAAAGTTCAGATGCCATATCTTTAGGGATACCACATTCGAACAATTTTAATTCCGGTCCAACAACAATTACCGAACGAGCAGAATAATCCACACGTTTTCCTAAAAGATTTTGACGGAAACGTCCTTGTTTACCTTTTAATGAATCTGATAATGATTTTAATGGTCTGTTTGATTCTGTTTTAACAGCAGAAGCTTTACGAGTGTTATCAAATAATGAATCTACAGATTCTTGCAACATACGTTTTTCGTTTCTTAAGATAACTTCTGGAGCTTTAATCTCCATTAATCTTTTCAAACGGTTGTTACGTATAATTACACGACGGTATAAATCATTTAAATCTGAAGTTGCAAAACGACCTCCATCAAGTGGCACAAGTGGACGTAATTCTGGTGGAATAACTGGAACCACTTTCATAATCATCCATTCTGGACGGTTTTCGCGGTTTAAGTTAGACTCACGGAAAGATTCAACAACTTGTAATCTTTTTAATGCTTCTGTTTTTCGTTGTTTAGATGTTTCATTGTTAGCACTGTGTCTTAGTTGGTAAGATAACTCATCTAAGTCTATACGTGCCAATAAATCCATAATACACTCTGCTCCCATTTTGGCAACAAATTTATTTGGATCAAAATCATCTAAATATTGATTGTCTTGAGGAAGAGAATCTAAAATATTTAAATATTCTTCTTCAGTTAAAAAGTCTAATCTTTGTAAAGATTCTCCTTCTGCATTTTTAGCAATACCTGCTTGAATTACTACGTATCTTTCGTAGTAAATAATCATATCTAATTTCTTAGAAGGAAGCCCAAGGATATAACCAATTTTATTAGGAAGAGAACGGAAATACCAAATGTGAGCAATTGGCACAACAAGGTTGATGTGTCCTACTCTATCACGACGTACTTTTTTCTCTGTAACTTCAACACCACAACGGTCACATATAATACCTTTGTAACGAATTCTTTTGTATTTTCCACAAGCACATTCAAAATCCTTAACAGGTCCGAAGATTCTTTCGCAGAAAAGTCCGTCACGTTCTGGTTTGTGAGTTCTGTAGTTTATTGTTTCTGGCTTTAAAACCTCTCCTCTTGATTCTTTCAAGATAGATTCTGGTGAAGCCAATCCAATTGAGATTTTATTAAATCTTTTAACTGGATTTTTATCTTTATTATTGTTTCTATTATTCATCATAGTTTTTACTATTGATTTATTTGCAATTAAAAAATTGATTCTTGTTTTAGTCTAAAGTCAAATGTCTTACAGTTTTTAAAGTCACGAATGACTTTATACTTTGGACTTTGAAACTTTCGACTTAAAAACTACCTCGGGTTACTTCTCTAAACTTCAAACGTCGATTTTGAAGTGCTAATTATAAAACTTTTCAGGTTTAAATAAAAAATCGGAACGGGTTACGGGTATAAATCCTAAAAACTTTTATTTTGGTAAACAGCTTAAGTCCCAGTTTTCAGTGTAAACTGAATACTGAGACTGTAACTGAAAACTTTATTTATTCTTCTAAACGAATATCAAGTCCAAGACCTTTCAATTCGTGCATCAATACATTGAATGATTCTGGTAAACCTGGTTCTGGCATAGACTCTCCCTTAACGATTGCTTCGTAAGTTTTAGCTCTACCAATAACATCATCAGACTTAACAGTTAAGATTTCACGTAGTGTACTTGACGCTCCATAAGCTTCAAGTGCCCAAACCTCCATCTCTCCAAAACGCTGACCTCCAAATTGAGCTTTACCTCCAAGTGGTTGTTGTGTAATCAACGAGTATGGTCCGATAGAACGTGCGTGCATCTTATCATCTACCATGTGTCCTAATTTCAACATGTAGATTACACCTACAGTTGCTCTTTGGTGAAAACGTTCTCCAGTTCCTCCATCATACAAATAAGTATGACCGAATCTTGGTATTCCCGCTTCGTCAGTCAATTCATTGATTTGATCTAAAGTAGCACCATCAAAAATTGGAGTAGCAAATTTTCTACCTAAATTTTGTCCTGCCCAACCTAAAACCGTTTCATAAATCTGACCAATGTTCATACGAGATGGTACCCCAAGTGGATTCAATACGATATCTACTGGTGTTCCATCTTCAAGGAAAGGCATATCTTCATGACGAACGATACGTGCAACAATACCTTTGTTACCGTGACGTCCTGCCATTTTATCCCCTACCTTCAACTTACGTTTTTTAGCGATATATATTTTCGCTAATTTCAAGATTCCAGCTGGCAATTCATCTCCAACAGTAATAGTGAATTTTTCTCTTCTTAAAGATCCTTGTAAGTCGTTCAGCTTAATTTTATAGTTATGAATTAAATCATTAACCATTTTATTAGTAGCATCATCAGCAACCCATTGCCCTTTACTTAAGTGAGCAAAATCTTCTACAGCATAAAGCATTTTTTGAGTATATTTTTTACCTTTTGGTAAAACTTCTTCACCCAAATCATTCATTACACCTTGAGATGTTTTTCCGTTAACGATCAAGAATAATTTTTCAACTAATCTGTCTTTTAATTCAACAAATTTAGTTTCAAATTCCATTTCCAAAGCGCCTAAAGCATCTTTGTCTTGTGTACGTTTACGTTTATCTTTTACGGCTCTTGCAAATAATTTTTTGTCAAGAACTACACCATGTAAAGAAGGAGAAGCTTTTAACGAAGCATCTTTAACATCACCTGCTTTATCCCCGAAGATTGCACGAAGCAATTTCTCTTCTGGAGTAGGATCTGATTCTCCTTTTGGAGTAATTTTTCCGATAAGAATGTCGCCAGGTTTAACCTCTGCTCCAATTCTAATCATACCGTTTTCATCTAAATCTTTAGTAGCTTCTTCAGAAACGTTAGGAATATCATTAGTTAACTCTTCGTTACCTAATTTTGTATCTCTAACTTCTAATGAATAATCATCTACGTGAATTGACGTAAAGATATCATCACGAACTACTTTTTCAGAAATTACAATCGCATCCTCAAAGTTATATCCTTTCCATGGCATGAACGCAACTTTTAGGTTACGACCTAAAGCTAATTCACCATTTTGAGTAGCATATCCTTCTGACAATACTTGACCAAGTGCTACTCTATCACCTTTCTTAACGATTGGCTTCAAGTTAATACTCGTTCCTTGATTGGTTTTTCTAAATTTAATTAGATTATATGTTTTTTCATCAGACTCAAAACTAACCATTCTTTCTTCTTCAGAACGATCGTATTTAATAGTAATGATGTTTGCATCAACGTATTCTACTGTTCCATCACCTTCAGCATTAATCAATACTCTTGAATCAGACGCAACTTGACGCTCTAAACCTGTTCCTACAATAGGAGCTTCAGGGCGAATCAAAGGTACTGCCTGACGCATCATGTTTGATCCCATCAAGGCTCTATTCGCATCATCATGCTCTAAGAAAGGAATCAAAGATGCAGAAATAGAAGCAATTTGATTTGGAGCAACGTCTGTGTAATCTACCTGTGTTGGCTCGATTACTGGGAAATCACCTTCTTGACGTGCAATTACGTTTTCAGCGATAATTTTTCCTGTTGCATCCATTTCGATGTTTGCTTGCGCAATCAACATTCCTTCTTCTTCTTCAGCACTTAAATATACTGGAGTAGTTTCTAAATCTACAACACCGTTAGTTACTTTACGGTAAGGAGTTTCGATGAAACCCATTCCGTTAACTTTAGCATAAACACCAAGAGATGAAATCAAACCAATATTTGGTCCCTCTGGAGTTTCAATTGGACATAAACGTCCGTAATGCGTATAGTGAACGTCACGTACCTCGAAACCAGCTCTTTCTCTAGAAAGTCCACCAGGTCCAAGTGCAGATAATCTTCTCTTGTGCGTAATCTCAGCAAGTGGATTCGTTTGATCCATAAATTGAGACAACTGGTTAGTACCAAAGAAAGAGTTGATAACTGATGATAATGTTTTAGCATTAATCAAATCAATTGGTGTAAACACCTCGTTATCTCTAACGTTCATACGCTCTCTAATTGTTCTAGCCATACGCGCTAAACCAACACCGAATTGTTGAGATAATTGTTCTCCAACTGTTCTAACACGACGGTTTGATAAGTGATCAATATCATCAATCTCAGCTTTAGAGTTGATTAATTCAATCAAATATTTTACAATGGTAATGATATCTTCTTTGGTAAGCACTTGCTTTTCCATTGGGATATCTAAACCAAGTTTTTTGTTCATTCTATAACGACCAACTTCACCTAAGTTATAACGTTGATCAGAGAAGAACAATTTATCTATAATACCACGAGCAGTTTCTTCATCAGGCGGTTCTGCATTACGCAATTGTCTGTAGATATGCTCAACAGCTTCTTTTTCAGAGTTTGTTGGATCTTTTTGTAATGTATTGTGGATAATAGCATAATCTGCTTGGTTATTATCCTCTTTATGTAACAAAATAGATTTAACGTTAGAATCAATGATCTCTTCAACATTATCTTTGTCGATAATAGTATCTCTATCAAGGATAATTTCGTTACGTTCGATAGAAACTACCTCACCGGTATCTTCATCAACGAAATCCTCGTGCCAAGTATTCAATACACGTGCAGCAAGTCTTCTTCCAATATATTTTTTAATACCTGTTTTAGAAACTTTGATTTCTTCAGCAAGGTCGAAAATTTCAAGGATATCCTTATCTCTTTCGAATCCAATTGCACGGAATAAAGTTGTAACTGGTAATTTTTTCTTTCTATCAATATATGCGTACATTACGCTATTAATATCTGTAGAAAATTCTATCCAAGAACCTTTAAAAGGAATTACTCTGGCAGAATAAAGTTTTGTTCCATTTGCGTGGAATGATTGTCCAAAGAAAACCCCAGGAGAACGGTGTAGTTGAGATACTACTACACGCTCAGCACCATTGATAACAAAAGTACCGCTTGGAGTCATATAAGGAATTGTACCTAGATAAACATCTTGTACAATAGTTTCAAAATCTTCATGTTCTGGATCTGTACAATATAGTTTTAACCTAGCTTTTAAAGGCACACTATAAGTAAGACCTCTCTCTATACATTCTTGAATTGTATAACGTGGTGGATCAACAAAATAATCTAGGAACTCCAATACAAAGTTATTTCTTGTATCTGTGATTGGAAAGTTTTCCATGAAGGTGTTGTACAACCCTTCGTTGCCTCTTTCGTCAGATTTAGTTTCTAATTGAAAAAAATCTTTAAAAGACTTAACCTGAACATCTAGAAAATCTGGATATACAGGAATATTTTTTGTAGAGGCAAAATTCAATCTTTCAGTCTGATTTGTTATCATCAATGGACAAAATTTTGATTAAAAAAAAGTAATTTTTTGTGTAAAAACACACTGTTTAATCTATACTTTCTTATTATAATCAATACATCTTTAAAAATAAACGAACTAAAATTCAGTCTAATTTTTTTTCTTCGTATTGATCAAAAACTTTTTCGTATTTTAAACTATTTGATAATAAAACTTGATATATTTTATTATACGAAAAATGGTTTAGGCCATTGAGTTTTAACTCAAGACCTAAACCTAGTTCTTAAAACCGAGTAAACTTATTTAAGTTCAACTACAGCTCCAGCTTCTTCTAAAGATTTTTTAAGACCTTCAGCCTCTTCTTTAGAAACACCTTCTTTAACGTTACTTGGAGCACTATCAACTACATCTTTAGCTTCTTTAAGACCTAAACCTGTAAGTTCTTTTACCAATTTAACTACAGCTAATTTAGAAGCACCAGCTTCTTTTAATACAACTGTAAATTCAGTTTGTGCTTCTTCAGCAGCACCACCATCACCTCCAGCAGCAACTACAACAGCTGCAGCAGCAGGCTCGATACCGTACTCGTCTTTTAATATTGTTGCTAATTCGTTAACTTCTTTAACTGTTAGGTTAACTAATTGTTCTGCGAATTGTTTCAAATCTGCCATTTTTTCTATCGTTTAAAATGATTTGTAAAATATAATTATTTATTGTGCGCTAATTAAGCAGCAAGGAAATATAATTTCCCGCATTTGTTATTATGCTTCTGTCTCTTCTTCGCTGTTTGCGAATTGATTTTGTAAAGCAGAGATAACTCTTTGAGCTGGAGATTGAAGTAATCCAATAAGTTCTCCAAGAAGTTCTTCTTTAGATTTGATAGTTGCTAATGCATCTAATTGATCATCTCCAATGTAAACTTCTGAATTAATGTATGCTCCTTTTAAAACTGGTTTATCAGATTTCTTACGGAAATCTTTGATAATTTTTCCAGGTGCATTTGCAATATCTGAAATAAATATAGCACTATTACCTGTCAATACTGAAGGTAAATCTCCATAGTCATTAGCAGAAGCTTCCATTGCTTTTGCAAGCAAAGTATTTTTAACAACCTCTAATTTAATACCTGCTTTAAAACAAGCTCTTCTCAAGTTTGAAGTTGTTTCTGCGTTTAATCCAGAAATATCAGATACATAAATAATATTTGTACCAGCTAACTGTGCAGTTAAATCTTCAATCGCGATTGATTTTTCTTCTCTAGTCATACTAAAAATTATTAACTACCAATTATACTGCTTTAGGGTCCAATGCAATTGCAGGACTCATAGTGCTTGTAAGGTGAATACCTTTAATATAGGTACCTTTAGCAGCAGTTGGTTTAAGTTTGATTAATGTTTGAATAATTTCGTGTGCGTTGTCATAAATTTGTTCAGCTCCAAAAGAAACTTTACCAATTCCTGCGTGCACGATACCAGTTTTATCAACTTTAAAGTCAATTTTACCAGCTTTAACCTCTTGAACAGCTTTTGCAACATCCATAGTTACAGTACCTGTTTTAGGGTTTGGCATTAAACCTCTAGGTCCTAAAATACGACCTAATGGACCTAATTTACCCATTACAGCTGGCATAGTGATGATTACATCAACATCTGTCCAACCGTCTTTTATTTTTTGTAAATAATCATCAAGACCTACATAGTCTGCTCCTGCTGCTAAAGCTTCTGCTTCTTTGTCTGGAGTAACTAATGCTAATACTTTTACATCTTTACCAGTTCCGTGAGGCAATGTTACTACACCTCTAACCATTTGATTCGCTTTTCTTGGATCTACACCCAAACGCACTGCGATATCAACAGACTCATCAAATTTTGCAGAAGCTATAACTTTAATTAATGCAGCTGCATCTTTCAAAGAGTATAGTTTGTTCTTTTCAATTTTTGAAGCAGCCTCTTTTTGCTTTTTTGTCAATTTTGCCATGTCTTTCTCTTAATTAAAAAGGAGAATCTCCTGATACAGTTATACCCATAGATCTAGCTGTTCCAGCGACCATACTCATTGCAGACTCCATAGTGAATGCATTTAAGTCTGGCATCTTGTCTTCAGCAATAGCTCTAATTTGTTCCCAAGTAACACTAGCTACTTTTTTACGATTAGGCTCTCCTGAACCAGATTTTAGCTTTGCAGCTTCCATTAACTGAACTGCTGCTGGAGGAGTTTTTACAACAAAATCAAATGATTTGTCTTTATACACAGTAATTTGTACTGGGCATATTTTGCCAGGTTTATCTTGTGTTCTAGCATTAAATTGCTTACAGAACTCCATGATATTAACCCCAGCAGCTCCTAAAGCAGGTCCAACCGGTGGCGACGGATTCGCAGCACCTCCCTTAACTTGTAGTTTAACTACCTTACTAATTTCTTTAGCCATTTTTTAAAAAATTTAACACTGCAATTATTGGAAGCAATTGTAGTGGTTATTATAGATGTAACAAAAATTATACTTTTTCTACTTGCATAAAACTTAACTCTAATGGAGTTTTTCTTCCGAAAATCTTAACCATTACTTCTAATTTACGCTTTTCTTCATTGATTTTTTCAACTGTTCCATTGAATCCGTTGAAAGGTCCATCAATTACCTTAATTGTTTCTCCTAAGTTAAAAGGAATTGAACGTGTATCTGTATTAACAGCCAGTTCATCAACCTTACCTAGCATTCTATTTACCTCTGATAATCTAAGCGGAACAGGCTCTCCACCTTTAATTTCGCCTAAAAAACCAATTACACTAGTTATCGATTTAATAATATGAGGTATTTCACCAACTAAATTGGCTTCGATCATAACATATCCAGGGAAATATACTTTATCCTTAGCTATTTTTTTACCCTCTTTCACAGTTACTACTTTTTCAGTAGGAACTAAAACTTGGGAAACATAATCACCCATACCTAATCTGGCAATTTCAGTTTCGATGTAAGCTTTGACTTTATTCTCTTGTCCACTTACCGCTCGAACTACATACCACTTTTTCACATTATTATCTGCCATTACAAAAAAATTACGCTTTTATCCAATTAAAAAATCCAGCCAATGCTTTTGCAAAAAATTCATCTACTCCCCAAGTTGCCAAAGCGAATAATACTGAAAATACAGCTACTACAATTGTCAATCGTTGCACTTCTGCCCATGCTGGCCAAGTTACATTTGACTTCAATTCCTCGAATGCTTCTGATATGTAATTAACAACTTTTGTCATGAGATATATTTATTATTGCACGGGCGGAGGGATTCGAACCCCCATCAACGGTTTTGGAGACCGCTATTCTACCCTTGAACTACGCCCGTAATTAAAGCCAGTGACTTCAGTTAAGAAAATCAACTGGCTTTTATAATTTTATTTTATAGGATTATCCTACGATTTCAGTTACCTGACCTGCTCCAACTGTTCTACCACCTTCACGGATAGCGAAACGTAAACCTACGCTCATTGCGATTGGGCTTAATAAAGAAACATTAATAGTCAAGTTGTCTCCTGGCATTACCATCTCTACTCCTTCTGGTAAAGTAATAACTCCTGTTACGTCAGTTGTACGTACGTAGAACTGTGGACGGTAGTTATTATGGAATGGAGTATGACGTCCACCTTCTTCTTTTTTCAAGATATAAACCTCTGCTTTAAAAGTAGCGTGTGGTTTTACTGATCCTGGCTTAATGATAACCATTCCTCTTTTGATAGATTCTTTATCAACACCTCTTAACAATAAACCTACGTTATCTCCAGCTTCACCTCTATCAAGGATTTTACGGAACATCTCAACTCCTGTAATAGTAGAAGTTAATTTATCAGCTCCCATACCAATGATTTCAACAGCATCTCCTGTATTAGCAATACCAGTTTCGATACGACCTGTAGCAACAGTTCCACGTCCTGTAATTGTAAATACATCTTCAACTGGCATCAAGAATGGTTTAGCAGTATCACGGATTGGCTCTTCGATCCAAGCATCAACAGCTTCCATCAATTCAAGAATTTTAGGAACCCAAGCAGGATCATTATTCAATCCTCCTAAAGCTGAACCTTGAATAACTGGACCATTATCTCCATCATATTCGTAGAAAGATAATAAATCTCTAATTTCCATTTCAACAAGCTCTAACAACTCAGCATCATCAACCATATCCACTTTGTTCATGAAAACTACCATTCTAGGAATACCAACCTGGCGACCTAAAAGGATGTGCTCACGTGTTTGTGGCATTGGACCATCTGTAGCAGCAACTACTAAGATAGCTCCATCCATTTGAGCAGCTCCAGTAACCATGTTCTTTACGTAATCCGCGTGACCTGGACAGTCAACGTGAGCGTAATGACGATTAGCTGTTTCATACTCTACGTGTGAAGTATTAATTGTAATACCTCTTTCTTTCTCCTCTGGAGCGTTATCGATTTGATCAAACGATTTAGCTTGACAGTAACCTGCATCAGACAATACTTTAGTAATTGCCGCAGTTAATGTAGTTTTTCCGTGATCCACGTGTCCAATTGTACCTATGTTTAAGTGCGGTTTGGAACGATTAAAATTCTCCTTTGCCATTTTACTTAATTTTTAATCTTAGTTATATATTAATTTTCAATTTCCTACTTACTTGAGCCAATGTCGGGAATTGAACCCGAGACCTCTTCCTTACCAAGGAAGCACTCTACCCCTGAGCTACACCGGCAGAGAATTCTAAATTTCAGATTTTAAAATTTAGTTCCTAGATTTTAAAATCCAAAAGCTACAATTTTAACTTCTTCTTTTGTGGGGAGAGCAGGATTCGAACCTGCGAAGTTCACACAGCAGATTTACAGTCTGCCCTCGTTGGCCGCTTGAGTATCTCCCCATTTTTTTATCAATAATTACATGAACAATTTCAAATCGCATTTGAACTATTTTGAGCCGGCGGAGGGACTCGAACCCACGACCTGCTGATTACAAATCAGCTGCTCTAGCCAACTGAGCTACGCTGGCAATTTCAATAAAAAAAGTCCGCTATTTCTAACGGACTGCAAATGTAGCTATTTTATCTTTGAATCAAAACATTTTTTTAAAAAAATTACATTAAATATGTGTTCTTACCTTTTCTTTTCTCTTAACCAACAATCTTTCTAAGGATTCCGCCGAAAGCTCAACTGCCTCTTCAAAGGTTTTGCATTGCTTTTTCACCAAAAAATCATCCCCTGGAACATTAATTTTTATCTCGGCAATTTTATTCTCTTTGTCACTAGTTTTTTCAACCTTTAAAAAAACATCTACTGATACCACCCTGTCATAATACTTTTCCAACTTATCCATTCTTTCTTGAACGAAATCTACCAACTTTCTGTCAACTGCAAAGTTAACCGCATTAATACTTACCTTCATAATAGTTATTTTAGAATTAAACATTTTAGAATTACTTTTTATTCCTAGGATGCGCATCAGCATACACTTTTTTAAGAGCCGCTAAACTACTATGCGTATATACCTGCGTAGATGCCAAACTTGAATGTCCCAATAATTCCTTTACTGAATTTAAATCAGCCCCGTTATTCAATAAATGAGTCGCAAATGTATGTCGGAGGACATGAGGACTTTTTTTTACCTTTTCGGAGACTTTACTAAAGTATGAATTTATTAATCGATACACAAAGGTTTCATTTAATTTTAACCCTTTTTTAGTAATAAAAAAATATTCCTTATCAACTATATTCTCAATACTTTCACGCTCTTTTATATACAATAAAAACTGCTCAGCGATAACTGGCAAAACAGGAATAATACGCTCTTTATTACGCTTTCCTAACACTTTAATCATACTAGCGGACGAATCAACATTAACCCGAAGCAAACCTATCAACTCCGCCCTTCGAATACCTGTCGCATAAAACAAATCAATTATCAACCTATTCCTAACCCCTTCAAACCCCTCAGAATCCCTCATTTGATTCACCAAATCCATCAATTCCTTTTCAGAAAACGGAACCTGCACTACCTTAGGAGTTTTTAATGCTTTATGTTTTTGCATCGGACTAACTCCTATCTGCTTAGTCTTTAACAAAAATCTATAAAATGCTTTTAGAGACGCCATTTTACGATTAACAGAAACATTAGAGACATTAGCATCTACAAGCGAAACCACCCATGACCTAATTTGACTATAATTCACCTGATCAATATTTTCCTGATCGAAATGCAATTTATTAAATGACTCAAAAGAAACTACGTCATTCATATAAGCATCCAGAGTATGCGAAGAATACTTTTTCTCCATCTGAAGATATTCCTGGAATGCTTGTTTATTTGTTTTCACTCTTACCCTCTATTTATTTCTCTAAAGAATACCACACCATCACCCCTTTTCAAATTCTAAATCCAGAATTGCTTTGATTCTATAAAATAAAAAAACCGTTAGCATCAAAGTTATAAAATTTTGATGACTAACGGCATTTATTTGAATATAGATTTTATCTAACTCTCCAAGTTGTCTTTCATGTTTTGAATGTAAGCAGCTTTTTGAATTTTGATTCTATTTTTTACAGATGGCTTAATAAAAGCAGTACGTGCTCTTAACTGACGAACAGTTCCTGTTTTATCAAATTTTCTTTTATAGCGCTTTAATGCTCTATCGATATTTTCTCCGTCTTTAATTGGTATAATTAACATAATATTGACACCCCCTTTCGTTAAGTGTGCAAAAGTAAACATTTATTCTAATTACACACTATAAACTATCCATTATTTTTTTATTCCACTTATCATGGGGATGCAAAATGTGAGATCTTAAATCATTTTCACTAATCAATACTCGCCTTAACAACATTTAGGGTTGCGTGAGAGATTGAAGCGAAAATCCTTTTTGTTCTTTCTTTAAGAATAAAAAGATTGTAGCGGAAAGCTCGACCACAAAAAAAAAGAAGCCAATCAACACAAACTGAATGGCTTCTTTTTTTTTTGTGGGCACGCCCATATTATATAACTAATCTCTTAAAATGTTTCTTGAAATAACTACTTTCTGAATTTCGGTAGTTCCTTCTCCTATAGTACACAACTTAGAATCTCGGTAGAATTTCTCTACTGGAAAATCTTTTGTATATCCGTATCCTCCATGAATTTGAACCGCTTCATTTGCTACTTTTACACACACCTCTGAAGCATACATTTTAGCCATTGCCCCCATCGTGGTTACTGGCTTATGTTGTTGTTTTAAAAATGCTGCTTTATGCAATAACAATTCCGAAGCCTCGATTTCTGTTGCCATATCTGCCAACTTGAACGAAATTCCTTGAAAACTACTAATTGGCTGCCCGAATTGATATCTTTCTTTTGAGTATTTTAATGCCGCTTCATAAGCCCCTTTAGCAATACCAAGCGATAGAGCACCTATTGAGATTCGGCCTCCGTCTAATATTTTCATAGATTGTATAAAACCCTCTCCTACATTCCCTAAACGATTTGCATCAGGAATTCGGCAGTTATCAAAAACCAATTCAGCTGTTTCGCTCGCACGCATTCCTAATTTATTCTCTTTTTTTCCTGATGTAAATCCTGGCATTCCTTTTTCAAATACAAAAGCTGTCATCCCTCGCGAGTCTCCTTTTTCTCCTGTGCGTACAATCACCACAGCAACATCACCAGATTTAGCATGCGTAATGAAATTCTTCGCTCCATTTACGATCCAATGGTCTCCATCTTTTACTGCTGTTGTATTCATTCCACCTGCATCAGATCCGGTATTATGCTCCGTCAAACCCCATGCTCCTATATGCTCTGCAGTTGCTAATTTAGGAAGCCATTTCTTCTTTTGTTCTTCACTACCAAAAGTCAAAATATGATTTGTACATAATGAATTATGAGCCGCAACTGACAATCCAATCGAAGGATCAACTTTTGAAATTTCCTCAATGATGGTTATATATTCATGATAACCTAGTCCTGATCCTCCATATTCTTCTGGAACCAAAACTCCCATAAATCCCATTGCCCCTAATTCTTTGAACAGTGGAATTGGAAATGTTTGTGCCTCATCCCACTCCATTATATATGGGCGGATATTTTTTTCAGCAAATTCTTTTATGGACTGGGCAATCATTGATTGCGTTTCGTTATAATCAAAATTCATTAGTATATTTTTAGAACTCCAAATATAAACCAATTATTTTTGCTTTTTCAACAGGAAAGCCCTTAATTTTTATCAAATCCTCAATATTATTTATATTTCCGTTCATACTTCGATAGGTGACGATTTGTTTTGCCAATGTATATCGAAAATAAGGAAAGCTTGAAAGCTCTTTTAAAGAAGCATCATTTATTGCTATTTTTTTTAAAGAAGTTGGCTCTGATATTTTAAAATGATTACTTAAATTAAAAATAACTTCAGGCGAAAGTCCCCAAACGTCTTTAAGTTGCTCCATCGAAACAAAATACCCTAAACCTTCTTTCTGTTTTAAAATTCGTAAAGAAAGAGCCTCTCCTATTCCCGAAACTTTAATTAAATCTTCTTGGGTAGCCTGATTGAGATCTATTAATATCTTTTTCTCTTTTTTAATGAATATCTTCTGATTTGGATAATTCCTATATTCCTTTATCTCTTTCTTATTAGCTATCCAATCAGGAAATTTAAAATACGGAATCATACTATCTAACAAAGAGTCTGAAATTTTTGTTACTTCCTGAAACTCTTTGGGAGAGTTAACATATTTATTCTCTTTTCTAAAAACTAACAGTCGGTCAATTTGCTCTACTGTCATACCTAGTTTATACCCTTTATAATCTGTAATAAAATTAGGATTGAATAAATATTTTTTTTCTTCTTTATTCTCATTATTATTTTTAATTGAATCTATTTCTCTCTGCAAAGACATCCATTTTTCTTTGTCTGGAAAAAATTGTGATGGTGAACTAAAATCAACAAAAAAATAAACCAACTGTAAAACAATAATTATTGCAAAAAGCAAAATAATACCAATTCTTTGTTCTCTACTAAATTTAAAGTAAAGAGCTATTTTTCTAAAATCCATTTTTGACAAAATTTAATTTGGAGTTGTAAATTAAACCAAAAAAATATAAATTTAACAAGATTTTATTTAAAATTATCGATATAAACAAGCAATATAATCCAGTAAAAAAGTAAGGCAAACCAATAATTCTTCATAAAATTAATTATTTTACAACTTAAAATGCACTAATTGTTTTTATTTTTTATAAAAAAGAATACATTTGGAGCTTAATAACAATTAACCAAAATAAAATATGTCAATTTGGAAAACTAAACCACTATCGGTATTGCTTGATGAAGCTTCCGAATCTGAAAGAGGCTTAAAAAGAACTTTATCTTCCCGCTCTTTAGTAGCTCTAGGAGTAGGTGCAATTATTGGAGCCGGATTATTTTCATTAACTGGAATTGCTGCTGCTGAGCATGCTGGACCAGCAGTTACATTGTCCTTTATTCTAGCAGCTATTGGGTGTGCTTTTGCAGGTCTTTGCTATGCAGAGTTTGCCTCAATGATACCTGTTGCTGGTAGTGCTTATACATACTCCTATGCAACAATGGGTGAATTTATGGCTTGGATAATTGGATGGGATTTAGTTTTAGAATATGCATTAGGTGCCGCAACAGTTGGTGTAAGTTGGTCTCGTTATTTACTCGAATTACTTAATAAATACAATATTCACCTGCCTCATAATTTAATTTGTTCTCCCTGGGAGACGTTAAAATTAAGTGATGGAACTGTTATTGAAGGAGGTATTATCAATCTTCCTGCTATTATCATCGTTTCATTACTTTCTTTATTATTAATAAGAGGCACTAGAGAATCCGCATCTATAAATAACTTTTTAGTTGTTCTAAAGGTTGCTGTTGTAATTGTTTTCATCGTATTAGGATGGGGCTTTATTGACACTGCAAACTACACTCCATATATCCCTAAAAACACAGGCGTTTTTGGTGAATTTGGCTGGTCTGGAATTGCTGCTGGAGCTGGAACTGTATTTTTTGCCTTCATTGGTTTTGATGCTGTTTCTACTGCTGCACAGGAAGCAAAAAATCCACAAAAAGGAATGCCTATTGGTATTTTAGGCTCTTTGGTAATCTGCACTATATTATACGTTTTATTCGCTCACGTAATGACTGGTCTTGTACCTTATTATGAATTTGCTGGTGACGCAAAACCTGCTGCAACAGCCTTTGCAAAAACAGGGTATACATTTTTACAAACTGGTTTAATCATTGCAATTCTTGCTGGTTATACATCAGTAATGCTAGTAATGCTAATGGGACAAAGCCGTGTCTTTTATACCATGAGTAAAGATGGGTTATTACCTAAATTCTTCAGTGAAATTCATTCAAAATTTCGTACTCCTTGGAAAACTAATATTTTCTTTTTGGTATTTGTGAGTCTATTTGCTGGATTTGTTCCTGTAAGTGATTTAGGTCATATGGTTAGCATTGGTACCTTATTAGCGTTTGTATTAGTATGCATCGGTGTTATGGTAATGCGTAAAAAAATGCCAGATGCCCCAAGATCTTTCAGAACTCCATTAGTACCTTTTGTTCCTATTGCTGGAATTATAATTTGTCTTGCATTAATGTACTCTCTACCAAACGAAAGCTGGGTAAGATTGGTAATTTGGATGGGACTTGGTGTTGTTATTTACTTTACTTATGGTAAGAAAAACAGCAAATTAAACAATCCTAAAAAATAATCTATAACAATATAAAAAAAGGGATTATAAAAGTAGTTAATACTTTATAATCCCTTTTTTTATATAGAATAAATGAGTTACAAATCAAAAACGGAAGTCCTTTTAGCACGAACTAAATCCTTTAATCGGATCCAGAATGCCAAAGTTAAATATACCCCAAACCAAAGTCCAGCAGTAACAAAAGATATATATATAAAAAATAAACGGACACTTGTAACTCTCATTCCTAACCTGTCGGCTAATCTGGAAGAAACATGAAAACCGTATTTTTCAAAAAAGAACTTAAGTTTAATAATTGCTGACATACTTTTAAGATGATAGATGTTATGCAAAAATACAAAATTAACTAAGTAAGTCAATAGAATTAGTAACAACTAAAAATCAACATATTTCTCTTTGCTATCTAATCTTGATAGCTTTGGGATAAAATAAAAAGCTATATTTAGATATAACTTAATTGCCCAACTTTCTATTTCTCTATTTCTCTATTCCTCTATTAACTCTTTAGCAGTTCCATTCCAACAACACAATCAAGACATCTATTCTTATTACAATATTCATTCTTCAGCTGTAATAAAGATTGCGTCTCTAATGCATTTTTTGGATTAATTTTAAACATCTTAAACTTATCTATAATGGAGTTTTTTTCTGGTTTAATTTGATTTAAAAGTATAATTAGATCCTCAGAAATAGACTCTCCTTGCTTTTTAGCGTAAGCAAACTTTATTGGAATAATTGTATTTATGATAAGTAAATCAACAAAGGAACGGACTGTTTTCTTAGATTTCAAAGGACTTTCTTTATCAAACTGATAGTGATTTTGCCAATATGGAGCTGCCGAAACCAATAGCAAATCATAAATTTCCTGAGCTGTATTTAAATTAATAAGCTTCGAAAATAAATTTTGATATTTGTGGTATAAATTAGCCAATTGAGAAAGCCGAATTGTCGGGAAATTATCTGGCCGATGTTTAAAAAACTGTACTTGTTCCACATATACTCTCTCTAATTGATATTTATGCAAAAGATAAAAATACCTAATTTTCAAATCTTTATAATAATTATCCTCTTTATCTGCATCCAGTAATCCTGCATTTCCAAAAAGCAACGCTTCTAAATTCTCAACTTCAAAACTTTCTTTTCTTATTATACTAAACGGAATTGATTGTGCCAGTTTTAAAAAAGAATCTCCATTAGTATTTAATCCAAAGTTTTTTGCCAAAAGGCAAAACAAGATCGCCTCCCAATCGTTATTTGTTAGTTTTAACAAATCATAAATAGGTTTCGATTTACGCTCTAATCGCTCAAAGAAGAGTCGTTCTTGCCAATTTATAAATAAAAACGCACCAATATCTTTAATTTCTTTTTCGCAAAAAATCCAAGACTTAGGGGTGAGTAAGGTTTTATAATTTTTAATAATCTCTTCTGAAACATAATTTTTTAAAATCAAAACAGGTATCTCTGAATTATTTTGTCTGAAAATTTCACTATCATGCTCCCAAACAACATGCAAAATTACACTCTCATAAGCTTTATCATTTTCGTGATGATGCAAATACCAGTCAGAAGATTTTAAATGAATCTCAATGTTACCTGCCCATTTTTGATTTTCAATTATTATTTGAGCATTAAAAAAATCTGGTCCAGCCAATTCCAGGTACTGACCTACATTTATAATTATAAGCTCCTCATTATTAAACGTTCTTAAATTTAAAGTGTTGAACTTTTTATATTTCCATAGGTAATGCAGAAAATTTTCTTTCATTATTTAGTCATTTAAAATGATCGACCAAAGTAATTCAAAAAAATTAAAAATGAAAGAAAATTACCTCAATAAATATAACTTAGCACATGCTCGAGCATCTGATAATGCTTCGTGATGATTGAGCTGAATTTGCATTTCGCGACAGCAATCACTCAACTTTGTTGGTTTTAGTCCTCTCGCTTTATATATCTTAACCGTACATTCCCAACGTGAAGCAATATTTAAATCATCATAATTTAAACCATACAATGCCATAGATTTCATCAAGACATTACGATCAAAACTTTCATTGTGAGCAACAACAGTTCTATTTTCTAGACGTTTTTTTATCTCTGGATATACTTGAGCAAAGGTTTTTGCATTTATCGTATCACGAGGATAAATACCATGTACTCTAATTGTAAATGGTGAGTATTCATTATTAGGTGGCTTGATTAGAGTAACAAATTCATCTACAATTACCCCATTCTCTACCGTAACAATACCTACTGAACAAGGATGGTGTCCTATAGCAGTTTCAAAATCTATAGCAGTAAAAGTCATATTTTAATATTTTTTATAAGCTAAAAATGCCACAAATTCAACGAAAATTATCGTTAGATTTGTGGCTATTTAAATTGTATGAACTGTTGTTTTATTTTATCGAACCAATAATATCGTATTTTGTTATAATATGATGGTTTCCATTTCCTAAATCTACCAAAACTGCATCATTTTCTTTTGAAAAAAGTTTCGAAACCTCCTCTATCGGCGTCCCTAATTTTACAATAGGAAAAGGTTTTCCCATTACTTCTTTAATTGGTTTTTCGGCTACATTCTTGTCCGCTATGTAACTTCTAAACAAATCTGTTTCATCAACTGAACCTACAAACCCTGTTATATCGACTACTGGAATTTGTGAAATTTTATATTTACGCATTCTTTCAATTGCATGCGAAACCAATTCTTCTGTTCTCACAACGATTAGCTGCTTATCAATATGATCTTTTATAACATCTTCTGCTTTAGTAATATTCTCTTCTAGAAAACCACGTTCACGCATCCAATCATCATTAAACATTTTACCTACGTAACGACTACCTGAATCGTGAAATAATACGACCACTACATCATCTTTTGTAAAATGTTCTTTTAACTGCAATAATCCTTTTATACAAGCTCCTGCTGAGTTACCTACAAAAATCCCTTCTTCGAGTGCAATTTTTCTAGTATAAACCGCAGCATCTTTATCTGTTACTTTTGTAAATCCATTTATCAATGAGAAATCAACATTTTTTGGTAAAATATCTTCTCCAATTCCCTCAGTGATGTAAGAGTAAATTTCATTTTCATCAAAAATACCTGTTTCATGGTATTTTTTAAAAACTGATCCATAGGTATCTATTCCCCAAATTTTAATATTAGGATTTTTTTCTTTTAGATATTTTGCAACTCCAGATATTGTTCCCCCTGTACCTACTCCAACTACAAAATGTGTTATTTTCCCTTCTGTTTGTTCCCAAATTTCTGGTCCTGTTTGCTCATAATGTGCTAATGCATTCGATGGATTATCGTATTGGTTTACATACCAAGAATTAGGAGTTTCCTCTGCTAATCGTTTCGAAACTGAATAATAGGAACGAGGATCTGTTGGTTCTACATCTGTTGGACAAACGA
This sequence comes from Flavobacterium frigoritolerans, assembly GCF_025847275.1. Taxonomy (GTDB): domain Bacteria; phylum Bacteroidota; class Bacteroidia; order Flavobacteriales; family Flavobacteriaceae; genus Flavobacterium; species Flavobacterium frigoritolerans. Next base: position 498,162 of record NZ_JAOZEV010000001.1, read on the forward strand.
CTACCTTCGCTCCTACTGCGCGTAAGATATCCATTTTCTCTTTTGATTGCTTATCCGAAATTACACAAATAAGTTTGTATCCTTTTATAATAGCAACCAATGCTAATCCCATTCCTGTATTTCCAGAGGTTCCCTCGATAATAGTTCCTCCTGGCTTTAAACGTCCATCTGCTTCGGCATCTTCTACCATTTTTACTGCCATTCTATCCTTAACAGAATTTCCTGGATTAAATGTTTCAACTTTTGCTAAAACTAATGCATCAATTTCTGCAACGATTTTGTTAAGCTTTACTAAAGGCGTGTTGCCAATTGTTTCTAAAATATTTTTTGAGTACTTCATTATATTAAGTTTGGAAATTATAAGGTCTGATTCCCATTATTATTAATTAATCTTATTGGAAGAAATTCCAAGTTAAACCAAATCGGATGACAAAATCTCGATATGGATTGTTCGGTGCTGAATAGTAATTACTACCTGAAAACGACGAATTAAAATGCTCTGCTTTTAAAAAGATTCTTGTTTGTCTGATTCTTGCATTTATAAAAAAGTCAAAGTTCGGATAATTTCCTATTTCTTTCTTATTTTGAACAAAAAACTCACCAATTACAGGATTATAATCATTCCCATAATAACTAGTAAAATAATTAAATACGATTCCGGTTTGTAAAAAAAGTGCTTTTTTAAAGAAATAATTTGTGTAATACAATGTGTTTCTTGTTACGATTTCTGGCACATTTAATATCGCATTTGCCTGATCTACTTTTTGATATAAAACTGTATTATCCAATGCAAAACGTCCGAATTTAAATTCTTTACTGGCTTTTACTTCTAAGTAGTTGATTGTACCATCGTATTGTGCTGGTTTTATAATTTGGGTACCTGCATTAGCTTGTGTAGTTGTTGATTCATCTTTAAAATACATATGATCATTCAATACAGAATACTGAAATGACATATTAACCCAAGGTGTACTTGCGCTTGCGCTTAAAGAGTTAATTTTTTCGTTCTTGAATTTATTAGACCAATTGTATGCTACATAACTACTCTGATACAAATTATAGTTATTATTTGGTAACTTATTTATGTTTTGATACTCAAATGAAAGTTTAATTTTATCACTAAAATCATGTTTAAGCTTTGCTTCTAAATTAGAAAGCGATTGATCTGTTATTGATCTTGAATATAAAAATCTTCCGTTCCATTTATTTTTTTGATATTCATATTGACCTCCAAAACTATTAATATCCTGACTTAATGAGCTAGGAATAATTACTCCATTATCAAAAATCAAAACTCTACCATAGTATGAATTACTTCTAAAATCATCTATAAAAAATTGGAATTTCCCTAATAATATATTTTCATAAACTACCCCAGCCTTGTTATACATTTTATTATAACGTGACTGATCATTAATATTACTTGTTACATACGAATCTCCAAATCGAAGAACATTTTTCGTACCAACTGTTGATAAAACTGTTGGTTGATAGTATTCAAAAAATTTGTTTTCGTAATTAAATTGATGCGTTACATACAAATTATTATTTCCTTCTGTTTCATTTATTCTATATGCATGATCAAAAAACAATCGTTTTCCTTTTAAGAATGATTCCGCATCGGTAAGATATACTTCTAACCTCTGTCGATTTTTAAAATCCGGATCTCCACTTTCAAAATCATTGGGCGTTGTTATCCCACCATTTTCTTCATTAGAAATATCTTGATAAGTATAGTGTGCATTAATATAGTACTGTCCTTTTTTTGTACTATAACTTGCTGTTAATTTAAAATTTCCTGTGCTCGACAATTGATTTATATAATTCCCCTCTGAACGCAATCCTTTGTATTCTGCCGAAACATTAAATCTTTCAGACATATTCAAGGTTATAAACGAATCTAGCGTTTGCCCTTTATTGATTGTGGATTTAAAATACAATTCGGTTAATGGAGTTGCAACAGAATAATATTGAATCTGATTGGCTTCTAGAAAATTAAAATGCTTTGCTTTAAAACCCATTTCAGGATATGGAGTAAAATCGGTTAAGCTATATTGAAGTGTATTGTATGTTTGTCCAATATTAGAAAAAGGCAATAGTCCAAAATTATCCTTTCGCAAGTAATTATGGCTGTATTCTTTTTGAATTGTAAGTGATGTATCCAGATAAGTTGTATCACGCTCAAGTGTTATATATCTATATTGATCTATCCTTGCTACTTTCTTTTTGGCTTTAATAGTATCATTAAGCCCATGATGCGCACCACTCATGTCTAAATTACTTTTATTATTTGCTTTTGCCTGAGAAAACAATAGTGTGGGTAGTACTAAAAGATAAATTAAAAAGAGAATTCTCATTTGAAAGGGTTATATATATTTAGATATTATTTTCGACAATTTAGGATGACGCAAAGGTAAATGAAAAAAGTTTTTAAAAATAAAAAACCCGCTTATAAAAAGCGGGTTTTAAAAAAGCGGATTTTAGCAATCTACTTTGATATTATTATGCTGAAATTATTTTCCGTTATTAACAGTATTGTCAATAAATGGATTTGCATCAATTTCAGACTGAGGAACTTTAAGCATAAATCTTAAATCATGAGCCTGTAAATCATAAGTTACTCCTGCATTAGGTCCTTTTAAACGTTGATTACCATCTCTAGGCATTCCTTTTCCTAAACGTTTTGCATCAAACCATTCAATTCCATTTTCTAGGAATAACTCTTTACGTCTTTCAACTAAAATTTCATCAATAAGAGCTTGTCCTGTATTTGAACTTTGTACCGCATTTGCATCTCTATTTTTTTGTAATGCAAACAATACAGTTTTTGCACCACCATTATTTCCTTGTCTTGCTTTTGCTTCTGCATCAATTAGTATCATCTCAGCATATCTGATGATTGGAGAATGAGAACTAAATGTAAACGAAAACTTGTTCGAAACATAATATCTATAATCAGTAGATGGAAGTGTTGCTGATTTTTTATTAAATAATTTAGTTGGCCCTACTCCTCCTCTAACATCTGTAGCAGAGAATAAACTAACAAATGTTGAATTTACATATGCAGAATAATAACCAGGAGATCTATGATCAGAAAAAGCGTGAGGTGCTAAATAATAGTAATTACTTTGATCAGGTCTTTGAGGAGATCCCCATAACCATTCTACACTAGCATTGTCTTTAAAACCTGAACCATAACCACCAGCATCTAAAACCGAAGTGACATTTCCACCATACGCTTCTATAGCAGCAGCTTCTGCCAAATCCCATTTACCCATTACCTGATAAACTTGTGCTAATATAGCATTTGCAACTTCCTTATTCACAAAAGATTTTCCTAAGCGGTCTTCAGACAATAAAGGGATAGCTGTAGTCAAATCTTCAACCATAAAATCATAAACTTCCTTTACAGTAGACATCCCTTTAGGCACTACAGTAGGCTCTTTATAGATAGGCGGCGCTGGATAATTTTGATCCTCATTATATGATTTTGAAAACTCCAAAACTAATTGGTGGTAAAAGAAAGCACGTAATGCATATCCCTGTCCCAACAATTCATTTTTATCATCCTCTACTATTTTTGTACTAGCTTTAACTTGTTTAATAAAATTATTAACCTGATTAATCATAAAAAAAGGATAATCCCAAGTAAAAGTAGTTCTACGATATGTAGGCTCTCTATTATTATTCTCGTAATCACTTCCATACCAGTTGTTTGAAGATATCACATCATTACCTTTAAGCGATCTCGCATAAAACATTGAATTTAACCCACCTACATCTGTAGAAGCAACACCTGCTGCATTTTCAAATTGCCCTCTGAAACGTCTCAATATTCCAGCCATAGCCCCTTCAGCAGTGGTTCTACTTTCATAAATACTTTCAACAGGAACTCCTGTCGTAGGTTTTACTTCATCTAAAAATTCCTGACTACAACTACCTAAGCAAATTACACTTACTAAGGCTGCTGTTATATTTCTAACTATATTTTTCATATACTAAATTTATTATTAAAAATCAATCGAAAACCCTAAAGAAGCTAATCTTTGGTTGTATGTTCTACTATTTGTTGTACCTGCAAAACTTTGTTCAGGATCAATTCCTTTATGAGATTGGAAAGTCAACAAATTATCTCCCTGCAAGTAAATTCTAATATTATTTACTCCAATAGAATTCATTACATCTTTTGGAAAGTTATAACCGATATTCAATGCTTTCAAACGGATATAATTATTTTTGAATAAAAATCTTGTAGATTGAGAAGCATAATCCTGAGTTGATTGATACAATCTTGGAACATCTGTAATATCTCCTGGTTGTTGCCAACGGTTTTCTAAATCTGCAGATCCTGGACGTCCTGGATCTTTTAATCCTGTCATTAATGATGCATATGATGAATCATAAACGTAAGCTCCATAACTAAAGTTGAACAAGATATTCATATCAAAATTCTTGTATTTGAAGTAATTTGAAAGTCCTCCAACCACATCTGGCAATGATGATTTTCCTACATAGTTACGAGAAGCTTCTGAATAATTAAATGTAGTATTTCTATTTCCATTAGTATCTACACCATCTTTATACCATTGTCCTTTACCTGTAGCCGAATCAACTCCAGCCCATTCCTGAATCCAGAAATCATAAATAGATTTACCTACTTCCCAACGCTTACTACCATTAATAATATAATCTTGTGTTAAAGATGTAACTTCATTTCTATCAAAAGAGAAGTTCAAATCAGTAGTCCAAGTAAAGTTAGTATTCTTAACATTCACAGAACTTAAATAAACCTCTAAACCGTAGTTTTTCAAAGAACCTGCATTTGTTAAATAAGTTGTATTACCTGTTGAACCTGCAACTGGAATTGCATAAATTAAATCAATTGATTTTTTTTGATACCAGTCTGCTCCTGCTTTAAATCTATCATTAAAGAATCCTAATTCAATACCAATATTCGATGAAGCTGTTTTTTCCCAAGTCAATTTTTTATCAGCTGGTGCTCCCAATGAAACTCCTGGGTAATCCATTTCACTCCATCCTAAATTATATAATTGTTGGTAAGGAAAATAAGAATCTGTACCATCAGCATTCAATGCTCTATTATTTCCTAATTCTCCATAAGATCCTTTAAGTTTTAAAGTACTAATAACTTTACTATCTACTAAGAAGCTTTCGTCTTTAATACTCCAAGCACCACCTACAGAAAAGAAATTACCCCAACGTGAATCTCTTGCAAAACGAGATGAACCATCTGTACGGTAAGAACCTTCAAGGAAATATCTATTAGCATAATTATATGTAGCACGACCTAAATAACTATTAAGACGCTCTTCTGTAACAGTTCCACCAACTCCTGTTGGGTTAGTTGCTCCATCATTAACTTCTACTCCTGGCAAAAATCCTTCCCCTTGAGCATACATTCTATCTAACTTAAACTTATAAGCCTCTTGAATTCCATCAATACCAATAGTATGATTTCCAAATTGCTTTTTATAGCTTAACACATTCGTAATATTTATAGACGTTGTAATATCTCTATTTTGTGTTATTCTACCATTAACTCCAGCAGCATTACCATACAGAGAAGAACTATAGTTAAAATTATCAAGCATATATCTTTGGTATCCAATTGTAGTTTTGAAAGATAAATCTTTTGTGATTTTATAACCTGCATACCCATTGATAGTAATATCATCTCTATTATTTCTAACAGTATAATTATACAATGCTCCTAAAGCATTTTCATTCCCCATCATTGGACGCACTGCGTTTAAATCTCCATCACCTGCTCCATAATCATAAATCTTTCTTCCTAAATTATCAAACATTTCATTCCCTTGATCATCATGTTGATATAATGGATAAATTGAAGAAACATTATAAATCCATTGTATTGGACTTTGATATGAATTTCCTGATTGCGTTGGGAAATTTTGAGTTGATGTAGTATAACCTACACTTAAACCAGCGGTTAGTGATTCATTAATTTTGGTATCTGCGCTAATTCTAACTGAAGTTCTCTTAAAATTTGAATTAACTAAAGCCCCTTCTTGGTTCAAATTATTAGCAGAAAATGAAAATGCAGCATTTTCACCACCACCACTAATTGCGATAGAATTTTCTTTCCTTATAGCCGAATTATTAATCAAAGCCTTTTCCCAATCTGTATCCCAATATTTATCTGTTGTAACTAATTTTCCGTTAGCATCAACAGGAACTGTTGCTTTATAAGGATTGTACCCCAAAGCAGACACTAATGAATTAGATGCATTTTGACCTGCTAATGCAGGAGCTTGCCCTCTACCATATTGATTTACATTACGTACTGCTTCCCAACTTAACTCCGTAAGACGATCTGTTGACAATAATTTATGTAATTTAACTGCATTGCTACCAACACCTACTACAGAGTTTAAGTGTACCGTTGTAGGCGTATTAAATTTACCTCTTTTAGTAGTAATGATAATTACACCATTTGCTCCTCTAGAACCATATAAAGCAGTAGAAGAAGCATCTTTTAACACACTCATGCTTTCTATCTGATCCGCACTAATTGAGTTAATATTCCCTGAAAAAGGTGCACCATCTAAAATAATCAAAGGCTCTGCAGAAGAACTGATAGACCCAATACCACGAATACGTATGGTTGGACTTTCACCTGGTTGACCTCCTGCTGAGATAATGTTAACCCCAGCAACACTACCTTGAATTGCTGTTAAAACATTCGTAGCTTGTTGTTTTTCTAAAATGTCTTTACCTACTGTTGCTACTGAACCTACAATAGATTTTGTTTTTTGCTTACCGTAAGCAACTACCACAACCTCATCAAGTGATTGAGAAGCTGATGTCAATTTCGCATTTACACTATTAGATGCTCCAACAGTTACAGCAGAATCATTCATTCCCATAAAAGAAAACACTAAAACATCTCCTGCTTTTGCCTGAATAGAATAAACACCATTAAAGTCTGTTTGTGTACTTACTTTTGTCCCTTTTACTACAACATTCACTCCAGGAATTGGTCCAGAATCATCTGTAACCACACCCTTAATGTTTTTCTCCTGAGCAAAAGAAAACTGCATAGATAACGCTAACATTAGTAGTGTAAAAATCCATTTAAATTTTAATCTCATATTAATATATTTTGAATTAGTAATTCTGCAAACATCTTAATAAAAAGTTAATTAACCAAAAGTTAATCATAATATATTTTTTTTAACAAGAAAAACACTTTTTGTTAAGCAAACTAATAAATATGATACATTTCTTACTTTTTACAAAGAAAACATTCAAAGTGAATTATTCGAAATTTATACTTAAACAAAAAACAAAACACACAAATCACTAATTTTAAAGCAATTAAATTTATTTTATTATACTTTATTTAAATAGAGGCTAAAAAATAACTTCACCAAAACAAACAACATCTTAAAAAAAGAAAGAAAAAAGCTATAAAAAAATATTTAAAAAAAAATAAAAAAAAAAGCAATTTTTTACTTTTTCATACGTTATCAGCTCGCTAAAACTGTTAAAATTAGCGCCCTAAATGCATGAATAATAAAGAATACAAGAATGAATCCCATAATTAAATCTAATTCCTAGGCTTATTCTTAATTGAGATTGAAATTTAAAAACAAAGCTGAGTACAAAAACCACTCGTGATGAATAATTACTAATAGAAAAAATACAATTACTTAAGTTCTTTCTTAATCATATTTTTACATAAAATAATACCATTTTACAAACATGCCCACAATATCTATCCTTATCAAAATTTATTAGATTGATTAAATACGAATAAAACTCCTGAGACCTTCTCAATATATAATTTAAAATATCCTATACTGAAATCTTTGCTTATTGAATGTAGTACAATAAATGACATCTATAAAATTAGGTTGTTATACGAATTTTTAATAAATGTTTTTTTTGAGTTTATCAGATATCCATATATTTTCTATCATAAGAGAAGTATATAGATATCATCAAATTACTGTGGCAAAAAATCATTACAAATTATAACTCTTATTCATGTAAGCAAAAATCCTATCTAAGCTGACATCTATAAAATATTAAAAACAAAAAAAAGGAGCAAAAATCATAAATAGATTTCTACTCCTTTTTTTAAAAATACGTTCGACTCTTTTCTTTACTTTCAACTGAATGTCTTTTTAAATTCAATTATAAATATAGATTATCAAACTGTACTACGACAATCTAAATACTTATTGTCATTTTTTTTTAGATTATCCGCAATAAGCTGCTATCTGCCACTGGTTATTTTCTCCTCTTACCCAAGTATTGATACACGATCTACCAGGACCATCTTCCTTTCCTGGATCCAGAGATAAACCTGTATCAGTTCCATTACCAGCAGCACCCCCGCCATGATTTCCATTATTCGGTATTGCATTTATAACAAAATTACCATCTTTATCGGTACATTTTATAATAGTATTATTTCCTTCTTGATATATTTCTTTTATTATATCATTAGCATCACAATCTACTCCATTATAAGGGCCATCTTGTGAAAATCCTAAAAAAGGACAAAAAACTAGTAAATAAATTAATTTTTTCATTTTTTTTGTTTTGGTTAATATTTTGATAATAAAAATAGAATCCCAAATATATACTTTATCAATAAAAATAATGTTAATTATTAGTTAATCACTGGTTTATTTTATGATTATTCTCATTCAATATACTTTTTTTTCACAAAACGACAACCTATAGCATTGCATTAACAAACAAAAGTGAGCTTATCCTATTTGTTGAAAAATATATTAAATTTATTTACTAATACGAACCAACTAATCTAAAAATCGGCAATAAAAAAGCGATTAGTTAAAGATTTATCTTTTTCCTAATCGCTTAAAAAAATTGAGTTTTTATAACTAACTTTTCTCTGTACTCAATAAAACAGAATAATTATATTTAGTCTTTATCCCACCATATTTTAGAAGTTACATTACTAACCACAGTTGCATTAGGGTTATATTGTCTTTCGTCTGATGGCGTAGGGAGTCTTACTGGAATAGTTCTCGTCTGAGAATTCTGATTCGGAACCAACACAGGGAATCCAGTTCTTCTAAAATCATTATACGGCTCCATGGTTAAAAATAGAGCAATATATTTTTGTTGGATTATACCAGCAATAGTAATATCTGCAGTTGCTGCAGCTAAGAAAGGAGCGGTAGGATCTGTACTTGTTATCTTTCTTACAGATGCAGTAACAGCTTCCTGTAGCGCAGTATCTACACCTGATTGCCCTAATCTAGCTTTAGCTTCAGCTTCAATAAATTTAGCTTCTGCATAAGTTACAATACCAATTTGAGAAGCTTCACTAGCAAATGCTGATCCTATATATGAAGTCCCAATAGATGTTTGATCTTCTGGAGCATTTCCTATATAGTCTGGAACAAAGCCTACAGGTGCATTTTTTGGAGGAACAGTTAAAGCTATCATTTTTGACAACCTAGGATCATTGGTGTTTTTTAAGTAATCAACAAGATATTTCCCAACTTTCATATAATTCGGACGGTTATATCCAAAAGCATACCATTGGTTTAAACTGTTAGTTTCAGTTGTAAAAAAGGTATTTGCATCGTCTGCATTTTCAGTCATACCAGCTAAAGTAATATAGTCTAAGGCTTTTTGAGCCGCTGCATTGCCTTCAACAACTGTCAATCTTAAAGCAAATCTTGCTTTTAATACGTAAGCAACTTTTATCCATTTTTTCGTATCTCCTGCAAAAATAAGGTCATCTTTTCCAGGAATTTTTTCATTATTAGCTATAGGCTTTGCTAAGTTTATAATTGCATTATCTAAAATGGCTTGCAATCTTACGTATATTTCTTGTTGCGTATTGTATTTAGGAGCTTTGTTTCCTTGTTCAGCAAGAAATGATTCATCATAAGGAACATCTCCCCACATATCTGTAGCATATCCTAAATTTAGCGCAGTTAATATCTGACCTATTCCGTTATAATATGGGTAATCTTTTGCAAAATCTCTGTTTAAGATATGTCCATTCATTAAAGTAGTACCATAAATAAGGTTCCACTCATTGTTTACATCTCCTTCAGTTATGATATAACTTGCGATTGGCCCCATCTGTCCAATATTAGTACCTGCCAAATGTTGTGTAAAAATGCCTGAGTATCTCATCAATCCAGTTGTATGAGTAGAAAATGTAGAAACTTCCATGGCAGCCATCAATAAAGTTGGAGTACTAACCGACGGGTTATTAGGATTGTTGTTAAAATCATCTAATTCTGATTGACAGCTATTCAGTAATGTTATACTAAACACTGTAAGAATTACACCTTTTATGTATTTTTTCATTTTTATTTATTTTAAATTAAAAGCTTACTCGTAGACTCATTATGAATGATTTGCTACCAGGATTGTTGAAATAATCTAATCCATTAATTTTGGAACCCGCTCCAGTTAAACTCGTTTCAGGATCTACTCCTTTGTAGTTAGTATTTAGCCACAAATTTCTCCCTGTTAGCGATATTTGCGCGGCACTTATTAAAGGAAATTGTTTTACATTAAAATCATAGCTAATAGTTGCATCACGTAGTCTAACCCAATTTACAGTTTCTACTGCTTCTTCTGCAGCTCCACCACCATCACCAAGATATTTTTGAAAATATTGTTGTGCTGATATTTCTTTAGTATTTGGAGTACCATCTTCTTTAACTCCTTCAATCACATAAGTTCTTTCTCTGTCTGCTGAGGCTTCAGAAACACCTATATTGTTCAATCTAGCTAGTGTACCATTGTAAACTTCTCCACCGTATCTGATATCAAACAAAGCTGATAAAGTTACTCTTTTGTATGAGAACGTGTTTCTGATACCACCAGTCCATTTTGGAGCTGAAGTTCCTAAATTTCCTATTTCATCAGCCACTATAGCTAATCCATTGCTTCCAATTACTTTTTGTCCATTTTCATCACGTTTCCATTTCGTTCCATAAAAACTCCCTAATGGTTGCCCTTTTACAGCGTAATATCCAATTGATGAAAAAGCACTTTCTATAGAAATTTCGGGTAACCCACCAGAAATATCTGTAACTTTATTTTCGTTTTTAGCCCAGTTTAAATTAACATTCCATTGGAATGGATTGCTTTTTTTAAAAATATCGTAGCCAATTTCTAGTTCAATTCCTTTATTAACTAATTCAGCAGCATTTTGATATTGTGCAGCGAAACCAGATGATTGTGGTAACGGCACATCAATCAATAGATCTTTAGATGTTTTGTAGTATAAATTCAAATCTATCGCTAAACGATTGTTTAAAAATTTAGTACTTAATCCCAAGTCATGACCTAGTACTCTTTCTGGTTTTAAATCAGGATTAGATAGACGGCCTTGTAAAGCCATTCCATTTATTCCATTGTAAGGAAAACTTAAACCATTTGTAAAACCATCAGTCATGAATGGTTTTGTATAAACACTTACGGTACGATATGCAGCTGGCGCAATACCTACTTCTCCATATCCATAGCTTAATTTTACGAAATTTGCCCAATCAAAAGTATTTGATGCAATCCAAGAAGCGGTTCCTGAAGGGAATATAGCACTTTTTACATTGTCACCATAAGTAGATGCCCATTCCTTACGGATTGTACCTGATAAGAAAAGCTGATCTTTAATATCGAAATCTACTTGTGCAAAAAGGGCTCTTGAAATAGTATTTTCTTCTACGTTAGAAGCATACAATTCAGTCGCGTTCCCTAAATTATATACCGCTGGTACAGAAAGACCTTTCCCTCTTGAAAATACATCTAAATATTGATTAGAACGTAAATTAAGACCCGCAGTGTAGTTAATTTTTATCCATTCTGATTGCATTGGTAATAAACCTGAAGCAATTAAATCTCCGTAGTAATCTTTGTTAGTGATGCTATTAAAAGCAACCTCGCCGATTCCATTTAAATCGTCACCATTTGATGAAACTGCATATATTTGTTTACGAGCGTCTGAATAAGTGTCAATACCTCCTTTGGCAGTTAAAGACAACCAAGATGCATGATTGTATGATAAGAAGATATTCCCTAACACACGATTTACATCACTTGTAGCAGGGTTTTCATTTACTGTAAAGTAAGGATTGTCATATCCAGAGAAATAGTTGGTATTGTTTCCAAACTCATCTTTATAGCTTCTTAAGTCATAGTTAATAGGAGAACGCATTAAACCTAACATCACACCAGAAGCATTGCTACCGTTTTGAGCCAAAGTATTAGTAGTATGAGTATATTGCATACTAGCTCCTGCTTTCCAATTGTCACTTAATTTTAAATCCCCAACAAGTCTTAGTGTATTTCTTTTTAATCCTGTTTCAGGAATCATTCCTGTTTGGGTAACGTTACCATAAGAGGCTCTAAAGGTAGCTTTTTCATCTCCTCCGTATATCGAAATGTTATTAGTTTGAGTAATACCCTCTTGAAAGAAATTACGTGGATTGTCGTAAGTTGGTAGACCTAAAGATGCCGCAGATGGTCCCCAGCTTATTGGAGTATTTGTTATGTATTCTGGAACTCCAGCTTTGTCATAATTACCTTGAACATATTTATTTTGTCTTGCAGGTAATTGACTTACTTTATCTATACCTAACGAAGTATTATAATCAATACCTAAGCCTTTTCCTTTTTTACCTTTCTTAGTAGTGTAAATGATAACACCGTTACCAGCTCTTGCTCCGTATAATGCTGCAGCAGCAGGTCCTTTAAGAATAGCCACACTCTCGATATCATCAGGGTTGATATCTAATGCTCTGTTTGAGTTGTTAATTCCAGATAAGTTTGCATTAAAAGGGTTGTCACCAGCACTAGTTTGAGTTGTAGTATTGTCAATTGGAATTCCATCAACTACGATTAGAGGGTCACTTGTACCTGTAATAGTATTTGTTCCTCTAATAATAATTTTACTAGAAGCACCAGGAGTTCCTCCAGATCCAATGATTTGTACTCCAGCAGCTTTACCTGCTAATGCTTGAAGAACGTTTTGCTCTCCAGATTTAGTAATTTCATCTGCTGATACTTTAGATACTGCATAACCAAGTTTTTTCTCTTCTTTTTTAATTCCTAAAGCCGTAACAACTACACCTTCTAGTTCTACAGAGTCATCTTTTAATTTAGCATTAACAGTCGTGCTGCTAGCTACGATCTCTTGGGTTTTCATCCCAATGTAACTAAATATCAACGTTTGACTTGGTAGTGCTTTGATCGAATATTTTCCATCAAAATCAGTTTGTGTTCCAGTTTTTGTTCCCTTAACCAATACACTTACACCCGGTAAAGGCATTCCTGAATTATCGGTTACAACACCCGAAACAGCTCTTTCCTGTGCAAAAGAAAATTGCATGGTCAATGCTGCTAATAATGTTAATACCCATGTAAATTTTACTTTCATGTTAAATATTTTATAATTAATACCCAACAAAACAAATGAAAATTTCTTACATTAACAATTAAATAATTACAATTAAGAAAAAATTCCTACTTTTATTTTAAATTTAAAGAGTAAATAAACTACAAAACACACAGGCAAAGTACATTACCAATAATTATGATTAAAAACCTACGGAGGTATCATCTTTTCAATTTAACAAGAAACAAAATGTTAATTCTTTAACATTCTCCAATTAAAGGAATTGATTCTTTATTTAATAGCATTTTATAAGTCTTAATTGCTATTTTATCTGTTTTTAGAAAACTTATACTATATTATTTCCAAAAAAAAAACTGCCCAAAATTTTTGGACAGTTTTTATGATTTATTATAATTTAAGCTTCTTTAATTTTACTATCTAAAGCTTTATTACATATATGAATCACAATCGGTTAGAGTTTTTCCGCGCTGATCGTAAAATTCTAAAATCAGCACAAAATTCCTTAATAAGTCATTTTTATTATTATACAAATTAAGGGGCTATTACCAATATAAATTAGGTCTATAAATTATATTTATTTCCTTTTTTAGTATGCTTTATTACTTTCTTTTTCAAGATTTGATCTTCCCTTAATCATCCATTCTGGAGTTTTTTCTCCTTTTAGATAATGATCAAAAAATTGTTTCATTCTAGTTGACAAATCTTTTCTGTTGCCCCAACTGTCAGCTTTAAGATTGTGCGGTTCTCCATTATAATTTAACATCCATACTGGCTTATCTAAACGTCGTAATGCTGTAAAATATTCAATTCCCTGATACCATGGCACTGCTCCATCATTATCATTATGCATCATTAACAAAGGTGTTTGTACTTTATCTGCATAAAACAAGGGAGAGTTTTTTATGTATGCATCTAAATTACCCCAAATAGTTTCGCCTATTCTGCTTTGCGTATGTTCATACTGAAACATTCTACTTATACCTGTCTCCCATCTAATACCTCCATAAGCGCTGGTCATATTACTAACTGGCGCTCCTGCCATAGCCGCGGCAAACATATTTGTTTGCGTTATAAGATATGCTGTTTGATATCCTCCCCAGCTTTGTCCCTGAAGTGCTATATGTTTTGCATCGATTGATGGAAACTGTTTTATCATATTCTCCACACCGCTCACAATACAGTTGTAGGCGCTCTCTCCCGGAAGACCCTTTTTATAAATAATATCTGGAACAAAAACAAAATAATCATTACTAGCGTATAACGTTCTGTTAATTGTAGATCTACTAGGCTGAGGAGCATAATGACGGTGATACGTATCTGAACTCAACTCATAAAAATACACTACCATTGGGTATTTTTTATTAGGATCAAAATTCTCTGGTTTGTACAATAATCCTTGTAAACTAATTGCATCATTATTTTTCCACTCTACCAAACTTACTGATCCCCACTTATAATTTATTTGTTGTGGGTTTGCTTTTGTTACTTGCTCAGGAGATTCAAAATCCGTCGTAGTCACCCAAATATCAGGATACTGCTGATAATTTTGTCTGGTATAAAAAATAGTTTTACTATTTTTTGATTTTTTTGGTGCTGTAAAAAAATAATCTCCTTCTATTATGACAGTAGGTGTTTTTTCTTTGTTAAAATCTGAATAAACATATCCTACTTTTTTAGTATTTTCTTCAAAAACTGATAACAAAACTTGTTTTTTAGTATCTATAAATTTCTCCTCATTATCTATCTGAAGATATCGATATACCTTTTTAGTTTCTCTTCCGTTTTGGGTTATTCTTTTTGGTTGTATTTTTGATTCGGTATCAAATTTCCATATATCATAACGATCGTAGATGTAAACCGATTTATCTCCTTCTTCCCAACCAGCAATACCGTATGGAGAAGGCTCATTAGGCTGATCATTTCGCTCATCATACCAAGCCACATTTACCCCTTTGGTCAATGGCTTCTGCTGATTGGTTTTTAAATTAATAGTATAATAAATACTATCCTTTCTGTTGTAGTAAACAGCATACTTTTGAGAACCTCCAAACCATATCTGCTCTTGTTCTTTAATCATTACGCTTTGTTCTCCTGTATTAAGATCAATTTTATAAAAATCTTTTATACCTAAAGCGTTCCATGAAGAGGCTCTTTTATAAGATTCATCATCTGCTCCTAAAACAAAATTTCCATCTCCGTTATTTAATACTGTAACATCAGGAATTATCTTACTCGCTAACTGTACTGCTTTGTCTGAACTAAAATCATATACTGCCTGATACGTTCGGTTTTTTTCTTTTTTACTATTTACAATCTGTTCTGGTTGTAATTCTTTATCAGTCCATGCCCAAATATCTAATGTTGCACGTTCTTTATTTAATAAAGTATCTTTAAGCTTTTCTCCTTCAAATAAAGCATTTCCAAAAAACAATCTCTTTCCATTTGCTGAAAAAAATAAATTCCCTTTATCTGAATAATTCCAATTCTCAGGAAGGTTTTTAATTCTGTTCGTTTTTAATTCTGTCAACTCCGATTTCGTTCCTTTATACAACTTATATTTTTTAATTTTGGTTGTATCGGATGAAAAAAGGAATCCTAACTTTTCTCCCTTATCTTCTATAGCAATCTTTGTTATTGTCCCTTTTGAATTAAAAATAGTATCTGTCTTTTTAGTCGTTGCATCAAAATATAATAAGGCCGATGCAATTAAGGAATCTTTCTTTTTTTCTGAATGAAGCAATAATCTATCTGCTTTTTTAGACCAGCTAAAGCTTTTTATATTCAAAAATGCTATACTATCTTTATGTATAGGGTTATAAACTACTACTAGAGTATCACTCTTTGCTTTTGATTTTTTGTCTGCTCCTGTAGAATCTTTTGATTTTACTGTTTTCAGTATTGTTTTATACGCCAGCCACTCCCCTCCTTCAATAGGCTGACTGAAGCTATTTAGATTTGGATATTTTTTTATCTCTCTGGTTTTAAACACATAGATTCCCAAAGAATCAACTGGTAGTTTTTCCTTTTTTAGTTTCTTAGTTTCTGCCTTTCTTCGTACTGCTATTTCTGGCTTTATTTTAAATGATACAAACGTACTTTTTCCATTAATTTGGGCATCGTAGCCTCTCGGAATTGTATCTGATGCTTTCGTTTTAACATTAACGACAACAAGCATACCATCTCCATTTCCTGGATTATATTCATATACCAGATAAGCACCGTTTTCAGATAACTGTGCTTTTTCTATTTGTTTCCAATTATCAAAATCATCTACATTAAGTGATTTTTTTTGTGCAAATGAGGCAATTGCAACAAAAAATAAAGAAACAAGTAAATACATTTTAAACTTCATAATTCTATTTTATTAGGGATAATTCTAGTTCAATAATTCAACTATTCCTCGTAAAACTACATAAATAATGTACATTCCACAAACCCCTCTCTACAGAATTATTTCAACCTTAAATTATAACAAAACAAAAGCTACAACATCACAGCTATAGCTTTAGCATTTTATTTAAAATCAAAATTCGTTTTGTTTTTCATTGCAGGATTTTGGGTAATGAATCAAATGTGTTGGCATCTAATTGTTTCACATAAAATTGGTGGAGAATCAACTATTTATAGTATTATCACAATTAAAAATAAGGCAGCCGATTACTATAGTTTTAGCAAATAAAATCCTCCTCGAAGTATTCTTATGAAAAGCTGCACAAAAGTCTCTGCCTTTGCGCAATTTTTTTATGCTCTTATAAATTGTAAACCCGATAAAAATTTACCGACTTCGCACCCGCAAACTCAAAATAAGAATCGCTAAAAACGTTCTTGAAATTCTTGAAGAAAATAAACTCCAACAAATCAATAATTTAATTTCTTCTTAAAGAACAATAAGACTGTAGCATAAATCTGGGCTATTGATTGTAATATAGTAATAAGAGCATTTAAAGGATGAGAATTAAACTCTTCTTTTATAAATGATGGAAATGCATTAATACCAAAAATAATTATAACGATTAAAAGATATTTAACCCAGGAAATTTCAAATCTAATTAGTAAACCCAAAACGAAAATAATAGAAATAACAATTACACTTGTTATTGTAGCTGATTTCGACAAAAGTATATCAGAGGATAATAAAAAATTAATTAAACCAAGACCTGCAGAAATAAAAAATAAATTTGATGATTTAATGTAATTTAGATTTGAAGAAATTCTCATTGTAAATTTTATCAAGAAGTTATAGTATGTTAAGAAAGCAAGAGATAAAAGTAATAAAAAATACAACTAAAATAAATTTAAAAAAGAGAATGAAAATTGGGAAATGTGATACCCCGCTCTCCTAACAGTTCTCATAAAAAATGATACGGATAATTTCCCCAATCATACTCTTTGTTGCTTTCATAAAAATTTATAATATTTGTGATTAAAAATAAAGTATGCTTCAACTCAATTTTTCAGGATATAATTTAGAATCGGGAACCGACGAAGCTGGTCGTGGCTGCCTTGCTGGACCAGTAACTGCTGCTGCAGTAATTTTGCCACCTAATTTTGAGAATAAAACGTTAAACGATAGTAAGCAATTATCTGAAAAAGCGAGAGAAAATCTTAAGCCTATAATCGAAGAACAGGCTATTTCATTTGCTATTACTCATTTGCATCCCAACGAAATAGACGAAATTAATATCCTGAATGCATCGATGAAAGGAATGCAGGAATGCATCCTGAAATTAAATCAAACTCCTGAATTTATTATTGTAGATGGTAACAGAATGCTAAATGCAAAACTGGGATTAAAAAACACTACTGGGAAACAATTCTCACAAGAAGAAATCGAATTATTAAAATCTATACCTAACCAGAGTATTATAAAAGGCGATGCTAAATTTTTGAGCATTGCTGCCGCATCTGTTCTTGCCAAAACCTATCGCGATGAATATATGAACAAGATTCATGAAGAGTTCCCAATGTACAATTGGAAGAAAAATAAAGGATATCCAACCAAGGAGCATCGCGAAGCAATTAAGAAATATGGTCCCACTAAGTACCATCGAATGTCTTTTAGGTTATTGCCTGATCAATTGGAGTTGTTTTAAATTAATTTCTTTATAAATCAGACTTCACTTTTATCATTTCGCCTAACATAGCAGGAACAGCCGCAATACCACTTGTTAATGCAGCTTTGGCTACTGCAAAATTTAGCGTATCAATTTATGTCTCCCGCTTATTAAGTATAAATCCTGATATAAGCCAGATTCATTTTCTGTTGGTGGCCCATGTTTATAGTCCTTTTTGTAGTATTACTTTAACTGAAGTTCCATTTGGATATTACAACGTTCATAAGGCGTTGGGCGCCCTACCACTTTGCTAAATCCTAACTTATGATAAAGATTAATTGCTGGTTTTAAAATAGTATTGCTTTCCAGATAAATTTTGGAAGCTCCTAGTTCTTTTGCTGCATTTGTAACAGCCTGACCAAGTAACCAGCCAATATTTTTTCCTTGACACTTATTCGAAACAGCCATTTTTGCCAATTCAAAATCATAGTCAGGATCATTCATTTTTATCAAAGCACAAACACCTACAGGTTCATTGTCATAAAGCGCTACAAATATCTTTCCTCCCTTGTCCAAAATATATTCTTTCGGATTATCCAAAGCCTTATAATCAGCTTCTTCCATTTTAAAATAAGATGAAATCCATTCTTCATTAAGTGCTCTAAAAACCGACTGATACCCGTCATTATACTCCACAATCTGCACTGCACTGCTCTCACGTAGTTTCTTTTGTTCGTTAACTCTTTTAAATAACGATTTCTGCCCTAGCAAAAACTCCCATTCTTCCAAAGCTGCCCATAAATTGTGGTTGGACTCTCCTATCAGATCTTCTACTGCAGCTTCTACATCAATACATTGCAATTTAAGTTTATTCAAAACCAACAAGCCGTATTCAGTTAAAACAATAACATTCTTGCGCTTATCAGTCGTCTTTACGTTTTCCTGAATCAATCCCGCAGCTATCATTTCCTGAACAATTTTACTAACAGATGGCTGTGAGTGACCTATTTCGTTGGCAATTTCGGTTATAGTAATTTCCTTTTCTTCGGAGAGCAAATAAAATACAGGAAACCATTTTGGAATAAAATCTATCCCATGAAGTTCATAAATCTTAGCCGCATCATCGGTTATCATTGTGCTCATTAAACGCAATCGGCTTCCTAGAGCCATCTTACCTACTTTATTAAAAAACTCCATATTATAATTAATTATATAACTAGTTATACAAATGTAATAAAAAATTTTATTGCACAACTAAAATTGATAAAAAACGAATCCAATACCACATTTATCAAAATAGTTAATTGCTGCAATCTCAGAAAAAGCAAGGCTTTAAAACTAAATAATTTGTATTTTCGTTCTACATAAAAATTTCTCAATTAAATATCGGAATACAATTAAATGCTTAAATCTATTTAATTATCCTTCAGTGAAATCAAGCTAAACCTTACTTTTACAAATAGATCTTAGATACTGTGACACTCAAAAAACTAAAATTATGACAAAACGAGCTAATAAATACAAACTTACTTTGGAACAGGTTTCTTTAATGAAAGAAGAAGCAATTTTCTCCCAACCTTTATCATTGGAATTTGAAAATCATGATGAAATTTTTAAAATTATTGATATAATCAAAGAGAAAAACCTTTTTGAAAATGAAAATCAATCTACAGAATTTGCAATTGGATTAAAACTCTTTAGCGAAGTAATGCTCAAAAATAGAAAGCATCCACTTTTTGAGGATTTTTTTCCTGCATTTGGAGAATTCATGAAAAAACTAAAAAGCCAATAATTACATCATAAACAGTAACCGCTTTTTTACCCAACCTCATCTCCCTAAAGCAAACCTTTACTAAAGTTAAAATGATTAAACGAAAATATCCCATTTCAAAAAAGAAAAAAATTGAACCATTTGGAATGAGAAAAGAGTTTTATAAGCGGCTTCTCTATATTGCCCTTTGCATTATTCCTATTGTTGTATTTGGAAACGATAAGGGAACTTTTAGATTAGTTCCTCTTCCGTTTTTCTTAATCGGAATGTATAATTTACTTTTAATCGTAAGCTTTTCACAACTAATAATAGATGATTTTTTTCCTCCTAAAATAGCATTTGAAAAAGTCGCTAAACCATTTGATAAGTTTATGTATTATTTTTCATCTGCTTTATTTTTTGGAAGTTTGGTTTTTCTAATTTTTGAAATAAGAAAAATCGATAACACTATAAATGGTACTCAACTTTTTTGGAGAGCTGGTTTCGCTGGAATTGCTTTAGCCATTTTAGTTACAATAATTTTAAAAATTACAAATCCATCTGTATATTTCGAAAGCAAAAGAAGATATGTAGTTCATTTTGGACTATTTGTCGGGCTATTTTTACTCACAGCAGCCACAACAAGTTTTATAAATCACTTTTATGCAAGTACCACCAAATCTTGTAAAAACTATACAATTTTAGAAAAAGGAACTAGCGGATCACGCAAAAGAGAACACTTTATTCATATAATTACAGAAAACAATACTAAAGAACGCTTTTCTATAAAAAAAGCACTTTATGAAGAACTAACTCAAGGTGGGAAAATTGAATTATGTATGATAAAAGGAAAATTGGGTTATGATTATGTGACGGAATTTAATACAATTAAAAACTAATCCATTTCCCACTCACACAAACAGATAAACCAATAAAAATCAACATATTTGCTTCTATACAAAAGCTAACTTAAAAAAGAGTTGGCTTTTTTTATGCCTAAATACTAAAAGTGAACTTTTGAACAAAGTAAAATTGGACTTTTAAACAAAGTAAGACAGTTTGTTTTGATGCAATTTTGTACCATTAATTAAGATAGTCATAGAAATTTTAATTAAAAAGCGTTGCAACAACAAATAATTTACTTGAATTTGATTCCATAAAATTAATAATAAAACAAATCGAATGAAACGGTTTTTAAAAATCACAAAAAGAATTATGATAACAGTAATAAGCATTTTGGCAATTTTAACCTTGGTTACTTTTTTATATATGATGCATCCCAAATTTGGTAAAGCACCAGAAGGTAATCGTTTGGAATTAATAAAAAACTCTAGCAATTATAGCAATGGGAAATTTCAAAATACCCATGACACACCAAGTCTGACAAAAGGATATAGTTTTAGCGGTATTCTTTATGAACAGCTATTTGGCAACCATCCAAGACGAGAACCTGTTACTTCCATTCCATCAGTAAAAACCGATTTGCACAATCTCTCTCCAGATACTGATGTCTTAGTTTGGTTTGGACATTCGTCTTATTTCATGCAAATAGACGGAAAACGCTTTCTAGTTGATCCCGTATTTAGCGGAAATGCTTCGCCGCTGCCAAGAACTGTAACAGCATTTAAGGGAACAAATGACTACACTGTAGATGATTTACCTGCAATTGATTATTTAATTATTAGCCACGACCATTACGACCATCTTGATTATGAAACCATAGTTGCTTTAAAATCGAAGGTAAAAAAAGTTATTTGTGGTCTTGGAGTTGGAGGACATTTTGAGCGTTGGGGATATCCCGCAGATAAAATAATCGAAAAAGACTGGAACGAAACAATTGTTCTAGAAGATGGTTTTAAAGTGCACACCACTCCAGCCAGACATTTCTCAGGAAGAGGTTTTTCTAAAAACAATACGCTATGGTTATCATATGTTTTGCAAACACCAAATATAAAAATATACATTGGTGGCGATAGCGGTTACGACACCCATTTTGCTGAAATTGGAGAGCAGTTTGGCCCGATAGATTTTGCAATTCTAGAAAACGGACAATATAATTTGGCTTGGGAAGCCATTCATATGCTTCCTGAACAAGTCCTTAAAGCTGCACAAGATTTAAAAGCCAAAACCTTATTTCCTGTGCATTCTTCAAAATTTAAGTTGGCAATGCATTCTTGGGATGAGCCTTTGGAAAAATTATCAACACTTAGTAAAGCTGCTCATTTACCATTGGTAACTCCTATGATTGGCGAAGTAGTAAATTTAAATGATCACACACAAGTTTTTAAAGAATGGTGGAAAGATGTAAATTAGCACTACTTAAATCTAAATTAAGATGAAAATCGCCGAAATAAAATCGTGTCATATTGGTCCTGAAATTTCTCCAGAACAATTTGTTCCAGAACACATCTTCTTATATCTGGCAGCAGGAGAAATTGAGGGTTATGACGGAAATGAAATGCATACCATTAAATCGGGAGATTATTGTATTGTAAGGAAAAATCATCTGGCTAAATACAACAAACAGAAAGACAATGGGCAATTTGAAAAAGTTGTGGTCATTTTTGATGAGTTTTTTTTGACTGAGTTTAAAAAAAATCACGCCATTACAAATGTAAAATCAAACTCTAAAAATGCATTTATTATTCTTAAAAAGGATGTTTTAATACCAAATTTTGTGCGTTCGTTAATGCCGTATTACAATGATGGAGGTGTTATAGATGAAACTTTTTCGAAAGTAAAAAGAGAAGAACTTTTATTAATATTACTACAAACCAATCCAGAGATTTCGAATGTATTATTTGACCAAAGTATTCCCGAAAAATTAGATCTAGAAGCATTTATATATCGAAATTATAAATTTAATGTGAGCCTCGAAAGACTAGCTTACCTAACTGGCAGAAGCTTATCCTCTTTTAAAAGAGATTTTAAAAAAATTTTTAATGATACTCCTAATCGTTGGTTAATGCAAAAAAGACTGCAAGAGGCACATTTTCAAATTGAAAGAGAAAGAAAAAAACCATCTGATATTTATCTCGATTTAGGTTTCGAAAACATTTCGCATTTTTCATTTGCATTTAAGAAACAGTTTGGATACAACCCAACAAGCCTGATAAAAGGAAATTCATAATCCTAATTATCACTTAAATAAGTCTAATTCCATTTACCGAAAATACAATTATGCTTGATTTTTTTTTGTTTCAAGTTTTTTTGTTTCAAGTTTCAAGTTTCAGAAAAACTTAGCATGCCTTGCGTATCTAAACAAAAGGCAAAAATCAGCTAAATCTCCTAAATCTGCGTGCTAGAAAACTTCATTTATCATGAAGTTTTTTCTATATTACAAACACTAAAACAATACATTATAATGGACAAAGATTTAATACTACTTGGAGCCAATGCTTTAAGAAGAGCTGCTATGAACAACAAAGCTAAAGAGCATATACTTTCTAACGAAATATTATTTAGCACTTTAAAAAAGGCAGCAGACAGATATATAGGCGGAGAAACATTAGAAGAAACAATTCTTAAAGTAAAAGAACAAAATAAAGAAGGTTTTAAATGCTCTATGGAATTTATGGGAGAAAATACCCTAACCGAAATAGAAGCTAATGAAGCTACCAAAGAATTTATTAGAATAGCACAAGAAATTAAAAACCAAAAGCTAAATTCGACTGTTTCTTTAGATTTATCTCATATTGGATTATCTATATCTCCTGATTTATGTCTGAACAATTTATCCTCTATATGCCAAGAAGCCGAAAAAAATAATATCGAAGTAACAATTAGTGCCGAAAATGTTGAAATAACAGACGCTATTATTGACATTTATAAAACTGCATCCCAAACCTATAAAAACACTTCAATTACGCTTCAGGCGTATTTGCACAGATCACAAGATGATTTTAAAGAATTAATCCAAGAAAACGGAAGAATACGCATTGTAAAGGGAGCTTTTGATACTCCAGCCAACCTTTCAATTCCAAGAGGTGCCGCATTAGATGAGCGCTATTTATATTATGTTGATCAGCTACTATCAAAAAATCATCGTTGCGCCATTGCAACGCATCACGATTATATCCAGAAAGAAGCTGTAGCACTAATTCAAAATTACAAAACGAGTAATGATGTTTACGAATTCGAAAGTCTATACGGAATCCAAACAGAGCAATTAAGAAACCTAAAAGAACAAGGTTATGCAACTAAACTATACTTTGTATATGGTAAAGAATGGTATTTGTATTTGTGCAACAGAATAGCCGAATATCCTTTGAATTTATTTCAGGCATTGGATGATATCATAAGCTAAACTTACATGAATCTCTCTCAGAGTCACAGAGAACTAAATCTTAAATTTAGCCTCTTTGTGACTCTAAGAAAAATAGAGTATCCTAAACAAATTCAGCTTCAAACAAATCTGTTAAATGTTTTAAAATTTTAGCTTTTACTTCGGCTTCATCAACTTTTTCTACACCAAGCTCTACCTGAAGTGAAGTAACCGCTTTACCTCGAATTCCACACGGAATAATATTATCGAAATAACCTAAGTCAGCATTGACATTCAAAGCAAAACCGTGCATAGTTACCCAGCGTGAAGCACGTACTCCCAATGCACAAATTTTGCGAGCAAACGGAGTTCCTACCCCTAACCAAACTCCAGTTTCACCTTCGCTTCGGCCACACTCTAATCCGTATTCCTGAAGAGTAAGAATAATAGATTCCTCAAGTAATCGCAAGTATTTATGAATATCTGTAAAGAAATTTTCTAAATCCAAAATAGGGTATCCTACTATTTGTCCTGGACCATGATAGGTAATATCGCCACCACGGTTTATTTTATAAAAAGTTGCACCTTTGGCTTCCAGTTGCTTTTCAGACAATAATAAATTGCTCAAATCACCACTTTTCCCCAAAGTATATACATGTGGATGTTCGACAAAAAGAAAATAATTAGGAGTTGGTAAATCAAGTTCTTCTCTCCTATTCTTAATTTTTAAATCTACAACATCCTTAAATAATTCCTCTTGATATTCCCAAGTCGATTTATAATCTTTTTGACCTAAATCTTGAAGTTGGATTTTTTTATTCATTATATTATTTTTCAAACTCTACTTCTAGCGCCATTTTAGTTGGATTTTCCATATAATCGGTAAAAGGGTATTCGATAGTTATCGTTTTACGATCTTCGCTAAATACAGCATTACTATTAGATACTTTTTTCACCTTTTTCGGGAAATTATATTTTAAAATATAAGTCGAAGAAGCAAAAATCATTTTATTCATTCCTAATGAATCAGCTACAGGCTTAATAGTTTCTTTAGGATTTAAAACAACTTTTCGATTAAACTTTTTTCCATCGTAATTATAACTAACTGTACTATTATTACTAAAATTACCATCGAAAGGCAGTTTGGCATCTGATGATTTATTTTTTTCAATATTTTGAATTGCACTCAAGCTTTTCATCATATCCTGAAGTTCGTTTACATTTTTGAAATCAGAGTTTAAATTCAACAAAAACTGATTTTCTGTTGTATTCATCTTCATATTAACCAAAAAGTTTTCTAATTTTTTAAGTTCTTTTTGTTCTTCTGGAGAAAGTTTAGCAATACTATCTTTCTTATTTTTAAACATTTCTTTAAAAGAAAAAGTGGTATCGATCTTTTGTTTTGAATCATTCACTTCATTTCCTAATTGTTCCCCTGCCATCTTCATAAGTGCCGATCCATCCATCTCTAACGAGAATTTACCTGTTCCGCTATCTGTAATATTGATGTTTTCTGTAAAAGTACAACTCGTTAAAGTTGCTAATAAAAAGGAAAAACTAAGAAATTTTAATAGTCTCATATGTAGATTATATTTTTCTTCAAAGATACGAAGTCTATTTAAAAATAGAGAAAGAAAGATGCTAAGTTCTATAGACACCACATTTCTGTTTTATTCTAAAACTACTTCTAGATTAGTACTCGCTGGGTCTTGCAAACAATCTAAAAGTTGAAGCGTAAGTGTTAATGATTTTTTATCCGAACTAAGTATTGCCGCAGCATTCGAAACCGATTTTATCCTACGAGGGAAATTATATTTAAGCGAGTAAGTTAGCGTTAAATCTAAGGAATGGGTTTTGGATTTAAAATCCTTTATTTGGTTTTTGTTTTTTTCAATTTCAGCTTCATTGATAACATTCAAAGTCCGTTTAAAAACTGTTCCATCAAAACTATATTGTACATCAAAAAAATGTTTTTCGGCTGTAAGCGCATAATTATTCTCAAGATCATTTGCATAATCTTCTGTGTTATATAAATTCGGAACAACGTCTATTTTGGTAAAAGGAAATGTAATAATAGTTTTAAATTCCTTGTCAAAAGAACTCTTCTTTACATGCACTTTTACATTTGCATATTTTTGAAATAACTGCTGTTCTGACTGTGTATATTTAAAAAACGTCTCGTTGTACTTTGTAATGTAATCCTGAAAAACATAAGCTGTATCTTTGAATTGTTCTTCTTTTGAATATTTTTCTCCCGCCGAAAGCATATAGCTATGCTCATCTCTAAGCTGAACCACATTGATAGTTCCACTCCCATCAGCATTTAAAGAAATCGTTTCGGTGACTTGACAACTTGTAAAAAGAATTATGAGTAAAAAAAAGGAGAAATATTTTTTCATGTTTTAATTTAGAGCCTTAGAATTTGAATCGCTAATGTACTGAAGTTTTTGTATGAAAAAAGCTATGCCGCAAAGTTTATTATAGAAAAATCACAAAGAAAACACAAGTACTATTTTAACCTGAAACTAGAAACCTGAAACCGTTCTTGCTTCTCTCTTCTCTCACAAAAAACTCCTTATAAAATCGCAATATTTCTCGTTCTGAAAAAACTACAATTATTTTCAAATTTTGAAATTGCCACTTTTTCAAATTTGACTATCTTTGCACACTTAAAAAACAGTATATAATGGCCTTATCTGAACAAGAAATCATCCGAAGAGAAAAACTTCAAAACTTACGCAACTTAGGAATCAATCCTTATCCTGCTAATCTTTTTCCTGTAAATCACACTTCAAAGCAAATTAAGGAGTCTTTTGAAGAGGGTAAGAAGGTTATTGTTGCTGGACGTTTGATGAGTGTGAGAGATCAGGGAAAAGCCTGTTTTGCTGAATTACAAGATAGCGAAGGACGTATTCAATTATATGTTAATCGTGATGTTTTGTGTGAAGGTGATGATAAAACGTTGTACAATCAGGTATTTAAAAAATTAACTGACTTAGGTGATTTCATTGGTATTGAAGGTGAATTGTTTACTACCAAAGTTGGTGCACAATGTATTCGTGTTGACGGATTTACATTTTTAAGTAAAACATTGCGTCCGCTTCCTTTGCCAAAAGTAGATGAAGACGGAAATGTACACGATGCATTTAATGATCCTGAGTTACGTTACAGAATGCGTTATGTAGATTTAACAGTGAATCCTCAAGTTAAAGAAAACTTTATCAAACGTACGAAGTTATATACCGCTATGCGTGGCTATTTTAATGATTCAGGTTATCTTGAAGTGGAAACTCCGGTTTTACAATCAATTCCAGGAGGAGCTTCGGCAAGACCATTTATCACGCATCATAATTCGCTTGACATTCCGCTTTACATGCGTATTGCAAACGAATTGTATTTAAAAAGATTAATTGTTGGTGGTTTTGAAGGTGTATATGAGTTCTCTAAAAACTTTAGAAATGAAGGAATGGACAGAACACATAACCCTGAATTTACTGCAATGGAAATATATGTAGCCTACAAAGACTACAACTGGATGATGGAATTTGCTGAAGGTTTACTTGAGCATTGTGCTATCGCAGTAAATGGTACCAGCGAAGTTACTTTTGGTGAACACCAAATAAACTTTAAAGCACCTTACGCTCGTGTTACAATGACCGATTCTATCAAACACTTTACAGGTTTTGACATTTCTGGTAAAACAGAAGAAGAATTGTTCGATGCTGCAAGAGGAATGGGAATTGAAGTTGACAAAACAATGGGGAAAGGAAAACTAATTGATGAAATTTTTGGAGCAAAATGCGAAGGGAATTACATTCAGCCAACTTTCATCACTGATTATCCTAAAGAAATGTCGCCATTGTGTAAAGAGCACCGTGACAATCCAGAACTTACAGAACGTTTTGAATTAATGGTTTGTGGTAAAGAAATAGCAAATGCTTATTCTGAATTAAATGACCCAATTGACCAACGTGAGCGTTTTGAAGACCAAATGCGTTTGTCTGAAAAAGGTGATGATGAAGCTAATGGTATTATCGACGAAGATTTCTTAAGAGCGTTGGAATACGGTATGCCTCCAACATCTGGAATGGGTATCGGAATGGATCGTTTGATTATGTACTTAACCAATAATGCCTCTATACAAGAAGTATTATTGTTCCCACAAATGCGTCCAGAGAAAAAACAAACTATAGAATTATCTGATGAAGAGAAAGCAATTATACACTTCCTTAAAGAAAACGAAAACAAAATGGATCTTGCACAACTAAAAGTTACAGCTAATTTAAGCGGTAAAAAATGGGACGCTGCAATGAAAAATTTGTCAAAACACGGTTTGACTAAAGTTGCAGTTGAAGGCGAATTTAAATTTGTCGAATTGGTTGGGTAAATTTTATTATTTTATATTTAACAAAAAATCTGCCTTTTAGGCAGATTTTTTGTTTTACATTTATTAGAATTTAATTAAAAACTATCCATATGTGTAGAATTGATTGGGATTTATTATTAAAATTTACTATCCCTATATTAGCCTTTTTTGCTGGTTGGCTTCCTATTTTTTTTGCTGACAAAAGAAGGACTAAAGAATTAAAATCTGAACTTAAATTAAGCAATGAATTTAAAGAAATTGAACTAAACTATAAAAGAGCTGAATTTATTTACAATCAAAAACACCAGGGATACGAGAATCTACTAAAAATAATAAGTAATTATTCAAAAGACACTCGTGATCTAATTTTTGAAGATTTCTTGCTGGTTGTTTTTGAATTTAATTCTAAAAATGATGAATTAAATAATAATGAAATTGAATCTTTTTATGAAAAATTTAGTTCTATTTCAAAAAAGTATAATGATTTATATCAATTATTAAACATCGAAATTCAGCCTTCAATTTTAAATTCATCTGATGAAGTATATGATCTAATTGAAGATGTAAAAAGTAATTATAACACAATTTTTAAAAAATTCACAGATGACTTCCTTCCCAAATTCATGACATTCAGCATTGAAGAAATGGAAAAACATAATTATGAAATAAAAACTTTTTTTAAAAAATATCAATTATCATTTGATCAACTCAAAATGCAAATGAGAAAAGAAATAAAAGAAGAACAAACAAAAATCAATAAATTACACTAAAAGAAAAGTCATAACTGCATCACGCGATTAAATCATATTTCAATGAATAACTTAAAAAAGTATAAAAAACTAAAATTAGAATTTCATCAATTGAGTGCATAAGAAATTACTTCAATAGAAAAAAGCGAAGAAGATTTAGAATGGCTAACAAAACAAGAAAAATCAACCTAATTACAATCACATTTCCGAGAATAAAAGATATAAAAAAAGAGCTTCAATTGAAGCTCTTTTTCTTTGTTTAATCTTCTCTTTAAAAAGAAATCTTCTCGTATTTTTTATTATCTATATCTAAAATTTCAGGAGATTCTGCAGGAACGTCACCTTTCCATTTTTCCTGAACTGAAGGATTAGAAGGGTACTTTCCGTTTTTCATTTTTACATTATACAAAATCCCTTTACTGCTTACTATAAGATCTCGGAATTTCTCTGAAGTACCTGTTCCAACAAAAATAGGAAAATCGGTCACTGTAAATTTGTTCAACAAGCTTCCATCGTTCTTTAAAATAAAACCAGAACATCCTCCTGTTCCACAAAAATAAGGACTAGAAAGACCTACAATATACTCGTCTTTTTCATCATTATTTAAATCGAAAGCATCGTAGTAAAAAAAGCGATCTTCTTTTGTCATTGCTGCCAAATCATTCTTCAATAATACTGTATTTAACTGTTTACGGATCAAATCAATAACCTTAGGATCTGCTATTGCTTTTTTATTATTTACTATTATTGAATCGTTATTATTTTCTGTTTGTACTATTGTATCAACAGTTGCTGAATCTATATCTTTTGCTACATCGGTAGTAGTTTCTTTTTTCTGGCAAGAGTACAAACTAACTATTGCTAAGCCTATTAAAATTGTCTTTTTCATGATTTTTATTATTTTTTACAACCATTAAATTTACAAAAATAAATCATACTACATCCTAGTAAATCCACTCTACACCAACAAAGCCAATTTATTTTGGATTTCTTTTTTTATTAGTAATTCTTTAATATTATTATAGGTTACAAGTGCAATTTGGGTTAAGGCTTCGTTTGTAAAAAATGCCTGATGTGCAGTCACCAATACATTTGGAAAACTCATTAACCGCTGGATTGCATCATCTTTTATAATATCTTCAGAAAGATCTCTAAAAAATAATTTTTCTTCCTGTTCATATACATCAATACCCAGATACCCTACTTTACCTTCTTTAAGCGCTTCAATAACACTTGCCGTTTCTATTAATCCGCCACGGCTTGTATTAATAATCATAACACTATTTTTCATTTGTGCCAATGAGCCTTTGTTTATAATATGCTTTGTTTTTTCGTTTAACGGACAATGCAATGAGATTATATCACTTTCTTTAAAAACAGTATCCAAATCGGTAAATACAACGCCTTCTTTTTCCATTTCGGGATTTATAGTAATATCATAAGCAAGGATTTTACAACCAAAACCTTTTCCTATTTTAGAGAAAGCTTTCCCAATATTTCCTGTTCCTATTATACCTATTGTTTTCCCATTCAAATCAAATCCTAGTAATCCATTCAAAGAAAAATTCTGTTCACGAACTCTGTTATACGCTTTATGAGTTTTGCGATTGAGTGTAAGTATCATTGCCATTGCATGCTCCGCAACGGCTTCGGGAGAATAAGCAGGAACTCTACATACATGAATTCCGTATCGCTTTGCAACTTCTAGATTAACATTATTAAACCCAGCGCAACGTAAAGCAATAATTCTCACCCCTTTTTCTGCCAATTGTTTGATTACCACTTCGTCAACAATATCATTTACAAAAACGCAAATAATATTTGAGCTCTGAATTAAGTTTACGGTATGTTTGTTAAGTTGTGTTTCAAAAAACTCCAAATCAAATCCGAATTCACAATTATGCTTATTAAAAAAAGTTTTATCATATGGCTGAGCCGAGAAAAATGTTATTTTATTCATACCTGCTGCTCTATCTAAATCCATATGGCTCTTTCTTTAAAATTAGAATTGTTTATTCATTAAAATTAAGCAATTAATCGCAAAGTAATTTTACAGGCAAAAAAAAAGAGCTTCGATTGAAGCTCTTTTTTTATATATTATTTTATTTTCTTAACTACAATATGCTTAGATTTTAATTTTTTATCATCCGCATATTTTAGGAGTTGTTTACCTGCCTCTACGTTACGATCAGATGAAAGTACATCTGCTCCATTAGCCACTAGTTTATAATATAACTCATCTCCTTTGGCTGCAGCACTTTTATCAAGATTCCCCATTGTTCCTAGAATACAAGAAATCTTTCGGCTGTGTAAATATTCATACACTTCTGGCGCTGGTTCTTTAGTACCGACAAATGCTATCATTTTATTGGCTTTTACACCTAATTTCTCCAAACGCTCTACATCTTCTTTTCCTCTAGCTGAAACTGATATCATTAAATCTGGTGCCAGCTTAGCAGCCTCTGCTGCTTGTGTTGCATTATAAGTAATAATTACTGAATAAGCCTCTGCTTTGTTTCTTCTTACTGCATCAATAATCATTTGCATCGGAACTCCTTTTTTAATATCCAGGTTATAAATTACTTTGTCTTTACCCCATTGTAGGATTTGATCTAAAGTTTCGATTTTATATGGAGTTACTTTCCCTTCAGTATCTTTTAAGAAAAGCTCTTGTAATTCTTTATACGTATATCCTTCAATTACACCAGTTCCTGTTGTTGTTCTGTCTAATGTATTATCATGCATCATTACCAGAACTGAATCCTTACTCAAAGCAATATCTGTTTCTACAATTGTTGGATTGTACTTTATTGCATTGGCAAATGTTGGTGTGCAATTCTCAGGGAAACCAACTGTTGGTCCACCTCGATGTGCACTTACCAATGGCATTGTTTTTTTAGAATAATTTAAAAACTTCTGTAATTCTTTAGAATTTTTAAATTTTAATAAATATTCATTTTCCTGAGCAAAACCAAAGCTAAAAATGAAAGAAACTAAAACAGCAAACCACAAATTTTTATTCTGAAACATATTATATTTATTAAAATTGGACTGCAAACTTAAGCAATTTCAACTATGTAAGACGTTATTTAAAAGTGAAATTACTATAAACTTCAAGTGCACCTTTCTTTATTATTTACCCCTTAAACAAAATGCTTTTTACCGATTATTTTAAATCTAAATTTCGACCTACATAATAACCTGTCATCATGTCTATTACATCTTCAAGGATATCAATTTCATTAGCTCTTCCCTCCGCTATCAAAAAAGCATCAAACTCATAAAACTCTTTTAAGATAGTTTCCTTGCCAATCCCCTCTTTATTCAAATCGATTGTAAGTTGTCTTAATGATTCTAATGGTAACTCATTTAAAAAAGCTTTCTCTATTCTCTTCGCAATAATTGATTCCATATATTCCGTTCTTTTTAACCCTGCTTATAAATCTTTAAAACTCATATGATCTGTACTAAAAAGCAAACCAATACCGCTATAAGGATCTTTTTTTAAATCGTAAAAATTAGTTACTCCTTCCAAATCTTTATATAAATCGGCAATTATTGTACTTGGCATAAATCCATCAATTGTGTGTCTTATAATTGTATCAGCAAGACAAGTCAATTCTTTTGTAGCGTTTGTTACACCTACATTATTTCCAGTTTCCCAATCCCAAATTATCCAACCCCAATTGTGTTGTTTCTGAACACAGTCCATCCATAAGTAAGACAGGTTATTAATTTTTATCTTTCCTAATTCTTTCCCTTTCCAGTATTCAACACTTTCTATTATTGCTTGAATTGCAATATTGGTTTCACCATAAATAAAATCAGGATTTGAAACCTGAATACTCTTTATAGCATCTTTTATCTTAGTCTCAATCGTTTTTAATTCCTTCTCGTTGGGTTTTCTTAAAAATGCAAACTCAATATCTTGGCGTTCAAAAACAGTTCCTGCTGATTTCTCAAGCATTTCTTTAGGAATACATTTTGTGTTAGAATTTTCATCCAGAAATTCATCTTTAGGATTGAAAGAAAAATTCTCATCCTCATAAAAACCAGCACAATATTTCTCTTCAATTTCTTTTATTAACTTATAAGTTTCATAATTTACATCTTCTTTTATTTCATCCTCATTTTTAAACTTGTAGAAATAATCGGGTTGAAGAAACCAATACAGACAAAGAGCCGTGCCTTTATCACAAATTTTCTGTTTTACAATCCAATTAAAAGGCTCAATTCCATCATCATAATTCCAGTGTTGAACAAACTGATGTAACTCAGGAGCTGTTAATTTCTTATAAGACATTTCGCTATTAACAGCTTTAAGAACCCTATTTTTACTTTTCTTATTAAACTCCATTCTTTCCCTTTACTTCTATCTATTTTAATTTGTTTGATCGCTACACAAATTTAAAAACCTATCCTTATAAACCATCATAATAGGATGTAATTTCCCTTAACCATCATGCGTAAAAAAACTCCTATATTTAAAAGCCTTTAAACTTATTGATATAGAAGTCTTTAAATTATTAAAAAACGTTTATTTAGTATCGCCTTTTTTAACGGATAAAACAGAAACATCATATCCCAAATTAGCTAATATTTCTAATCCATCAAGTGGTTCCTGCTTATTTTCGCCTGTCCATCCTTTTTGCAGACCATATAAAATACATTCTCTAACATATTTAGGTCTATTCAAATTAACTACTTCCTTTTCGCCAGTTAATGGCTTAGAGAGCGGAAATCCAAAATTTAAAGGAAGACCAATAATCGGATCATCCCAGGTTAAAAAATCAACTAATAACGGACTTAGCTTATAATCCTTTAAAAATATTTTTATCGTCAATGTTCCTTCCTGCGCTGGTAAATCAACCTTTCCAGTCATTATATAGAGATAAACGTTATCCTCTACTGTTATTTTCCTTAATTTCATTTGTATAAATTAAACTTTAGTAAAATTAAGCATCCATTTCATTTAACACATAAAAAAACTCCCATATCAATGCTCTTAGCTCACCGATATAGAAGTTTTAAATAATTAGTATCTCGTTATAAACTATAATTCAGATTTATACTCCAGCGGTAATTAGCTTCCATAGCGCCACTAGATAAATTTTGGTTTATAGGAAGCATTCCGTTTACACCCACCGAAAATTTGTCTTTACCAACCTCTAATCCAAATTTACCAAACAGGATATCTCCCGCTGTATTTGGCAAGTCTAATCCGTGTTGTCTGTTTGTAGCATAAACTTCACCCGCAAAACCTAGCTGAGGAACTATTTGTACCGATGGCAAATCAAACAAGTAAAAGAACGTTCCCGAATAATTAAACTGGTTTCCGTATTGGTATTTTTGTTCGTTTTCGGTTTTTATAACGTAATTCAACATGGTGTTTAACCCCAGATTTTTTCTCTTAATTACATATTCAGAAACCAGTAAATAGTCCCAACTTCCTGTTCCTAACTGAAAACTTTTATTTACACTTCCTGCGTTATTCGCTTCATTAAACCTTCCTGTTGGCATTTTTACTCCTCCACCAAATTCAACTTTATGCGTAAAAACAGTACTGTCTTTTTGCGTTTCAAACACTGTATAAAGTGCCATTACCGAAATATCTCCCAATCCCGAAATACTTTCCGTTCCTGTGGTTAATTCTCGATTATGAAAATGATAAGGAACCAATGCCGAAATCTGAACTCTCTTGCTTACAGGAATCCTTGCCCAAGCCTGAACTGTATTAAAATTTTCATCTATCCAGGGAGAGTTAGCAAAAATACCATCGCGACTCGTATAACTTTGGTTGAAATAACGTATTCCGACAAAATTAGTATTTAACATCGAGCTAAATCCCATGCTCCCACCACTTGCAGAACAGCCACAAGCATCACAATCAAAGTCTTCCATCATTGCCAAACGCTGAAATGTAAAGCTCGAAATACTATCTTTTACTGTTGTAGCAAAAGTAAAATTGCAAACTAAAACTAAACTTAAAACTATTATTTTTTTCATTTTATTATTATTTTTTTAGGAGCTCCCGATAACTATCGGGACCCGCTTTTCGTTGCAAGCTTTTCTTAAAATCCCATTTTTCTATATGTTTACAAAGTTTCCGCTGGTCACTTTGTAAACCCAAGAAAAAATAAGGGCTTTTCTCAAAAAGGCTTTACACTACAATCGGGGCTAAAACTCCAATTTTTATTATATCTTATCCTAACAAATTTAAAAAGCCTGTTAGAAAGAACCTTAAAACTCCGAAAATCGCTTATCAGTTAAGAATTGATGATCGGTTAATGTTTTCAGGAATGCGATAATTTGTTTCTTATCCATTTCTGAAAGTTGGATACCTAGTTTTCCATTTTGCCTCAAAATTGGATCTAAAGTTGCCGAAGCTTCAATTCCGCTGGCATAATGATCCAAAACAGCTTCTAGTGTTCCAAATCGTCCGTCGTGCATATAGGGAGCCGAAACTTCGACATTTCGTAAACTCTGCACTTTAAATTTATAATAATCACTAACCAATTCAGTAACCTTATAACGTCCCACGTCATTTACTTTTGGATTTACTGCCAAACCATTGTTTCGAAACGAATCATCGGTCATTAAATCAGTTGCATGACATGAAGCACATTTAGAATTAAACAATGCATATCCTGCCAATTCATCGGCTGTAAGCGTTCCTCCTGTTTCATTACGGCGGTATTTATCAAAACGCGAATTAGAAGATGTTACCATTACCATAAATTGCGAAAGTGCTTTTAACATATTCTCGGTAGTAATTGCACCATTGGTAAAAGCTTGTCCAAATAAAGTTCGGTAGGTTTTATCCCCTTTCATCATTTCTAGAATAGTATTTAAATTACCATTCATTTCGATATCGCTCGTTAACGGAATTATTGGCTGCAAGTCTAAATGATTAGTTACTCCATCATACATAAAAGTCGCTTGGTAAGCCAAATTCTGAATTGGTGGTGCATTTCGGGTTCCCAATGCATCCCCAACTCCATGGCTCACTGTGTGCCCATGATGTGTAAATGCGTTTTCCTGTATATGACAAAAACCACAAGAAACAATTCCATCAGAAGCCAAACGTCCATCGTAGAAAAGTTTTTTACCTAGTTCAAATCCTTTTACAGTTGGTGGATTTGCAGTAATATCATAAGTTAAAGCGGGGAAATTAGATGGCACTTTAAAGTCTAAAGGCACATTTATATATTCATCATCCTGATCACTACAACTGTATAATAACGGAATCATAACCCAAAGAAAATATTTTATTCTCATGGTTTCTAAATTTTAAAAGAAGCACAAAAGCTCATTTCTAACCCCAATTCCTACGGTATTCTTTTTTATTTTTTTTTAAATAAAAAAGACATAGTATCCCGATAGCTATCGGGATGCGGGACAAGAGTTCCTAATGAAAAATAACTTTTGTGCTCCTAAAAATGAAATTAATCGTTGTGTACGTGATCTACTCTAAACATTGTGGCTACATTGGCAGTAATTAAAGGCAAAGCAGCTCCGCCCATAATCATAGCTCCCATGCCGCCCATATTATAATCTGAAAGCTTGATTTTGTTAGGTCCGTCAAGAATCTTAGACAAATCGGTTATAATGTGTACATCTGGCGAAATGTTAGTTCTTACCAAAGCTTTAGTCGGGAAATCTAGCGTTACTTCTGTATAGTTATAATCCGTTCCTGTTTGTCCAGTATGAATCATAAAAGGAATAGCAGTTGTAACAGTTTCTGAAGTAAAATTACCCTCGAAAGCAAGAAATTTATATCCTGCAGTCCAGTTCCATAACATTCCAGCAGCCTGAGCTTGTGCAAGAAAATCACCTTGTCCAGACGCACCCAATTGCCATTGTTCTTTATCTACTCCTATTCCGAATTTTACTTTTGTATAATCTCCTGCAGGAACATCCGATAAGATAAATTTGTAACCAGCCTCAGTGGCTTCGTCAGCAATAAAATAACTTTTTGCTTTTGGGTATGTAAAAGTTGTTCCATCAGTTTTTGTCAAGACAATATTACTTACAATGTATTTAACGTTAGTAATTTTTAAAACCTCATTATTAGAAGTTCTATTTCCTTGCGTTTCCAGAATTAAATCATTTGATCCAAATGAGTTGTCAAATTTTAATCCGATTTTACCAGTTCCAGAAACTGATTCATTATTATCATCACTTGAACATGCTGAAATAGTAGCAGTTATAGCCAAAATAGCTACTGCTTTGTATAATATTTTTTTCATTTTTGAGTTGTATATTCTTAATAGATATTTAAAATAGTATGTGCATAGGCTTACCTCAAATGACAATAGTCAAATGAAATAGCAGGACACAAAAGTGTTTTAATTAAAATTTAAGAAATACGTGCAGGTGGATGAAAAAACAAATCGGCATTAAGATGCGAATACAAATTAGCGTAAGCCGCATTGATTTGTGATTTAGTATTGTTTGGATAAAATTGTAATACAAATGCGTTTGTCGATTCAAACATTAAATCGACTTTATCCAGAAGGGTGTTTTTTTTATCAGACGAAGAAGGCTTTTCGGTATCGGCAGCTTTGGCCAATTCTTTCATTAAATGACACTTTCCGTTACACTGCATAACAGGCTGCGCTTTATTCTCGCAAAGTACCGTCGAAATGTAATCATAATTGACAATATATTCTATAACCGGGAATACTGGTTTTAGAAAAATAGCTAGAATCAATATGAAGACCATTTTTTTCACAATGCGAATTTAAGAAACAAAATTTATTTTATCGGCTGTTAAATAAATTATAATTAAAAAAAATGTGTTAAACCTATTTATTTTATAAATGTCTAACATCAATAACCTTTTAAAACAAAAAAATCATGAAAAAATTATTTATCGCTGCTTTATTGTTCGTTGGAATGGTAAGCTTTGCTCAAGATGCTGCTCAACCTGTTAAACAACAAAGAGAAAGGTTGACACCTGAACAACGGAATGAGAAACATTTAAAAAAACTGACTACCGAATTAAATCTAGATACCAACCAACAAGCTCAAGTTGCAAAGTTACTAGCTGACAGAAGTGCCAAAGCGCAAAAACACATGGAAATGCGTAAAGCCAGAAAAGACAGTAGTATAAAACCAACTGCCGAAGAAAAAGCAGCTCTTAAAAAAGAGATAATGGATGAAAAAACAGCTACTGAAGCTCAAATGAAATCAATCTTAAATGCCGAACAATACAAAAAATGGACTGCAATGAGAGATGAAAACAAAGAAAAGATGAAAGACAAAATGAAAGAGAGAAAAAACAAACTATAAATAAAAAAGAGGCCGAAAGGCCTCTTTTTTATTTATAGAACATCTAATTATTTTGGATTAAGAACTAAATCAATTCTTTTAATACAATCTTCATAATGATATTTTGTTTCTGTATTTACAGCCATTGCTTTTGCTGTTGTCAGTGTTTTTTTCAAAACATTCAATTCACCTCTAACTAAAGCTCTGATATCAGACTGGGCAACATTATAATACTCTGTTGCTCTATCTGATGGTTTAATCTCCTCAGTCATTAAATATGCCATTCTATCAATGTAAGCGCGCTGTAAATTTCTTCTGTATATAGTTACATTAGTTGCAGCATTGGCTTCTTTCCAAATTCCTTTTCGCATATCCTTTAAAAAATCTAATGCTTTATAAGTATCTGTACCAATTATTTCGGCATCCATTAACCTGCCAATACGACCAAAACTCAATAAACTATTTAAATGTCTAACTTGTAAACTTCTAAATCGTTCTGTATAACCTGAATAATTGGTGTTTTTTAAAGTATTCATATTTACAATCCAAGTAGGAGAAGCAAAAGCATTAGTCTGAAGCCAGTTCATTGCTTCTATTTGTTTTGCTTTTGGAACCACTTCATAAACATTTCCAGCTTGATTTGGATTTTTAAGATTTTCATAAACTCCTCCTACATTGGTCACAACATGACCTACATATCTGCTCCATACATCTAATAATTCTTTATATAATTCATCTAAATCATCATAATTATTAGAAACATTACTTGTCCACTCATTTAAATGACTGGCTACATATTCTAGGTTTTTAAGTCCATATGTACCTGCTTTCATAGAATTATTTCCAATATCCTCTGTTTGTGAAGATGGATCAAAACTACTGCTCTGTTTTCCAAATTTATAAATTGGATTTCCCGCTTTTTCAAGAATCCATTTGTCTAAAGTTGGTAATTCTTCTTCAGCTGACTTTACGTTTGGAATAACTCTATATCCCCAGTTTAAAGCATAATGATCATAAGCCCCCATTTTACGAATAAAACGAATGTTTTCATCTCCTGGCTGTGCGATATAATTAAAACGAGCATAATCCATTATACTCGCAGCAATTCCGTTTTGTTGCGTAAAATCTCCATTTCTATAACTCTCCGTATCAAAAGCACAACTTGCTCCCATATTATGAGGAAAGCCCAATGCATGTCCTACTTCATGTGCAATAACCATACGCATCATCTCCCCCATTTCTTCGTCGCTTGTCTTTAAAGTTCTTGCCGACGGATTTGCTGCACCAGTTTCTAACAAATATCTATTTCTATAAGAACGCAAGTGATTGTGATACCAGATTACATCACTTTCGATAATTTCTCCAGTTCTAGGATCTGAAACACTTGGCCCCATAGCATTTCTAGTTGTACTAGCAACATAACGTATCACAGAATAGCGAATATCTTCTGGACTAAAATCAGGATCTTCTTCCTTTGTTGGAGCATCTTTTGCAATAATTGCATTTTTAAAACCAGCTGTTTCAAATACTTTCTGCCATTCTTCGATTCCTAGTTTAATGTATTTTCTCAATTTTACTGGAGTCGCAGGATCTAAATAATATACTATTGGCTTTATTGGCTCAACCAATTCTCCTTTTGCATAAGCCTCAGGATCTTTAGGTTCCAATCTCCAACGTTGGATATATGTTTTAAGATCAGATTTCAACTCATTACTTCCATAATCATATTGACTAACAGTAAACCAACCCACTCTTGGATCTGCTAATCTTGGTTTCATTGGCACTTCTGGCAATAAAATCATCGATTGATTCATTTGTATGCTTATTGTTTCACTTTCCTGTAACATTGTGGGTTTAGAAGCATTGTAAGTCATATCCTGAATAACTTCAATATTCATCGGAAAACTTTTCATTCCGTTAATAAAACTTCTGGATTCATCTAATGCTTTTACTTTATATACTTCTCGCATTTCTGCAGATATTCCGCTAATTGCTTTTACGTCTGTACTATAAAATTTAGTCACATCGATAACTGTATTGGCAGAATCTTTACTAAAAGCAACTATATCAAAAGCAAATAATGTAGGTTCATAATTATTTGATTTAACAGAAATACTTATCGGTAACGTATCATTTGCAACAGCATTATATGATTTAGATTTAATAAGAATCTTATCCTGAAAACGCTCCCAAACTATTAATTGCTCATTGGTTTCAGAGCCAGCGTTTACATATCCTCCACCTAAATTAGAAGGCAATTTTGATAATCTACTTACCAAAAGCATGTCCTTGTTTAAATATTTATTCGGAATCTCAAAATAGTACTTTTTATCTACTTTATGTACTGTAAAAAGTCCTTCATCAGAAACTGCTTCCTTTGTAATTACTTTACCATATTCTTTAATTGCTGACTCTAGCTTTTTATCTGGAACTACAGCCGTTGCTTCCTCTTTTTTTGATTTCTTCTTTTTAGATTGTGCAAATAGATTTGCAGGCAATAGCACAAAATTTGCTAGTATAGCAAGAATTAAAATTTTCTTCACTTAGTTATTAGTTTAATGGTTATTTAACAAACAAAAATAACTTTTGATTGGAATTTTATAAGCAGCTCCCTTTTGTTTAACTTTTCATTAACAACAAAGAGTCAAAACATCAGAAACGAAAAAAGGTTCAACTTTAATTAAAAAGTCAAACCTTAAATCCTTATTTATTCTAAAATTTTAAAACTAAAAAGTTTTAGAAACTTTATCAATTGCTTGAATTGTAAAATCTAAATCTTCGTATGTCAATGCATCCGTAATAAACCATGTTTCGTATGCTGAAGGCGCAATATAAACTCCTTCTTGCAATAATCCGTGGAAGAATTTCTTGAATGTTTCATTATCACCATTGGCTGCACTTTTAAAATCAGTTACCGGAGCAGCATCAAAATGTACCGAAATCATAGAACCTACTCTATTAATCGTGAAAACTACATTATTAGCTTTAAGAACTCTGTCAATTCCTGCTTCTAGGTAAGCTGTTTTTTCTTCTAAACGAGTAAAAATAGCACGATCCTTATCTAAAGCTTGTAGCATTGCTAATCCTGCTGCCATTGCCAACGGATTACCCGATAATGTTCCTGCTTGGTAAACAGGTCCTATTGGCGCTAGATAATTCATGATTTCTGCACGAGCAGCAAATGCTCCTACTGGTAAACCACCACCTATAACTTTTCCAAAAGTAACAATATCAGCTTTGATGTTAAATAATTCCTGAACTCCACCACGTGCAAGTCTAAAACCAGTCATAACCTCATCAAAGATTAACAATATTCCGTTTTCTGTACACAACTGACGTAAGCCTTCTAAGAATCCTTTATTTGGCGGAATACAACCCATATTTCCTGCAACAGGTTCTATGATAATAGCAGCAATTTCATTTTTGTTAGCGTTAATTAATGTCGCTACATTTTCTAGATCATTGTATTT
Organism: Flavobacterium frigoritolerans; assembly: GCF_025847275.1. Taxonomy (GTDB): domain Bacteria; phylum Bacteroidota; class Bacteroidia; order Flavobacteriales; family Flavobacteriaceae; genus Flavobacterium; species Flavobacterium frigoritolerans. The sequence continues at coordinate 540,493 of NZ_JAOZEV010000001.1, forward strand.
TACAAGTAAAGTATCTTTTGCCGTTCCCTCTGTGACTCCAGGGCTATTTGGGCTCCCGAAAGTAACAGCTCCGCTTCCCGCCTGAATCAAGAATGAATCAGAATGTCCGTGATAACAGCCTGCAAATTTTATAATTTTATCTCTCTTTGTAAAACCTCTTGCCAAACGTATTGCACTCATGCAAGCCTCTGTCCCTGAATTTACAAAACGAATTTTATCGATATTTGGAACCATCGAAACCGCCAAAGCAGCAATTTGTGTTTCTAATTCTGTAGGCATTCCAAAAGATGTTCCTAATTTAGCTTTTTCAATTACAGCTTCAACAACTGGAGCATAGGCATGACCTAAAATCATTGGTCCCCATGAATTGATGTAATCTATCAATTTGTTTCCGTCTTCATCATATAAATAAGCTCCTTTGGCGCTTTTTACAAAAATTGGAGTTCCTCCTACTGCTTTAAATGCTCTTACAGGCGAATTTACACCACCCGGAATTACTTTTTCTGCTTCAGCAAAAAGCTGACTGCTTCTTTGATATATCATCTTAATTTTGACTTTTATCTTTATTGGAATTTTATTTTACAATTAACTTTTGCCCGATAGAAAGGGTATTATCGACAAGATTGTTTTTTTGCTTTAAATCATCAACAAGTACGTTGAATTTCTTTGAAATAGAATACAATGTATCTCCTTTTTGAACTTCATACGAAGAAAGATTACCTGTATTATTGTTTGATGTATTAGGTTTTGTAGCAACAACTGTGGTAGTTTTCTCTATTACTACATATTCTTTACCCATAGCTAAATTATCATATTGATGCAATTCGTAACGCTCAATATAGCTAATTAATTTCTCTGGATATCTAGGATCAGTAGCATATCCTGCTGCTCTTAATCCTTTTGCCCAAGCTTTATAATCTCCTTTTTCATAAGTAAATAATGCCGCGTATCGTTTTTTCCCAGTTAGAAATAAAGCATGGTCACGAAACGATTCAGATGGGTCTTTATATTTTCTAAAACATTCTTGCAACGAATCATCATCGTGGCGAACACTCTCGCCAACCCAATCCTTATGGCATTTTATTCCGAAATGATTATTTGATGAAAGCGCCAAGTCTCCTCTTCCTGCACCAGATTCTAAAATTCCTTGCGCCAAAATAATACTTGCAGGAATTCCGTAGTTTTTCATATTTCCCATTGCAATATCTTTATACTGAAAAATATAATCACTAATTAAATTATTAGTAACAACCGTTTTAGAAGTTGATTCAATAACCTCAGTTCTATTATTCGCTGATGGCTTGGTATAAGTGGGCTTTTTCTTGGTCTGTATTGCTACTCTTTGTTTTTGAGTAGTAGCTTTCTTTTTGGTTGTTACTATAGCAGGCTTGCTTGCATTACAACCTATCAAAGTTATCGTTAGTAAGAGTAAGAGTGTCTTTTTAAACATTGCTTTTAATTATTGGTAAGTTTTTATTCATCAGCTTCATATTCATTCCTTTTATTCCTTGTAATCCTCCTGTATGAATCAACAAAATTTTAGAGTTCTTGGGGAAATAATTTTTCTTAATTAAATCTATAACGCCAAAAACCATCTTTCCTGTATAAATTGGATCCAAAGGAATTTTATTTTCATCAAAAAATTGATTAATAAAGGTAACTAGCTCAGAATTTACTTTGCCATAACCTCCAAAATGGTAATCAGTGATGAGTTCCCAATTTTGATTCTTTGCAAAAATACGAATTTCATCTTTTAAAAAATCCCCTTTTAACGCTGGAAACCCTAAAACTTTCTGATTTGGTAATGCACTATTACTAATTCCCGAAATAGTACCACCTGTTCCCACGGCACAGCATACATAATCAAACTCAGCATCTTCGGGGGTTAAAATCTCCTCGCAACCTCGAACTGCCAGCTCATTTGTCCCGCCTTCGGGTACAAGATAAAATGTTCCAAATTGCTGCTTTAGATTATCCAGAAAATCAATTTCACTTTTAAGTCGATAGTCATCTCTGGTAACAAATTCTAATTGCATTCCATTTTCCTGAGCAAATTTTAAAGTCGGATTTCCCTCTATCTTATCAATAAGCTCTTCTCCACGAATAATTCCGATAGTTTTAAATCCGCTTTCTTTTCCTGCATAAGCCACAGCTGCAATATGATTAGAAAAAGCACCTCCAAAAGTAAGTAGTGTTTCTTGATTTTCGGTTCTGGCCTGGAGTAAATTATACTTTAATTTTCGATACTTATTCCCAGAAATAAAAGGATGAATCAAATCTTCTCTTTTAATTGTAAGTGAAATATTATTTGGAAAAAGGGTATGTATATTTTGATTCAAAATCTTATTTTATTTGTGATTTAAATACTGTACAAACCGAAAAAAAGGTCTGTTTTTTAAATAATTTATATTCGCTTCATTTCGATAGGCTTCTCTTTCAAAACTAATATTATGATAGGCTAAATCAGCATTTTTATATTGAAATAAACGCACCACATATTCAATTAAGTACCAAAGAAAAAAAGGCAGTATCAATAATTCTATTTGTTGGCGTAAATGTATTTTTTCATGATTAATAAAAACCTCATTTTTTTTATCCGAAGGGTATTTCATCAACACAAACGGAAACACAGCCATCCCGCGATATCCTTTCGGAATTAAATATTTAGCAATAATCAAAAACATTCGCTGTAAAAATTATAAATTTGTACTAGTAAATTACTTCTACACAAAGAAAAACATAATCGACCGAATTTACTTAAAATTAAGATAAAAATAGCTTTTGCCAAATTCAGGATTATGAATGAACAAAATAAGGAAAATAAATTAATCGAAGGCGAAGATTTTTATTATACCCCCGAAGGATATAAATGTTTTACCGAAAAACACCATTTAAAAAGAGGTTATTGCTGCAAAAGTGGCTGTCGCCATTGTCCGTATGGATATGATAAGAAAACTGGAGAGATTAAAAAATAAGATTATTTTAAAAATGTATCAATTTTAAAAATTAGATAAAGCTGTTATTAAATTATTAAAATCATAAGAAATCTAAAATTATTTTGAAACAAGTTTTTAAATCTTTAAATTTCCGAATATTTAAAATCAGATAATTAGGAAATATCCTGATTAGAATATAAGATAATTCTTTTAATTATTTTTTTTCGATATTTAAATTCTTGAACCTTTTAAATAAAAAAACATGGATATCTGTTCACAAAAATATAGGATTACCATCCACAAATCCTATCACAGGTCGGATATTCGGTATCCCTAGCTTTTAATTAGAAAATGTGTCAATGTGCCAATTTGAAAATGAGATAATTATTTCAGATCAAATTTGCATTGATAGGTATTTCGCTCCTATGGAGCTATTTGAGCCCCAGCGGGTCGACAATAATCTAAAGAACAAAAAATTAATCCGTTGTTAATCTAGCTAAAACACCTTAGCAACTTAGAATCTTAGCAACTAAGCACCTTTAAAAAATGACTTTCCAAGAACAAATTCAACAAGGAATCCCATCTATATTACCTCCAAAAAAAATATACGATTTAGCTATAAATCACGCTCCAAAGCGAAAAGCAATTCTTTCAGCAGAAGAAAAAAAATTGGCATTAAAAAATGCATTACGCTATTTTGAACCACAACATCATGCTGAATTAATCACTGAGTTTTCAGAAGAATTAGAACAATACGGACGTATTTATATGTACCGTTTTCGTCCAGATTACAGAATGTACGCCAGACCAATTAGTGAATACCCTGGAAAATCAGAGCAAGCAAAAGCAATTATGCTAATGATTCAGAACAACCTGGATTATGCCGTTGCACAACATCCTCATGAATTAATTACATATGGCGGTAATGGCGCTGTTTTCCAAAACTGGGCGCAATACTTACTTACCATGCAATATTTGTCAGAAATGACAAATGAGCAAACGCTTACTATGTATTCTGGTCATCCAATGGGTCTTTTTCCTTCTCATGCCGAAGCACCACGTGTAGTTGTTACTAACGGAATGGTAATTCCAAATTATTCTAAACCCGATGATTGGGAAAAAATGAATGCACTTGGAGTTTCTCAATACGGACAAATGACTGCAGGAAGTTATATGTATATAGGACCACAAGGAATTGTGCATGGAACAACAATTACGGTTTTAAATGGTTTTAGAAAAATAAAACTAAATCCTGAAGGAAACTTATTTGTGACTTCTGGATTGGGAGGAATGAGCGGTGCACAGCCTAAGGCAGGAAATATCGCGGGCTGCATCACGGTTTGCGCCGAAGTGAACCCAAAAATCACTAAAATTCGCCACGAACAAGGTTGGATCAATGAGATTGTTGAAGATCTTGACGAATTAGTAAAAAGAGTTTCTTTGGCAAAAGCCAATAAAGAAGTAGTTTCTATTGCATACTTAGGAAACGTAGTTGAGGTATGGGAAAAATTTGATCAGGAAAACATCAAGATTGACTTGGGTTCAGACCAAACTTCATTACACAATCCTTGGGCTGGCGGGTATTATCCTGTTGGAATTACCTTTGAAGCTGCCAATAAAATGATGGCAAATAATCCTGAATTATTTAAAGAAAAAGTACAGGAAACATTACGCCGACACGCTGATGCGATAAACAAACATACTGCCAAAGGAACCTATTTCTTTGATTATGGAAATGCATTTTTACTAGAAGCTTCACGTGCTGGTGCTGAAGTAATGGCCGAAAACAATATCGATTTTAAATACCCAAGTTACGTTCAGGACATCATGGGACCTATGTGTTTTGATTATGGATTTGGTCCGTTTAGATGGGTTTGTACTTCAGGTAAACCCGAAGATTTACAAAAAACAGATACCATCGCTTCACAAGTCTTAGAAGAAATGGCAAAAACAGCACCCGACGAAATTCAGCAACAAATGCAGGATAACATCAAATGGATAAAAGGTGCTCAGGAAAATAAATTAGTTGTAGGATCACAAGCACGAATTTTATATGCTGATGCCGAAGGTCGTATAAAAATTGCAGAAGCCTTTAACCAAGCTATTGCAAGAGGAGAAATTGGAGCAGTTGTTTTAGGACGCGATCATCATGACGTTTCCGGAACAGATTCTCCATACAGAGAAACATCTAACATTTATGATGGCTCAAGATACACAGCAGATATGGCAATACAAAATGTAATTGGAGACAGCTTTAGAGGAGCTACATGGGTTTCTATACATAATGGCGGAGGCGTAGGCTGGGGCGAAGTTATAAATGGTGGTTTTGGTATGATTCTTGATGGAAGTAAAGAAGCGTCAAGACGCTTAGAGTCAATGCTTTTTTGGGATGTTAACAACGGAATTTCAAGAAGAAGCTGGGCACGTAATGACGAAGCTATTTTTGCAATAAAAAGAGCCATGAGTACGCAACCTTTATTAAAAGTGACCATCCCTAATATAGTTGACGAAACATTATTTTAAATCAAAATCGATATAACCTTTAAAACCATCTAAACATGAAAAAATTATTTATTTTACCGATTCTATTACTTCTTGTTCTAACATCTTGTAGTAGTATTTCTGTACACTCAGATTATGATAAATCTGTCGATTTTACTAAATATAAAACATATGCTTATTTTAAAGCTGGTGTCGATAAAGTAGAGATTTCTGATTTAGATAAAAGAAGAATTTTACGTGCTATCGACGAACAGATGGCTGCAAAAGGATTTACAAAAAGTGACAATCCAGATTTATTAATAAATATTTTTACTAAAGCCAGAGAAGAAGTAAACGTAAACCAATTTAATGCTGGATGGGGTTACGGATGGGGATATGGATGGAATCCATACCTAATGATGGGAAATCAAACTTCTGTTTCAACATCTACCCAAGGAACTTTATACATCGATTTTATCGATGCTAAGAAAAAAGAAATGATTTGGCAAGGTGAAGGAGTTGGTTATTTAACCAACCAAGGAGCTGACAAAAAAGATAAAATAGTTGCTGACTTTGTGAGCAAAATACTAGCTCAGTATCCTCCTACAATTGCAAAAAAATAATCTTTTTTATTGTTCTTATTAAATAATTAATACATTTGTTTTTTCAAATAATAAACAATGACAAACTTAAATAACATTATTATCGCTATTATTAGCATTATTGTAATTCTACAATAATGGCGAGGTGTTATATAAATAAGTAAACAAAATACAATTTATTAGAACCTCCCAAATCGGGAGGTTTTTTATTTTAAAAAATAACCAAAATATATGACTTTATTTAACGAAGTAATTACAGCTAAAGAACAGCTAAGCAATGTAGTTGCTGCTACTCCACTAACACAAAACCTGAATCTTTCAGATGAATTTAAAGCAACTATCTTATTAAAAAGAGAAGATTTACAAATTGTACGTTCCTATAAAATCAGAGGTGCTTACAATAAAATATCCTCTCTAAATGCAACCGAAAAAACAAAAGGCATTGTTTGTGCAAGCGCAGGAAATCATGCACAAGGTGTAGCGTATTCTTGTAATTTACTACAAATAAAAGGCAAGATTTACATGCCAAAAACTACTCCAAAACAAAAAGTAAAACAAGTACAATTATTTGGAAAGTCTTTTGTAGAAATTGTTCTTACGGGAGACACTTTTGATGATGCTTATGCTTCTGCAACTGAAGACGCTCTAAAAAGCAACAGAATCTTTATCCATCCTTTTGATGATTTAAAAGTTATTGCAGGACAAGGCACTGTAGGATTAGAAATTCTAGAATCTTATAAAGAACCTATAGATTATGTGTTTGTTCCTATAGGCGGCGGTGGGCTTGCATCGGGGCTTTCAGAAGTTTTTAAGCATCTAAGTCCTGAAACCAAAATTATTGGTATAGAACCAAAAGGAGCTCCATCAATGAAAACATCTATTATTGATGGTAAGAATACACCTTTAAAAACGATCGATAAATTTGTAGATGGCGCAGCAGTAAAACAAGTTGGTAACATAACTTTCGATATATGTCGTAAAAACTTAGACGATATTATTCTTGTTCCCGAAGGCAAAGTCTGTACCACTATTTTACGATTATATAATGAAGAAGCTATGGTCGTAGAACCAGCGGGAGCATTAACTATAGCTGCATTAGATTTTTACAAAGACAAAATAAAAGGCAAAACGGTGGTTTGTGTAGTAAGCGGAAGCAACAACGATATTGAGCGAACTGCCGAAATAAAAGAGCGTTCCTTGCTTTACGAAGGATTAATGCATTATTTTATGATTCAGTTTCCACAACGTCCAGGCGCACTTAAAGAATTTGTAAATGATATATTAGGTCCTAATGACGATATTACATATTTTCAATTTGCAAAGAAAAACAGTAGAGAGGTTGGCTCTGTAGTAGTAGGATTAGAACTAAAAAACAAAAAGGATATTATAAACATCAAAACCAATATGGTAAACAAAGGATTTGAGTTTCAATATCTCAATGAAAATCAGGATTTATACACACAGCTTATTGGGTAAAAAAGAAAAACATAGTCAGGATTAGTCCTAACATGATTTCAATATAAACTAAATAATAACCTCAACATTATATTATTTTTTTTGTTATTTTAATCGATGCTAATCCTTATGGTTTTCCGGATTTTAAACTTTCGACTTACTTACATCTGTACTAAAAAATGAAAAGATTCTAAATCCAACTCTTGTCTTGTATATTAATTTTTTTAAGACCTTTTTTACATTCATTTAACTAAGTTTATAAGACAAATCCTCTTTTATGTCTTATTTTTACATATAATTTTTTTTACATACACCATGGTAATTTTAGATATAACAACAATCGAAGACATAAAGTTATTGGTTAATACTTTTTATGGTAAAATTCAAAAGGATGATCTCATTGGCCCCATTTTTAATGAAAAAATTCAAGGAAGATGGCCAGAACATTTAGAAACAATGTATAAGTTTTGGCAAACTATTTTATTAGAACAACATACCTATTCTGGAAGTCCATTCCCACCGCACAAACATTTGTCTGTAAACCAATCACATTTCAACAGATGGATTGAAATTTTTACAAAAACAGTAGACAGTCTTTTTATAGGTATTCTTGCCGAAGAAGCTAAGATGCGAGGTGTAAATATGGCGTCTATGTTCCTGTATAAAATTGAATATTTTAGAGATTTACAAAAAACAACTAAATAAAAAACTAAAAATGGTGCTATAAATTCGTAATTTCGCAAAAGAACTACAACGATTTCGAAATGAACCCAATTATTGAAACAAATCCGTTATTAGATAGATTGCCTAATCATTTAAAGCAATTTATTAAGCCTCAAGATTATAGTGATTATACTCCAATCAATCAAGCGGTTTGGAGATATGTAATGCGTAAAAATGTCGATTATTTATCTAAAGTAGCGCACCATTCGTATCTAGATGGATTAAAGAAAACCGGAATCGAAATTAATAACATTCCGAGCATGTATGGCATGAACCGAATTTTAACTGAAATTGGTTGGGCTGCCGTAGCTGTTGATGGTTTTATTCCGCCAAATGCTTTTATGGAATTCCAAGCTTATAATGTCTTGGTAATTGCTTCTGATATTCGTCAGCTCGAACATATTGAATATACACCTGCACCCGATATCATTCATGAAGGTGCTGGTCATGCTCCTATTATTGCTAATCCTGAATATGCTGAATATTTACGTCGTTTTGGCGAAATTGGTTGCAAAGCCATTTCTTCGCACAAAGATTACCAAATGTATGAAGCGATTCGATTGCTTTCGATTTTAAAAGAAGCCGAAGGAACTCCGCAAGCTGATATTGATCAAGCCGAAAAAGCTGTTGAGGATTTGCAAAATAACATGGGAGAATTGTCTGAAATGGCACAAATTAGAAACTTACATTGGTGGACTGTTGAGTATGGTTTAATCGGTACTATCGAAGACCCTAAAATTTACGGTGCTGGTTTATTATCATCAATTGGCGAAAGCGCTTGGTGCATGACCAATAATGTTACCAAAATTCCTTACGATATCTCGGCAGCCAATCAGAGTTTTGATATTACAAAATTACAACCTCAACTATATGTCACGCCTACCTTTGCGCATTTAAGCCTTATTCTAGAAGAATTTGCTAATAAAATGGCATTACGCACTGGAGGAATTTCAGGTATTCAAAAATTAATAAATTCGAATGCTTTAGGAACTATAGAACTAAGTACGGGTTTACAAATTTCTGGTGTTTTTACCAATGTTATTGAAGCAGAAGGCAAACCTGTTTACATTCAAACAACAGGTAAAACTGCTTTATCCTACCGTGAAAAAGAATTAGTTGGACACGGTACCCTAACTCATCCTGAAGGTTTTGGCAGTCCTATCGGAAAACTAAAAGGTTTTAACTTAGCCATCGAAGACATGAGCCCGATGGATTTAAATGCCTACAAAATAGTCGAAAACGAGAATATAAAACTAGAATTTGAAGGAGGAATCATCGTACAAGGAGAAATCATTACTGGTTCTAGAAACTTACATGGTGAAATTATCCTAATCAGTTTTAAAAATTGTACTGTAACTCACGGAGATACTATTTTATTTCAACCTGAGTGGGGTAATTATGATATGGCAATTGGCAAGAAAGTAGTTTCAGCATTTTCTGGACCAGCCGATGTAAACAGTTTCGATCTGATTAATTCAGTTCCAAAAACAAAAACTATCAAAGCCAAACATTCTAAAGAACGTGATGAACTAGAAGAGTTATACAAACAGGTTAGAACTATAAGAGAAACCAATTCTCATGAAACATTACTAACTACTGTATTCGAAAAAATTAAAGCAAATCATACTAATGACTGGCTATTAGTTGTAGAGATCACAGAACTTTTGAAGAATGAAAATCAACCTCAGTTATTACAGGAAGTACTGGCGTATCTTGAAAGTTTAAAAACAAAAAGACCTGAAGTTGCTCATTTGATTTCTGGAGGTTTAGATTTGATTTTTGATAAAGAGAAGTGCTAGAAGCATTTTATACATAAACTTGATGAATATTGTTGCGATGTTTCGACTCCGCTCAATATGAAAAACCTTGTCATGCTGAGCCTCCCGAAGCTTCGGTACGCTCATCATGACAAGATTACAAAAAAAACTTTGTGCCTTTGAGTCTTTACAACTTTGAACCTTATTATCCTACAACTTCAAATCGTTACTAAGCTCCGTTTCGTTTTGAATTGTTTTTCCGTCATATTGCAATTTCCAACCCATTGTATTTGTAAGGATTAGAATTTTAGACAACTCACTAATCAGTCGGTTTTGTGCATTTGTCTTAAGCGACGATTTTTCTATTTTCTTCGCTAAATTCGCTTTTACTGATTTGTTTATCTTATTATAATCATCTCCTGTAAATGCGTTTAATTGACTTTGTTCAACATTATAATATTGAATATCCGGATTGATGGTAATTTCCTCTTTTGGAATTGATACAATTTTTATAACCTTATTTTTTTCGTCAATTTCATACTTCATTTTATGTAAATCGTATGCTACTGTAACATTTGCATTCACTACTATCAATGCTTTCTTTTCAAAAGAAATCATATCTAGTAAGTACTTATTTGAGTTTTTATAGGTTACTACTTCCGAGAAATGCCCTTCGGTAACTATCAGCTTCCCTACGTTTACAATTTGTTGCTGTATTAAATTGGTATTATAATCCAAGCTCGATGTATCGTCTTTCTTGAATTCGCAATACTTAAATGCAAGAACGATTCCGACTATAATTACAATTCCTATTAAGATTCTTCTCAACATAATTATGTTTTAATGATGACTATTATGTCGCCAATTTAGTGATTTTTTTAGAAAAATCACTACGCTTTATTTATGTTGTCGATAACTTCTTTAAGTATTTTTAAACTTTTCATTTTATCCTGATGATCAAAAATTGGGCTTGTAATCATCAATTCATCTATACGTGAATAGTTTATAAATTGTTTTAAATCCTTTTCTAGCTTCTCTTTGCTTCCTGTAAAGGTGCATGCTGTCATTTGATCTACATGAAATTTTTCTTCTTCACTCATCAATCCTTCCAATGACGGCAATGGTGGTTGCATTGGTTTTCTGTTATTACGTATTAGCCCCAAAAACATTTGATATAAAGTAGTCGATAAAACTTCGGCTTCTTCATTTGTATCTGCTCCAATAGCATTTACACATGCCATTGTTTTTGGGCTGCTCAGATATTTTGAAGGAATAAAATTTTCTCTATAAAACTCAAATGCCTGTAACATCATTCTTGGTGCAAAATGTCCCGCAAATGCGTATGGCAATCCTTTTGCTGCGGCTAATGAAGCACTATCCATACTAGAGCCTAATATCCAAATGGGCACATTTGTCCCTTCAGCAGGGAAAGCACGTACTTTTGCAGAAGCATTATCTGGAGACAAATAATCGTGAATTGCCTGCACATTTTTAGGGAATCGCTGCGACTGCTCGTAAAAATCTTCTCGAATTGCTTGTGCAGTTAAAGAATCCGTTCCTGGTGCTCTGCCAAGACCTAAATCAATTCGGTTTGGATAAAGTGTTTCCAAAGTCCCGAATTGTTCTGCAATAATAAGCGGTGAATGGTTAGGAAGCATTATTCCGCCCGATCCCACACGAATATTTTGTGTCTGACTCGCTATATAACCTATTAAAACTACTGTTGCTGTACTGGCTACATGTGCCATATTATGATGCTCGGCCAGCCAGAATCGGTTATAACCTAAATTATCTGCGAGTTGTGCAAGTTCTTTTGTTTTTTGAAAAGTTGCTTTGGCATTACTACCTTCTGTAATTAATGCCAATTCTAATAAGGAAATTGGTATATTGTTATTCATCTGGATTAATCTTTTTACAAAATTAACCATTAATAAATTCTCAATTGTTAATTGAATTATAAATTTTTAACAGCGTTAAATAAATATAACATCGATAAATACGTGTGTTTTTATTTTGAATGATTACATAATAGTTTAAAGATGTTAAATTTATTAGGACAACTTGTTGAATTCAAAAGTTATTTTTTGTAACTTTAGATAACAAATTATAAATCCCTTATTTATGAAAACTCGTAGAAAAATTAAGTATATCACTAAACGATATATTTACAGAATCATCAGAGATATAAGCGGCAATAAGGATAAATCTAAAAAGTTGCTTTTATCTAATTTATTAAAAACTAACGTCCAATTACTTAAAGGTATAGATGTTAATAGCACGATGCTATTTTAACCAAGTATAGCAACAAAACTACAATCTTAACTACTCTAATTTTGTGTTGGATTATCCTAAAACGGATACCCAATTGCGATGTTTAGTATCAGATTGTCTTTTCTCCAAGAACCACTTCCAAAATTAATATCATCTATTACCCAGCGTTGCCCTTCAGGTAAATATGGTATTCTTAGCGGAAATGCAATGTCGGTTCTTAATACTAAGAATGATAAATCGAAACGTAATCCTACTCCTGCACCAACAGCAATTTCTTTCATAAAGTTTTTACTGATTTTTGCTCCGGGTTTATTGGTGTCATTATTAAGTAACCAAACATTACCAGCGTCTAGAAATATTGCTCCTCGTACTATACTAAATAGTTTAGCTCTGTACTCTGTATTAAATTCTAGTTTTAAATCTCCTGATTGGTCTGGCAAAAATGTAGTTGTTGTATCTTTATCTTTATAACTACCCGGACCAATTGATCGGGCTCTAAAAGCACGAATACTATTAGTTCCTCCTACAACAAATTGCTTGATAGATGGCAAAGAAGAAGAATTACCATATGGCAAGCCTATACCAAGAATAAGTCGGCTTGCTAATTGGCTTTCTTTTCCTAGTTTAAAATAATGCCTGAAATCAGTTTTTAATTTTACATATTGACTAAAAGGAACATCAAATAATTTTATGGTATCATTTTTCTTGATATTTGCTTTTGTTGCCAAGCCCGTAATATTACCCGCTAAATCAAGTTCTCCATTAAAATAGAATGTATTCTTTTTTCTCTTTTGCATCGTATTGGTGTAAGTATACGAATACGTAGGTCCAAAAATCAATTGTTTTTCGAGTACTTTAGATAATGATTTATCTTTCTCTACCTGTTCTAAATAATAAGGCGTCACATGATTTGGACTTACATAATTAACCTCTATTATATCCAATTGATGCTCTTTTCTAATATTTTCTTTCCATAAATATCCAAAAGATCCTCTAAATGAATTTAAGGCATAAAGATTAATTCGGTTTTGATATTCGTATCCTAAAGTTGCTTTTGTTTTTGGAACAAATTCACTAGAACCCTGAAAATTAAAAGGAGTTATTAATCTTGGCCAGGTTAAACTTGCTTCCCCTCCTATTTTATATATATTATTCCCTTTATTTTGTCCCGAAATCTGAAAATCAGCTCCTCCAAATACTGATAATGTAAACAATTCAGCTCCTCTAAGTAAGTTCCTGTTGTTCCAGTTTGCATTGATCTCTGTACCTGAATAACTAGCCGAATTGGTTTTTCCTAAAACCTCAACTCTAATAAATTTCTTTGGCAATAGGGTTAGGTAATAATAAGCATCTAAAGCATTTTTTATACTATCAGATTCTTTAAATTCGTTTTTCACAAAATTAAATGTTCCTAAATTCACAAAACGATTCAAAGAAAGATTGTGATCGGATCGATTATAAAGATCTCCTTTCTTAAAATACAACGCTCTATCGAATACTCTTGGCCTAAATGTATTTGTCGAATCTATAATCGTGAAATCTTTATATTTTACAATATCTTCTTTTTTATAAGTTGCGCTATCCTTTAATATAGAAAAATTAGGATATACAACTATATCATTAATCGTATAAGCTACTTTAGCTTTTGCTGGTGTTTCATCTTTTATTTTTAATTTTATACTTACCTCATAATCTCCTTTAGTACTATCGACTTGTGCTAAGATATAATCTGGATTGAAATAATAGAATCCTTTTTCTTTCAATCGCGAATCAATACGCTCTCTCTCTGATTTTATAACATCTAGATCATACGGCTTACCTACTTTTAGCAACGACCTACGCGTGGTTTTTGCTATTGTTTTTGCTATAGCCGAAGAATCTTCTGGAAACGTAACACTTTTTATTTTATACTGCTTTTTAGGTAAAACCGTATATTCTGCTGTTGCTCTTTTATCTTTTGCAGTAGAATCGGCACTAACTCTGACTTTAAAGAAACCTTTATTTTCAACATAATTTCTTAACACCGCTGAGTTATAATCTAAATCAACTTTACTGTAAAGCACTGGAGCTTCTCCAACTTTATTCCTTAACCAATATCTTGTTCCTTTCTTTTTCTTAGGCTCCCCTGCTATATTGTATATCCATAATTTAATACGTAATCCTAAAAATTGTTTATTTGGCAAGGGGCGCAACAAACTTTGTAGCTCATTTTGGAGTGCAGTTTTTTCTTTCTTTTTAAGAATAGAATCCTCAATTTTCACCGAAGCTCCCGTATACAACAATTCCCCTTTTGGTAAATATTTGGTATTGCTACATCCAAAAGCAAAAAACAAAGAAAACACTATAAAATATTTTAGATATTTAGTTTCCATATTACTACGTTTTTTGCTTTTGTTCATTATCTAATTCTTCTTGCTTTTTCTCTTCTTTCTCTTTTTGGTCTTCTCTTTCTTTACGTAATTTTTCTTTTCTAATCAGTTCTTTATCTTCCTTACTGCGATGAAACAATTCTCTAAACTTATTGTAATTCATCGTAATAACAAAAGCAATTCCCGTTTCAACAACCTGACCTTCTACCGCAACTTGATATTGGTTTTTACGATAGGCTCTAACCATATATCGCCCATCTTTTGTAAGTTGATAATCTATAGCAACATCTCCTGCAATATTGCTATCCTGCTCATTATTATCTTGGCCTTCTAGTCCAAAACTACTTCCGATGGTTACTTTTAATCTATCATCCAATAATTTCTTAGAAATCCCCACATTTAAATCGGTTTTATTTTGTTTTGTCCCCGAAGTGTAATCATCTGTAGATTCAAGATCAAATTCTAATTGGACACCACTTATTAAATCTCCTGCCAGATTATTTAATTGATCCGATAATATTTTACTCACACTTTGTCTCGCCATTGATTCGGCACTTGTACCACCACTTTCACTTGCAAAAGGGTTTTCGCCTACAAATCGATTCAAGAGTAAAAGTGCAAAAACCTGTTTATTTAATTCTGCCGGATCTTGTCGTAAACGCTGTAATTTTGCCTGAGAAGTTGTTACTATATCTGATGAAACATCATAATTACCATCTGGCAGAACAATATCAAACGAGATTTCTGGCTTCATAAGTTCTCCGTTCATCTTTAATAAAGTCTGAAACGGAATTTTTTGTTTGTATGTATTTTTTTGTGCTGGAGTCAAAGTTCCCAACTGATTTCCCAATAAATCTATTGGTGCTGTATTTACTTTATATATTGCTGTTAAATTTAAATTTGCCATTGTAGGCTCTCCATTCCATATAATATAACTTCCTTTTTGAATATCAAATTTTCGTCTTATCATATTAAAACTCATTTCATAAGCTCCTTCACTAAACTCATATTTTCCTGTAAGTGTAGTTTTCCCCGAAGGATCAATCCCACCAATAAGATCTGCTTCTCCCAACAACCTCAAGTAATCTCCATTTCCTTTATCGATTACCAAAGTAAGTTCTGCCTTTTTATCTATAGAAATAGCAACGCTTACATCCATACCGATCAATTTGGATTGATTAAGTTTACTTTCCATCGCTACAGTTTGTTTCAGTAATAAATTATCTTCATTTACAAACTCTACAATTCCCTCTCTATCGGCAATAGAAGGATCTGATTGAGGCATAACAACAGTAAATTTTGTATCCTCATTAATTTTTATATTTCCGCCTACAACTGGATTATCTAGTGTTCCTTTTATACTCAAATTGGCATCTAGAAATAAATCTCCATAAAACAAATCATTATCAGCTTCTGTAGAATTAATGGCTCTAAAATTATCCGCTTTTATAGTTAATCCAAAATCATAATTTTTAAAATCATTAGAATTGATTTTTCCATTAACAAATAACTCATTCTTATTTTCATCATAAACTGAGAAGTTATCGAAAATAATTGCGTCATTCTCTAACTTTATTTTTTCATTGACTATTTTAAAATTAGAATCCAATTTTGTCACCTTAAAAGCTGTATCATTAAAGTCCAATTCTCCATTTACTTTTGGAGCATCGGCATTTCCTGTAATTTTAAAATTTCCTGATAAGTAACCTGAACCATCTTTAAGATTACCCATACTAAAACCCTGAATACTCTTAATATTTAAATGATTGATAGCTACATCAAAATCAAAAGTGCTATCATCAATTTTATAATTTCCTCTAAGATTTACATCATTTCCTTGCTCACTTAATGTAATATTAGCTGTTAATAAATTATTGGTTTTGTAATCTACTTTTATACCTATATCCCCAACCGGTTCTCCTTTAAAACTAAAATCATCTATTTTTAAATCAGAAGTAAAAGTTGGTTTTGTCATTACATTTTCAACCAAAGCTGTCCCATTTATCAAACCTTGCGCCAACAATTCGTCTTTTTTGACCATATTTAAAATGGTCTCAATTTTAAAATTGACAAAATCTATTTGTAGTGGTGCATTCTTTCCTTCATTTTGAGATTGAATTTTTAATTCATTACCCGAATTATCTAAAAAGAACTTATTAATGTAAAGTCTTTTGTCTCCAAATTCAATACAGTTTTCTGAATTCAAATTCCATTTATCGTAATTTAATACAAAACTATCTGAATCAAATTTGATAGTACTTTTGGCATTTTCATGAAGTAATTCTCCCTTAATAAAATACTGTTCTTTGTCTTCTTTATCTTTTATTTGCAATGCATACTCCAAGATATTGTTCTCAATTTTACCTGACAAGCCAACAAATGGTATTTTAAACTCTCCACTCTCTACAGGAGCTACAGAAACCTGATATTCTAATGCTTTATCTTTTGCTTCTATATTTATTTTACCATCAGAAATTGTGTTTGTATCATAAATAATTTTCGGAATAGTTCCTTTTACTTCCAATGAATCTGCTACATTATTATATTTCCCAGTAATTTTAATAGGCTCTAAGCCTTTAAGTTTTGGAACAAGCTGAAATAACAATGGATCACTATCTACTGACAAACTAAACGTTACTCGTTGTTCATCTGAATCGCCTTTTGTTTTAGGTACCTGGAGATCCATATATTTTGACAGTGATTTTTTTAATGCTGCCGATAATGTCGTTAACTTATACTTCCCATCAAGTTCGGCTTTAAGAAATTGTGACTGTATCTTGATATTGTTTTTTTCTTTATCTGCATAAGCCAAAATTTTGATTGAGTCCAATACAATCGGTTGTGTGCCTTTTAGAACCTGAATATTTGACAAGAAAACCTTTCCATTCAAAAAATCAGGATTACTATTGGCTATATCTGCATCAATATTACCTCGAAGTTTCATCGGTCCTGCATGAAGATTTAGCTTTTCAAGATCTGCAATATCTAGGTTTAATTTTAATTTTACTGCTGGATATTTATCATCAAATCTTCCGTTAGCAACTAAACCGAAGTTCAAATTTGGATCTTTTATTCCCGATTTAATTGCGAAGGCGCCTTTTGCAATCTCTCCTTTTAAAATTAAATCTTTGTATGTGTATTTATTAAATACTGCTTTTTGTACAATCCCGTCCAAATGCGCTTGCGCTGTTTGAGGATCCAGTCCTTTCCCTTTTACTTTTGCTTTAAGCGTAATTTTTCCTAATGAATCATTTTTTATTAATTTGCCTAAATCAAATTCTGTAAATGAGATTGTAGCATCATATTTCTCCGATTTCTTAATTCGTTGATCAAATAAAGCATCGACTTTGGCATTTCCGAAGCTGCTATTTAATGCCAAATTGGTTTTAAAATTATTAACTGATCCTTTAAATTTTCCTTTTAAATTAAATTGTGAAGGCAGCTGAATATTTTTGGGTATTGTTCCTGTTGGCACAAACGAAATCACATCTTTGGATGAACTCACAAAGTTTTTTATATCTAAATCGTAATATGCTTTCTGTGCATCTGGCATTCCTGTAATTTTTCCCGAAATGGAAACTTTTGTAGATCCAATTCCGCTCATTTCAAACTGCGGAATTGCTAAATCTTTTACTTTCCCACTCACTCGTGCATTTACAGACAAAATGGCATTAGGATTGCTCTTAAACGGATTGGTGTTCTGTAAATCTGGAACAAAAAGTAATATATCTTTAAAGCCTATTTTTGTCTGACTTAAGTTTGCGTCTAAACTAAGATTATCGATATTTTTAGTAACCGCAGCAATTGATGGATAGGCAACTTTAATATTCTTTTGTAATAAAGTCTGTGGTGTTTTTAAATACAGATTATTCAAATATGCATTTTTAGGCCCATAGAAAAAATCTGATTTGAATTCCTGAATTTTAAGTCCGCTTTTTTCATTTACTGCAAACGATTTTATACTTCCCGAAATCGTATCATTTGCATAATATAGCTTTCCGGCTTTTAAATTAAAATTATCCAAATCTAGATGTCCGTAATCAATCCCACTCTTAGCGGGTTTCGATTGCATGTCATCATATTTAAAAGCAACATTTTGTATATCGGCAGATTTCAATTTCAATTTCCATCCTGCTTGAGGAATTGCTGTAGAATCTAAATCTGGAGTTTTAAGTTGTTTTTCTTTTATCCCTAATCGTAAATTTCCTTTTAGATTTTTCAACTCAAAAGAATCAAAATCAAGCATTTGATTATTTAAATCTAACGTATTGACTAGTAGCTGTAATTTATCTAATGTTACCCCTGAAGCAAGTTTAGAATCTTTATTATCATATGAAATATCAATTTTGGACAGTTTTATTTTATTTAATTTCAAATTAAAATCTGACCTTTTAGAAATTGTATCTACTGTATTTACTGAAACTTCAGCTATTTTCTCAACCAAATCCTGATTTAAAACTAATTTTAATCCGTTTAAATCAATATTTGGAATATCAAAATCCATTTTGTCTAAATCGAATTTTTTAAATTCTGTTTGAAAATTAGCCAATTTAACCCGAACATCATTTTTGGACAAATCATCTTTAAAATTAAAATTGATTTTATTCAAATTGATTTTTACAACCGATATTTTAAAGGGTTTACTGTTAGGATCTACAGGTTCCGATTCTTTAGAAGCGAATGCTGCAATTATATAATCGAAATTAAAAACTCCATCTTTGTTTCTGGAGATATTAGCAGTCGTGTTTTCAAGAGAAATCGAGTTTATTTCTACTTCACTATCTATAAGTTTAAACAAATCAATATCAACTTCTAATCGTTTACCACTAAGCAGAGTATCTTTCTTTTGATCTTCAAAATAAAATCCTTCTAATACAATATCTTTAGGAAAATCAATCGATATCCTATCTAAAGAAACTTTAGTTTTTATCTTTTTTTGCAAAAAAGTGATTGCTTTATCTTTGGCAAAATTTTGTACTGCCGGAACTTGAATTAAAATTATAATCAATAACAATAGTGCCACTATTGTAATGACGCACCAAAGTAGCACTCGAAGTATTTTTTTCAGAAAAAAAATTCGTTTCTTATTCATATAAAGAAAATAAGGCTAGTAAAACTGGTTTATATTATCAATATGTAGTTACTAATTTAGCTAACTATATACAATTTACAAAATTGTAAAAAATATACTTCAATACTTTACACAATTATTTAAACTTATTCTAGAATTAAATGCTATTATAAGTATATTCCTTCTTAATATTCAAACAAAGAACGCGTTTAAAACTTAATATGAGGCCATTTTTCTTCTATCCTTTTTATTTTATTACCTAATTTTGATAAAAATGTACGATGCTGTTCGGAATCTGGATTAAAACTTCGATGAGAAAGTCCTTTTTGTATTTCGGATATATCTTTCATTATAAGAATTCCTTCTTTAGAAATGTAGTTTTCACTAAATCTTTCCCAAATATAATCGATAGCAATTTGATTAGGATGCAACATATCTTCAGCATAAAATCGATAATCACGAAGTTCATCCATCATGATTTCATAGGAAGGGAAATATCCAGTTTGCAGTTTACCGTATTCAGTGTTCAGAGTATTGTGCAAAGAAGAAATCAAATTGGACTTACTCCATTGATTTTCTACAAAACCATCTTTTATATGACGAACTGGCGAAACGGTAAAAATGATTTTTGCTTCTGGATTTACTGAAGCAATTAAATCTATTGTATTCTTAATACTTTCTTTGATTATCTCAACTGACAAAAGCTCTTTACTAAATTGCTTTTGTGGTACTTTATGACAATTCGCAACTACAGCTTTATTATCATTGGTACGATATACCCATGAAGTTCCATAAGTTATAATAACATGAGTAGCTTCGGTTAATTCTTGATATGCCTTTTTAATAATCTGATTGAGATTATGAATCAAATCTTCTTTATTCGCATTACTTAAATCGGAATGTACATCAAACGAATGCCAGCGTTCATTATGAAAAAACACATCACTTTCTGTGATTTTTTTTTGCAAAACTGCAAAGTCTATCAATTTCTCAATTGCCAGAGGATGAAATAAAATCCCTAATGGATTGCAACTATTATTGAACTTAAAATAATCTAGTTTCTCTGCCATATTAACTGCAAAACAAGAACCTAAAGACAATACTTTGGAATTATAATCGATAGGATTATTACTTTGCGAAATAGGTACGGGAGTTCTGAATTGCATATTTTGAAGTTTTAAACAAATTTCAATCATTTTCTACAAACAAAAAAGCCAAATACAGAAGTATTTGGCTTTTTAAATAATTATAAAAATTCTAATTAATATGTGTATTCATTTGTTCTATTATTAGTTGTACCATCATTTTTGTATAATGTAATCTTGATTGGGTATCCATTCGCATCATAAACATATTCTCTTTTGTAAACATTTGGTACGACATTATTATTATAGGAAGCTGTATAACTTACAATGTTATTAACAGAGCTCATAGCCCCTTCTCCTTCACTATGATTTATTAATAAACTAAAACCTAAAATATTTTTTAAAGGATTGTTTTTATTATCATATTCGTATGTAGATGTAAAAACACTATTTATTTCGCTATTTGTTTCTACAGTTTTAACCAAGTTACCATTTGCAAAAGTAAGAACTTCAATATAATTACTTTTATATTCTATTTCAATTCCATAATTTTTCGTATAAATCTCTCTTTTAACTGTACCATCAGCATTGTAAGTAAATACTGTTCTCCTTTTATATTTTCCATCCGGAAAATCAGTCGAGTATCCCTCAGCATAAGATGTTTCAACTAATTTACCGTTTAAATAAGAATAAACTGTTACATCGCTTATTACTTCTTTACCAAATATGCCCACGGTACCATAATTAATTTTTTTTACAATAAAATTACCATCATAAGTATAATCTGTTCTTCCTTTATTTTGTTTGGTACTCAAAATTTTATTTCCATCATAAGTAGACAGATATATTGCATTTTCTAAAGGATCTTCTATATCCGTGTATTTTAATATTTTAGGCAAAATCCCATTTGCAACATCTACAGAATTATCATTTTCATCAGATGAACACGAACTTAAAGCAAATAACGAAGCAGTAAATAAATAGAGTAATTTTTTCATGTATAAATTTATTTTTTGGCAAATTAAAAGAAACCAAAGCTAATTGCCTAATCCTTTTCAATAATAAGATACTTCTGGCTTTGCGAAATAGATACGGGAGTTCTGAATTGCATATTTTGAAGTTTTAAACAAATTTCAATCATTTTCTACAAACAAAAAAGCCAAATACAGAAGTATTTGGCTTTTTAAATAATTATAAAAATTCTAATTAATATGTGTATTCATTTATTAAATTCACTGTTACACCATCTTTTTTGTAATTAGTAATTTTTGTTGGAAATCCGTTCCCATCATAAACCAATTCTCTTTTGTAAACATTTGACTCAGCATTAACAGAGTATGAAACTGTATACTTTACAACATTATTAACTGAACTATTAGCTCCTTCTCCTTCACTATGCTCTATTAATAAACTGAAACCTAAAATATTTTTTAAAGGATTATTTTTGGCATCGTATTCATATGTAGCTGTAAAAGTGTCATTAGATTCGCTATTTGATTCTACACTTTTAACCAAGTTACCATTGGCAAAAGTAAGCACTTCAATATAATTGCTTTTTACTTCTATTCCTGATGTAGAATTTGTATTATATTTTTCTACTTTAACAGTACCATCAATATTGTGAGTAAATACTTTTCTTCTTTTGTATTGTCCATCAGGGAAACTAGCCGAGAAACCTTCATTATAATAAGAAGAAGCTAATTTACCATTCGCATAAACATAAATAATTTCATCGCTTTTTACATCTTTACCTGACTCACTTTCTGTGTCATAATTTACTTCTTTCACGATTAAATTACCCTCATATATATAATCGGTTCTTCCTCCACTGTCTTTGCTGCTCACAATTTTGTTACCCTTATAAGTGGTCACATACGTTTCGTTTTCAGATGGAAAATCTATACTTGTATAGTTTAATGTTTTAGGCACAATAGCACTTACCTCATCTTCGGAGTTATTATTATCATCATTTGAACAAGACGCTAAAACTAAAGTCAAAGCACTAAATAGACATAAAAAATTTTTCATAAATAAATTTGTAGGTTTATAATTTGCGCAAAAGTATCTTTTTAAAAAACCTAACACAAACTATTAAAGGTCTTTTTTCTATCATGGATTAAGACGTATTTTAACATCTAACAAATCAGTAATTAAACTAAAAATCACAATTTTAATACCTAAAACCAACAGCACAAAGCCAATCAATTCATTACTTTTGCATCTCTTTTAAATTAATATCCATATATGAAATTACTATATTCCTATATAATCAAACATAAAATGTTGTTATTTCTAGCCTTGATTATGGCTACTATAAACATCTGCTTCAGTTTATCCGATTCTGTAATTACCGGTAAATTAATGCAAGATTGTGGTGTTGGATTAGCCAAGTACAAAGGAAACGAGATTGGTTTTATTAAATCTGTAGCATTTTGGCTTGGTCTTTCACTTGGTGCAGCAATGATTTCAAGAATTACTAAAAACTTTCAGGATTATTTCACCAATGTTGTTATTCAGCGAACTGGCGCTCAAATGTATACTGACGGTATTAAAAAATCACTCGATTTACCTTTTGCTGAATTCGAAGACCAGCGTAGTGGTGAAACATTAAGCAAACTGACCAAAGTACGCTCTGATTCTGAAAAATTGATAACACTTTCTATTTCTCTAATTTTTCAAACTGTTATCGGATTCATATTTGTAATTATTTATGTTGCCCGAATTGATTATCGCATCTCTATAATATTCTTAATTACAGCTCCAATTATCGCCTTAGTAAGTTCGTATTTAGGAAAAAAGATAAAAATTGTTTCTCGAAAAATTGTAAATCAAACCAATGCTTTGGCTGGTTCTACTACCGAAAGCTTAAGAAATATCGAACTTGTAAAAAGCCTTGGATTAACGTATCAGGAAGAAAAACGTTTGAATTTAAACACCTTTAAAATCCTGCAACTGGAATTGCAAAAAATCCGTTTCATCAGAAGTTTAAGTTTTATTCAAGGTACAACCGTTCACTTTTTAAGAACTTGTGTCGTTTTTACGCTGTATTATTTCTTGTTTGGACAAAAAATAATTGTGGGTGATTTACTAACTATGGTATTCTTTACTTTTTTCATTTTTGGACCTTTGCAAGAATTAGGAAACTTTATAATTGCCCTTAATGAAACCAAGGTTTCTATGGAAAATTTTAAAACCTTATTAAGTGCTCCAAAAGAATTTCGTCCAAAAAACCCAAAACACGTTGGAGCCATTCGCTCATTACTTTTTTCGAATGTAAGCTTTCAACATAAAACAGCTAAGTTCAAAGCCGTAGAGAACATTAATTTTGATATTAAACAAGGTGAAACCGTAGCTTTTGTAGGTCCGTCAGGCTCTGGAAAAACTACTTTAGTAAAATTATTGGTTGGATTATATACACCTGCTCAAGGTAAAGTCCTTTATAATGATATCGATTCAACCGAAATTGATTTATTGGATCTAAGAAAACAATTGGGATTTGTAACTCAGGATGCACAATTATTCTCTGGAACAATTCGTGAAAATTTATTATTTGTAAGACCATCAGCTACAGATGAAGATTTATATGATGCATTAAAAAGAGCTAGTTGCGAGAAACTATTGCATCGTGCCGAAGATGGTCTAAACACTACAATTGGCGAAGGTGGAATTAAGGTTTCAGGTGGGGAGAAACAGCGTTTGTCTATTGCTCGTGCCATTTTAAGAAACCCTAATTTATTAATTTTTGACGAAGCAACTTCTGCATTAGACTCTATCACCGAAGAAGAAATCAATACTACAATCCGAAATATATCCGACAAAAACAGAATTACAGTTTTAATTGCACATCGATTATCTACTGTAATGCATGCTGATAAAATATTTGTATTGGAACAGGGTAAAATCATTGAGCAAGGCAAACATGACGCTTTAGTACTCGAAAAAGGGTTATATTATGCTATGTGGCGTCAGCAAATTGGTGAACGAAAATAGTTTTTCTATGAGTTGCTAAGATCTTAAGGTTCTAAGTAGCTAAGTTTTCTATTCTAAAAACAGAAACCCCTTTCACTAAAATGAAAGGGGTTTCTAAAAATTGTATGTGCCTTTTGTTATTATATAATCCTAAGAACAAATCTTAAATTATATTTTTTTTAAAATAACTACTGGTAGAAATATTCCGTAGAGACTTTTCCTACTTGAGTAGTTTCAATACTTGTTGCAGGGTAATTACTTGTGTTATAAGTATAAACAGAACTAGCCCAAACCGCATCACCAGTATGATCAGTAAGAATATTATGCAAGTTCCCATCAGCTTCACCATCAACAAAAGCAATTTTATCCATACCTAAAACATTCTTTAAAGGATTATTTTTAGTATCATAGGTGTATTTGTGATTTGGTGAATTTGTACTAGTAATTTCAATCACTACTCCATTAAGAAATGTAATGGTACTTTTTCCCGCAACATCATTTTGTGCCCCTACATTTCCTCCATATGAATTTACTGTAATTGTACCATTTGCATTATATGTATATGACTCTCTATATCCATAATCTTCAAGAGGCTCAACTCGTGTAAAAGTTGTCAACTTACCATCTGAACTGTACATATACGAATTTACTTGTTCTAAGGTACCATCTGCTAGTTTAAATTCCAATTTGGTAATTAAATCTCCTGTATAAGTATAAATCATAGATTCTCCCTTACTATCGATTCTGCTTACCAATTTATTACCATTATATTTATAATTGGTAGTTAATGTTAAGCCATCCTCTTTTTCAATTGTCTTTTTTAAGAATGTCTGACCCTCAGTTGGATTAGTTATAGTTGTATCATCATCTTCTCTAGTCACATCACTCGAACAAGATGCCAGCACTAATAAAGCACTAAAAAGGCAAAGTAGGTTTTTTTTCATTTTTTTTTAATAAGTTATATATTAATAATAATCAGTAAATATAAATCAAAAATTAACAAATAACCCAACAAAAAGTTACTTAAACACAATAAAAAGCCCAAACATAATAATAAAACTATTATTATGTTTGGGCTTACATTATATTTTAAGAATATTAAATCCTAGAAACTTAGCTTCTCAGAACCTTAGTACCTTACTTCACGTACTCAATAGCTTTTGCTAGAGCTTCTGGAATTCCATCAACATTTTTACCTCCAGCAGTTGCGAAGAAAGGCTGTCCTCCTCCTCCACCTTGGATATATTTTCCTAATTCACGAACAACCTGTCCTGCGTTTAATTTTTTATCTGCAACTAATTCTTTAGAAATATAACACGTTAGCATTGGCTTTCCTTCTTCGGCTGTAGCCAAAAGTAAAAATAAATTAGTTCCTAAATTTCCAAGCTCGTAAACCAAATCTTTAGCTCCTTCTGGAGATAGATCAACTTGTTTTGCCAAGAATTGTACACCATTTATTTCCTGCAATTCCTTAGCCAGATCCCCTTTCATATTTTTAGCTTTATCTTTCAATAAAGATTCCAACTGTTTTTTCAATTTAGCATTTTCATCTTGCAACGAAACAACTGCTTTTATTGGATCTTGTGCATTTTTTAAAACTGCATTTATTTCTTTTAATTTCTCAGCTTGGTTTGCAAAATATTCTTTTACAGCTCCTGAAGTTATTGCTTCGATACGACGAACTCCAGATGCAACTGCTCCTTCGCTTACAATCTTGAAATACCAAATATCAGCAGTATTATTTACGTGAATTCCACCACATAATTCCATACTATCACCAAATTTGATTGCACGTACATGATCTCCATATTTCTCACCAAACAAAGCCATTGCACCTTCTTGAACAGCTTGTTCAAATGGCACATTTCTTCTCTCTATTAATGGCAATTGCTCTTGGATTCTTGCATTTACAAAGTCTTCGACTTGTTGCAATTCTTCGTCGGTTACTTTTGAGAAATGAGAAAAGTCAAATCTTAAATATTTTGGACTTACCAATGAACCTTTTTGCTCTACATGCGTTCCTAAAATAGTACGCAATGCCTGATGCATTAAGTGTGTCGCCGAGTGATTTGAAGCAGAGCTTTTTCTTGTACTTACATCTACATAAGCTTTAAAAGTCTCTGATAAATTATTTGGAATTTCTTTAGCAAAATGTATGATTACATTATTTTCTTTCTTAGTATCGATAATATAAATCACATCACCATTACTAGCCTCAAAATATCCTTTATCACCTACTTGTCCTCCACCTTCTGGATAAAAAGGTGTCATATTAAATACGATTTGATAGATTTCTCCATCCTTAGCGCTCTCTACTTTACGGTAACGAGTGATTTTCACCATCGCTTCGGTACGGTCATAGCCTATAAATTCTTCATCTTCATCATCAATCAAAATTTGCCAATCTCCTGCTTTTACTTTTGAAGCAGCACGAGAACGCTCTTTTTGTTTTTGCAATTCTGATTCAAAACCTGCTTCGTCTAATTTCAATCCCTTTTCAGAAAGAATTAAAGCCGTTAAATCGATTGGAAAACCATAGGTATCATATAATTCGAATGCTTTTTTACCCGAAATAACTTTATCAGTATTATTTACAATAATATTATCTAGCAATACCAATCCTTGATCCAGTGTACGTAAAAAAGAATTTTCTTCTTCACGAATTACATTTGTACAAAGTTCTTTTTGCAATTTAATTTCTGGAAACGAAACACCCATTTGTATGCTTAGTGTATCTACCAACTTATAAATAAAAGGCTCTTTGGTATCTAAAAAAGTAAATCCATAACGAATAGCGCGACGTAATATTCTACGTATTACATAGCCTGCTCCAGTGTTTGATGGTAATTGTCCATCAGCAATTGCAAATGCAACAGCACGAACGTGATCTACTACTACACGAATCGCAATATTAGTTTTGTTTTGCTCTTCACTTATATTTTTAACTTCATCAGAAGTGTATTTAAAACCTGTAATTTGTTCTACTTTTTCGATAAGCGGTGTAAAAACATCTGTATCATAATTAGACGTTTTTCCTTGCAATGCCATACACAAACGCTCAAATCCCATTCCGGTATCAACGTGCTGTGCTGGAAGCTTTTCAAGAGATCCATCGGCTTTACGGTTGAATTCCATGAATACATTATTCCAGATTTCTACCACTTGCGGGTGATCGTTATTTACTAAACTCTTTCCCGAAACTTCTGCTTTTTCCTCCTCTGTACGTAAATCAACATGAATCTCCGAACATGGTCCGCATGGTCCCTGATCTCCCATTTCCCAAAAATTATCCTTTTTATTTCCAAGAATAATTCGATCTTCATCGATTAGAGTCTTCCAAATATCCCAAGCTTCCTGATCAAAAGGAACATTATCTTCTTTGCTTCCTTCAAAAACAGAAACATAAAGATTTTCCTTTGGGATTTTATAAACTTCAGTCAATAATTCCCATGCCCAATTAATTGCTTCTTTTTTGAAATAATCTCCAAAAGACCAATTTCCAAGCATCTCAAACATCGTATGGTGATATGTATCAAAACCTACATCTTCAAGATCGTTATGTTTTCCTGAAACACGAAGACATTTTTGCGTGTCGGCTATTCTAGGACTTTTTGGCGTTCCGTTTCCTAAAAAATATTCTTTAAACTGGGCCATTCCCGAATTATTGAACATTAAGGTTGGGTCGTCTTTAAGAACAATTGGAGCAGATGGAACAATTAAATGCCCTTTGCTCTGAAAAAAGTCTAAAAATTGCTTGCGTACGTCTTGTGATTTCATATTTAAATTTGAAAATGTGCCAATTTGAAAATGTGTCAATTAGGGTAGATAACTCAATTTTTAATTATCGAATTTATAAATTATCTAATTGACTAATTATTTTATTATTGAAAAAAGGGCAGAACAACTGAAACAATTTATTAAATTTGTTCGACTAACATTTTTACAATGTGCAAAAATAGGGTATTTTAAAATATGGCGAAAGTAAAATATTATTACGATTCGGAAAATTTGGCCTACCGAAAAATAAAAACTAAAAAAAGGACTAAATTTGGCTTTGTTGTCTTGTTTTTAATGGCTTCTACATTATTTGGCTTTTTGGCTTTTGTAATATTGTTGAACACTCCTTACTTTGAAACTCCAAAAGACCGCTTACAAACTCGTGAAATTGAAAATTTAAAGTTGAATTATTCGATTTTAAATAAAAAAATGGATCAGATTGATGCTGTAGTTGGGAGTCTTGAAGAACGTGACAATAATTTATACAGAGTTTATTTTAATAAAAAAGAAATTCCAGATTCAATACGAAAGGCAGGTTTTTCGAGAATCGAAAGATATAAAGCTTTGGAGGGTTACAATAATTCGCAATTAGTAATCAAAACAACCAAAAGAATTGATGTACTTTCTAAACAATTGGCAATACAATCGAGATCCTTAGATGAAATTTTGAAACTAGCGAGTGCCAAAGAAGATTTATTATCGGCAATCCCTGCCATTCAGCCAGTACAGAATGAAAATTTAAAACGTATGGTTTCTGGTTTCGGATACAGAACAGATCCTTTTACCAAAGTACGCAAAATGCATAAAGGTATGGACTTTACAGCCAAAGTAGGAACTCCCGTTTATGCCACTGGAGATGGTGTCATAGATAGAGCCGACAATAATGCATCTGGTTTTGGGAATCACGTAGTAATTAGGCACGGTTTTGGCTACGAGACTCTGTATGCCCATTTAAGCAAATACAACTGCCGACCTGGACAAAGAGTAAAACGTGGCGACGTTATAGGTTATGTAGGCAGCACTGGAAGATCTGAAGGACCTCATTGTCATTATGAAGTGCATAAAGATGGTAAAGTAGTAAACCCGCTTAATTTTTATTATGGAAATATTTCAGCAGTAGAATATGTTGCCATTTCACAATTAGCAAACCAAGAAAATCAATCATTAGATTAAAATGCATATAGAATTACAACCCGATAAACGATATTATAGTATTGGCGAAATTGCCAAAGCATTTAATGTGAATGCTTCTTTGATACGATTTTGGGATGGAGAATTTGATATTCTTAAACCTAAAAAAAATGCTAAAGGCAACAGAATGTTTACGCCTGAGGATGTAAAAAACCTGCAGTTAATCTTTCACTTGGTCAAAGAACGCGGCTTTACACTCGAAGGAGCTAAAATCCACTTAAAAGAAGGTCAAAAGAAAACATTAGATAAATTCGAAATAATACGTAAATTAGAGTCGATAAAAAAAGAATTGATAGAAATTAAAAACGAATTGTAACAATAAATTAATAAACTTAAAATTAGAAAAATATGAAAAAATGGTTAATACCTGTAGGAATTATTATTGCATTAATAGCTATTATAGCTTTTTGGTCTATCGGAATTAAAAATACTGGTTTAAAGTACAGTCAAGCCGTTAATAAAGAATGGGGTAATGTGCAAACTGCTTACCAAAGACGTAATGACCTTATTGGAAACTTAGTAAACACTGTAAAAGGTGCTGCTGATTTTGAAAAATCAACATTAACTGCTGTTATCGAAGCACGTGCAAAAGCTACCTCTGTTACAATTGACCCAAGTAATGTTACTCCAGAACAATTAGCTCAATTTAATCAGGCTCAAAGTGGAGTTTCATCTTCATTGTCAAGATTGTTAGTATCTGTTGAACAGTATCCAACATTAAAAGCAAATGAAAATTTCTTAAAATTACAAGACGAATTGGCTAGTACAGAAAATCAAATTCTTACTGCTAGAACACGTTTCAATGAATCTGTACAAGAATATAATGGATACATCCTTTCTATTCCAAACAAATGGTTCTTAGATTACAAAGAAAAACCATATTTTGAAGCTGTTACTGGTGCAGATAAACCTGTTGAAGTAAAATTCTAAAAAAGAAGTTTATAACTTTAATAAATGATTTTCAATTGTAGAAGCAATCTCTACAATTGAAAATCATTACTATCCATTTAAAAATAATTTCAATGTCGAAAGTAGAAGATTTTTTAACCAAAGAAGAGGAAGAAGCAATTGTTGAAGCTATTCGCGTGGCCGAAAAAAACACTTCTGGCGAAATTAGAGTTCATATAGAGAAATCAACTTCTAAAGTTCATTACGACAGAGCTTTGGAAGTTTTTCATGAATTAAAGATGGATGAAACAAGTCTTCAAAACGGTGTTTTAATTTATGTTGCCGTAGATGACAAAAAATTTATTATTTGTGGAGACAAAGGAATAAATGATGTTGTACATCCTAATTTTTGGGATTCTACCAAAGAAGCAATGTCATCACAATTCAAACAAAAAAACTTCAAACAAGGACTTATTGATGGTATCTTGGTAGCTGGCGAACAATTAAAAAAATACTTCCCAGGATCTGCTGATGATACTAACGAATTATCAAACGAAATATCTAAAGGATAATGATTATACCCAAACTAAATACCTCGATTTTCCTAAAATTAATCGTTTGTCTATTCTTTACTCAAATAGGTTTTGCTCAATTTACAATTCCTGAAAAACCAAAATTTCAGACTTCTGTTTACGATTATGCAAATGTTTTAAGCCCTGCAGAAAAAGCACAGTTAGAAGAAAAACTCATTCGTTATTCTGATTCTACTACTACTCAAATTGTTGTTGTTACCATCGAAAGCCTTAAAGGGGAAGATGTTAGCCAACTTGCCACCAAATGGGCGCATACTTGGGGATTAGGTCAAGCAAAAGAAGACAATGGAGTTATTATTTTGGTTGCAAAATCAGAACGTAAAATTGCTATTAATCCTGGATATGGCCTTGAGGATAGGTTAACTGCTGGTATTGGAGGTGAAATCATCAGAAACATTATTATTCCTGAATTTAAAGCAGGAAGTTATTACAAAGGTCTCGATAAAGGAGCCGATGCTCTTTTTGATGTCTTTAAAGGCAAATACAAAGGAACCCGAAAACAAGCAGCTGAAGGAGAAAGCTTTCCATTTTTTATATTCATTATAATTATAGCTATTGTCATATTTCTTATGTCAAGAAATAAAGGCGGAGGTGGAAACTCAGGAAATAATGGCGGTGGAGGCCCTAGCCTACTTGACGTTATCATTTTAAGTAATCTTGGCCGAAGTGGCGGAGGTGGTTTTGGAGGCTTTGGCGGTGGATCATCTGGTGGCGGTGGATTTGGCGGAGGCTTCGGCGGAGGCGGATTTTCTGGCGGAGGTTCTAGCGGAAGTTGGTAATTTTTAGTTTTCAGTGACAGTTACGAGTCACAGTTTAAAAACTTATAATATATTTGCAATTCATAATTTATAATAATGTTATCACATAAAGCCAAATATGCTCTTAAAGCATTACTTTATTTAGCGGAGCAAGACGAAAATCACATTTCTAAAACTATAGAAATTGCTGAGGGGGCTAATATTCCTAAAAAGTTTTTAGAGCAAATTTTACTCGATCTAAAAAGAGGCCATTTTGTGAGCAGCAAGCAAGGAAAATACGGCGGTTATTATCTTATTAAATCTAAAAACGATATTACCCTAGCCGAAATTCATCGTCTTTTTGATGGTGCAATTGCACTTTTACCTTGTGCATCTTTAAACTTTTACGAGCCTTGCTCTGATTGTAAAACGGAGTCAGAATGTCATTTAAGACACGGCTTAATGCTTATTCGAGATAAAACTTTACAAGCAATGCAAGGGATTACCATAGCCTCATTAGTGCAAAAATAAAAAAATATATTTTAAATTCTAGTAATTATGTAGAATTTATATATATTTGCCAAAAATAAACACACACTAATTAAAACCAACCCTATGAAATTACGTAAAAAAATCCTTGTTACAAAAACAAGTCGGTTGCAGAGTAGCAACCCAAAACGTATTGTAAAAAACAATAACAGCCTTATTATGTGTATGTGTTAGTAAAAAAATTTAATTTAAATTCTACTAATTACATATACTTAATATAAAAATGAAAAATTCTATAAAAAATACATTTACAGTACTACTAGTTTTAACCTTCTCAATCTCATTTGCACAAAATATTGAAGGCGTTGTTACAAACAGTGAAAACATTCCATTAGAAGCCGCTAACATTGTCATAAAAGGAACAACTTCTAACACAATTACAGATCAAAATGGAAAATTCACCATTGAATCTAAAGGCAAACTTCCATTAACCCTTTTAGTTCAGTATGTAGGATACAAAACTGCAGAAATAGAAATTACTCAATTACCAATAACCACTCCTCTACTAGTAACACTAAACGAAGAAAATGCGCTTATAGAAGTGGTAGTTTCTTCAAGACGCCGAATAGAAAGAGCACAAGATGTTCCTATAGCAATATCAGTTATAACAGGTAAGCAAGCAGAACAAACTGGCGCTTTCAACGTTAATCGTATCAAAGAGCTAGTTCCATCAGTACAACTATATTCATCGAATCCCAGAAATACAGGTATTAATATTCGAAGCCTCGGCTCTCCTTTTGGGCTTACCAATGACGGAATCGATCCTGGTGTAGGTTTTTATGTTGATGGTGTATATTATGCACGTCCAGCTGCAACAACTCTTGATTTTATCGATGTAGAACAAATCGAGGTATTACGTGGACCACAAGGATCTTTGTTTGGTAAAAACACAACCTCGGGAGCATTCAACATTACTACTCGCAAACCAAGTTTTACTTCGGGTGCCGATTTTGAAGTTAGTTACGGAAATTATGCATTCTTACAAGCCAAAGCTTCGGTTACAGGAGCTTTAAGCAGTAAAATAGCAGGGCGTTTGTCATTCTCAGGTACGCAACGTGATGGCTTGATTGATAATATTGTAACTGGCAGAGCAACAAACACACTAAACAATCAAGGAATTAGAGGTCAATTACTTTATACTCCATCAGAAAACACTAATATTATCCTTGCTGCAGATATTACGACTCAGCGTCCAGATGGGTATGCACAAGTAGTAGCTGGAGTTGCTCCAACACAAAGAGCTGCTTACCGCCAATTTAATGCTATTATTGCCGATTTAAATTACAAACTTCCAACTTTAAATGCATTTGATCGTAAAATTGACCAAGATACCCCATGGCGTTCTGGTCAAGATTTAGGAGGTATATCTCTTAATGTAGATTCAAAGATTGGAAATGGTACTCTTACCTCAACCACAGCATGGCGTTTTTGGAATTGGGATCCATCAAATGATAGAGATTTTACAGGATTACAAGTACTTGCAAAATCTCAAAATCCTACCAGACAAACACAAATAACACAAGAAGTTCGTTATGCAGGGCAGCTTACATCTAAAATAAGCGGTGTTGTAGGAGTATTTTTTATTGATCAAACATCAAAAACTAATGGTACTGAAGAATCTGGTAATGCTCAATGGAGATTTTCTCAAAGTTCTACTAGCCCATTATGGAAAACTCCAGGTCTTTTTGAAGGATATGGTATAAAAACCGATGCCAGAATTAGATCATCTAGTGCTGCTGTATTCGGGCAATTAGATTGGGCAATTACGGATCGTTTGCATGTACTACCGGGTGTACGTTATAACTTTGACAAAAAAGAAGCTGATTACTCTCGTACGACTTACGGAGGACTACAAACTACTGATCCAGCATTGCTTGCTTTAAAAAAATCTGTTTATAGCGATCAGGCATTTACATCTGATACTGATAATACAGACTTTTCTGGAAACTTAACTGTGACTTATAAAGCTTCGGATAAAATCAATGGATATGCTACTTATGCAAAAAGTTATAAACCAGTAGGCGTAAACGTAGCTGGACTTCCAACTGATTCAAAAGGACTGCCATTGCTTGATCTTGCTGTAATTAAACCTGAAAAAGTAAATCATTATGAAATAGGAATTAAAACATCTCCTTTCAAAAATTCAATATTCAACTTAGCATTCTTTAATACTGATATTAAAGACTTTCAAACCAATGTTCAAGCTGCCGAATTAGGTGTTAACCGCGGGTATCTTGCTAACGCAGATAAAGTACGTGTAAGAGGTGCTGAACTAGATGCTAGTTTCATAATTAGCAGTCATTTAACCATAAATGGGGCTGCCACTTATACTGATGGTAAATATGTTAAATTCACAAATGCACCGCTTCCGTTAGAAGAAACTGGAGCCCCAGTAGCATTCAAAGATGTTTCGGGAACTGCTTTACCAGGCGCTTCTAAATGGGCAGGATCATTAGGAGGTGAACTTTCTGATAAAGCAAAATTTTTCGGAAATGTTGGTAAAGTTTTCTTAGCAATCGATTCTTACGCTCGTTCTGAATTCTCATCAAGCCCTTCTGCTTCTAAATACTTAATTGTTCCGGGTTATGCAATTTTTAACGCTCGTTTTGGCTTCCGTGCATCCGAAGGTTTATCTGTTCAGTTCTGGGGACGTAACATTTTAAACAAGGATTACTATGAGCAATTATTGCCTGCAGGTGGAAACACAGGACAATATGCAGGAGTATTAGGCGATCAAAGAACGTACGGAGTTACTTTAAAATATTCTTTATAGTACCATCTAAAAATTAAAAATCCATTAACTGGAGTAAGTTTTAAAATAACTTGCTCCAGTTTTTTTATTATTCAAATCACAAAATCGAACTAAAAGCCGATTTATAATCGACATCAATTGTATATATTCGCAGCCTGAATTTATAACAACTGAATGAGATCCTGTAGATTACTTTTTATTCTTGTACTTACAAGTCAATTATTGACAGGACAAACCAAAAAAAATATCGACCAACAAACCCTAGCTTGGGTTAGATATTACAATATAATACCATTAACAAAAAAGTGGTCACTTCACTCTGAATTTGATAACCGAAGTTTTATTAATCCCATTCATGAAAACCTATGGGTTTTAAGGACTCAGGGAAGATATAAAGCCAATAAAAGCATAGATTTAGGCGGGGGATTTGCTTATTTTCATGTCAATACCCAAGCCCCAAATATTAATCTCGATTTTTCAGTTCCAGAATATAGAGCTCAACAAGACATTACGATTATAAATGACATTGCAAAAATCACTTTTCACAATCGCTTTCAGCTAGAAGAGCGCTTTATTCAAAAAGCAAATAAAACCGAATTACTAGATGATTTCTCTTTTTCTTTTCGATTTAGATATCGCTTGCAATCTACTTTTACGATCTGGGAAAAAGAAAAACAAAGCCTTAAAGGAACAATTTCTGATGAAGTATTATTTAATTTGGGAAAAGACAACAAGAAAAATACCTTTGATCAAAATCGGATTTACGCTGCACTGCGCTACCATCCTACCCCAAATATTGGCTTAGAACTGGGGTATTTAAAAAGCTTTCAAAGAAGAGCCAGCGGAGTCGATTTCTATGACCGGGACATCATACGTTTTACTATTTATCACAGAATTAATCGGAAAATGTAAATAGTGAAGAATCTTAGATGTTAGATGTTAGATATTAGATGTTAGATGTTAGATGTTAGATGTTAGATGTTAGATGTTAGATGTTAGATGTTAGATGTTAGATGTTAGATGTTAGATGTTAGATGTTAGATGTTAGATGTTAGATGTTAGATGTTAGATGTTTAAAAATTGGCTAATGCCAATTTTTAACCTTTGCCTCTTTGCCCCTTTCTTTGTCCCTTTGCCCCTTTGTTACTTTGAGCCTTAACACCTAAACCTTTACCCCTTTCTCTTAGATCCTTTTTGAGTAGATGCAAAATTCCCTATTTTATACGATAGCGAAAACATCACATAACGTTTTAAAACTGTATTTTCTTCATCACGAATCGAGGTTGAAGAAATTGTTCTCGTAGCACTTTGGTTTTGATTTAAAAGATCATAGACTTTTACTTTTACAAACAACTTTTTATCCAAAAGACCATAAGACAAACTTGTATTCCACAAGAAAAAATATTTCTTGAAATCACTCGAAATATTAGAATTGTAAGTATATCCAAAATCATTTCCGAAAACCAAATTTTCAGGCCAATAGGTTGTTGCTTGCAAATTGATATTATGAATCACATTAGAAGTAGCATCTCTTGAGGAATTCTCATATTTTGTCTCGTTATAAGACAAACTATATGATGGAGCAATAGTAAGCAGTTCCCCATATTCGTATGACAGATACACTTTTGGCGTGATTGCTGTAGATTTTGCATTGTATAAAACAGCATTTGTATACCCTTTATCAAAAGCATAAGTACCGTTTAATCCCAAACCGTATCTTAAAACATGAGCCTCTTTCTTAATCGACTGATTCCAATTTCCGCCTACAGAAGTGCTATAGGTTCCTGAAATGTTTGTATAAGTAGTGGTTCTTTTTCCGCTATCATCATAAACAGAAGTCGAAACTACATCATTATTATAAAAATCTGCCCGAACAAACATACTATAACCTGAACGTGTACGGAAATCAAAATTTCTAAAATTGAAATTAATACTATTTTTTTCTATTGGATTTAAATCTGGATTTCCTATGATGGTATTCAACGGATTACTCAAATTCAAAACTGGTAATAACTGAATTGAAGTAGGAAGCGAATTAGAATGATCAAACTTAAATGACAAATTTTTGGACTTACTAAACTTGTATCTAATTTGAAAATCAGCATAAGGCAAAGCATATTTTCTATTTAAATCTGTTACTTTATCCAAGTACAAAGAATGATTGTCATAATCAACAATAGCTGTTCTGGAATTCATGTTTACAGTAAATTTACTTTTTTGCCAAGTAATTCCAACTTTAGGGCTAAATGTATTTTGTTTTGAAGTTATATAATTACTCAATGCTGAATTTAAGTTTGAATACGATTCTGTGTCTGCATCAAAATTGAATGTTTTCTCATCGTTTACTGCACTTACAAAATCCAAGTTTGTTCCAAATCGTACTCTTAAAGAATCCGTAATAGGCTCAGTATATTCAAGATCTAACGAATAGGAATCATTAACTGTATTCTTTTTAGTATTTTGATTTCTCTCATCATCCGGTTTGTTATCTTTATAAAAAATAGTCTTCGAAAGATTAAAAGCATCCGAATCATTACTTGTATTATTATTCATAAATACAAAATTCAGATTACGCTTTTTTTTCTCAAAATTCTTATTGAAATTTATAGTATTACTAAAACTATTATTCTCAGTTTCTGAATACGATTTCGAATTACTTTCATTTAAAGACACTCCATTTTCATCTTCAGAAAAACTAGAAGAATCAGAATTATTATTAGAACGAGTTTGCCCTAGCTTTGGAGAAACAAAAATATAAATACTTGGACTGACTTTATATTCTAAGTCAAGATTTACAGTATTTCCTGTGTTTTCATTTCTTGAATTCGATTCAGACCCTGTTACAATGTTCCCTGTAGGTAAAAAACTGGTTTGATCTGATTTACTTGCGTTTTTATTAATTGAATTCGAAAAATTATAACTCGCCGAGGCTTCCAAATCTTTTGCCCACTCATCAGAATAATTAAATCCAACCAAACTCGACTGTGTAATTCCTCTACCTCCTTCAGAAGCTCCTATTCCTCTACTATTTCTCCCGCCTCCCATATTATCAAACACATCATCCATAGCAAATCCAGAAGAATTAATATTATTAGAAGAGGCTAAAACACTTATTTTTTGTTTATTATTAAAAAAATTCATGATAAGACTACTTTCATACCGATCATCAGAACCGTAACCACCTAGAATTTTACCAAAGAAACCTTTGTTTTTCTTTTCGTCTATCGTTAAGTTAATGCTAGAATTATCTGAAGTAGATTCTTGCTTAGACAACTCTTCTTTTTTTGTTTTAAAATCAGATACTTGAACTTTTTTTATAATTTCGGCTGGTAAATTTTTTAAAGCAATCGCTCCATCTTTATCAAAAAAAGGCTTTCCATTTACCAAAAACTGAGTTACTTGTTTTCCGTTTACAGTAACCTTACCTGCATTATCGACTTCAACACCTGGTAGCTGTTTTAATAAGGTCTCTACATTTGAATCTGGACGTACTTTATAAGAAGAAGCATTAAATTCTAATGTGTCCTTCTTCATCGTAATTGGTGCTGCCTCTGTTTTTATGATTACATTATCTAAGGCGTTTACATTTTCGAGTAAATATAATTTCCCATAATCTTTACTTGTTAAAAGCCCCTTTTCTTCTTCATAATAGGGCTGATACCCCATGTAATTTATCTTCAAAAAAACAGGCTTATCGTATTTCTTGGTATTTATTATAAAAAAACCATTTTTATCAGTCGTAGCATAATCAATTACTGTAGAATCTTTAGCTGTAGAAAAATAAACTGTAGCAAGTTCCAGCGGTAGTTGTGTATTAATATCAATGACAGTCCCTTTAATAACAATATCATTTTGAGCACTAACACTATAACCTAAAATAAAAGCCAGCAAGAAGGAGTACAATTTAAACATGTAAGGAATTTTTAATACGGTAAGACCAAAAAAAAGAGCAAAGGTTTAATCTATTTTTATTACTACTTATCATCTATTTTTTTATCCGACAAATAATTTTCTGAACAAAGATAACTTACTAAAGATATAAATATTTCACGATCACACTTCATTCCATAAAAAAATCCCGATTTCTCGGGATTTTTTTTATTATTTCTCTCTAATATAAATATCGATTGGTACTCCTGAGAAGTCCCAGTTTTCTCTAATCTTATTTTCAAGATATCTCTTATATGGCTCTTTAACGTATTGTGGCATATTTGCAAAAAACACAAACTGAGGTGTTGGTGTTGGCAACTGCATACAATATTTAATTTTCACATACTTTCCTTTAGTCGCTGGTGGCGGATATGCTTCGATTACCTTCAACATAAATTCATTAAACTTAGATGTTGGTATTCTTTGTTTTCTGTTTTCAAAAACCTGAACTGTAGCTTCCAATGCTTTTAGCAAACGCTGTTTTGTTAAAGCTGAAACAAAAAGAATAGGCACATCTGTAAAAGGCATTAACTCTTTACGGATTTTCTCTTCGTAATCACGTGTTGACATGGTATCTTTTTCGACCAAATCCCACTTGTTTACCAAGATTACAACTCCTTTACGGTTCTTTTCTGCCAACCAGAAAATACTCTGATCCTGACCTTCAAATCCACGTGTAGCATCAATAATCAAAATACAAATATCTGCATGCTCAATTGCTCTAACTGAACGCATTACTGAGTAAAACTCTAAATCTTCTTTAACTTTTGCTTTACGACGGATTCCCGCAGTATCAATCAAGTTAAATTCAAAACCAAAACGGTCAAATTTAGTATCAATCGCATCACGAGTAGTTCCTGCAATATCAGTTACCATGAAACGTTCTTTACCAATTAATGCATTGATAAAACTTGATTTTCCAGCATTTGGACGACCAACCACTGCAAAACGAGGTAAAACTACCTCTTCCTGAACTGGTTCTGGTTTTACTGGAAAAGATTCGATTAAAGCATCTAATAAATCTCCAGTTCCACTTCCTGAAATACTTGCAAATGTGTAATATTCTCCTAAACCAAGGTTATAAAACTCTATAGCATCTTTCTCACGCATTGCGTTATCTACCTTATTCACTGCTAATAAAACTGGCTTGGTTACTTTACGTAACAAACGGGCAACAATGTCATCCATTGGAGTAATGCCTTCTTCGACATCTACTACAAAAATAATTACATCGGCTTCGTCAATAGCTAATTCTACTTGTTTGCGGATCTCTCCTTCAAAAACATCATCTGATCCACGAACGTATCCACCCGTATCAATTACAGAAAATTCTTTTCCGTTCCACTCGCTTTTACCATAGTTTCTATCACGGGTAACCCCAGATACTGAATCTACAATAGCTTCTCTTCTTTGTATCAGCCTATTAAAAAGGGTTGATTTCCCTACATTAGGTCTTCCTACTATCGCAACAATGTTATTCATTTTTTTGAATTTTAGATCTTGAATTTCAAATTTTAGATTTTTAGTTACCCAAAAACCTAATCACTTGTAGTCCAAAATGCTTTATTTTAATTTTTTGCAAAGGTAGTCTTTTTTAGTTTGTAGTTATCAGTTTTAAGTATTCAGTAAAAAAACTGCTAAAACTGTGACTTCAAACTGAAAACTGACTACTTTTATTAGGAGCTATTTCCAGCTGTCCACTATATCTTTTATGTTTTAAAGAAAAACATAAAAGGATGTCGTTCCCATCTGGGCTAGGCTCAATTATATAATCAACTTTCGATTAACCAATTCAACGGCTAACCTTTTTCAAAATTAACCAATCAATGGTAAATATTTTTTGTCAATAAAATTCAAATGATGAATTTGATGACCAATTATATTAAACCCCATTGCTAGTACAGACATTCTATGTTTCCAGTTAATTCCTGTTTTTAATAAATCCTCAGCATCAAAACTCTTAAATAATGCCGCTGTGGATTGTCTTACAGCAATTAGCTCATCAATGATTTCCTTTATAGCTTTAGAATTTGCTTTGGATTTTCTTGCCATTTCATCTTCATCAAAACTTATAACAAAATCTTTTTCATCTCTGGCAAATCTCAAAGTCCCAGAACATAATAATCTTTCGATATCAGTAATATGCTGGATAATTTCATTAACCGTCCATTTACCTTCTTGATATGTTTTCCCTTTTAATTCTATAAAAGCCGAAATATCCAATAGCTGTAATTGTACTATACTTTTCTCAAATGCTTCTTCTAGTTCTATATCTTCAACAAGATTAATATACCGATCAAAGTATTCTGGCATAGGCTTAATATCCGATTTTACCATCGTTTTCTTAGTTTACAGTAATTAGTATCAGTCTCAGTATTCAGTTACTGTTTAAAGTTTGCAAAAACAATTTCAGAAAACCGCCACTAAATACTGAGACTGTAACTGAATACTAATCTTATTGGTTATACCCAAAACGTTTTAGCATATTCGCATTACTTCTCCAGTTTTTATTCACTTTTACATATAGTTCAATGTGAATTTGTTTTCCGAAGAATTTCTCTAAATCGGCACGAGCTTCTGTTCCAACTTTTTTCAAAGCTGCTCCTTTATGCCCGATGATAATTCCTTTTTGTGTATCGCGCTCCACCATAATCAAAGAACGAATACGGATGATATTCTCATCTTCGAAAAATTCTTCGGTTACGATTTCTACTGCGTATGGTATTTCTTTGCTGTAATTCAACAAGATTTTTTCACGGATAGTTTCATTTACAAAGAAACGTTCTGGTTTATCTGTAAGTTGATCTTTTGGATAATATGCTGGAGATTCTGGTAATAATTCGATAATTCTTCCAAAAACCTCAGGCACATTAAAATTTTGTAATGCCGAAATTGGAAAAATCTCTGCATTAGGAACTTTTTCAGTCCAAAAAGCTACTTGCTCTTCTAATTGTTCCTGATTTGAATTATCGATTTTATTCAATAACAACAATACTGGAATTTTTGCATGGATGATTTTATTAAAGAAAGCTTCATCCTTAAGTTCCTGCTCCCCTATCTCGACCATATAAACTAGGATATCAGCATCTTCAAAAGCCGATTTTACAAAGTTCATCATCGATTCCTGCATTTCGTATGCTGGTTTGATGATTCCAGGAGTATCAGATAAGATTAACTGAAAATCTTCTCCGTTAACGATTCCTAGGATTCTATGACGTGTAGTTTGTGCTTTAGATGTAATGATTGACAATCGTTCTCCAACGAAAGCATTCATAAGTGTTGATTTTCCAACGTTTGGATTTCCGATAATGTTTACGAAACCTGCTTTATGTGACATTTGTGTACTATTTATTCTGCAAAGGTAGTTATATCAAGCCAATACAGAAAATAAAAACATTTTTTTAATTTTTTGTTGAAATATCCAATAATTGGTTATACCTTTGCACCCGAAACAACGCGGGATAGAGCAGTAGGCAGCTCGTCGGGCTCATAACCCGAAGGTCACAGGTTCGAGTCCTGTTCCCGCTACTAAGACAAAGCTTCAGAGAAATCTGAAGCTTTTTTGTTTATATTTACTTTTATAAAACAATCAGTATAGTTTATGATGCTTTGATCCAGATTGCGAG
>NZ_JAOZEV010000010.1 GCF_025847275.1 Flavobacterium frigoritolerans
AATTTCTATAGCACTTTTCATTTTTTATTTTTTATAATATTTATTATAAAGACATGCGCGTTTAAAAGAGGCATAAGTAATTTTCATTACTTATGCCGCTTACATTCTTTCTTAAAAATTTGTTTTTTTATTAGAAATTAGGAGTATTAACATCCCACCAAAGTCTGGTTC
This sequence comes from Flavobacterium frigoritolerans, assembly GCF_025847275.1. GTDB lineage: Bacteria > Bacteroidota > Bacteroidia > Flavobacteriales > Flavobacteriaceae > Flavobacterium > Flavobacterium frigoritolerans. The sequence goes on from NZ_JAOZEV010000010.1 coordinate 172, forward strand.
CTCCATTATCAGGTCCGCCTAATTTAGCTAAACCGGTAGCAACCCCTGCATTATTATTTGATATCTCTGACTGCACAAAATTAATTCTTCTTACACCAAGCGCAGTACTAATTTTCCCTCCACTGTTATTAACAACTACAGGTAGCAATTTAGGATAACCTGTTCTTCTATAATCCGACCAAGCTTCTTGTCCTTCTGGGAAACCTGCAATCCATTTTTGAGTAATAATTCTTTGTAATTTTACTTCATTAGTCACTGCTTCATCCCAAGCAATTGTTATATTATTTACTGGACCTCCATTATTTTCAGGAAAACTAGGATCAACATAAGCTATAGGTAAACTAACATTATCTGCCATATAAGCCGATACTCCTGCAGCACCTCTTTGATCAAATGAGGATTGAATTCCCATTTCATAAAATGTTTTAGCATCACCCCCCATGTTCCAACCTCTTAGCGCTCCTTCTGATCTTAGAAAATAAGCCTCAGCAGTTGTCACTAAAAAAATCACATTTGTCTGTACAACTTCTCCAATACCTGAAAATCTCTCATGATCTCCTTTTCCGCCAATATTAATACCTGTACGAATTCCTTTGTATTGACCTGGAAATTGAGCCGATGTTTCAAAATAAGCAGCTATTCTAGGATCATTGTATCCTTTTAAAATAGACTCCATATCTGCAGACATACGAATATCTAACCAGTCATTAATTTTAGCAATAGAATTGAAAAAAGTAGGAGATATAATTCTAAACGCATCACTATTAGCTGTCATTACTCCAAATTTTTGTGCCACAGCTTTCTCAGCTTGTTCTTTTGCCAAGGTAGGATTTACTTTTACAATACGCATTGCCAATCTAAGACGCAAAGTATTTGCAAATTTCACCCAAGCTTTATAACTTCCCTTGTAGCTTGACATATCTGCATCTGCAAAAGCAGTAGGCTCTCCTGCATCAACTCTTTTTGTTAATTCTGTAACAGCAAAATCTAGTTCGCTAAACATTTGATTGTAAACTTCTTCTTGAGAATCATACCCTATTGGTGCATTTTTTCCAAATTGAGAATATATAATTGGTCCAAAAATATCTGTAACCCTGTGCATACCTTCTACTTTCAAAATAAGAGAAAGTGCATAAAAATTATCAAACTTTCCTTTTGATTTATTTGCAATATCGTATGCATTAAACATCACATTAGGATAAGCATTAGTCCATATAGCATCATTCCATCCATCAATCAAATCATAAGTAGTATTATTACTTCCACCTCTAAAACCAGTTGGTGTAGCCATATAACCTGACCAAATATCACTATTCAAATTTTGTTGTAGTTGATATTGATCTTCAAGACCACTACCTATAACTTGAATATTGTTAAACATTGGAGCAAATCCTGCTTTGATATGATTAAAATCTTGCTCCAGCTGTTCTTGACTAAACCCTTGTGGATTCGTATTAATTTCCTCAAAATTATCTGTACAACCTACTGCAGCAAATAATGACATACAGATAGCTGTTCTTTTTATTGTATTTAGTTTCATTTTTTTAAATTTTAGAAAGTTACATTTAAGTTAAGTCCAATACTTCTAGTAGATGGTAAACCATAGATATCAACACCTTGCAAGCCTTCTCCTGTACTTAATCCAATATTTGGGTCAAAAGGTGCGTCTTTGTAAATAAAGAATAAGTTTCTAGCGATTAATGAAATACTAGCTGTTTGAAAAACTGGAAGTTTCTTAGGATTAAAAGTATAGCCAATTGAAACCTCTCTAACACTTACGTTTGTAGCACTGTAAACATACTCACCAGTAATTCCATCTCTCGCTCCAACTGATTTATAATACTGTTTTGCATCCATTTTATTAACTGCTGTACCATTAGGCATAATAGCATTGATGGCAACTCCTCCTGCATTTCTAGCATCACCTGTAACTTTAGAAACTCCAAAATAATCATTTTGAGCCTCAGTCATACTCATTACATCACCTCCAAAACGTCCATCAATTAAAACATTTGCGAAGAAAGGTCCTACCTTGAAAGAATTAGAAAAACCTAACATGAAATTTGGATTCGAATTTCCAACTTCAACAAAACCTGGTGTTTTTTGAATATTACCATCAGAATCTAATAAAATTCTACCTTGATCATCTTTTAAAATGGTTCTACCCATAATAACACCAAATGGTCTTCCTTCTATTAAAGAGTATTGGTAATTATTATTTCCTGGATTAGTCAAATTAACTATTCCTTTAGATTCAGCTGGAAGTTCTTTTACTTTATTTTTATTTTGAGAAAAATTCACAGATGTATCCCATGAGAATTTATCTCCTCTAAAAATACCTGCATTTAATACAACCTCAAAACCTTTATTTTCAATACTTCCTGCATTAAAACCATAAAATCTAACTCCTTCTGGATTTCCTACTGGAGCAAGAGCTTGCAAATATTGATTTTTTGTTTCAGAGTCATAGTAAGAAATTTCAACTCCAAATCTGTTATTAAACATTCTCCACTCTGTACCAAATTCATATTCTGATTTAAGTTCTGGTTTTAAAGTAGTACCTCTTTGTACTCCAACCTGAGGTTGACTACCAGAAATTCCAGGAAGAGAATAATTTACAGGACTAGTAACAAAAGCAGAAACATCATTCCCCACTTGAGCATAAGTTGCACGAACTTTACCAAAATTAATAAACTCAGGCATTGCAAACATTTGACTAAGTATACCTGATAAACCTACTGACGGGTAAAAATACGATCCAGTATTAGTATTAACTAATGTAGATGACCAGTCATTTCTAGCAGCAACATCTAAATACAACATATCTTTATATCCTAAAGTTGTAGTTGCAAATACAGATTGTATCTCTCTTTTAGCATCAATTGTTTGATAATTTCCAGCATTATTTGCGAAATTATGAAGTGTAAACCAGTTAGTAAGAATTAAACCACCACCAATTCCAGAATCTAAAATTGTTCTATCATTTGTTATTGTATTCGTAATACTTGTACCAACATTAGCATTAAATGTAAAATCGTTACTAAATTTAGTATTAATTGTAGCGATTAAATCTCCATAACGCTGTGTACTTACAGAATTATTACTAATATATCTACCATTTTTATGAGAAATCGTACCTTGAGTTGTAGCAAATATTTCTTTATCAAAATCACTTTCAATTTTATTATAGCTATATCTTGAAGCAATTGTTAACCAATTATTAGCTTTATAAGAAGCTGTTAATGCACCATTAAAGAAATTATTCGTATCCTCAGATTTATTTCTATTAATTGCCCAATATGGGTTTTGCATAATATCCCTGTTTGTCATCCAATTTTGAGCCATTAAGTTTCTGCTTGGATCAAAAACTTCGTAATTATTTTTATAATAATTAAAATCATTCCCTCTTGGCATTAAATAAACTCCAGTTAAAGGATTAAAATAAAGACCATTAACAGGTCTATTTGCTATTGATTGAGAAGTGTAATTTGCATTTACACCTATTGTTAGTTTATTGTCAAAAAACTTTGCCGTTTGACGAATACCAAAATTGTTTTTCTTAATACTGTTTCCAGGAATAATTCCCGTTCCTGATGTATTAGCATAAGTCAATGCGGTTGAAGTAGTCTCTGATGCGGTAGAATACCCTAAAGATGTAATTTGAGTAACTCCCGTTTCAAAGAAATCTTTAACATGGTCTTTTACTTTTTGTTTCGCACCCCAACTTTCATCTTCTCCAGGTTTTGCAATATAATCATTCTGAAACTTAGGCAAATAAGCAGCTGTTTCAAAAGTAGTTACTGATGAAGCTGCAAAACTTGATTTACCTTCTTTACCTTTTTTAGACGAAAGCAAAATTACACCATTCGCTCCTTGAGAACCATATAAAACAGAGGCAGCAGCTCCTTTAAGAACTGTCATTCCTTCATAATCATCGGGATTAACTAAAGATATAACATCACCACCATCACGGTTACCACCTGCCAAACTACCAAATGTATCATTAGGCTGACCTGAACCAGCGTTCAACATCGGGATACCATCAATTACATATAAAGGTTGATTATTTGCTACTGAAGAGTTTCCACGGATAACCACTTTTGTAGATCCACCGCTTCCACCAGCACTTTTTGTTACTGCAACACCAGCAATTTTACCAGCTATCGTATTAATAACGTTAACATCTTTTACACGAGTTAATTCCTCACCTTTAAGCTCTTGTGCAGCATAAGTCAAGGATTTTTTTGATTTTTTAATACCTAATGAAGTTACAACAACTTCATTCAACGCATTCGAAGCCGCAGTTTGTAACTTTACATTAACAGTAGTAGCATCACCTACTATTACTTTTTGTGTTTCTAAACCTACATAGGTAAAAACCAATGTTTGTCCTTTTTGAGCATCAATAGAGAAAACACCGTCGAAATCGGTAACAGCCCCTTTTTGTCCTCCTTGCACTGCAACGGAAGCCCCTGGCAACGGCATTCCATCAGAATCTGTAATCACACCTTTAATGTTTTTAACCTGAGCAAGCGAAACCTGCGCTGTAAAAACAATCATAAAGATTAAGAAAATTTTTTTCATGTTTATTTATTTTTGTTAGTTATGGTGTAAATTTATTCTTAAGGGATTGTTAAAAAAAATAAATTATACCAACAACAACAAACTTTAAACCAACGACATAAAATAATCAATAATACGCTATACGAAAACGTTTTCATATCTAAAATATGGCGTATTTTATATTTTTTTTAAAGTTTTACTCAAAAAATAGTTGGTTTTACTAACTAATTGTTTAAAGTTGCAAAAATATTCTTAGCCACCAAAAACCTACTAAATAATTGAAAGCAATCAGTAAAATGAAATTTGATATTAAAATTCAGAATCACCTTTGGTTTTGGGGTGTTTATTTTTTGTTAAATTTTTTAAGATGGGGAGCCTACTTTAATGATTATCCCTATTCATTTAAATCGAACCTTATTGAATTCTCATTACACATACCTTTAGTCTATTTTAATCTATTTGTACTGGTACCACATTATGTATTAAAATCAAAATATACTAAATATACTTTTAGTTTAATAGCAAGCCTTTTTGTAATTTATTTGGTAAAAACCGCTCTTACCTATTATATTATATCACAAAACATTTGGCCAGAAGCAAATCGAGAATACAAACCTTTTGAAATAAATCACATCGTTGCTGTATGTATTGGTGAATTATATGTAGTCGCAATGGCCTCTTCTGTTTATTTAACGTTAACCTGGTTACGAGAAAGAGAAAGGAATCGATCTTTGAGAGAAAACCAATTTAAAATTAAATTAAAGTATTTAGAAAATCAGATACAGCCCCATTTTTTCTTCAATACCCTAAATAACTTATATGCTTTATCGCTGGAATCATCCGATAAAGTTCCAGATGTAATTATTAAACTTTCCAAATTAATGGAATATGTTTTATATGACATAAAAGGAACCAAATCTGTTAAATTAATTCAGGAAATCGACTACATCCATAATTATATTGAAATAGAAAAACTCCGATTTGAGAATGTTGAAGTTAGTATCAATTTGGAATCTAATATTGATGAAATAGAGGTTCCGCCATTAATATTCATCTCATTAATAGAAAATGCTTTTAAACATGGAGGTCTTAATAACCCTAATTTAAAAATAAAAGTAAATTGCAAAATCATTGATAACAAAACTCTGGATTTTGAAGTAATAAATAATTTTGTACATTCACAAAATCTTAAGACAAAGAAAGGGATTGGTTTAACTAACACCCTAAAAAGACTAAAACTAATCTATAAAAATAATTACAATTTAGAACACAAAACTAAATTTAATTATTACATAATTCGTTTGCAAATACCTATTAATAATGAAGATTAAATGCGTATTGATTGATGATGAGCCATTAGCGATCAAAGTTCTACAAAACTATTTTACAAACTTTACCGATTTTGAAATTACCGGTACATTTGTTAACGCACTAGAAGCACTGGATTTTATAAACAATAACAGTGTTGATGCCGTATTCTTGGATATTAATATGCCAATGATGACCGGATTTGAACTCATTAGTTTAATAGAAAACAAAACTAAGGTTATTATAACCACAGCTTTTAGAGAGTTTGCAGCAGAAAGTTATGATCTAGAAGTTTTGGATTATTTAGTAAAACCTATTCCACTACCCCGATTTATAAAATGCATCAATAAAATTACAACCGAGTACAATTTAAAAAACAATATCAAGGTTGAAAATCACCGCGTTGAACCACATCTTTTTATCAAAGTAGATAAAAAAATGATAAAGATAAATATTGATGAAATTTTATTTGTAGAAGGCATGAAAGAATACATCAAGGTCATAACTCTTGATAAAACTTACATCACACATAAATCATTAACCGCATTGTCAGACGAGTTACCAGCCGATAGATTTATGCGTATTCACAAATCATATCTAATTGCAGTCAATAAAGTAAAATCTATTGAAGGAAATCGCATACAAATCCAATCTTTTACTTTACCGATAGGTAGGAATTATAGCAAAGAAGTAAAAAGCAAAATACTAGAATAACCTCCTCACTATCATCAGTTTTACGTCTTCAAAAAATAACACTTTGTTGAATAATTCATGTCGTTGGTATAAATTTAACATTATTTGTCCCGTTTTATTTTTTTTTCATCGAGTTAACAAATATATTTACGCTCGTCAAAAAACAAATAAAAACAAATAAAATTAACCTTATCACATTATGAGTTCAGAAAATGTACAAACAAAATGGGGGCAGTTTATCCCTCTAGTCATCGTATTCTTCTTCTGGGGATTCGTTGCGGCTAGTAATGATATTCTAATCCCAGTATTTAAAACAGCCTTTAATTTATCACAAGGAGAAAGTCAGTTAGTATCATTGGCATTTTACATAGCTTATACTGTTGGTTCATTAATATATATGGGTATTTCTTATTTAATCAAAGAGGATTTAGTCAATAAAATTGGTTACAAAAACGGATTATCATTAGGTTTACTTATTTCTGCTTTAGGAACATTATTATTTTATCCAGCAGCAAATACAGGTTCATTTCCTTTAATGCTATCAGGTTTATTCATCGTTGCATTAGGATTCTCATTACAACAAACTGTTGCAAACCCACTAGCTATCGCTTTAGGCCCTATTTCTACAGGTTCTCAGCGTTTAACTCTTGCGGGAGGTATCAATAATCTTGGGACAACAATTGGTCCATTAATCGTAAGCTTTGCGATCTTTGGATCTAGTGTAGATAAAACAACTACTTTAAGTATCGAAAGTGTAAAAATCCCTTATTTAATATTAGGATTTGCCTTTTTACTAGTAGCTATATTATTAAAATTCTCTTCACTTCCAGACAAACCTGCTTTAGTACAAGAAGACGCTGCTATTGAAGGTTCAATTGTAAAAAAATCAGCTTTACAATACCCACAATTAGTTATGGGAATGGTTGCAATATTTTTATACGTAGGAGTTGAAGTATCTACAGCTAGTAACTTACCTGCTTATATGGAAACCAAATTAGGTTTTTTAACACATGAAGTAGCACCGTATATCTCATTATACTGGGCGAGTTTAATGATTGGTCGTTGGACTGGTGCTGTAGAAGCATTTACAAATGACCTTAGCCTACAAAAAATATTACGCTTTCTAGCTCCATACTTAGCTTTTGGTGTATTTTTAGGAGTAAATGCAATTGCTAAGCACGATTTAACCCCTTTCTATATCTACGGATTAATTATTTTAGTATTAATTGCAGCTGATATCGCAAGTAAGGGAAATCCAGCAAGAATGTTGCTTATATTTTCTACACTAGGAATTATTGCACTAATAATTGGTATGACAACTCACGGCATGGTCAGCGTTTATGCAATTACCAGTGTTGGTCTTTTCTGTAGTACCTTATGGCCATGTATCTTTACATTAGCTGTAAGCGGACTAGGAAAAAATACAAGCCAAGGCAGTAGCTTCTTAATTATGATGATTATGGGTGGTGGAGTAATCAGTTGGTTACAAGGTCACGTTTCAGAAACTATTGGTATCCAAGCTAGTTATATCATTGGAGTTTTATGTTTTACATACCTAGCATTTTATGCTTGGAAAGTAAGCGGAATCTTAAAGAAACAAGGAATCAGCTTCGACAAAAAATTATCAGGCGGTCACTAAAAAACATTTAAATAAATAGAAAAAAGTCCCATTTTACAATGGGACTTTTTTTATGCATTGGGAGTTTCTAAATAGCTATTTTCTATAATCCATAATCCGCATTTTCAAACTCAAAACAAGCATTTAACAGGTATAAAAAAACCACCATGTTTTTGACAAACATGGTGGTTTAAAATTAATATAAAGAATAAAATTATTTATTCCCTTTTTCAAAATCAGCAACAAACTGTGCCAATCCGATATCTGTTAATGGGTGTTTCAATAAACCGTAAATTGCAGAAAGAGGCCCAGTCATTACATCAGCACCAATTTTTGCACAATTTACAATATGCATAGTATGACGCACAGAAGCAGCTAAGATTTCAGTTTCATAACCATAGTTATCATAAATCAATCTAATCTCTTCGATAAGCGCTAAACCATCTGTAGAAACATCATCCAAACGACCAATAAATGGAGAAACATAAGTAGCTCCTGCTTTAGCAGCCAATAAAGCTTGTCCAGCAGAGAATACTAAAGTTACGTTTGTTTTAATTCCTTTATCCGAGAAATATTTCGCAGCCATAACGCCTTCTTTCGTCATTGGTAATTTAACCACAATTTGCTCGTGTAAATCTGCCAATTCTTCACCTTCTTTGATCATTCCGTCGTAATCCAAAGCATTAACTTCAGCACTAACATCACCTTCAACAAGATTACAAATATCAACGTAATGTTTCAAAATGTTGTTTTTTCCAGTAATTCCTTCTTTCGCCATCAATGATGGATTAGTAGTAACTCCGTCTAAAACACCTAAAGCTTCTGCTTCTTTAATTTGAGCTAAATTAGCTGTGTCAATAAAAAATTTCATATGTATTATATTTAATTGTGTTCCTAAATAGGGCGTGACCACAAGGGTCGGGTTTTTCATTACAATCTTTTATTTTTTTTAAGAAAAAAAATAAAAGGATTTCCATTTCACCCCCTCACGCAAAATGAAAAATCGCTACAAAATTACAACTTATAATGATTCATTAACATCTTTTCATAAACTTTATCAGGAAGAATACGTTTCAAAACAATTGAAAATTTCTGCATAAAAGCCCCAACTTTATAATGCCCTTTAGGATTTTTAGTCAGCATAATTTTATAAATAGCCTCAGCCATTTCATTAGGATTCCCTCCCGCATCAACATGTTCATTCATTGTTTCAAGCGTACGTCCGTACACAGTTTCATATGCAGAACCTTTAATTACAGGTGCATGATAACGACCAGCAGCAATATTCGTAGCAAAATCTCCAGGAGCAACATTAGTAATACTAACACCAAAAGATTTAACTTCCATACGTAACCCTTCAGTAATTAATTCAAGTGCTCCTTTAGAAGCCGAATAAACACTTCTATAAGGCAATCCCATATAACCTGCAATAGAAGTAATATTAATAATCAAACCTGATTTTTGCTCACGCATTTGTGGCAAAACAGCTTTCATTACTTCAATAGGACCGAAAAAATTAGTCTCAAAATTATTCTTGATTTCCTCAGTCGGAATCTCTTCTAAAGGACCAGTAATCCCAACACCAGCATTATTAATAACGACATCTAAACGCCCTGTAATTTGAATGATTTTTGCAACAGCAGCCTTAATCGACTCAACATTACGAACATCTAAAGCGACTAAAGGAAAAACAGAATTCAAAACCTTCTCTGGAGTTCTACTAGTTCCATACACCACAAATCCTTTGTTATGCAAAAATTCCCCAATTGATTTTCCAATTCCTGAAGATCCTCCGGTAATTAAAATGACTTTGCTCATTAATTTTTAGTTTAAGGTTTAAAGTTAAAAGTTTCTGACATCTTGTAAAAACTACAAATACCCAAACCCAACTCTTTATGAAAGGTCCAAAAATAAAAAAATCCTCCCGAAGGAAGACTACTTTTAAATTAATTCTAAAAAAAAATCCCGATACATCGGGAAAATTAAAAAAAGGCAAGCGACCTACATCGCATCGCTCAACCACTTACCCTTGCTATGTTCCCATCCTGGGGGAGTCTGCAGGAGCAGATCGTGTAGGACTTGCCGGTGCAAATATACAATCTTTTTATATTTTTGCAAGAGCTTTGTGCCTATAAAAATAACATTGTATATTGGCTCCTTTAAATTTTAGACTATGAAAAAGCATAACATCCTAACATTCATTTTATTAGGAATCACACTAATTGGTTGCAAAGAGACAAAAAAAGATGAAAATTCTATATTTTCTTTTGATGATTCTAATTTTCCTGCCCATTTTCTGATAAATCAGTCTGTTTCTTTGGGTATTTTAAACCCAAATTCAAAACAAATTGACAGCATTGTGTACTTTGTAAACGATAAAAAAGTCGGTTCCGTAAAAGGCTTAAACAAATTAAATTTTGAATTAAAAGATCAAAAACTAGGATACCAAAAATTAAAAGCATCGGTTTATTTTAGTGGAGAAAACTCAGAAGCGACTTCAAGAATCGAATTAGTTTCAAGCGTACAACCAAAATTATTAAAATACAAAATCGTAAATACATATCCTCATGATGCAAAAGCATTTACTGAAGGTTTGGAATTTTTTAGAGATACCCTTTATGAAAGCACAGGTCAAAAAGGAGATTCTTATTTTAGAAAATACGATTACAAGACAGGTAAAGTATATAAAGAAATAACACTTGATAATAAATACTTTGGAGAAGGAATTACCATTATCAACAACAAACTATATCAACTATCTTGGCAAGAAAAAACAGGTTTTATATATGACATCAATACATTAAAACTTGAAAAAACTTTTACTTACGATAGAGATATCGAAGGTTGGGGTATGACAAATGACGGGAAATACATTTATCAAGGTGATGGAACTGAAAAAATTTGGAAAATGGATCCTGAAACTCAAAAGATGATTGATTACATCAATGTATATTCAGGAAGTTCAAAAATTAAAGCTATAAACGAATTAGAATTAATTAACGGTAAATTCTATGTAAACGTTTTCCAAAAAGATGCTATCGCTGTTGTAAATCAAACCACCGGTGCAGTCGAAGGAATTTTAGATATGTCTGCATTACGTAAACAATTAGATCCAAGCATAACAATTGATGATGTTTTAAACGGAATTGCATACAACCCGAAAACAAAAACCATTTTTGTAACAGGTAAGAACTGGGACAAAATGTTTGAAATAACTGTTTCTGAATAATACAAAATAAATCATGACAACCCTTATCATCAATATAAAAGAGTTAATACAAGTTCGAGAAACTTCAATTTCTAAAGTTTCTGGAGCCGAAATGGCAATTCTTCCAACTATAAAAAATGCCTATTTAGTTTTAAAAGACAATCTAATAGCAGACTTTGGTACAATGGAAAGTATTCCGGAAATAAAATCCGATTCTGTTATTGATGCTACAGGGAAAATGATTCTTCCTACTTGGTGCGACAGTCATACACATATTGTATATGCTGGCAACAGAGAACAAGAATTTGTAGATAGAATAAATGGCCTTTCTTACGAAGAAATTGCTAATCGTGGTGGCGGAATTTTAAATTCCGCCAAAAAACTTAACGAAACTTCAGAAGAAGAAATATACAACCAATCCAAAGCCAGACTAGAGGAAGTGATTCGTTTAGGAACTGGAGCTGTCGAGATAAAATCAGGTTATGGACTTACAGTTGATGGGGAATTAAAAATGTTGAGAGTCATAAAAAAACTTGACGAAAATTACCCAGTAACTATAAAGGCAACTTTTTTAGGAGCACATGCATTTCCTTTGGAGTTCAAAGAAAACAAAAAAGGATACATTGATGAGATTATTCATAAAATGCTACCTGAAATAGCCAAAAACAAACTAGCCGATTATGTCGATATATTTTGTGAAACAGGCTATTTCTCTGTCGAAGAAACGGAACAGATAATGGAGGCTGGTATCCAAAACGGATTAACACCAAAAATTCATGTCAACCAATTTAATTCTATTGGAGGCGTACAAGCTGGAATTAAATATAGAGCCCTTTCTGTCGATCATCTCGAAATAATGAACCCAGAGGACATTACAGCCTTAAAAGACACCGAAACGATGCCTGTAGCGCTACCATCTTGCTCTTATTTTCTAAGTATTCCATACACACCTGCAAGAGAAATGATAAAAGCAGGATTACCTTTGGCATTGGCCACAGATTACAACCCTGGCTCTACTCCATCAGGTAATATGAATTTTGTTGTAGCTACAGCCTGCATCAAGATGAAAATGACACCCGAAGAAGCAATTAATGCAGCTACAATAAATGGAGCTTATGCAATGGGAGTTTCAGATACTCACGGCAGCATAACAGTAGGTAAAAAGGCTAATTTCATTATTACGAAACCTATTGTATCCTATTACCAACTTCCTTATGCTTTTGGCAGCAATTTAATAGAAAGTGTTTTTATCGAAGGTGAAATTTTCAAATAATAAAAGCACAAAGCTAAAACAAAACCTATATTAATTTAAATGACTCTAAAGTAACATTTTAGATTTGGTTATAACTAAATAAGTCAGTATCTTTACTTTTTAAATCATAGCTTTTTTCTTATGAATACATTAGGTAACATATTAGATTTATGCAAATTTAGTTTGAAACAAAAAGGTTTCAATACTAGCATAATCTTGGTTCCTAATATAAACGTTCCGATAACGTTTCTTAATTCATTTAAATTAAAAATCTTCCCGAATTATTAAGCACCAGCGAGTGTGCTTATTGAATCCTAAAAACTTTATTTTTCATCAATCATTCCCAATACAAATTTGGATAATGTTACTCGCTATATAAAGTTTTATTTATTTCTATAAATTTTAGGATCTCGGTTATTTTAAACTATTTAAATAATTAAAAAAAATAAGATCATGGCTAAGGTAAATAACATGAAAGCATCTACAAAAGACTTAAAAGCAAAGAAACAAGAAAAGGCATTAAAGAAACTAGAAGATAGTCAGAATAAAAAAAGGAAATCTAGATAAATAAATTCCAAAGAAGAAGGGCAGTAAAACTAAGTTTTACTGCCCTTTTGATATTAAGTTAAGCTTCTTATTATCTTAAAGTAAAGCTTGATTTAGAAACCAATTCGTCGTTATCAAAAACGTTGATAAAATAAGTTCCTTTTTCAAAGTTTTTACCAGGTAAATCTTCAGAAACATTAACTGTTTTATTTTCATACTGAACTTTAGTTAAAAAACTGTAAATTAAACTTTTATCACCGAAAGATTCTGTTTTCTTATCTCCTAAAACATTATTTTTGCTATCAATAACCTGTACATAATATGTTTTATCTCCAGATTTAGCAATTTGATTTTCAGCAATTGTAAAGCTAATTTTCAACACATCTGCTCTACTAGCCTTATCAGTTTCAATTTGTTTCCCAGAGCTTCTTAATTTATAAGCTGCCGTTTTTGTATTTAGGATAGATAATTTTGATCCTTTTTCAACAGTTTTAGCCAATTCTTCATTTTGACCAACTAACACTTCATTGAATTTTTTAGATTCTCCTAAAACTACAATTGTACTATCACGTTGAACGGTCAATACACCATTTTGTTTTTTCAACTCATCATTTTCAGCTACTAAAACTTTCATTTTACCTTGCATAGCCTGAACTTGAGATCTAAACTTAGATACATCACCTTTTGTTTTATTCAAATCATCCATTAAACCAACTACCTTGTCTCTTTCTTGAATTAATTCGTCAGACATAGATGTGTTTTCAGCAATTGCAGCATCATAAGTAGTTTTTAACTCTTGTAAATCTTTCATAACAGATTCTTTCTCTGTTAATGTAGTAGTAAGCTCATTTTTAACAACATCAGTATCAGATGTCATTTTAAAAATATAAACTAAGCTACCTACCAATAAAATTGCTAAAACCGCTATTACTGCCTTTAGACTTGAGTTGTTGTTCTTTTGATTTTCCATATTTAAATAATTTTTTATAAACAAATTTAATAATTAATATAAGCTAATAACGTAAGTTGCTACAAATATATTATTTTTGGGAAATATATTTTTTTATGGAAAAACTAATCCCTTTTACTATTAACGACTTAGCCAAAGTTACAAATCACAGAAGTGGTGAAATAAAATTTGGCGAAAAAATGATTATAGTTCCAAAAGGGGCTGACACAATTGATTTTCTAAAAAACTGTGAAGCAAAGTATGTCCTTTTAGGTATCCCTGAAGATATAGGTGTACGTGCCAACTATGGAAGACCCGGAGCAGCATCGGCCTGGAATAGCGCTATAAAAAGTATTGCAAATATCCAGCATAATCGATTTTGCAAAGGAAATCACATTATAGTTTTAGGGCAAATCGATGTGCGACAAGAAATGAAAGAAGTAGAACATCTTGATTTTAACGACATTGATGACCGATCAAAGCTAAGCCAACTGGTAGAGCGAGTAGACAAAGAAGTTTCACATATCATATTTAACGTTATCAAAGCAGGAAAAACCCCAATTATTATTGGTGGAGGTCATAATAATGCTTACGGAAATATAAAAGGAGCAGCGCTTGCCCACGGGAAACCTATTAATGCAGTCAATTTTGATGCCCACTCCGATTTTAGAATTCTTGAGGGAAGACATAGCGGAAATGGATTTTCATATGCTTACGAAGAAGGGTTCTTAAAAAAATATTTCATATTTGGTCTACATGAAAATTACACCTCAAAAAGCGTATTAGATATCATCAAAAAAATTGAAGACCGAGTTCGCTACAATACCTATGACAGCGTAAAAATTCGAAAAGAAAAAGATTTTAATGCTGAGATGCAATTTGCTTTAGACTTCGTTAAAACTGATATCTTCGGAATCGAAATCGATCTGGATGCTATTCCTAATATTGCAAGTAGTGCCATGACATTAAGTGGTTTTTCTATTGAAGAATTACGTCAGTTTGTATCATATTTTGGACAACATCGAAATGCCGCTTATTTACATATATGCGAAGGAGCCCCAGATTTAGGTGAAGAAAAAAACAATCATTTAATAGGTAAATTAATAGGCTATTTAGTTACAGATTTTATAAAATCAAATTATGAAAAAGTATAATTAATCTTCTCATTTACCAAATAAAACCATAATCAAATAAACGATTAACCGAATAAACCTATCTTTGCACAGAAATTTAGTACTTAAAACTAAATTCTTAATACCGAAAATATGTTATTCGAAGACTTATCACTTTCAAAAAGTATACAAAAAGCCGTATTTGAAGAAGGCTACACAAACCCCACTCCTATTCAGGAGCAATCTATTCCGATTGTATTATCAGGAAGAGATTTAATAGGGTGTGCCCAAACAGGTACTGGAAAAACTGCAGCATTTGCTATTCCTATCATACATCAATTACACAGAATTGTAGGTTCATCAAAAAAAGCCAAACAAATTCGCGCACTTATAGTAACACCTACAAGAGAGTTAGCCGTACAAATTGGACAAAGTTTTGAAACTTATGCAAAATACACCAACTTAACTCAACTTACAATATTTGGTGGAGTTTCTCAAAACCCACAAGTAGACACCCTTAAAAAAGGAGTTGATATTCTGGTAGCAACACCAGGAAGATTACTTGATTTACAAAAGCAAGGATTTTTAGATTTAGATCACCTACATGTTTTAGTACTAGATGAGGCTGATCAAATGCTAGACATGGGTTTTATAAATGATGTCAAAAAGATTGTAAAACTTACTCCAAAAAACAGACAGACCTTATTGTTCTCGGCTACAATGCCAATTGCAATTCGTGAACTTGCTGAAATGTTCTTAAGAGATCCGGCAAAAGTCGAAGTTTCGCCCGTATCATCTACAGCTGAAAATGTAGAACAACGCGTTTATTTTGTTGAAAAAACAGAAAAAAGAAACCTTTTATATCATTTGATAAAAAATGAAGATCTATCAAATGTTTTAGTCTTTTCAAGAACAAAACATGGAGCTGATAATGTTGTAAAAGCGCTTAGAAAAAATAATATCGCTGCTGAAGCAATTCACGGTGATAAATCTCAAAATGCAAGACAACGTGTACTTGATGCTTTCAAAAATAAAGAAGTTGGTGTTCTTGTAGCAACAGATATTGCAGCACGTGGTATTGATATTGACCAATTACCATATGTTATTAACTTTGATTTACCTAATATTCCCGAAACTTACGTGCACCGAATTGGTAGAACAGGTCGTGCTGGAAATGGAGGAATTGCAATTTCATTTTGTAGTAAAGATGAACACGGATACTGGAAAGACATCCAAAAATTAATAAAAGTGGATGTAAAAACTATAAGTGATCATCCTTACCAATGGCATGCTGGAAGTCCAGAAGCAGCTGCAACAGCTAAGCCTAAAAACTCAAACCGAAGTGGCGGAGCACATAAATCAAGAAAGTCAGATGCATCTAAACAAAATAAAAAACGTTGGTACTAATTCTACCAAATAAACTTAAATAACAAAGCTAATCCCGAGTTTTACCAATTAGCAGTAATTAGTGAAATTTGTGTTTCAAATCAATCTAGATTCAAACGTTGACATCACAGTCAACGTTTTTTGTTTCTACAATAAGACAATTTATAATTTTAAATAATTTTATAGATTCAAAAGGCTTTATGATGATATCATTTATCCCTGCAGAAATGGCTTCTTCAGTAATTTCATCTTTATCAAAAGCTGTCAATGCAACAATAGGTGTTTTTATGCCTTTTAAGCGTATTTTTCGCGTTGTCTCAAATCCATTCATCATTGGCATATTAATATCCATTAAAACCACGTCAAAAGACTCCATATCTAAAATTTCTAAAGCCGCATAACCATCATCAACAACAGTACAACTATAATTATTTTTTTCAATAATTTTTCTAGTAACAAGTTGATTAATCAGATTATCCTCGACAACTAAAACCTTAAACTTTTGATTTGAGGTTAAATCGACTTGAATATCATTAATTATACTTTTTGTTTTCTCCGGATCGTAATCAAAAGCTATTGTAAATGTAAATACAGTCCCTTCTCCAATATTACTTTCTAATGAGATTGAACTGCCAAATAATCCTAATAATCGTTTTACAATTGTTAATCCTAAGCCAGTTCCCTGATAATCTTCTTCGTTTCTACCTACTTGAACAAACTTCTCAAAAATCTTATCCTGATCAATAACAGCAATCCCCATCCCAGTATCTTTTACCTGAAATTCAATAAAATGTGCTTTTCCAACAATCTTAATCAAATCAGCAATAATAAACACCTCTCCATTTTTAGTGAATTTTAAAGCATTACTAACCAAGTTCATTAATATTTGAGCAAATCTCAACTTATCTCCAATTAAATATTCTGGAATATCCGAATCAATAATTACTGCGATCTGATTGTTATTTTTTTGAGATAAAAAAGACAATGAATTCTTAATCATATTTATCTCATCGGATATATTAAAAGTCAAACTTTCAAGAACAACTTTATTTTCTTCAATTTTATTAATTTGGAGAATATCATTAACTAGGGACAATAAATACCTAGCCGAGAATTTCAAAGAACTCAAATGCTGGCTTTTTGCCAATTCTTTATGTTCTTCTAGCAACATATTAGTAATGCCAACAACCCCATATAATGGTGTTCGTAATTCATGACTAATTGTAGATATAAATTGTGTTTTAAGTACCGAAGCCTCTTCTGCCTGTTCTTTAGCCTTAATAAGTTCTTCGTTTGTAAATAATAGCTTGGCGTTAGTTCTCTTTTTAAAAACAACATTTTTATATAACGTAACTATTAAAATCAAGAAAATACACGAAGTTAAAATAAATAATAACACTATAATTCTAGACTTCCTTAAACTCAAATCCTGAACCCCTTTCTCGATCTCTATCTTTCCGATTTGTCTTTTATATTCATCTAATTCGAGATTAAAACCAGCTCTTTCTGCTTTCTTTAATTTCTCCTCGTTATAAATATTTTCTTTTACTGCATTATGCTTAATGATATTTTCATAAGCCTGTTTGTAGTCACCTATTTTATTCAAAAACTTAGAATACTCGATATAAGAATACAACAAATCAGATTTTTCAGTTCCAATCTTTCCATGCTTAATTGCTTCAATAAAATAAGCATTCGCTTTAGTTTTGTCATTAACATGAGAATAATACATTCCGTTAAGCATATTAAAAACAACAATCGTAGATTCATTAAAGCGCTCTTTATGATGCTTATTTATATAATTAAAATAAGGCAATGCTAATTTAAATTCTCCAATATCAAAATAAGCCCATGTAATATTTATATTAATTAAATAAACAAGGGCACTATCTTTCTCTTTTTTACTGTACTCAAGAGATTTTTTATAAAACTCAATTCCTTTTTTGTATTGTTTTTTTTCAAAACAATACATATTACCCAAATTGTTATTAATTCTATTTTTTAAAATATTATTAGTTGTTCTATTGGCAAAGGACAAGGCTTTTTTATAGTAGTATATTGCCTTATCAAATTCGGAAAATTCATTATAATTTGCCGCGATAATATTATATGAAACAGCTATTAAGTTGTTGTTTTTAACTATTAATGCTTGCTGTAAAGCAACTCGTGATACAATTAGAGATTTTTCGAAATCAGATTCTTTTAAATACCTAAGCGCCTTATCGGCAGTTTTTGAAATTTCTTGCTCTGATGGTAACTCTGTCTTAGCAATTGCAGATTCCCCAAAACAAATCATCCAAAAAAGAATTAAAACAATACGAACTTTAGGCATAAACAGATGAAGTTTTACCAAATATACATTTAAAAATAAAAAAGGAGCTGTATTTTATAAATAAAATACAGCTCCTTAAAATATATTTTCAACAAAAAAAGAATGCTATTTTCCTTGCTAAAAAGAACGTCCTTTTTAAAATTGTCTAATTAAATCTTCTAATCTAGCTATTGGTATCACTAGGAACATCAAAATTAATTTCGTTATCACCTTCCCACTTCCCTACTACTGATGTAGCAAGAGCATTACCTAATACATTTGTGGCACTACGAAACATATCACAAAAATGATCAATTGGCAAGATTATAGCAATTCCTTCTATAGGAATATCAAACATACCACAAGTTGCGGCTACAACAACTAAACTTGCTCTTGGTACTCCGGCAATTCCTTTACTTGTTAACATTAAAACCAAAAGCATTACCATTTGAGTTCCTATGTCTAAATGTACACCATAGAACTGAGCAATAAAAATACTTGCAAAAGTCATATACATCATACTACCATCCAAGTTAAAAGAATAACCCAGCGGCAACATAAACGAAACAATTTTATCTTTTACACCAAATTCTTCTAACTCTTCTGTTAATTTAGGAAAAACAGCTTCACTACTTGTTGTCCCAAAAGCGATTGCAACAGGCCCTGTAATTCGTCTTAATAACTCTGTCATTCTTCCTTTAAGGAAAATATATCCTACCAAAATCAAAACAGCCCACAAAGTACCTATCCCAATTAAAAAAGATCCAAAAAATTTGAAATATGTAATCAACAATTCCTCGGCATCCCTCACTGCAAATACTCCTGCAATAGCACCAAAAACCCCAATCGGAGCGAAGTTCATCACATAATTTACCATTTTAAGGACAATATGTGACATCTTATCCAGCGCATTAATAACTGGTTTCACAGTACTTCCTAATGAAGCTGCTGCTAATCCAAAAAAGATTGAAAATACTACAATTTGCAAAATTTCGTTGGTAGCCATTGCCTCAAAAATACTCTTAGGAACAATATGCGTAATAAAATTATCAAAAGATAATGTTTGTGTTTTAGCTGTTACTTCACTAGCAGCTGCCATATCAACATGATCTAATTTCAAACCCACTCCGGGTTGTAAAATATTTATATAAAATAACCCTATTAATAATGAAACAAAAGAAGCTGTAAAAAACCATGCTAATGCTTTTCCTCCAATTCGACCTACAGTTTTTATATCTCCTAATTTTGCAATTCCAACTACTAAAGTGGTAAACACTAAAGGAGAAATTATCATTTGTACCAAACGAATAAAAATAGTGGCCAGCATCTTTATTTTATCACTAAACTCTACAGCAGCTTCGTGCGAAATAGTGTTATGTAATATAATCCCCAGTGTAGCACCAAGAAACATGGCAATAAGAATTTGCCCAGTTAGGCCTCTGAAAAAAGATGTTTTTTTGATTTCTGTTTTATTGTTCATCAAGTGTTATTTGTATTATTAATTAAATATAAGACGCTCGCATGTCTTACGTATCTCTCTAATATGTTTTGTTTATCAAATGAAAATCTGCAAGAACTATTGCAACCATAGCTTCTACAATTGGTACAGCACGAGGAACAACACATGGATCGTGGCGTCCTTTACCTGTCATTGGTGTAATATTTCCTTTGTTATCCAATGAATCCTGAGTTTGCATAATTGTTGCAACAGGTTTAAAAGCAACTCTAAAATAAATATCCATTCCGTTACTAATTCCTCCCTGAATACCACCCGAAAGATTCGTCTTGGTAGTTCCATCTGGATTATATAAATCGTTATGCTCACTTCCTTTCATTTCTGAACCCGAAAAACCGCTACCATATTCAAAACCTTTCACAGCATTGATAGAAAGCATTGCTTTTCCTAATTCAGCATGTAACTTATCAAAAACAGGCTCACCTAAACCTACAGGTACATTTTGAATCACACACGATACAACACCTCCTACAGTGTCTCCTTGTTTTCTTATATCTCTAATATATTCTTCCATCGTTGCTGCAGCAGCTTCATCTGGGCAACGAACTGGGTTATTTTCGGTTTTAGAAAAATCCAATTCTTGATATGGCGTATCTAAATGAATTGGTCCTACTGATGAAACATAAGCATTAATCTTAATGTTAGGTAACATCTGTTTTGCAATAGCTCCAGCAACAACTCTACTGGCAGTTTCACGGGCAGAGCTACGACCTCCACCACGGTAATCTCGAAAACCATATTTCTTGTCATAAACATAATCTGCATGACTAGGTCGGTAATTATCTTTTATATGCGAATAATCATCTGACTTCTGATTTGTATTCGGAATAATAAAACCAATTGGAGTACCTGTAGTTTTTCCTTCAAAAACTCCAGATAAAAATTGCACATCATCTGGTTCCTTACGTTGGGTTACTATTGCCGATTGTCCTGGCTTTCTTCTAGACATCTCAAACTGAATTGCCTCAAGATCTAATGTTATCCCCGAAGGACAACCATCTATAATGCCGCCTAAAGCTTCACCATGCGATTCTCCAAATGTTGTAATTTTAAATAGTGTTCCGTAGCTATTTCCCGCCATTGTAATTAGTTTTGAGCAAATGTAAGTTTTATGAATTAAATTAAAAAATTTAAAATTGGTATTATTATCTAAAGGTTAACTTGCATAATCATCATGATTTCTTAAAATTGAAGAGTAATTGATAACTATTTATTAAAAACAAATCAACAACGGATTCTTTAAATTTGTTAAACACCAAATCAAAAACAATTGAAAAAAAGAAATGTTGAAGTTGTCGTTATATCAGATGTACATTTAGGAACCTACGGAAGCCATGCAAAAGAACTAAGCAACTACTTATCAAGCATTAAACCAAAAATTCTAGTATTAAATGGGGATATAATTGATGCATGGCAATTTAGAAAATCGTACTTCCCAAAGTCCCATTTAAAGGTAATTCAAAAAATTATTGGCTTCGCATCTAAAGGAACAAAAGTGTATTATGTAACTGGAAACCACGATGAAATCTTAAGAAAATTTAGCGAAATGTCCATGGGGAATTTTGCCCTAGTAGATAAATTAATTCTCGAATTAGATGATAAAAAAGCCTGGATTTTTCATGGAGATGTATTTGATGCTTCTGTACAACACTCAAAATGGATTGCAAAACTAGGCGGAATAGGTTATGATTATCTTATTTTAACCAATCGTTTTATAAATTGGTGCTTATCTAAAATAGATAGAGAACCTTACTCTTTTTCAAAAAAAATAAAGGCTAGTGTAAAAAAAGCCGTCAAACATATATCTGATTTTGAAACAACTGCAACAGATTTAGCTATCGAAAAAAAATACGACTATGTAATTTGTGGTCATATTCATGAACCCAAAATTGTAAAAAAAGAAAACAAAAATGGATCAACACTTTATCTAAATTCTGGAGACTGGATTGAGAATTTAACAGCATTGGAATATCATAAAAAAAGATGGAAACTATTTCATTACTCACAGATGAATTTTTTAGAAGAAGAAAATCTTTTTGAAATGGAAGACAACTTAAGCAATCAATTAATTACAGCACGCTTTATCCCTAAGTAAATTCATTACTATTCTTCGGTAAAATTAATTTCGTAAAGCAAAAATGTGAATTATGAAACTTTTAACAAATTTTCTGTAAATTTAACTTATAATTCATATAATAACTTTGTCAAAATAAATACTTACTTATGAAAAAATTAATTTTGTCAGCTATTATGCTGCTAGGATTGGCATTTACTGCACAGGCACAAGATATTTCTAAAAATGCACTTGGTTTGCGTTTAGGAGATAATCACGGATTTGGAGGAGAAATTTCTTACCAGAGAGCACTATCGAAAAACAATAGAATTGAAGCGGATTTAGGTTGGAGAAACAGTAGAAACGTTGATGCTTTTAAATTAGTAGGTCTTTATCAATGGGTATGGAACATAGACCAAGGTTTTAACTGGTATGCAGGTGTCGGTGGTGGTATCGGAAGCTGGAGCCATGATTACAATCAATATAAAGATGATGGAACTTTTGTATTTGCAGCTGGAAATATAGGTATCGAATACGGATTTAAAGAAGTGCCAATCTTACTTTCTCTAGATGCTAGACCAGAAATTGGTTCTGGATATTATGACGATGATAATTTTGGATTTGATATCGGGTTAGGAATCAAATTTCAATTTTAACAAAATGTATTTATAAAAAATCCTGTCGTTTAAAACGACAGGATTTTTTTTATTTAATAACAATTTCTTTTTTCGAATTTATCTTCACAACCGCATAAGGATAAGTAATCACTTGCATCACCATACTATCTGGAGCCGGAGCAGTCTCTTTAACAGTAATAATAATGTTCTTATCTGTTTCTTCCACTTTTTCTACTCCTATAGAATAACCACCTGTGCTTTTCTCTCCCATATTCAAGATGATATAATTTGCTTTATCAATATCATCTCCATCTATTTTACCTTTTAACGATTCATCGCTTAATAGCATCTTTATTTCGTTAGGTTCGCTTAATATTTCGAAAAAACGAATATTTCCACCGCCGTCACTTTGTTGCGTCAAAACTTCATATAAGACCGTGCTTTTATCTACAGATTTAGTCGTTCCACAAGAAATTGCAAAAACAGAAATAAACAATGCAAGTACCTTTTTCATTTTTAATTATTTAAATTAATAATTACTTTATTTCTTTATAATCGTTAATTGCTTTTTGATATAAGGCCTCATACTTAGGCAATATATTTTTAATATCAAATTTCTTAGCAACTTCCAGAGCATTCGCTTTAAACACATTTAAAGTTGCATCATCCTTTAAAATTTTTAACGCATTCACAGCCATTTCTTCAACATTACCAACATCACTTAAATATCCTGAATACCCTTCAAAATTTACTTCTGGCAAACCACCTGAATTACTCGAAATTACAGGAACCCCACAAGACATGGCTTCAAGCGCTGCTAAACCAAAACTCTCGGTTTCAGATGGCAATAAAAACAAATCAGTAAAGCACAAAATTTTATCTATTTCATTACTGTTTCCAAAAAAGATTACTTTATCGTAAATCCCTAACTCCTGGCATAAGATTTCGGCTTTTTCTTTTTCGGGACCATCACCGACCATCATTAATTTAGCAGGTATTTCTTTCTGGATATTATAAAAAATCTTGATAATATCCGGAATGCGTTTTACTTTTCTAAAATTACTAATATGAGTAATAATTCGCTCATTCTCCTTAGCCATAACATATCTATGACAAGGAGCGTCTGGATCTTTCTTAACCTTATCCAATTCAATAAAATTAGGAATTACCTTAATTTTATTTTTAATATTGAATAATTTCAAAGTATCATCTTTTAAACTCTGTGAAACAGAAGTCACATAATCTGATTTGTTAATACTAAAAGTCACAGCAGGCTTATAAAACGGGTGATTTCCTACCAGAGTAATATCAGTTCCGTGAAGTGTTGTTATCATCGGAATATGAATCCCTTCGTTTTTAAGCATTTGTTTAGCCATATAGCCTGCATATGCGTGAGGAATTGCATAATGCACATGCAGAAGCTCAATCTTATATAACTTCACCATATCAACTAATTTGCTTGATAATGCCAATTCATAGGGCTGATAATGAAACAAAGGATATTCTGGAACGTTTACTTCGTGATAATGCACATTAGGATTCAAAAGTGCTAGCCTAACAGGCTGGCTATATGTTATAAAATGAATTTCGTGACCACGTCTTGCTAATTCAAGGCCGAGCTCTGTTGCTACGACTCCACTCCCACCAAAAGTAGGATAACAAACTATTGCTATTTTCATGTATTAATTTTAGTATTACGAAAGTACTTAAAATTAGCGTTGAATTAAAACTTTAGGTTGTTAATAATATTGTATTAATGGATTACTAGGCTTTTATATTTCTAGATTTTGTGACTTAAATAACAACTTATAATTATTTTTAAAAAGTACGTCTTTCCCTTTTGCAAAAGAACCAGCTGTCCCACTTTCTACTATATCTTTTCTAGTCTAAAAAGAATATCACTCTTTCCGATAGCTATTGAATAGGGTCAGATTTTAGGTTTACCTTAAATAAGACATTATTACTCTAGGATCTTTGTCAAAGTTTTAAACTTTGACAAAGATCCAGAAACGCAAAAAGGCATAAAATATAAATTTCATGCCTTTAATACTATTCGAAAGTCTTTTTAGAAAAAACGACTATGCCAACTATCCGCCGCAGGAACTTCCCATGACTCATTGTATTCTTCGATATTATTTACAAGATTATTAAAAACAATCGTATTCTCTGATACTGATTTGTCTTTAACCATTTTTTTAAAATCAATTAAAGGTTTGTGGGCAATATGCTCACCTAATTTAAAAGTAACATTCATTTTATCAAGTAAATCAACATCGTACTTTTTCTCTAAACTCTGAATAAACTCTACAGAGCTATCGATAGAGCATCCAGTAGCCGCTTGCACATCCTGATTTACAGCTAGTATTAAAAAACGGTTGTATTTCATTTGATATGAAGCTTCCAAACTAGTTCCGTGTGCAGCCCAACCCTCAATAAAAGATTGTAAAGCAGTTTCTATTTCAGAAAATTCTTCCTCAGAAAACTTTCTGTTTGATTGATAAATCCAAATTTTGGATTCACCTGGTAAATTTTCAAAAGGGATATACATTTTAATTATTTTATATTATGTTATTGTTTTTTTTAGGTTTCTGGTTGAAAAAACTTTTTAAGTTATTTCGTTCTTCTTTTAACTTTCAATCTAAAAACCTTTAATGCTTTGATTTTTAAAACACTTAGAATCTCTAAACTTAATCATTTAGAACCTTAACCTACAAATCTTGAGCATTTGCAATTAACTCTGCAATATCCAATACTTTAACAGAATCTTCTTTTTCTTGATGCTTAATACCATCTGTTAACATTGTATTGCAAAATGGACAGCCCGCTGCAATAATATCTGGTTTTGTTTCAAGAGCGTCTTCTGTACGTTCAACATTAATCTCCTTAGTTCCTGGTTCAGCATCTTTAAACATTTGCGCACCTCCAGCACCACAACATAATCCATTTGCCTTAGAACGTTTCATTTCGACCAACTCAATATCAAGTTTCTCGATTAATGCTCTCGGCGCTTCATATATTTTATTGGCTCTTCCTAAATAACAAGGATCATGAAAAGTAATACGCTTTCCTTTAAACTGTCCACCTTCGATAGTTAACCTACCGTCATCAAGTAACGATTTAAGAAATTCCGTATGATGTACTACTTCATATTGCCCACCCAATTCAGGATATTCATTTTTTAATGTATTAAAACAATGCGGACAAGCTGTAACTATTTTTTTTGCTTCATATGCATTTAGAACCTCAATGTTCATCATAGCTTGCATTTGAAACAAAAATTCATTTCCAGCACGTTTTGCAGGATCACCAGTACAACTTTCTTCTGTACCAAGAACTGCAAAAGAGACATTTGCGCGATTTAAAATTCGCACAAATGCTTTTGTAATTTTCTTTGCTCTATCATCAAAACTACCTGCACAACCTACCCAAAATAAAACTTCTGGTTGTTTTCCTTGGGCTAGCATTTCTGCCATTGTTGGCACAACTAAACTTTCTGACATTTCTCTCTATTTTGTTTAAAGTTTCATGTTTTAATCTGAAATCTATAATTTATTTATGATACTAATTATTGAAATACTAAAATAGTAATTTCTTTAATTCTCATTCTTCCAATTCAATCTATCCTGCTGATTGTATTGCCATGGTGCTCCATTGTTTTCTATATTTGTCATCATCGCATTTAAAGGCATTGGCGCAGCACTTTGCTCCATAACCAAGTAACGACGCATATCCATAATAATCGATAATGGGCTAATATTTACTGGACATTCTTCAACACAGGCATTACATGATGTACACGCCCACAATTCTTCGGGAGTAATATAATCATTTAATAATGACTTATTATCTGGAACAAAAACTCCTTTATTGGCATCTATATTTTTACCCACTTCTTGTAAACGATCTCTTGTGTCCATCATAATTTTACGAGGAGACAATTTTTTTCCTGTTTGATTTGCAGGACAAGACGAAGTACAACGACCACATTCTGTACAGGTATAAGCATTTAGTAACTGAACCCAATTCAAATCCTGAACATCACTTGCACCAAACTTACTAGGTGCCGCATTTTCATCTACAGGAGCTGCCGCAAATGGATCTGCATTAGGGTCCATCATTAATTTAACTTCTTTTGTAACCGATTCTAAATTATCAAACTGTCCTTCAGGATTCAAATTAGCAAAATATGTATTTGGGAAAGCCAATAAAATATGTAAGTGCTTTGAAAAATATAAGTAGTTCATGAAAATTAGAATACCTATAATATGCATCCACCAGAATGCTTCACATAAAAGCATTACTAACTCGTTCGACATTCCATTAAAAATAGGTGCTATAAACCGACTTACTGGAAAACTTCCTGCTTTATGAAAATGTGAAAATCCTCCTGGAACATTTTGCAAATGCAAATCAGAAGCATTCATTAATAAAAACAATGTCATTAATACAACTTCAAAATACAAAATGTAATTTGCATCGTTCTTTGGAAACCCATTTAGATCTGGATTAATAAAACGTTTTAATCGAATAATATTTCTTCTTGTCCAAAAGACTATTACTGCTATCAAAACCAATAAAGCTAATATTTCAAAAGAACCAATAAGTACATCATATACTGGGCCTAAATAGGGTGCAAAAACTCTATGCGTACCAAATAAACCATCAATAATAATTTCGAGTAATTCGATATTAATAATAATAAAACCAACATAAACAATAATATGCAATACTCCTGCAATTGGTCTTTTTACCATTTTAGACTGGCCAAGAGCAATCATAGCCATGTTTTTCCAACGTGCTTTGGGATTATCTTTACGATTTACATCTACTCCTAAATTTATGTTTCGAATAATTTTTTTTATGCTTGACGCAAAAAACCCAAAACCAATAATAAGAAGAATGGCAAATAAAATATTATCTAAATAACTCATATTTTAAGTTTATTTTTTAGAAATCGAATCGTTAACTGGTGCTACATATGGCTTGTTTTTCTTTCCAAAAAGAGAAACATTTACATAACGTGTTGGTGATAAACGCACATCTTGTAATAGCAATTCTAATTCTTTAGAAGTTGCTTGCAAATTATTATAAAGAGCTTCATCTTTTAATAATTTACCCATTGTCCCTTTACCTGAATTTAATCCATTCATTATACCATCAACTTTAGCCAATGTTTGGTTTAAATTTCTAACTGTTTTACCTAAATCTGCTTTATTTAAAGAGTCAGACATTTTAGCAAAATTCCCAGACATTTTATTAAAGTTAGTAACAACTCCATTTATTTGCCCTTTGTTAGTATCTAAAATAGAATTGATACTTCCTGAAGCTTTATGAAATTGTTCCATTGTTTTACTTAATTCAGCTAAACTCTTTTTTAAGTCTTCCTGTCCTTTTTGATCTAGAACATTATTTAATCCTGAAACTAGTTTATCAATATTAACTAGCATCTTCTCTACTTTGTCCTGAACTGGAGCCAGTTTATCAGCCAAACCTGCTGTTAAACCTAGTTTAGTAGTTCCTTTTAATAATTGTCCTTCAACAGCTGGTTCTTTATCTTCGAAGTTTGGATAAATTGCAATTTGCTTTCCTCCTATTAATCCAGGCTCATATATAGAAGCTGTACTTGATTTAGAAATAGGAAAATCTGTTTTTAATTGTAATTCAACCAACAATTTCCCAGTTGATTCATTAATTTTTATACCATTAATTTTTCCAATCGCTAATCCGTTTAAGGTAACTGGTGCAGAAGTAGCTAATCCTTCTACATTATCATATTCAACATAAAATATCTTGTAGTTTGTGAAGAGGTCTTTGCCTTTTAAAAAGCTATACCCCCAAATAAATAATAAAATTGATGCAATGACTAAAATAGCCGTTTTAATTTCTCTTGTTAGTTTCAAAATTGTAAGTGTTTGTACAAATTTAATATAAAATATTGAACTTGTAATTATTATTTAAGCGAGTCTTGGATACTAATTTTTTCTCCATTTTTAAATGCAATCAAAAAAGCTGAGTCATACCCCTTCTCTTTTGCTTCTTGCAAATATTTTTTTGCTTGATTATAATCCGCTGTTTGTTGATACGTATATTTATAAACATTATTCTCATATACTACAGAAACTCCTGTTAAGCCCTTAAAATTTGCTGGTGCTAATGGTGTCTTTTTTATACTAGCCAAAAGTTGTACCTTATATATAGAACCATCTAAGTTAGGTTTTACAGTAGTTTTTTGAGATGGTGCTGTAGTTGTTGTTTTTACTGGTGTAGAATCTTTTACCGCTTTTTCAACCACCTTTACAGAAGGCTTTTCATCTACAGGATCACCAGAACCACTACCGAAATATTCTTTTTTATAACTAATAATTGCTCCTGCAATAGCTTTTGCATATTCATTCTGCCCTTCTTCTGAATTTAAGATATCTCCCTCAGCTGGATTAGAAATGAAACCTGTTTCTACCAAAACTCTCGGCATATACGCTTTATGAAGTACCATGAAAAGTGCTTGTTTTACACCACCACCACGTAATTTTTTCCCCATCAAGCCAAACGCATCCTCGATTTTACTTGCCAAGGCAATACTATAATCTAAATATTCTTCCTGCATCAAAGTCATCCCAATCATAGATTCGGGTGAATTTGGGTCAAATCCTTCGTATTTTTGCTTGTAATCTTTCTCCATTGTAATAACAGAGTTCTCATTTTTGGCAACCTCAAGATTAGATGCTGCTTTATTCATCCCCATCACGTAGGTTTCAGTTCCAAATGCTGCCGTATTTTTATTTGCATTACAATGTATAGATACAAAAATACTAGAATTTGCTCTATTGGCAATATTCGCTCTTTCGATCAAACCTACAAACACATCTGTTTTACGAGTATATATTACATTAACGTTTGGATACGACTCTAATATTTTTCCAACTTTCAAAACTATCGCCAAAGCAATATTTTTCTCAATACGTCCGCTATAAACTGCTCCAAAATCATGATCACCGTGCCCTGCATCTAAAGTTACTTTAAAAACGTTAGATTGACTATAGGCACAAAATGACATTATAGTTAGAAAAAAACTAAATATTACCCTATTTTTGTTAAATATATCCATATAATCTAAAAGTTAATTTTAATAAAATACAACTACTATAATTTTTTTAATTGATTATTTTTGACAAAAAATTATATGTAAGTTTGACATGTCAAAAAACAAGCCATATTTTTACAAAAATAGTATTTAAACCTTTGCATACAAACTTATTTAATATCGTTTTATTATCATTTTTCCTAACACTAGGATGCGGTAATGTATATTCACAAGATACGAACAAAAAAAAGAAAGCTACAAGTGCTAGTAAACAGCCAGATAGCATAAAAACAACAACTATAGACTCTATAAAGGTAGATAGCATAAAACCCAAAAAAGCTTTTCTGGATGGCAAAGTAAAATACAAAGCCAAAGATTATGCTAAGATTGATCAAAAGCGCAAGCTTATTACCTTATATAATGAAGCCGAGCTATATTACCAAGATGTTGAGTTAAAATCCGGCATTATTGTTTTAGATTACGAAAAAAATGAAGTTTATGCAGGTCGTCTAAAAGATTCAGCAGGTGTATATACTCAATATCCCAATTTTAAACAAGGCGCTAGTGCCGTTGAGCCGGACTCTATCCGATTTAATTTTAAAACTAAAAAAGCTTTAATTTGGAATTCAAGATCCGAACAAGGCGAATTTAGAATAAAAGCCAGCATTACAAAAAAAGAAAACGACTCTGTTTATTTCTTAAAAGGTGCTCGATTTACTACTGCAAAGGATGTGGATAACCCTGAATACTATTTTCAAACAAACAAAGTAAAGTTCATTCCTGGAAAAAAAGTAATCACCGGTTTAACCAATATGGTAATTGCCGACGTGCCTACTCCTATTGCTTTACCATTTGCTTATTTCCCAATGTCTTCAGAAAAAAGCATTTCTGGTTTAATTCTACCAAGTTATAATGACTCTAATACCAGAGGATTCTCATTACAAAATGGTGGTTATTATTTTGCTTTAAGTGATAATTATGACTTAACTGTTTTAGGAGATTATTATACAAACGGAAGTTATGCTATGCGTTTTGAATCATCTTATGCAAAAAGATATAAATATAGAGGTAACATAAATGTTCGTTTTGAGAATTTAATATCTAGCGAAAGAGGATATCCTGATTATTCTAAACAAAACATATATAACATCCAATGGTCACATTCTAAAGACACAAAAGCAAGTCCTAATTCAAGTTTTTCTGCTTCGGTAAATATGGGTAGTAGCAAATATTTCAAACAATCCATCAATCAGGCAAATATTGGTTCTAGCTTAAATAACACATTAAGCTCATCCGTTTCATATAGCAAAACCTTTAATACGCTACCACAAATACGTACATCGTTAACTGCAACACATTCTCAAAACACGCAAACTGAAGTCATTAACATGACTCTACCAACATTGGAAGCAAGTGTAGATAGAATATATCCATTCGTAGGAAAAAATGGGGTTAAAAAAGGATTCATTAAAAACATTAACTTTCAATACAACTTAAGTGGTAAAAATAGTATCGTGACAACCGATTCTCTATTTTTTAAACCTCAAATGTTTGATGATGCTAAAATTGGAGCCAAACACAGTATTCCTATTAGCACCAACTTTAAAATATTTAAATATTTTAGTGCTAGTACAACTGCAAATTATCAAGAAATATGGCAAACAAGCACTATAAATAGAACATATGATACTGAACAAGGTAAAGTAGTTGACAAAGTGGTAAACGGTTTTGATGCCTATAGAACTTACTCGTTTAGCTCAAGTCTTGGTACTACTATATACGGTACTTTTAATTTTGGTGAAGACAAAAAAATAAAATCTATTCGCCACGTAATGCGCCCATCTGTTTCTTACGGATACACACCAAGTTTTGAAAAATATTACGACACTTACGCAACTGATGCTACAGGTACTATAACTAAAGAATATAGCCGTTTTGAAGGAGGTATTTTTGGCGCTCCTGGTAATTCTAATTCTAATATTGTAGGTTTTGATTTAAGTAATACTTTTGAAGCTAAAGTTACAGACAAGGACAGTACAAAAACAGAACCTAAAAAAATAATGCTGCTTAATAATTTAAACTTTTCTACAAGTTATAATTTTAATGCAGACGGAATTACATCATTCGCATGGCAACCATTAAGAGTTAGTGGAGGAACACAGCTTCTTGACAATAAAATGAATGTCAATTTTGGAGCTACATTAAACCCTTATGCAATAGATAATTCAGGAAAACAGATGAATGTTTTCAACATTGACAATGGAGGAAGCTTATTTCGAATGACTAGTGCAAATATGACATTAAACTACTCTATTTCGAACAAGGAAAAAAATAAAAAAGATGGTAAAAACACCCAAAGTGAAAGAAATGGTGGTCGTGAAGATGATTTATTTGGAACAAATACCGACTTAAATGATCAACGCAAAAGCCAGTTTGACGGCTCTGAAGAAAGCGACAATGAAATAACCGAATTTTTCAACGCAAAACTTCCTTGGGACATGACATTAGCTTACTCCCTAACTTACGGAAATGCTATGAGAGAAAATAAAATCATCGGAAACTCTATAATGATTTCTGCAAATATGGATATTACCCCAAAATGGAAAGGTGGTATATCTACAGGTTATGATTTTGTACAAAAGGGAGTTACTTTTACCCAGCTTCGTTTTGAAAGAGATTTATTAAGCTGGAGAATGGATTTTAACTGGACTCCAATTGGTCCATATTCAAACTGGAATTTCTTCATCGGAATAAAATCTGGAGTTCTTAGCGATATCAAATGGAACAAAAGAAGCACTATAAACAGATAAGTTGATACTGCCACAAACAAATATATTTTAATATAAATTCATACAATCATGAAAAAAATCATATTTACCGAAAATGCTCCAGCTCCTATTGGTCCATACAACCAAGCTGTCTTAAAGAACGATACACTTTATGCTTCTGGTCAAATTGCTATTAATCCTCAATCAGGAGAATTAATTACAGATAACATTCTTGATGAGACCAAACAAGTAATGCAAAATATAGCTGCTATTCTTGAAGCTGCAGATATGACTTTTGAGCATATTGTAAAAGCAACTATTTTTATCATGGATATGAATAATTTCGCTGCTATCAATGGTATATATGGTTCTTATTTTGACGAAAAAACAGCTCCTGCACGCGAAACAGTTCAAGTTGCTTGCTTGCCTAAAAACGTAAATGTAGAGATCTCTATAATTGCAGTACGATAACATTTAGTATTATGTGCCGAAGCTACAATATTAACTACGGCACATTATTACATCACACAAGCGTATAATCTAATACGCACACCTCTTCCCAATCATTTTTTAGGTTCTTTCTAAAGCTGAATATCTACATTATTCATTCTATTTTTAAAATCGATTATATTTTTACTTAAACAGATCCCTATCTTATTCGTTTTTATCATGAATAACAAATAAGATTTATGGTTTTCTTTTATGAATTAAAACAAATTGAAATCGAAAGAAATAAAAAAACCGCCTCAAATAATTGAAACGGTTCGTTATAAAATTTAATATAGATTTTTACAATTCTAACGCGATAGCATTTAATAATAATTGTGCAGAAGCTTCGTTAGTCGCCAATGGCACATTATGTACATCACAAACACGGATTAACATATTAATATCGACTTCATGAGCATGACTTGCAAGCGGATCCTTAAAAAAGAAAACCATATGTGTTTTTCCTTCTGCTACTCTTGCAGCTATTTGGGCATCTCCTCCCATAGGACCTGAAAGCATTTTTCGAACTTTAAAACCAGCATTTATAGCTTTGCTTCCTGTAGTTCCTGTTGCGATAAGTTTAATATTTTCCTTAAGTAGGAGCGTTTTATTTTTATTTAAAAACTGAACCATGTCTGCTTTCTTACCATCGTGGGCTATAATAGCAATCTCCATACTTTTCATTTACCTTTATTTATTAGAAATATGATATGCGATAAGTCCATCGATTGGACGTCTTAAAACATTACCTAATTGCAATTCGTATTTATCAAAAGTTTCTTGTAATTCATCTTTTAAATAGTAAGCAATTGAACCTACAAAATGAACTGGAACTTCTTTACAATTATCAAATTGTCTGATGTAATTCTTAACAAATGATTTCATCCCTTTAAAGATGATTTTTCTGCAAAACTCAGAATCTTTATGCTTGATTAAGAACTTAGCAAAAGTAGCTAAATAAGCATTTGGATTTGGTTCTTTATATAATTTGTTTTTAATAAAATCTGGATCCATGTTGTATTCTTTTGCAAATTCAACAGCCAATTCCTGAGGCATTTTATTAAAATAATATTTTCTGATTAATTCTTTTCCAAAAACATTACCGCTACAATCGTCCATTGCTATATAGCCTAATGATTGTACTTTTTGGAATAATTGCTTACCATCAAAGTAACTACAATTAGACCCTGTCCCTAAAATACTAACAATTGCTTTTTCTCCTTTTGGAGTAGTTGCATATACTGCTGCATAAGTATCTTCATGAACATCAACAATTGCGTTAACAAAATATTCTTGAAAAATTTGTGATAGAGCAATTTTCATTCTATCTGTACCACATCCTGCTCCGTAAAAGAATAAATGAGTAGCTGTATTTTTATTTTGTAATATATCAAAACGGTCATTTAATCGGGTTACGATTTCATCTCCATTAAGAATTTCAGGATTTAAACCTAAGGTTTGTGTTGTGAATAATATCTTGCCATTATCATCAATTGCTATCCAATCTGCTTTAGTAGAACCACTATCAACTATTAATTTCATTTTATTTTATTTAGTTTTCGGTTTAGTTTTTCATCTTACAATATTAAGTGTAATTATTCACATTATTGAGAGTCAAACAAAATAATAAAAAATCCCGCTATCTATTCAATAACGGGATTTTGAAATGTATATAAAATTATTTAAGACCTGCGATATGCACAGATAAATCTATTAGTTTACTAGAGTACCCGTACTCATTATCATACCAAGATACTAATTTAAAGAAAGTAGAGTTTAATCCAATTCCAGCATGAGCATCTACAATAGAAGTTCTAGGATCAGAAATAAAATCTTGTGACACAACTAAGTCTTCAGTATATCCTAAGATACCTTTCATTGTAGTTTCTGAAGCTTTTTTCAAAACTGCCATAATTTCTTCATATGAAGTTTCTTTAGCAACTTTTACAGTTAAATCTACAACAGAAACGTCAGCAGTAGGAACACGCATAGACATACCTGTTAATTTTCCGTTCAATGATGGGATAACTTTTCCAACAGCTTTTGCTGCACCAGTTGACGAAGGAATAATATTTAAGTTTGCTGCACGTCCACCTCTCCAGTCTTTTCTAGAAGGACCGTCAGTTGTCATTTGAGTTGAAGTTGTAGCGTGAACAGTTGTCATTAAAGCTTCTACGATTTCAAAGTTATCGTGAATAACTTTAGCTAAAGGAGCTAAGCAGTTTGTAGTACATGATGCATTAGAAACTACAGTATCTGAAGCTTTTGCTGTTTCATGGTTTACTCCCATTACAAACATTGGAGCATCTGCTGATGGAGCAGAAATAATTACTTTTTTAGCACCACCTGTAATGTGAGCATTTGCAGTTTCGATAGTTGTAAAAAAACCAGTACATTCAGCAACAACATCTACATTTACTTCATTCCATTTAAGGTTAGCTGGTTCTCTTTCTGCAGTTACACGAATATGATTTCCGTTTACAAAAAGTTTTCCTTCTTTTACCTCTACAGTTCCGTTAAAACGACCGTGAACTGAATCATATTTTAATAAATAGGCTAAATGATCTACATCAAGCAAATCATTGATTGCTACTACCTCTACATTATCTCTATTGAAAGACTCTCTAAAAACAATTCTTCCAATTCTTCCAAATCCGTTTATTCCTAATTTTACTTTTGACATTTTTCTAAATTTTTATTTATTTTTTGTTTATTCTACTTATTTTCAAAGTCTAATTTCCTCACAATAAACTTCAATTTTATTTTTATTCTATAATATTTTATGTTGACATTATCTCAGAAACGCGTAGCAATTCTCTATCTATTTCAGATTTACCTTTAATAGCTTGCTCTAAAGGTGTTAATGTTACTTTATCATTTTGCAAACCAACCATATAATTTGATTTCCCTTCAAGTAAAGATTCTACAGCTCTTACCCCTAATCTACTTGCCAGTACACGATCAAAACAAGAAGGTGAGCCTCCTCGTTGCATATGTCCTAAAACAGAAACTCGAACATCATATTCTGGTAAATTAGCTTCAACATAATCTTTTAATTCGAATACATTTTTACCAATTTTATCTCCTTCAGCAATAACAACAATACTTGATGATTTTCCTGAAGCTTTACTTTTTTGGAGTGATTCTAATAATCTATCTAATCCTAAATCTTCTTCAGGAATAAGAATCTCTTCTGCTCCTGCACCGATTCCTGCGTTAAGAGCTATATGACCAGCATCTCTTCCCATTACCTCTACAAAAAACAGACGATTATGTGAACTTGCTGTATCACGTATTTTATCAATACAATCTACAACTGTATTTAAAGCCGTATCATACCCTAAAGTGTGACTCGTACCAAAAATATCATTATCTATAGTTCCTGGGATCCCCATTATTGGGAAATTATATTCTGAATTGAATAGTAAACCTCCGGTAAAACTTCCATCACCTCCTATTACAACAAAAGCATCAATCCCTGCTTTTACAAGATTCTCATGTGCTTTTTTTCTACCTTCGGGAGTTTTAAATTCCAATGAGCGAGCCGATTTTAGAATCGTCCCTCCTTTATTTACAATATTATTTACACTTCGAGGTCCCATCTCTTTGAAGTCTCCTTCAATCATTCCTTGATAGCCTCTATAAATTCCGATACATTCGATGTTATGATAAGCACAAGTTCGAACTACTGATCGAATAGCTGCATTCATTCCTGGCGAGTCTCCTCCTGATGTAAGAACACCAACTTTTTTTATTGTTTTTGGCATTATTTAAGTATTAAAGTGTAAAATTAGCAAACATTCACCACTATTCGGGCTATATTTATAATAAGTTAATAAAATATGTTAAATTCAAACGTTTTCGTTAATAAGTTTTCGGATACTAAAAAAAAATCAATAAAATAAAAAAAGACATTTATTTTAATTGATAATTTAAAAATAACAATACTCGATTGAAGTGTTACAAAATTTGAATACAATCAAATTTAAAGATAAGAAAATTAAGAGGCTTAGAGAAAAGATTAACAAAACTAAAACACATTAACACATCTAAGTGTATTAATCTTCCTCAGGAATTAATCCTTGATTATTTGGTTTTACCTTTTCTTTTTCTTTTTTATTAGTTTTTTTTGACTTCGAAAAATCAAGATAATCAGGATTTATAGATGAATCCTGAAAATCATTATTGGAGTTAGAACCTTTTATTGCACGCTCTAATTTATGGTTCTTAAAGATTTTGTTTACTAGCTCTTTAAATGTATCAAAATCGACTTCGTAAGAAATCCCCATACCTTGGGTATAACCAATTCCTTGTCCTATATAATTAATATCGTTTTCTCTGTTAAACAAACGCAGGTTCATAGTTCCATCTTCATTAACCCTGTATTGCACTTCGACATCACCTACAATAGCCGATTCGTTAATTCCTCCTACTGGCACTCCTACTTTTCCGTTTATAGTAATTCTTTCATTAATTTGAGATGAAATGGTTGCTGCAAATTGACCATCTGCTTCCTGACCTAATCTTCTATCTGCTGAAGTATATGTAAAACCAATATCAATTTTATCGCTATCTGAATGAATTATCCCTCCTAATAAATTACTAGCTGTTTCAAACAAACTACTAGAGAAATCAGATTGACTAACACCCTCTGGGCTCAAGAATCCTCCTGAAGACAATAGATAAAGTGCTTGTGTTTGTCGAACATCTTTATCGACTAATTTATATTGAATTTCTGACTTTAACACATTACTAACCGTTGGGAAATCGATATTAAAATCAGGTTCAGGACTTGTTAAATCTCCACGAATACCAATAACTACTTCCACAGGAACCTTTTTACTAAAAGAAGAATTCTCTAATAATACTGCAGGGTTTGCCGATGTTTTATAAACTGCTTCAAGATTTAACTGCGCTTTCATTGGATTTCCTTCCCATGAAATAGAACCTCCTTTTTTTACAACAAACTTCTTATCAATTAATCCTCCATATTTAAAGTTATATGTTCCCTCATATGCCTGGAAATCCCCCCACATATTAAACTTACCCAAAGTATTTATTTTAAATAGCAGCGATCCATATCCCTTTCCTTTCATTCCGTGTCCAGAATTCCTATCTAAGATTACTTCAACTTCGGCATCTGGCGTAATATCAAAATCAAACTCTAATTCAAGTCCGTTATAATTTCTCGTTGTTTCAACAATCCCATTTGCAAGATTATATTTCTCTTTCGCAGTAACAAAGTGGATAAAATTATTATCACTCATCGTTTGCGCATCATTGATTGGAATTTTTACTGATGTTCCTTTCTCTGATTTTGCATCTACTTTAATAAACAAAGATGAAGTTGGCCCTTTAATCGTTGCTCTACCATTAATG
Source organism: Flavobacterium frigoritolerans (assembly GCF_025847275.1). GTDB lineage: Bacteria > Bacteroidota > Bacteroidia > Flavobacteriales > Flavobacteriaceae > Flavobacterium > Flavobacterium frigoritolerans. Next base: position 39,021 of record NZ_JAOZEV010000010.1, read on the forward strand.
AATGCTGTACCAAAATAAGCTGCATCCTCGCTATCCTTAGTATCTAATGCTAATAATCTTTTCGAACTAATATCCAGATCTAGTTTCCAATCGGTAAAATTATTGTGTTCTATCGTTCCATTTAAAATCCCTTTGGTACCATATTTAGTATCAGTGATTGTATTATTTCTTAGTAAAAACTTTTCATCGGTTACATCAACAATTGTTTTATCACTTAATTGATAATCTATGTTTAAATAAGGAATTGTCATTCCTGCTTTGTCTAAATACAAACGTCCGTTTACATCCGGTCTTTTTAAATTTCCGATTATAGCAGCATTTCCAGAAACATATCCTCTAATATTCGACAACACATCTCCTCCTAAAGTACTAAGCGAAGCTAAGTTGAATGTGTCAAATTTCAATTGCAAGTCGAGTATAGTTTCTTTATTTATAACTTCAAAACTTCCAAATAGCTTAAACAACTCCGATTTATCATTTTCTACAGATGAATTTATCGTAAATTTCCTAAGACTTTCATCTCCAGCAATATTAAAATTTAAAACACCTAAATCGGTCTTATTTACATTCAATTTATTTATTTGAATAGAAGCCGTTGGCTGGAAAGCATTCTTTTTTTGTTTAAAATTAATCTCTCCATTAATATCACCATTTAAAACAAGCTTATCATTTGTTGGTGTAATTTTATTAAGATCAACATCTTTAAAACTTAATTTCAAGTCTTTATAATCACCTTCTTTTATTTGCCCCACCAATTCGATTTGTTGATTCTCGTGAGATAAAATAATATTATCGATGTCAAAATTTTTAAATTTCTTATCAAAAATGATCTGATTATCTGGCTCATCCTTTTCATTCAGATACCACATATAATCTTTGAATTTCAACTCCGATTTATTAATTCCGACAATATTATTTTTATTTTTATCAATAGTATGATATAAATTGAAGTTAAAATAATCCTCCCCTTTTGAACCTCCTTTAAACTCTGATCTTACAAATAAAGTATCCTTCATGGTTACGTTTATCAAACTAAAATCTCGTACTTTATAGTACTTCGTTTTAATACTATCTAGTTCTATATAGGTATTATACAACGGGTTTTTATTATCTACAGCAACTCTTATATTATCAAATATATTTTGTGCGGCTTTAATTTGAGGTGAATTAAATTTAAGCTTAAACTCTTGCTTATCAGCATCGATTTTACCTCTTACAACGGTATTAGTCGCAAGTTCAATATCTGGATAAAATATTTCAATTATTTTATTGTAAATGGTAAAATCAAAACGCAAAAATTGCCCCTTACTTACTTTCAATGGCTTATAATTGGCATATAAGCTACCTACAGAATTTGTAACTAAATTTTCTAACTGGTTAAATTTGAATTTTCCTACGATTACTCCATTAACTACATCGGTAGAATTTATTGTTATGGTACGTATTTTATCAGCGTCAAAATTTGAACTAACACTAACGTTATCAAAAACATAAGTCGATTTCGGATTTTGATAAACAGCATCATTAATATTAATATTACCCTGAAGGTTTTCAATTGTATTTCCAGAAACCTGAACCACAACATCTCCTTTAAAAACAGATACAGAATCTTTCATAAACTTAAGCTTATGTAAATCTGCATTTTCAACATTAATATGAAAATCATACTTACTATCCCTTCTACTTAAATCTACCAAACCATCAAAGGTCATATTTAAGTTAGGATCATTCACAGAAAGCTTCCCTTTATAATGTGGTAATTTAAAATTACCGTTTAGTACTATGTTACTATAAGTATAATTATTGTAATTAAACTTCTGAACGTCTCCTTTAATAACTGTATTTAAATATTTTTCTGTAAATCCTTTTCCATCGACATCAAGATTAAGCGTTGTCTTTCCAATGTCTTTTCGGCCTAATAAAGCACCTACATCAAAATTTTCTAAAACAACATTCCCAGAATAAGAAGCTTTATCAATAAAATCGATATTATTCATATTCAAATCGATAAGACCATTTCCTAAATCGGTTGTCATATAAAAATCAGTATCTAATGCAGTTTTAGATACTTTTGCCTTACCTTCAATCGAGAATTTCCCTATTCGTTGTAATTCTTTAGGTAATTTTTTCCCTAAAACATTTGGCAATAAAACAACCAAATTATCATAGCTAGAAGAAAGTTTATCGAATTTTCCATTCATTAAAAACTCTTGTCCATTTTTCCCAAAAAGATTTTTAAAATTAATGTTTCCAATTATATTGGATTTATGCAAATCAGATAATGTTAGTCGCTTAAGATTAAGATCATTTAAAGTCCCTTCAATTTTTGATTTGACACGAAAATATTGATCTTTCCCTAACTCTTTATAAAAATAACGAATATCATTCGAACCTATATTAGCAGAATCCAAAGCAACATCAAACTGAACCTTGTCTGTAAATTTAGCAAAATCCTCTATATGGTAATTCAGTGTAGCCGCACCATATATTTTTGAGTATTTTGTTAAAATAGATAATTTCTCAAGTTTCATTTGCTTTTTTGTATAGCTAAATCTTGATGTTAAATTAGCTACATACAAACCTCTGTGATCCATAAATGACAATTTATGAATCCTCGTGCTTACATCTGGTCCATAAAGCTTAAAATCACTTATATGCGCATTTAACTTTGTAAAATCGACATCTTTTGGAACTACTCGATTCTCATCTGTTAAAATAAAATGTCCGTTGGCAATATAGGCATCTTTTGCAGTAAGCAAGAAATGTTTTGTTGAAGGTACTGTGGGTTTTCCTGTTTCAAATGAATGAATAAACACATCGAGATTGGTTTTCTTTTCATTTTTATAGGTCTTTAAGTTAAATAGTAATCCTGTTAAACGAATTTCACCAAAAATTAAATCTCCATCAAGAACTCTCTTGATGCCTAAAATATTCGTTTTAATTAAATCAGAATAGATTAAAGTATCTTTATGGTGGTCCTTTATTAAAACTTTCCTGAGTTTTACTCCACCAAAAACACTTACAGAAACTTTATCGACTGATATATGTGTACCAAAATCTGAGTTTAAAGAATCGGTAATATAATTTGCAATTTTGGTTTGAACCACTGGTAAAGACAATGCGATAGCCAGTACTAACAAAAGTAGAATTAGTCCGATTAAGGAACGAGATACTATTTTTTTTATTTTTCTGATACCGATTGTTTTTTAGTTTTTCTTTAAATTTAATTTAGAGCAAACAAAGGAAGGTTCCTTTGATAAAAATTCTTTAATTTTGGCTTCTGCTTTTAAATAAAAAAATTTAAAATTTGATTCGTCAAATATAATTCAAAATTCGTGCCTTTACATGCAAAATCCTGAGGTTTTTATTCTTGCTATCGAAAGTTCTTGCGATGATACCGCGGCAGCTGTTTTACTTAACGACAAAGTACTATCAAATGTTGTTGCCAACCAGCTGATTCATACACAATATGGTGGTGTTGTACCTGAACTTGCGTCCAGAGCTCACCAACAAAACATTGTCCCTGTAATTGAAGCAGCACTTCGTAAAGCAAATATAAAAAAAGAACAATTATCGGCAATAGCTTTTACACAAGGTCCTGGACTTATGGGTTCGTTGTTAGTCGGAAGCTCATTCAGTAAATCATTAGCTCTGGCTTTAAAAATTCCGTTAGTTGCTGTTAATCATATGCATGCCCATATTTTGGCTCATTTTATCGATGAAGAAGGTTATGATAAACCAACTTTTCCATTCTTAGCATTAACAATCAGCGGCGGCCATACTCAAGTTATTAAAGTAAATGGTTTTTTTGACATGCAAATTATTGGAGAAACAACAGATGATGCCGTTGGCGAAGCATTCGATAAAAGTGCCAAGATTTTAGGACTTCCCTACCCTGGAGGTCCGCTTATTGACAAATACGCACAATTAGGCAACCCAAAAGCATTTGCTTTTACAAAACCAAAAGTTCCTGGACTTGACTTTAGCTTCTCTGGTTTAAAAACAGCAATTTTATATTTTATCCAAAAGAAAAAATTAGAAAACCCAAATTTCATAGAGGAAAACCTAAATGACATTTGTGCTTCTATTCAATATACAATTATCGAAATTTTAATGGATAAATTAAAATTGGCGGTAAAAGAAACTGGAATTTCTCAGATAGCCATTGGCGGTGGAGTTTCGGCTAATTCAGGCATAAGAAACAGACTGAAAGAAAGCGAAAAGAAATACGGTTGGAAAACTTATATTCCTAAATTTGAATACACTACCGATAATGCTGCAATGATTGGAATTGTGGGTTATCAAAAATATTTATCAAAACAATTTGAAACAGCAGCAGTTGTTTCTAAAGCACGAATACAATTTTAAACTATGCAATTATTTTACAACCCAAATATTGACGAAACGACTCAGGAATTTTCTTTTGACAAAGAAGAAAGTAAACACATTATAAAAGTATTACGAAAAAAAGATTCTGATATATTACATGTAACAAATGGATTGGGTTATTTATTTGAAACCGAAATTACATTGGCTTCTGATAATAAATGTACTGTAAAAATAATTTCGTTTGAGAAAGCTCAAGAGCCAAAATACCGTTTGCATCTTGCAGTCGCTCCTACCAAAATGAATGACCGTTACGAATGGTTTCTGGAAAAAGCTACTGAAATTGGTATTCATGAGATTACTCCAATTATTTGCGACAGATCTGAACGTAAAGTAATTAATATAGAGCGTTTCGAAAAAATTATTTTATCAGCAATGAAACAATCAAACGAATTGTATCTTCCTAAACTTAATGAAGCTATTTCGTTTAAAGAATTTATAAAACGTAAAAATGAAGGACTGCAGTTAATTGCACATTGCGAAGAGACTGATAAAAAATCATTAAAATCAATTTTAAAACCAAATGAGGATATTACATTGCTTATTGGTCCTGAAGGAGATTTTTCAGAAAAAGAAATTGCTTTAGCCATCGAAAACAACTTTCAGCCTGTTTCATTAGGTAATACAAGATTACGTACAGAAACTGCTGCAATGGTTGCTTGTCATAGTGTTGCTTTTTTTAACGAAACAATTTAAATATAAAAAATACTAATTTTTGACTTTGTCATTATGAAGAAACTTTTTTTGCTTTTTTTATTTATCTCCATCCCTTCTTTTTCACAAGAAATTGCGTTACTAAAATATAGTGGTGGAGGTGATTGGTATGCAAATCCTACTTCATTACCTAATTTGATAAAGTTTTGTAATGCAAATATAAATACCCGAATTAAAGCTAAACCAGGAACAGTAGAACCTAGCAATCCAGATCTACTATCCTACCCTTTTGTGCACATGACTGGTCACGGAAACGTTGTTTTTAGCGATGCAGATGTGACTAACCTTCGTAATTATTTATATGGTGGAGGATTTCTTCATATTGATGATAATTACGGAATGGATCAATACATTCGAAAAGAAATTAAAAAAATATTCCCAAATAATGAATTGATTGAACTTCCTGCGAATCATGCTATTTTCCAAAAACCTTTTCTTTTTTCTGGTGGTTTACCTAAAATTCATGAACATGATGGAAAAAGACCTCAGGCATTTGGAATTTTCATCGAAAATAAACTAGTATTACTTTATACCTTCCAATGTGACCTTGGTGATGGCTGGGAAGATGCCGAAGTACATAACGACCCTCTTGAAATACGCCAAAAAGCATTAAAAATGGGTGCAAACATTATCAATTATATCTTTACCAATTAATCTAAGTCAAGTGCAATTAACACACGAAGAAATACAATTCGAAAGAAAAACGTTTCCAATAACTCTTGTTTGTGATCATATTTATTTTCAACAAAATATTGGCTCTATTTTTAGAATAAGTGAAGCTTTTGGGGTTGAAAATATTATTTTTTTAGGAAAAGATATCCCTCTAAATCCTAGAAAAATTAATAAAACCTCAAGAAGTACCCATCTTCATGTACCTCATATTGTAATCGAAGATACTAATGATCTTATCAATCATTTACATCAAAATAATTTCGAAATTATTGCTTTGGAAATTGCAAGCAACAGCAAACCCTTAAAAGAAGTAAAAATTCCTCAAAATCAAAAAATTGCTCTTTTAATTGGAAGTGAAATTGATGGAATTTCAACTGAGCTTTTAAAAATTTCTAACCAAATTGTTCATATTAATATGTTCGGAAAAAACAGTAGCATGAATGTTGTTCAAGCTGCCAGTATAGCTTTATATGAATTAACTTCCTCATAGAACGTTTAGTATTTAAATAGTAACTATAAATATCATGTTGTTGTAAATTTGATATTTATAACCGGTTGGGTGCAATTATTTTTTAACACATAGAAACATAGGTTTTACAGGCTCAAAAAAGGCGTTACACTTGTTTTAAATGCACATAGCTAGCTTTGTGAAAGAAATCTATTTCTTTTTGTTTTGTTTTTTACAAATGAAATTTTGCGACCCGAGCTAAGCGAGTAGACGAAGTAATTGCACCCAACAGGTTATTTATAATTAAAAGTATATTAATGGCATATTCAATAAAAGAAGAAGAAGATGATGAGATTTCATGGCTACTTTCACCTAAAAAACTTCCTTGCTACTAGATATTAAATATACTTTATGAATTTTCTAAAAAACTTTCACAAACAATATCAAAATTTATGTTATAAATCTCATTAAAAACAACAAAGAAAGATTTTTCTTCATAATTTTTAATAATCTTTTTTTGTAAGAACTACGCCATACAAGGGATTCTAAAATTCTGACAAACAAAATAATAATAAAATTTTGCGTGTTAAAATATTTGTTATAAAATTGCGTTAATTATTAACCAAACTAAATTTTTATAACAAAACCCCAAACTATTATGAAAAAGATTGCTTTATCCGCATTTGCAGCGCTGCTGCTATTCTCGTGTCAAAACAATGACCAAGCAGAATCTACAACTCCAGAAGCTTCAGCAATTACTCACCGTACTTGTGCATCTCAAGATGTTCTTGAAGCTCAATTAAAAGCTGATCCTACTTTGGCTATTAGAATGAATGAAATTGAAGCATTTACACAAAACAAAATACTAAGTGGTAAATTGGTAAATGGAAAAATTCAAATTCCTGTTGTAGTTAATGTATTATACAGAACTGCTGCAGAAAATATTTCTGATGCACAAATCCAAACACAAATTGATGTCTTAAATAAAGATTTCAATGCTACTAACTCTGATTACGGAAACGTTCCTGCATTATTTGCTACTGTGAAAGCTAATGTTGGAATTAGTTTTGTTTTAGATCAAATCATCAGAAAATCAACAACAAAAACCTCATGGGGAACTAATGATGCCATGAAAAAATCTGCTTCCGGTGGTCTTAACCCAACATCTCCAACTACAAAGCTTAACTTATGGGCTTGTAAAATTGGTGGAGGAATATTAGGTTATGCTCAATTTCCTGGTGGATCTAATGCTACAGATGGAGTTGTAATCGATTCTCAATATTTCGGACTATCTGGATCTGCTTCAGCTCCTTATAATTTAGGAAGAACTGGAACTCACGAAGTGGGTCACTGGATGAGCTTACGTCACATTTGGGGAGATTCTAATTGTGGAACCGATTTTATAAATGACACTCCTGTACATAATACCGCTAATTACGGTGTACCAGCATATCCTCATTATAGCACTTGTACAGGAGCTCCTGTAGAAATGACTATGAACTACATGGATTATACTGACGATGCTGGAATGTATATGTTTACAGTAGATCAAAAAAACAAAATGGCTACCATATTCTTAACTGGTGGACCTAGAGCTTCTTTTGGCATCTAAAACTAAAACCCTATAAATTAACATGTTAATAATTATTAAAAGCGAGATTTAAATATCTCGCTTTTTTTGGTTTATAAATGTAATCTTTCCCCCATTTTTTCTATATTTATGCTCTAAAGAAAGATAAACTATGATTACATCTAAAGTAATTTCAAACGGGATTTTAAGAGCTATCGCAACTATTTTGGGAGTATCACTAATTTTGTATTTTTTATATCAAATACAAACCGTAATAGTTTATTTATGCGTTTCTCTAATATTATGTTTAATAGCAAGCCCTTTTGTAAAATTCTTAAAAGAAAAATTAAAATTTAGCAGCTCATTTGCTGCTATAACGACTATTGTGTTCTTTATCTTATTAATGATTGGTTTTATTCTATTATTTGTTCCATTGATAATATCACAGGCAAATAATTTATCTCTTCTAGATACTGACAGTCTTCAAAAACAATTTATATTAATCGAACGTGATTTTGAAAATTATTTCAACTTACAACACTTAGATTTTCAATCGCTATTAAAAAACTCAGAAATAACTTCTAAACTAGACTTTAGCTATTTCACATCCTTTATTAACTCTGTTCTAAATACATTAGCAGGTTTTGGTATGGGATTAGTATCTGTATTTTTCATTACATTCTTCTTTATTAAAGATCAAAACATATTTAAAGAAAACGCAAAAAGAATACTTCCTGATAATAATGAAGATAAAATCATTAACTCAATCACTAAAATAAACCATTTATTAACACGCTATTTTATAGGCTTGTTGCTACAATTAACAGTTGTATTTATTCTATATTATATTGTACTTGTAATCTTTGGAAGCCAAAATGCATTTGTGATTGCTTTTTTATGTGCAGTACTAAATATCATTCCGTATGTAGGACCGATAATAGGAACAATCCTTGCAGCAATATTAACAATGTTGAGTTTAATTGGTGGCGATTTTCAAACAGAAATTTTACCTAAAACTATATATATTGTAATTGGATTTTTATTGGTTCAGGCAATTGACAATAACATTAGCCAACCAATTATTTCATCAAAAAGTGTAAATTCGCACCCGTTAGAAATATTTCTGATTACTTTAATTAGCGGAATAACTTTTGGAATCGTAGGAATGATTATTGCTATTCCATTTTATACTTGCCTAAAAGTAATCGCCAAAGAATTTTTCCCTAACAATAAAGTTGTTATTGTACTAACTGAAAAAATATAACCTTGAATATAGCCCTTTTACATCATTCTGTTCAGGATTTTATAAATAAAAAAGTAAATGAATCTATTTCAAAATTAGCACTTCAGAAAAATCCTTTCCCAGAGATTGAGTGGATTGCTATTTTAAATCAGATTGAGGCTAAAACAAAAGCAAAAGATAAATTACCAACTTGGTTTGCTACCGAAAATATACTTTATCCAAGTAAAATTTCGGTAGAACAAACCTCTTCTGAGAAAACAGCACAATATAAAGCCAATTTAGTATCGGGAGATAGTTTAATCGACTTAACTGGTGGTTTTGGTGTTGATGATTATTATTTCTCCAAAAAAATAAAAAGTGTAGTACATTGTGAGATAAACCCAGATCTATCAGCAATTGTACAACATAATTTCAAACAGTTAAGTATCAATAATTGTATCTGTTATCCTGAAGATAGTTTTGAGGTTTTAAAAAATCTAAATAAAAAATGGGACTGGATTTATATTGATCCTTCCAGACGAAACGATGCCAAAGGCAAAGTATTCATGCTAAAGGATTGTTTGCCAAATGTTCCTGATTTATTAGATTTTTATTTTAAAAACTCTAATTCTATTTTAATAAAAACAGCTCCTTTATTAGATATTTCTGCTGGACTTTCGGAATTAAAAAATGTAAAAAATATTCATATAATTGCTCTCGAAAACGAGGTTAAGGAATTGCTGTGGGAAATTCATAAAGACTACTCTGGAAAAACAACACTCAAAACAGCTAATATTTTAAAGGATAGAACTGAAACTTTTGAATTTGTACTAAATGAAGAACCTGAATTTGTAAGCTACAATTTTCCCCATAAATACTTATACGAGCCTAACAGCGCAATTATGAAATCGGGAGGGTTTGATGAAGTAAGTTCTTTTTATAAAATAGATAAGCTACACAAACATTCTCATTTATATACTTCTGACGATTTAATTACATTTCCTGGAAGAACATTTGAGATTCAAGAAGCCATTTCGTACACCAAAAATGAAATGAAACTCCACCTTTTCAATCAACAAGCTAATATCACTACTCGAAATTTCCCTGATAACGTAGAAACCATCCGAAAAAAATGGAAAATAAAAGATGGAGGAAATTTGTATTGTTTTTTTACAACTGATAGAAATGACAATAAAATAGTTTTAATTTGTAAAAAAATATAATAAAATGAAACAACTAATTACTTTAACTTTTTTCTTATTAACATTTAATTTATTTGCACAAAAAGATTGTGAATACAGTGTAAACGTTACCGATTCTTTAGGAACTTACAAATCCACAAAAGAAATAATGATTTCTGAAAAAAACTTTGCGGGAACGGCGAGTTATATCTTTTTTTCTTTGGCACAAACTGATGGTTTACCAACTCTGAATGTTCAAATGATTAAAAAAAGCAAAGATTTTACAAAAGCAAATTGCTTTGATAAAAATTCAAAACTATATATACAACTAAGCAACGGAAAAATAGTTACTTTAATTCATATTGATCAGGAAAGTTGCGGAACATTAATTCGTGATGACAAAGGATTTGATAATCGTGTAAACACAGGTATTTTTATGTTTATGAAAGATAATTTTGAGGATTTAAAGAAATCTCCTATCTCGATGATTCGTATTAAATACTTAACTGATACCGAAGACTACGTTCTAAAAAGAGAATTCACATCGGAACTAGACAACAAAGTATATCGTCCTGATAATTATTTTATTGAGAACATAAAATGTGTAGAGTAAACTTAATCACAATTCCATTTGGTATTTGAGACTTTATCGTTTAAACCTGCTTTTAAATTATAATGCCACCACTCCGAATCAAAAGAATTAAAATTATTTTTTATCATTATTTTTTTCAATAATTGTCGGTTAGCCTTAATGGTATCTGACAAATTCATATAGTTGTGACTGGCTTCTTTTCCAAAAAAATCAAAAGAAGTTCCCATATCCAATTCCTTACCATTACGATCAACAAGCGTAATATCAACGGCTCCTCCTCTATTATGGATGGAGCCTTTTTTTGGATCTGCAACATATTTAGGATTAGAAACTATTTCCCACATCCTTTTTTGGATAAATAAAGGCCTGTAACAATCAAACAACTTTATTTTATATCCTTTCTTCATAAAACTTTTATTAGCCTCTACTAATGCTTTAACTGTTTTTAACCTCAAAAAACATTCAGCACAATCATATACTTTTGCTTTAAGAAAATTATCTTCTGTGGCATATTTCATATCATACACAAAATCATTGCTATAATCTTTTAAATTAACAAAGGTTGTATCTGCAATTACCTGATCAATATTACTTGCATTTATCTCATTTTGGGCATTTATAGAAGTTATTCCCTGAATAAAGAATAGAAGTAATAAAGTTCTGTTGAATTTTGGCATGAAATTGGCATTTTAGATTGTACATTTTTCTCAAAAGTAAATATAGACAATAAATAAATCGAAACTAAAATTGAAGCTCACTTCATTCGATTAAATTTATTCTTAAAACAGCTTTTAAAACTATCGTATAAATCAAAAAACAGTTCATTATGAAAAGATTTACTTTGTTATTATTTATCCTCCCATTTTTAGGAATCGCTCAAGAAATAAGCCATTCTGAACCTTCACAATTTATCGAGAAAGCTGGTTCTGTTCAAATTAATTTGGTCGAAAGCGAAAAGACTATTTTTAAATCTGGACTTGGAGAAACTGTATCATTTTATCCGGCGGAGATTATTGATTTGAATCAAAATCAAAATCAAAAAAAAATAAGCGGAATAGAGGTTGAAAGTACTTTTATCACAAAACAATATCAAAATAAACAAGACCAATTTACCAAAGAAACCGCATGGATAGGTATTGATGAAATTCCAGGATTAATCAACTGGTTTGAAAGTTATATAATTCCAAATTTATCTAATCCTACTGGGACGAAAAAGACAGTAAAATATATCTTTAACACTAAAGAAATCCAATTTAAGTTTGATGTTTATAATACGACTCAAACTTTTACTATTACAGTAAAAAACACAAATTATAAAGATAAGTACTTTTGGACAGAGTCACGTACAAAAGACATTCCAAGCATTTTAAAGACACTTAAATACATGCAGATGAAAACTCTAAACTAATTTATTATTCAATTAAAAAATTAACCATATAAATGATGTAAACTCATTTAAGTTTTACATTGATTAATCACACTTCTGTTTTCTTACATCATTTATATGCTCAAAATAATTCTTTTAAATTATTTACTATCTACTTCCTCTTTCGGGTTTGGCTGTCCTTTACCTGTCGTAATTAAATTGTATAAGCTATTTTGTATGTAATTTGTCCATGCATTAAAGCATATATCGTAACATTCATAATCAGGAACTAATCCCTGATGTGTTAAACGAACTTCTGTTTTATTTCCTTTTTCATTAATTTCAAAAATAACTTTTGTATCTATCCATTCCCTTTTATCTGTAGTAAAATTAAAATCATTTTCTAAAACATGCCAAACTACTTTTTTATTGGGAATAACTTCTACTAATTTCATTTTACAGATATGAACATCTTTATAATGATACTTAAATACATCACCCTGTTTTGCTGTTCCTCCTTCTATTTCTTCCGACCACCATCCGCGAACATTAGTTATAGCATCAAATGCTTCTTTAGGGCTTTGGTCTACCAAAATACTTGTGGTAAAATCTTGATTATCCATAATTTTGATTATTAAAAAATTAAAACCTTATTTAAACAAAACAAAGTTAACAATCTCACTTACAATAAAGAGGGAGTAAAACAGACTTTTACAGGGCTAATTAGGACATTTTAATTATTCTTTTCTTTTGGTAAAATGAATACCAAAATAATGGCTAAAATTGCTAAAACAGTTCCTGCCAGAACTAAAACGACATCATGTGCATCTTTAAAAGCTGTCATTGCCGCTTTCTTAATTATCTCGCCTTTTTCTCCTCCCAACTCATTAGCAACAATCATTGCATCGCCAATTGAATTATTTACCTGCTTTGGAAGTTCTTTTAACAATTCATCACTAACAACAAACTTTTTAATAAAAATCTGAGAGAGTATAATTCCAAAAAAAGTAATTCCTAATCCAGTACCTAATTCATAAGAAATAGATTCCATTGAACCAGCCATTCCCGCTTTATCAAGTGGTGCAGCAGACATTATAGCAGTTGTTCCCGCTATTAATACTACTCCTAGACTAAATCCTAAAACTATCGACCAGAACAACAAACTAGCTGTAAATGAACTAAAGTCTAATTGGCTTAACATAAAGAATGATAACGACGATAAAGACAATACTGTAATTATAAGATTCTTAAAACCAATTTTACTCAATATTGAACCTGTTAACGGCCCCGCTACTGCAGAAGAAGCTACAAATGGCAACATGAACAGTCCCGCATCTATCGGGCTCCTCTTATGTACAAATTGAAGTTCTTGTGCTAATAAAAACTCAAAACCTACAATAACTGCCATCGGTACAAAACAAAGTAACATACCTAACAAGATTCTTCTGTCTTGCAACAATTCCATATCTATCATTGGGGAAGATGAAATCTTCTGCTTTTTAAAAAACAATCTCAAAAAGATAAATCCAACTATTCCAATAACAATACTGATCCATAAAGGATGATCTTCTTTAAAAATAGTTTTAACACCATAAACAAATAGAATCACGCCAACTAACACTAAAGCTGCATCTATTAATACCCATGGTTTATCTGGGCTCGAAATCCCTTTGGGTACACCAATCCATATCAAGGGAATAACGATTAAAATTAGTGGAAGATTTATTAAAAACACAGCTCCCCACCAATAATGTTCTACAATAATTCCACCAAGAACAGGTCCTACTGCAGCACCTGCTGTTCCTACTGCTGCCCAAATTCCTAATGCAGTACCTCGTTTTGCTTCGTTTGCAAAAGTTTGACTTATTATAGCAAGAGTTACTGGCATAATCATCGAACCTCCTAAAGCCAAAAGCGCTCGGGACAGTATTAAATAAATCGGTGCTGAAGAAAATCCGGCCAAAAATGAAGCTATCCCAAATATAGTTAAACCAAATAGCAGTACTTTTTTATGTCCTATTTTGTCTCCTAGAATTCCCATAGGCAATAATAAACCTGCCATAATAAGCGGGTAAATATCTATAATCCACAATACTTCATTTCCCGATGCTCCTAATGATAATGTAAGCGTAGGAATAGCAACATGTAATATAGTAGCATCAATCGTTACAGGAATAAGTGCAACGATAATTATAGCTAGTATGAGCCATTCATTTTTCACATTTATACTTTCTTCTGATGTTTTTTCTAACTTCATCTCTCTAATTAATTATATCATTACTCTACAAAGTAACCCTAAAATCTACTACACTAAAAAGTAAACGATATTATTTCTATAATAAAATTACACTATAAATAGGTTAGTCAATCATAAATCACTCGTTATAAAGAAAAACCCACTCAATTGAGTGGGCTTAAACGTAAATTTTTCTAATAAGGCAACAGTTCTATCTTTGTTCTGTTATCGCAGATTTATTAAGTTTAATAACTCTTATTTTTTTGTTTGTATTGTCCGATAAAAAAAGACGATCGTTAAGCTGTGCTACACTTACAATATTTCCGAAGTTATTTTGTCCCATAATATCTGAAGCATTTACTCTTGGATTGTAAATTTTATCCATAAATTCTCTTCTAGGATAAATACGCAAATAATTTAAATCTTTAACATTTTCTGAAGTAATAGCCCAATCAGCGCTAATAGCTAATGCTAAAGGTTTAGCTTCTTCAAAAGGAATTACGCTCGGCGCTATAGGAGCTTTAAGCGAAGATGCAGCATTAGCACGAATACCTGCAATATTGTAATACAAATACCCCTTTGCGTTTCTTCCTGCTACAACTAAATTTCCATCAGCAACATCCATTGAATAAACTTCATCAAATCCTTTTAAAGTATTTAATTTGGCAATAGGAGCTAAATTCCATTCACTTTTATCTGTAATTTGAGATACTAAAAAAACTTTAATACTAGTTTCTTTTTCTTTAACGAATACTAATCCGTCTTTTACTACAACTCCAAAAACGTGAACAAAAGTATTCCACCATTGACCATTTCCTACTGTACTAATTCCTGCATTAGTAACTTCATCAATAACAAAAAGTCTAGACTCGACACTACCAATATAAATTCTGCCATTATCTACACATACAGAAGAAAGTTGCGTTAGCGGAATAGTGGTACTTCCTTTAGTATAATTTGAAATTGTTTTTATATGAGTCAATGTTTGAGTATTAAAAACCTCAAGTACATCTCCATTACAAACATATAATTTATCATTTGCTACAGCTATACCTTTAGGGTTCAATGTTCCTTTTCCATCTCCAATCTGACTTGAAGTAATTGTTCCTTCATCAGTAGGAAAATAATAATTATGATTTGGAGAAGTTCCATCGAAAGAATCTTTGCTGCAATTTGTAAAAACACAAAGTAACAGTATAAAAAAAGCTATTTTATTCATTTTAATTTTATTTATTAATTCCATTTTCCTTCTCCTTTATATTTTATTAAGAATGGATTTTTTGGATTAATCGTAAAAACAGGTTTTTTATAAGTACCTGTGAGGTATTTTGTCTTAGTCCAGCCTTTTAACACTTCTGGATCAGTAAAAGGAAGGTCTTTTAAATAAATTAAATATTTATAAAAATGAGTTAACATCTCTTGCTGTCCTCCACCTTCACCACTATTAGCTAAATTACTACTATGATTAAAGCCAATGTGATGTGAATATTCGTGCGACCAAACCGACATTTCGCCTAACCAATGACCAGTTACATAACCAGATTCCCATTGAGAAGCCAAAGCTCCACCGCCCCAAGCAGATCCTCCACCTACCATTGCCATATCAACTGTTCTTTTATCAAGATAATCCAAATATATTTTCTCAATAGCGGCTTTAGTAAGATAATCGTATTTTCCATCAACATCCTCCTCATTTCCATGCCAATAGGTTGCGCCATTTACAGCAGTACCTGCCTGAGCAGCTTGCTCCTTCTTATATCTATCAAAATTGATAAAAGTATCATAGTATATTGGATGACTTAAGGCATACGAATAATTAATAATCATTGCTATTGCTTCTTTGGCCAAAACAGGATTCATAGGCAAATACACATAAGATGCATCACCGCTAAGATGATACCAATCGTTAAATTGAACCAAATGGGAAGACTTTATTTTTTTGAATTTTGCAAATAATGGATCACTAGATTCTACAGAAAATTCGATTGCACCAGAAGAGAAACCGTCTATTTTATCAATTGTTACCGCATTACCTGTTTCTAATAAATAATCTTGTTTTCCAACTACCATAGGAATTTGGTGAAACGAGCGATGAAAGGCCGGGACTTTAGTAAAATTGTAAATTAAAAATCGTTTATTATAATTAGCCAATTTAGCGTAGATTCTTACATCAGTAAGTCCAACAGGAGAATAAAGAGAAATTTGTACTGAATCTTTTCCTTTTTGGATTACTTGTAATGGTTGATTTACCCGAAACCAACGATCTTGTTTATCATACATTTTCGAAGGACTTTCGTCATCCTCAAACATAGTCATCGCGTGATTTCCTATCGGTAAATTAGTAGCATCAATACTTGGTAAATAACTGGGATCGTAAGCAGTAGATTGGTCTTCATCATCACAACTTGTAAAAATGAGAAAACCAAAAATTAGTAAGCTGGCAAAAAGCCACCTTTTAACATTTGTAATCATTGCAGGTTAATTTAAATTTATTTTTTGTTCTGGGGGTATTAGATTTTGAATCTAAAGCAGACAAATGTCTTTCATTTTTTTTTAAATAAAAATTTGTTTTTCTTATTTATAAAAAACGATAATTAGCCTATTTCCATCAATAAAAACTAGTTTACTCATGAAATTCCATAAAAATATAAATTCTACGATATCGTAAGTATTCTTCAATTAAAAAACTAACAAAGCAACTATTCAACTATATTCTTTAAAAACCTGCATCTTTTTACCAGATTTCCTTTACCACTAGAAACAACAAAGCCTGAACATTGTCAGGCTTTGTTATTATATAAACTACAGATTTACTTTACTGTTCCGAACATCATTACTAACTTATCACCAAGATAAAAATTCAGAGTCTGTTCTGCTACATCAAAACGTAGGTCTTTATCACTTAAGAATGATAGCATTTTTTGTTCTGTTTTAGCAACTTCTTTATCCAGACATGCCATTCTTGTAGATCCTAAGCCATTAAACAAAATATGATCATTGCCACTAAGGGTATATGTTCCAAAAAAATTATTACATCCCGAGTTTCCACTCACTCTTTTTTCAGCTGGATCAAATTTAATAGAAGCTCGTCCGTAATCCTGTCCTACATTTTCTAACATAATTAGTTTCCAATTGTTTTTAGCAATAAAACTCCACACGTCATTTTGAGTCGGTATGCTAAATTCCATAATGACTTTATTTTTTAAGTTTTTAAACTGTATCTTATTATTTTTCTTTACAATTTTAAACGTCTTATCTTTTATCGCATTAGTAAATTCTTGTTCTAATTTCATACTCTCTTCATTACAAGCCATTAAAGTACCGTAAGAAGAACCTATTTTAATCTGATTTTTTGAAGATAGTTTTGTAAACTTTGCTCCAAAATTATTGCATCCGCTTTTTCCATTAATAGTTCCAGTATCCTCGTTGATTGTCAAATACACATTTCCTGTACTTATAACTTTACCATTTAAACGGGTTAATATCATTTTTGTATCATAAATCCCTTTTACCTGATTTACAGGCGTTTTTGAAATAATACTTTTTAATTTATACTCGTATGAAGATGCATCAGCAGGAATAGTACCTTGCCTTTTTGTTCTTATCACCATAATCTCGTATCGATTTCCCTTTTCAAAATTAAAACCTTCGATATGATCGTAAAAAAACTGCCAGTCATTCTTATTATCGTACTTTACCTGCAAGCATTCCATAGGAGCAACACCTTGGCAAGGCACTTTATTTTCTTTCACAAACATTTTTAAGGTTTCTTGTCCATAAGTTAATGATGAAACTACAGTCATCATCATAAAAACAAACATGCATTTTAAATTTTTCATTCTTTTTAAATTTTGTAATACTCCATGAAGTATTTGATTATTCTTTTTCTTTCGTTTGCATTAATTGTGCCATTCTAATTTTTTTTTATTTTTTTTAAATAATTTTATGCTTTAGAAAAAAGTCTATACTAATAAAAAACATATCTAAATCTAAAATTATCTGTTGTACTTTAAAACATCGTATTAATAGTTTCTACGCATAAACTTTCCTAGATATGTAATTATAAAAATCATATTAAATCTACCTATTTTTTTGCACTCGCGTGAACAAAAAGACTTTTAAATTCACACTATAATACTGAATTGCAAAATCATACAAGTGTAATTTTTAAATAAATGTAATGAAATATTTATTAAAAAACTAAAAATCATTAGTCACAAAGAAATAAAAAAACTGATATAGCCAACAATACTCTAATTTAGAAAAACAGGTTTTTCAACCACTTTCGGAAAGGTAATTATACTATTCTGACTTAAAATTTCCCTATTAAAAATTGGTTAAAAAAAAAGCAGTTACAAAATCTTTGCAACTGCTTTTTTTCTGGAATTCAGAATACATTTTTATTCAGAATGAAACATACTCGAAATTTCGGATATTTGTTTATTCAGAATTGCTTTTGTAAAAGCCAAATTGGCCTTTGAAGAATCAGCAATTAAATAAATAAAATAACTATTATTTTTTGAAATTTTTAAAAACTGATACTGATTAGTTAATGTGATAGTAATATCATCTATGTTTTGATTTTGTTTTAGAAAATCATTAGCATTTAACTGAGCTCTAATCATTTCTAATGCGAATTTTGAAGCACTTTCTATATTAAAGTTTTTATTCTCTTTTTTTGAATAATATAGATTCCCACTTTTAACATCAATAACACTTAAAGCTATAAATCCAGGCATTTCCTTAGATATATTCTCTCCAAATAATTTTAAAAAATCTGACATCTATAAAAATTTAAGAAGCAAATTTAAATTTTTTCTTATTCAAATACTACAAGAACCCTTTTTTATTCTTCTAAATATTTATTAATCTAAATATTCAGAAATATAAAATATAGTATTTACACAAAAAACAAGGTAAAATTACTTACAATTAATTTCTGTCTTCTATTGATTTCACATACCTCTTCAACAAAGTTAAATTATTGCGATTACCGCAAAAAATAAAGCCTAATTAATCCATACAATGCATTAATCTCTGAATTATATTTAGATAACATTAGATTTAAAAAAAAAATACGCTAACGGATTACATATCAAACTATTAAAGCCGAAATTAGATTATATCCTACATTTTATCATTCAAAAATTAAGGTAGGGTAATATTTTTTTGTACTTTAGTAGCCCGAAAACACTAGCAAATATGATGAAAATAGCATCCGAAATTTGCTTTACGACAAACAAAAAAATCTGACTTTTTTTATTATCAAAAGACAAGATATTTTTGTACTACTAAAACACCCTAATTAATCACAGGATTTTTAATTATTAACCCCCTACAAATAAAACTTGACCTATGAAAAATCTAAAATTGTATTTTACACTAGTTCTTTTATTTTTTATTACACCAATGCTTTT
Organism: Flavobacterium frigoritolerans; assembly: GCF_025847275.1. Classification (GTDB taxonomy): domain Bacteria; phylum Bacteroidota; class Bacteroidia; order Flavobacteriales; family Flavobacteriaceae; genus Flavobacterium; species Flavobacterium frigoritolerans. The sequence goes on from NZ_JAOZEV010000010.1 coordinate 58,825, forward strand.
TTCGCAAGAAAATATGTTTGCTGGAATTGAAATTGGAAGCAAAGGAATTAAAATGTCAATTATTGATGTTTACAACATTAAAAAAGGAAACATCAACGTCAAATCATTCTGGACAGAAAATGTAGCCATAGCAAAGAGTATTTCTATAGATGGAAATATGGCTCCAGAAGACATAAATAGAGCCATTACAATTATTAATAATAACTACAACAAAATCAAGACCGAAATGAAGGTTCCTGATGCAAACATTTTTATCGTAGCCTCTTCTGGGGTAGCAATGGCACAGAATACGCAAATTCTTGCCAATAAGGTAAAAGCTGTTACTGGCAAAGATCTCGAATTTATTGAAGCTCATATGGAAGGAAAAATGCTTTTAAAAGGCTGTATTCCTCCTGTTGACTATAAAAACTCTATAATACTAGACATTGGAGGAGGAAACACAAAAGGTGGCTATATAGATGTTGTTAATAATAATGCTTTTGTATTTTTTCCATTAAGTCTTAATTACGGTAGTGTAACTCTTACACAAAGCGTAATTAAACAAACTCGTAGTGAAGATTTAGATGAGTTCAACTCCCGCTCATTCAGCTTCTTACCTACCTTAAGAGATCAAGTAAGCGCTATGTACAAATCTAGCCCTCAAGCCTTAAGTAAAGAAAAAATCTATATGTCTGGCGGAGCTGTTTGGGCTTTTTATACTTTATATAAAGGTGTCACCAAAGAACCATTTAATCAGTTTAAACTAGAAGATGTTATAAACTATGATGCTATCTTAAAAAATAATTTCAAAAAACTAGAAGATCTGGCAAAAACAGATCCAGAAATTGAAAAAGTACTAAAAACATATTCGCAAAAATACTTGATTTCAGGTAGTAATATTTTATTGGTTTGCCTAGAAGCATTACCAGATGTTAACAACAAAAAATTATACTTTGCTAAAGAAGGACAAATCGCATGGCTGATATCTTATATTGCCGATCGTTCTAAAAAAGTAAAGAAAATATACTAAACACTACAAGCTCATATTTATTGAGTCATTTACTAAAAAAGAAAAACAAATTAAATTTTATGGATAAAATATGTCCAACCCCAATTAATGAAGCAGTTAAATGGGACACAAGCAAAACTATTGTAAGCAAGGCTGATTTATACGGAACTTTAGAATACGTAAACGATACTTTTTCAGAAGTTTCTGGATATGACGAGTCTGAATTAGTAGGCCAGCCACATAATATTATCCGCCACCCTGATATGCCAAAAGTGATCTTTAAAGTCCTTTGGGATAACATCCAAAAAGGGAAAAAATTTCATGGTATCATTAAAAACTTAGCTAAATCAGGAAAATATTACTGGGTAATTACTGATTTTGATTATGTAGTAAATGAAGATGCAAAAATCACAAAATACATTGCTCGCCGTAAAGCTATTTCAACTGGAGTAATAGAAAAAGTTGAAGAACTATATAAAAAGTTATCTAAAATCGAGCAAGTAAGCGGAATAGAAGCTAGCGAAAAATACTTAATCGGTTATCTTGAAGATCACAATGTTGACTATGTAGAATTGATTACAAAATTAATGATGGATGATTTAAATGAACAAGTTAAATTAGAATCATCTACTGAAGAAATAGAAGAAACCAAAAAAAGTTTCTTCGGCAGATTCTTTGGAAACTAGTCACTCTTTTAAAGTACAATAAAAAATTGCCCCAAATTAAATATTTTTAAAAATGCTTAACCGTTATTTAGGAAACTTTAAAAATTTCCCAAGAGAAATATGGATTCTTGCCCTAATTACTCTAGTAAATAGAATTGGAGCTGTAGTAGTTCCCTTTTTATCTAAATACTTTAAAGACGAATTACACCTAAGTTACTCTCAAATAGGCTGGGTTATGGTTTGTTTTGGAATCGGATCCTTATTTGGCACTTTCTTTAGCGGAAAATTATCCGATATTTTTGGAGCCTACAAGGTTATGGTTTTTAGTTTGTTTGGTAGCGGCGTAGTACTTCTTTCGTTGCAATTTGTAAAAACTTTTGAACTATTATGTTTGACCATCTTTTTCCTAACTGCAATAGCCGACATGTACAGGCCAGCAATGATGGTAAGTCTTAATGACTACGTAAGCAACGAATCGAGAGTACGAGCCTTATCATTATTAAGAATGGCAACCAATATGGGACTTGTTGTAGGACCTGTCTTAGGAGGACTGTTAATTATAAACTCAGAATACAACACCCTTTTTATTGTAGATGGTTTAACTTCTATTATTTCTGTATGCTTTTTTGTATTTTTCGTTAAAGAGAAAAAACTATTGTATAAACTTCAAATGAATGCGGTAGGTCAGGATAGATTTGCTCCTCTAAAGGATTTTCCTTTTGTAATGAATTGGATCATTGCTTTAATAACAGGGTATCTATATTTTCAGGTTTTTTCTATTGTCCCTATTTACCATAAAGAAGCCTATCAACTAAGTGAATTTGACAGTGGAATGTTTTTAGGTTTTAGTGGGGTTATATTTATTTTATTTGAATTGGCTTTGGTGAATTTTGTTCAAAAAAACAAAATAACCGACCTGGTCGCTATAACAATAGGACTAGTCCTAATAGGAACTTCGTATCTTTTATTATTCCTAGTTCATCAACCATGGGTGTTTTGGATCTTTATGCTTTTAATGTCTTTTGGAAACATGCTAACTTTTGCTTTTGCAAGCGGTTTTGTCATGAATAGAAGCCATAAAAACCTAGAAGGGTTATTCATGTCAACTTTCCAAATGAGCTATGGTTTTGCCCATGTATTTAGCTCTAAAACAGGATTAACTATTGTTCAAAATTATGACTACAATACAAATTGGACGTTTAATTATATACTAGCATTTGCTACTGCTTTTTCTACTTATTTAATATTTATTGTAGTCAAAAAAGAACAAAAAAAGGTAAAAGAAGATATTATGGTTTCCTTTTTTAAGAAATAAACAACTCAGATTTCACTAAATAAACGGCATTCATTAAACCTTTTATTCTTTCTCACAGAAGGAATAAACAATAGCTAACAGCTAATTTTTAATGATGCCGTTATTGTTTTTGATAAAAAGATAAATCACCTTTCTTTTGTAAAAATACTTATGATTTTTTTGGGCAAATTTCTAGTTGCAAATTCCCAAAAATCAAACCCTCTTTTACATAGCGGCAAACAAGATACTTCAACCTTTTTGCCAACTTATGAGCAACATATTAAAACAACTAAAAAAGCACCTGTAACAAGCTTGTTTCGATCAAAAACAAGACACATGAGCTATCTTTCCTTTAAACAAATAAAGAGCCGTCTGGCTTATAATGAAATAGTCTGTCATTACAAGAAACTCATCACAAGGCAACTCTAATAAAATCCCCTTTCACACCCGACTACAGAGAAGCGGATTAATCAAAATCACCCACACACCCATTATTATCTTCTCACGTAATTAAAACTAGACACTTAAAACAAAAAGAATCCATCCCGTTTCCACAGACAACAAACTAGCCAACACGATCAGTTTCGCTCCCTTCATCAACAACTCTCCTGTAAAATCAACTAAAGCAGAATAAACCCTTCAACAACTTACTTAGAAGTCCTCTACTCTACTCAAATCAATTCACCGACCTTTCGTGTAGAAACAAAAAAAACCACTCAATTGAGTGGTTTTTCGTGAACGCAGAAGGATTCGAACCTTCGACCGCCTGCTTAGAAGGCAGGTGCTCTATCCAACTGAGCTATGCGTCCGGCCTGTATTTTTCACAAAAAAACCACTCAATTGAGTGGTTTTTCGTGAACGCAGAAGGATTCGAACCTTCGACCGCCTGCTTAGAAGGCAGGTGCTCTATCCAACTGAGCTATGCGTCCATTTCTTTTTAAACTTTATGGAAAGTTTGTCGGGGTGGCAGGATTCGAACCTGCGGCCTCCTGCTCCCAAAGCAGGCGCGATAACCGGGCTACGCTACACCCCGAAGGCAAAAATTATTAAGCGGAGAGACAGGGACTCGAACCCTGGCACCGATCACTCGATGACAGTTTAGCAAACTGCTCCATTACCACTCTGGCACCTCTCCTAAGCTCAGAGAAACGTGTCTCGTTTTGCGGTTGCAAATCTAAGACAACATTATATATCTCACAACTATTTTGGCGACTTTTTTCAATATTTTTTCATGTTTTTTTAAAAGGACTTCACTATCAAACAAATACAAAAATATTTTTTTTACTAATAATTTAAAAACAGAATCAAAACACTCAAAATTTGAATTTGTTTAAATAAACATTAAATTTGCTTCATTAACTAAATCACACAGAAAATGAACAAAAGAGTTGTTATTGTTTCTGCCGTTAGAACCCCTATCGGAAGTTTCATGGGAGGATTATCTACAGTCACAGCCCCAAAATTAGGCGCTGTAGCTATTAAAGGAGCTTTAGAGAAAATACAATTAGACCCCAATTTAGTTGATGAAGTATTCATGGGTAACGTAGTACAAGCAGGAGTTGGTCAGGCACCAGCACGTCAGGCAGCTATATTTGCTGGATTATCCGATAAAGTTGTTTGTACAACTGTAAACAAAGTTTGCGCATCGGGAATGAAAGCAGTAATGTTCGGCGCTCAGGCAATTGCTTGTGGCGATGCCGAGATCGTAGTTGCTGGTGGAATGGAAAACATGAGTTTGATTCCACATTATGTACAAATGCGTAATGGTACTAAATTTGGTCCAACTACAATGGTTGACGGAATGCAAAGAGATGGTTTGGTAGATGCTTACGATAACAACGCAATGGGAGTTTGCGCTGATTTATGTGCATCTGAACACAACATCAGCCGTGAAGAACAAGATAATTTTGCTATTCAATCCTACGAGAGAAGTGCAAAAGCTTGGGACGCAGGAAAATTTGATTCAGAAATTGTTCCAGTTGCAGTACCACAACGAAAAGGAGACCCTATAATCGTATCAAAAGACGAAGAGTACACTAATGTAAAACTAGACAAAATACCTTCGTTAAATGCTGTTTTTACTAAAGACGGAACTGTAACCGCTGCAAACGCTTCAACCATAAATGATGGTGCAGCTGCTGTGGTATTAATGTCAGAAGAAAAAGCCATTGCTTTAGGATTAAAACCACTTGCTTACATAAAAAGTTATGCCGATGCTGCACAAGAACCAAAATGGTTTACAACAAGTCCAGCAAAAGCATTACCAAAAGCATTGGACAAAGCAGGAATCTCAATTAACGATGTAGATTATTTTGAATTCAACGAAGCCTTTGCTGTTGTTGGATTAGCAAATTCAAAAATACTAGGCCTAGATAATGATAAAGTAAATGTAAATGGTGGTGCCGTTTCATTAGGACATCCACTAGGTTGTTCAGGTGTTCGAATTATCGTAACTTTAATCAATGTTTTAGAACAAAACAATGCCAAAATCGGCGCAGCAGCTATATGCAATGGCGGCGGTGGAGCTTCGGCAATTGTTATCGAAAGAGCATAAACAAATATAAATCAGGAGTTATATTAAAAATAACTCCTGATTATTAACTCATAAAATACCTTAAATGTTCGGAATTTGTAATCTAGCCATAGTGCCTGTTCGATTTGAACCAAGTGATAGAAGCGAAATTGTTACCCAAGTATTATTTGGAGAACATTTTGAGATTCTGGAACAGCAAAATCAATGGTCTAAAATTAAAATCCAATTCGACGATTACGAAGGTTGGGTCGATTCCAAACAATACCAAATAATATCAGAGGCAAATTATAATTCGCTGTCATCAGACGTACAAATTTTAAATGCCGATTTAATCGATTATATCACATCTCCAGATAATTTATTATTACCAATTCCTCTTGGTGCATCGCTAACTTTTTTGAACAATAGCGAAATAAACACTTCAAATTTTGAATTCGAAGGCACAAAAACAAGTGGCATAAAACCAAAAATAAATTTAATAAATACAGCTTATATGTATTTAAACGCGCCCTATCTTTGGGGAGGAAAAACTCCTTTTGGACTGGATTGCTCAGGTTTTACACAAATGGTTTACAAACTAAACGGATATAAAATCCACCGTGATGCCTCACAGCAAGCAATGCAGGGAGATCCTTTAAGTTTTATTGAAGAAAGTGAAGCAGGCGATTTAGCCTTTTTTGATAATGAAGAAGGAAACATCATCCATGTCGGGATTATTATGGACAACAACTACATCATTCACGCTAGTGGAAAAGTCAGAATTGATCGTCTGGACCATTTAGGAATTTACAATCCCGAAACAAACAGACATACTCATAAGTTACGTGTAATCAAGAAGATTATTTAATCCTTTTTTAAACACTATATAACCAATATATCATCGTATCAATAAAATCTAAAAAACAATTTAAATGGCAAATGCACCTGAAATAATTGCTGAAATTGATAATTATTTAGATAAGTACGCACTCAAAAAGAGCACATTAACACCTAAAGACTTAATTGATTACATTGAAGAAAAATGGTATCAAGCCAATGATGAAAAATATGAAATCCATCAGGCAAGTATTTTTATTGGTCGAATGATTAATGAATACATAAAACTAAACGATTACAACAATATGAAAAGGTGGTTAGATATGATGAATCTTCATCCACTATCTCAAAAACATCCTGATTATATAAATAATTATTACAATGGCGAATGCTGTTTAGAATGCGGAAATGAAGAAAAAGCATTAGAATACTTTCATTTATGTCACAAAGAAAACCCTGAATATATATTTACCAGAGCACCATTTTGTTTTGAGTTTTTTAATAAACATCTTGAAAATCCTAAAGAACTTCCTGACACAGAACAAGATGACAACGATTATATAGATTACAACACAATCATCCTAAAAGACTGGCAATTATTCTTTAATGAAAAAGAAGAAACGATAGAATACGTCATATTAGACGACGATTCAGATGAGATTGAAGAACATTCCGTCGAACACAACAACGGAATTCAATATTTACAAAACAATCAGACAGTAATCCTGGAAAGTATACTATCTGACCTTTTAAATAAATACCCCAACTTACAAGAAATCTATGATTATCCTCAAGATGAAAAAGAAGATTTTATGCCAGATATCTCTGAGATAAAAGATTTTGCAGATTTATTATCGCCATCAACAATTTATATAACATCGGTATTCAAAGACAACAATCCCTACATTGGTTATATGTTTTCTTGCTCTTGGGATCAGGAACACGGATTGGGTATAATGACTTATAAAAACCAAGTAATAGAAATTGGCGGAGCAGATACCGCATTCTCAACTTGGTCTGCAGAAGAAGATTTAAACAAAAACTAAGAAATCTTTTTATCCTCTAATCTGTAGTAAAAAATTAACCGCAAGGTTCGCAAAGTTTTTAAATTCCAACACTTTTTTAAGCTAATAAATTAATTAGTAAAAATTAATTCGTGCAAATTGGTGAAATTCGTGTTTAATTAAGACGCACCGTTTTTCTAAACTCCGAAGGGCTATTTCCTTTTTGTTTTTTGAAGAATTTATTAAAATGACTTTCATCAGTAAAACCAAATTCATAAGAAATCTCATTGATGCGTTTTTCACTAAACTGCAAGCGATGCTCAATTAGTTTTGTTTTATAATTGCTAATATATTGTTGCATTGTTTCATTAGCATGCTTCTTAAAATAACGCCCTAAATAAGTTCCAGAAATTCCAAAATGCTCACTAATAGATTCTGCTTTTATTTTCTCAGGATAATAAATATTGTTCTGGATGTATTGCAGAATATCCATCGCTTTTGCCTCACAGCCTATATTTACCTGCTCAGGCAAATACTTCGCAATATTTCGGGCAACAACAATAATCAAAGTATTGACCAATTGCTGAATTAATTCTTTATTGTAAACATCTTTATCCTGATGCTCACGAATAATGGCTTCAATCATTGTTTTAATCAAGAACTTATCCGAATCATTTTTTAAGATACAGCCAGGCTGATGATTGGCATTTTGAAGAATATATTCCAATCGCTGAATGTTTTCATTCTGCAAGCTCGAATTTTTCAAATAAATATCATTAAATCTTAAGAAAAAAAACTGCGTTTCGGTCTTAATAGTAAAGTTATGACAATCCTCAGGCGTTAGTAAAAACAAATGCCCGCCATCATATTCAAATATGTTTTTATTGATGCATTGCGAACCTGTTCCTGACAATACGTAAACCAATTCAAAAAAATTATGACGGTCACCCACATCAGGATATTCAGTTAGTGTTTCAAACGAAACAGTAAAAGGTTCATATAAGTTTTCTTTTTTCATGCTGCAAATATACCTAATAAACGAAAACATATACCAATTAAAACTCTTAAATTAGGTATAATTTTGCTGAATAATTTTTAAAGCACAAAACATACTATCATGGAATATAGAAAATTAGGTAATACAGAACTCGAATTATCAGCAATTACATACGGTGCATTTGCCATAGGAGGTACAATGTGGGGCGGAAACGAAAAGAAAGATTCAATAGCATCAATACACGCATCAATCGACAATGGGGTAACAACACTCGATACAGCTCCGTTCTATGGTTTTGGACTAAGCGAAGAAATGATTGGCGAAGCTCTTAAGTCACAAGACCGATCAAAAGTACAAGTCCTCTCCAAATTTGGACTAGTTTGGGATGGCAGTAATCAAGGCAAAGGAGAATTCTTTTTTGATGCCGAAGACAATGGTAAAAATATACCAGTATACAAATTCGCTTCCAAAGCTAATATTATCAAAGAAGTTGAAGAAAGTCTTAAACGACTACAAACCGATTATATTGATTTATTACAAATACACTGGCCAGATGCAACTACACCCATTAGCGAAACTATGGAAGCTATGGAATTATTAATCCAACAAGGAAAAATAAAAGCTGCCGGAGTTTGTAATTATAGTGAAGCACAAATACAAGAAGCTCAAAAAACGATCCAATTAGCATCCAATCAAGTATCGTATAGCATGTTAAATCGTAGTATCGAAGCCGATTTAGTTCCGCTTTCCATAGCACAAAACATTGGCATTATTGCTTACAGCCCAATGGAAAGAGGATTACTAACTGGTAAATATTTTACCGATAGTAAATTAAAAGATAATGATCATCGCAATGGTTATTTTAGTCAATTCGATCTTCCAAAAGTAAAAACGTTGGTCGAAGAACTAAGCTCGCTAGCCAATTCCAAAAACGCATCTCTAGCCCAATTAGTCTTACGTTGGACAACTTTACAAAAAGGAATTACAATCGTTTTGGCAGGAGCCCGAAATGCAGAACAAGCAATTTCTAATGCAAAAGCTATGGATTTCGATTTATCAGCATCAGAACTTGATTTCATTAATCAGGCAATATCAAAAACAAAATAAAAAATATTTAAACACATAGAAGCATAGATTATAGAGCTCCCAGAATCATGAAAGACGTTTCACTTAGCTTTAACACACATAGCTATTGTGCGAGAAACGTGTTTCTTTTTCGTATTCTTTACCCAGATACAAAATCTATGCTTCTATGTGTTTAAAAAACAATTATACCAACAATAAAAATCTTTTGGGTGTGTCCCGTGAAAAAATGGGTCGGGTCATCCGCTAAATCTTTTATTTTTTTAAAGAAAAAAAATAAAAGGATACCGCTGCTCCCCCTCACACATAGAGTTAATAATACAATTAGAAATATAAAATGATGAAAAAAATATTTATAATAAACGGTGGTCAAAAATTTGCTCACTCAGGAGGAAAATTCAATCAAACCATCCAAGACTGGACGACTGATTTTTTATCTCAAAGCAACAAATACGAAATAAAAATAACCAATATAAACGACGAAATTAATCTACAGGAAGAAACAGATAAATTTGTCTGGGCAGATTTAATTATCTACCATACACCAATTTGGTGGTTTCAATTGCCAAATGGTTTCAAAAAATATATCGATGATGTTTTTACAGCCGGGCATAATAATGGGATATACAAAAATGACGGAAGAAGCCGCGTAAATCCAGATATCAATTACGGAACAGGCGGACTTTTACACGGACGTAAATATATGCTTACTACAAGTTGGAATGCACCTAAAACAGCATTCACACTACCAGGAGAATTTTTTGAACAAACCTCTGTTGATGATGGAGTACTATTTGGTTTTCATAAAATGAATAAATTTACTGGAATGGAAAAATTAGACAGTTTTCATTTTCACGATGTTGAGAAAGGAGCAACTCCAGAAAATATTGCTATCTTTAAGCAGGAATATACTTCACATTTAGAACAACTTTTTAAAACTATATAAACATGATCTCGATTACAGCCATTATTAAAAGTAAAAAAGAAAACAGCGAACAAGTAAAAACTATGATTGAAAATCTGGTGAATCAAACCAGAAAAGAAACTGCTTGTGTTCGTTATGATTTACACGCTACCGAAAATGTTTTTATCATTTGGGAAGAATGGGCAGATCAGATTGGATTTGACAAACACAATAATCAGTCGTATTTACTAGATTTTGTTACCAACAGCGAAACCTTACTAGCATCACCTATTCAGGTATATAAAACAACTCAGATTTTGTAATTAATCATCTTTCACGATACAATAAGAGAAAGTTTTTTTAGCCGAGCATTACTAAGATTCTCTCAAAAAGAAGCTAAGTCGCAAAGAAATTATATATACACTTTGCGACTTAGCGTTTTTATGAGATTTGTTCAGCTCATTATTATAGATATTCCTTAAAACAACTCCAATAACAGCTTTATTACTTTTACTTTATTCCACCAAAAGCTCCAAAACACATATTCTTATGTAAGATTTCGACACTGGTAAAACCTACCTTTTTCATCAAATCTAATTGGTAATTCATAGATCGTGGTGAATCTTCTTTGGCAACATACTCTAATACGTTTTTACGATATTCCTTCCCTCCTAAACCTTCTAAATAATCCCCATATCGCTCCCAAGTATATTCATTTAATAATTCAGTATCTTGAGTAATCAAATCCGAAATCATAAAACACCCGCCAGGTTTTAATAATTTAAATATTTTAGTAAACGTAGTTTCCCAATCGGTATCGTCTCGCAAATGATGCAAAACAGCACCAGCTAAAATAATATCATAATGATTTTCTTGTAATTCTACATCGCGAATATCACCTTGCTTTGCTTCTACCCTATTATTGGTTGCTGACGAAACCCTTTCTAAAGCTTTATCCAACATAGGTTTACTTAAATCAACCAGAGTGCAATTTAAATTCGGAACTTTTGTAAGCATCATCAACGTATAATTACCCGCACCGCAACCAATATCTAATACATTTTCTGCTTGAGGCACAATCCTCTTAGAAGCTTCTGTGATAAGTTCTAACGAAATTTTCGCATCAATAGTTGACAATTGCCCTGTATCTAAATTTGAAAATCGTTCGACATCATTATCAAAACGTTCCCTTATTTCTGCAGTAGTTGATTTCTCCATAGTTTTTTGTTTTAGGTTTTCATACAGATTTGGCAAATTAAGCCGATAATCATAGAAATTATTTTTTATCCCGATAGCTATCAGGTGTAACTAAAAAAGTAATCCACTCAATCTGCCAAATCTGCATGAAACATTTTTTTCAAAAGTATTCTTTTGATATATCACTCAAAAATACTTGTTTCATAATTCATCAGTGCGCACTGTATTTATAAAATTACGTTATCTAAAATATTTTGGGCTCGAGCCAATGAATTAAATGCAATCAAATTACCCCAAAAACATTGCTTTACCTGACCTTAAAATCATAAAACTATACTGTCAAAATACGAAACACAAGCGTCTTTATTTATCAAAAACAAAAAACCGAAGGGAGAAAACATTATGCTTATAGCTAACTTTTAAATACCTTAGCAAAAAATAATCATTACCCATAAAACTATCAAAATGGCTGAGCAATCTTCAATTCAGTGTCCAAATTGCGGAACAATAATCGATGTAAATGATATCTTAAAACACCAGTTAGAGGATAGCATCCGTAAAGAATTTCAGCAAAAGGCTACTGCTCAGACAAAAGAGTTAGAGCTTAAGAATGAACAATTTGAAAAAGCCAAATCTGAATTTGAAGCCAAAAAGAAACAAGAAAACGAACTTTTCACAGAACGCTTGGACCGAGAGAAAAAGATAGCTGAAAAGGAAATTACCGAAAAACTTAAAACAAAACTCGACGAAGAAAATAAAGACCGTTTACTTTCGATGGAAAAAGAACTTTCGGAGAAATCTGAAAAGTTGCGAGAATTAAATAAAATGGAAGGTGAAATTGCTAAACTCCAACGTGAAAAACTGGAAATGAAGGAAGCAATTGAAGCCGAATCTCAAAAACAGCTCAATGCCGCTTTAGTTCTTGAACGTGATAAAATTAGAAAACAAGAGGAAGAAAAAAATGAGCTAAAAATAAAAGAATACCAAAAACAATCCGACGACCAAAAGAAACTTATCGAAGAAATGAAACGCAAGCAGGAACAAGGTTCTATGCAATTGCAAGGTGAAGTAATGGAATTGGCTATTGAAGAATGGCTTGCTTCTAATTTTCCGTTAGATAGTATCGATGAAGTTAAAAAAGGAGCTAATGGCGCGGATTGCTTACAGATTGTAAATACTCGCGAATTACAAAATTGTGGTTCTATTTATTACGAAAGTAAACGTACCAAAGCATTTCAACCTGCTTGGATTGAAAAATTTAAAAACGATATTCGTGATAAAAAAGCCAACATTGGAGTTCTTGTTACCGAAGTTATGCCTGCTGGAATGGATCGTATGGGAATGCGTGATGGAATATGGATATGTACTTACGAAGAATTTAAAGGATTAAGTGCCGTTTTACGCCAATCATTAATACAAGTAAGTCAAGCTGTACAGGCACAAGAAAACAAAGGTGATAAAATGGCTATGTTGTACGATTTCTTAACCAGTAACGAATTTCGTTTACAGATTGAAGGCATCGTAGAAGGTTTTACACAAATGCAAAGCGACTTAGATTCCGAAAAAAGAGCCATGCAGCGTATCTGGAAACAACGCGAAAAACAAATAGAAAAAGTAGTCAATAATACCTTAGGAATGTACGGATCTATACGTGGTATAGCAGGAAATGCTGTTCAAACTGTAAGAGCATTAGAACTCGATTTTATTGATGATCAAACGGAAGAATTGGAATAGTTTTGAGGTTCAAAGTTGCAAAGGGTTCTGAGGTTCTAAGAAATTCAGATAAAAGAGCCTCAGAGTCGTAAAAAACAAAGGCTCTGAGGAATTACTTCAAGTCAACCTGACGTAGAAAGAACTACACTAGTAACTCAATATCGTCTGGTTAACTGTTTGCGAAACTCTTTATTCACGTGACAAGACTATTAAAAATCCCATTGAGTATTTACTCTATTTTATATATAAATGAATTCATAACATAGTTAAAAAAGACAAGCCACATAATTATGTAGCTTGTCTTTTTTAATCTCAGTACCTTAGTGCCTCAGAACCTTTGCAACTTTGAACCTAAAAGCCTTTGCAACTTCCCCTCCCTTAATCAACTTTCTTAAAAACCAAAAGTAATCCTGATGGGTTTGACAAGGACAATCTGTTATTTGCAACTGTATAAGTTGTTGTACTCTGAAGCGCTTTTAAAAACTCGTCTTCTTTATTGTTGCCACCATTACAAGCCATTTCCGTTGAAACTACATTTGTAAAGCGTAATAAATCTTTCTCATAAAAGATACCTCCGTTAACTTGATTGCATCCTCCAAAACCCGAAAATCTATTCTCGGCACTATAAATTTCAATTCTTGGTAATTCACGTTGAAAATCAGCTATAGCAACTTTTTTCCCGTTTAATTGCTCCAAAACCCAAATATCATGTAAGCGATAATCGGTGATGTATCTTCCACAACCTTCGATCTTTTTTACGCTTGCATCACTATTATTGGTAATTTCGATTTTAACATTATAAGGCGATTTATCTCCAGACATAGTATCTGTACAATCCATTTGCTGGATAGTAATACTCATACTACCTGTTTTAGTATTAAAACGATATAACTTAACATTGGCATCCATCGCTCTTATTGGGTCAACGTAAGGAGAACTAATCTCTTCTAATCCTTCTATCAGCGATGTAAATCTGATTGTTTCTTTTCCTATTTTCAAACCCCAAAAAGGTTCGTTTCCAGTGGCTTTAAAAAACGTAGAGCCATCATATTCGTCTGCATTATTTGTATTCATAGATGCGGGATTATCTACCTTTGGTTGTGTTAAAGGCTTTACTGCCGTTTTACAGCTAAATGACAAAATTGCGACTGAGACTAATAAGAATAGTTTTTTCATGTGTGTAATTTTAAAATTAACGCTCTAGTTATTATCAGGTTAACTTCTTTAATAAATAAAATATTTTTTTTAGCTAATTTACAATAAAAAAAGAAGTGCAACAATCAGCAGTAACTAACGCTAGCTCATTTGTACTGTCGATAGTACGATTCCTATTGACTTTTAGACTATTTATATCTCTTAAATTATGTATCTTTGATTGTATATATATCCTTATAAATGACAACACCTTTTCAAAAAGCAAGCGAATGGATTGATGCCGAAAATGCTCAAGATCCTAATCAGGAATCCTATAAAAATAGTACATATCCTAAAGAGCTTTTATACTCTAACAGAATGTATACTAAATTGATGAGCTTTTATCCTGAAGCTTCTGAAGAAGTACAAATTGCTTCTAAAGCCCAACATATATGCAGATGGAAAGTTGCACGCGAATCTTACCCGATGGATCGCGTAGGATATTTAAAATGGAGAGAAGAATTAAAAAAATTCCATGCAAAAACAGCAGCAGTAATTCTAGAAAAAGCAGGTTATAATGCTGAATTTATTGCTCGTGTTTCTTTTTTGATTGAAAAAAAATTACTTAAAAAAGATACAGAAACCCAATTACTAGAAGATGTTATTTGTCTTGTCTTTCTAGAGTATTATCTTGATCCTTTTGTACATAAACACGATGAAGAAAAACTCAAAAATATCATCAAAAAAACTTGGGACAAAATGTCTGACAATGGTCATCAAGAAGCGCTAAAAATAAACTATAGCGCAGAAAATCTTGAATTAATAAAAGCTTCTTTAGGATTGTAATTTATCACATCTCTTCATCAATTTTGAGTTTAAAATCAAGTGAGTTTAAAATAATAAAATAAAACTTATAAATAACGGCCTAAAAAAAATCTCAAAAAATTAAGAATTACGTATATTAGCATAATAACCTAGCAGATTATACGTAAAATTTAATTTAAAAATTAAGTAAAATGGCAGATATTATTCGTGTTGTTCTAGCAGATGACCATGTATTTGTAAGGGATGGGATTAAATCATTATTAAAGAACGAACCTAATATTGAGGTTGTTGGCGAAGCTGCTGATGGCATAGAAACTCTAGAAGTTGTTATTAATAAACAACCCGATTTACTTATAGTAGATATTCGCATGCCACACTTAAATGGTATAGAGGTAGTAGAAAAACTTAGAGAACAAAATCAACTTGTTAAGATAATTATACTAACTATGTATGAATCTGAAGAGTATGTATTAAAATCTATTAAAGCTGGTGCAGATGGTTATTTATTAAAAGGTTCAAGCAAAGAAGAATTCTTAAAAGCACTACATGCAGTCACTCAAGGCGGTAAATACTTTAGTGGAGATGTATCGGCAATATTAATCAAACAAGTACTTTATAATAACTTCAATGACGATTTAAGACAATCTTTAAACGATGAAGTCATAATTACCAAAAGAGAAAAAGAAATTCTCAGATTATTATTATCTGGGAAAGGAAACAAAGAAATTGCTGAAACTCTTAGTATTAGTAAAAGAACTGCCGAAGTTCATCGTTTTAATTTAATGAAAAAACTCAAAGTAAAAAACTTAATGGAACTATCTAATAAAGCTACTGAATATTCTTTGGTACAGATTAAAACAGATAATATTTCACAGTTCTAAAAACAAGTATTTATACTTACTATTAAAGTGCATAAATTAGTTTTTCATCTAAACACAATATAAGTATCTATCAAGATTAAAACTCTTTCTTTATCGTACCTTAATTATTGTTTTCTGTACAATAATTAACTTCTCTCCTATTTCCTTTCATTACTACAAACACATCATAACCAATTAAAATTGTTATAGTTACAAATAAAATTATATCTTTATTGATCACTTTTGCCCTAGTTCTTCTATTTATTATTTTCGCAACCTACTTTATAAAAATGCATCTAACCATAATAAAATATTAAGTTAAGAGGCATCCTGTAAAATAATAAATAACAATATTTTATTATAGAATACTGATTTCATGACTTTTATCACAATAAAAGACTTTTTAGTCCTTTAAATTTGTACTACATAAAAATAACTCTCTCATGAAAAAAATAAAAATTATTGCTTTATTGATATTTGGCGGAATAAGCATTAGTCTGCAAGCGCAGGAATTTGATGCAAATTTACAACTTAGACCTCGTTTTGAATACCGTAACGGATATAAAACTCTTATACCAGAAGGTCAGGAAGCAACTTCTCAAATCTCACAACGCTCAAGATTAAATTTAAACTTTGCGCAAGACCAACTAAAAGTCAAATTAACACTTCAAAATGTTAGAACATGGGGAGATGTACCAACAACCGCAACTTCAGATAAAAATGGGGTTGCTGTTTTTGAAGCGTGGGCACAATATGATATAAGTGAAAAATGGAGCGCAAGAGCGGGACGTCAAGTACTTTCATACGACAATCAACGTATTATGGGAGAAATCGACTGGTTACAACAAGGACAAAGTCACGATGCCTTAATGGTTTCGTTTCATCCAAAAAACCATCAGCTTGATATGGGATTAGCCTACAACTCTGACGCCGAAAACAACTTTCAAACTCCATACACAGTAGGTAATTATAAAACAATGCAATATGCATGGTATCATACTAATATAGACAAATTAGGAGTTAGTCTATTAGTTTTGAATACAGGTTATGAATATGCTAATAACAATATCGATAAAAAATTACTAGTTGATTACAAACAAACTTTTGGAACTTACCTGACTTACAAAACAAAAAAAATTGATAGTAACTTAAGTTTCTACGGTCAAACCGGAAAAAGTGCAGACAAACAAGTTAGCGCCTGGGATGGGGCTGTGAACTTTTCATACAGTATAACAGATTCATTTAAAGCTGGTATTGGTTACGAATATCTATCTGGAAAAGATACAAATGACGGAAGTACAGTTATCAAATCATTCAACCCTATTTTTGGTACCAATCATGCTTTCAACGGTTATATGGATTATTTTTATGTTGGAGGAGGTCATCAAAACAGCGTTGGTTTACAAGATGCCTCTTTGAAATTCAATTACAATGTAAAAAAATGGCAATTTGCATTAATACCGCATGTATTCTTATCTGCTGCTGATGTGGTTGTAGCAGACAAAAAAATGGATTCTTATTTAGGAACTGAGATCGACTTTACAGCTGGATTCAATTTCAAAAAAGATATCACTCTTACAGGAGGGTATTCTCAGATGTTTGGTACTAAAACTTTAGAAGTTTTAAAAGCTCCTGGATATGCTGGTCATACCAACAACTGGGCTTGGTTAATGATTTCTGTAAACCCAAGAATTTTTTCTTTCAAAAAATAGAATCATTTCGTAAATCATCCATTTTTAAACTCAATATCATAACTTCCCTTTTGTCTCAAAGCAAAGGGGATTTTTTTTGCAGATAATGGGTGAAATAATCAAAAGGTACATGATTGAGGAAAAACTTAACATTGCCGTACATTTATATTGATTATATTTACTTAACTGAAAGTTAACAATTTAGACATATACTTAATCTTTCATCATTACTAACTTCAGAACTTTTCAATTATAAAGCCAATATCATATGGAAAAAAATGCAACAGAAGGTATTCCTCAAAATACTGATTTACCCAAAACAGATGACATTCAACCAATTGTAGAAGACAAAAAACCAGCAACACCAGCACCTGCAAAAAGTCCGCAAAGAGCTCGTGTAAGAAAGCCAACAGTAGCTACTACACCAGTAAAAGTTGCTCCAAAAGCCCCTGCAAAAAAAGCAACCCCAGTAAAACCAGTTGCTAAAGTACAAACTACAGAGGCTACTCCTGCACCTATAAAAACTCCTCAAACTATTCCCGCTAAGAAAGCAGTTACTCCTGTTGTAAAAGCAGTGGAAAAAACAATAGTAGAAAAACCTGCTGTAACACCAAAAGAGAAAAAAGAAAAAAAAGGAAAAGCGCCTAGTACGGGTAATTTAGTTGATGCAATAGGAGAAATCGTTAAAGAAAAATCTAAAAATAAAAAGAAGAAAAAGATGAAAGACAAAGACAAGGATAAGGACAAAGAGAAAGAAAAAAAGAAATTAGCTAAGAAAAAAGAAAAAGCTAAGAAGGATAAAAAGAAAGAGAAAGCTAAAAAAGCAAAACTTAAAGCTAAAGCCAAAAAGAAAGAAAAAACGAAGAAAGCTAAAGAAAAAGCTAAAGCGAAAAAAATAGCCAAAAAGAAGGCAAAAAAATCGAAATCGAAAAAGAAAAAATAATTTTGAGATAGGGTTTAACTTTAAAAAGTTAAACCCTTTTTTTGTTTGAAAAGGTTTCGACTTTACTCTGCATGATTATACGTTTAAATATTAGGGTAATGTTTGTTTTTTCTCAGCATAAAGTAAATCGAATGACTTTATAATTAAGCTTCGACTCCGCCTGATATATGATTGCATTATAAATAAACCAATATTGTGCAGACGCACTGCGGTGCTTCTCTACAGAAAACCTTTGTCCCTTTGAGCCTCAAAAGCCTCAGAACCTTTTAAAAAATCCTTTGCAACTCAAAAATTATCCCCCAATAGCAATCATACTGCGATTGTCTTGGTTTAAATTTGGGTTGTTCAATTCCTTAATCGTAGTCATTCCTGCTCTCACTTTTTTCTTGCTATTAATGGTTGCAGAAATCAAGTCGGTAATCTGTTCTCCATTCCTAAGAGGAGTCAATAAATCAGTTTCGGCATTAGAAAACAAACAGTTTTTTATCTTACCATTTGCCGTAAGGCGGATTCTATTACAGCTATCACAAAACGGATTCGTAACCGAACTTATAATTCCAAAACTACCTTGATAATCTTTTATTTTAAAAGTTCTTGCTGTGAAGTTTTTCTCATCTGCTAATTTTTCAATTTGAGATGGATCGTAGTGATTTGAAAGCGTTTCTAGAATTTGTTTTTGCGAAACCATTTTACTTTTATCCCATGCATTTCCTGCAAAAGGCATAAACTCTATAAACCGAATTGATAAGGGTAAAAACTTCGTTAATTCGATAAAATCAATAATCTCATCCTCATTAAATCCTTTTATCAGCACTACATTTACTTTCACATTAAAATCATTGTTTAAAAGCAAATGTAAATTGTCAATTACTTTATCAAACTGATTACGGAGCGTTATAGAATTGAATTTTGAAGCAATTAAAGTGTCCAGACTCAAATTAATATCCCGAACATTAAATTGCTTTAAAACGGCTAAATGTCGGTCTATTAAAATGCCATTGGTGGTAAGAGACAGTTTAATATTAAAAGTGGCTAATTTTGAAATAATTTCTGGAAAATCTTTTCTTAAAAGTGGCTCTCCTCCAGTTAATCGGATTTTATCAACACCGTTTTGTACAAATGTTTGTGCGATAGCAAAAACCTCTTCGGCAGACATTAACTCATTTTTTGGAGTTAGAGTAATTCCATCAGCTGGCATGCAATACGTACAACGCAAATTGCATTTCTCTATGAGCGAGATACGCAAATAGTTGTGCTTACGCCCAAAATCATCTGTTAAAACTGTGTTATTTGGCATCATGATTATTGCCTTTTAAAATATGAAATACATGCAAAACATGCGGAAAAATAGCATCCATAGACTCTCTAGCTCCATTTGTTGATCCTGGCAAAGCTAATACCAAAGTCTTTCCTAGAGTTCCTGCAACTGTTCGTGATAACATGGCATACGGCATACGCTGTTGTCCATAATTGCGAACTGCTTCTTCGATACCCGGAATACGACTTTCTAATAAAGGTGCTAATGCTTCGGGAGTTACATCACGTGGCGACAAGCCTGTTCCTCCTGTAAAAATCACTAACTGATTCTCTTTTGCGTAAGCTTTAGTTCTTTCCTGAATAATATCAACTTCATCAGGAATAATCTCGTAATGTGCTGTTTCTACTCCACAAGACTCTAGTTTTTCGACAATAATTTTACCAGAACGATCTTCTTTATCACCTGCAAAAATTGAATCAGAACATACAAAAACTGCTGCTTTTATAGTTGCGGGAAAACGGTTCTTGAATGATGATTTCCCTCCTTCTTTATTAATTAATTTTATGGTAGCTATCTCAATCTCTTTATCAATTGGTTTAAGCATATCATACATTGTAAGCGCCACAATTGAAGCTCCATGCATTGCCTCAACCTCCACTCCTGTTTTGTAAACCGTTTTAACTCTAAATATAATTTCGATAGTTAAACCCTCAATTTTATATTCTACAGATGTAAATTCGATTGGAATAGGATGGCAATCCGGAATGGATAAATGGGTATTTTTTACAGCAAATAATCCTGCCGTTTTTGCCATTTCCATCACATTCCCTTTTGGTACTAAATTATTCACAATGGCATCTATAGTAGCTTGTTGGCTCACTTTTACAATTGCGGTTGCGGTTGCTGAACGTAACGTATTTATTTTATGGGTAATATCAACCATTTTCTAGGTATTTTTCTTCCAGGTGAAAGTATCGTTTTCAAATAATTCTTTGCCAAAAATAGGCACATCGGTTTTTATCCAATTTACAATGGCTTCTGTAGCTTCATAAACTTGTTTGCGTCTTGTAGCCGAAACAAAAACAAACAAACAAATTTCACCCGCTTTTACAACGCCCAAACTATGATAAATATGCATACAGGTTAAATCATATTTAGCAAATGCTTTTTCTCGAATTGCATGTAAAGCTTCATTTGCCATATCGGTATAAGCCGAATAATCAATGGCTACTACCGTATTGTCATGAATTACATCGGCACGAACTTGTCCCAAAAAAATATTGTGCGCACCAATAGTATGTTTCGATTGGTGCTTCGCAATAGATTCAGCGATAAATTCAGAAGAAATTGGTCCTTCTACAAATACATTTTTACTCATTTTTTTTATTTTTATTTAGCTCAGAATTTCACTAATTCTCGCTAATTTTATTTTAATCTAAGGCTAAAAAACTAACCGCAAAGTTCACAAAGATTTACGCAAAGTTCGCAAAGCTTAAATTCTTAGAAACTTAGAATCTCAGAACCTTAGTGTCTTTTCTCAATAATTGCTCCAATACCAAAGCTCCTCCAATTATACTTTTCACATTTTTAAACTGATTCTTATTAAGTAATTCAGTTGCTGTTTTACTTCTTATTCCTGATTGACAGAAAACATAAATTATTTGATTTTTATTCAGTTTTTCTATTTCCTTTTCTAAATTCAATAACGGAATCTGAATGCTATTTTTAAAACTAATTTCTGGAAGTTCTCCCGAATTTCTAACATCTAAAAAAAGAACCTCATCTGTATCTATTTTATCCAAAATAGCTTTGGCTGTTATTTCTTCTGCTTGATTTTCAATTACTTTATATTTTGCTTCAAAAGCTAATTTATCTATAACTACGTTTTCCTTTTTTTCGAAGTCATACTTTTGTTGTTCGTTATTCAATAAATTATAAACCAGTATTTTACCACTAAGCACCTCACCTATTCCTAAAATCATTTTTATGACTTCATTTGCTTGTAGCATTCCGATAATCCCTACCGAAATTCCGATTACTCCTGCATCATTACAATTTAAAGACTGGCTGTTTTCATCTGGATACAAGCAACGATATGTAGGTCCATTTTTATAATTAAAGACTGAAACTTGCCCTTCAAATCTATAAATAGATCCATAAACTAATGGCTTATTTACCACGCAACAAGCATCGTTTATAAGATATTTAGTTGATAGATTATCTGTTGCATCAACTATTATGTCATAATGCTCAAATAAATCGAGCGCATTTTCTCCCGAAAGTCTTTCGGGTATAGCATTTATTTTAACTGTTGGATTTAATTCAGTTGCAATGCGCTTTGCCTCGAGCACTTTACTTTTTCCAACTGCATCATTTTTATAAATAACCTGACGATGCAAATTACTCAGCTCTATTACATCATCATCTACAATTCCTATTTCTCCAACTCCTGCAGCTACCAAATAAGGCAATATAGCCGATGCTAAACCTCCTGCTCCAATTATCAATACTTTGGCTTTAAGTAATTTTTGCTGACCAATTTCTCCTACTTCTGGAAGTATAACTTGTCTATTATAACGTGATGCTGCCATATTAAATGTATTTATCCACCTGCAAATGGTGGCAATAGAGCAATAATATCATTGCTTTTTAATTCATAAACAGTAGTTTTTGGAACTATCTTCTGATTGATTGCTATACTAAACGAAAGCGTATTTAACTGATATTTCTTATCTAAATCGTTTAATAATTGTTCCAATGATAAATTTCCCAAAGGAACTTTTTCTGTTGGGCAATTTGTTTTTTCTGCGACAGCACCAAAATATTTAACCTCTATCATGGCTTTAAATTTAAATTCTGATAAATAAACTCATCTTCTAAATATTCTTCAAAATAGGAGTTTAGTTTTAATGTATTTCTCACTACTTCACCAATAACAATTATTGCTGGCGAAGCTATTTCTTTTTCTTTAACCAGTTTAACGATCGTACTAATCGTTCCTGTTACTTTCTTCTGGTTCTCTTTTGTTCCGTTTTGAATGATTGCTATTGGCAAATCATCCGTTCTGTTTTTTTGGTATAATGCAATTATCTCCTCTAGTTTATGCATTCCCATAAGTATAACAACCGTTGCTGCCGATTGTGACGCTAAATTTATATCTTTTGATAATTTATGACCAGCGGTTGTACCTGTAATAACCCAAAAACTTTCGGCTATTTCTCTTTGTGTCAAACTAATTCCGTTTGTAGCAGGTACTCCTAATGCTGATGAAATTCCGGGTACTACTGCCGTTTCCAGATTAAACTTTTGCGCATATTCTATTTCTTCGATTCCGCGTCCAAATACAAAAGAATCTCCACCTTTTAACCGAACAACATGACCATAACGATCTGCCATCGATACAATCAATTCATTTATCTGATCTTGGCTATATGCATGACATCCCAAACGTTTACCTACAAAAACAATTTCTGCATTTGTAGCATATTTTAATAACTCTTCGTTTACCAAAGCATCGTATAAAACTACATCTGCATTTTCTAATGCTTTTATCGCTTTAATCGTAATTAACTCTACATCTCCCGGCCCTGCTCCTACTACGGTTAATTTGGGTCTTAATGATATTCTCATAACATCGTATTTAAATTGGCATTAAGATCATTTAATTCATCTGGCGAATTTATATTTGTAAAATTAAGACTTTGACTTTCGTCTAAAGTTATAATTTGGTGTGGCACTTTGGTAATCAGATTCATTAATTTTAAATCTCCTTGTGCAATTGCTTCTTTTATCACTGGAAGATTTTTCTTGGCATAAATCCCAATCAAAGGATGCATTCGGCTCTCTGATGATAAAACTGTAATCGCTGCTTCTTCATCATGTTTCTCGATTAACTCAGCTAATAATTCGGTAGATATCAAGGGAATATCACAACTCAAAATCATGTTAAATTCACTTTCAGAATGATACAAAGCGGTATAAATCCCTCCCAAAGGTCCTTTATCAACTTCGATATCACTTATTTTATTATACTCCAAATAGTCATAATCATTTCCATTTGTAACCAACTGTATGTTATTTGTAATCGGCAAAATAGCCTGAATGATATGTTCTATAAAAGGTTTGCCTTTAAACAATACCAATCCTTTCTCAGATTGCATCCGGGAACTTTTTCCTCCACATAGAATAAAAACTGCCAGATCTTTCATATCAATCTATTTATAATTTTTTTTTCTTTTAACACATAGAAACATAGATTTTTATACTCTCAAAAAGGCATTTCACTTATTTATAAAGCACAGAGTAAACATATATTTCTTTTTGTATTCTTCATTTACTTATAAAACCTATGTTTCTATGCGTTAAATGAATTTTTATCAATCTATGGAAATATCAATTTTACGCTTGCTAATAAAATAACAACTCCTAATACATATTTTAATGTTTTATTAGAGAAATACCCACTTCCGTAATAACCTCCTAAGATTCCTCCGAAAACCGCAATTGGTACTAAATAAAAACTGTCTATAGGGATGCTTTTTCCTCCTAGAAAATAACCTGTTATTCCTGCTAGTGAATTTACGAAAATAAATAGACTTGAAACCGCTGCAGACTCTTTAACTGATGCCCAACCTAAAAATAATAAAATCGGGCTTAATATAATTCCGCCTCCAATTCCTAACATTCCAGATAATAAACCTATCCCAAAACCTAATGCTAAAGCAAAAGGAAGTTTAATTACAACAGCTTCTTTTTCTTTAAAATTAAAAAAACCAAATAATCTAAATGCTGCAAATACTAAAACCAATCCTAAAATTACTTTGTAAACCGTACTATCTAATGTTATAAATCCTCCTATAAAAGCCGCTGGAATGGATGCTATTGCAAAAGGGTAAAAGAGCTTGGGCTTAAAATAATTCATCTTATAATAAAAGAAAAAAGAGATGCTGGACACAAACAAATTAAGCAATAATGCCGAAGGTTTCATTATACCTATCGGGAATGCAAAAATTGCCATAAGTGCTAAATAACCTGAAGCTCCGCCATGTCCAACGCTTGAGTATAAAAAAGCGATTACTACAAGTGCAATGCTAAAAATGATTAAATTTTCGGTCGTTAATATGTTCATAATTATATTTAATCTAATGGTAACAAGGTTACATTTTCCTCTTTTTTAATTTCTGTGCTGTCGTAAGGTACAAAAAGCAAGGAATTTGCTGTAGCAAAAGTATTTAACATTGCCGAGCTTTGGCTGTCTAATACACTTACATGAGTTTCATTATACAACGCTTTTAAAAATAATGTTTTCCCTGTAGTATTGATTACTGCTGTGCTAAGTTTACGAACAATTCTTTTTAAATGAATATCCTCAAATCCCATCATCTTTTTTAATGCTGGTAAAACATACACATAAAAACTGGTCAGTGACGACGCTGGATTTCCGGGTAATGCAAAAATTAATTTTTCTTCTTTACTCCCAAAGAATAATGGTTTTCCTGGTTTTTGATTTATCTTATAAAATAACTCTTCTACTCCATTTTTTAATAAAGCTTCTTTAACAAAATCATAATCACCCACCGAAATTCCTCCTGAAACAAGAATCATATCGTATTTTACTAAAAGCTTTTTCAAAACTTTTTTGGTGGCTTTTAAATTGTCTTTTACTCTAAAAACTTTTACTTTTTTTATCCCTGCAGTTTCAAGAGCTGCTTGCAACATAATCGAATTACTCTCGAAAATCTTACCTAATTTTAATTTTTTTCCTGCTTGTACTAATTCATTTCCTGTAACTAGAATGGCAACTTTTGGTTTACTATAAACCTCAACTTCTGTAATTCCTAAACAAGCCAAAAAGCCAATTCCTGCTGGAGTCAATAGTGTGTTTTTTTCGAGCATGATATCGCCTTCATTAACCTGTTCTCCTTTTGCTCTAACATTTGCATTGGGTTCTGGCATTTTATCTATCGTAATCGAATCTCCATCGACAGTAACATGCTCTTGCATTACTACTGTATCAACAGAATCTGGCACAAATGCTCCTGTAAAAATTCGTATGGCCTGACTGTCTTTAATTTTATGTTTGCCATTATCTCCTGCTTGCGAAATACCAATTACACCATATTGTTTATTCTTTGAATGTGTAAAGGCATAACCATCCATAGCCGATTGACGAAATGGAGGCATTGCAATAGGTGCATAAACTGTTTCGGCAAGTATATAACCAAGTGATTTATTTACTTTGATTTTACGAACTGGCATTTTAATGCTATTGTCTGCAATAATTGATAAGGCTTCATCTACTTGAATCATGGTGGCTATTTTATATAAGTAAAAATACTTATTACAAATGTTTTTATTTAGTAAAACTCATTACTAAATTCAAAAATCTTAAGGAATATAAATTTAAGCTTAATTCTTTACATACTGCGATTAAAATCAACACAACCTTTGTCTAAGTTCAAAACTTTGACAAAGGTCTGCGCTGTGAGCAATTAATATTGTGAGATTAAACTATTTGTTTTTAAAGTTTCCTTGTGGCAAATAATACAACCACGAAAACCCAATTAAAAACAATACCGCAGAAGCTATAAATGCAGGCAATAATATTTCTGTGTTATTATCCAATGCATTGTTTAGGGAAGCATACAACAACCAAATTTGGATACTCACGTTTAAGATTAAAATAAAAATTAGTGTCGAAAGTATATTGTTCAACTTATTTGGATTGGCTCGATTCTGACTTCTTCTAAAAGTACTCATACTACTATTTTTTTTAGGATTGTTCTAGCTTTGTTTCTGTTCTACAAATTCTTTTACAAAAACACCTTTGTCTTTAAAAAACACTTCTAATTTTGGTAATGCTCTTGGTGGAGGTCCAGAAATTACATCTCCAGTCGCAGCATCAAATGAGCCGTCATGGCAAGGACAATGAATTATTCCTGTTCCTGGTTTATAAAATACGGAACAAGACAAATGGGTACATTTTTGCTCGTATGCCTTGAAATCTCCATTTTCCAGATGTATCAAAATATAAGGTACCGTACTTCCTTCTATTACAAATCCTCTTGTTCCTCCTACTGGAACTTCATCTTTATTACAAATAAAATGCTCTCCTTGTACTCCTTCTTTTGGTAATAAATAGGCTTTTGCAGCAACAAATCCGCTTCCGACCATTAACCCGCCAGAAACAAAAGTTAGGAACTTAGCAAAATCACGTCGGCTTACCTGAGTAGATTCTTGTTTTTTTATTGGGAAATCTTTTTTCCAGTTTTGATTTAAATTATCTTCTTTTGACATGGATTTTAGATTTAATATATTCTTAATTCATTACTGCCTTTAGGCATCATAATATTTACTTTGGTATTTACTACTTCTTTTCCGAAGATGAAAGTATTGATTGGTGTACTATTTGGTCTCATTTCCTCAATTTCGGCTCTTGTTCCATAAAACAAAGCACCACTTGGGCAAACAGTTGCGCACATTGGTTTTTTTCCCACGCTCGTTCTATCATAGCACATGGTACATTTCATCATTAAATCGTACTCTTCCATTTTTTTAGGCACTCCAAACGGGCATGCCATCACGCAATTGGAACAACCTATACATCTTTCGGTATTGGCAGTATGCACGATTCCAAATTCGTCTTGCGAAATTGCATCAGCAGGACATACGTTTGCACACACTGGATCTTCACAATGCATACAAACTTGTACTGTAGTTTGGATTGTTGAAGAACGCTCGACATAATTCACACTAATCAATGATTCTTGTCCATTGGTTTCGCATTCGGCACAAGCCATTTCGCAAGCCTTACAACCTATACAACGCTGCAGATCTACAAAAAACTCTTCATTTGTATTAAAATTAGTTTGGTTCATAGTCACGTTTTTATAGATTAAATACTTGCATAAGCTTCTGATTCTGTAGATGGCGGCGCAATTACTCCTTGCGGATCCAATAAACAGGCACAAACTTTAAATTCTGGCATTTTAGAAACCGGATCTAATGTTCCGATTGTTAATTGATTCGCCGATTTTGCTCCCGGCCAATGGTAAGGGATAAAAATGGTATCTTTTCGGATAGTCTCAACAATGTTTGCTGGAAAAATACCTTCTCCTCTTCGGGTTTCAACTCGCACTAATTCGCGTTGTTTAATTCCGTATTTCAAAGCCAGTTCTGGATGAATTTCTAACAATGGTTCTGGGATTTGATCTACCAACTTCCCTATTCTTCGTGTTTGTGTTCCGCTTAAATATTGAGAAACAACACGTCCTGTTGTAAGCGTTATTGGATACTTCTCATCTGTAACTTCACTAGGTAATCTGTAAGGTGCTGGATTAAAATGGGCTTTCTTATCTGCGGTAGCAAATACTTTATCTTCCCATAATCTAGGTGTTCCCGGATGGTCATCTGTTGGGCAAGGCCAGAAAACGCCCATATTATCTTCTATTTTTTTATAAGATATTCCAAAATAATCAGCAGTTCCTCCTTTTGAGGCAACTCGAAGTTCATTAAAAATTGCTTCACTATTTTCATAAGTAAACTTATCTTCTTCACCCAGTCTTTTTGCCAATTCTAAGAAAATAGAAGTATCTGTTCTTGCATCTCCCGGAGGAGTTACGGCTTGTCGAATTCGGATTACTCGTCCTTCTGCCGATGTAGTTGTTCCTTCTTCTTCTTCCTGTAGCGAACCTGCCAAAACAATATCTGCATGACGGGCAGTTTCATTCAAAAAGAAATCGATACAAACATAAAATTCTAATTTTTCTAGTGCTTCTCTTACATAGCTATTATTTGGCAATGATACCAACGGATTAAAACAAATAGAAAGTAGTCCTTTTATTTCTCCTCTATGAATGGCATCAATGATTTCATAAGCCGATAGCCCTTTTCCTGGCATATCTTTTTCATCTATTCCCCAAACTTGTGATATGTATTTACGATGTTCCGGATTTTCGATATCTCTATTTCCTGGTAGCTGATCGCATTTATGACCATGCTCTCTTCCTCCTTGTCCGTTTCCTTGTCCGGTTATTGTTCCGTATCCACAATAAGGTTTTCCAAGTCTTCCTGTTGCCAGAACTAAATTGATACAACCTACTACATTATCAACTCCTTTAGTATGTTGTTCGATTCCGCGTGCGTGAAGTAAAAAACTCGTTTTGGCTTTGCCCCATAATTCTGCAGCTGCTTTAATTTTATCTTTATCAATTCCTGTAATTTCTTCTGCCCATTCTAAGGTATAATCTTTTACAGCATCGATTGTTTCTTGAAAACCTGATGTATAATTATCTATAAAATCATGATCTAACATATCATGATCAACTAGATATTTTAGCATCGCTCCGTATAATGCCGAGTCTGTTCCTGGTTTTATATCTAAATGAATATCTGCTGTTCTTGCCAACGGAATCATTCTAGGATCTATAACTATAAGTTTAGCCCCTCTATCTCTGGCTTTCCAGATCCAATGGGTTAATGTTGGGAAAGTTTCACTAATATTTGCTCCACTAACAATAATTACTTCGGCATATTCTAAATCAGAATAATTATTTGAAGCACGGTCTAATCCAAAAGCTTTTTTATTTCCTGCTCCTGCACTCACCATACAAAGTCTTCCGTTATAATCCAGATTTCTGGTTTTTAATGCTACACGTGCAAACTTCCCTACCAAATAACTTTTTTCGTTGGAAAGCGAAACTCCAGACAACATAGAAAAAGCATGCTTGCCATATTTTTCCTGAATTCTTTTTATTTCTGATACGGTTTTATCCATAGCCTCATCCCAAGTAGTTTTTTCGAAACCTTTTCCTTCTACTCTTTTTATAGGATGCAAAAGTCGGTCGGGATGATTATTTTGCAAATAGCGTTGTACTCCTTTTGGACACAAACGTCCTTCGTTAAAAGGAAATTCCATCCAAGGCTCAAAACCTACTACTTTATTTTCTTTTACTAATAGCTGAATACCACATTGCATTCCGCAAAAACAACAATGCGTTTTTACTATTTCATCTGGTTCATCTCTACCTTCGTAACCATCTTTGGGTGCATAATTTAAATGCGGTCCAAAATCTTCAATTATTTTTTCGGTTGATACAGGTAATTTTGCCATGTTTATTTTTTTAGTTTTCAGTTTTTAGTTCCAGTCGCAGTATTTGGTATTCAATTTCAGTTTTTAGTCCTTGTCTCGGTGTTCAGTAATCTATTTCAACTTAATCTGTTTACTGTCAATTCAAACTGTAAACTTGTACTGAACACTGCAACTATAAATTGGTACTAAATACTAAATGAAAATTATCCAAATAAGCTTCCACCACTTTCTAATCTTGCTTTTAAATGTGCTTGTGCCAAACGCGACCTTTTTCCTTCTGGGCTTAAATCTAGGTGCGAAGTGCCATCTTCGTGTGTAAAATCAAAACCCAATTCTTTGGTTACAATCTTTAAATCATTAATATGTAATTGGGTCGCAAATTCTTCTCCTGTATGCGGGCAAACTGCCATTCCCATCTTTATTCCTTCTTTCTTATAAATATGAGCTCCAATCTGGGCTGGGCGCTGAATGATATGGAAGAATTTCCCGAAAGGAATCCATATCAAGAACATAATTACCGTTACGGCATGAATTACAGCCAGAAAATCAAACGCAAATCCTTTCATGAACTGATAAGAATAGGTAAGACATAATCCTGTAACTGATATTGCTATCAATAAAATAAGTGGTAATAAATCACCTTCAAAAGTCTGTGTAGCTATTAAACCCGGATTTGTTAATCGTCTTCTTAAATAATAAACTGATCCAATTATAACTAACCAAGACGACCAGTTTAAAGCATGAAAAATCATGAATGCCATAAATGATCCTATTTCGAAATCCATCATTTTAAATCCAAAAAAATGAGCTTCATAAATTGAAATTGAATCGGGTGCCAAGGTAAAATGGATCCATCCGAACGTAAGCGGAATTGTTATTGCAAATGCCGACATACACCCTAATGCAATACAAAAGTGAGCTATCCAACGGTATTTACTTCTTGGGTAAATAAATTTCTGAACTACAATATTCTCTACCGATTCTTTTCCTAAAAACCACAAATGTTCAACTATCTTTCCTGTAAATAGAAACTTGATGCTTCGCTTAAAATACATCCATGTGGGTGGACGCTGTAGCCAAACCGAATAACGATATACGATTCCGAAAAAAGCGAATACTGTTCCGAATAAATAAGTAACTAATGCGGCATCAAAATTTTGCAATTGTCTCGACCCGTAAAATACAAGCACGATAGTTAGTGCAGATACTAGAGTCGCTACGAGTAAAGCTTTGGTATTAAAAGTTTTATTTTTCATCCTTAATTAATATTTAATGAATTACTTATTAACTCGGTTTTTCACAACCTTTACGATTATAGAACCACCAATTGATACCTGTAGCTAATATAGTGAAAATAGCAACGCCAATAAAGAATTGATTTACAGTACCATTAGCCGAAAGATTATTTCCTATTAATTTAGAAAAGATAAATGGACCAAATGCTGCAATTGCCGCTGTCCAACCAATAACTCCAGCTGCCTGACGTTGGTTTTCGGCAAAAATAATTGGATATTGTCTGAACGTACCAGCGTTTCCGATTCCTGTAAAAAAGAACATCGCCAGAATAACTGCTACAAAAAGAGGAAATTGATCCATACTTGTAGGTGCTACTAATCCTTCTGTAACTAATATAATGGATCCTGCCAAAATTCCTAAACCTGTAATTGTAGTAAGTATAGCTCCACCTACTTTATCTGCAATAAAACCAAAAGCAATTCTACTCGCTGATCCTATAAGAGGGCCGTAAAAAGCATATACTAATGGATCTGGTGCATTAGGAAAATCTCCGTATAAAAACTTGATCATTAAAGGAAACGCTGCAGATAAACCTGCAAATGTTCCAAAAGTCATCACATAAGTAATGGTGCAATACCAAGTGTGTTTATTGGAGAAGATGTCCATTTGTTCTCTAACAGAGGCTTTCATAGGAATACTTCTTAAATAGAACCAACTTATAATAGACAATAATATTAGAAAGGGAGCATACCAAAATGCAGCCGACTGTAAATAAACTTCTGTGTTTTTAACTGCGGTATTTTTAGGACTGATATCATTTAATATTTTTTCAGCCATCTTTGGGTTTGCATTTGCAATAGCTTTGGCTTTAGCTTTTAAAGGCAATGATGTAAAAAGAACCACTTTATCATCTGATTTGATTGATTTGCTTACTGAATCAATAACCGTTTTCTTTACGTTGGTCAATATCCTAGCTTGCACATCGGGATCTAAAGCGGCAAATACCTCTTTTTGTTTTTCGATACTAGCGTTCTGAAAAACAACTATTGCTTCTTTATGATCAATACTTGTAAATACTGACGCAGCACCAAAAATACTAACACTTATAATAAGTGGTGTAACAAATTGTGCTACCGAAACTCCAAAGTTTCCAATTCCTGCCTGAATTCCCAGTGCCGTACCTTTTAGTCTTTTTGGAAAAAATAAACTTGTACTTGGCATATAAGAAGAAAAATCTCCCCCACCAAAACCTGTTGTAAATGCTAATACAGCAAATACCCAAAATGGTGTGCTTGTATCCATCACTGCAAAACCAATTCCGATTACAGGAATTAATTTAATAAGCGTGGCAAAAGACACCACATGTCGTGTTCCAAATATTGGTAATATAAAAGTGTGAATAATTCTTAAAAGTCCTGCTGCTAATCCCGGAATGGCTGTTAACCAAAAAAGTTGATCTTTAGTAAAACGAAATCCTAATCCGGGTAACTTTACAGCAATAACACTCATCATAAACCATGAGGCAAATGATAATATTAGAGTAAGTGTTGTTATTGTTAATGTTCTCCAAGCAATTTTACTTCCGGTAGAGTTCCAAAATGCTTCATCTTCGGGCTCCCATCTATCTAACCAAGTTTTCATATTCTATCTTATTTAATTTTTTAATGCTTATCTTCTATCTCTCTGGTAAAATTTGGTGATTTTGATCTCATTGCGTTTATAATTGTTCGATGCATCCACAACAAACACAGCACTGATACTATGAAAATAAATATCCAAGAACTGGTCCAGAGCCCAGTATAATTTAGGAGGTAACCAAAGATAATTGGGCCAACAAATCCGCCTAATCCACCTATTAAGCCTACCATTCCGCCAACAACTCCTACTTCATTAGGGAAATATTCTGGAATGTGTTTATAAACTGCTGCTTTACCAATCCCCCATGAAATACCTATAAGTATTACCAAAACCACATAAACCCAAAGATTGGCGCTAAATTTAATTTGAGTAATTCCCTGAGCTAGTAATTCTTTCTTTTTCACTTCTTGATTTTGTTTTACAAGAATTTCCTGCCAAGAGTTTTTAACTGGAAAAATGGCTGTATCATCATCCTTTGAAGTTGCTTTGGGATTGACCTTATGTACTTTGCCATTTACTAATATTGCATCGGCGGCAACTTCGGTAACAATACCATTATTGGTAGCCAGAACTCCTGGGCCAGCTGTAAAGATTTCCATTTTTGGGAACATCAGTAAGAAACTAATAACTATCGATGATCCTAAAACCCAATACATAACTTTTCGAGCTCCAAATTTATCGGATAAATAACCTCCAAAAGCTCTAACTATTCCTGATGGTAAACTAAACATAGTGGCAAACATTCCTCCCATTACTAATGATGTATGGTAAACATTCATGAAATTAGGCACTAACCATTGTGAATACGCTACGAAGCACCCGAAGACTAAAAAATAATAGGCTCCAAAACGCCAAACTCGAATATTTTTAAGGGGTGACATTAGTTCTTTCATCGTTTTTGAAACACCCGGATTGGTTTTATTTTTAGCAAAAACAATAAAAAGTATTCCTATAAAAACCAAAACGGCTCCGTAGATTATAGGCAACATTTTCCATCCGTTTGTAGGATCTTTTTCTGATAAGTGATTTAATAAAGTGGGCGCTATAAAAGTGGTAATCGCTGCACCTGCATTTCCCATTCCGAAAATACCTAAAGCTCTTCCTTGCCAGTTTTGAGGATACCAAGCCGAAGTATATCCTATACCTACTGCAAAACTTGTCCCTACTAATCCAAATAAAAAGCTTAATACTGCAAAACTCCAGAATGAATTGGCAAACGGAAGAAGAAAAAGAGGAATAGAACATAATAACAATAAAACAGAAAATATAATCTTACCTCCATATTTATCTGTTAATATACCTATAGGAAGTCGGAAAACTGATCCTGATAAAATAGGAATTCCTAACAGCCAACCCGTTTCTACAACTGTCCAATTAAATATGCCTTTGTCTACAAGATAAGTAACCAAAACTCCATTTAGTGTCCAGCAAGCAAAACATATTGTAAATGCAAAAGTGTTTAAAAATAAAATTTTGTGTGATTGAGATAAACTACTCATAATTGACTGTTTTTAATATCGTTTTTAATTAAATCAGTACGCTATTTATAGACTTCTTTAATTAAAAGTCAAAATTAAAGAAATCAATTTCTACTTAAAATGACATTTGTCATATTAAAGACAATATTATCCTTAATGGTTTCTTTATGTCCAGTTGGATATTTTTTTAAACAATGGTGGTTTTATTCCGAATAAAATTAACTAAAAAAATTACATGAAAAGAAATTAACCCGTATCAATAAAGAGTATAAATAACTTATTATCAATAATATAAATTTAAAAATCACTTTAACGTATATTATATGGAAATAACGGGATTGCTTTCCTACCTAACTTTTGTTAAAAATTAAGCTATAAATAAGGTAAACGGCGGTTTCATGCTATAATATTCATCTGAATGAAGTTTTTGATAATCAATAAATTAAGATTTTAGACTCAAATTGTATTAAAAAAGCTATTTTTTATTAATTGATATTTATTTTTTATAAATAAAAAACGGAACAACAAACAAACATAAAAACCTAACAACCAATAAATTAAAAAACCAAAAAGAACAAGTAATTACATCTTTCCTATTTATTTTAAAAAATAATTATATAAATTTTTGGTTTTTATTATATATAATATAACTTTGTCTATAGAATTAGTAGAGTTTAAATTAAAATAATCTATATTTTGAAAACAATCGAGAGAATATCGAACTACATCCTTCCTAAAGAATACACTTATAACACCTTCTGTTATATGTGTATCTGTTGCTAATTCTCTTCGTACTATTTTCGTTTATGTTACCTATTAAGTTATAACTATATAGTTTGAACTAACCGAATTGTATTAAACACTCTCCCACTATTATCTTACTGAAAGTACAAAACTATTCTTTATATCATGCGTAAGGAACAGGTTGGTGGAATAACATGTAAAAAACTAAAAATAAATAATTAACTAAAAAAAGGAAAATGAAAACTATGTATAGAAGTTGCTGTAAATAAAAAAAGCCATTTCTGCGGCAACAGAAATGGCAGGCTTAAAAAAAAAATGTGAATCTCTTTATAAAGGAAACGATAGTTGATTTCTCAGCTTTCGCGATGCCTTTACTATTTAAACCAACACAAAGAAATGAAAAAAAAATTAAACATATACTCATTGCTGCTACTTCTGTTTGTATCAGCTGGTATTAAGGCACAAAATACTACCCCCCTTATACAATCTAAACTCGACGGAACAATAGTCGATGATATTACGAATCAACCCATTATTGGAGCTTCTGTAAATATTAAAGGAACTACTCACGGAGTTGTAACTGATACAGAAGGGAAGTTTTATTTTCAAACGGGTCAAAAATTTCCATACACTTTAATAGTAAGCTATATAGGATATAAAAAAGCTGAGGTAATCGTTGAGAAGAATCCTATTACCATAAGTTTAAAAGAAGAACGCCAAGAACTAGACGAATTAGTAGTTGTAGGATATGGAGCTCAAAAAAGAAAAGACATTACTGGTTCTGTAGCTTCTGTTCCTAAAGCAAATCTGGCACAAGTAACCTCATCGGCAGACAACTTACTACGAGGTGCAATTCCCGGAGTAGTTGTTACCCAAAGTTCTGGACAGCCTGGAGCATCTTCTAGTGTACGTATTCGAGGAGGAAACTCAATTACTGCTGGTAATGAACCTCTTTATGTTGTAGATGGAATATTAATATACAATGACAATAACAATAGTACAGCAGGAGTAACTTATTCCGGAGCAACTATAAATGTATTATCAACAATTAATCCTAGTGATATAGAATCTATTGAAGTTCTTAAAGATGCCTCGGCAACTGCAATTTATGGATCTCGTGGTGCAAATGGTGTCGTACTTATTACTACCAAAAAAGGAATAAAAGGGCAAGATAATATTTCATATCAAGGCTATTTTGGATTTCAGAATGTCTCGAAAAAACTAAACCTGATGAATGCCAGCCAATGGGCAAGTTTACGCAATGATGTTCAGGCAAGTATCGGGCAACCGCCTTCGTTTTCGCCAGCTCAAATAGAAGCGTTAAAAACTTCTGGAGATTATGACTGGCAAAAGGCAGCTTTTAGAACTGCTGCTCCTATTCAAAATCATCAATTCTCTTTTTCTGGTGGAGACGAACGCTCGAGATATGCTATTTCTGCAGGTTATTTTGATCAGGAAGGTATTTTGCTTGGATCTGATTTTAAACGAATTTCTCTACGCGCCAATTATGAAAGAAACTATTCTCAAGCTTTTAAGTTCGGTGTAAATGCCAATTATAGCAACTCAATATCTAATGGTCTTGGTTCTAATTCAAGTAGTAGACAACCTAATCCGCTAGTTGCTGCCTTACTAATAGCTCCTGTAGTTCCTATAAAAAATCCGGATGGATCTTATAATGTAACTCAAAATCCTTACGCTACATCTGTTAATGGTTATATACCAAATCCGATTAATGATTTGGAAAATACTACCAATGAAACCAAAATTAATAGAATATTGACCAGCCTGTTTGGGGAATATAAAATAACTAAAGAACTAACTGCCAAAGTTGCTGTAAGTGGAGATGTTATTGGAACTAAACAAAATTATTATGCTCCATCGAATACTACAAATGGTGCAGGAACAAAAGGATTAGCATCTGTAGGTGACCGATTAGTAAGTTCCGTATTAAACGAGAATACATTAAACTACAATACAACTTTTGGCGAAGACCATAAATTTTCGGCTTTGGCAGGATATACTCTTCAATACACGGAAGGAGAAGTAGTTAATGCGGGATCAAATACTTTTGTAAATGATGCTAATACTTACAATGCTTTACAAGATGGTGTGCCTATAAAACCATACAGCGATGCATTCGAAAGTGTGCTGAAATCATGGTTAACCAGAGTAAATTATTCTTATAAAGGTAAATATAATTTTACGTTATCTGCACGTGCCGATGGTTCTTCAAGATTTGGTTCGGAATCGCTTTGGGGTTATTTTCCATCAGCAGGTTTTTCATGGAATATTACCGATGAAGAATTTGCTAAAAACATCAAAGGCGTAACCGAAGCTAAACTACGATTGACTGCTGGAACAACAGGAAATCAGGAAATCGGAAATTATCTTTCTTTGGCTTCAATGGGTTCTGTTAACTATGCTTTTGGCGGAACGTTACAAACAGGGTTAGCTCCTACCCGATTGGCAAATCCAGACTTAAAATGGGAAAAAACCAATCAATATAATGTAGGTTTAGATTTGTCATTATTAGACCGAAAAATAAATTTTGTTTTTGATGTCTATTACAAAAAAACAAAAGATTTACTTATTAATGTCCCAATTCCGCTTACTTCAGGATATGCAACAGTACTTCAAAATATTGGAGGTGTAGAAAATAAAGGTATTGAAATTGGATTAATAACCGAAAATTTAAAAACGGATAACTTCTCATGGAATTCAAACTTCGTATTCTCAGCCAATAAAAATAAAGTAGTTTCTATTGGAAATGGCGTTGATCAATTTTTCCCTGTAGTGCCAAATGGTTCTTTATTACAACAACAGCCTGTAACAGTTAAAGTAGGATCACCTTTGGGAACATTTTGGGGATACAAAACCA
Source organism: Flavobacterium frigoritolerans (assembly GCF_025847275.1). Taxonomy (GTDB): domain Bacteria; phylum Bacteroidota; class Bacteroidia; order Flavobacteriales; family Flavobacteriaceae; genus Flavobacterium; species Flavobacterium frigoritolerans. The sequence continues at coordinate 96,794 of NZ_JAOZEV010000010.1, forward strand.
ATGGTATTTTTCAGACTCAGGAAGAAGTTGATACACAGCCTAAAATAAATAGTCTTGCTAATACAAGAATTGGAGATCGAAAATATGTAGATACTAATGGAGATGGAGTAATATCTGCCGCAGACAAGGGAGATCTTGGAAGTTCTCAGCCCAAATTTGTGGGAAGTTTTAGCAATACCATTTCGTATCGCGACTTCGATTTGAATTTCTCTTTACAAGGATCTTATGGAGGCAAGATATTTAATGCCCTTAACCAACAATTAGAAATTTCAACTCTTGGAACTAATGCTGCAGCAACGCTAGACGATCGCTGGACTCCAACAAATCCAAGCAATGAAATTCCTAGAGCATCGAGTTCTCCATTAGGAATAGTTTCGGAACGTTATGTAGAAGACGCTTCTTTCCTGAGATTAAAACTCATCACTTTTGGATATACATTACCTAAAAGCCTTTCTTCTAAACTAGGAACAAAGAGCATTAAATTTTATGTATCTGCCGAAAACTTAATTACATGGACTAAATACACTGGTTATGATCCAGAAGTGAGTTCATACGAACAAAACAACTTATATCCCGGAATTGACTTTGGTGCTTATCCAAACTCTAAAACATTCATTTCTGGCTTGAACGTAACTTTCTAAGTAAAAAGATAAACGATGAAAAAAATAATAATAACATTACTAGTAAGTGCCAATCTATTTGTATCGTGCACAGAACTTGAGGTAACACCAACCTCTTTTGTAACCGAAGATAAGTACTTTAAAACACAAGATGATGCAGTTGCAAGCGTAAATGCAGTATATGCCTCATTGAGTCTTGATCCGGGTGAGCAAAGTTTATTTGGGAGAAATCTATATTTCCTTACTGATATGGGATCTGATTATGCTGCCGCAGGAGTTTCAGCAACTAATCCTCAAGTTAGAGCAATGAGCAGTTTAACTCACGATGCCACTAATGATCGTGTTCAGGTTGCTTGGCGCCAAATTTATTCTGGAATAAACAGAGCCAATGTATCGATTGATAATATCCCTAAAGTATCAGGTTCTGAAGTTGTAAAAACAAGATTAATTAATGAAGCTAAATTCATTAGAGCCTTGTTATATTTTCAGGCAGTTCGTCTTTGGGGCGATGTACCGATTGTTTTACATGAACCAAAATCAATCCAATTAGAAAGTCTAAAGTCAAGAAGAGAAACTGTAGATGCTGTCTATCTTCAAATTATTTCAGATTTAAAAGATGCTGAAAACTTACCTCCTACTTATCCTGCAAATGATGCCGGACGTGCCACTTCGGGAGCTGCAAAAGCTATTTTGGCTAAAGTGTATTTGACGAGAAAAGATTGGCCAAATGCTATCCTTAAAGCTAAAGAAGTTATTAATGGTGGTTATGGATATGCCCTTTTTGAAAGTTTTTCTGATGTATTTAATAAAACAAGAAAGAACGGAAAAGAACATATTTTTTCTGTACAATTCGAGCCAAATCAAGCAGGTAATGGATCTAGCGGAAGTACTTTTCAAGGAACTTCTTTTACAGGATTTACTGCCACTGAACCAGCAGACATTATCTCGGATGTAGCTTTGTTTTATGATACTTACACTGCAGGAGATACGAGAAGAGATGTGAGTTATGCAAAACAATTGCTCAATCCTACTACAGGAATACTTTATACTTTTCCGAAGCCAATATTTAAAAAATATCTGGATCTCACCAACTTAGCAACTCCAGGTAATGTAGCAATTAACTTTCCTATTATTCGCTATGCCGATATTTTATTGTCTTTAGCAGAAGCAATAAATGAACAGGGAGCTCCAACAACCGAAGCTTATGAAGCTTTGAACCAAGTAAGAAGAAGAGCTTATGGAAAACCAATCAATACACCAGATCCTACGATTGATTTATCAGGATTAACTCCTTCCACATTTAGGGCAGCCATTCAGGAAGAACGCAAAAAAGAATTTGTTCAGGAAGGGCAACGCTGGTATGATTTAGTACGCTGGGGAACCTTAGTTACCGAAGTAAAAAAAGTAACTGCCAAGGCTTCTGTTTCTGAAAGAAATAATTTATACCCAATTCCGCAAAGCGAACGAAATATTGATCCGATAGGCTTACCTCAAAACACAGGATATTAACTACAAACCATAATCAAAACTATTTAAAATGAAAAAAATCAAAAATAACAGTACAATCAAAAGTCCTAAAAAAAGGCTTTTGATTACTGCTTTACTTGTTACGCAATTAGGAGCATTACAAGGATTTGCACAAACAAATCCAGATGCCAGCTTTAAGGGAGTAATTGGTAAAACCTTAGCCGATTCTAAAGAATATTGGCCAGAACCAGTTGTGGCACCACAAGGAGCACCAAATATTGTCTGGATTTTACTTGATGATGTAGGATTTGGCGCTTCTAGCTCTTTTGGAGGTTTGATACAAACACCCACTTTTGATAATTTGGCAAATAATGGCTTGCGTTACACCAACTTTCATACAACGGCAATTTGTGCACCAACCCGTGCCGCTTTATTAACCGGAAGAAATTCAGGAAGAGTACATGTTAGCGGATTCTCGCATACTGTTATGTCAGCTGGTTTCCCTGGTTGGGACGGAAGAATCCCTTCTGATAAAGGAACCATTGCTGAGATTTTAAGAGATAAAGGATATAATACTTTTGCAGTAGGTAAATACGGATTGACTCCTGATGAAGAAGCTACCGATGCTGGACCATTTGACAGATGGCCAACCGGTAAAGGTTTTGAACACTTTTTTGGATTCCTAGGATCACAAACCGATCAATACAAACCCGATTTAGTAGAAGATAATGCTCATGTTACTCCAGATGGCAGGCATTTAACGGATCAGATTACCGATAAAGCCATTAGTTATATTACCAAGCAACACAAAGCGGCTCCCAACAAACCATTTTTCTTGTATTATGCACCCGGAGCGGTTCATGCACCTCATCAGGTAGCCGAATCTTGGAGCGATCAATATAAAGGGAAATTTGATGAAGGTTGGGATGTATATCGTGAGAAAGTATTGGCTAATCAGAAAAAATTAGGTGTAATTCCTACCAATGCCATATTACCAGAACGCAATCCGCTTATTACCGATTGGAAAAAATTAACTGCTGATCAAAAGAAAGTATATGCCCGATTTATGGAAGTGTACGCAGGGTATCTTACTTATACCGATCACGAAATAGGAAGAATTGTAAACCATTTAAAAGAAACCAATCAATTAGAGAATACTTTAATTTTTGTTGCAATTGGTGATAATGGTGCTAGTAAAGAAGGTACCTTGCAAGGTACAATTAACCAATCTCTTTTTTCTAAAACCGTATCCGATGAGCAAAATCTTCAAAATAATTTAAACAATATTGGAGAAATTGGAACTGCACAAGGTTTAAATACTAATTATCCGTTAGGATGGGCACAAGCAACAAATTCGCCTTTTAAAAACTGGAAACAAGATGCACAATCTGAAGGCGGAACACGTAATCCGCTGATTGTTTATTATCCAAAAGGAATAAGCGAAAAAGGAGGAATAAGAAATCAATACAGTCATGTAACTGATCTACTCCCTACTACCCTAGATATTGCTGGAATTAAAGCGCCAGAATATATTCGTGAAATTAAACAAGACATCATACAGGGTTCTACTTTATATGCTTCACTTAATAATGCAAAAGCAGAATCCTTACACAAAGTGCAGTACTACTATATTTTTGGTAACAGAGCCATTTACAAAGACGGTTGGAAAGCTGCTGCAGCACATCTCCCTGATTCATTTGCTATAAAAAATTCATTGGGCAAAAACGAAGCACCAACACCAAGCAATTTTGATACTGATGTTTGGGAATTATACAACCTAAACGAAGATTTTAACGAACGTATAAACTTGGCAAAAAAGTATCCAGAGAAATTGGCAGAGCTAAAAAAGGTGTTTGATGAACAAGCAAAAGAAAACAACCTTTATCCGCTAATCGACTGGCAAGATGTATTTAATAGAAGAATACATAATCTTGGAGCCGATAAAGGAAAAACGCTTCAGGATTTGGCTAAAAAAGCAACACAATCTGGAGCTGCTAATTAATAATAGCCTTGAAAATAATTCGCAAAAATGTATTTACCACATAGAAACATAGATTGAAAAACAAAATTTAAGGTATTTCTAGAAAATTATAATTTTTTCGCATAATGCTATGTGATTTATTTTAAATGAAACGTCTTTTTAAAACTATCTAAACTATGCTTCTCTGTGTTAAAAAATTATGCTCAATGGACCAATAATAAATCTAATTCAGCTCTATTATAAAAACTCAAAAGAGCTGAATAATTAAAATAAATTCCACATAATATGAAACGAGTAGACTTTGAAATAATAGGAAAAAAAATCATCGTTGGAGCGATTATTTTTTTAATTCCGCTAATCATTTTGGCAGGAGGCTTAACATTAATTAATCAAATTTTAAAATAAGAAATCATGGCAACAACTCATAATTCAAATAGCAAACTAAAAAGAGATTTAGTAATCAGTCTTTTTATATACTCATTGCCAGTATTGGCAATTTACTTATATTTTAAATTTAGTAATGGCATCGTAAGTGAATCACATATCACATTACCTTCTTTTTTAGAATTTGTAAAACCTGCATTCCAAAATATTCGTAGTTGGGGATTAATTGCTTTTATGCTGGTTTTAGGCATCATCGAATTTGCTGCCGGCTTATACGATGATCAATGGACTGGTGAAGAACGAAAAATCGATATCGTTTGTTTCCTTGCCCCAAAATTACTTTTACCACCAGTTATTGCTTTTTTTAGTTTAACGGTTTTACCATATATAATTCCGAATCTAGAAAATTCACTTTCTTGGGTTCCCTTTTGGGGAGGTTTTTTCTTAATAGCAATAGCCGATGATTTAACTCAATATTGGTACCACCGCTTGCATCATCAAGTACCATTCTTATGGCGTTTTCATAGAACACACCATTCGGCTCCATACATGGGAATGGCAATGGCTTCTAGACAAAACTTTATCTACACGGTATTCTTTTCTCAAATATACTTAACAGCAACCCTAACTTATTTAGGATTAGGATTGCCTGCTTTATTTGTTTTGGTGATAAAAAGTTTTATCACTTTGGGAGCACATTCTAGTATTGCCTGGGACAAACCATTTTACAAATACAAAGTTTTACATCCTATTGCATGGGTTTTAGAACGATTAATTTCGACTCCTGCCACACATCACGCTCATCATGCTGATACTAGTGGAGATGGCGTTGGGCATTTTAAAGGCAACTTTGGAAATATGTTTTTCATTTGGGATATGATTTTCGGAACAGGTTTAATAACACGCAAATTTCCAAAATCGTATGGAATGAAATCATACAAACAAGAAGAATGGTATGCACAATTTCTTTGGCCAATATTCAAATCTAAAAAAGAAGGAAGTGCCTTAGCCGAAGGAGTGCTTGCGGTTCCATTAACACAAAAAGCAAATAATACTGCTAACCAAAGTCCAAGTCCAGTTTATTTTGAACAACAAACTCATTCTTAAAACTATGAAAAATTCAAAACTTAAAAATAGCCTCACAGCATTAGTCTTGCTATTTACAATTGCAGGCTTTGCTCAAGATAAAAGTTCGAATATAGTATCGCTAGATGAATTTTATTCGAAAATAAAAAGTCAAAAAAATCCTCAGATAATTGATGCGCGAGGTGCAGATGAATTTGCTCTGAATCATATCAATGGCGCTGTCAATTTTAATCTACAATCCGAAAATTATGGCAAATATGTGGCTGCATTAGATAAATCAAAACCTGTATTCATCTATTCAATTGGAGCTGGACGAAGTGTAGCCTTAGAAAAAGAACTATTAAAAAATGGATTTGCAGCAGCCTACAGTTTAGAAGGTGGAATTGCCAACTGGATTGGAAACGGAAAACCTTTTTATACTAATTCAAAAAGTAAATTATCACTAACAGAATACAACAAAATAGTTGCCGAAAATAATTCTGTTCTAGTAGATATTGGATCTAAATATTGTGGCGCTTGCAAAAAAGTAAAACCAATTTTAGAAACTATCAAAGCACAATACGGTGAAAAATTAAAAATTGTTGAAATCGAACTCGAAGACAGTCCACAGATAATTGCAGATTTAAAAAACATAAATATTTTTCCAACCTTGATTTTATATCAAAAAGGGGAAATTATTTTCAAGAAAGAAGGCATAAACAATTTGAAAAACGAGGTTGATGTGGCTTTGAATTAAAGGTTTTACAGGAGGTACTAAGGCTCTGAGGTGCAAAGGTACAAAGGTTTTCTTGTAGAGACGTAACGCACCGAATTGCATCTTCATCAGGGCAAAGATTTTATGTAAATAAAAAATATTAAAATGTCAATTAAAACAAAACAATATACCATTCACGAAGACTGGACAGTCGTTATTTTAGGATTTTTAATAATTGGGATATCTCTATTTATTTTTCTTCCAGAAGTTCCTGTATTCAAGTGGGAAAATGCAACAGATTTATTAAACAATGTCTTTGATTCAGAGAATTTACAAATCATTGGATTACAATCTATATACCTTATTTCGATAGGAACAATTGGCGCTTTTTTAACTGGAAAATCGGTAAAAAATTTCTTATTTGGCTTTCCAATTGTTTATGTATTAACCGTAATTGCTTTAATAATTGCTGGAAACACGACGATAAAAGGATTCAATCTAGAAGCCGTAATTTTTAGTTTGATAATAGGTTTAGCCATTGGTAATTTTTTCAAACTCCCAGAATGGTTTCGTTCAGCACTTGCTACAGAAGTATTTGTAAAAATCGGATTGGTCATATTAGGCACAAGCGTCATTTTCTCCGACATTCTTAAAGCAGGTACATTAGGATTAGCTCAAGCTTTGGTAGTCGTATTATCCGTTTGGTACTTTGCCTTTTGGTTGTGCAAAAAACTAAAAGTCGATGATGAACTAACGATGATGATTTCTAGTGCCGTTTCTATTTGTGGCGTTTCTGCAGCAATTGCGACATCAGGCGCTATCAAAGGAGATTCTAAGAAACTATCCTATGTCATTTCGATGGTATTAGTAACTGCAATCCCCATGATGATATTTATGCCCATCATTGCCAAATATTTCAACTTTCCCGAAGAAGTAACTGGAGCTTGGTTAGGTGGTAGCATCGACACCTCGGGAGCAGTCGTAGCATCAGGTTCATTAGTAGGAGAAACGGCTCTAAAAATAAGTACAATTGTAAAATTCTCTCAAAATGTGTTATTAGGACTAGCCGCTTTTGCCATATCTGTTTACTGGACCTATACCCATAATAAATCAGCCGAAGCCGTAGCATCCAAACCTACATTGGGAGTTATTTGGGAACGTTTTCCAAAGTTTGTCATCGGTTTCATAGCCGCTTCGTTAGTTTTTTCGTTCCTGCTTACTCCCGAAGTTCGAGATCAAGTTAAGGATAGCTTAAAGAACCTACAAGGCATTTGGTTTGCTCTGGCATTTACAAGTATAGGACTAGAAACCAACTTTAAAGATTTGCTTAGCAACAACAGCAAAAAACCATTATATGCCTTTTTAATAGCACAATTATTCAATGTAATCATTACGTTAATAATAGCCTTTTTACTTTTTAGTAAATAAGCATATTTTAAACACATAGAGACATAGAAAAACAAATTATAAAAAAGACTTTTCACTCAAAATAAAACACATAGCTATGTTAAAAAATCATGATTTTCTATAAAACATCTTAAAATTCAATTTTAAATCTATGTCTCTATGTGTTAAAAAAAATACAGCTAATATTTACCAATTAAAAAACATCAATTAGAATGAAAAAAATATTTATCACACTAAACCTGCTACTAACAACAGTTGTTTTAGTTCAGGCACAAACTAATCCTCAAAAACCAAACATTATCCTAATTATGGTAGATGATATGGGCTACTCCGATTTAGGAAATTATGGATCAGAAATAAAAACACCGAACCTCGATAAACTAGCCAAAGAAGGATTGCGATTACGAGAGTTTTACAACAACTCTATTTGTGCACCAACCAGAGCTTCCTTATTAACTGGACAATATCAGCATAAAGCAGGCGTTGGCTTCTTTGATGTAAATCTTGGCCTGCCAGCCTATCAAGGTTATTTAAACAAAGAATCATTGACCTTGGGAGAAGTTTTTCGTTCTGGAGGTTACAGTACTTTATTATCCGGAAAATGGCACGTAGGTTCTGAAGATCAAGTACAATGGCCAAACCAAAGAGGATTTGATAAATTTTACGGAATACTAAAAGGAGCATCAAACTATTTTGATACCAAACCCTTACCATTCGGAAAAACACCCTATCCAGTAAAACTCATAAAAAATAATGTCGAATTACACCCAAAAGACGATTCGTATTATTTCACAGACGAAATAGGAAATAATGCCGTAACATTTCTAGAAGAACAAAATAAAGAAAACAAACCCTTCTTTTTGTATTTAGCCTTTACAGCACCACATTGGCCATTGCAAGCAAAACCTATAGATATTGCTAAATACAGAGGCAAATTTGATGACGGTTGGGATATTTTAAGAGAAAAAAGAATTCAGAAATTAAAAGAAAACGGAATCCTTCAAGCAGATCAAACCATTGGCCCAAGAGATCCCGAAGTACCAGAATGGAATAAACTAACGTATGACGAAAAACAATTCTGGAAAGCCAAAATGGAAGTTTACGCAGCAATGGTCGATAATATGGACCAGAATGTTGGGAAAATTTTAAATGAATTAAAAACACTAAAAAAAGACAAAAACACGCTAATAATTTTCATTTCTGATAATGGTGCGCAAGGCGGTTTCAATAGCTACAATCAATTAAACAGAAATCTTGTAAGAAACACAGGGCCAGTAGGAACATCAGGATCATTTGATTATCAGGAACAAAACTGGGCTTACTTATCTAATACTCCATTACAACAATATAAAAATAACATGCACGAAGGAGGTTTTAGTTCTCCATTTATTGCATGGTATCCATCGCAAATAAAAGCAGGAAGAATTGATAAAGGAACGGGGCATATCATAGACCTTGCCCCTACATTTTATGAATTAGCTGGAATAGAATATCCCAAAGAATATAATGGTGTGACAACAAACCCTTTGGTTGGGAGCAGTTTGTTACCTGTTTTGTTTAATAATGTTTCGCAGGTAAATCGAGGCACACCATTATTTTGGGAAAGAGCAGGAAACCGAGCTGTACGAGATGGCAAATGGAAACTAGTTTCGATATATCCATCATACGAATGGGAACTTTATAACATCGATACTGATAGAGGCGAAACCACCAATATAGCACAACAAAATCCTGGAATTGTAAATCAATTATCTGCAAAATATTTTGAATGGGCCGATAAAACAGGAGTAGTAGAATACAGTAAATTCAAACTAAAAACCGAGGTAATGCCTGGTGGAAACCCTTTAAAGAAATAGTTGCTTTTTTTGATATTTTAAGCAATTATAAACGAAAAGCGATAGTACTCAAACTATCGCTTTTTTATTTTTCAGGAGCAATCTCCTGCTGTACACTATATCTTTTTCTGTCAAAAAAAGCCAGAAAAAGGATGCCGTTCCCATCAGGGCTAGGCTATAAATTGTTACTTATTTTTTAAAATCGTTAAGCGCTTTTTCTATAATAGCAAGACAATCCTTAATTTGATCTTCGGTAATAACCAAAGGTGGAGCCAAACGAATTTTGTTTCCATGAGTAGGTTTAGCCAATAATCCGTAATCTCTAAATCTCAAACAAATTTCCCAAGCAAGATCAGATTCTTCGTCGCAGTTAATTACAATTGCATTTAGCAAACCTTTTCCACGAACCAGAGTAATAAGGTTATTACGTTTTGCGATATCATTTAAACCATTACGCAAGATAATTCCCAAACGTTCTGCATTTTCAGATAAATTCTCATCTCTTACAACCTCAAGAGCTGCAATCGCAACAGCAGCAGCAACAGGATTTCCTCCAAAAGTCGAACCGTGTTGTCCTGGTTTAATAACGTTCATGATAACATCATTACACAATACAGCCGAAACAGGATATACACCACCAGATATTGCTTTACCTAAAATTAAAATATCAGGTTGCACATTTTCATGGTGTACTGCCAATAATTTTCCTGTACGAGCAATTCCCGTTTGAACTTCATCGGCAATAAATAAAACATTATGTTTTTCGCAAAGTGCTTTAGCTTTAGCCAAATATCCTTCAGAAGGAACATAAACCCCAGCTTCACCCTGAATTGGTTCAACAAGGAAACCAGCGATATTTTTAGATGATTCCAATACTTTTTCCAAAGCATCAAGATTATCATATTCTATTTTTATAAACCCAGCCGTATAAGGACCAAAGTTCTTACGTGCGCTTTCATCATTAGAGAAAGAAATAATAGTAGTTGTTCTACCATGAAAATTATTCTCACAAACAATAATTTGTGCTTCATGCTCTGCAACTCCTTTTACTTCATATGCCCATTTACGACATAATTTAATAGCAGTTTCTACAGCTTCAGCACCAGTATTCATTGGTAAAACCTTATCAAAACCAAAAAACTTAGTTACAAACTCTTCATAGTTTCCTAATTTATCATTGTAAAAAGCTCTTGAAGTCAGCGTTAATGTTTGTGCCTGATCTACCATTGCTTTCACAATTTTAGGATGACAATGTCCTTGATTTACCGCAGAATATGCCGATAAAAAATCATAATATTTCTTTCCATCAACATCCCATACATGAACCCCCTCACCTCTTTCTAAAACTACCGGTAAAGGATGGTAATTATGAGCACCATATTTATTTTCTTTTTCGATTAATACATTAGATTTTGACGAAAGAATTTGTTGAACTTGTTCCATGATCTTTATTTTTAACTTTTTACAAAAATAAGACTATTTTTTAATTTTACAATAAAATTCAATACTTTTGACTTCATTAAGAGCCTAAAAAGTCAATTTAAACTTATTTACCCAAAATAAAGTCAATTTAATTTAAAGCAAAACTCATGGATTCATTAGACGAATTTGACATCAATATCATCAAACAATTAGAAAAAGACGGTCGAATGGCATATTCTGCAATTGCAACCAACTTAAAAATTTCTAATACAATGGTGCATCAGCGCATCAATCGTTTAATAGAACAAGGTGTATTATCAGGAATAAAACCAGTTGTAAATGAAAAAAAAATTGGGTATGATTGGGCATCATTTACAGGAATAACCCTCAATAAAGATTCCGATTCTGACAGAATAATCGAAGAATTAAAAAAAATTCCCGAAATCACCGAATGTTATTTTGTAACAGGTTCATTTACCCTTTACATAAAAATCATCGCCAAGAACCATGAGCACATGAGAAAAATACTCTACGAAAAAATCGATAGTATTCCAGGAATCGCTAAAACAGATTCTATTATAGAATTAGGTTGTGCCTTCAAGCGAAATGCAAGTTTATAAAAAATACATTAATTTCGGAGGAAACTTAATTATAGGTAAATCGATATGTCTTATTCTAAAAAAACAATTCAATTAGCGCTCCTTTTTTGCAGTTTTAGTATATCCATTTTTTCGCAAAATGTAAGCAAAAAAGAAATCAAAAAATTTCAGGAAATTGCACAAAAAGTTACCATAATTCGAGATAATTGGGGAATCCCGCATATCTATGGCAAAACAGATGCTGATGCAGTTTTTGGTTTAATGTATGCACAATGCGAAGATGATTTTAAGCGAATTGAGATGAATTATATTGAAAAACTAGGACGTCTTTCAGAAATAAAAGGACAATCAGTTTTATACAATGATCTGGAAATACGTCTTTTAATTGATACTCAAGAAGCAAAAGCAGATTATAAAAAAGCACCAATCTGGCTCAAAAAACTTTTAAATAGTTATGCAGATGCTATCAATTTTTATTTATACAAACATCCAGAAGTAAAACCAGCTCTTTTAACTCGTTTCGAACCTTGGTTCCCTTTACTTTGGACCGACGGAAGTATTGGGGCAATAAGCACTGCCGATCTTACAACTGGTGAATTAAAAGCATTTTATTCTGGAAACAATGACAAAGTAGCTTATCTAGAACGAGAAAAAAATGTACAAACAGGCTCAAACGGTTTTGCATTTTCACCATCAAAAACAGCTGACGGGAATGCAATTTTATACATTAATCCTCATACAACTTTTTACTTTAGACCAGAAGTTCAGGTAACAAGTGAAGAAGGGCTAAATGTATATGGAGCAGTAACTTGGGGGCAATTTTTCGTTTACCAAGGTTTTAATGACTATTGCGGTTGGATGCACACATCATCAAATGTAGATGTTGCTGATATGTATGCCGAAAAAATTGTCACTAAAAACGGAAAATTATTTTATGAATTCGATAAAAAACTACTACCTGTTGTCGAAAAATCAATTACAATAAACTATACTGAAAACGGAAAATTAATTCCTAAAAAATTCAAAACTTATTTTACCAATAACGGACCGATTATGGCCAAACGTAATGGGAAATGGATTAGTTTAAAATCAAATAATAGATCGATGACTAGCCTAATTCAGAGCTGGGTAAGAACAAAATCAACCAATTTTGAAGAGTATAAAAAAGCGATGGATTTAAAAGCTAATACTTCCAATAATACCGTTTATGCAGATAACAAAGGAAATATTGCCTATTGGCACGGCAATTTTATCCCAATAAGAGACAAAAACTACAATTGGGCAAAAGTCGTTGATGGTTCCATTTCATCAACACAATGGAAAGGCCTTCATGAAGTAAATGAAACAGTACATATATACAATCCTATAAATGGCTGGCTTCAAAATTGTAATTCTACTCCCTATTCAGTAGCAGGAGAAAACAGTCCGAAAAAAGAAAACTATCTACCGTACATGGCACCTGATGGAGAAAATTTTAGAGGAATAAATGCCGTTCGCTTATTTAGTAAAGGAGATAACTATACATTAGACAAAGTAATTACCGATGGCTATGATAGTAAACTGTCTATATTTGAAATATTAATACCTGCTTTAGTCACTCATTTTGAAAAAGACATCAAATTAACCGACTTAGAATACAGTGATTTATCTGAACCAATTTCGGTTCTAAAAAACTGGGATTATTATGCCAAAGAAAATTCTATAGCAACAACATTAGCAGTAGAATGGGCATATAAATTAGATCCAATTATCTTAAAAGCCTATATCGATGAAGGCGAATTGGATCAGGTTGAAAACACCATGAATTTTGCGAAAAATGCAACTGCAGCTCAATTAATCCCACAATTACAATCTGTCTTAAACGAACTAAAATCAAAATGGGGAACATGGAAAATAGCATGGGGCGAAATTAACCGCTTTCAACGTTCTAACGGTGATATCGATTTAAAATATGACGATTCAAAACCAAGTTTACCAATTGCTTTTGGTCCAGGTTCATGGGGAAGCCTGCCATCATTTAAAAGCAGTTATCAAAATGATTCTAAAAAACGTTACGGATATAATGGTAATAGTTTTGTTTGTGCAGTAGAATTTGGTACAAAAATAAAAGCGAAGTCATTATTAGCTGGAGGAAACAGTGGAGATCCTGCCTCAAAACATTTTACTGATCAAGCTGAAATGTATCAAAAAGGAGATTTTAAAGAAGTCTTATTTTATAAAGAAGATGTTATAAAAAATGCAGAAAAAACCTATCATCCTGGTAAATAATTTACATCCTAACAATCGGTTTATAAAAAACTTAGAAGAAATACATTTTGAAATTTTTTTGTAACATAAAATTTCTAATATTTGTTTAAATTTACGAAACTATGAAAAAAATCCCCCTTCTCTTGTTCACTATTATACTTTTTTGTAACACCATGAACGCACAATTAAAACCAGTAAAGTATGCAGATGGAAGTCAGGTTTTAAACGGACTCGCCATTAATCCTACAACAAAAAGCAACGAAAATCCAGGGATATTAATTCTTCCTGCTTGGAAAGGAATTGATACTGCATCCAAAGAAATTGCTGAGAATTTAGCTAATCTGGGGTATCATGTTTTTATTGCAGATATATACGGACAAGGAAACTATCCTAACGACAATACCGAAGCAGGCAAACTATCTGGATATTACAAGAGTAATTTTAGTATTTATCAAAATAGAATTAATCTAGCTTTACAACAATTAGTAAAATCAGGAGCCAACGTTAATAATACTGTTATAATTGGATATTGTTTTGGAGGAACAGGTGCTCTTGAAGCTGCAAGAGGGCATCTTAATGTACAAGGAGTTGTTTCATTTCATGGTGGCTTAGGAAAAGATATTAAGCGACCAGCTCAGCCTATTACTGCAAAGGTTTTAGTTTGTCACGGTGCTGATGATCCATATGAATCAAAAGAGGAAATTAACTCTTTTCAACAAGAAATGCGTGATACTAGAGCCGATTGGCAAATGATTTATTATGCAAATGCCGTACACTCATTTACCAATCCCGAAGCAGGAAATGATAATTCGAAGGGAGCAGCATATAATGAAAAAGCCGCTAAACGTTCATTTGAACATTTAAAACTTTTCTTAAATGAAGTCTTGAAAAAATAATTATAACTATCTCAAACCAAAAAATACCAAACCAATTTTTTTATGTCAAAAAGTGCTTTAAGAAAAGACAAAACCTGCCTGAATTGCAGACACGTTGTTGAACAAAAATTTTGTCCCAATTGTGGACAAGAAAACACTGATACTCGAAAAACATTCCACCATTTATTTATTCACTTTTTCGAAGATTTAACGCATTATGAGAATGCTTTTTGGCGTACAATTAGAAATCTTTTATTTAAGCCATCCGCTCTAACCAAAGAATATCTTTCTGGAAAACGTTTGTCATATTTAGCACCTGTTCGATTATACATTTTTATCAGTTTTGTTACTTTTCTTTTAATTGCATTATTTCCCAATACAGTAACAGAGAATCTGACAAAAAGTGAAAAGGAAATTACATCCAATATCGAAAAAGCAAATACAAAAGAAGTTAAAAAATGGAATGAAAAATCCTATTTTAAGTCGAAAACAGTCGATAAGTCATATTTTAAGCTGAAAACAATGAAAGAGATCGATTCCATTCAAAAATATGGGAAAGAAAAAGAAAAACTTAATGAATTACAATACTGGATTTATGAGAAAGCTGCCCACGTGACAGAAACTAACACTAAAAAGGAAATCATTGAAAAGTTTATCGAATCTTTTGTTCATAATATCCCAAAGATTCTTTTCATCATAATGCCGTTTTTCGCTTTCTTCTTGTGGATTTTTCATAACAAAAAGAAATGGTACTATTTTGATCACGGAATTTTTACTTTGCATTATTTTTCATTTTTGCTGCTCATGTTTCTCATTTTGTTCATTACAGAAAAATTATTTGGATTACTCGGTTCATCTAGTCTTTTGAGCTTTATTTCAGGCATTATACATTTTGCAGGAATAGTTTGGATGTGTTATTATTTTTATCCGGCACATCATCGTTTTTATGGAGAAACAAGATTCGTTTCCTTTGTCAAAAGTGTAGCATTATTCTTTATCAACTTCTTCTTTATAGTATTTTTACTAACATTCTATATTCTATATACATTTATAAATTTACACTAACAAAAAATGAAAAAAATTGTAATTCTATTACTAATTGTCTCCGCATTTTCATGTAAGAACACGCAAAGTGTAATTGCAAAAGACAATTCGGATCCAACCAAATATATGAACACCATAACAGCTGCCGAATTAAAAAAGCATCTTTATATAGTTGCATCAGATGAAATGGAAGGAAGAGAAACCGGCTCAAAAGGACAAAAAAAAGCTGGTATTTATCTTATCGATCAATACAAAAAAGATAAAGTCCCTTTTCCTAAAGCCGCAACCGAATACTACCAGCACATTCCAGCATCATACTTAAATGCTAGAAGAAATCAGAATCTACCAGATTCAGAGAATATTTGGGCATATATCGAGGGTTCAGAAAAGCCAGATGAAGTCTTAGTTATTTCTGCACATTATGACCACGTAGGAGTAAAAAATGGCGAAGTATATAATGGTGCCGATGATGATGGATCGGGAACTGTTGCCCTATTAGAAATGGCTCAGGCATTTGCAAAAGCAAAGAAAGAAGGACACGGTCCAAAACGTTCTATCCTTTTCTTACATGTAACAGGAGAAGAACATGGTTTACACGGTTCGCGTTTTTACTCAGAAAACCCATTGTTTCCACTTGCAAATACAATCGCCGATATTAATATCGACATGATTGGGCGTCGCGATGTAGAACATGCACAATCAAACAATTATGTATATGTAATTGGTGCCGACAGATTATCTAGCGATTTGCATAACATCGTAGTAGCTCAAAACGAAAAATATACTAAAATCGATTTAGATTTTAAATTTAATGATCCAAAAGATCCAAATCATTTTTATGAACGTTCTGATCATTATAATTTTGCTAAACATGGCATTCCATCAGTGTTTTTCTTTAATGGAGTTCACGAAGATTACCACCAAAAAGGTGATGAACCAGAAAAAATCGAATACGACGCTTTAACAAAAAGAACCCAATTGGCTTTTGTAATAGCTTGGGATTTAGCAAACAGAGAAAACAGACCTGTAGTTGATAAGAAATAAGCTTTTTCTGAGGTTCTGAGGTTCTGAGGTTCTGAGGTTCTGAGGTTCTGAGGTTCTGAGGTTCTGAGGTTCTGAGGTTCTGAGGTTAAAAAGAAAGGATGAGTAAAACTCATCCTTTCTTTTTATAAAATTTTAATCCAGAAACTTCAAAACTAAGTTTTTAAAACCTTAGAACCTTAGCCTCTTTGTTACTTTGAACCTTTGTTACTTTGTCACTTTGAACCTTCCTCTAATCATTCATAGAGATTAAAAACTCTTCATTATTTTTAGTTTTCTTAAAACGATCATTAATAAAGTCCATTGCTTCTACAGGATTCATATCTGAAAGATATTTTCTCATGATCCACATTCTTTGTAATGTCTTTTCATCCAATAACATATCATCACGACGCGTACTTGAAGAAGTTAAGTCAATTGCAGGAAAAATACGTTTGTTAGCAATCTTACGATCCAATTGTAATTCCATATTACCTGTACCTTTGAATTCTTCAAAAATCACTTCGTCCATTTTTGATCCTGTTTCAGTTAATGCTGTAGCAATGATACTTAATGAACCACCATTTTCTACATTACGAGCTGCTCCAAAGAATCTTTTTGGTTTTTGCAATGCATTCGCATCAACACCACCACTTAATACTTTACCCGAAGCTGGTTGAACTGTATTGTAAGCTCTTGCCAAACGTGTAATTGAGTCTAATAGAATCACTACATCATGACCACATTCAACCAAACGTTTTGCTTTTTCTAGTACTATATTTGCTATTTTAACGTGTTCTTGTGGCTCTCTGTCAAAAGTAGAAGCAATTACTTCTCCACGCACACTACGTTGCATATCGGTAACCTCTTCTGGGCGCTCATCTATAAGAAGAACAATTAAATATACTTCAGGATGATTTGCTGCAATAGCATTTGCAATGTCTTTTAGCAACATTGTTTTACCCGTTTTTGGCTGCGCTACAATCATACCACGTTGTCCTTTTCCTATTGGAGAGAACAAATCAATAATACGAGTTGAAATTGTGCTTTGCTTTTCGGCTAATTTAAATTTTTCAGAAGGGAAAACTGGCGTTAAATGTTCAAAAGAAACACGATCACGAACTACTTGTGGATCATGTCCGTTTATTTTTAAAACACGAACTAATGGAAAAAACTTTTCTCCTTCTTTAGGAGGTCGCACTACTCCTTTTACTGTATCACCTGTTTTAAGACCAAACAATCTGATTTGTGAAGTTGATAAATAAATATCATCAGGAGAAGCTAAATAATTATAATCTGAAGAGCGTAAGAAACCATATCCATCTGGCATCATTTCTAGAACACCTTCACTTTCGATAATTCCATCAAACTCAAAATCTGAGTCTCTAAAATTATTCTTTTTACTTTTAAAATTTGGGTTCTGATTCCCGTTATTCCCGTTTTGATTCTGATTCGGGTTTTGATTTGGATTTGGATTCTGGTTTGGATTTTGGTTTTGCTTATTCTGGTTCGGATTTATTTTTTTGGTCTGAACTGGCGCTTCAACTTTTTCCGATGTTGCATTTTCTGAAGTCTCAACTAAAGTCTCACTTGGAGTTTCAGTTACTAAAGCATTTTCTTTTACTGCTTCTTTTTCTTTTTGTAAAGCGACCTTTTTTTCATAGGCCGATTTATTGAATTTTATAATTTTTGATGGCTTTTTCTCAGGAGCTCCATTTTCTGAAGATTCTACAGATTGAATAGTCTCTGCTTCTACTACTGGAACTGCTGGAATTATTGGATCATCAAGAATTTCGTTTGTTTTATTTTCTTTTTCTTCTTCAAAAACTATATTCTTTTGAACTGTATTCTTTTGTATAGCTGCTTTTTTTACAGGAACAATTCGAGCTCTTTTTGGCTTATCATCTTCAGCATCATTAACTTTTTGCTCTACTGCTGGTTTAACAGTTTCTTCTTGATGTGATAAAATAAGACCTATCAATGTCTCTTTTTTTACACCGTTAACTTTTATGGTTTTAGCTGATTTAGCTATTTCTTGAAGCTCAGAAAGCTTCATTTCTTTTAATGCAGAAATATCAAACATGAATGTTCTATGAATTTAATTAATTTTCAGAAATACTGTAAAAGAATAGGTAGTATCTTTATTTTTTTTATTGAATCAACCGCAGTATGAAGTGCTTACGGTATTATGATGCAATAATACGAATAAAATTTTATCATACAATAGTATTTTAAAAAAAGAAAATATATTTTTGTAAAACAATTACAAGATATAATGATACAAAGAGTTCAAACCATATATTTAATTTTAACATTTGCAGTAACGAGCATTTTAATGTTTTTTGTTCCACTTTGGATAACTGCCGATGCTAAACCTTATTATTTTATGCAAAATCAACTTTACGTTGTTTTGCTAGGTTTAAGCACTATGCTTACTATAGTAAGTGTCATTTCATACAAAAAAAGACAAAACCAGTTTGTCATGGGCAGACTGAATATCATATTAAATTTAATTTTATTAGGATTATTTGTATATCACTCACTAAATTTATCTGGAGAAACACCTGCTGTTTCAGAGAAAGGTATTGGGATGTTTCTACCTATAGTTGCTATCGTATTATTAGTATTAGCTAATAAGGCCATCAAGAAGGACGAGGATCTTGTAAAATCTGTGGATCGATTGAGGTAAACCTATAAATTTAATTTATTTTGTGCGAAGAAAACCCGAATTGAAAGATTCGGGTTTTTTTGTGCAAGAAATTATAGTATTAATGCAATTATGAACAAAATAAACCCTTATAAACACTCGCATTCTCTTATTTTTACCTAAATTTGAAATTATATAGTCATCATTTTTATGAAAAACAAAATACGAGTACATCTAGCCGACGATCATCAGGTACTTATTGATGGGCTCACTAATTTATTACATACTGTTTCAGAATTTGAAGTTGTGGGTTCGTCTTTAAACGGAATGAATATTTATAATGATGTAACTACAAACAATACTGGTATCTTAGTTTTAGATATAAGCATGCCACAAAAAGACGGCATCGAAGTCCTAAAAGAATTCTCAGAAAAAGGTTATCCTTGTAAAGTAATAATCCTTTCTAGTTATGATGATTTAAAAATCATCAAAGAAGTCATGAACCTTGGAGCCAGTGGTTATTTAACCAAAAAGTGCGCTGGTGAAAATATCATCGAAGCCATTGAAGCTGTCAATAAAGGTGAAGAATATTTTTGTGATTCAGTAAGAGAAAAAATATTTACCACATTTACAAAAGGAAATCCTAAACTTAATGAACGAACTCGAGAAGAAAATTCTATTTTAAGTTCTCGTGAATTAGAAATAATAACATTGATTTCGCTCGAATATAGTGGAAAAGAAATTAGCGAATTACTTTTTATTAGTACCAATACTGTAGAAACACATCGCAAGAATATAATGAAAAAACTAAAGACCAAAAATACTATTGGTTTAGTAAAATATGCAATTAAAAATAATTTAATAAAATCTTAAACCTGTAAAGTAGCTATTTGAAATACTTTAAACAAAGTGAAATATTTTATCTCATTAGAACAAATTACCAAAGTGATTTAACAAAATTTACTTTTTATGTATAACTTAATGTACTTTTAACGGCAAATATTTTTTTATGTCTTCTACTCGGATTATTGTCTTAATACTATTTCTTATCCAAAATTACGGTAATACTGTTTTTGGACAAGAAAAAAAATTATCAAAACAAGAGATAGAAAGGCTTTCAGATGAATCTGTAAAATTGATGCGTGATGGTCATCACGAAAAATCACTAACACAATCCCGAATCACATTAACCTACGCGATTAATGCCAAAGATCCCAATCTTATTGCAAAATCATATAATACAATTGCAGCCAATTTTGACGAACTAACTGAACCCGATAAAGCTTTATTTTATTACAACAAAGGGTTAATCTATGCTGAAAAAACAACTAACGGAGAACTTAAAAATTGGCTTTACAATAATTTAGGGAACATATACTGCTTTAATAAAAAAGAGTATGAGAAAGGAATTTCATTCTACAAAAAATCACTCTATTATAGCACTAAAATAAAAGATTCCGTTCAAATTGTTTTTACAAAATTAAATATAGCTTGGGCATATTTTGATATTGGCGGCTATAATGATGGCTACCCCTACTTAAGTTATATCAATAAATTTCACCCAAAACATGGCGACAAATCAACTTTAGTAGTTTTAAACATGCTTAATGGTATGTACTACAATCACACAAATGAAAACCAAAAAGCTGATTTCTTTTATAAAAAAGCAATAAAACTTGGTATTGATGGTGATGAAAAATCGGATTTATCCTTTACATATCTAGAATATTCTAAATTTTTGTCAAAAATAGGAGAGCATAAAGCTGCATACAAAAACCTTGCTCTTTATCATATCTTAAATGAAGAGCTAAACAATGAAGATAAATTACGAAAGGTTGATGTTGCTGGACTTAATCTAGAAGTTGACGAGTACAAAAGAGATATCGATAAAATTGGAAATCAATACAAATCCAATCAGCAATCATTGTTACTAGAGCAATCCCGGAACAAAAAAGTGGTTAGCATTATGATATCACTATTTGTGATTAGTATCATCTTATTTTATTTCTTCTATCAAAATACCAAACTAAAACAAAAAAATAGACTAAAAGACATACAAGGTAAAATACAACAAAACATAATCAACGCTAGTATTGATGGTCAAGAAAGTGAACGTAAAAAAATTGCTTTGTTTTTACATGACAATATCAGCGCATTGTTGTCCTCGGCAGGAATGCACCTAAACGTTTTTTCGACTCAAAACGAACCTGTTTCTGAAGAAATCCTAAAAACAAAATTCATCCTCGAAGAAGCACACGACAAAGTACGTGATTTATCTCATGAACTTTTACCTACATTATTAGTTCGATTTGGATTGTTTTATGCTTTAGAAGATTTATGCGAAAAAAACTCTAACTCAACCATATTATTTGAATATCACTGTACAATTCCTTCCAAAACTCGCTATCATGAAAAATTTGAAATGAGGATCTATTTTATCATTTCAGAACTTTTAAACAACATTATTAAGCATAGTGAGGCCAGCATTGCAAACATTTCATTAACTGAAGATAAATCCAACTTGATTATTAACGTGAGTGATAATGGCAGAGGATATAAAACGGATAAGTTTCACATCATCGAAGGTTTTGGTTTAAATCAAATTAAGGCCAGAATAAAGAACTTAAAAGGAGAAATAACTGTTAAATCCAAAATTAATATGGGAACCTCAATTAGAATAGAAGTTCCTATAATGTACTTAAACTTAAACTAATTCCGCTTTTCGATTTCGATAATCTCTAAATCTTTTATTTTATCTCCTTCAATCACAAAACGAAGCATTGTGCGCACTTGATGAAAACCACTTTTTCCTGCAGCGCCAGGATTCATATGCAATAAATTATTCTTTTTATCGAACATAACTTTAAGTATATGCGAATGTCCACAGATAAATAGTTTAGGAGGATTAGATGCCATTTCTTCCTTAATAGCAGGATTATATTTCCCAGGATATCCACCAATATGAGTAATCCAAACCGAAACACCTTCACACATAAAACGATTATTTAAAGGAAATTCTAAACGTGCCTTCGCATCATCTATATTCCCATAAACACAACGTAATGGTTTTATTTTTTTTATAGCATCATTCACCGATAAATCACCAATATCACCTGCGTGCCATACTTCATCAGCTTGTGAAACATATTTTAAAATAGTATCATCAATATGACTGTGAGTATCGGAAAGTAAGAGTATTTTTTTCAATTTTTTAAGAAAGGTTCAGAGGTTGAGAGGTACAAAGGTACAAAGGTTTTTTTTATTTAAAGGCTCAAAGAGGCAAAGGCTCAGAGAGGCATAGGTTTTCTTTTTTAAGACACTAAGGCTCTGAAATTCTGAGGTTTATTTAGAGGTACATCGTTGATTGTACATTGTAGAGGTGTATCACAAGTGCGTCTCTCATCAAGATTTTGATATTCTGGAATTGAATATTGTTTTTTTTTGCAGAAATACCTTGTAAAGACGTACTGCGGTGCGTCTCTACGTTAAAACCTTAAAATCTTAAAAAAAACCTTTGAACCTCCTTTAAAAAAACCTTTTTTGTACCTTTGCTATTCACACTCCTAGAAGCTTAAAAACTTGAGATATTTTATACAATTTGCATACAACGGCACACATTATCACGGCTGGCAATACCAACCTAATGCAGCATCTGTTCAGGAAACACTTAACAAAGCCCTTTCGGTTTTATTAAATACACCTATTAATTTAATGGGAGCTGGACGTACTGATACTGGTGTTCATGCTAAAGAAATGTATGCTCATTTTGATTATGATTCTCCTATTGAGGTACCAAATTTGATACACAAACTCAATTCATATTTACCAAAAGACATTGCTATTTATGATATTATTTTGGTTAAAGACGAAGCGCATTGTCGCTTTGACGCAACCAAGCGTACCTATGAATATCATATCAATATTGTAAAAGATCCGTTTCTAGAAGAACTAAGTTGGTATTTTCATCAATATTTAGATGTCCCTCTAATGAACGAAGCTGCTAAAATTTTGTTAAATCATATCAACTTCCAATGCTTTTCAAAGGTCAATACAGATGTAAATACATTTGATTGTAGTATTTTTGAAGCGTATTGGAAAACTGAAAACAATAAGCTAATTTTTACGATATCGGCCAATCGTTTTTTACGAAATATGGTGCGTGCCATTGTAGGTACATTAGTAAATATTGGTTTGCATAAAATTACGCTGGAAGATTTCGAAAACATTATCGCCAGTAAAAACCGAGACAAAGCAGGTTTTTCGGTTCCGGCTCACGGATTGTATTTAACTAAGGTTGAGTACGATTATATTACCTAATAGCCCTGATTGAAATGTAAATCCTTTATTGTTTTTTCTTTAAAAACAATAAAGATTGCAATGAAAAGCAGGAAACAGCTCCTAAATAAAATGAAAGCAAAAGCATTTGATACTGGCCTCTTCAAACGAATTCTTACTTATACTAAACCTTATAAATGGCGTTATAATGGTGTAATCATTTTTGCCATTTCACTATCTATTTTTGCCGCACTCCGCCCCTATTTACTTAAGCAAACGGTGGATGGATATATTAAAACGCATGACCAATTAGGACTACTTTTTTATGTAACCTTAATGGGAATTGTACTTATGTTAGAGGTTTTCTCTCAGTTTTATTTTGTGTATTGGGCCAATTGGCTTGGACAGGATATCGTAAAAGATATTCGTACGAAATTGTTCAAGCACATCTTAAGTTTCAGAATGAAATATTTCGACCTTGTTCCTGTGGGACAATTGGTTACTCGTTCTGTTTCTGATATTGAGTCGATTGCCCGAATTTTTAGCCAAGGTTTATTCATGATTATTAGCGACTTGATGAAAATGCTTGTTGTCTTGATTTTTATGTTCTACATGAACTGGAAACTTACTTGGATTGTTGTGATAGCAATGCCTATCCTTGTTTATATTACTCGAATTTTTCAGCGCAAAATGCAAGTTGCTTTCGAGGAAGTTCGTACTCAAATTGCCAATATGAACTCCTTTGTACAAGAGCGTGTTACAGGTATGAAAATCGTTCAGCTTTTTAATCGTGAAAAGACCGAATATGAAAGTTTCAAAGAAATAAACGGAAAACATAAAAAAGCATGGATTAAAACAATTTTATATAACTCAATCTTCTTCCCTATTGCCGACATTATTTCATCACTTACATTAGGCTGTATTGTTGTTTTTGGAGGTTTTAAAATTCTTAACGGAGATAATTTTACCACATTTGGAGATTTATTCTCCTACACCATGTTTATCGGAATGCTGTTTAACCCATTGCGCCAGATTGCAGATAAATTTAATGAGATGCAATTAGGAATGATAGCTGCCAATCGTGTTTTTGATATCATTGACACTCAGGATCATATTCAGGATACAGGAACTATCGAAGCTCCTATTTTTAACGGAACCATCGAATTTAAAGACGTTCGTTTTGGTTATATCCCAGAAGAAGAAGTTATTAAAGGAATTGATTTATCAGTCGAAGCTGGACAAACAATAGCAATTGTAGGTTCTACAGGAGCTGGAAAATCGACTATCATAAATTTATTGAATCGCTTTTATGAAATAAACAGTGGTACGATTTGTATCGACGGGAATAATATAGAAAACTATACTTTGGCTTCATTACGCAAGCAAATTGCTGTAGTTTTACAAGATGTATTTTTATTTGCCGATACAATTTACAATAATATTACCCTTAATAATCCCGAAATAACAAAAGCTCAGGTTCTAGAAGCTGCCAAAGTAATTGGTGTTCATGATTTTATTATGAGTTTGCCCGATAATTATGATTTTGATGTAAAAGAACGTGGAGTTATGCTGTCTTCAGGACAACGCCAGCTTATTGCTTTCTTGCGCTCTTATGTAAGTAATCCTAGTATTTTAATTTTAGACGAAGCAACTTCTTCTATAGATACATACTCTGAAGAAATGATTCAGCGTGCTACCGAAACGATTACCAAAGGCAGAACTTCGATTGTAATTGCACATCGATTGGCAACAATTGTTAATGCCGATAAAATTGTGGTTATGGACAAAGGGCTTATTGTAGAGCAAGGAACACATCAGGAATTGATTAATCGTACCAATGGATATTATAAAAATTTATACGACTCTCAATTTGTAGTTGCAAATTAATAAAACACACAGTTAGTCCTGTCATAGATTTACTGCTATTTTCTCAAAAAAAAGCCGATTATTCGCTTAATTATAGCATATTAAATCACTTTTATTTTAATCTCTGTGAAATAGTCAATGTAAATTGACCTTGAAATAAAAATTAAACCTTTTTTTAAAATAAATCCTTAAATTCGCAATCTCTATTCGATAGTTGATAAATAGAAAATGAAATGCGTTTTTAACCGCTTTCAATTTTAAAAATATAATAAATACTTAAAAAATGAAATACGACGTTATTGTTTTAGGAAGTGGTCCAGGCGGATATGTAACTGCCATTAGAGCATCACAATTAGGCTTTAAAGTAGCCGTAGTTGAAAAAGAAAACTTAGGTGGTGTATGTTTAAACTGGGGTTGCATACCAACCAAAGCATTACTTAAATCAGCTCAGGTTTTTGATTATCTAAAACACGCTTCCGATTACGGATTGACTGTTTCTGAATTCGATAAAGATTTCCCTGCTGTTGTACAACGTAGTCGTGGTGTTGCTGAAGGAATGAGCAAAGGTGTTCAATTCTTGATGAAGAAAAACAAAATCGACGTTATCGATGGTTTTGGAAAATTAAAGCCAGGAAAAAAACTTGACGTTACAGATAAAGACAATAAAGTTACTGAATATAGTGCTGATCATATTATCATTGCTACTGGAGCTCGTTCTCGTGAGTTGCCAAACTTACCTCAAGATGGAGTAAAAGTAATAGGATACCGTCAGGCAATGACATTACCAACACAACCAAAATCAATGATTATCGTTGGTTCTGGAGCTATTGGAGTTGAATTTGCTCATTTTTATAACTCAATGGGAACAGAAGTTACTATTGTAGAATTTATGCCAAACATTGTTCCTGTAGAAGACGAAGACATTTCTAAACAAATGGAGCGTTCTTTGAAAAAAGCAGGAATCAAAATCATGACTAACTCTTCTGTAGAGCGTATTGATACAACTGGTGCTGGTGTAAAAGCATTTGTTAAAACTGCAAAAGGAGAAGAAGTTCTTGAGGCTGACATCGTACTTTCGGCTGTTGGAATCAAAACAAACATCGAGAATATCGGTCTTGAAGAAGTAGGAATCGCTGTAGACAGAGATAAAATATTAGTAAACGCTTACAACCAAACAAATATCCCTGGATATTATGCAATTGGTGATGTAACTCCTGGACAAGCTTTGGCTCACGTAGCTTCAGCTGAAGGAATCAACTGTGTTGAGAAAATTGCTGGATTACATGTACAGCCAATCGATTACGGAAACGTTCCTGGATGTACGTATGCAACTCCAGAAATTGCTTCTGTAGGTTTAACAGAAAAACAAGCTAAAGAAAAAGGATACGAATTAAAAATTGGTAAATTCCCATTCTCAGCTTCAGGAAAAGCAAAAGCAGCTGGAACTCCTGATGGTTTTGTAAAAGTAATCTTCGATGCTAAATATGGCGAATGGCTAGGATGTCACATGATTGGTGCTGGTGTTACCGATATGATTGCTGAGGCAGTTGTAGCGCGTAAACTTGAAACTACAGGACATGAAATCCTAAAATCTATCCACCCTCACCCGACTATGAGCGAGGCTGTTATGGAAGCTGTTGCTGATGCTTACGGCGAAGTAATTCACTTGTAAATAATAATCTGAGATGCACCTAAGCATCTCTACGGTTACATATAATTTTCAATTTTAAATCCGATTTGTGAAAACAAGTCGGATTTTTTATGAAGATTAAAAATAATGACATTATTCTATTGTAGTAAAAAAACTATATTTGTGATTAATATTTTTTTTAATCTTTTAGATAGAATGTATTACTATCTATCAAACATTAAAAAAATAACATAAAATTTTTTATTCAATGATACTAATAGAACAACTAAAATCTCTTTTAAATGAAAAATACTTTTCAGAAGATGGCGATGAATATAAGATAGAACTTAATCCTGGTTTAACTGTTCAAGAGATTGACGATTTAGCCGAGCAGCTTCCAACAGGAAAAATACCCTCTGAAATTAGAGAACTTTTAAAATTCTCAAACGGAATGGAATTTGATCCACTTGAAGAGATAACTTTCGATCGAATTAATGAATTTGGTCTTGAAGAAATTTTCCCTAATTCAGTACTTCTTGCAGGCGATGGATTTGGCAACTTTTGGATATTAGATATTGAAAAAAATGGAAACTGGGGAAGCATATTTTACGTTTGTCACGATCCTGCTGTAATTGTAAAACATTCAGAAAACTTATCCCAATTTCTAGAACACTTAGACGATTTTGGCAAAAATGGAAACAAATCAAATTTAGATATAATCCATGAAAAAATAGTTTTTGACATCTGGTCAAAAAACAATGGATTTACAAAAATAGAAGATGCAATAAATTCACAAGATTCAACTTTAAAAAACTTTGCATTAACACTTCCTGAAAATTTTGTTATTGCAGATTTACGAAATAAAGCAAATAAAAGTGGATTTGCATGGGGTAAGTATGGTCCTGAAATTCATAATATTAAAAGACATGAATCAGAATTAATTTGGGGAATTGAAAAAAAATAAGATTTACTAAAAATAATTTCTATTTTATTATTTAATCAGAAATAGAAATCCACGCTTTAAATATCTAAATCCGATTTGTGAAAACAAGTCGGATTTTTTTTTGCCTTTTCTCCAAAAAAGAAGAATCATATTCAGTAATATCCCTCCCAAACACTTTACATTAAAACAATAAAATAGTAACCATTTTACATAAAATTAGAGAATATTTTATGACAATAATGTCTTATTTTCGCGGCACCAAATCTAACCTACCAGCACTAAGATGAAAAAGACATTCTTTATTATTACAATTACCTTATTCTCATTAAATAGTTTTTTTGCCCAAACAAATAAAACGGCTATCCCAAATTCGGAAGCACAAAATATTTTTTCCAAAACATACAATTACGTAAATGATTTCGAAAAAATATTAGCCCCAAATCAAATCGAAGCTTTAAAAAACACTTTACAATCATACGAAACAAGCTCAGGTCATAAAATTATTGTTGTAACAACTTCTTCTATACAACCTTATACCAGTATCCCCGAATACTCATTGGGCTTAAATACCTATTTAGCCAATCAATTAAAACTAAATACTACCGTTTTAGTTATCCTAAGCAAAGGGCTAAGACAAATTCAGGTTCAGGGCAGCGAGCAAATAAGTAATAAACTTAACTACGACGAAATTAAGAGTATCATATCTAGTACTGCAATACCAGAATTCAAAAAAGGAGATTACCATAAAGGATTAGAAGAAACGGTAAATCAGATAATAAAAAAACTGAAATAACTTTTTAAAAAAATCAATATTAAACAATACTATAACATCCGATTTGTGAAAAACAAGTCGGATGTTTTTTATGGCGTGACCCGAAAATGGGTCAGGCTTTCGGCTTTATCTTTTGCTTTGCTCTGCACACAAAAGGATATCACCTCTATCCTTCACGCAGCAAGAACCTTATTTTGTAACTATCATGAATATCTCTACCCAATCTATTTTTTGAAGGTTCAAAACACCAACAAATTCCCTTTAAAATTCGTATTTTCGTAAAGCTAAAAACGCTCCTAATAAACAAAGCAACAGTAAATGTTGTAACAATTTATAAAGACACTAATCCCTCACGAAAAAAATGAATGATTCTTGGACCGAAAGATGGAATGACAGATATAGCGCAGATCAGTTTGCATATGGTGAGCATCCAAACAACTATTTAAAAGAACAGTTAGAAAAACTAAATACTGGAACAATCCTTTTCCCTGCTGAAGGAGAAGGTCGGAATGCAGTTTTTGCTGCCAAACTGGGCTGGGCAGTTTCGGCGTTTGACATAAGCATCGAAGGAAAAAATAAAGCCTTACGACTTGCCAAAGCAAATAACGTGACAATTGACTATCAGATTGGCGAACTACAAACATTAAATTATACACCCGAACAGTTTGACGCAATTGCCTTAATTTATGCGCACTTTCCTGGTAACATTAAATCATTGTACCACAAAACACTTAGCAACTATTTACGCAAAGGAGGGTTACTAATTTTTGAAGCATTTAGTAAGAAACATATCGAATACAACTCAAAAGACGAAAAAATTGGTGGGCCAAAAGAACTAGATATGTTATTTTCTATTGATGAAATAAAAGCTGACTTTCCTGATTATGAAATCATCGAATTAACTGAGAAAGAAATAGAATTGAATGAAGGTCTTTTTCATAACGGAAAAGGTTCTGTGATACGATTTGTAGGTCAAAAAAAGTAACGATGAAGAAAAGAATAACATACCAAATTGATTCTTTCACAAAAGAAAAGTTCAAAGGAAATCCAGCAGGAGTAGTTGTAAATGCCGAAGGACTGAATGATTACCAAATGCAACAAATAGCTAGAGAATTAAACAACTCCGAAACAGCCTTTCTTTTCCCTCCAGATAATGATGATTGCGACGGTGTAATTCGTTATTTCACACCAAGTACCGAAGTTCCTATTTGCGGACATGCTACAATTGCTGCAATGTATGCTAAAGCTGTTGAAGAAAATTTAAATTCTTGCATTTTAAGATTTAAAACTAAAATCGGTATTCTTCCTTTTGAGATTATCAAAAACAATGAAGATTATCAAATTTTAATGACTCAAGGAACTTTTGAACTAAGTCCAACATTCGATAAACATATAGCCAACAAAATGCTAACTGCATTAGGCTTAGAAGAATCTGATGCTGATAAAAATTGCCCTATTCAGATAGCATCTACAGGACATTCTAAAGTTATGATAGGAATTAAAAGCCGAGAAAAACTGAACAGTTTATCGCCAGACTACAATGCATTAGCTAACTTGAGTGCAACCATTAACTGCAATGGCTATTTTGTGTTTACTTTTGATTCAGATAACAAAGATATTTTAACCTATGGCCGAATGTTTGCTCCCGGAATTGGCATAAATGAAGATCCTGTTACAGGTAATGCAAACGGACCATTGGGAGGATATTTGATACAGAATAAAATCGTTGATTTTAAAGACTCTGAATTCGAATTTAACGGAAGACAAGGAGAAAAAATAGACAGACTTGGCGTAATAAAAGTCAAAATTAAGATTGAAGACAATAAGCCTACATTGATTCAAATAAAAGGTGATGCTGTAGTTGTATTTAGAACCGAAATAGAAATAGGATAAACTATGAACCTGTCTCTGCTAGTTATAAATCTAAACCTGTAAGTTATAATTCTAAATGTAATAATAAACAAACTAATAAATTAAGCCTAAGACTGTCCTGTTACTAAACGGTAGCTGGTAGATCATAGTTTTATTTATTCTCTCAGTTTCGTTTTTATATCTTCGGGAAACCACGGAGCGGTACCTGTTTTTGCAAATTCTTTTTTTACACTTTCTATGTTGTACATTTTGCCAGATACTCCCTTTTCTTTCAGGTAGTTTTTATATTCCTTTTTCGAAAAAAAAGCTTCGGTTGTACTATCTGCTACATTTATTACAAACCATTGTTCTGGCATTATAAATATTTTTTGTACACTATCTATTGGATAAATTCGGATTTGGTCTGGTCTTGGCTTGTCCTTTTTATCATTCCACGAAATTGTGCCATACTTACTTAAAAATAAATAATCTTCTGGTTGATATGTTTCAATATATTCTTTCCTCTCAAATTTTTTACCATAAATATAAGTTCTATCGACTCCTATTTCTGTTAAAGAGTCGATATAAACACTTTTTTTTAACGATTGGTTATCTTCTAGCATCCTCCATACTCTGCCATTTGGATCATATGTTAATACTATTGGTTTTGCTAAAGGAAGGAGAGGAAATTGACCAAAATGGTTAGTTGTATAAAAAGGATCTACATCTTTGCGTGCTTTTTTAAAAATACATGATGATACCAAACATAGCATAATAGTAATGCTAAGTGTAATACTGATTTTATTTTTCATCTTTATTGAATTCTCGTTTTCCAGTTTGCTTTTACTTGTAATTCGTTGCTTCAACCTAGAATATCATACCTAAAACTGTCCTATTACTAAACAGTAACTGGTAGATCATAGCTTTATTTATTCTCTCAGTTTCGTTTTTACATCTTCGGGAAACCACGGAGCAATACCAGTTTTTGCAAATTCTTTTTTTACACTTTCTATATTGTACATTTTGCCAGACACTCCCTTTTCTTTCAGGTAGTTTTTATATTCCTTTTTCGAGAAAAAAGCTTCGGTTGTACTGTCTGCTACATTTATAACAAACCAGCGTTCTGGTATTATAAATATTTTTTGAATACTATCGGTAGGGTAAATTTGAATTTCATTTGTTATACCCTTTTTGTTTTTACTAGGTCCATATATTCTACCATACTTATTTAAAAACACATAGTCTTTTGAAGTATAACTTTCAATAGTGTCTTTCCATCCATGTACTTTGCCATAAATATAGGTTTTCTCTACTCCAATTTTTATTAATGAATCAATGCCAATACTATGTTTTAATGAATGGTTGTCTTCTAACATCCAAACTTTTGTACTAGGATCATACGATAAAGTTATTGGTTTCACTAAAGGGAGGAGATGAAATTGACCAAAAAGGTTAGTTGTATAAAAAGGATCTACATCTCTGTGTTCTTTTTTTAAAAAACAAGATGATACCAAACATAGCATAATAGCAACGATAAGTGTAGTACTGATTTTATTTTTCATCTTTATTTAATTATCGTTTTCCAGTTTGCTTTTACTTGTAATTCGTTACTTCAACCTAGAATATCGTGTCTAAAGCTGTCCTATTACTAAACAGTAACTGGTAGATCATAGTTTTATTTATTCTCTCAATTTCGTTTTTATATCTTCAGGAAACCACGGAGCGATACCTGTTTTTGCAAATTCTTTTTTTACACTTTCTATGTTGTACATTTTGCCAGACACTCCCTTTTCTTTCAGGTAGTTTTTATATTCCTTTTTCGAGAAAAAAGCTTCGGTTGTACTGTCTGTAACATTTATAACAAACCAGCGTTCTGGTATTATAAATATTTTATGAATACTATCAGTAGGGTAAATTTGGATTTCATCAACGAAAGTTTTTATTTTAGAAGGTCCGTATGATATTACACCATATTTATCTAAAAACACATAATCTTTTGAAGTATATCCTTCAATAGTATCTCTCCTTCCAATGACTTTCCAAAAAATATAGGTTTTCTCTACTCCAATTTCTTTTTCTGTTATTTCATTAGATATGTTTTGTTTTAATAAGTTGTTTTTTTCTAACCACCAGTTTTTTGTACTTGGGTCATACATTAATGTTATAGGCTTTAACAAAGGAAGAATGTGGAATTGACCAAAATGGTTAGTTGTATAAAAAGGATCTACATCTCTGTGTTCTTTTTTTAAAAAACAAGATGATACGAAACATAGCATAATAACAACCATAAATGTAATACTGATTTTATTTTTCATCTTTATTTAATTATCGTTTTCCAGTTTGCTTTTACTTGTAATTCGTCGCTTCCGCCTAGAATATTAAGCCTCAAACTGTCCTGTTACTAAACAGTAACCGGTAGATCATAGCTTTATTTATTCTCTCAGTTTCGTTTTTACATCTTCGGGAAACCACGGAGCAATACCAGTTTTTGCAAATTCTTTTTTTAAACTTTCTATATTGTACATTTTGCCAGACACTCCCTTTTCTTTCAGGTAGTTTTTATATTCCTTTTTCGAGAAAAAAGCTTCGGTTGTACTGTCTGCTACATTTATAACAAACCAGCGTTCTGGTATTATAAATATTTTTTGAATACTATCGGTAGGGTAAATTTGGATTTCATCTGGTGTTGGCTTATCTTTTTTTGCATTCCAAGATGTTATTCCATACTTGTCGGTAAATACATAATCCTTTGCAGTATAGCTTTGAATGGTATCTTTCCATCCAAGTATATTACCATAAATATAGGTTTTATCGACTCCTATTTCTGTTAAAGTATTAATGGATATATTATGTTTTAATGAATGGTTATCTTCTAACCACCACACTTTTGTACTTGGGTCATACATTAATGTTAGAGGCTTTAACAAAGGAAGGATATGGAACTGACCAAAATGGTTAGTTGTATAAAAAGGATCTACATCTTTGTGTGCTTTATTAAATATACAAGACACCAAGCATAACATAATAACAATCAGGAGTGCAATACTGGTTTTATTTTTCATCTTTATTTAATTATCGTTTTCCAGTTTGCTTTTACTTGTAATTCGTCGCTTCCGCCTAGAATATTAAGCCTAAAACTGTCCTATTACTAAATGGTAACTAGTAGATCATCGCTTTATTTATTCTCTCAGTTTTGTTTTTATATCTTCAGGAAACCACGGAGCGATACCTGTTTTTGCAAATTCTTTTTTTACACTTTCTATATTGTACATTTTGCCAGATACTCCCTTTTCTTTCAAGTAGTTTTTATATTCTTTTTTCGAAAAAAAAGCTTCGGTTGTACTGTCTGCTACATTTATAACAAACCAGCGTTCTGGTATCATAAATATTTTATGAATACTATCAGTAGGGTAAATTTGGATTTCATCCGGTGTTGGCTTATCCTTTTTGGAGTTAAAAGTAATTGAGCCAAACTTATTCAAAAATAAATAGTCTTCTGGTTGATATGTTTCTATGTAATCCTTCCTTTCAAATAATTTACCATAAATATAGGTTTTATCGATTCCAATTTCTGTTAATGAATCAATAAACATATTTTGTTTTAAAATATGTTTATTATCTTGTAGCAACCAAACTTTTGTACTAGGATCATACGATAAAGTTATTGGTTTTGCTAAAGGAAGGAGATGAAATTGACCAAAATGATTAGTTGTATAAAAAGGATCTACATCTTTGTGTTCTTTTTTAAAAATACATGACGATACGAAACATAGCATAATAGCAACGCTAAGTGTAATACTGATTTTGTTTTTCATCTTTATTTAATTATTGTTTTCCAATTTGCCTTTACTTGTAATTCGTCGCTTCCGCCTAGAACATCGTGGTACATAAAACCCAATACACAGCATATAGCGTTGTATTCCATAGAACGATTTCCCCAAGACGGGCGCAAATCTAATGTGTCAGTTAAATTATAAAATAATGTAATATATCCATTGCTATCAGCAATATAATTGCAATTTACATTTACTGATCGAACTGCCCAAGTTAATTCATCAAATGCCATTTCCCAAGTAGCACTATATTCCGTTCTCCATTTCCAAAACTCTAAGGCTTGTCTCCACATTTCGCCTCTGGCTCGTTGTCCACCAAGTTGAATCCCAAAAGGGAGAACTTTATCAATTATTTTTTTTATCTTATAATCATTTCTTTTTTTTATTTCCGTTACTATTTCCCTTTGTTTATTAAGAATTGCTAGATCTTTCTTTACTTTATTGAGAATTTCTCCCGAAAGCTGAACTGAGCTACTTTGCAATATAGAATGAAATCCTACACCAAAAATATTTTCTGCTTGTGTTGGGTTAATTCCTAAATATTTACATGCGGCGTTAAATAATGCTCTCCTTGCATCTGTTCCCCAGCCTGGGTCTGTTCCGTAATAATTTCTAAATTCTGTCATTAAGTTTGTTTTTTATATTTTGTTTCAATGCCTGTTAATTTGCATATATGCGAAATAAATCTTCGTGTACACTCCTATTTAGGAATATTAATGAAGAGCTACTTTATTTTGACTTGATTCAAATATATTATTTTTTTTCTTACAAACAAACTGGTTATTGTTTATCTACAACTGTTTTTTCTTACTTAAATGATTTAATACATCATTATTTAACTATTCTTGTATTCTAATAGTTTTGTATAAGTAAGTCAAAAGTTTAAAAAAAGAAAGGATATTTCACACAAATGATTATTATAAATCATCAATAAATAACATAAATTTCCGTAATTTACCTTATAATTATATTCGACTGATGACAGCTACAGCACCAAACCATAAAATAGATCCGGGTCGCAACACAAAACGTTTCCGTGAAATGAAAGGAATCAAACAGGATGCTTTAACATACGTTCTTAACGATGATTGCAATCTGCAAAAAATTCCTTTATTAGAGTAGAAAGAGATAATTGAAACTCCCCTAATCTATCTTCAGAGGATTAATCTAACAATACCTTATTTTTTTAATATTAAAAACTATATTAGTTGAGCCTTTTTATAGTCAATACATAAACCAAACATATATGAAATCAACTTCTTTTAGCATATTATTTCTTTTATCGATAGTTTTATTTTCTTGTAACTCTAGCAACGGTGATGCAAATTATGCTGTTTCAGCAGATGCTACATTATCTGAAGCACCAGCATCTTTAGAGTCTGTAGCAGAACTGTCAATGCCCGAAAAAGACAAAGTAACTGAGAAAGATGATGCAGTACTTAAAACTGTTGAACCTGTATTAATTAAAAAGAAAATAATAAAAGATGGAAACATTTCAGTTAAAACAAATGATATTGCTGTAAGCAAAAAAAACATAGACGAATTGTTGAAAAAACTAAACGCCTATTATGAAACTGAAGATCTTCAAAATAACG
Organism: Flavobacterium frigoritolerans; assembly: GCF_025847275.1. Lineage (GTDB taxonomy): Bacteria > Bacteroidota > Bacteroidia > Flavobacteriales > Flavobacteriaceae > Flavobacterium > Flavobacterium frigoritolerans. The sequence continues at coordinate 132,887 of NZ_JAOZEV010000010.1, forward strand.
ATCAGGCAATCTCTTACAATTTAAAAATAAGAGTTCCTGCGGATAATTTCGAAAAACTGATTTCAAGTATCGAAAACGGCAAAGATGAACTTACAAGTAAAAGCATCCAAGCTAGAGATGTAACCGAAGAATTTGTTGATATTACAACTCGTTTAGCCAATAAAAGAGACTATTTAAAACGCTATAAAGAATTACTTTCAAAAGCTTCAACAGTAAAAGATATTCTGGCAATCGAGGAAAACATTCGAGTAATCGAAGAGGAAATAGAAAGCAAAGAAGGACGTTTGAAATACCTTAGCGATCAAGTTTCATTTAGTACTTTGGCTTTAAACTTATATAAAGAAAAAGAATACGTTTACAAGCCACAAGCACAAGACAAATTTTCGGAAAGAATTAAAAATTCTATTAGTGAGGGATGGACTTCTATTGTTGATTTCTTACTTTGGACTATTGCAATTTGGCCATTTATCATCTTAATTACTGGTATTGTATATATTGTCCGAAAAATTAGAAGAAAACGCAAAAACAAAGTACAATAATAGGATGCAATGAAAATCAGAGAGATCAGAAAAAGTGACCTTGACTCTTTAAGAAATATATTTCTTAAAGAAAGACAAACAACATTTTCGTGGGTGGATACGGCTACATTTAGTTTACAGGATTTTGATGTAGAAACAGAAGCAGAATATATCCTAATCGCAATTTCGGATAATATTGTGATGGGATTTATTTCGATGTGGGTTGAAGACAATTTTATTCATCATTTGTATGTAGATCAAAAGTACCATAGAAAAGGTATGGGAACTCAGTTATTGAAAGCTGCTCTTAATAAATCCGATTTTCCTGTTACTTTAAAATGTCTGGAGAATAATACACTAGCAGTAAATTTCTATAAGAATAAAGGCTTTATCGAAAAAGAGAAAGGACAATCTGAACAAGGAACATATATTCTATTTCAATTATTGAAAAATGTAGAATAATATCATCTCGATTCTATTGTTTTCTGATAAAACAGACAAAGAACAATTCTGAAAACATTTAATTTCGCATTATTTAATTTCTGTTAAATCTTGACTAAAGAAATCCTTAGTTTATAGTTTAATAACCTAGATATACTAGTCTTAAAATCCACTTTCATAACAAATAGACATAAGGAAAAATGAAAAAATTATATCATTTATGAAATACAAAAAAACTTTAATTACGTTTCTGTTATTCATCCTATTTTATATACTATTTATCTCCCCATTCTTAATAAATTCCTGGGGATATATAATTGATAAAAATTACCACATCCCAAAAGAATCTAACCTGTTTATCTTTAACGCTACCGTCATGCAAAATGGTTCTAGCGATGCTTGGATATATGGAGAAGACTACAATTATTATTATTACAACGGAGGCTTAAAATCCGAAGATATTATCTCGATATCCAAGAAAAAAATAAAAAACTGTCCCGATTTTAATTCTGTAAATATATCTTCTTGGTGTGGAGTAAAATCTACTACAGAATAGGTTTTTAATTACCCGATGCAAACATAAATACCTTTAAAAATTTTAGCCAATATCCATAACAATAAAAGCTATTCACAAAACTAATTATGAGAACATTTCAAAATGAAATAATAATGGAGTTGCTAAATGCCATGGATGAATTTATGACTACAGCAGAACGACTAATTAATAAAATAATCAATGAAACGAATCAACCTGAAATTGAAGCAATCAAAAAAGGGAGTTATGACGAAATTGAAAATGCCGATTTTTTAAACAACAAAAAAACATTATCCGATAATTGGTTTTATGATGTACATGGGGAACATTGTATGTTTGAAAATACAATAACGGGACAAACTCTAGAAGTTTCTCTAGGTCATAAAGAGCATATTGAGAATTTAGATCCTTACTTTTTCTATAATTTCCTTAAAACAACTAAGCATCTTACACATCTTACCAAACATTTTGAAAGTCCTTTTAAAGATATGCTGAATTTATTTGAAGATCTTGAACAGAAAAAATTATTAAAACATATTCATAGAATCGAATATAGAAAATATTGACAATTTATCTGATTCGCCCTCAACTATCGCAAATTAAAGTATTAGGATAAGTATTAATTTATTTTCATAATTTCACTTTTATTTTAAAACCAAAATGTCATGAAATTAGATTTTAGTAAATTCCCAAAACTAGAAACTCAAAGATTAATTTTGAGGAATCTCGAAAATCAGGATTTCGAACGCATCCATAAATTACATTCTGATCCAATTGTTAACTCATTTGTAGGCAGAGATAATTCTTCTAATTTAGAAAAAGCAAAGGCTTACATCATTCGAATGAATAATTTGATTGCAAAAAATGAATGTCTTTATTGGGTAATCACAACAAAAGAAAAAAATGATTTAATAGGTTCTGTTTGTCTTTGGAATTTTGACCTTGAGAATAAAATTGTCGAAATTGGTTACGAAATGTTATCGCAATACCAAGGAAAAGGTTTTATGTCAGAAGCTTTAAAAGAAGTTGTAAAACATGCTTTTGAAGAAATAAACTCGACTATAATAACTGCATTTCCTTCCTCAGACAATGTCAATTCGGTATCAATTTTAAAAAAACTTAATTTTGTACATGAAGATAAACCCTATAATAACACACATCAAAATATAGCAAATTTGGTAACGTATACATTGAGAAACGTATAAGAAAACCCTCCGCTACAAAAAAAAATACCACACATGAAACAAAATAAATACGACGACAAATCTTTTTTTGAAAATTATGGCAAAATGCCCCGTTCTGCCGAAGGATTAAATGCTGCTGGCGAATGGTACATTTTACGCGAAATGCTACCTGAATTTAAAGATAAAAATGTGCTAGACCTTGGATGCGGATATGGCTGGCATTGCATTTATGCCAAAGAGCAAGGCGCTGAAAAAGTTCTAGGTATCGATTTATCTCAAAAAATGATTGAAAAAGCCAAAGAGAATTCGAAAGACTTAGTCATAGATTACAGACAAATGGCAATTGAAGATATCGACTTTAAGCCCGAAGAATTTGATGTTGTCATTAGTTCACTAGCATTTCATTATGTAAAAAATCTAAAAGTCATTTTTGATAAAATCAATGCCTATCTTAAAAAAGGCGGGAACTTTGTTTTTTCAATGGAGCATCCAGCTTTTACCTCCCGACCAGAACAAGATTGGTTTACCGACTCAGATGGCAATCGCCTGCACTGGCCAATAGATAATTATCAGGATGAAGGCATAAGACACACTCAATTTCTAGGTCACGAAGTAATTAAATACCACCGAACTTTTGAAACTATTGTAAACACATTAATTAATTCCAATTTTACTATTAAACAAATATCCGAGCCTAAACCTTCACAGGAAATATTAGAGAAATACCCTGAAATGGTTGATGAAGCAAGAAGACCAATTTTTATATTGATATCGGCAGTTAAGAATTAAACTTAGTATTTAAATAAAATAATTGTCTGAATAGTAAAACATTGACATTATGATCTTTTGTAACAAAAGAATTCATATTACGTCATATAAAAAAATCATCAATCATGACAATCAAAACAATCAGCCATTATTTATTACTGTTATTCTTTCTAGCATCACTCTCATTATCAGCTCAGGTTGATAAAAAATCCGATTTATACAAAACCATTATTTCTAGAGATAGCTTACTCTTTAAGGTAGGCTTTAATACTTGCGACATCAATCAATTTGAAACATTACTAACAGAAGATTTCGAATTTTACCATGACGAAGATAGTATCTCAAACAAAAAGAAATTCATTTATAACCTTCATAACGGATTATGTGCATCTTCTAAAACCTATCAACTAAGAAGGGATCTCATCGCTGGAACCACCGAAATTTATCCGCTTTATAAAGACAAAGTTCTCTATGGTGCATTACAAATAGGAATGCATCAGTTTTATAGAATAACTACTGACAAAAAAGAAACTCCAGGAAGTATTGGTCGATTTACACATTTATGGTTGCTGCAAAAAGGAACTTGGAAATTAGCTCGCTCTCTTAGTTACGACCATAATAACAATACTACAGTTGCAAATAAAACCCCAATTTTTGATAATGATGCCGAAATTGAAAAATGGCTTAAAGAAAATAATGTCCCAACTCTAGGCCTTGGAATCATCAATGCTGGAAAACTACAGCAGATTAAAGTGTTTGGCGAACTAAAAAAAGGAATTACAGCACCATACAATACCATTTTTAATGTTGCCTCACTAACCAAACCAATTACCGCTATGGTAACTCTAAAATTAGTTAGCTTAGGCAAATGGAACTTAGATGAACCTCTTTACAAATATTGGACTGATCCTGATATCGTAAATGATCCTAAAACAAAAAAAATCACTACAAGATATATCTTAAGCCATCAAACTGGTTTCCCTAATTGGCGTTGGAATAATCCCGATAAAAAGCTAAGCTTTGATTTTGAACCCGGAACAAAATACCAATATTCAGGTGAAGGTTTTGAATATCTGCGAAAAGCATTAGAAAAAAAGTTCAACAAAACCCTTGATCAATTAGCCAATGAATTACTATTCATTCCATTGCAAATGAACGACAGCAATTATATCTGGGACAAAAAAACAGACGAAACACGCTTTGCAATTGGATATGATCCAAAAGGGAATGCCTATGAAATCGAGAAAAGAAAAACAGCAAACGCTGCCGATGATGTATTAACAACTATCGAAGATTATGGGAATTTTCTAGTTAGTGTTATGAATGGTGACGGTTTATCTAAAAAAGTTTTTGACGATATGCTAACAAATCAAGTAGAAATGAAAGCCAATGAGTATTATGGTTTGGGTCTGGTTATCTACGATTTAGGAAACGGAGAAATCGCATTATCACATGGTGGTGCAGACCAAGGAGTGCAAACAATCTTTTTCCTTCTCCCGAAAACAAAACAAGGGATACTAATTTTTACTAATGTTGATGATGGTTATAAAGTATATGAAAAACTACTTTTTCATTATTTAGGAGATAACGGAAAAAAAATATTCGAAATCGAAACCAAAAACTAATTTAACAACTTAAGAAAACTAACCTTAACCTATTTTGTGCGTAATTACTACATCTGTTCGCTTCGCTCGAGTCACAAAAAGTCTTAATTAACACATAGAAACATAGATTTTATGACTGAAGAAGAATACAAAAAAGAAATATATTTCTTTCACATAGCTAGCTTTGTGCTTTTTAAATAAATGAAACACCTTTTTTAAAGAGTACAAAATCTATGTTTCTATGTGTCAAAATTAATTACACCCAATAGGCTAACCCAAAACTAAAATCATGAACACTATTAATCAAGACAACCAAATTAGATGTCCAAAATGTCATTCAATACAAATACATGTGGACAAAAAAGGTTTTAGTGGAAAAAAAGCCTGTTGTGGAGCAATACTGGCTGGTCCATTAGGTCTCTTATGTGGTACTCATAAATCGAATAAAATTAGAATGACTTGTTTAAATTGTAAACGTAGCTGGTAAATGAAACTAGATGATTTTACTTTAGGTTGTCACGGAATCCCTGAGAGGTGTTATAAAATTAATGACAAACACATGCCTTTTTGTGCAAGGTGTTTGGGCGCAAGCATCGGACATATTTTTTGTGCTGTTTGTTACTTTTTTTATTTCCTCCCTCCTTTTTACTTTTCGATAATTGGTTTAGCATTAATGCTTGCAGATTGGTATTTCCAGAATTCATTATACAAATATCATAGCAACTTCATGAGATTATTGACAGGTACAATTGGAGGCTTTTCGATGGGAATAATTATATGGAAAACTGTTGATTTTATATTAAAATTTTAAATATGGCTGTACCTCAGAATAAAATCGAACTTCTAAAAGAAATTGAAATAACGTTCACAAAACTTCGAGAGGATTTAAAATCAATTCCTATTGAACTTACAACGCAGAAAACACTCGAAGGCCATTCTAAAAACACCTTGATGAGTGTAAACAACTTAGTTTCATACTTAATAGGTTGGGGAGAATTAGTCTTAAAATGGCACCATAAAAAGAACAAGAATAAACCTGTAGATTTTCCCGAAACTGGTTATAAATGGAACGAGTTAGGCAAACTTGCCCAGAAATTTTATGCCGATTATCAAGAGTTGGATTTTATAGCGCTACAAGATAAATTAGACACAACGGTAAATGAGTTACAAACCTTGATAAAAAGCTACGATAACAACATGCTTTATGAGCAATCATGGTATGAAAAATGGACAATGGGAAGAATGATACAATTTAATACCTCATCTCCATATAAAAATGCTCGAGCTAGAATAAGAAAATGGAAAAAAGAAAACAGCTTGAAATAAAGACTTACAAAGGCTAACTTATTTTTAAAATACACATTCCCGAAGCTATTAAATATAGGTTTGGGAATTTTTATTTTTTTTGATGTACATCAATGTTTTTCCTTTCTTATTTAAACAATTTTGTTCCTTCAAAAATTTAATAATTAATTAAAAATGAACAAAAAGTATTTTAAATACATCAACACCTTATTTGTTGTTATTCCTATGACCCTCATTATGGCGTTTGTAGGTCTTATGCGTAATTATGGTTATGGAGAAGACTGGCTCTTCAAATTTCTAAAAGCATGGAGTGTCATGCTTCCTGTTGCCTACATTACCGCTTTTATAATTATTCCAAATGCTAGAAAACTGGCCGAAAAAACAACATTCAAATGATTACTGAAATAGAAAACGAAACCCCATTAGTATCATTTGGTACAACTAGTAAAGAACGTGTAGAGCATGCTATTAATGAACTTAGACTCGGAAAAGGTATTTTATTACTCGATGACAAAGACCGTGAGAACGAAGGCGATTTAGTTTATTCAGCCCAAAATATGTCAGTCGAAGATATGGCGTTAATGATTCGGGAATGTAGCGGAATCGTATGCCTTTGCCTTTCGAATAAAAAAGCTGATGAATTAGAATTACCTTATATGGTAAAAGAAAACACCAGTCTTTTCCAGACTCCGTTTACGGTTACTATAGAAGCAAAAGAAGGAGTTACAACTGGACTTTCGGCATCAGATAGAATTCAAACCATAAGAACCGCTTCTGCAGATAATGCAAAACCTTCAGATTTAGTAAAACCTGGGCATATTTTTCCGTTAAGAGCAAATGATAATGGTGTTCTACAACGCAACGGACATACCGAAGGAAGCGTAGATTTAATGAAATTGTCAGGTTTAAAACCTGAAGCTGTATTATGCGAACTAATGAATCCTAACGGAACTATGGCAAGATTACCAGAGATTTTATCATTTGCTAAAAAGCATCAATTGGTAGTTTTAACAATAGCAGATATTGTACATTATCGTAAATTTGTTAGAGATTTTATTTAAAACATGAAAGAGCAATTAATCGAATATATAAAAGAAGTATCAACGGTTACAGACCAAGAACTGGAAAAAATAATAAGTTACTTTATCCCTTTAGAAGTCGAAAAAAATGAGCTCTTGGTTTTCCCTGGACAAACCACCCAACGAATGTATTTTATTTGCAATGGTTGCTTGCGTATATTTTTTATAACCGAAGAAGGGCAAGAAGCAACACGCTATTTAGGGTTCGAAAGTAATTTTGTGACCGCTTTATCTAGCTTTGTGTTAAATGAACCTTCTTTAGAATTTGTTCAGGCCTTAGAACCAACAGAATTACTTTATATTTCGCGTAAGGATTTTTATAATTTACTAGAAATCATACCTAATTGGGGTAGCTTTTATAGGCATTATATGGAAATGGCTTATGTAACTAATACCAAAAGGCTCATGTCATTCTTAACCCAAAATGCGACCGAAAGATACAAGCAATTACTAGATACCAATCCTAAAATTACACAACGTTTGTCTAACAAGATTGTATCTTCCTTCCTCAACGTTTCGCAAGAAACACTAAGTAGACTAAAGTCTAAATCTTAACCATTATTCAATTCTCAAAACACGAAAAGGCAATACTAGTTTCTAGAAATTGCTTTTTTTGTTTAAATGGCTACCTATATTTTTTATAACTTCGTTTACTATTACAAAAGCAATCAAATGTTAATTATGACTTAGGATTTCGATTAGCCAAAAACTTATAACAACAATATAAAATTGAATATGAACCGAATTACAGTTTTTTGCGGATCAAGTTTTGGAAATAAAAAAGAATATGAAACTCAAGCTTTCAAACTTGGACAAACAATGTCCGAAAACAATATTGATTTAGTCTATGGCGGAGCCAAAGTTGGACTTATGGGAGCCATTGCTGATGGTGTTTTGAATAAAAACGGAAAAGTAATTGGTGTTTTACCAGACTTTTTAATGAAGAAAGAAATTGCTCACGATAATTTAACTGAATTAATTATTGTAAAAAGCATGCATGAAAGAAAAACCAAAATGAACGAACTAAGCGATGGTGTAATTGCTTTACCAGGTGGATTCGGAACATTAGAAGAATTTTTTGAAATGCTTACTTGGGCTCAATTAGGCCTCCATAAAAAACCAATCGGGATTTTAAATATCGATGGATTTTACGATTTATTATTAGAATTTATACTAAAAATGGTAAATGAAGGTTTCTTAAAAGAGATAAACCAACAAATGATAATCGTAAGTGCAGATTCACAGGATTTACTCCTTAAAATGAAAAGTTACGTGGCACCAGAAGTTGGTAAGTGGATAAAAAAAGGAAATGAATAAAATCAAAAAAATATGCCTGTAGATAATTTAAATTTAGAAATCCCAAAATTGATTTTTAATGCAAGTGGTGAATTAATAATAATCCCTTCCCCTACTTCATCCAAAGATGATTTTGATTTTTTTCAGGGGAAATCAAATATTATAAATAAAAAACTAAAATACCGATTCTCGGGTTGTACCGATTGGATTGAATTTCCATCGACTCAACAAATGTATAAGGTCCTAAATGGAATTGGTAATATCGATAATTTTCTTGCAGAGTTTGATGGCAAACCTTTTGAAGGAATGACAGTACGATTATTTAATCCAGAAACAAATTTGTGGAGTATTTATTGGTCAGATTCAAATACCGGAGTTTTAGACAAACCAGTTATAGGATCATTCGAAAAAAAAGTAGGTCATTTCTTTTCAAGAGATATCTACGAAGGAAAAAAAGTCATCAATGTATTCCGTTGGGATGCAAGAGATAAAAAAAATCCAATTTGGAGCCAAGCGATGTCTGCCGATAATGGAGAAACTTGGGAATGGAATTGGTATATGTATATGACCAAAGTGAAATAATTAAAAAAGAACTCCTCTTAAATTAAACATGAAAAACAAATTAAATCCTGTTGTCTATTTTGAGATTCCTGTAACCGACATAGAAAGAGCCATACAATTTTATACGGCAGTCTTTAATTTCGACTTTGAGCGAGATATTATCCATGGTAACGAAATGGCGTTTTTTCCTCTTATCGAAGGTAATAACGGAATTTCGGGAGCTTTGGCAAAAGGAGAAATATACATCCCTACAATAAACGGAACTCTTGTATATTTTAATACCGAAGATATTGATGCAACTTTAAATCTTGCTGTAAAAAATGGTGCTGAAGTTTTATTTCCAATAACATCAAATGGTGAATATGGTTCTGTAGCCGAATTTAAAGATTGCGAAGGAAACAGAATTGCATTGCATATGGCTAATAAATAAAAATATAGTCTATTAAAAAGAAATACAAAAAGAAACGATACTTTAATAATCAAAATGGAAGCATTAAAACAGAATGAAGTACCTACTCAAAAAATTTATAAAGACCGAGCAATCTGGGTTGGAACATTTTTAGGTGGACCTCTTGCCGCAGGTTATTTAATAGCCGAAAATTTTAAGGTCTTTAATGAAACTCAAAAGGCAAAAATAACATGGATAATTGCAATTATAGCAACAATAATAATTTTTAGTGGAGTCTTTTTAATTCCTGAAGATGTAAAAATTCCAAATCAGATAATCCCCTTAATATATACTGGCATTGCTTTTTATTGTGTACAATATTATCAGGGACAAAAAATAAATGAACATATAAATTCTGGTGGTGCATTTTATGGTGGGTGGCGAACAATTGGGATTGGATTCATTGCCCTTTTAATCACATTTAGCATTATCATTTGTGTCTTATTGTCTACAGAAACAGGGCAACTTAATCAAGTAACAAAAAAATATGGGGCTGCAGAGAATGAAATTATTTATGAAGAAAACATTCAAGAAAGTGAGGTTAATCAATTAGCAGAAGCTTTTGAAAAAACTACCTTTTTTGGAGATACAAACATAAAATATGTATTCTTAGCAAAAGATAATTCTACTTATGAAATTTTCATTTCTTGTGATAAATCAATTGAGAACGATTATGAAACGCAAGGGCATTTTATGCAACTAAGAAATGAAATACAAATTGAGTTCCCTAATAATAAGATTGTATTTAATTTAGTAGCAGAAGGTATTGATAATGTTGCAAAACGAATCGAGTAATAATTTCCATAATAGCATAATCTAAAATAAAAACAATCCATTAAAAATGTCTGGAGAAAAAGATTTAGAGAAATTACTCAAAAGCATGAAACCCAAACACAATGTTGGCGATTATGTTTTTTGCACCGCACAAAGTCTTGAAAATATAGCTATCAAAGATATTGTAATGTCATTTACAGAAAGCGAAGGCATTACTTTAATCTTAAAAAAGGAAATTGCCGACGAGCTAAAACTTGAATATTCAGTTGTAATGTCGTGGATAACACTTACTGTGCATTCCTCATTAGAAGCTGTAGGTTTAACTGCCGCTTTCGCGAAAGCATTATCCGATAATAACATTAGTTGTAATGTTGTAGCTGCATTTTATCACGACCACATTTTTGTAAACAAAAAAGACACAGACAATGCCATGACTATTTTAAATAAATTTTCAGAATAGAGTTAATCCATATTTCATGACAACAGATATCATAGAAATAAATAACTTCGTCGTTTTAATCGAACAAGCGAATTAAAAAAAATAATTCTTTTAAAACAAATTTTAATCCACTTAAAACAAACAACTTATAATCAATAGTCCTAATTTTATTATGTTAATTAAACATCATAATCATGGAACCATTTATTATCGACACAAAAACTATTGTTTTATTACTTACTACATTATTAACTGGACTTTTGGCTGGAATCTTTTTTACTTGGTCAAATGCTATAACTCCAGGTATTGGCAGGCTTGATGATATTAATTATCTCCGCGCATTCCAGAACATGAACAGGGCTATTGTAAACCCATTATTCTTAATTATAATTATGGGGCCTGTGTTTTTATCTTTTGCTACATCATATCTCTATAAATCCCATCATTCTTATATTTTATGGCTATTACTTATTGCCGCTATACTATATTTTGTAGGCGTATTTCTGGTAACAATCATGGGAAATATTCCACTAAATAATCTTTTAGACAAAACCGATTTAACCAATATTTCTCTAGAAGATGCAAGAATTTTAAGAGATAAATTCGAACTTAAATGGAATAACCTGCATTTGGTTCGAACCATTACATCTGCACTATCCTTCTTATTATTAATTATGGCGTGTTTATTTAGAAACAGTAACTTTTAATATTAAAATAAAACAATATAATTATCATCGTTTTTTTACTAAAAAATTACACTGGATTCTTGTTGCAGAGGTTGTTACTATTGTATACTTTTATTGGAAATTAAAGATTAAAACCAAAGTACAAAACATATAATTAATTTTTAAATCAGTACAAACAATATAAAGTTTAAGTAAAACAAAGGCTTTTTTATTATCTATATTGAGTATTTGATATTCCTAATTGTTTCTACAATGATACTTATAATCGTTGTGCTTGCTTTTAGGATTTTATAAAAGCAAAGGCTAATACTTTTAGATAACTAATAACCATAACTTACAAATTAATTATTATGGCATGGAATCCTGAAAAATACAACGAGTTTAAAACACTTCGATACAAACCTTTCTTTGATTTGGTTGCCCATATTGTGGATAACCCAAATATGAAAGTCATTGATTTAGGTTGCGGAACTGGAGAATTAACCAATATGCTCTCCGAGAAGTTGACCAATCCTTCTGTAAAAGGTATCGATTCCTCCAAAGAAATGCTCGAAAAAGCCAAAGAATTTACCTCGATACAATTTGATCAAAAAACAATCGAAGAACAAATTAATACGGGAGAAAAATGGGATTTAGTTTTTGCAAATGCATCAATACAATGGGTTGATAATCACGAAGCATTATTTCCTAAAATTATATCACTATTAAATCCAGAGGGGCAATTGGCAATCCAAATGCCTTGTCAGAATGAGAATTTACTCAATCAAATCGTAATCGAATTGGTACAGGAAGAACCATATAAGAGCGCATTAAATAATTGGAAACGATTTTCACCCGTACTTACAATGGATGATTATGCCCAGATTTTATTCGAAAATGGCGGTACAGATATAATCATTTACCAAAAGGTATATCCGATGATAGCCAACTCTCATGACGAATTATATGAGTTTATTTCGGGCTCTACATTAGTTCCTTATTTTGAGAGATTAGAAGGAGCGATAAAAGAACAATTCGTACGAGAATTTAAAAACAGAATCGAAAAAAGGTTTAGTAAAACGCCATCATTATATGCGTTCAAAAGAATACTTTTATATGCAAGATTCTAAACTAGAACTAGAAAAAAACAGCAATATGAGTAGCAATCCAAAATCTGTAGAAGCCCAAATGCTGATAAGAAAACCAGCTGAAATTGTTTTTAATGCCTTTATAGACCCGAATGTAACCAAAAACTTTTGGTTTACAAAAGGAAGTGATAAACTAGCCGTTGGTAAACACATAATCTGGGAATGGGAAATGTATAAAGTATCGACAACCATTTTTGTAAAAGAGATTATCAAAAATGAGAAGATTTCTATCGAATGGAATGAACCTAAAACAACCGTTGATTTTGAATTCAGAAAAATAACTGATGATACAACTTATGTAGTTATCAAAAATTATGGTTTTGCTAAAGAAGGAGATGAACTCTTAAACATAATCAAAGACGCTACAGGCGGATTTACCACAGTTCTCGACGGACTAAAAGCCTATTTAGAACATAATATCAACCTGAACCTTATAGCCGATAAATTTCCGAAAGAAGCTTTCAATAAATAAAAAAAACGCAAAGGTTTTAAAATATTTTTAATCTCTGGCAGAAAAATTAACCGCAAAGAGCGCAAAAGTTTAGGCAAAGTTCGCAAAGTTTTAAATTAGTGAAATTCGAAGCTAACTGCTTTTGAAATCATTCTAATCTTTTTATCCCGATAACTATCGTGAGTAGCGAAAAAAATAATTATTAATTCATGACCGAAAAAAATGAGCCTAGAAAACAATTATATAGAGGTTAATAAACAATCCTGGAACAGCCGGGTTGAGTCACATCTTAAATCTGACTTTTATGATTTAGAAGGTTTCCTAAAAGGGAATACTTCATTAAACAGTATCGAATTAGAATTACTAGGAGGTATAAAAGGAAAATCAATCCTGCATTTACAATGTCATTTTGGTCAAGACACCATTTCTTTGGCAAGACTTGGCGCAAATGCTACAGGAGTCGATTTATCAGACAAAGCAATCGATAGTGCAAACAAACTTGCTAAAGAGGCTAATGCATCGGCTTCATTTATTTGTTGTGATATTTATGATTTACCAAACCATTTAAACCAGAAATTCGATATCGTATTTACAAGCTATGGCGCAATTCCTTGGCTACCCGATTTAGACAAATGGGCAAAACTAATTTCAGGTTTTCTTAATCCAAATGGTAAATTAGTCTTTGCCGAATTTCATCCTGTCGTTTGGATGTTCGATGATAATTTTGAAAAAATAGGATATAATTATTTCAATTCGGGAGCAATAATAGAAACTCAAGAAGGAACCTACGCCGACAAAAATGCACCAATACAACTCGAATATGTATGTTGGAATCATGGTATGAGCGAAGTTATAAATAGCTTAATTAAAAACGGACTTGAAATAAATTCCCTAAATGAATATGATTATTCGCCCTATAACTGCTTTAATAATACCATAGAATTTGAACCAAAAAAATACAGAATAAAACATCTGGACAATAAAATCCCAATGGTATATTCGATAGTTGCCACAAAAAAATAGTAACCTCAAAATTATAACTCATCACATTATGCAAACAACAATTGGATCAATTCTAGTCTTAATTCTTCTATTCCTAGCTGGAATTCATATTTATTGGGGATTTGGCGGAAAATGGGGAAATGATGCCGCAATACCAACAACCGAAAACAATGAAAAAGTAATCAATCCAAAACTAAAAGAATGCATGGTAGTTGCAATTGGATTACTTAGTCTTTCGGTTATAGTTTTAATAAAATCAGAAATAATAGCCTTTAGTTTACCTAATTGGTTACAAGAATATGGACTTTGGGTTATTGCACTATTATTTACCATAAGAGCAATTGGCGAATTTAAATACGTGGGATTTTTCAAAAAAGTCAAAACCACAAAATTTGCACAAATGGACACAAAATACTTTTCTCCATTATGTTTATTAATTTCGATTTTAGCAACAACATTAGCATTAACAGCGTAATTTATTGCGCTACTTTTACACAGAATAACAATATAATTTGAAATTAAAATGGAATTAATTACAATCGAAGAATTTTTCATTATCGGGTTATCGATAAGAACGACCAATGAAAATAACCAATCTGCAACGGATATTCCAGCGCTATGGAATAAATTTATGACTGAAAATACAATCGAAAACATTCCGAATAAAATAGATAACTCAGTCTATTCAGTCTACACCGAATATGAAAAGGATTATACAAAACCATACACTACAATTTTAGGTTGTAAAGTTTCAAATTTAGACAATATCCCAGCTGGAATGATTGGAAAAACTATTGCTAAAGAAACCTACAAACAATTTACAGCCAAAGGAAATTTAGCAGACGGTATTGTAATCCAAAAATGGATAGAAATTTGGAATACTGATCTCAACAGAAAATATACTGCCGATTTTGAGATATACGGAGAAAAAGCATCCAATCCTGAAAGTGCCGAAGTGCCTATTTTTATAGCTATTTAATAAAGTCATAACTGGTTGGATATAATTTCTGGCAAAAAAATTAACACATACAAACATAGATTTTACACGCTCAAAAAGGCGTTTCACTTATTTTAAAAACACAGAGCTATGCGGAAGAAATGTATTTTTTTTTCACATTCTTTTTACATAAAAATTTTATGTTTCTATGTGTTAAAAAATAATTATACGCAACAACTTATACTATTGTTAAAATAAAAAATAATAATGCAACCAAACCTAATTGAACATATAAAAAAGTACGTCGAACTAAACGATGAACAAACCCAATTAGTTTTGGCTAATATCAAGCCCATTACCCTAAAAAAGAAAAGTTATTTACTAGAAGAAGGGCAAGTATGTTCCTCACTTTATTTTGTCGAAAAAGGGTGTTTGCGGTTCTTTTTTATCAATGATAAAGGAACCGAACAGATCACACAATTTGCAATCGAAAACTGGTGGATTTCCGATTATATGAGTTTTGATACACAATCGCCATCACAATTTTATATTCAGGCAATCGAAAATACCGAAGTATATGCTTTTGATTATCACAATCAAGAAAAAGTTTTTAGTCAATTACCACAACTAGAACGCTACTTCCGACTTATTTTACATAGAGCCTATTCGGCTGCTCAATTGCGAATGAAGTATTTATACGATTTTACAAAAGAAGAAAGTTACCAGCATTTTATTACCAGATTCCCTGAGTTTGTGCAACGCATTCCACAATATATGTTGGCATCCTACTTAAACCTTACTCCCGAATATTTAAGCGAGATAAGAAAAAACACACCATAATTTCATTTCTTAAACCAGCTTAAGATTTTTTATTATTTCTATAAATATCTTTGCTTAATAATTTAAAACAAAGAAATCATGAGCAAGAGAATTAAAATTGCACAAACCCAACCAGCAGCAATAAAACCATTATTGGATTTGAATACTTACTTAGACTCAACTCCTTTAACTCACACGCACCACGAATTAATAAAAATTAGAACATCGCAAATAAATGGTTGTGCTTATTGTATTGATTTGCATACAAAAGATGCCCGCAAATATGGCGAAACCGAACAACGCATTTATTTATTAAACGCTTGGAGAGAAGTTGATTTCTATTCTGAAGAAGAAAGAGCAATTTTGGCTTTGACTGAAGAAATTACCTTAATAAGCAATGGAGGAGTTTCAGACGAAACCTATCAAAAAGCAGCTAGTTTATTCGATGAAAATTATTTATCAAATATTATAATGGCAATTATTACTATAAACGCTTGGAACAGAATTGGTGTAACAACCGAAATGAAACCTGCCTTGAATCGTTAAAAATTAAAAGCTTTAAACCATTAAGAAATTAAGAAAATTAAGGATTAAAACGTAATGGAACTTAATCTCTTAATGGTTTATTAAAAACAACATTTCTTTCTTATTTAACTGGATTTTCCTACTTGTTGTTGTTAAAAGCTTAATTTTAAGATAAACAGAATATTATAATTAATCTTTTTCACATTATTATTTTATTGCCAAATTATTAATATTAAATACAAATTTTAATAAATATGCAACATTAACAAATCTTCGTTTCAAATCTTTGCATTATTCAATTATCTTTGTGATAACAAAATTATAGTATAATGGAAGAATGTATATCGGTATTTGATATGCTGAAGATTGGTGTAGGACCTTCAAGCTCACACACCCTTGGACCTTGGCGTGCAGCAGAACGTTTTCTTGCTGAATTAAAAAGTGAAAATCTGTTTTCTCAAATCACTCGTGTCAAAGTCGATTTGTATGGTTCTCTTTCTTTAACGGGAAAAGGTCATGCTACAGATTTGGCAGTTATGTTAGGATTAAGCGGTCAAGATCCCGAATATATTCCTATAAGCGATATTGCAGGAATCATCAAATCTATTGAAGATACCAATACAATTAAACTTGGAAACGAGATAACCATTCCGTTTTTCTTTTTACAAGACATCATTTTCAATAAAGAATTCTTGCCTTTTCATGCCAATGGTTTAAAATTTACGGCCTACGCCAAAGATGACTCTGAATACGAGTCAATCTTCTACTCTATTGGTGGAGGATTCGTGGTAAAAGAAGAACGTGAAAATGCTAAAATAAAATCGGAGATAAAATGTGCATTTCCGTTTCCTATACAAAATGCAGCAGAACTTTTAAATTATACGATTGCTCAAAACAAAACCATTTCGGAAATTGTTTATGAGAATGAAAAATCGATGCGTTCTGAAGAATTCATTAATAACGAATTAATGCGTATTTGGAGTACCATGCTCGAATGTATGTATATAGGTTGTCACTCTGAAGGAATACTTCCGGGTGGATTAAATGTACGTCGTAGAGCCTTTGATATGCACCAAAACCTCATCGGTTTATCTAATTATAATTCTCCACAAACGTGGCTAGAAGAAATAAGAAAAACTGAAGTTAAATTTCGTCAAATCCTAAAATGGGTAAGTTGTTTTGCACTTGCAGTAAATGAAGTAAATGCAGCTTTAGGACGTGTAGTTACTGCGCCTACTAATGGTAGCGCTGGTGTAATTCCTGCCGTTTTAATGTATTATTTAGTGATCGAAAACCATAATGCAGGCGAAAAAGAAATCAAACAATTCTTGATGGTGGCTGGCGAAATAGGAAGTATCTTCAAGAAAGGTTCTACCATTTCTGCAGCAATGGGAGGTTGTCAAGCCGAGATAGGTGTTTCATCATCTATGGCAGCAGCAGCACTTTGCGAATTAATGGGCGGAACTCCAGCACAAGTTTTAATGGCAGCCGAAATCGCTATGGAACATCACTTAGGGTTAACCTGTGATCCAATTGGAGGTTTAGTACAAATTCCTTGCATCGAAAGAAATACAATGGGAGCTATAAAAGCTATCAATGCTGCCGAATTAGCTCTGGAAACTGATTCCAAAAATGCAAAAGTGCCTCTCGATAAAGTTATCGATACTATGTGGCAAACTGCAAAAGATATGAACTCAAAATACAAAGAAACCTCTGAAGGAGGATTAGCTATTGCCGTTAATATGGCGGATTGCTAGTTTTAGTTTTTTAGTATTCAGTCGCAGTTTTCAGTCGCAGTTTACAATTGTTTGCGAGTAAGAAGTATCAGTCGCAGTTATAAAAAAGTGTTCAGTTGCAGTTACAGTTTTCAAAAACTAAAAGATTGCACTGAACACTTTTTTATTTTATAGATTTCAATCACTGAAAACTGAAACTGGTACTGCAACTGAAAACTGCGACTGAATACTAAAAAACTACGCTTTCAACAATTTAAACCAGAAAGAACTTCCTAATCCCAACTCACTTTCTACGCCAATTGTCCCGTTTTGTGCTTCAATAAATTCTTTACTTATAGACAAGCCAAGTCCCGTTCCCGATTTATGACTTCCTGGAATCTGAAAAAACTTATCAAATACTTTAGATTTATAATGACTATCGATTCCTTTACCAGTATCGACTACTTCAAAAACAATCTGATTTTTTTCTTTTTTCAGTTTAACTGTAATACTACTTTTTTCATAAGAATATCGAATAGCATTCGTTAAGAAATTAATCATAACCCAAGTCGTTTTTTCTGAGTCTGCTTTAATATCTGCCAAGTTAGCTTCGCTATCAATAATCAAATCTATTTGCTTTTGCTCCGCTTGCACTTTTACCGCTTCAAGAGCATATTCTATAATTTTATACGGACTGCATTGCCCGATATTAAGTTTGATGTTACCTGTTTCTAATTGTGCCATATCTAGTAATTCTCCTGTAATTTTCAGCAAGCGCTGGCTATCATCTTTAATACTATCAATTAGTTGTTTTTGTTCCTCATTTATAATCCCCGTATTCGGTTTTTCTAATAACTGAAGACTTAATTTTATTGATGAAATTGGCGTTTTTAATTCATGCGAAACCGTTGCAATAAAGTTAGTTTTAGCAAAATCAAGTTCTTTAAACAGTGTAATATTTCGTAAAATAATTACATCTCCAATATTAATCGTTTTGTCCTCACCAGTTGGTGTAATTGTAATATTAACGGTCTCTTTATCAAAATAACTTTCTTTACCATCAGCAAAAATTTTCATAGGGTGCGCTTTGGTACTTTCCAGATCATTGATGATTAAAGATTTCATCAAATCATTTTTTAGCGCCAGCGTTGTAGCTAATTGCCCAATCACATCTTCCGATTTCATTCCGATAATCTTAAGCGCTTCATTATTTACAAATAAAACTTTCCCCTGATTATCAAGTCCTATAATTGGGTCATGCATATTATTTATTAAAGTCTCCAGTCGTTTCTTTTCAAATGATAATTTATACAAATTACTATCATGATATTCCTCGAGTTTTTCGGCCATCGTATTAAATGATTTTGCTAAATCACCAAATTCGTTATGATTCATAAAATGCACTCTTTCCGAATAGTTTTTATTAGCAATTTGCTTAATACTCTCTGTCAATTCTTTAATTGGATTTGCAATATTATTGGGCAAATTAATTAGCAAATTAAAAGCAATCAGAAAACAAAGCGTACCAACAATTGCAATCGAAAAATTAGCCGTTTCGGCAGTTTGTTTGGCAATATCACTTTTCTGTTTTATAGCGTTCATGTTGAGTTTCATGATTGCAAAAATATCCTGACGTATCTGACTTTTAACAGCCTGATCATCCCAGTTATTTTCTAATTTATTAAAACTCATTTGTAAATTAGTCGTTACCTTATCTTCTCCGGCTTCGGTTACATTGATAATTTGTTTTTTCAAATTGTCTTTAAAAACAACAATTGCTTTATCTTCATTACCACTTATTTCATCAAGCGAAGTGAGCATATTTCTAGAATATTCCAATGTATTATAATTGGCTTTCAAAATATTTTCGGTGTCTTCTTTTATCAAAAAAATATAAAAGGCACTCACTAATGCAAGGATAATTATCATTAAAAATAATAGTCCCACGCCCAAGTTTAATTTCGTTTTAATTTTCATTTCCTATGATTTACAAAACATTTTATTTTTTATCTAAGTACAATTTTCTTCAACCTGCTTAAATGAACTTACATAACTTATATGGTTATTCTCGCCTCTAAAATCTATTATCTCGCTTCTCCAAATCTTACTTCTCAATATCTCAATATCTAAGACAAAATTACAAGATCAACATTCGATAAAGAAAGACGACTCAATAAACGCCTGAAAATCGATGTTGACAAAATTACCTTAAAAAAGTTAAAATGAGGTTTTCCAATACAAACCGTTGTAATTTCTTTTTGCTCTACAACCTTCAGCATAGTATCAGTAATATTAGTGCTTTCAATCTTAATTACTTCGGCACCGAGTTGAGTAGCCAATTTAAAATTATTAATTAAATGCCGTTGTTTATCCAATGCTATTTTATCGCTGCTTTCCTTTGGTAACTGAACATACAAAACATACCAATCGCTATTGTAATAACTAGCCAATCGAGCTGTTTTTCTAATAATATTCTTTGCCGTTCGGTCATTACTACTTATGCATGCTAATAATTTTTCGTGTCGCAGCGCCTGAGTTTTAGGAACTTCATTTTCTACTTTTCGCACCACTTGGCTTGCTACTTCTTTAAGAGCCAATTCTCGCAATTGCAAAATCTGATCTGCCTTAAAAAAATTATTCAGAGCCGTCTGGATTTTATCGGCTGTATAAATTTTCCCTTCCTTCAATCGGTCAATTAAATCCTCCGAAGTCAAATCGATATTTACAACCTCATCTGCCAATCGTAATACATTATCAGGAATTCGTTCCTTAACATCTACATTCGTAATCCGTTTTACATCTTGATTTAAACTCTCGATATGCTGAATATTAACTGCCGAAATTACATTTATTCCAGATTCCAGAATCTCAAGAACATCTTGCCAGCGTTTTTCATTCTTACTGCCTTCTATGTTTGTGTGTGCCAATTCATCTACAATAACCACTTCTGGTCGTAGATTAATTATTGCCTGCACATCCATTTCCTCCAATTGCTTTCCTTTGTAAAAAATAGAACGACGCGGAATCACAGGCAAACCATCCAGTAATTCATGCGTTTCCTTACGATTATGCGTTTCTATGTACCCAATTTTTACATCAATTCCGTTTCTCAATAATGTATGCGCTTCCTGTAGCATACGAAAAGTTTTGCCTACACCAGCACTCATGCCAATGTAGACCTTAAACTTACCTTTACGGGATTTCTGAATTAAATCGAGAAAGTGCTTAACATTATTTTCCTTTTCGTTATCCATATATTTTATCTGTAAAAAAAGATGAAAAAAGTTAGAAGCAAGATGCCAAAATAATTATAAAATAAATTTTGCCTCTTGCTTCTGACTTCTAAATAATCTAAAGAGTAATTGCCAAAGATGTCGTTATAAATACGTTACTATCAGTTGGGTTATTATTTTTCAAAAAGATATCATCTTTACTATTCAAAGTTCGTGCTTCTAATCTAAATATCACATTTTCTGCAGCCAAATAATCAAAATTTGCCGAGAAACCGTAAGTCTTAAAACCATTAGGAGTATCAGTTGCAATAATAACACCTTTTTTATCCTGATAATACTCTCCTCTTGCGGCAACCATAATTTTATTTGTTGGTTTATACTGCGCTATAACAATTGGAGAATACCAAACATCATAGTCAGAACTTCCGTTAGTTGCTTGCTGTACTCCAATGTCAAAACCTGCAATCAAATTTACTTTTTCAGACACTTTAAACTGTCCATAAAAATCATTAAAGTATCTCCATTTTCTTTCCACATCCGGTTGTTCATTCCCAACATAAGTACTCCAGTTTAATGTAACTGCCGAATTTGGTTTATAAGTAACCTGAGATCCAAAAGCTGGGGTTTGATTTCCCTCAACTTTCTGGATACGTTGCCATCCATTTAAGTACATTACTGCCAAATACCATTTTTCACTTTTAGATGTATATCCTAACTTTACACCCGTTTCATAATACGGAGAATTTTCAGCCAGAATACTTCTAGTCAAAGTCATACAATCTTTACCAATAGCACTTTCAAAACCAATGTGCGAAGGCATAATTCCTGCATCAACCCAAAGATTGTGCTCTTTTGAGATTTTTACTCCCACATTAGCCTCATATACATTTTTTAGCAATCCTTGTTCAGCAGCCATATTATATTCGGCGTAAGTTCCAGCCATAATGGCAAAATTCCCTCGAACATTGTCTTTCGCATAATTCACTTTTGCCAAACCTAAATTTAGGTTTACCTCATTGTGTTTGTTATAATTATAAAGAAAGCTTGGACGAGTATGATTCTCAGGATTTCCAAAATCATAACTGTAATAGGCATCTATATATCCCGAAAACGTAAATGGACTTTTAGATTCTTCCTGAGCATTCATTGTTGTGTATCCGAAAGCTATTAAAGCTGTAAGTATTATTTTTTTCATTTTATAAGGGGATTCAAACCTGACAAGTTTCTATAACCTATCGAGTATAATTATTTTTTTTTATTAGTTTTTTTAGGAGCAATCCCGATAGTTTTTGGGACCAACTATCAGCTATATCTTTTCCTGGCTAAAGAAGCCAGAAAAGGATACCGCTTCTTCCGATAAATATCGGAATTGGGCTAAAACACTTGGGGCAACAAGGGCTTTAGTTCTCCTAACAGGCTTCCTAAACCTGTTAGGTTGTAAAGGGCAAACTCAGATAAAGCAACTACAAGTTTATCTCTATTTTGTCCGTAAATTTTCATACCTACAAGGCACTAGAAACCTTACCAACAGATATTAAAATCTGTTAGATTTAGTATTAATCATTAATATTTACAAATGTTTTTTATTATCCTAACAGGTTTTTAAAACCTGTTAGGTATTACCTTAATTTAGCACCGATAATCATACCTACAAGTTTTTAAAAATCTTGTAGGGACAAAAACCTAAGAACCTTTTTTAGAAAGTTCGTCAAGAGCAACATTCAATTCCAGAACATTCACCATTGCAGTTCCCATAACCTTAGGAGTATTAATTTTAGATTCAACCAAAGCTTTAACTTTATCTTCAGCTAATTTTCTTTCTTTAGCAACCCTTTTCACTTGTACCAAAGCACCTTGAGGTGAAATATTTGGATCTAAACCACTAGCTGAAGCCGTAACCATATCAGCAGGAATTTCCGATTTTATTAAATAAGGATGAACGATTAAAAAAGTATCAATTCTTTTTTGAACCACTGCTAAGTAATCAGCGTTACTTGGTCCTTTATTACTTCCACCACTACCAGCAGCATTATAATCTACCGCCGAAGGACGACCCCAGAAATAATTAGGCTTGTCAAATTTCTGACCTATTTTTTGATACCCTACCACTTTACCATTAACCGAAATAGTTTCTCCTTTACCTTGATTAGGTGCAAACTGAGCAATTCCATAAATTGCCAAAGGATAAATAACTGCAAACAGAACCACCGTAAGTAGGGTAAATTTTACTATTGAAAATATATTTTTCATTTGAATTTTTTTAAAGGTTCTAAGGAACTAAGTTGCTAAGATTCTAAGTTTTTCTCTCAATCTCTTAGCTACTTAGCACCTAAGAAGCTATTTTTTTTTAAAATTTTATAACATATTAAGGTTTTTGTCTCAGTACCTTAGAAACTTAGCACCTTAATAACTTACATAAAAAGAGCTACAACTAAATCAATTAATTTAATACCGATAAAAGGAATTATTAATCCACCTAAACCATAAATCAACAAGTTTCTTTTTAGGATTGCACTTGCACCGATTGGTTTATAGTCAACACCTCTCAACGCTAGCGGAATCAATATCGGGATGATAATCGCATTAAAAATTACAGCCGATAAAATCGCACTCTCAGGACTATGCAAATGCATAATATTTAAACCTTGCAAAGCAGGAATCGCAGTAATAAAAAGCGCTGGAACAATAGCAAAATACTTCGCTACGTCATTTGCAATAGAAAACGTTGTAAGCGTACCTCTGGTCATCAACAACTGTTTTCCAATCTCAATAATCTCGATTAACTTAGTTGGGTCATTATCTAAATCGACCATGTTCCCGGCTTCCTTAGCAGCTTGAGTTCCGCTATTCATTGCAACACCTACATCAGCTTGCGCAAGAGCCGGTGCATCATTCGTACCATCACCCATCATTGCGACAAGTTTACCCATTTGTTGCTCGTTTTTAATGTAGTTCATTTTATCCTCAGGTTTCGCCTCGGCAATAAAATCATCCACACCAGCAGCTTCAGCAATAAACTTAGCCGTAAGAGGATTATCTCCAGTAACCATTACCGTTTTAACACCCATTTTTCTCAAACGGTCAAAACGTTCTTTCATTCCTGTTTTAATGATATCCTGTAATTCGATAACACCTTGTACTTGGTTGTTTTTAACCACCACCAATGGTGTTCCTCCTTTAGACGAAATATCAATTACTTTTTGAGCAGTATCCTCTGGAAAAACATTCCCAGCCTGAAGCGAGATATTTTTTGCAGCATCCTGAGCCCCTTTTCTAATATTAGTGCCGTCTTTTAAGACAACACCACTAGTTCTGGTTTCAGCAGTAAATTTGATTAAAGTTGCCCCCTCAATAGATAAACTTTGAGATACCGTTGTACCAGCTAATTCTACAATACTTTTCCCTTCAGGAGTATCATCAGCAAGTGAACTTAATACAGCAGATTCTATAAAATCTTTTTCAGAAACGCCTTGAGCAGGATAAAAATTAGTTGCTTTTCTGTTACCAATAGTAATAGTTCCCGTTTTATCCAGAAGCAATACATCAATATCTCCAGCAGTTTCTACCGCTTTTCCAGATTTAGTAATTACGTTAGCACGCAACGCTCTATCCATACCTGCAATCCCGATTGCAGAAAGTAAACCTCCAATTGTTGTTGGAATCAAACATACAAACAGCGCAATAAAAGCGGCAATTGTTATTGGTGCATTGGCATAGTCTGCAAATGGTTTTAGCGTAATACAAACAATTACAAAGATTAGTGTAAAGGCTGCCAACAAAATAGTCAAAGCAATCTCGTTTGGAGTTTTCTGACGGCTTGCCCCTTCAACCAAAGCAATCATTTTATCAAGAAAACTTTCGCCCGGTTCAGAAGTTACAATAACCTTAATTTTGTCTGACAATACTTTTGTTCCTCCAGTTACTGATGATTTATCTCCACCAGCTTCACGAATTACAGGAGCACTTTCTCCAGTAATCGCACTTTCGTCAATAGTTGCCAAACCTTCGATGATTTCACCATCGGTTGCAATTAAGTCTCCAGCTTCACAAACAAAAACATCACCTTTTTTTAATTCTGAAGAACTAATGTTTTTAATTTCACCATTAGCCAGGATTTGTCTTGCAGGTGTTTCTTCTCTTGTTTTTCTTAAACTATCTGCTTGAGCTTTCCCTCTGGCTTCGGCAATTGCTTCGGCGAAGTTGGCAAACAAAAGAGTTACTAGTAAAATTAAAAACACAATTAAGTTATAAGCAAAACTACCTTGATCCTGTGCTCCCATTAATATGGAAATACAAACAGCAAACATAATGGCAGTCCCTATTTCTACGGTAAACATTACCGGATTTTTAATCATCAATTTTGGATTAAGCTTCACAAAAGATTGCACTAAGGCATCTTTTACCTGCTTACTTTCAAACAATGAATTGGATTTATTGTTAGTCATTTTCTTTTATATTATTTTAATGTAAAATATTCTGCCAATGGACCTAAAGCCAACGCTGGGAAGAATGATAAGGCTGCGATAATTGCGATTACAGCAAAAACCATAACTCCAAAAATAGAAGTGTCAGTTTTTAAAGTTCCCGCACTTTCTGGGATATATTTTTTATTAGCAAGTAATCCTGCAATAGCCAATGGTCCGATTATAGGAATAAAGCGACTCAATAACAATACAATACCAGTAGTAATATTCCAGAAAGGGTTGTTATCTCCTAAACCTTCAAAACCTGAACCGTTATTGGCTGCACTCGAAGTATATTCATATAACATTTCCGAAAATCCATGATTCCCCGGATTATTCAACCACCCCGTTGCATTCCCGCTAAACCAAAATCCCATTGCAGTATCATTTGCAGCAAAATAAGATGCCAAAGCTGTTCCTGATAATATTAGTAAAGGGTGAAGAATAGCAATAAAAGCAGCTATTTTAACTTCCCGAGCTTCGATTTTCTTTCCTAAAAATTCAGGAGTTCGACCAACCATTAAACCCGAAATAAATACAGCCAGAATAATAAAAACATAAAAGTTAAGAATACCAACACCGCAACCACCATAAAATGCATTGACCATCATGGCAAGCAATTCCATAGCACCAGATACTGGCATCGAGCTATCGTGCATACTATTAACAGAACCAGTAGAAATTACAGTTGTTGCAATGCTCCAAAAACCTGAAATAGCTGGCCCCAAACGAACCTCCTTACCTTCCATTGCTCCTGTTGCCTGAGTAATTCCCATTCTTTCGATAGCAGGGTTTCCATTAATCTCGCTCATAACTGTTGGGATAACCAGCAATAAGAATCCAACCGTCATTACTCCAAAAATTACGTATGAAAACTTTCTTTTCTTAAGATAAAAACCTAAGGCAAAAATCATTGCAAACGGAACTATTAGTTGAGCCCATAATTCGACAGCATTAGTAAGATAGGTAGGGTTCTCTAACGGGTGAGCCGAGTTAGCTCCAAAAAAACCTCCACCATTTGTACCTATATGTTTTATAGCAATAAATGCAGCAGCAGGTCCACGAGAAACTTCTACATTATCACCTTGTAAAGTAGTAATCGCATCTTTACCTTCAAAAGTCATCGGAGAACCACTGAATACAAGAATAGTAGCTACAATAGCCGAAAGTGGTAATAAAATACGAGTACAACTTTTTATAAAATAATTATAAAAATTACCTAGTTTATCTGTAGTTCGTTCTTTCATAGCTGTAAAAACCATTGCAGCAGCAGCAAGTCCAACACCAGCCGAAACAAATTGCAAGAACATCAAGAACATTTGAGATAAATAAGATACACCGCTTTCGCCTGAATAATGCTGTAAATTACAGTTTACCATAAATGAAATAGCAGTATTAAATGCCAAATCTGGGCTCATCGATGGATTGTTGTCGGGGTTTAAAAATAGCGACCCTTGAAACAATAAGATAAAGAAGCAAAGAAAGAACCAAACCATATTTATACTTAAAAGAGCTTTTAAGTGTTGTTTCCAGTTCATTTCTTCGGTGGAATTGATTCCACTGATTTTAAAAATAAGTTTTTCAATTGGATTGAAAATCGGGTCGAGTAATGTTTTATCACCCAAATAAACTTTAGCAATATATTTTCCCAAAGGAATGGCTAAAACTATCGTAATGATAAAAATACTGATGACGCCAAATAATTCTGTGTTCATAATTTAATTTTTTTTAGAGACAAATGTTTTCTTGTGAAATGTTTTCCTGAGAAACGCTGATTACAAAATGTGAGAAGTAAAAACAAACTGATGTATAACATCTAACCTTCTTACATTTCACACCCTACTCATCACATTTCGCATTATCCCATATCACTTTATACATTATTAAAATTTTTCGGGTTTGATTAATACATAAACCAAATAGCCGAAAACGGCAAGGGCAATAATAAATAGTGCAGTCATGATTTAAATTTTTTCAAAAAATTCGACAGATTTAAAACAAATCGCAAAGAGCAAAACGGCCAGTGCGAGTAAAAGAATAGTTAGTAACATAGGTTTTGATTTATTTAGATTATTGGATTATTTATTTTTAGACTTAGAGATTAGGAGAGGCAAGATTAGAAGATGCAAGACTATCAGAGACAAGACTAGGAGATAATAGATTTAGTCTTTTTGTCTTGCGTCTATTATCTTTCATCTATCAGTCTATTATCTTGCTTCTATTCTCTTGTTTCTATTCTCTTGCTTCTATTAGTCTTTCTCACACCCCCGACGCATTAATTTGCTTTATATATTCAGCCTTCAGTGATTTTGGAAATAAGTCTGAAATCGTACAGTGCCGCAATTCCATGAAAGAAGAAACTGAGAAAACGTACACATTCGAGATAGCGCTTTTAGTTTCATAACTTCCAGTAGTATATAATCGCTCGGCAAGAGCCAGGCATTTTTTTGCTCTGACAATATTCCCAGTAATGATTGCAGTCTTAGTGATTTCGGCAAAACGCTCTGCTTGCTTGTAAATCGTGGTGACTTGATTTTTCATAAGAATGATTTTTTTAGTTCTTTCTCCCTTATGCCAAAATACATTCCAAAAAAAAGAAATAATCACAAACCATTGTAAACTAAAACCTTATCGAATTTACTTAAAAATTAGGCACAAAAAAAGCCTATCATAATGATAGGCTTTTCTCAAAATAGTATGTTTTATTATTGAATGTTGTATTCGTCTAGTTTTCGATAAAGAGTTGCAATACCTATTTCGAGTAATCGCGCCGTTTCGGCTTTATTGCCTTTTGTATAATTAAATACTTTCTGGATATGCAATTTCTCTACACTTTGCATAGAAAACGCCGAGACACTTTTATTCGTTTTAACTACCTGATGTTGCATTTCATAAGGCAAAACATCTTCTGTTAAAACATCATCATTTACCAAAATTACCGAGCGTTCGATAACGTTCTTTAATTCACGAACATTTCCAGGCCATTGGTAAGTTTCCAGTTTTTGCATAAAACCTTCATCAATAGACAAAGCCTTCTTATTTATTTTTTCAGAAAATTGCTTTACATAATAATACGCCAATGGTGCAACATCTTTAACCCTTTCTCGTAAAGGCGGTATCTTGATTTCAAAAATATTCAACCTAAAATATAAATCCGAACGAAAACGGTGTTCTTCACTCTCAATCTTTAAATCTCGATTCGTAGCAGCAATTAATCTAAAATTAGATTTTCTTGGTTTTGTATCACCAAGCTGAATGTATTCATTGGTTTCCAGAACGCGCAATAACTTAGCTTGCAGTTCTAACGGCATTTCGCCTATCTCATCAAGAAATAAAGTACCGCCGTTTGCTTCCTCAATAAATCCTTTTTTATCTTTGATCGCTCCCGTAAAAGCACCTTGTTTGTGTCCAAACAATTCGCTTTCAAGAATTTCTTTACTAAAAGTACTGCAATTTAATGCCACAAACGACTTACCAACTCTATTGCTGTTTTCGTGAATTGCCTGAGCAAAAACCTCTTTACCAGTTCCAGTTTCACCCATTAAAAGTACGGTAGAATCAGTTTTAGAAACTTTTTGCGCCAAATTAATAACCTGCTCCAAGCCTTTCGATTTTCCTATAATATTATCAAAAGAATATTTATCAGAGATACGTTTTTCAAGCTGCTTTACTTTCTTTTGCAATTGCACTTTCTCAAGAGCTTTGTACAAAAGCGGAATAATTTTATCATTATCATCGCCTTTTACAATATAATCAAAAGCACCATTTTTCATGGCTTGAACACCATCCGAAATTTTACCAAAAGCCGTTAACAAAATAACCTCAGTAAACGGAAAAGCAGCTTTTATATTCTGAAGAAAATCAACACCATTCCCATCAGGAAGCTTGACATCGCAAAGCACAACATCAATATCATTGTGTTCTAACTTTTTGAAACCTGATTTTAAATCCGGAGCTTCAAAAACTTCGAAACCTTCCGAGCGAATAATTCTAGCGAGAAGATGGCGTAATTTTTCTTCATCGTCAATAATAAGGATGTTTTTCAAAATAGGGGTTTGTGAATTTATTTTTTCAAAATTAGTTATTTTACCTATTTGTTAATTAAATACTTCCAAATACTTTTTTAGTCTACCATAATACATTCTTTTTTCAGGAGCTAATCCTGCTGTACACTATATCTTTTATGGCAAAAAAAGCCATAAAAGGATGCCGTTCCCATCAGGGCTAAAACAAAATAGGTAGCTTAGTTTTGAATTGCCTCCTGCTTTAGCTCAATGTCATTAAGTTAAGAGATTTTAGTAAGCAGCCTTAATCTTGTAAAGATGTAAAAAAACGCAAAGCTTAAACACAATCTTGTCATTTCGACGAAGGAGAAATCTTCGTGAGTAACTCTACAAAGCTAGGACTCTCGTTGCGGAGTTTCTTGTGGAGATTTCTCCTTCGTCGAAATGACAAACAGTGTGGATAATTGATGTTTATAAAAAAATTGCACCTTTGTGATAAATTTATTCCACAAAGCAAATCAACATTATAATAAAAAACCTCGACTCTTTAGAATCAAGGTTTAAGCTTTATTGTTAATCTTAAAATTGTAATGAAAGAAATTTATTCATTCTCCAAATAGGGATTTAGAATTTCGGCTAATTGATTCAGCCAATAAAAACTTTTTTCTAAACTGGTTACGTCATGTTTAAGGGTTTTGTGTTCCCTCATGACTCCTAAAGCCAGTAAATAATTTACTTGCCTTATCTCCTTAGCCATAGCTTTGGGGTCTATCGTTTTGTTAAAGAAATCTCTAAGCCTAGCTTCGGCTTCTTTCGAAAGGTTGTTTGTACTCATAACTCTGTAATTTTAGGAAATATAAAACCCGTATAGCTAAGGTGTCCTACACTTTACAGAAAGTGTTACGGTTGTTTCCAATACCGCCACCATACCACACGGGCAAAAGTTTTTTAGATGTCATGATTCTGTAATTTTAGGAACCGCAAATATAGCTAAAAAATCTGGCTACTCGAATACACACAACGATAGCGCGGAAATTCTTTTCGCGCCCATCCCAAAAAAAGACGCAAGAGAATAAAACGAGTATAAAAAATCATTGTTTGTGGGCACGGAAAAAATTTCCGCGCTATCGGTTTTTTTGTTTTGAATTGCCTCCTGCTTTAGCTGGAGGTACAAAAAGTAAAAATCAATGGCTTTAGCCAAACCTTATATTCTTTTGGCTAAAGCCCTAAATAATTATCAATTCTTAAACCTCCAACTAAAGCAGGAGGCAATTCATAATTTAGCGCATAAACTCTGCACAATTCAATTAATAAATTGAAATACAATTTTAACGAACTCTCATAAGGTTAGAATACACCAACACAATCATAACTAGTTCCATTAATCTGAAATCAAAAATCGTTAGTCTAAAATCTTAAATCAATTTGTTTGTGAGCACCGAAAGAATTTCCGCGCTATCGGGGTTTAAAAAAATTCATTTTATTACTTTTACAGATTCAAAATATAAATCAATCCCCTCCCGACGTTTCGGGATCGGAACTAAATCATAGATTACAATGTCTGTAGCAAAAAAAGATTACAAAAGAATTACTACTAAGTCACTAATTGAGATGAAAGCCAATGGGCAAAAAATATCAATGCTTACGGCTTACGATTATACAATGGCGAAAATTGTTGATACAGCTGGAATCGATGTAATCCTTGTGGGAGATTCGGCTTCAAATGTAATGGCTGGTCATGAAACTACATTACCAATTACACTAGACCAAATGATTTATCATGCATCATCTGTAGTGAGAGCTATCGAAAGAGCTTTGGTCGTTGTTGATTTACCTTTTGGAAGTTACCAATCGGATCCTAAAGAAGCATTGCGTTCTGCTATCCGAATTATGAAAGAAAGTGGTGGTCATGCAGTAAAACTAGAAGGTGGAAAAGAAATTAAAGAATCAATTAAAAAAATATTAAACGCAGGAATTCCAGTTATGGGACATTTGGGTTTAACACCACAATCAATATATAAATTCGGGACTTATACCGTTCGAGCAAAAGAAGAAGACGAAGCTGAGAAACTAATTGAAGATGCAAAAATGCTTGAAAAAATTGGTTGTTTTGCTTTAGTTCTAGAAAAAATACCAGCACATTTAGCTGAGAAAGTTGCAAAAAGTATCTCTATCCCAGTAATCGGAATTGGTGCTGGAGGTCAAGTTGACGGTCAGGTTTTGGTAATTCACGATATGTTAGGAATGAACAATGAGTTTAGCCCGCGTTTCTTAAGACGCTACATGAATTTATACGAAGGAATGACTACAGCAATTAGCCAATATGTTGATGATGTAAAATCAGGAGATTTCCCTAATTCTGGTGAGCAATACTAAATTTAGACTTACTTAGACTTCTTAGATTATTGGGTTATTTTAATTTTGTAGTATAAATCTCCTTTTATATACTGATTTTACAAACCTCAATAATCTGAGAACTATAAGACTTTTAAAAATCTAAAAAATGCATTAATTTAAAGAACTAGGAATATGGAAAAAGAGCAGATTACTTTGTTCTAAAATTTATAATGTCACTACTACATTTCCTAGCGAAGAAAAATTCGGAATCACAAATCAACTCAGAAGAGCATCGGTTTCAATTCCATCTAATATTGCAGAAGGTTCATCAAGAAATTCTAATAAAGATTTTGCGCGCTTTATAGAAATTGCAATTGGGTCTGCTTATGAAGTAGAAACACAACTTCTAATCTCGTCTTATTTAGGATTTATTACAGAAGAAACCACAATTGAATTAACCAATTTATTGGAAGAAATTATTAAAATGACATCACGGTTTAGAGCTACTTTATTATAATATTTTATTCTAAAAAATCTAAGAAGTCTAAGCCAGTCTAAAAATCTAAGAAGTCTAAAATGAAAATAATATCAGATAAGAATAATCTCCAAGTTCTACACGAAGACAATCATATTATCGTTGTAAACAAGCGCGTAGGCGATATTGTACAAGGTGATAAAACAGGTGATAAACCACTATCGGATGTTGTAAAAGAATACATAAAAGATAAATACAATAAACCCGGAGACGTATTTTTAGGTGTGATTCATCGTTTAGACCGTCCTACAACTGGAATTGTAGTTTTTGCAAGAACAAGTAAAGCATTAACGCGTATGAACGAATTGTTTAGTAATCGCGAAACACAAAAAACCTATTGGGCAGTTGTAAAAAACAAACCCGTCGAAACAAGTGCCAAATTGGTTCATTTCCTTAAAAGAAACGAAAAAAATAACACTTCAAAAGCACATCTAAAAGAAGTTCCTGATAGTAAATTAGCAAGCTTAGATTATACCGTTTTTAAAGAACTTCAGAATTACGTAGCACTCGAAATCAATTTACATACAGGAAGACATCACCAGATTAGAGCACAACTTTCGGCAATTGGATCACCTATAAAAGGAGATTTAAAATACGGTTTTGACCGAAGTAATCCCGATGGAGGAATTCATCTTCATGCCCGAAAATTAACCTTCATACATCCAGTAACAAAAGAATCGCTTACCATTATTGCTCCTACTCCAGATGAAGTGATATGGAATGCCTTATGATTTTTAGATAAAAATCACTTTTATTTAAAATTTTAAAATTAACTTGCATAGAATAAAACTAAGCTGATTTTAAAATGGACTATAGAAATGACATCGGTTACAGAAAAGAGACGCTTAAAAAACTATTGTTCAACATACAAAAAAGCGAAGAT
Organism: Flavobacterium frigoritolerans; assembly: GCF_025847275.1. Taxonomy (GTDB): domain Bacteria; phylum Bacteroidota; class Bacteroidia; order Flavobacteriales; family Flavobacteriaceae; genus Flavobacterium; species Flavobacterium frigoritolerans. The sequence continues at coordinate 166,556 of NZ_JAOZEV010000010.1, forward strand.
TTAATCGTAAAAGCTTTGTATGATGATTTCAAGAAGCCTGCTTTTGAAGCCGTTCTAACCGAAACCAATTATGTTATTTCGGAATTAAAAGATACCATTAAGAACATTTATAGTTGGGCAAAGCCACAACGTATTATCCCATCGATACTCAACTTCCCTTCTACCGATTATATTTACAAAGAGCCTTATGGAAAAGTATTGATTTTGGCTCCTTGGAATTATCCTTTTCAATTGGCGCTATGCCCATTAATATCGGCTGTAGCAGCAGGAAATAAAGTCATTTTAAAACCATCCGAACTTACTCCGAAGACTGCTGAGATTATAACCGAAATAATCCAGAAAACATTTCACATTAATCATGTTGAAGTAGTACAAGGAGGTGCCGATATCGCGCAAAAACTTTTGGAAAAACGCTGGGACTACATATTCTTTACCGGAAGTGTAGCTGTCGGGAAAATTGTTGCAAAAGCCGCAGCCGAGAACCTCACTCCAGTTACACTAGAACTTGGCGGGAAAAATCCATGTATTATTGACGAAACAGCTAATTTGAAATTAGCAGCAAAAAGAATAGTGTGGGGTAAATTCATCAATGCAGGACAAACCTGTATTGCCCCTGATTATATCTTGATTCATAAAAATATGAAAGTTCATTTTATAGGCTATTTAAAAGATGAAATCAACAAAGCTTACGGTCAAAATCCACAAGAGTCACCTGATTTTGCAAGAATAATAAACACCAAAAACTGGGTGCGATTAGATAGCATGATTGAGCCAAATAAAGTGATTTTTGGAGGACAAACGGATGCTAAAAATCTTTATGTCGCTCCAACTCTTATCGATGAACCAAATATAGAAAGTAATATCATGCAAGAAGAAATTTTCGGACCATTATTACCTATACTTACTTACAAAACTGAAGCAGATATAAAGAACATTATCGACCAATACGAAAAACCTCTTGCTCTATATGTATTTAGTGAAAATCAACATTTTGCTAAAAAAATAATCACACGTTATTCATTTGGCGGTGGATGTATCAATGATACCGTTGTTCATTTTTCAAATAAAAGACTTCCATTTGGAGGTGTAGGCCATAGTGGCTTAGGAGCCTATCATGGTAAATTAAGTTTTGATACTTTTTCTCACCATAAAGGCATTGTTAAAAAGGCCAACTGGTTAGATTTACCAATGCGATACGCGCCATATAAAGACAAATTGGCTGCCATTAAAAAATTATTAGACTGGATATAAATTCAACTAATTTTAAATACTCATTAGGCAGATTAATTTCTCATAACTAAGCAGCCAAATGTGCTAAATCATTTTGTCAAAAAAATGTTTTTAGCTTGGTCGATTTAAAAAATACATTATATTTACTACTGATATTTTATAATTAAATAATCTAAAAAAATTAAATATAATTTAATAACTACTTTAAAAAACTATGAATCCTACGCAACAACGAATTGAAGAAATAAAAAAAAATGGTTATCAATTAGATTTTTCAAATGTATTTAATCATGCTTTCGAAAATTATAAAAAAATAGCTCTTTACGCTGGATTGATTATACTTGTTTTTTACTTTATACTTGGTGTTTTTGGTTCTGGACTTGTAATTTCTATTTTTGGAATCGAAAGTTTAACAAAAGAATCTTTAGAAAACTTACAACACGTTAAATTGTCGGGACAGCCACTTGCAATTTATATGGCAAGTATGCTTTTATTGGCTGTAATTTTCGCCCCCTTTACTGCTGGTTTTTTAAAAATGGCTGATTGTGCAGATAAAGATGAAGAATTTAATGTATCTACGATTTTTTATTATTACAGATTACCGTACCTAACAAACATTATTATAGCCACATTACTTATATCAATTATAAACGTTCCTATATCTGCAATCTTGCAAACTCTGAACTTATCATTTTTAGGAACAGTAATTTCATTGCTAATTTCTCTTTTTACATATCTAACAATACCACTAATTATCTTTGGTAATTTTAATGCTGTAGATGCAATTAAAACAAGTTTTATGGTTGTATCAAAACAACCGTTAATGCTTATTGGATTATTAATTGTTTCAGGATTAGGTGCAATGGTAGGATTCATCGGATGTTGTATTGGAGTAATTTTCACTATTCCTTTTATCTATTCTATGACATATGCAATCTATACTTCAATTATTGGTTTAGACACATTCGAAAAAATTAAAGAATCTAATTCAGGACCAAAAACATTTTTATAAAAAATACAATTAAAACGATAATTCCCCAAGAATCTATTTAATCAAACCAAAATCCCCCCAAAATCTATGGTTTTGTACTGTAGTTTTATATCAATAATATTCTCATGGCCAAACCCAACAGGCTTGGCCAATAAATTATTGATATTTAGCGACGTATGCATTCAGTGGATGATTTCATATAACAATCCTAAGTTTCCAGCTCTAGGATTAGCTTTATTTAGTCTTATTGCTTTTTTGATTTACCATTTTTTTAATATAAAAAATCAATTAGGCAATTTTATTGAAAAAGAAAAAGAGAATGATACTACCGATAAAGAGTATTTATTGTATTTTTTATTCTTAGGAATCAACATTATATTAATAGAAATAATTAATGAGCTATTTAAAATTAGACCAAAAAGCTTACTTATTATAAATGCCTCGATTGGTCTGTTCTTTTTATTATTCTACTTTATAACTATTAGAGTCAACTACTTACGTAAAAACGTACAATTTATCTTTATTACATTATTTCTGCTCTTTTTCATTTACATAGCACGTAATGTAATTCTTTTACCCAACGACATTACTCCTATAATTAGTTTTATTGTTGCCTTTTACTTTTCATATTCCATTTTAAAACCTATAAAATTATATTGGGTTTTTACAGCTTTCGTTTTTTTATTTTTAATTGATACTACAATTTCACAATTAATATCGTTAAAAACATCCGTAGTTTTAATTAACTTCTCTCTTATTGTATTTGTTGCCAATTATGTAAGATATGCAGTTTTATTAAACATGAATGATAAATTCCGTTTTTCTAATGAAATAGTACATAAAGGAAATTCACTTACTATAGCTAGTAATTGCAAAGGAGAAATTTTATTTTGTAGCGAAACCATAATTGATATCCTTGGTTATTCACCCGAAGAAGTCATGGGAATGGGTTTTTGGAATCTTACCGAAGATCCGGAATTTATTGTCAAAGAATATCATTTAAATTATGCTGACAACAAACTCTACATTCGCAAATTAAAATGTAAAAATGGAGAATACAAGTACATTCAATGGAAGGATAAAAAATTCTCTGAGAACTTAATAATTGGTATTGGACAAGATATTACAGAACAAATTAACACCAAAGATTTATATAAAAATCTAATCCAAACAGCCACCGATTTAATTTTTGAAGCCGACGATGATGGCAATTTTACTTTTATCAATGAATTTGCAATTTCAACATTAGGATATTCTCAATCAGAAATAATATCTCATAATTACCTAGAATTCATCCGATTAGACTACATCACAAATACGATGAGTTTTTATGAAAATCTGGAAGAAAATCTAAAGAAAAAAGAAAATGATTTTCCTGCTATAGAAATTCCTTTATTGACAAAAAATCAAGAAGAATTATGGGTCTCTCTTAAAGTTATTATTCGCAAGAATGATTTAGGAGAAATAACAGGTTATGCTGGTATTGCAAGAGATATTACCAAACTGAAAAACATTGAAATTGAAAATAAAATAAGGCAAGAAAAAACAGAAGATTACAATACGGTATCCAAAAAATTATCAACTACAAACTTTAGTAACTATAATGACATAGACAGTGTTGTTGAACTAATTATCAAAGAAGCAGCAATTGCTTCGAAAACCAACCGGGTTAGTTATTGGGAATATACTGAAGATGCTATTACCTGTACAAATTTATTTAGTACAGATAATCATAAACTTAATAAAAAAACAGTTTTAAAAAAAGAACATTATCCTGTCTATTTTAATTCTATAAAAAATAAAACTATAATTAATGCTCCCGATGTCTTTAATCAATTAGAAATATCCGAGTTTACAAAAGACGCTTTCTTAAAAAATGACATTAAGTCAATGCTAGATATTCCCATTTTTACAAATGGACAACTAACAGGTATCCTATGTTTTGAATCAACTCAAAACAAACGAATTTGGGACAATGAAGACATTAGTTTTGGCCGAACAATTTCGGATATTATTTCCTTAGCTGTCTCATCTCAAATGAGATTGATTGCAGAAAAAAAATTAGAATTCAAGAGTCAGTTATTACATGCATTAGCACTATGTACTGAAAAGTTTTTATTGAGCAAAAGTACCTCCAAAATGTTTGAAGAAACTTTTGACATAATAGGAAAAGCTACAAAAGCTGATCATATGTTTTATTATGAAAAGGATACTGATACAAATCTTGTAAGCCAAAAATATAAATGGGCAAGAAAGGGATTTGTAAAACAAATAACAAAATTACAAGGTTTTAGCACTGAAAATTTACATGAGATATTTGCTCAGGCACAAAATAAAAAAATATTAAATACACTCACCACTAAACTTAAAAATTCCTTTTTTAAAGAACTATTAATAGCCAATGAAATCAAATCTATTTTAATTCTTCCTTTATATATTAATGATGAATTTACAGGATTTATAGGATTCGATGATTGTACGAATGAGAAAAAATGGACTGAAGATGAGATTTATATTTTACAGTCTCTTGCAAATAACATTTCTTCAACCTTAGAAAGAAATAGAAACGAAACTAGAATTCATCAAAGTGAAGAAAAATTTAAGCTAATTGCCAATAATATTCCTGGTACTGTTTACCTGTCTAAATTTGATGAACTAGGTACAAAAGTATTCCTGAGCGACGAAATAGAAAATTTAACCGGATATCCAAAATCTGAGTTTCTAGAGAATAAACTGCCATTTATGTCATTAATGCATCCAGATGACAAAGAAAACATCATTAAAAATCAGATTAGTGATTTAAAAAATGGAATACCAATACATTGCGTTTATAGAATAAAAAGAAAAACTGGCGAATATATTTGGGTAGAAGAATTTGGTGATGTAATCAAGAAAGGAAATACAATTGATTTTGTTGGTGGAATTTATTTTGATATTACAAGCAAAAAAGAAACCGAAGACGCTATAAAAGCAAAACAATTGGCAGAAGCTGCAAATAAATCAAAATCTGATTTCTTAGCAAATATGTCACATGAAATACGAACTCCTCTAAATGGTATTATTGGTTTTACCAATTTACTAATGAAAACAAATCTTCAGGAGATTCAACAAAAATATATGATTACTGTTAATCAGTCAGCACAATCGTTACTTAATATTATAAATGACATTCTTGATTTCTCTAAAATAGAAGCTGGAAAATTAGAGCTAAATATTGATCAATATAACATTAGAGAAATACTTAATCAAGTTGTCGATTTAATATTATACGAATCCAACCTTAAAAACCTTACATTAGAACTAAACATCAATGAAGACATACCAAGTTGCTTTTGGATTGACATTGTTCGAATAAAACAAATTCTAATAAATTTGCTTGCAAATGCAGTTAAATTCACCGAAAAAGGGACAATAAAACTTAATGTAACTGTACTAGACAAAATAAACGATACGTACACAATACGTTTTTCGGTTTCTGATACTGGTATTGGAATACTCGAAGAAAATAAAAAACGTATTTTCCAGGCATTTTCACAAGAAGACAGCTCTACTACACGAAAATTTGGAGGTACTGGACTAGGGTTAACTATTTCAAATAAACTTCTTAGTTTGATGGATAGCCATTTAAAATTAGAAAGTAAAGTAAACGTAGGAAGCACTTTTTATTTTGATCTAGATATACAAAGCTGCAATATATACGATCCTGTTTTTTTTGAAAGTGCTATCGAAGACAACAATAATACTATTTATGTTTTAACTGAAGAGCAACTTGCCAAAGAAATAAAATTTCTTATCGTAGAAGACAATAACGTCAATAGATTACTACTAAGAGCCACTATAAAAAATCTTTTTATAAATGCTATTATATACGACGCTGAGAACGGAGAAGAAGCCGTTGAATTATACAAAACAATAGATCCAGATATCATATTTATGGACATACAAATGCCTGTTATGAACGGATATGAAGCAACTAAAGCAATACGGGAATTAAAATCAGGAAAAAAAATCCCTATAATAGCTGTAACTGCCGGAGCAGAAAAAGATGAAAAACAAAATTGTATCAATGCGGGAATGACTGGTTATATAGCAAAACCAATCATTAAGGGAAGCATAGAAAAAGCTATAATAAAATCTATTATCTAAATAGTAAAGAAATAGAAGATTGAAACCATTATTTCGAAAAATATATATAAATTCGTGTGTATAAAATTTGAGTAAAAACGTTAAAACCATATAATTATGAAATGGCAAGGCAGAAGACAAAGTGATAATGTTGAAGATAGAAGAGGAATGTCATCTGGAGGCAAAACTCTTGTAGGAGGTGGAATCATTGGTATTATAATTTTATTAGTGAATGTTTTTGGTGGAGAAAATGCCCAATTTATAACTCCAGTCTTAGAACAAATGCAAGGCTCTCAGTCAAACCAAACCGAAGCAGCTGCACCATTAAGTAAAGAAGATGAAGAAATGGGCAACTTTGTTCGAGTGAATTTAGCTGATAATGAAGACATATGGGGTAAAATATTTGCTGAAAATGGAATGACATATAAAAATCCAAAATTGGTGCTTTTTAGAGGTTCAGTAGAAACAGCTTGCGGTGGAGCCACATCAGCATCAGGACCTTTTTATTGCCCTGGAGACCAAAAAGTATATATGGATTTAGCCTTCTTTGAGGAATTAAAAACTAGATTTGGTGCTAAGGGTGGTGATTTTGCAATTTCGTACGTTATAGCACATGAAATAGGACACCACATACAAACATTATTAGGTACATCGTCCAAAATGCGTAAAGCACAAGAAGGTAAAAGCGAAGCACAAGCCAATAAATTATCTGTAGCATTAGAACTCCAAGCCGACTTTTATGCAGGAGTTTGGGCACATTACAATGATAAAAATTTAGATACTGGTGATATTGACGAAGCTTTAAGTGCGGCAAATGCTGTTGGTGATGATGCAATACAAAGTAAAATGCAAGGACGAGTAGTTCCAGATTCTTTTACACACGGTACTTCAGAACAACGAATATATTGGTTCAAAAAAGGGTATAGCACTGGAGATATAAAACAAGGAGATACCTTTTCAGAAATTAGATAACAAAACACCTTTCTTATCTAAAGAGACAATTTAAAGCAGCTATTATACAATGGCTGCTTTATTTTTTAGAACTCGTTACATAATTTATATTTTAGAAGATACTTTCTATCATTTAGTAATTCATTATGCCCGATTTTTTAAAAAGATCTGATTTTTTCACTTTCCTTTCCAAGGCTTAAACTTCTTCCGAAAAATGGACTGAGAGTCAAAATCAAAGAGCGCAGGTCTTATTTAACTTATATCCTGATATAAAAAACAGCCCATAGACTAGTACAGCAACTTCGTGGGATTTATAACAACTACAATAACAAACACATTGTTATAACTAAACTAGCTCATTGGTTTAGAAATGTAGAGGAATCCGGTTTTAAAAACTTTAATATACTACTTAATACCATAACGTTTAATTACCAGTTAATCTTAAACTATTTTGATAATAGAAAGTACAAATACTTCAGCGGAATCTTTTAATGCTAAAGTAAAAGCCTTTAGATGTCAATTTAGAGGAGTACGAAAAGTAGATTTCTTCTTATTCAGATTATCCAATCTTTTTGGATAATTCTCAATTTTTGCGTTTGATCCTTTTTTGCAACTCCATAGATTTTTAACTACAAAGGGGATCAATACATATTGTTGTGGGTAAATATTAAAATCTAGATATTTGTGT
>NZ_JAOZEV010000011.1 GCF_025847275.1 Flavobacterium frigoritolerans
CTATCATTTACTTGATAGGGATTTTTTTTTGCCTTATTTTTTGGATAATTAAGGAAAAAGATTTTATCGCAAAGGGCGCAAAGTTAAAAAAACGCAAAGCGCGCAAAACTTTGTAAACTTAGTGTAAATCTTAGCGCCCTTTGCGGTTAAAAATCTATGGAGTTACAAAAAAAGGATCAAACGCAAAAGTTGGGGATTATCCAAAAAGATTGGATAATTTGAATAAGAAGGAATCTACTTTTCGTACTCCTCTAAATTGACTTCTAAATCTAGTAATTAGGTATCGCCTATATTTGTTGTGATTAGTTATATTTTATTTTTATCAATTCGCTCAAAAAAAGCTTCTTTATATGTTGCCCCAATAGGCAATTCTTTAGTATTAATAAAAACAGAGAAGCTATCGGTAGATTCAATTTGTTTAAAAGCGACTACATAGGATTTATGAATTTGAATGAAATCATTTTGGGGTAAAGATTCAATTATATTTTTTAAAGAGGAATGTGTTATAATTTGTTGTTTTGCTGTATGAATGCAAACATAATTTTGTAGGCTTTCTATATACAAAATGTCATTTAAAAATAACTTATGAAATTTATTTTTACCGTCAGTTTTTATAAAAATAAAGTCAGATGAGTTATTATTTAAGGATTCTGTTTTCGAATCAGAATTTAATTTAGAAACTGCTTGATAAAAACGTTCAAAAGCAATAGGTTTCAGTAAATAATCAACCGCATTCAATTCAAATCCTTCTAATGCAAAGTCTGGATATGCAGTTGTAAAAATTATTTTAACATCTTTAGAAATGATTCGGGAAAGTTGCAATCCTGTGAGTTGAGGCATTTGTATATCTAAAAATATTACATCAACCTTATTTGAATTTAGGAACTCTAAAGCTTTTAAGGAATCATTAAAAACGCCTATTTCTTCGAGAAAAAATACTTTTTCAATATACTTTTTTAAAATACGAGTTGCTGGTGGTTCATCATCGACAATAAGGCATTTAAATATCATAAATTATTTTTTAAAGGTATTTTTAAGTAGGTTTTAAAGGTATTGTTTTCTGATGTTTTATTTAATGTGAAATTGTTATTATAAGTGTATTCTAATCGCTTGATTAGATTTTTAAAACCAATTCCAGTTGAAGAATAATTTTCGCCTTCTACGAAGTGATTAAAGGTAGAAATCTCTAGGTAATCATTATCAATATTTATTGAAATAATGGCTTTTTGATTTATATTGTTCATTTTTCCATGTTTAAAAACGTTTTCAATAAAATGAATTAAAACAGATGGAAGTATCTTTTCAATAGTACAATCTCCCTTTATAGAAAAATCTAAATGAAGCTGATCCTCAAATCTTTTTTGCTGTAAATGAATGTAGTTTTTGATAAATTGAATTTCTTTTGAAAGTAAAGCTTCGTCTTTATCCGTTTCGGTTATTACATAGCGAAGCAAATCAGACAATACTAAAATATCTGAAGCTATTTCGTCATCTTTACCTATTAACTGACTGTAAAATGAATTTAAAGTGTTAAATAGGAAATGCGGACTTACTTGAGATTTTAGCATTTGGAACTCTGCTTTTTTATTCTCTAAGAGCAATTGTTGGTTTTGTTTTTGTGTTTGTTGAAACTGCCAAATTAAAAAGATTAAAGAGCTCAGAATTACAGCTGGTAATCCAAAGAAAAAATTATCCCGAATGTAGTATGTTATTTCTCTTGTTGTTTCGGCATAATTATGAATTCCTGTAATTTGAAAAATAATGACTTCCTGTAGAAGATAGCGTACCCCTGCGAAGATTAGTAATGTAATAGGGATGCTTATTAAATACAGGAATATTTTTTTCTTATTCAAAAACCAATTGCAAAAGATGTAAAAATTTAGAAGATAAACGATGAAAATTGCTCCTATAAACCCCACATTAAATAAAAAATATATTTTATTGAAAATGAATTCTAATTTTTGGTTGTTTATTCCAAAATCCCATAGGTTAAAGAGTAGAAATAATCCTAAAAAAAGAATGATATGGTAGTAAAACGGAATCTTCAGCTTCATAGTTAGGGATTTGTTATTTCAAAAATACAACTATGGCTTTGAAAGATAATTATATTTATACAAAACCTTTATTTCTCAGGATGAACTGCTGAAAATAGTACATGAATATTTTTAAGGATAGATTCGAAACGTTTTGTAATCTGAAATTTACTGTTTGTCAAAAAATAAAAATTATTCTTAAACGCAACTCTATTTTTGTGATGAATTTAAAATAAATCATCATGAAAAAAATCTCTTTGTTGCTTGTCTTTTTAGTTGTATTCAGTAGTTCTTTTGCTCAAACTAAGAAGAAGCAAATCTTATTAATTGGAAGTTTCCATTTTGCAAATCCTGGACTAGACGTTGCCAAAGTCAATACTTTTAATGTTATGACAGATAAAAGTAAGAAGGAACTGGTAAGTATTACTGATAAAATTGTAGAGTTTGGTCCGAATAAAATTTTTGTAGAATGGAATTATAAGAAACAGGATAAGCTAGATAAGTTTTATGCAAAAAACACAGATAGTTTGCTAAATAATAAGGCTGATGAAATAGTGCAATTAGCATTAAGATCCGCTAAAAAATTGGGGCATAAGAAACTTTTTGCGATAGATTATAATCAGACTTCTTTTCCTTATGATAGTTTATTGAAAGGGATGAAAGAAGCAAATCAGTTGGATTTATTAAAAAGTAATGAAATAGAAATGGTAAACTATGAGAAAAGTCAAAATGAAAAAATTTCGAAATACACTTTAACTAAGCTTCTTTTGGATTTGAATTCAAAAGAATCGATCAAGATTGATCGAGAATGGTATTTAGGAATAGCTAATAGAGTTGGAGCAGTTGACAATTTTGTGGGTGCCTATTTGGTTTCAGAATGGTATCGAAGAAATCTTTATATGTATTCTTTAATTCAAAAGCTTACAGAAGCCAAGGATGATAAGATAATGGTTTTGTTGGGAGCAAGTCATGCTGCAATAATAAGAGAATTTGTTAAAAATGATCCTAATTTTGAAATAGTAGAGTTGGCTGCGATTTTAAAGTAGACGTAAGTTTAAAGTAAAAAAAAATCCTAAGCATAAGCTTAGGATTTTTTGTATATAATTGTTTTCTTAGATAATTAAGAAAGTGCAGCTTTAACTTGGTCAGCAGCTTCTTGAAATTCTACAGCTGATAAAATTGGCATACCAGAATTGTCAATTAGTTCTTTTGCAATAGCAGCATTTGTACCTTGTAAACGAACAATGATTGGCACTTTAATAGCGTCTCCCATGTTTTTGTAAGCATCTACAACTCCTTGAGCTACACGGTCACAACGAACGATTCCTCCAAAGATGTTAATCAAGATAGCTTTTACGTTAGGATCTTTTAAGATGATACGGAAAGCAGTTTCAACACGCTTAGCATCAGCAGTACCACCTACGTCAAGGAAGTTTGCAGGTTCGAAACCAGCATACTTAATTAAATCCATAGTTGCCATTGCTAATCCTGCACCATTTACCATACATCCTACAGTACCGTCAAGATCTACATAGTTTAAACCTACTTCTTTTGCTTCAACTTCGATTGGGTTCTCCTCACGAATATCGCGCATTTCAGCATATTTTGGTTGTCTGTATAAAGCATTATCGTCAATATTTACTTTAGCATCAACAGCCATGATTTTATTATCAGATGTTTTTAATACTGGGTTGATTTCAAACATAGAAGCATCAGAACCAATATATGCATTGTATAATGAGTCAATGAATTTAACCATTTCTTTAAAAGCATTTCCAGAAAGACCTAAGTTAAAGGCAATTCTTCTTGCTTGAAAACCTTGTAATCCTACAGATGGATCAACCTCTTCTGTAAAAATTAAATGTGGTGTATGTTCAGCAACTTCTTCAATATCCATTCCTCCTTCAGTAGAATACATAATCATGTTACGACCTGTACCTCTATTCAATAAAACAGAAACGTAGAATTCAGAAGTTTCGCTTTCACCAGGATAGTAAACATCTTCAGCAACTAAAATTTTATTTACTTTTTTACCCTCAGCAGAAGTTTGAGGTGTAATCAATTGCATTCCGATGATTTGTTCAGCTATTTCTTCAACTTGTTGTAAGTTTTTAGCTAACTTAACTCCACCACCTTTTCCACGTCCACCTGCGTGAATTTGTGCTTTAATAACGTGCCATCCTGTACCAGTCTCAGCAGTTAATTGTTTTGCAGCAGCCACAGCTTCAACCGCATTATTAGCCACAATTCCGCGTTGAATGCGTACTCCGTAACTAGCTAAAATTTCTTTTCCTTGATATTCGTGTATGTTCATAATATAGAATTTGTCTGGTTCTGAATTAATTTCAGAATAAAAGTGGGACAAAAATAACAAAAATCAACTTTAAAAAGAAATCTTTTTAGAATAAAAAGCAAGACTTATTTTGCTTTACGATTTCTTTAAAATTAATTAGAATTTTGAGTTAAATAATTGTGTAAGGAATGTTAATTTAAAGACACTATATCGTTTGAGGTTTAACATAAAATAGTGCATATTTTGATGCATAATGTGGATTTTGTTTCTAAAAATGAAATTTGAATTATGATTTTGTCAATTCGGGGTGGGTTAAATAATGTTATTGACAATTTAGGATTGTTTTTCTAATATTACTATAAAAATGTAAGCGATACGGTTTGTTTGATACATTATGTTTAACGGAATCTTTATTTTTGTAAAAAAAATATCAAGAATGAAAGTTAAAGAACAAGGGCTATATCTGCCCGAATTTGAACACGACAATTGTGGTGCAGGATTTATTTGTAATTTGAATGGTATTAAGTCTAATGACATCATTCATAAAGCATTGGATATCTTAATAAAATTGGAACATCGTGGTGCAGTTAGTTCTGATGGAAGAACTGGAGACGGTGCTGGAATTTTATTTGATATCCCACATGATTTTTTTAAAAAAGTTTGTGATTTTGAAATCCCTGAAACACGTGAGTATGGAGTAGGAATGGTTTTTTTACCTAAAAGTAAAAACCAAGTTGCATTTTGTATTAATGCATTTGAAACAACCATAAAAGAACAAAACCTGACTATACTTGGCTGGAGAGACGTCCCAGTTGATGTTAATAGTTTAGGAGAGATTGCGGCAGAAAAAGAACCGACTGTTAAACAGGTTTTTGTTGGTAAAAATGGACAGGAGCTAACAGAACAACAATTTAATGCGAAGTTATTTGCAGCACGTAAAATAGCAGAACATGCTGTCAGAAATTCTAAAACTTCTGAGAGTCATATGTTTTATTTTTCTAGTTTATCTACAACAACCATTATATATAAAGGTTTATTGATGCCAGAAGATATTAGTGGTTATTTTATCGATTTAAAAGATACCGATTTAGTAACACGTTTAGCATTAGTGCACCAACGTTTCTCTACAAATACTTTCCCTTCTTGGGAGTTGGCTCAGCCATTTAGATACATGTGTCACAATGGAGAAATCAATACGCTTCGTGGTAACATTAGCAGAATGAGAGCTCGTGAAGAATTGATGCAAAGTGATATTTTTGGAGATGATATTAAAAGGTTATTCCCTATTATATTAGAAGGAAAATCAGATTCAGCTTCTATGGATATGGTGGTTGAATTACTGTTAATGACAGGAAGATCGCTACCAGAAGCAATGATGATGGTTGTGCCAGAGGCTTGGGAGAAACATCAAACAATGTCAGAAGATAAAAAAGCATTTTATGAATATAATGCTTGCATTATGGAACCTTGGGATGGACCGGCTTCAATTCCGTTTACTGATGGAAACGTAATTGGTGCTTTACTTGATAGAAATGGATTACGACCTTCTCGTTATACATTAACAAAAAGTGGTTTTGTAATCATGTCATCAGAGATTGGGGTTCTTGATGTTAATCCTGAAGATGTAGTACAACACGGTCGTTTAGAGCCAGGGAAAATGTTCTTGGTTGATATGAACGCAGGTCGTATTATTGAGGATGAAGAGATTAAAAATTCTATTGTAACAAAACGACCTTATAAAGAATGGCTTAATGAAAATTTGTTGCCATTAGCAAAAGTACCATATACTAATAATCCAACTCCTGTAGAAAGTATTGATTTTGAAACAAGACAACGATTATTTGGTTATACAATCGAAGATTTAAAAACAATAATCAATCCAATGGGATCTCAGGGTGCCGAAGCGATTAGCTCAATGGGTAATGATACGCCATTGGCAGTTTTATCGGAGCAACCGCAATTATTGTATAATTATTTCAAACAATTATTTGCTCAGGTAACTAATCCGCCTTTGGATGGTATTCGTGAAGAGATTATTACAGATATCAGTTTAGCGGTAGGAGGCGATTTTAATATTTTCGAAATTGAATCAAAGCAATGCAAAAAATTAAAAATCCAAAATCCAGTTATCTCTAAAGAGGATTTAGATAAAATTAAAAATATAGATCACGCCGATTTTAAAACAGCAACTATTTCTACTTTATATAAAATAGAAAAAGGAGTAAATGGGTTAGAACGTGCTTTAGAAAAATGTGTTCAGGCAACTTACAAAGCTGTAAACGAAGGACATAATATTATTATTCTTTCAGATAGAGGAGTAAGCAAAGAATTGGCGCCAATACCAATGTTGTTGGCTTGTTCTTATGTTCACCATTCATTGAATATTTTACAGGTTCGTTCTAAATTCGGAATTATAATCGAATCGGCAGAACCTCGTGAACCACATCATTTCGCCTTATTATTTGGTTATGGCGCTAGTGCTATCAATCCATATATGGTAAATGAAATTATTCATAATCAGGTTGAGCAAGGTTTTATTACTGGAATAAAAGCCGATTATGCGATTGCAAATTATAATAAAGCTATTGCAAAAGGGATTCTTAAGATTATGAACAAAATTGGTATCTCTACATTACATTCGTATAGAGCAGCACAAATTTTTGAAATCTTAGGATTAAATAAGACATTTTCAACTAAATATTTTCCATACACACCATCTCGAATTGAAGGAATTGGTTTGATGGAAATTGAAAAAGAAGTTAAGAAAAGATATCAAAAAGCATTTCCAAATTCTAAAATTGCTAATTTATTGCCATTAGAAATTGGAGGAATTTACAGATGGAGAAGGTCAGGTGAAAAACACATGTTTAATCCAACTACAATTGCGAAATTGCAACAAGCAGTTCGATTAAACAGCCCTGAAAGTTATAAAGAATACTCTGACATGGTCAATGAGCAAAGCTCGAATCTTATGACAATTAGAGGTTTGTTTGAATTCAATAATTTGGATCCAATTTCTATTGATGAAGTAGAACCTTGGACAGAAATTGTGAAAAAATTCAAAACAGGAGCAATGTCTTATGGATCTATCAGTAGAGAGGCACATGAGAATTTAGCGATTGCAATGAACAGAATTGGAGGAAAAAGTAATTCTGGTGAAGGAGGAGAAGATCCAAAACGTTTCCAGAAAGAAATTAACGGAGATTCTAGAAATAGTGCTATTAAGCAAGTTGCTTCAGGAAGATTTGGTGTTTCAATCAATTACTTGACAAATGCTAAAGAGATTCAAATTAAAATGGCTCAAGGTGCAAAACCTGGAGAAGGAGGACAATTACCAGGTGAAAAAGTAGTGCCTTGGATTGCAGAAACTAGAAATTCAACACCTTATGTTGGTCTTATTTCTCCACCACCTCACCACGATATTTATTCTATTGAAGATTTATCTCAATTGATTTTCGATTTAAAAAATGCCAATCGTGAAGCACGTGTAAATGTGAAATTAGTTTCAGAAGTTGGAGTTGGAACAATCGCTGCCGGTGTTGCAAAAGCAAAAGCCGATGTGATCTTGATTTCTGGTTATGATGGAGGAACTGGAGCTGCACCATTAACATCTTTACAACATACGGGTATTCCTTGGGAACTTGGTTTGGCCGAAGCACAACAAACTTTAATCTTAAATGATTTAAGAAGTCGTGTTGTTTTAGAGTGTGATGGTCAGTTAAAAACAGGTCGTGATGTAGCCATTGCAGCTTTATTAGGAGCAGAAGAATTTGGTTTTGCGACTGCGCCGCTTGTAGCTTCAGGATGTATCATGATGAGGGCTTGTCACTTAAATACTTGCCCAGTTGGTATTGCAACTCAGGATCCGGAATTAAGAAAAAATTTCAAAGGAACGCCAGAGCATGTAATCAACTTCATGTATTTTATTGCAGAGGAGTTAAGAGAAATCATGGCACAATTAGGATTCAGAACTTTAAAAGAAATGGTAGGGCAATCACAAAAATTAAATGTGAATAAAGCGATCAAGCATTATAAAGCAAATGGATTAGACTTGTCTTCGATTCTTTACAAACCAGAAAAGGCAAAAACAGTTCCGAATCACAATACAACTACACAAGATCACGCTTTAGAAAACGTATTGGATTTTGCAATTATAAAAGAAGCAATTCCTTCTATTTATAGAAAAGAAAAAACAAGAGTTAATTTCAAGATTAAGAATACAGACCGTTCAGTAGGTGCAATTTTAAGTAATGAAATTTCAAAAATATATGGTGCACAAGGATTACCTGAAGATACTATATTAGTCGATTTTGAAGGCTCTGCAGGACAAAGTTTTGGAGCATTTGCTACAAATGGATTGTCATTTAAAATTCACGGAAACTGTAATGATTATTTAGGGAAAGGACTTTCTGGAGGAAAACTTATTATTAAAGTTCCACCAACGGCAACTTTCAAACCTGAGGAAAATATTATTATTGGTAACGTTGCTCTTTACGGAGCTATTACTGGTGAAGCTTACATTAATGGTATGGCCGGAGAACGTTTTTGTGTGAGAAATTCTGGAGCAACAGCAGTTGTAGAAGGAATTGGAGATCACGGTTGCGAATACATGACTGGAGGAACGGTTGTTATTTTGGGTAAAACCGGAAGAAATTTTGCTGCAGGAATGAGTGGTGGTGTTGCTTACGTTTACGACAAGAATAAAAAATTTGATTCTACTTTATGTAACATGGAAATGGTTGCATTCGACCCAATGGAAGAGGATGATGTTATTAAGTTGAGACGTTTAATCAAGAATCACTCGTTGTACACCAATAGTCCATTAGCAAAAAGACTTTTGGCTGACTGGGAAAACGAACAGGAACATTTCATCAAAGTAATGCCAACAGATTATAAAAAGGCATTACAAAGAATAGCAGAAGAAAAGAAAATCGAAGAACTAATAGCTGATTAAAAGGTTCTGAGTTACAAAGGTGCAGAGGTACTAAGTTTGAGTTTTTCAACTTAGTTCTCACATCTAATATCTCACAACTAAATTTAATAAAAATGACATGGGTAAGATAGGTGGATTTAAAGAATATAATAGAGCAGACGAAAGTAATATTGCTGTTAAGGAGCGTGTCTCAAACTATAATGAGTTTACGATAACCTTAGAAAAAGATAAGATTAAAGAACAAGGTTCAAGATGTATGGATTGCGGTATCCCATTTTGCCACAGTGCATGTCCGTTAGGAAATTTAATTCCAGATTTTAACGACATGGTACATCAGGAAGAGTGGGAGAGTGCTTTAAAGATTTTGCAATCAACAAATAACTTTCCAGAATTTACAGGTCGTTTATGTCCGGCTCCATGTGAGAAATCATGTGTGTTAGGAATTATTAAAGAACCTGTTGCGATTGAAAATATCGAAAAAAACATTATCGAAAGAGGTTTTGCTGAAGGTTGGATTAAACCACAACCACCAAAAAAGAGAACTGGAAAAACAGTTGCAGTTATTGGTTCAGGTCCTGCAGGTTTGGCAGCGGCACAACAATTAAACAGAGCTGGACATACCGTTACCGTTTTTGAAAGAGACAATGCAATTGGTGGATTACTACGTTACGGAATTCCTAATTTTAAATTAGAAAAAGGAATAATCGACAGACGTGTGGTAATCTTAGAAGCTGAAGGGATTGTATTTAAAACCAATGTAAATGTTGGAGTAAATTACAGTATCGAAGAACTAAATACATTTGACTCAATTGTTTTATGTGGAGGAGCGACTGAAAGAAGAAGCTTGCCGACAAAAGGAATCGAAAGCAAAGGAGTTGTTCAGGCAATGGATTTTTTAACACAACAAACAAAAGTTTTATTTGGGGAAGAAATTCCTAATCAAATAAAAGCAACTGGTAAAGATGTTATTGTTATTGGAGGAGGGGATACAGGATCAGATTGTATCGGAACTTCAAACAGACATGGAGCAAAATCGGTTACTAATTTTGAGATTTTGCCTAAACCACCAGTTGGAAGAAGCGAATCTACACCTTGGCCATTTTGGCCGTTGCAACTTAAAACATCATCTTCACACGAAGAAGGTTGTGACAGAAACTGGTTAATTAATACCAAAGAGTTTCTTGCAAACGAAAAAGGAGAATTAGTAGGTTTAAAAACCGTTGAAGTAGCTTGGAAAATGACACCAGGACAACGACCAGAACTTATAGAAAAAGAAGGTTCAGAGAAAATTTGGCCATGTGATTTAGCATTATTGGCACTTGGATTTACTGGACCAGAAAAAACTTTAAGCGATCAATTAGGTTTACAGTTGGATATGAGAAGCAATTACAAAGCGACAAATTATCAAACAAATGTGCCACATATTTTTACAGCTGGTGATATGCGAAGAGGGCAATCCTTAATTGTTTGGGCAATTTCAGAAGGCCGTGAGGCTGCAAGAGAAGTAGATTTATATTTAATGGGATCTACAAATTTACCAACAAAAGGAAGCGGGGACTTACCAAGTCTATAATTTTTAAAGGTTCTAAGATACTAAGTCGCTAAGGTTCTAAGTTTTATTTTAAACACAAGAATCTTAGCGACTTTTTTATGTAATTCGTGGCAAAAAACTTAGTATCTTAGAATATTAGCGACTTAGTACCTAAAGAGGATTTTATATAAATTTAAAATAACGCATAAATTGTTTGATTTTAAACAAATTGTTATAATTTGTTATTATTTTACATTTTATTGGTGGGTATACAAAAGAGTAATAAATTTGTCAAAAATAGTTTAACAATGCAATCAAAAGATTTACTGCAATTAGCAGACCAATTTGGAAGTCCATTATATGTGTATGATGCTGAAAAAATCCAATCACAATACAACAGGTTAACTAAAGCGTTCTCTAAAGTAGAACATCTTAGAATTAACTATGCCATGAAGGCTTTGTCTAATGTTGCCATACTTCAGTTGTTAAAGGATATGGGGTCTGGATTAGACACAGTATCTATTCAAGAAGTATTACTAGGACTTCACGCTGGATATGAGCCTGAAAGAATTTTTTATACACCAAATGGAGTTTCTTTAGAAGAAATTGAAGAAGTTGCTGCAATGGGTGTACAAATAAACATCGACAATTTATCTATTCTGGAGCAATTCGGAACTAAATATCCAAATACACCAGTTTGTATTCGTATTAATCCGCATGTAATGGCAGGAGGAAATGCAAATATTTCTGTAGGACATATTGATAGCAAATTCGGAATTTCGGTACATCAAATACCACATTTATTGCGAATTGTTGAAAATACAAAAATGAGCATTGTGGGAATTCACATGCACACAGGATCTGATATTTTGGATATTGAAGTATTCTTGTATGCTGCAGAAATCTTATTCGATACAGCTAAAAACTTCAAAAATTTAGAGTTTTTAGATTTTGGAAGTGGTTTTAAAGTACCATACAAAAAAGATGATATCGAAACTGATATCGAAGAATTAGGTAAAAAATTATCAAAAAGATTCAATTCTTTCTGTGCAGAATATGGTAAAGATTTAACCTTGATTTTCGAACCAGGTAAATTTTTAGTGAGTGAAGCAGGATTCTTTTTAGCAAAAGTAAATGTTGTAAAACAAACAACATCAACTGTTTTTGCTGGAATCGATAGTGGTTTTAATCACTTAATTCGTCCAATGTTATATGGCTCTTCACATCATATCGAAAACATCTCAAACCCAAAAGGGAAAGAGCGTTTTTACTCTGTAGTAGGGTACATTTGCGAAACTGATACATTTGCGAATAACCGTAGAATTGCACAAATTACCGAAGGTGATATTTTATCTTTCAGAAATGCAGGTGCATATTGTTTCTCAATGGCCTCAAACTACAATTCAAGATACAAACCAGCCGAAGTTTTATGGATGAACGGTCAAGGAATATTAATTCGCCAAGCCGAAACATTCGAAGATCTTCTTAAAAATCAAATTCCGTTGCCACAAGAAGTTGCTGCAGCAGTTTAAAATAAAAAAAATGTCAATTATAGAAATTCCAATTTAGAAATAGATTGGGATTTTTTGTTTTATATTGACTCCAACTGTCAGGCAGAGCGGAGTCGAAGCCTCAGTGCAATCTTTAATCAACTAGTTTAACTTCCGAAACTTTTAATACTTCGTTCGTGTTCCTTCGGGTCAGGCTTCCAGCTTTATCTTTTACTCCGTCCCGATAACTAATTTATAAAAAAAGCATGCCAATTTTAAAAATCTTATTCCTTATAGAGTTTTTGCACAAACTTGTCATAAATGACAGGATTGTGGATATTGGGACTTGAAATTTTCACCAACTACTATTTTTTTAAAGAATTTTAAATACCTTTGAATTATGAGCACAGCAACTAAACCAAAACACATTGGCAGAAATATAAGCCGAATTAGAGAGCTTCGTGGTATTAAACAAGAAATGCTTGCGGATGCTATTGGAGTGAGTCAGCAATCAGTTTCTAATATTGAAGCAAGCGAGACAATTGATAAAGACAAACTTATTGAAATTGCAAAAGCACTTGGAGTAACTGTAGAAGCTATTGAAAATTTTTCTGATGAAGGTGTTATAAATTATTTCAATACTTTTAATGAAGCTGTTTCACATAGTTTTGTAAATAATACTGCTTGTACATTTAACCCTTTAGATAAAGTTGTTGAACTTTACGAACGTTTGGTTCAGGCTGAAAAGGAAAAAGTAGAGTATTTAGAAAAATTACTAAAAGAGAAATAATAGTCTCTAAAGAGAGTTTTTTATAAAGAAAAATGCGCAAATGTCTTTTTAGATTTTGCGCATTTTTTTGTCGATATCAAAGCCAACCTAATCAAAGCTTCATTTTTAATTTGTATTTTCGGCGAACTAAAAAAATAAAAAATGAAATTACAAATCCGTATTCTTGCTTATTCAATATTATTCTTTACCTATAGCTTTTCAACTTCATATTTATTGGCATTAGGCGAAAAATTAAAAGATCATAGATTTATAACTTTAGGTTGTGGTTTTCTTCTTATCAATCTTATTTTCTCTTTCTTGGTATTAAAATGGAAACCTTTATTAAATATAGTGTACTCTGCTATAATTGCATTTTTAGCTTTATACGTAGCACTGAAGTTTGGAGATTTACATCTATTTCCAAAATATGATGCTCACGGAATCAAAACTGCATTAATGGCGAATGCTGTTTTATCTATACTGTTTTGGGAAGCTGCTTATCAAATAAGAAGTAGAAAAAAATTAAAATAGTAACTATTTGTTAGACGTACAGCAGTGCATCTCCATTTTTATGTCAGTTAGATTGTATTAGCAAGGTAAATTCAGTTGAAAGTTTTTACTTCTTAAATTTAAAATTGAGTTACTACTTATCTGAATCAATCTAAAACTGATATATTTGCACTTTAAAATTTATAAAATGAAAAAGATTACTCTACTTTTTTCAATATTGTTCTTAGCACTTTCTTCATGTGGTGTAAAAAGCACTCAATCAATGCTAAGTGATGGTAATTATGATGGGGCTATTGATCGTGCGGTTGAAGGATTAAGAACCAAAAAAGATTCTAAAGGAAAACAAGATTATGTTTACTTGTTGGAAGAAGCTTTTGCTAAAGCTAAAGACAGAGATTTACGCAGTCTAGATTTGATGGCAAAAGAGGCTAATCCAGCTAACATTGAGCGTGTTTACAATACGTACATGCAATTAAATAACCGTCAGGAAAAAATACGACCATTGTTGCCATTGCAATTAATGAAACAAGGAAAGAATGCCTATTTTCCGTTTGATAATTATTCTTCGCAAATTGTAAGCAGCAAAAATGCATTGTCAAAATATTTATATGAAAATGCTTCGGCACTTTTAAAATCCAAAAACAAGCTTGATTTTAGAAAGGCATACGATGATTTTGCTTATCTGGAAAGTATCAATCCGGGATATAAAAACACAAAAAAATTAATGGATGAAGCTCTTTTTAAAGGTACCGATTTTGTGGATGTTTATGCTAAAAACGAAACGAACATGGTTATTCCAAAACAGCTTCAAAATGATTTATTAGATTTTAGTACGTACGGATTGAATGATAAATGGACGGTTTACCATAGTGTTAGACAAAAAAGTGTTGTTTACGACTATAGTTTAATTTTGAATTTTAGAGAGATATTTATTTCGCCAGAGCAAATTAAAGAAAAAGAGTTTATTAAAGAAAGACAGGTTAAAGATGGTGTAAGAACTCTTTTGGATGGTAGAGGTAAGCCAGTTAAAGACAGTTTAGGCCGAGAAATAAAGGTTGATAATTATAGAACGCTTCGAGCTAATATATATGAGTTCAGACAATTTAAATCTTGTCAGGTAACTGCAAAGGTAGATTACGTTGATTTAAAGACCAATCAGTTAATGCAATCGTTTCCTGTAACCAGCGAATTCATCTTTGATTATGTTTATGCTACTTACAAAGGGGATAAGAGTGCTTGCGAGGATAGTTATATGACTTATTTTAATAAACGTGCTGTGCCATTTCCTAATAATGAACAAATGGTTTATGACACTGGCGAAGATTTAAAAGCTAAACTTAAAGATATTATTGTAAGAAATAGATTTAGAGGATAAACTCTATATTAGGATGTTTTAAAAACAGACTGTTCGGAAAGTATTTTTCGGACAGTTTTTTTTTAGGGCAGTTTAGAAAAGAAGATTGATAATTGCTCCAGCGGAGCATCCTATTTATAGCAAATTAAAAGGGGGTTGGATTGAAGCTACAACGTAGCGATATTTTGGTTTTTCTTCAGATTCCTATATATATATCATCCCAATGGGGTTTTGTAAAATGGTTTTATGAATTGCTATAAATATATCGCCCTCTGGGACTTAGAAAGGCATCAACTTGATGTCTGATTATCGAAATGGAGTTATGGGTACGGAAAGTATTTCCGCACTATCGTTATAGCTATTAGAGCAATTTGAATAAGATTGTTTAAATAAAAAGAGGATGCCTGAAAATTACTTTTCGGACATCCTCTTTATGTGTGTTAAGAAGAAATTATTTTTTATCTAAAACTTCTTCAAGAACATTTGCTTCTGTTCCGTTCGGGAACGTTACTTTTATTTTTTGTGCAATTGTTGGAGCAATTTGAGTAATCACTTTTTTATTATATGATTCTCCTTTTTTAATATTCCATCCGTAAAAAATTGCTGGTACGTGTGTGTCATAAGTATAAGGCGTTCCATGAGAAGTTCCTGTTCCCATATATTCGATATAACCAGGTTTGTCCAGAACAATTAAATCTCCGTTTTGAGTCACATCGTATCCTTTAACAATGAAATTTAAATAGTAATCATTACCAGTAGCATTCAAAATGTCTTCTTCAGTATATACTCTTTTTACGTAATCCTGAGCCATTAAATAGTCTTTGAAAGCTTGTTTTACTTTAGTTAATTCCAGTTTTTTAGTTTTGATGATTTCTTTATTCAAAAATAAATTGAAGCTTGAATAATTTAAAACCAAATCGGCACCAAAAGTTTTTACTGAAAAATCTTTTAAGTTTTTGCGGATATCTTTAGGGCTAATACTATTTACATTGTATTTATTGTCTTTAAGATAATTTACATTCTCAGCTCCAGCATGATCAGCAGTTAAGAAAAGTAAGTAATTATCTTTACCAACAGTTTTGTCAAGGTAAGCTAAGAAATCGGCAATAGTTTGATCTAAGCGTAAATAAGTATCTTGTAACTCCATAGAACGTGGTCCTAATAAATGTCCAACGTAATCTGTAGAAGAAAAACTAACCGTTAAGAAGTCAGTAATATTATCTTTTCCTAATTCTTCTTTTTCGATTGCTTTCATAGCAAACTCAGCTAATAAATCATTTCCGAATGGAGTAGAACGGATAATTCCAGCATCATTTTTATCATACATATCTTTTAAGTTGTATGGAAAAACTGGAGCTTCACTATTGTATAATTTTCCTTCGTATGGATTGTTGTCTGGTAAACTTTTGTTGTAAGTAGCAACTGGTTTATATAAATCCCAACCTTTGTTTATGTATGGTAAATAGTGTTTTTCGCTATTAAATTGAGTTACCCAATCAGGTAATTTATCTCCATAGAATGTACTAGAAATAAATGATCCAGTTTTGCTGTACCAAAATGCCCAATTAGCAAAGTGTCCTGCTGGCAAAATTGCACCACGATCTTTAAGACTTACTCCAATTACTTTTCCTTTAAAATTGGTTGCCATTCTTAACTCGTCAGTAATAGTTGTACTTAATAAGTTTTTTGGAGACATTTCGCCTTCTTCTTTAGTACCATCACCTACTGTTACTACATTAGCATCATCAGTGCAATACATTTGTTTTCCTAATTTTCGGCTAAACCATTCGTTACTTACAATTCCATGTGTTGCAGGAGTTGTTCCTGTGTAAATGGATGCATGACCTGGTGCAGTGTAGGTAGGCATGTAATTGTAATGCATGTTTTGAAACGTGTATCCGTTATTCATAAGCTTTTTGAAACCATTTGCTGTAAAATCATCTGAGAAACGATAGAGATATTCCATCTTCATTTGATCCACAACAATTCCAACTACTAGTTTTGGACGTTCTTGTGCATTTATTTGAGTAATGAATACAAGCGCTAAAAATAAAATAATTTTTTTCATGTTTTAAAATCTAAATTTATACAAAAATACAGATTCGAATTCAAAAAGAATTCAGAATTGAGATTGAAAACACAAAAATGATTTGACTTTAACATATCGGGTAAAAAAAAATCCTAAGTGTGAGCTTAGGATTTTTTGTTTTTACCGAAGTTGAATTTTACTTTTTCAACTATTTGTATTTTTGGAGCAGATTTACTGTTGTTCTTTTTGAAAGGTTTTTTTGCAGCAGTTCCAGATTTAGAAGGAGCTTGATCTCCTCTTGATCTTTCCTCATCTTTTGATTTGGCTTTAAACTCTGGTCTTTCCTTTGTGCTATCTTTAGCAGGTATTTCTGCTTTGTGTTTTGCTAAAACATCATTAGGATTCTTAGGGTTTTCTTTTGTTCCTCTTAAATGAATTACTAATCCGTTTAGGAAGTTACGTAATACTTGATCCCCGCATTCCATATAGTTTTCATGGTCTTCGGCTCTGAAAAAAGCACCCAACTCTGATTTTGAAATTCTAAAATCTACCAATTCTAATATTTCAACTATTTGGTCGTCACGGAGCATTAAGGCTACGCGTAGTTTTTTTAGGATATCGTTATTTGTCATCGTTTAATTTTTTACAAAGGTACGTTTTAAAAGTAATTGAATTGTCACTTTCCTTATATTGAAATTGTGATTAATACAAGATAACTCCAGTTCCGTTACCTTTGGCGTATTTTATGGCTCCATTTTGTATGATAACGCCACTTGCAATATCTTTTTCTAATAGTAAGGGACCATCCATATCAACATAATCTAGTTCTGGTAATAAATGAGCAATTGCAGAAATTCCAACTGTAGATTCAGTCATGCAGCCTATCATTGTTTTTAATCCCAATTGCTTAGCTTCCTGTAGCATTCGTCGTCCGGGAGTGATACCGCCACATTTCATTAATTTTATATTTACACCGTGAAAATGATTGTGACATTTGGCAATATCGCTTTCTATAATACAACTTTCGTCTGCCACAATAGGTAAAACGGAATGTTTAAAGACTTCACGATGTCCTTCCCAGTCATCTGCTTTGAGCGGTTGTTCTAGAAATTCGACTCCAAGTTTTTTTAGTTCAATAGCATTTTTAATTGTTTCATCGACATTCCAACCACAATTGGCGTCAATCCTAAAAACAGCATTACTGTGTTTTCTTAATTCGGTTACAATGGCTATGTCTTCGGGCGTTCCTAGTTTTATTTTATAAATTGGCCATGGTAATTCTTCCATTTTAGAAACCATTTTTTCGATAGAATCAATTCCGATGGTATAATTAGTTAATGGATTATTTTGAATAGAATAATTCCATAGCTGATATAGTTTTATATTCTTTTTTCTTGCATACCAATCATTGTAAGCATTATCTAAGGCACATAGCGCAAATTTATTTTCTTGTAATAATGGATTTATTTTTGCCCAAAATTCTTCAGGAGTTTCATGTTCGACAGCTTCTATTATTGGACGAATTTTTTCGATATCATTTTCTAGTATTGGGATAGTGATATTATAATATGGATTGGATGTTGCCTCACCAAAACCCGAATATCCATCCTTTTTTAATTCGACAATTACCGTAGGTTGAAAATCAATTGTTTTTCTTGAAATCCTAAAAGTGTGTTTTAATTTTAGATTGTATGCTCTGATAATTAATTGCATAGCTGCCGTTTTTGTATTTTAAATTTAAAAGCAATATTTTAGCTAAAAATATGAATTTGATGAATACTAATACAGAAAAAATAAGTTTACTTTTAGAGCTAATATCTTTCTCAACTGTTGATGGAGAATTACATAAGAGAGAGTATGATTTTTTGTCATTGGTTGCTAATGAATTGCGTATTGACAAAGTAACGTTTCAGGATTTATTTCATCAGGAAGCTCCTTCATTGGTGATTAAATCGGAGTTTCAGCGTATTCAGCAATTTTACAGGCTGGCTTTAATTATGCATTGCGATGGTATACTGCATGTTAAAGAAGCGGCTGCAATACAGCAAATTGCTATCGATATGGGATTAAATCCTATAGCTACTAAGCGTATTCTTAATTTAATGAAGAATGCTCCAAACGCAATGATTGATCCTGAGAAATTATTGAAGATTTTTCAAGAGCAACATAATTAAGTCAATTGTTCTTGTAGCTTTTTAATATCATCACGCAATTTTGCTGCCTGAAGAAAGTCTAATTCTTTTGCAGCTTTTTCCATTGATTTGCGTTTCTCACGAATCATTTTCTCTAATTCAGCTTTAGAAAGGTAAGCTGTATCTGGCTCGGCTGCTTCACTCAAAGTATGACCTAATTCATATTCTACCAATGGATTTTTGATAAATGCACTGTCGATTTTTTTATTTAATGCCTGTGGAACTTGATTGTGTTCGAGATTGAAATTAATTTGTTTTGTACGGCGATAATTGGTTTCATCAATGGTTTTTTGCATACTTGCTGTGATTTTGTCAGCATACATAATTGCTTTTCCGTTGAGGTTTCTCGCTGCACGACCAATAGTTTGAGTTAATGATCTATGGCTACGCAAAAATCCTTCTTTATCGGCATCAAGAATTGCTACTAGTGAAACTTCTGGTAAATCTAAACCTTCACGAAGTAAGTTTACTCCAATTAAAACATCAAAAATTCCTTTTCGTAAATCCTGCATAATTTCTATACGTTCCAGAGTATCTACATCAGAGTGAATATAACGGCAACGAATATTAACTTTGGTTAAATATTTGGCTAATTCCTCGGCCATTCTTTTGGTTAAAGTGGTTACCAAAACACGTTCGTCTAATTCGCAACGTATCTGAATTTCTTCGATTAAATCATCAATTTGATTCAAACTTGGGCGTACTTCGATAATTGGATCTAATAATCCTGTTGGACGAATTACCTGTTCTACATATACACCGTCTGTTTTTTGTAATTCATAATCTGCTGGAGTAGCCGATACATAAATTACTTGGTTTTGCATGGCTTCGAATTCTTCGAACTTTAAAGGACGATTATCCATTGCAGCAGGTAAGCGGAAACCATACTCAACAAGATTTTCTTTACGGCTTCTGTCTCCTCCATACATAGCATGAACTTGTGATAAGGTTACGTGACTTTCATCGACTACCATTAAATAATCATCTGGAAAATAATCAAGTAAACAGAATGGTCTTGTTCCTGCTTCTCTTCCATCAAGATAGCGAGAATAGTTTTCAATACCTGAGCAATAACCTAGTTCGCGAATCATTTCTAAATCAAAATTGGTACGTTCTTCTAGTCGTTTGGCTTCTAGATGCTTTCCTATTTCTTTAAAATAGTCTACTTGTTTTACCAAGTCTTGTTGTATTTGCCATATTGCTCCTTGCAGTACATCTGGTGATGTAACAAACATATTGGCAGGGTAAATAGTAAGTTTATTAAATTTCTCGATTACCTGAGAAGTTTTTATATCAAAGGATTCAATTTCTTCGATTTCATCTCCAAAAAAATGAATTCGGTATCCATCATCTGCATAACTAGGATATACCTCAACAGTATCGCCTTTTATTCTAAAACTTCCGGGATTAAAATCGGCTTCGGTTCTTGAATACAAACTTTGTACTAGGCTATGTAATAATTTGGTTCTCGAAATAACTTGATCTTTTTCTATAGCAATAACATTCTTCTGGAATTCTACAGGATTTCCGATACCGTATAAACAAGAAACGGAAGCTACCACTAATATATCGCGTCGTCCTGAAAGTAGGGAAGATGTTGTGCTTAAACGCATTTTTTCCAACTCTTCGTTAATAGATAAATCTTTCTCTATAAATACTCCAGTTACTGGCATAAATGCTTCTGGCTGGTAGTAATCATAGTATGAAACGAAATATTCTACGGCGTTGTTTGGGAAAAATTGTTTGAATTCTGAATATAATTGTGCTGCCAATGTTTTATTGTGTGCCAAAACCAATGTTGGTCTTTGCACTTCCTGAATGACATTAGCAACTGTAAATGTTTTTCCTGACCCTGTAACTCCAAGAAGAGTTTGGTATTTTTCACCATCAATTATACCTTGGGTTAATTTTTCAATTGCTTGCGGTTGATCTCCTTTTGGACTATAATCTGAGGCTACTTGAAAATTCATTTATTGATATTAGAATTGTTGGGATTGTAAAGTTACAAAACAAAAATAGAAATTATGATTCTTGTTTTTGATTTACAACTTAAAACAGGATTAAAATTGATCTAATATATCGCTCCGCTAGAGCTGATAGGAAAAATATATTGTATTGGCTATAAATATTATGCTCCGCTGGAGCTTTTGATGCTATTTTATAGCCAATATGATTTTCTTTTAATTTATTTGTTGAAATTTTAAAGAATAGTTCGCTAGCTACTCTTTGTCAAAATCTCAAAAATGTTTCCTTGACTCAAGGCTAAAAGTCGAATAGAGGGAGTAAATCGATGTTTCTGTGTGTTAGAATTAATTAAGGCAACAGATTGCAATAATTTAATTTTCGCTTTTAAAACTCCATTTTCCTTGTTGTGCTTCGGTAAGGAAAGACCATGCTACAATACGGCTCGTTTTTTGACCTTGCGCCATATCGATTGTTTTTACGATTGAAGCATTTACTTTGTTTAATGTCTTATAGATACTTGATAAGTTTTCTCTTTTGGATACTAATGTAGTAAACCATAAACATTGCATTGGGTATTTGGCACTTTCATAAATCATTTGTGTTATAAATCCAATTTCTCCACCATCGCACCATAGTTCGGCATTATGACCTCCGAAGTTTAAAACGGGCGCTGCTTTTCTATTTGCTTTTGGATTTAGATTTGTCACTTTTCGAACGGCACTTTTATTAGCTTCTTCTGACGAAGAATGAAAAGGCGGATTGCAAATCGTGAATGTGAATTTATCTTCGGGTGTAATTATATTTTTGAATATAAAACGTGATTCTGTTTGTTGTTGTAAACTAATAACGTCAATTAGTTTAGGATTGGCTTCGATGATCTTACTGCAGTTTTCAATTGCTTTTTCATCGATATCTGTTCCTACAAAACTCCATCCATAGGCTGCATTTCCTAATATTGGATAAATACAATTGGCACCTACACCAATGTCTAAACCTAACACTGCTTCGCCTTCTGGAATAACACCATTATTTGTTGTAGCTAATAAATCGGCTAGGTAATGAATATAATCGGCTCTTCCTGGAATTGGAGGGCAAAGATAATTCTTAGGAATGTCCCAGTTTTGTATGTCGTAATAATGAATTAATAAGGCTTTATTAAGTGCCTTTACTGCTTCGGGATTACTAAAATCAATTGTCTCGATTCCATGTTCGTTTATGGCCACGTGTTTCTTTAATTCGGAACAATCTGTGATTAGTTGTTCAAAATCGTAACGGGAACGATGCGGGTTTCTAGGATGTAGACTTGTTTTCTCGGAGTTATTTGTAGCTTTCATTATTCTTAATTTCCGTGCAAAGGTACGCATTCCTAATTTGGAAATAAGTTATATTAGTATTATGAAATTATTTGGTTTAGCCCCGATTGAGCTGGTATCCTTTTTTGGCTTTTCTTACCCAAAAAGATTGAGGCGAAAGCGGGAAATAGCTCATGAAAAAGGAATTAATCAAAACATTCCATTAACAATAAATCGCCATCAGTATGTGTAATTGTAACGATTCCATCTTTGGAAACAGCATTGCTACTACTAGTTCTGTAGCCTATAGTAAGTGTGTCATTATGCAAAGGATATACTAAATTATCTGAAAAAATACCGTTTACGACTCCAATCGGGATGAGTGAAATGGGGGTGTTTTCGGTGTACCATTTCTCGAATTTATTTGGTAATAAAAATATTTTGGAATGATCGTCGAGGATTACAATCTTTAATAAATTTCGATATCGAACAATGTTAGTAAGGTTTGTAATGGTATGATCGGCTCTTTTTCCGGTTGCCCAAATTACATTTACGGCAGGTATTTTTCGTTCGATTAAATAATCGAATGCTTTTTCTAGGTCAGTTTTGTCCTGATCTGGAGTATGTACAATCTCTATTGGGTATTGTGTAGTTTTGTATATTTCTGGGTCGAATCCACGATCGAAATCACCAAGTAAGACATCGACTTTTATACCTAAATCGACTACGCGCTCAATTGCCGAATCTAATACGATTACCAAAGGAGACCATTCTAATAATTGTCCTAATAATTCGGGATTGCAGGCAGCTCCGTTGGCTATGATTAATGCTGGTTCTTGGTCGTCGCGTACGATATGGTGTGAGGACATTTATATTCTAGATTTAAAATGTGCTGTAAATGTACGAAAGTAAAAAGTAAATGTTTTTCTGCCATTAAGGAAAATAAAGTTTTTTAACTACTCTCGACAACTCTCGGGATATAAAGATTAATGAGGTTATTTGTGTTTGTTTAAAAAATAAAAGGGAATAGACTTTTGAGATGATATTTTACCATTAAGGGATTAAGAAAAATTAAGTCTTTTTCTGCCACAGATTATGAAGATTTGAAAGCTTTGCGGTTAATTGTTTCTTAATGAAACTTAAT
The DNA here is from genome assembly GCF_025847275.1 of Flavobacterium frigoritolerans. GTDB lineage: Bacteria > Bacteroidota > Bacteroidia > Flavobacteriales > Flavobacteriaceae > Flavobacterium > Flavobacterium frigoritolerans. Next base: position 23,536 of record NZ_JAOZEV010000011.1, read on the forward strand.
CTCTTAATGATTTTATTTTTTTGAGAAGTTTTATTTTTTTGCTTTAAAAGCAACTGCGTCAACTTCTATTAACATTCCGTCTATGGCTAATCTTGGAACGGGAATTAATGTGCTAGCAGGAAATGGTTTGTTTTTCCATACTTTATTAATTTCTTCATTCCATATTTTTAGTTTTTCTTGCGAATGATCTACTATTAAAATGGTGATTTTCATGACGTTCTGCGGTTTTAGATTATAGCTATCCAGAACTGTTACAATGTTTTGTAATGCTACTTGTGTTTGTTCTCGAAAGTCATTACTTAAAAGATGCTCTTTGCCTAAACCACCGCTTTGTCCGGAAATGTAAACAAATTCTCCAGGTGCAGTAACCGATGATGCATGACTAAAACCATAAGGTGTTGGGTCGAATAAAGATTCTGGGTTTTTGAAAGTTTGTGCTTTTATATTAAATGCAAATAGAGTAAATAAGCTAAGAAGTAAGTGTCTCATGATTTTAATTTTTGAATTAATTATTTGCAAAGGTTGCTTAATTCTAATTCTTAAATATTTACATATGTTGAGACTTGATAGATTTTTGTTTAAAAATAAGATATAAAAAAAATGCTCTCAATTAGGAGAGCATTTTCGGAATATTAATTTTTGTGTTTAATCGGAATCCAAATTTCTTCTTCAGATGTTGGATCTTCATGTTTGTATTTTTCGCCCATTATGGCAAAATGAGGTCTGTTCTCTAATACGTATTCAGATTTAGGCAACCAATCACTGAAAATATATTGATATGTTTCGTTTCCATTGCTCGCTGGCCCTTTGTGAATAAAAACTGCGTATAGTCCGTTTGGAATTACGATAGTTTCCATATCAAGAGGAACCGAAAGAAAATCTGTCACTTCTATACCAGCCCATTTTTCGAATTGATTGCTTGGGCTAAAATTAGTAAAATGTGATTCTGGATATACTTCAATAGAATATAGCTCTGAACCGATATTATTTTTTATTTCTTTTCGGTTTGGCATAAAACCTTGCCAAAGTTCTTTTGTTCTATTGGCAGAAAAAGAGGTTGTAACTCGTTTTCCAATAATTTTCTTTTCGGTTAAATTTTCTATTCTAGGTTCCATATTAAAAATTACTCGATTGTATATTTTTTAGTATCTATTTCTCCAAGTGAAAAATAACCTAAAGGATAGTCACTTACATTTGTTGTATTTATAACATTACCTCTTACTGTTGCAGGAGGAGATTGAAATGGTCCGCCACCATTATCACCAGCAACACTGATTAAGATATTCATGTAATTGTAATAACTTTTAGAGATGCCTATATGACTTATCTCAACTTTATCACCAGGTTTTAAATCATCGTTATTTGAAGTGCTAAAAAACTCATTTCCGTTAAAGAATCTATCCTCTACAGCCGAATAACTTGATAGTATTTTATTAGAGTACGTGTAGTGGTATAAATAATAGTTTGCTTCATTAGCAGGATCATTATAATACGCTTTTACTTCTACTTCATCTTTAGTAATCCCACCATCATTTTTTTGTTCTATTCTTGTAATTGGTGCTACCGATTTTAAAGTTTCGGTTGCAGTATAGGTATTTCCTCCGCTAACAATTGTTAAGACGTAGGTTTCGTTAATGACAGGCTCGAAATTTGTACAAACGTATTGACCTGTTTGAGGAATTTCTATAAAAGTAAATACTTTATTAGTGCTGTTTTTTATAGATACTGTAGCTCCTGAAACAACTGGAATTATGGGATTGTAATAATCGGCTGTTGTAGTTAATTTTATCATTTGTTGGTTTCCTGTTGTTCCTTTATTCCAATTAATGACAGCTTCTACTACCAATTTTGGTGGTTGTGTTTTTAAATCAACTTCTACAACTTCTTCGCAACTTGTAAAAAAGAGCGCTGTGAAAAATAGAATTAATAGGCTTATTTTTTTCATGTGAATATATTTTTATTTCTCTTTTAGGAGAGGTGAATTAAAATTTAAAATTATAGCTGACAGCAGGAACCATTCCGAAAATAGAAGTTTTTACAGCTTCATTATATCCTGTATCTTCATTTTGTCTGAAATTAATTGAAGCTGCATTTCGTCTGTTATAAAGATTATAAATGCTAAAAACCCATTCGCCTTTCCAGTTTCTGTCCTTGTTTGATCTTGGAGTTAATGTTGCCGAAATATCTAAGTGATGATAAGCTGGTAATCTGTTTTCATTTCGTAAACCATAATGAGGAACTTTAACGCCAAGATATTCATAGTATCCAGTTGGATAAGTTACTGGTTGTCCAGATTGCAATGCGAAATTAGCACCAAAAGACCATTTGTCATTTAGTGAATATGCAGTCGTTACAGCTAAATTATGTAGTTTATCGTAAACCGAATTATACCATTGTCCGTTATTAATTCCTGTTTCTTCAGGAGTTCTTCCTGGAGTTTGCTGTTCTGATTTGGATATCGTGTATGAAACCCATCCAGTTAGTTTTCCAGTATTCTTCTTGAACATTAATTCTACACCGTAAGAACGCATACGTCCATTTAAAAGTACTTGTTCAATAGCGTTATTCGCTATTAAATCTGCACCATCAATATAATCAAGTCTATTTTTAATTTTCTTATAGTATGTTTCGGCTTCAAGTGAGTAATCCCCATCCTGGAAATTTCTGAAATAACCTAAAGCTACCTGATCAGCAATTTGAGGTTTAATAAATTGGTCGCTAGGCATCCAGACATCAAGAGGAGTAGGAGATGAGGTATTTGATATTAATTGTAAGTATTGCGCCATTCTGTTATAGCTGGCTTTAACAGCTTGGTCTTCATTGATTTGGTATCCAATAGAAAAGCGAGGTTCTAAATTATTATAATCATAAATAGATTTGTTCTTGCCATAATATTGAGTTCCTATTGGGGTTGCCTTTTCGTAAATTTGTCTAACAGGATCAAAAACGACAGGATTATCATTCTCATATAAGTTAACTGACGAACCTCCTAAGCGATAAAACATGCTAAAACGAAGTCCGTATGAAAGCGTTAATTTTTTTGCAATTTGATTTTCTGCCTCAATATAAATTGCAGGCTCAAATGCATATTTCTTGTCTAATTGCTCTGAGTTGATTCTAATTTCTTCACCTGTTGGTTTAATAGTTCCCGGATTAAAATCATAGTAAATACCATTTATACCATAATTTAACTTGAATTTGTCTGAGATATAATTTTTGAAATCGTATTTGATATTGTAATTCTTGATACCAGAATCCCATTTGAATCCTACTAAATCTAAATCAAGTCCGTAATAATAATCACTGTAAATTAAAGATAGATTTGTAAAAAGTTTATCTGAAAATAAATGATTCCAACGTAAGTTTAAAGTAGTATTTCCGTAAGTATTTGCAAAGCTATTGGCTATGCTAAATACATCACGTCCAAAATAACCTGATAGATACAAACTGTTGTTGTCGTTTAATTTATAACTAAATTTAGCATTTAAGTCATAAAAATAAACAGAGTTATCTTTCATGTCTTCAGTTAGTTTTAGGAATAGATGCCCGTAAGAAGCTCTTCCTCCAATTAAGAATGATCCTTTATCTTTTACTAGCGGACCTTCAGCAAGAAGTCGGCTTGAAATTAATCCGATTCCACCATTCATATGGAAATCTTTACTATTTCCGTCTTTTTGATATATATCCAAAACTGAGGACGCTCTACCGCCGTAACGAGCAGGAATTCCTCCTTTATATAGTTTTAAATCTTTAATGGCATCTGGGTTAAATACAGAGAAGAATCCAAAAACGTGTGAAGAATTAAAAATAGTGGCTTCATCAAGAAGTATTAAATTTTGATCGGCACCACCTCCACGTACGTTAAATCCAGATGCACCTTCACCAGCATTAGTTACACCAGGAAGTAATAAAATTGATTTTAAGACATCAACTTCTCCCATCACAACAGGCATTTTTTTTATGGATGTAATAGAAAGTTTGTTTACACTCATTTCAGGAGTACGAGTATTGGCTCTTCCTCGATTATCAGTGATGACAACTTCTTGAAGTTCTTCGCCACCTTCTTTTAGTGAAAAATTGCTTTTAATATTTTTTGTCAAAGAAATGGTTTGTTCAAAAGATTGATATCCGACGTAACTTATTTCTATCTGATATTCTCCTTTTGGAGCTGTAATAGAGTAAAAACCATATTCGTTGGTTGTAGTACCTGTCTTTAATGAAGGAATGTATATGTTGACTCCGATTAGGGTTTCGTTATTTTTAGAGTCAGAAATTGTACCACTTAGGGTGAATTTTTCTTGCGCAATTGAAGAAAAAGAAACGAGAAATAGAATAAGTAATGAGCTAACTTTTTTTGAAATCATTGTTTAAATTTTGAATTACTTTATAAGACGTTATAAGGTAAAAATTATTACAAAATAAATGTTAAATGTGAGTTAAAAAAAAGACAACCGTTTCGGGTTGTCTTTTAGATATTGATTTGTAGAGAGGCACTGTACAGTGTGTCTCCATAATAAATTTTAATAGTTAAGCTATTTTAGCTAAAATTGAATTAAATGTTGGGCTTGGGCGCATTGCTTTGCTAGTTAATTCAGGATTTGGTTGGTAATAACCACCAATGTCTTGAGGTTTTCCTTGAGCAGCAATTAATTCAGCATTTATTTTAGCTTCATTTTCTGCAAATTCAGCGGCGATAGGAGTGAAGATCGCTTTTAATTCAGCATCTTTATTTTGAGCAGCCAAAGCTTGAGCCCAATAGAACGCTAAATAAAAGTGAGAACCACGGTTGTCTATTTGTCCAATTTTACGAGCTGGAGATTTATCGGTTGCAAGGAATTTGTCATTTGCCTCATCTAGAGTTTCAGCAAGAACAATTGCTTTAGAGTTGTTTAAGGTTTGACCTAAATGCTCTAAAGAAGCACCAAGAGCCAAAAATTCACCTAATGAATCCCAACGTAAATATCCTTCTTGTGTAAATTGCTCAACGTGTTTAGGAGCAGAACCTCCAGCACCTGTTTCAAACAATCCACCACCATTCATTAAAGGAACGATAGAAAGCATTTTAGCAGAAGTTCCAACTTCAAGAATTGGGAACAAATCTGTAAGGTAATCACGCAATACGTTTCCAGTTACAGAGATAGTATCTAATCCTTTAATTATTCTTTCAAGAGTAAAGTTTGTAGCATCAATTGGATTCATGATGCGGATATCTAAACCTGTAGTATCATAATCTTTAAGGTAAGTTTTTACTTTTTCGATTAATTCTCTATCGTGTGCTCTGTTTTCGTCTAACCAAAAAACTGCAGGAGTACTAGATAAACGAGCTCTGTTTACAGCTAATTTTACCCAGTCTTGAATAGGAGCGTCTTTTGCCTGACACATTCTAAAGATATCTTTATCTTCAACAGCTTGTTCCATTAATACAGTTCCGTTAGTATCAACAACACGAACAACACCATCACCTTTTACTTGGAAAGTTTTGTCATGAGATCCGTATTCTTCTGCTTTTTGAGCCATTAAGCCCACGTTTGGTACGCTTCCCATTGTAGTAGGATCAAAAGCACCATGTTTTTTACAAAAATCTATTGTTGCAGTATAAACACCAGCATAAGCACGGTCTGGAATAATAGCAACAGTATCTTGTTGGTTACCTTCTTTATTATACATCTGTCCAGAAGTACGAATCATAGCAGGCATAGAAGCATCAACAATTACATCCGATGGAACGTGTAAGTTTGTAATCCCTTTATCAGAGTTTACCATTGCAAGTGCTGGACCGTTAGCAATAGCTGCATCTAGTGCTGCTTCAACTTCGGCTTGTTGAGGTGTTCCTGCAATTTTTGCGTAAACATCACCCAATCCATTTCTTGTATCAATATTTAGTTCGCTAAATAAAGTAGCGTATTTTTCGAATACATCTTTAAAGTAAACTTCTACAATTGCACCAAAAATAATTGGATCAGAAACTTTCATCATTGTAGCTTTCAGGTGAACTGAAAGTAATATGTTTTCTTTTCTTGCTTCTTCGATAGTTGTAGCAACAAAGCTTTTTAAAGCATTTAAGTTTAATACAGCAGTATCAATAATTTCTCCTGCTTTTAGAGGAGTACTTTCTTTTAAAACAGTAGTAGTTCCGTCTTTAGCAATGAATTCAATTTTTACATCAGTAGGATTAGGAACAGTAAGTGATTTTTCACTTCCGTAAAAGTCACCATTTGGCATAGATGCAACATGAGTTTTTGAGTCAGGTGACCAAGCTCCCATTGAGTGTGGATTTGCTTTTGCAAAATTCTTCACAGCTCTTGGTGCTCTACGATCAGAGTTACCTTCACGTAAAACTGGGTTTACTGCAGAACCTAATACTTTAGAGTATTTAGCTTTAATTTCTTTTTCAGTATCGTTTTGAGGATCTTCAGGGAAATTTGGAATTTTATATCCATGAGATTGTAATTCGGCAATGGCAGCTTTTAATTGCGGAACCGAAGCCGAGATGTTTGGTAACTTAATGATGTTTGCTTCCGGTTTAGTAGCAAGTTGTCCTAACTCAGCCAAGGCGTCCCCTGTTTTTTGAGAATCGGTCAAGTACTCCGGGAAATTAGATAAAATTCGAGACACTAACGAAATGTCTCTAGTTTCAATAGCAATACCCGCTGTAGCAGTAAATTCTTGTACAATAGGCAAGAAAGAATAAGTCGCTAATAATGGCGCCTCATCAGTTAAGGTGTAAACAATTTTTGAATTCTGTGTCATTTTTTTTTCTTTTTTAATATAATCGTATCGTCAAAAAAATGACGATGTAAAAGGTATGATTGGCTCAAAATGAGCGAAGCAAATATAAGAAAAACAGTCCGAAAACGGTTGCGTTTTTTTTAGAATTCCTTAAATTAACAGATTGCCATTTTAAGTAGTTATAATTGACAATTCGATGGTTTTCAAGCCAAAGAACTACTGTTTTGATATTTTGTTTAGAACAAAAAAAATCCCGATTCATAAATAATGAATCGGGATCTTTATGGTAAAGAGATAATAAATTATCTTCTTCTGTCTCTAATCTTAGCTTTTTTACCAGTAAGTTCTCTGAAGTAGAAAATTCTAGCTCTACGTACAGCTCCTCTTTTGTTAACTTCAACTTTTTGTAAAGCTGGCAAGTTAACTGGGAAGATACGCTCTACACCAATAGCACCAGACATTTTACGAATAGTAAAAGTCTCTGTGTTACCAGAACCTCTTCTTTGAATAACAACTCCTTTAAAAAACTGAGTTCTTGTTTTTTCACCCTCTCTAATTTCGTAGTAAACTGTGATAGTATCTCCAGCTCCGAAAACAGGGAAATCTTTTTTTGCAACAAATTCGGTTTGAACGAATTTCATTAAATCTGCCATGATATCTTTAATTATGGTTTTGTAATAGAGCAACATACACGGATTTCGCCAGAGGTTGGTCTAATTTGGGTGCAAAAATACAACTTTAGTTTTAATTTGCAACTTTTTTTATTAGTACCAGTTTTTGGTGCCGGTTTTAAGTTACAGTACTCAGTATCAGTTTATAGGTAATAAGTTTATATAATATACTGTTGCAGTATTCAGCTTGGAGTATTTACTCTCAATTTTTAATATGCCAGTTTGTAAACTGTAACTGCATACTGTAAACTGAGACTAAAAACTTATTTCTCTTCTAGCAAGTCAGGGCGTCTGTTTTTAGTATGTTCATAAGCCATATCTTCTCTCCATTTATCAATTTTGGCAAAGTGACCGCTAGTTAAAACATCAGGAACTTTCCATCCTTTATAATCAGCAGGGCGAGTATATATAGGTCCAGACAATAAATTATCTTGAAAACTATCCGTTAAGGCAGAAGTTTCATCGCTTAAAACGCCTGGAATCAAACGAATCAAAGCATCCGATAAAACTAAAGCGCCTAATTCACCACCAGATAAAACATAATCGCCAATCGAAATTTCCTTAGTAATAAAATGATCACGCACACGCTGATCTACACCTTTATAATGACCACACAAAATGATAATGTTTTCAAGCATCGACATCGTGTTAGCCATTTTCTGGTTTAGCGTTTCTCCGTCAGGCGACATATATATAATCTCGTCGTACTCTCTTTCGCTTTTTAAATGTGTGATGCAAGCATCAATAGGCTGAACAGTCATTACCATTCCAGCGCCACCACCAAAAGGATAATCATCAACACTCTTCTGTTTATTGGTTGTATAGTCACGTAAATTATGAAAATGAACCTCGACAATACCTTTGTCAATAGCACGTTTCATAATCGAAGCTTCAAACGGGCTTCGCAATAATTCAGGTAAAACAGTAATAATATCTATGCGCATTTTTTCTTTTCAAAAGGTTCAAGGGTGCAAAGATACAAAGTTTTTTTCGCGAAGTAGAGAATCAAAGATTTTAGAAAGAAAGAGACAAGATTTAGAGAACGAAGAGAAGAGATTTAAAGAGTCAAGATATTTAATATTTAAACGAATTACGAATTAACATCTCACAATTAACCATTACTAATTCACAATTAGAATGCTAGGCTAGACACATCAGAAATCATGATTTTTGAAAGGGTATATTGTTTTTAATTGTATTTTCGGCTAAAGAAAATGGCTATAGTATATTGAAAATAAAAATGAACAGAGATTATACAAAAGATTATATAGAGCTGTCTAAAGAGTTTAGAAAATCCGATGCATCAACAGAAAGTATCGAGAAGCTTTATGATTTACTTTATGAATTAGAAAACGCCAACAGAACAAAACAGGATGATTTAGTACGTTCAAATACTTATGCTTTGTTAGGATTTCATAAATCCGCTTACGAAGTTTTTAAGACCGTTGCCGATTTAACCAATAGAAAAGAGGCAACCAAAATGTATGTAATGGAAGAAAAAGCCAAATCACACAAAGACAACTTCATTATAAAAGACATCAGGAAATATAGGGAAAAGAAAGAACAACCCAAACTAGAGTTGAGCGATTTTGTAGCATCAAAGAAGACTAAAAATAAATTTAAAATTGCCAATAAGAATATAGTTATATTTAATAAATTAACTGAAAAAGAGAAGGTTTCGGTTTATCTGCCTAATGAACATATTGAGGGTTATTTAGATAAAATTATCGACTATATTAATTGGTTGAGTAATTGTAAGACCGAGTTAATCGATTTTTATAATAATGAATGTAATGAAGATACAGCAAATGAAAACTGGTATGATACATTGGAAGTCTATAGTACAAGAATAATAATAGAAGATTCAAGGGATATTTTTTGTTCCATTTCAGGAGGAGATGATTTTTATCAAGACCATTTGTTGGATATTGAAATAACAAACAGTACAATAACGTCAATGATTTATAATGGGTAGAAGAATTATGAATTGATTTTAATTGCGCGCACGAGCATTGTCTCGTCCTAAAAAAAAATTACAATTAGAAATTCATAAAAAATAAAACAAACCAAAATGAAAACCCTTACACAAATATTATCTCTTTTTTTATTGATAAACCTAAACGTAAGTTGTCAATCTAAAAACAAAGAAACTAAGACTGAAACCAAAAAAGAAACAGGAAAAGACAAAGAAGTAATTGTTGCAGAGTTTGGTAAAATACTTGATAGTTTAAAAGTAAAAGGTTCAATATTAGTTTACGATAGTAGTAAAAAGACCTATTATTCTAATGATTTTGTTTGGGCAAAAAAAGGAAATATTCCAGCATCGACATTTAAAATTCCTAATTCGATTATTGCACTTGAGACAGGAGTTGTAAAAAGCGACTCGACAGTTTTTAAATGGAATGGAGAAAAACGATGGATGAAAGCTTGGGAACAAGATTTAACACTCAAGCAAGCGTTTCGAGTTTCGTGTGTACCATGTTATCAGGAAATCGCAAGAAAAGTTGGAGTGAAACGAATGAGAGCCTATCTAAAAAAGCTAGATTACAATACAATGGTTTTTGATACCCTGACGATTGATAATTTTTGGTTAGAAGGAAAGTCCAGAATTTCTCAATTCCAACAAATTGATTTCTTAAAAAGATTGTATCTGTCAGAATTACCTATTTCTAAAAGAACAGAATTGATAATGAAAGATATCATGGAAATTGAAAAGACTAATGATTATGTTTTAAGAGGAAAGACAGGTTTGTCTAATAGTGATGGAATCAAGAACGGTTGGTTTGTAGGTTATTTGGAAAACAAGAATGGAGTTTACTTTTTTGCAACAAATATAGAACCAACTAAAGAAACGAATCAAGATGATTTTATAGCAATCCGACTTAATGCAACCAAAGCGGCATTAAAAAATCTTCAAAAAAGATAAGTTTTTGGTCTTCTTTTTGCTAAACATTCATAATTAACAACTGAATTTTAGAAGGATTTATTATTTAAAAATAATTTTGTTTTATTAAATAAAATACTACTATTTTAGCGAAAAATTAGAAAATTAACTAACCACACAAACCACATTGAAAAAAGCCCTTAGAATTATTGGTAAAATACTACTTGCATTCGTAGCATTTATTTTATTGTACGTCGTTCTCGCCTATTCTGTTTCGAGAATTACGGTCGAAAGAGAACCAAATACCAAGGAAGAAGTTACTATTTATATCATGACAAATGGAGTTCATACTGATATTGTAGTTCCAACTCGTAATGAATTTATGGACTGGAGCAAAGAGATAAAGTATGAAAACACGATTTCTAAAGATACAACCTATCAATATCTAGCGATGGGATGGGGTGATAAAGGATTTTATCTAGAAACTCCAAATTGGTCAGATCTTAGAGCGTCTACAGCTCTTAAAGCAGCATCTGGATTAAGCAATACAGCAATACACGCAACCTATTTTTCGAATATTAAAGAAAACGAAAGCTGTAAAAAAATTATAATCAGTAAGGAGCAATACGTTCGCTTAACAGATTATATAAAAAACAGTTTCAAAAAAGATGAAAAAGGGCAATTTATACACATAAAAACAGATCAAAACTACGGTAAAAGAGATGCTTTTTATGAAGGAGCCGGAAGTTATAGTTTGCTTCATACTTGTAATACTTGGGCGAATAATGCGCTAAAAGCAAGTGGGCAAAGGTGTTGTTTTTGGACACCAATAGACTCAGCGATATTTTCGAAATATGAAGCCAAATAAAAAGAACCAACTGCTAAGAAGTATTTGCAAATAGTAATATTTCTAAAAATAAATTAACTCAACTATAAATTAAATTAAAAAAATGGTACAAAAAACGTCGAATGCATTTGTTGCAGCATCTTGGATTGCTATGGGAGCAGGAATTATTGGTTATTTAGTAGGGCTTGCCAGAGCTGAAATGTTATTAAATGAGAAAGGATATTATTTCACCGTTTTAATGTTCGGATTGTTCGCGGTAATTTCGTTGCAAAAAAGTGTAAGAGATAGATTAGAAGGGTTTCCTGTAACTGATATTTATTATGGAATTTGCTGGTTTGGAACAATTTTGGCAATTGCTTTATTAACGATAGGACTTTGGAATGCTACGATTTTGCCTAGCGAAAAAGGATTTTATGCTTTTGCATTTTTATTAGGGATTTTTGGAGCCATTGCAGTTCAAAAAAATACCAGAGATAACTTAGCTATTAAAGAATAAAAAAATACTTTTACAATAACGGTTTCAAACGATTTGAGTCACAGACTTATTTTATAATCGTTTGAAACCGTTTTGCTTTAGTGAAAGTTTGAAAATCAGTAAAAAAACTTAGTTATGAAAAAAATTGGGCTTGTAGGAGGTATTAGTTGGGTTTCGACAATAGACTATTATCGTTTTATAAATGAGGGAATAAATGAAAAATTAGGAGGTCTTAATTTTGCGGAATGTATTATTTACTCTTTAAATTTTGATGATTTTCAAAGAAATAATACAGAAAATAACTGGGATGTAACATTTGAACTGATAGCGAATGCTTGTAAGAGTCTAGAGAAAAGCGGAGCCGAAGCAATTATTTTATGTGCAAATACAGCACATGCAGTTGTAGAAAGAGTCGAAAAAGAGATTTCGTTGCCAATCATCCATATTGCAACAGCTACAGCAAATGAAATAAATAAAAAAGGATTAAAAAAAGTGGGGTTGTTGGGTACAAAATTCACGATGGAAATGGATTTTTACAAAGACAAACTTGCCGAACACAATATTGAGACAATTGTTCCTTTCCTTCAAGATGAGCGAGATTATATTCAGAAAACATTAAAAGAAGAATTAGGAAGAGGAATCATAAATGAGCAGACTAAAAGAGCTTATATTATGGTGATTAATAAATTGATAGAAAATGGTGCCGAAGGAATTATTCTTGGTTGTACCGAAATACCAATGATTATAAGTCAGGATGATGTTTCAGTTCCAGTTTTTGATACAACAAAAATTCATTCAGATGCAGCAGTAAAATTTGCTTTGTCATTAGATTAACGAATTTAATGATGATGAGGTAGAAAAAATAAATAGAAATGTTAAACTAAAAGTACTATGGAAAGTTTTGGAGCAAGCGAAAAATTCCTTTTTAATGATGAAATAGAATGGGAAGTTGTAGGAGAAGGAATCAAACGTAAGATAATGGCTTACGACGATAACGTAATGTTGGTAAATGTTCATTTTGAAAAAGGAGGCATTGGAGTGTTACACGAACACTATCATTCGCAAGTTACATATGTAACGAGTGGAATATTTGATGTGACCATTGATAATGAAACAAAAACATTAAAAGGAGGAGATAGTTTTTATATTCCGCCACATGCAATACATGGAGTAGTTTGTTTAGAAAGCGGACTTTTAACAGATGTTTTTAGCCCAATTCGTGAAGACTTTATGAAAAAGTAAAATAGTATTAAATTTATGGTATCAAGAAGAAGCTTCGTAATCAATGCAAGTATGGCAGCAGCTACGGTTTGTTTAATTCCATCATTTGCTTTTACTTTCAATAAAAAAACAATTGGATTGCAGTTGTATACTTTAAGGGATGAACTGCCCAAAGATGTGAAAGGAACTCTGGAGAAAGTAGCAGAAGCTGGATATACTGAAGTTGAATTGTATGGATTTTCAATTAAAGATAAGTTTTGGGGATTGTCAGCTCAAGAGTTAAAGAAATTACTAGACGCAAATGGGTTAAAAGCAGTGAGTGGTCATTACGGATTAGGAACGTATTTATCCGACGGAAATACTACGGAGCTTGAAGTAGCGATAAAAGCGGCTAAAGTTTTAAATAGCGAGTATATAACGGTGCCTTGGCTGGATGAAAGTTTAAGGAAAAGTGCCGATGATTACAAAAGAATAGCTTCGTTATTAAATAAAGCTGGAGAAATGTGTAAAGAAGCAGGATTAAAATTAGCGTATCATAATCATGATTTTGAGTTTAAGAAATACAATGGTGTGACAGGATATGAAATTTTGCTAAAAGAGACGGATAAAAATTTAGTCTATTTTGAAATGGATCTATATTGGATGGCATATTCTAAAAATGACCCCATAGAATTGTTTAAACAAAATGAGGGACGTTTTACGATGTGGCATGTAAAAGACATGGATAAAAATAATGCCACTTTAAATGCAGAGATCGGCTCAGGTAGTATAGATTTCAAATCTATTTTTGCAGAAGCGAAACGATCAGGAATGAAATATTTATTCGTAGAACAAGAAACTAATTATAAATCGAATGCTATTGAATCGATAAAAACTAGTTGTAGATTCATTGAAAAAGAACTGATTTAGTCTGTTGGTGTAATTTTATTCTAACACATAGAATCATAGTTTGCTAAGTGTGAAAAAAGGATGTTTCACTCAAAATAAAACGCATAGTTCTATGCGGAAAAAAAATATAATTTTCTAGGAAATTCGTTCAGGTTTAGTTTTAAATCTATGTTTCTATGTATATGTAATTACTTAGTTTAGTCTATTGGTTTGTAAAAGATTAAAATGTAGTTGAGGTTTGTTAGGAAAAAATTATACTTTATTTTAAGTTTAGATAAAAAGGAGAATAGTATTTTTGCAAAATGAATTTATCCAAAACTAGTGTCATGTTTATGGCAGTTTGCACTGGACTTATAGTTGCAAACCTTTATTATTGTCAGCCTTTAATTGTTTTAATTGCCAATGAATTTAAGATTCCCGAAGCTGATGCGGGAACAATCACCTATCTTACTCAAGCAGGTTATGCCATCGGACTTTTCTTTATGGTGCCGCTTGGAGACAAAATCGAAAGAAAAAAACAAATTTTGATAACCACGCTTGCAACAGTAGTTGCTTTGGTTATAGCAGCTACAGCCCAAAGTTTTTTAGTTTTAGAAATTGCATCGCTTCTTATCGGAATCACCTCCATAGTTCCTCAGTTAATTTTGCCTTTGGCAGCTTCTTTGAGTGATCCTAGTGAGCGAGGTAAAGTTGTAGGAACAATTATGAGTGGTTTGCTTGTTGGGATTTTATTATCAAGAACTTTAAGCGGAATTATAGGAGATATTTGGGGTTGGAGATCTATGTTTTGGATTGCGGCAGGGATATGTTTACTTATCTTTTTTGTTATGCAAAAACAATTCCCGTATAATAAACCAGTATTTCATGGCTCATATGGACAATTATTACAGTCGCTTTTTACACTTATAAAAACACAGCCATTATTAAGAGAAGCTACCTTGATCAACGCATTTTGTTTTGCACAGTTTGGGGCTTTCTGGACAACAATGGTATTGTTATTATCAGATGCTCCTTTTCATTTTACCAGTTCAACAATTGGTCTTTTTGGAATAGTTGGTGCTACAGGAGCTTTAGCAGCTCCATTAGTGGGAAGGCTAGGAGATAAAGGAAATTCAAGAATAGCAGTAGGATATGGTTGTTTAATGATGTTAATTAGTTTTATTGTTTTCTACTTTTCAGGAAATAGTATAGTAGGAATAATTATCGGAATAGTTTGTATTGATATAGGGATTCAAGGAGTTCATATTTCTAACCAAACCAGAGTTTATTCGTTATTACCAGAAGCTAGAAATAGATTAAATACAGTATTTATGTCATTCAGCTTTTTAGGAACAGCAGCAGGTTCAGCTTACGGATTGTTTTTATGGAAAGTAGGAGGATGGCATGCAGTAACTATAGGATGTGCTGTTTTGGCATTATTGGCATTAACAGTTTATGGATTAACATATAAAAAAACGAATTCGAAAGGATAAGATTTTAAGATGAAAAAGATAATGGTTCTCATTAGTTTTCTTTTATTAAGCCAGTGGTGTGTAAGCTGTAAAAAGACGCTTACTGATGAGCAGATAAAAGGCTATTTTTGGAAATGTGGAGAACCTTGCGGACTGGGAGATGTTATAGTATTTAATGAAAATACACTTCTTAGAAACGATACCATATTTTTGAATCAGATTCCCTATGGGAAAATTGTAAAGAGAACTAATAAATTTGATGAGGATACTAAAATATCAGTTGTCAATCTTGAAAATCCAGTTATTAAAGATACTTGTATTTTTCACGCAAAATGATATAGAATTAATTCGTAAATTTGCACATCAATAAAAAATATATACAATGGAAAACGGAATATACGCTAAATTCAATACCACTAAAGGTTCGATTTTAGTAAAATTAGCTCACGATTTAACACCAGGAACAGTTGGTAACTTCGTTGGATTAGCAGAAGGAAATTTAGAAAATAAAATTAAACCACAAGGAAATAAATATTACGACGGATTGAAATTTCACCGTGTAATTCCTGATTTCATGATTCAAGGTGGATGTCCACAAGGAACAGGAACAGGTGGTCCTGGTTATAGCTTTGATGATGAATTTCACCCAAGTTTAAAACATGATAAACCAGGAGTTTTAGCAATGGCAAATTCAGGACCAGCAAGTAATGGTTCTCAATTTTACATTACACACGTTCCGACAAGTTGGTTAGACGGAAAACATACTGTTTTTGGTCACGTTGTAGAAGGACAGGATATTGTTGATTCAATTGCTCAAGGAGATGATTTAACTAGTGTTGAAATTGTAAGAGTAGGAGAAGAAGCTGAAAAATGGAATGCTATCGAAGCTTTTATTACTTTTAAAGGAGAGCGTAACAAGCGTGATGCTGCTATGAAAGCAGAAGCAGAAGCTGCAATAGAAAAACTTGCTGCAGGTTTTGAAAAAACAGAAAGCGGTTTACGTTACCAATTTATCCAAAGAGGTGATGGTAAAAAAGCTGAGAATGGAAAGACAGTTGCAGTTCACTATGAAGGTTCATTAGATAACGGTAAAGTATTTGATTCTTCTTATCCAAGAAAAAAACCAATCGAATTTAAATTAGGTCAAGGTCAGGTTATCGAAGGTTGGGATGAAGGAATTGCTTTGTTGAAAGTTGGAGATAAAGCACGTTTCGTAATTCCATCGCACTTAGGATATGGTCCATCTGGAGCAGGAGGAGTTATTCCACCAAACGCAAACTTAATTTTCGACGTTGAATTAATGGACGTTAAATAATAAAAAAATAAGCAAAATTATATTTTGTAATATTTGAATCCCAAAGCGAGAGTTTTGGGATTTTTTTTATATTTACTCCAAAAAAAACTAAAAATGAAATCAAGAATCTTAACCATAGCAGCACTAGCTGTGATTGTTTTTTCGTGTGCTACTAAAAAAGAAGTTGCAAAAGTTGTAGAAACTGCTGAGTCAGTAAAAGTGGCTGAAATTACTCCAGCAGTTGCCGGAGGACAGAATTTGTATGATAATAATTGTGGCAAATGCCATAAATTATTTAAAGCAACTGATTTTACAAAAGAAGACTGGAAACCTATCTTGGTGCGTATGCAAAAGAAAGCACATCTTGATGATACACAAATGGCTTCGATTTCAGATTATATTACTTCGCAATTGTAGAAGTATTTATATATAATCAGTATCATGAAACTATTCGGTGGGATATCTGGATAGTTTTTTTTGTTTTAAATCAGGCATAAAAAAACACCTTCACAAGTGAGGTGTTTAAAAAATTATTGATTGCTTACAGGCAGTACATTAGATACAGCAATTATTTTTAAAGTTTTTATTCCAGCAGGTAATTCCCAATCAACTTCATCATTTTCTTTAAAGCCAATTATAGCAACACTTAAAGGTGCCAGAATAGAAATTTTTCCTTGTTTTACGTCAGCATTTGAAGGTAAGACAATTTGAATTTTCATTTGTTTCTTAGCTTTAACATCTTCAATGGTAACGTGAGAATTGATTCTTACAATTGAATCGTCCAGGATGTCTCCTTTGCTAATAATAGCTCGATCCAATTCTTGAGCAAGTTGCCCAACTTCTTTAGAGTTTGTAGCGTTTTTACTCTTTAGGATTAATTCCCTCAAGAGTTGATAATCTGTTGTACAGAAAGTGGGTGTTGGTTTCATATCTATTGTGTTTTTTTATTTGAATGAGATTTTTTGTTTTAGGCAATCTCAAAAACCTTGTATTTGAGTTAAATTAAAATACAGATTAATGTTTATTTGTAAATGTGAAATTTATGAAATTGTAAAATGCGTAGAAATTATAATGCAAAGAGAGAATTCTTTGTAAATAAAATAAAATAACTAAATTTTAAAATGTAATCCTCCGCCTGAAAGAAGAAATTGAAATAGACGGAGGCCTAATTAACGAAGGCCTTGGTGTGCGAATTTAATACAACGACACGTGGTTTTCTTGTATAAGAAAACAACAACGAAATAACCGTCAATTGTATAATGCTCAACATGAGATGATTTATTATGATTTGCAAAGTTAATCAAACTTATTTAATGAATAGTCTTTATTTCCATTTAATATTGCACCCCATACTTGGTTTCTGTGGGTTTTTGATATTTCGGTTATAAATTAAGGAATCTATAGCATTTCTTAAATCACTTCCACTAAGAGTAATTCCGTTTCCAGGTCTTGAATCATCTAGTTGTCCGCGATAAAATAATTTATCCTGATTGTCAAATAAGAAAAAATCAGGCGTACAAGCAGCGTCATAAGCTTTGGCAACTTCTTGGGTTTCATCATATAGATATGGGAAGTCTATTTTATGAGTAAACGCAAATTCGGTCATAAAATCAGGTCCATCCTGAGGATATTGAATAACATCATTGCTAGAAATTGCTATAACCCCTATTCCTTGCACACGATAATCATTAGCAATCATAACAACCTCCTCGATTACGTGAAGCACAAATGGGCAATGATTACATATAAACATAACAAGAGTTCCCTTCGTGCCTTTTAAGTCGTCATAAGAGTACTCAAAATTAGAATTGGTATCTTTTAGTTTAAACTTTGGAGCCAGAGTACCAAGTGGTAACATGTTTGAAGTAGTTCGTGCCATTATTGTAGAATAATTAATTTATTCAAATTTAACTTTAAAATTCTGCATAAGAGGGCATAAATATCAAAAAAATATCCAAAGAAGCTTTTATTTGTTAGTAATTAGCTCTTTGGATATTTATACGTTTTTTATGAATTTAAAAAACTCAGTAAATCTGAATTTAGTTTGTCTCTTTCTGTGTAAAATAAGCCATGTGGGGCGCCTTCATAAATAATATATGTGTTATCATTAATTGCTTCGGCAGCTTTTTTAGATGTAAGTTCAATAGGAACTATTTTATCGGCATCACCATGAATAATTAAGGTCGGTACATTTATGGAGTCAAGTTCATCTCTAAAATCAGTTGTCGAAAAAGATTCAGCACATTTTAATGTAGCTCTTGGAGAAGCAAAAGAACATAACATTCTGTAATATTCTAATAACACAGTGCTTAATGGGCGGTTAATGATTGTAACTCCAAAAAATGTTTTTCCAAAATTATCCAAAAATTCTATTCTGTCCTCTTTGATGGCGTTTGCTGTTGCGTCACTTTTTTCTTTTGGGCGGCCTTCTGGATTATCATCTGTTTTTGGTAAATAAGGTATAACTGACGAAATAAGAGCTGCTTTTGTAACTCCTTTTCCGTTATGACGGCTAAAATAGCGTACTACTTCGCCACCACCCATAGAAAAACCTACCAGAGTTGCATCTTCTAACTCTAGTTGCTCGATAATTTCTTTTAAGTCATCGGTTAAGCTATCATAGTCATATCCGTCCCAAGGTTGTGAAGATTTACCAAAACCGCGACGATCATAGGCGATTACTCTATAGTTATTTTGAACTAAAAAGTCTATTTGATATTCCCACATTTCATTAGAAAGAGGCCAGCCATGAATAAGTATAACGGGTTTTCCTTGTCCATAATCTTTTACATATAGTTTTACATTTGATGCTGTTTCTATATATTTGTCTGTAGATGGTTGCAATAAGTTAAACTTAGAATCTCTTAGAGATTGGCTGGTATTAATTTGAAGATTTTCCATTTTTTTATTTTTTAATTAAAGGGTATTAAATTACTTCTGTATAAGTAAAAGTAAAAGCTATAAAAAAATATACGTTATATAATTAACTGCAATGCTTACAATATTAATAGGTTGCGAAATAATAATTTAGTAAAAATAAAATATGGATTTAACTTGGTCAGAATTTGAAAGAGTAGAAATGAGAGTGGGAACAATTATACAAGTAGATGATTTTCCAGAGGCTCGTAAACCCGCTTATCAACTTACAATAGATTTTGGAACAGAAATCGGAATCCGAAAATCATCAGCACAAATTACCAAGCGATATACTAAAGAAGAATTAAAAGACAGACAGATTGTTGGGGTTGTTAATTTTCCTAAAAAGCAAATAGGAAGATTTATGAGTGAGTGTCTTGTAATTGGAGCAGTAGGAGAGGAAGGCGACGTTGTTTTATTAGCACCGGATTTTAAAATCGAAAACGGATTGCGAATAGGATAATTAGTTTTTAGCCTCGGTTTATAGTTTACGGTAGCTACTGGATACAGGGACTGAATAATTAAAGCATGTCAATCTTCAAGATCAATTGTTTCAATATTTCTTGTCCTTCTTCCCAGTATTTCAAATCTGAATCGGAGTTGATGTGTCCTTTTTGTCCAATATTTACAAAGTCACTTCCCCACATTTTGGCAAAATATTCTTTTCTTTCAAAGGATGCATAGGGATCGTTTTCACTAGCTACAACTATTGACGGAAATGGTAATTTGACAATTGGCATTGGCGAAAAGTTTCTTATACATTCAGGAGTGTGTTGAGGGGAGTCTACATCGGCAGGGGCTACTAATAAAGCTCCAATGATATTTTTGTTGGTATTAGATATTGTCCAGTGTAGTACCAAAGAAACGGCTAGGCTATGTGCTATTAAAATGGTTGGTTTGTCTAGTTTTGTAATTTCTTCGTTTAATCTTTTAATCCATTCCCCACGAACAGGTTCATCCCAATTGTCTTGAACTAAACGAATTGAATTTTTAAATTTCTTGTGCCAATACGTTTGCCAGTGTTTATCTCCAGAATTTCCTAAACCTGGTAATATTAATAAATTTGCTTCCATTATTGGTGTTTTTTGAAATTTAAAAGATATAAAAAAAGTCCAAAAATTGACTAGATTTTGGACTTTCTACTTCTTAACAGTAAATTGATTAGATGTCGTCAAAATCAATATCTGTAAAACTCGACCTGTGAGATACAAGCTCTTCTTTATCAGAACTGTATTCTTTCTTGAAATCTTTCTGATGTCTTTCGGAGATTACTTCTTCTCCTTTGTGGTTTAAAACATAAGAAGTCATTTCTCCTAAAATTTCAGCAAAAGCACTAAAATCTTCTTTGTACAAGTAAATCTTATGTTTCTTAAAATGGAAAGAGCCATCTTCTTCTGTGAATTTTTTGCTTTCGGTAATCGTGATATAGTAATCGTCTGCTTTTGTAGCTCTTACATCAAAGAAATAGGTCCTTCTTCCTGCTCGTAGTACTTTAGAAAAAATCTCTTCTTTTTCTAACATGTCATTTTCTCTCATAATCCGTTCTATCGATTTTTTATTTAATAGCAATCAAAAATCTTAAAAAAATATCTATTATACAACAATTAAAGTAATTCTTTTTCGGAAAGTTGTTTTATATATAATGATGAATAATACCCTTCTTGATTTATCAATTGATTATGAGAACCTTGTTGGATGATTTTTCCTTCCTCGAGTATAATAATTTTATCTGCATTTTTAGCAGATGATACACGATGGCTCACAATTATGGTGGTTTTGTCTTTGCAAATTTCAAATAAGTTATTTAAAATCGTTTCTTCAGTTTCTGTATCCACAGCAGATAAGCAGTCATCAAATAGCAAAATTGCAGGGTTTTTTATTATTGCTCTAGCGATAGAAACACGCTGTTTTTGTCCTCCCGAAAGAGTAATTCCTCTTTCTCCTAATACGGTGTCGTACTGTTTGTTAAAGCCAATGATGTTGTCGTGTACGACAGCATTTTTTGCAGCTTCAATGACTTCTTCGTCAGTTGCGTTTTGGTTGCCAAACTTAATGTTGTTTTTAATGCTGTCAGAGAATAAGAAAGCATCTTGGGGTACAATACCAATGTTGTTGCGTAAATCGTTGAGGTTTAATTTGCTTATTTCATTACCGTCAATTGTGATTTGTCCTTGAGGGACATCGTATAAGCGTGAAATTAAAGAAAGGATTGTTGATTTTCCAGAACCAGTTTTTCCTAAAATAGCTAGGGTTTCCCCTTTCTTAACAGTAAATGTTACATTATTAAGAGCAGTTATATTAGTGTCTTCGTAAGTATAGGTTACATTTTCAAAAGAAATTGTTCCGTCGATAGTAGAGTGGTCTGGGTTGTTGTTTTTAATTTCAGGCTCGATTTTTAAGAATTCATTTAGTCTTTTTTGTGATGCTTCGGCTTCTTGTACCATAGATGAAACCCAACCTAGAGAAGCAACTGGCCATGTAAGCATATTTACATAAAGAATAAATTCGGCTATTGTTCCTAAGCTTTTGATACTGCCGTTAATATACATTACACCACCAAAATAAATTACTACAAGGTTACTGATTCCGATTAAGGCAATCATTAGCGGGCCAAATAATGATTGAACTTTGGCAAGGTTTAAGCTTTTGCTTTTACTTTCATTTGCTAGATCAATCATATTGTTTTGATGTTGATTTTCTAAAGAATAAGCCTTAATAACTCGAATTCCAGAAAAAATTTCTTGTGTAAAACTCGAAACCTTTGATAAATATTGTTGAAAAACAGTGCTTCGTTTATTTATTTCGGTACTTAATTTAAAAATACAATAAGATAATATCGGTAATGGCAATATGGTATATAAGGTTAAAAGAGGAGAAACATTATACATATATATGATCACGATGGCAAATCGAATAAAAGTATTAATGGTGTACATTACTGCCGGACCTACATACATACGTACTTTAGAAACATCTTCACTAATACGGTTCATTAGATCACCAGTACGATTTTGTTTATAAAAGTTTTGAGAAAGGTTTTCGTATTGTTGAAAAACTTCATTTTTTAAGTCAAATTCAATATGACGAGACATTACAATTAAGGTTTGTCTCATTAAAAAAGTAAGGAAACCTGCTACGATGGTTGTAGCAATAATTAGTAAAACATTGTGTACGAGTTCTTCTCTGTAAAAAGATAATACTGCCTCTGATGCTTTTTCTGCTTCTGGTAGTTTATCAAACTTTTCAATAGCACTTAATGATTTACTTATTAGTTTTGGAGTAAATAGCGAAAATATTTGTGCGATTATTGTTATGAAAATACCTAAGGAAAAACTGTATTTGTATTTAATAAAATATTTGTTTAAATAACGTAATTCTTTCATCTTTTTATGATATTCTGTGTTGAAATGAGCTTATTTTGATGGATATTGTTGGTTTTGGACAATACTTAATATGTTTATTGAAAAATATTCAATTACTGGATTGTTATTTTTTAATTAAAAAAATGCTGTATGTATATTTTTTGTATAAATTTGAAATGTCTTTTTGACAAATTCGTAATTTTAACTAACAAAAATTATTTGCTATGAATGCAGCTTTTGCAACTGGAAAGGAACTTCAAAAAATGGATCCCGTTTTTGGTCAACTATCGTTTGATGATCACGAACAAATTGTATTTTGTAATGACAAAGATACAGGTTTAAAAGCAATTATTGGTATTCATAATTCAGTTATGGGACCTGCTTTAGGGGGAACAAGGATGTTTAATTATGCTAACGAATGGGAAGCATTAAATGATGTTTTGCGTCTTTCTAGAGGGATGACATACAAAGCAGCAATTACGGGATTAAATATTGGTGGAGGTAAAGCCGTTATTATTGGTGATGCCAAGACTCAAAAAACACCTGAATTGATGCGTAAGTTTGGAGAATTTGTACATTCTTTAAGCGGAAGATATATTACTGCCGAAGATGTTGGTATGGAAACCAGAGATATGGACATTGTAAGAGATGTTACTCCTTATGTTACTGGTATTTCTGAAGAAAGAGGTGGTTCAGGTAATCCTTCTCCTGTTACAGCTTATGGTGTGTTTTTAGGAATGAAAGCTGCTGTGAAACAACAATTTGGTTCTGATAGTGTAGCTGGTAAAAAAGTTTTGGTACAAGGAATTGGACACGTAGGAGAAACTTTGGTAGATTATTTAACTAAAGAAGGTGCTATCGTTACTATTACTGATATCAACGAAGAAAAATTGTATGAAGTAGCGGCAAAATACGGTGCTACTATTTTTGCAGGGGATGATATATATAGTGCAGATGTTGATGTTTATGCGCCATGTGCAATGGGAGCAACGTTAAATGATGATACTGTAAATAAAATAAAAGCTAAAGTTATTGCTGGTGCAGCAAATAATCAATTGGCAAACGAGAATGTTCACGGTCTGATATTACAAGAAAGAGGGATACTTTATGCTCCGGATTTCTTGATTAATGCTGGTGGAATTATCAATGTTTACGCAGAATTAGAGCATTATGACAAAGCTGAAATCATGCGTAAGACAGAAAATATCTACAATACAACACTTGAGATTTTTGATTATGCTATTAAAAACGGTATAACGACACATCAAGCAGCATTAACAATTGCTCAAAATCGTATCGATTTAAGAAAAATTGAGAACGCTAAAAAATAAAAACTAGTTTAGTTTAAATGTTTAAAGTCTCAGTCTCAGTCAGAGTTTTCAGCTAGTATGAAACCGTGACTGAAAACTGGGATTTTTTTATTGTTGTAAACTGCGATTGCGACTGAAAACTATTCTTAAATAAAGTAACTATAAATTTTATTATAAAGCTTGAAATTCTTATTTTTGCAAACTAATTTTTAAAATGTTCTTACAAGGTGGTAAATAGAAGACACATACGCGTTAAAGTAATGCAGTCCATTTATGCGATGCATCAAAACGGTTCTGATAATCTTGAAAAAGAAGAAAAATTTCTTTTTTATAGTATTGATAATATTCAGGATTTATATCTTGTGATGGTTTCTTCGTTAATCGAAATTTGTAAAAAAGAGACAATCTATTTACACTTATCAAGCAAAAAACATCTTGCGACTCCTCAAGAGCGTAATCCAAACGAAAAATTTGTTAAAAATGCCATTTTTCAGATTCTAGCTGAAAATAATTCGCTAAGTATAGCATTAGAAAATCGTAAAATCAATAATTGGACACTAAATGACGATTATATTTTACTACTTCTTAATGACATTAAAGCGAGTAAGCAGTACGCAAAATACATGAGTAATGCAGTGAATACGTTTGAAGAAGACAAGCAGTTTATTGTTGATTTATTTACTGAAGTAATAGTTCCTAATGAAAAATTATATGAGTATCTAGAAGACGATAAGCTTACTTGGGTAGATGATATTCCTGTAGTAAATACACATATTATCAAACAATTAAAAGCTATTACAGCTGGAGAAGATGATAATTTTAGAGTTCCAAAATTGTATAAAGACAATGAGGATAGAGATTTTGTAAAAGACTTGTTTAGAAAAACAGTTTTAAATGAATCGGAATTTGCTAAAGAATATGTGGATAAAACACCAAATTGGGATAGTGATCGTATTGCTGAGATAGATACAATTATTTTAAAAATGGCAATTTGTGAGTTTTTAAAATTCCCTTCAATTCCTGTAAAAGTAACTCTTAACGAATATTTAGAAATAGCAAAAGAGTATTCTACGCCAAAAAGTAGTATTTTTATCAACGGGATTTTAGACAATCTTGTAAAAGAACTAGAGGCTAGCAAAAAGTTGATTAAAGCTGGTCGTGGTTTAATGTAATAATTATTAAATAAAAACTGAATTTAAATTATGGAACAATTAACTCAATTTGCACCGTTTCTATTAATGTTTGTGGTGATCTATTTCTTTATGATTAGACCACAACAAAAACGTGCAAAAAATGAAAAAGAATTTGAAAGTAGCCTAAAAGTAGGTGATAAAATTATAACAAAAAGCGGTCTTCACGGAAAAGTTTCAGAGCTTGCAGAAACAACTGTAGTTATCGAAACAATGTCTGGAAAATTAAAGATGGAGCGTTCTGCGATTTCTATGGAAATGAGTGCAGCTTTAGCTAAGAAATAGTAAGCTTTAAGTAAAAATTATTAAAGCCCCAATCCGAATTCGGATTGGGGCTTTTTTTTGCTTATACAATATGATAGTGCTTCTTTCTGATGGTTCTTTTCTACGAAGTTTCTTTCTCTTTAAAACTGTTTTAATAAAGTGTTCTTTTAATTCGGAATAGAGGGTATTGTTGTTAGATGTGTCAATGATTTTTTGGTTATGGTGTAATTTTTAGTTTGGATGTGTTAGGGTGAAAATAGGTAGGTTTTTTTTCTTTTTTAAACTGTAGTGTTTTGTTTGTTTTAAGTAGTTATTAAAAGGAGTGGTTGTGTATTTTTAAAATATATTTTTGTAAGAATTTAATAAAGATGTTTACTTCTTGTTGATTGGTTTTGGTTTTTAACTCTTTTTTTTATTTTTTGTTTTTATTTTTTATTTTTTATTTTTTGTATTTTTTAATAGGGGGTGTTGTGTTTTTAAATGTGTTATTTTTGAATGCAACCCATTTATTTTTAGGGCTATGTTGTTTATTTTGATATTTATTTTTATTTTTTGGATTTTAAAGCTTGTCAAATTTTTTAAAAACATGCCTTTAAAATGTAAAATAATGATAATTGGCTATTGTAATTTTTGTAATCCGTAATTCTTTCCAAAAGAAGCCAAAAAAAATAATTTTATGAGATTATCTAATGTAAAAGTTGATAAATTCGCCTCAGAAACATGTTTTAGCGATGTGTAATGAAGAAAAGTGTTTTTTAAAAATAGATGATTTTAAATGTATCAATGACTTTATTTCTGTGATTATTTTTAAAGCTGTGTTTTTTTTACATATTGGCAGTGCGTATTTTGAGTTTAATAATAGTTTAAAGATTTTCTTTCCATGTTTAGTCTTTTTAGCTACGCATTTTGACTCATTAGTAATTGTTTTTTGGATCTATTGTTTTGGTTTGTAGCTGTTTGTTTTTTAAAAAATAATGAGTAGATGTGCGTAGTAGTTTTCTTTATTTTCAGTTTTTTTAGTGTCTACTTTGCGTAATCAAGTTTGTGTTAAAATTGTATTTGTAATAGTAAACTATAAATATTGAATCAACGAAAAAGGCTATTTATTAGTGTAAATCCTTACTGCAGTTCTTTGATGTTATATAGAATATAAATGCATTTATAAAAAATAACCAAACCAATTATCAACTAAAACCATTTAAATATGAAAAAAGTAATACATATTTTAGCTTTGATGTTATCGAGTTCTTTTGCTTTTGCTCAAGAACAAAAAGAAACGACTGATCCAGCGACAACATTTGGGGGTTCAGCAGACGTTTATTATAAATATGATTTTTCTAAACAACAAAACGGTTTAACCAGTTTTGCAAATTCACAAGATTCATTTGAATTAGGGTTGGTATCTATTACAGCTTCACATAAATTTGGAAAAGCCTCAGCTTTTGTAGATGTAGGATTTGGGACAAGAATGATAGAGTTCTCTTATAATGAGTATAATGGTAATAATGAGGCTTCTTTTTTAATTAAACAGTTATTACTTAAATATGATTTATCAGATGATTTCTCTGTAACTGTAGGTAGTTTTGGAACGCATTTTGGATATGAAGTATTGGATGCTGTAGGTAATAAAAATTATAGTACATCGTATGCATTTTCATATGGGCCTTTCTTTAATACAGGAGTAAAGGCACAATATACCAATGGGAAATTTAGTGCTATGTTTGGGATTACCAACCCTACTGATTTTAAATCTGCGATGGATGCTGGTTCTAGTCAAAAAACATATATAGGGCAGTTAGGTTATATTGCGGATACTGGAAGTGCTTATTTTAATTTCACATCAGGAAGTACAAACCCTGCTCCTGGATCTACGATTGTGCCGACAGGTGATAATAAAATGCATTTTGATTTTGTGGGAACAAAGGCGATTAATGATGCGTTTTCTTTAGGATTTAATGCCGCTTATGCTAAAACAACAAACGATTATGATAGTAATCTTGGTGGAGAATGGTTCTCACTGGTTGGGTATGCTTATTATAAATTTAAAGATAATCTTGGGTTAGCTTATAGAGTGGAATATCTTGATGCAAAAGACGCTGCTGCTAGTTTAGGCGAAGTAGCAGGTTCAAGTGTTTTTGCAAATACGGTATCACTTAATTATAAAGTTGGAAATATGACGATAATTCCAGAAATACGATTAGATAGTGCTTCTGAAGATGTTTTCCTTGACAGTAATTCTCTTCCAACTGGTAAGATGGTCTTTGCATTAGTTGGTGCCACTTATTCTTTTTAAGATTTTATATTGATTTTTTTTTTTTTTTTTTTTAAACTGTTAAAACATTTTAATGTTTTAACAGTTTTTTATTTAAACTTGTTTTTCTAGTAAAAAAAAACACGCTTTAGGCAATTCTAAAGCGTGTGTTATATATGAAGTTTGGTAACTTCTATTGTTTTTTATAAATAGAATAAATAGTATTTATTGTTTTTCTATCTAATACTCCATCAACTTCAGTTTGAATATAATGTAGTTTAAAAGCTGTAATTGCAGCAGTAAGATTTTTAGTATTGTATCCAATAATTCGTAAAGCAGGCTCAATTTTAAAATCAAATGGAGCTTCTTCAAGTATTTCATCTTGCCAAATTCCAAATCCTAGTCCAGCTAGTGTTTTCCATGGAAACAATTTACTTGGATCTTGTTTTCTTCCTGGAGCAATATCGGCGTGACCTAAGATGTTTTGCGTTGGTACATTGTATTCTTTTTTTAATCTCGTTAAAAGCGCGATTAAACTATTCATTTGTGTTTCAGAGAAAGGTTCTATTCCGTTGTTATCAAGTTCAATACCTAATGAAGATGAATTAAGATCAGTATTTTTTCCCCAAGTAGAATTACCAGCATGCCAAGCACGTAGATAATCGTTTAGCATTTGAACAACTTTACCATCTCTAGATATAATGTAATGGGCACTTACTTGCGTTTTTGTTTTAGTAAATGTATTTACAGTTTGTTGTAAAGAGTCTTGTGCGGTATGATGGATAATGATAAAGTTCGGCTTACGTAAATTAAAGTTTACAGTACCTATCCATTGCGTATTAATACCATTTTCTAACGATGTAGATCCTGTTTGGGAAAGCGAGTCTTTATAAATGTGTAACTGATTAGCGTAAGAGGTATCTATACTTATAGTTGTACTAGGTGGGGGTATAGGTTGTGCTTCTTTACTCGTAATCTTATCTTCAAGAGACTTAAGTTGCTGATCATATACTTTTTCGCTAGATTTATACGGATTCGTTGAGCAAGAAGTAATTACAATCGCTATAGCCAAACAGTAAAAATACTTTTTCATATCTTAAAATTGTCTTTATGTTTTTTGAAAACAATTACTTTTTCTTTTTCTTCGATTTTTTAGACCCGCCTTGAGTTTTCAGTTGTTCCATGTAAAGTGTATATTTTTCCTTTTGATCTTTGTTTAAAAAATCGGATACTCTTTTGTTTGTAACTTCAGAAAGTGCTTGAATTTGTTTTATTTTTTCATCTTGGCTGCTGCTTTCGTTTTTCATAAGTATGCCTTGTTCTTTGATACTTTCAATAAGAACATTCGATACTGCGATTTCCTGAAGGGCATCAAGATTAAGTTCAGGCTTCATGTTTTCCATTATTCTGGCAACAGTTTCCTCAACAGGAATTTCTTTTGGTTTAGATGTGTTGGCAGATGGGCCTATGCTTCCCATTCCTTGACTCATCCCGCCATTCATTCTGCCTCCTCCGTAGCCACCGCCACCATAGCCATTACCGTAGCCGTTTCCATAACCATTTCCGTACTGTGCAGAAACTGGGTTGGCGAAAAATAACATAAATGCAAATACTATTGCTGCTTGAATTGTTTTCATATTTTATATTTTAGAATAAAAAATCAAAAAATGTATTGTAAATTTAAACAGGTTCACCGTATAAATCAAATTCTGTAGCTTCTATTATTTTAATATTAACAAATTCTCCAGTTTTTACATAATGTTTAGATGCATCGATCAATACTTCATTATCTACATCTGGACTGTCAAATTCAGTTCTTCCAACAAAATGAGCACCTTCTTTTCTGTCGATAATACATTTAAAGGTTTGTCCTACTTTTTCTTGGTTTAAATCCCATGAAATCTGAGATTGTAATTCCATGATTTCGTTAGCACGATCTTGTTTTACTTGGTCTGGAACATCATCTTCTAGTAAATAGGCATGTGTATTTTCTTCGTGTGAATAAGCAAAACAGCCCATTCTGTCGAACTTCATTTCCTGAACGAAGTCTTTAAGAATGTTAAAATCTTCTTGTGTCTCTCCTGGATAACCTACAATTAGCGTAGTTCTAATAGCCATTCCGGGAACAGCTTTACGGAAATCTTTTAGTAATTGAGTTGTTTTTGCCTGAGTTGTACCACGACGCATCGATTTTAAGATTGAGTCCGAAATGTGTTGTAACGGAATATCAATATAATTACAAATCTTAGGTTCACGTTTCATGACCTCAAGAACATCCATTGGGAAACCAGTAGGGAAGGCGTAATGTAAACGAATCCATTCAATACCTTCTACTTTTACTAAAGCCTCAAGTAATTCGGCTAGATTTCTTTTCTTGTATATGTCAAGACCATAGTAAGTTAAATCCTGAGCAATTAAAATCAATTCTTTTACGCCATTTTTAGCTAATCCTTCAGCTTCTTTTACCAGTTTTTCAATGGTTTGTGATACGTGTTTTCCACGCATAAGAGGGATGGCACAAAAACTACAAGGTCTGTCGCAGCCTTCAGCAATTTTTAAATAAGCATAATTTTTTGGAGTAGTTGTCAAACGCTCTCCTAATAATTCATGTTTGTAATCAGCGCCCAATGCTTTTAGTAATTGAGGCAATTCGGTTGTACCAAAAAACTGATCTACATTTGGAATTTCTTTTTCTAAATCAGGTCTGTATCGTTCAGACAGGCATCCTGTCACAAAAACTTTATCTACTAATCCTTTTTCTTTTTTGTCAGCATACTCTAAAATCATGTTTACTGACTCAGCTTTAGCGTTGTCAATAAATCCACAGGTATTTATAACAATAATATTGCCTTCTTCGGCAGCAGGAGCTTCATGTGTTACTTCTTTTCCGTTAGCGCGAAGTTGACCCATAAGTACTTCACTGTCATATACATTTTTCGAACACCCAAGAGTGATTACGTTGATTTTATTCTTTTTTAAAGACTTGGTTCTCATACTTTTATAAATTGGAGTGCAAAATTACATTTTTTATTCCTAGAAACACCATGATTCCTCCTTTTTTCTGAAGTTGTCATTGTTAGACTTGGGAGTATTTACCTTCTGTGTATTGTATCTTTTTCTGTCTGGCGGTAACCCAAAAAAGGATATTCCTCCTTCTGATGATTATCGGAATAGGGTTAAAAAAAAATCCGTCTTGATTAGAACCAGACGGATTTATATAAGTTTGTGTTGCTATTTGATTATAATTCAAATAACATTGTCAATGAAACATTGTTAAATTTTGTATTGATATTAGCGCCATCTGTAAATCCTTGATTAAAGAATGCTTGGTGAGAATTTCTCTTGGCATAAGAATAGGCTAAATCTACTTTTGTTGCTCCAAAATTATATCCTAAACCTCCAGAGTAGCCGTTTAAGTCGCCAATTGTAGTGCTGTTTTTGTACGGGCTTTGCTCGTATCTATAACCAGCTCTTAAGCTAAGTAGTTTGATTTTGTATTCAGCACCAACTCGTACTTCGCTACTGCTGGTTAATTGGTTGCTCATAGTATTGTTTACACCTCTAAAGTGGCTATCATTTGTAGGCTTGAATTTGGTGTTACCATAATCTTTGATGGCATAATCAACACTTAATAATCCAGTTTTTCCAAAAACGTATGCAAAACTGGCAGTCCATTTTCCTGGAGTCTGTAGTTTGTATGACTCATATACATTAATAATTTGTGGGTCAACTATAGTTGGAGGTAATTCTCCGACGTTATTGCTTCTTACAGTTACTAATTTCTGTGTAGTTTCATCATAAAGCTTGTACCAAGTGTTTGATTCGTATGCAAGACCTAATCGTACCTGATCAGTTACTTTTGCAATAGCACCCACTTGAAAAGAAAAACCATTTCCGTAAGTGTATAATTGATTGTCAAAACGTAATCTGTTTATTTGATCAACTGCACTTGTATTGTTAGCATTGTCTTCGTAAAAACTAGTGTTTCTAGTGTAATCTGCAAAATGAGAATTTAAATTTATTCCTATGAATAATTTATCTTTATAAGATGTAGCAGCATTAAAGGATAGTTTTCCATTATAACCATTAGAGTGAATCTCATTTTCCTGATAATAATTTCCTCCAGCGGGAACAAGCGGGTAGTATGAACTATTTGGATTGGTTTCATCTGTTGGCTCAACTATGAATCCTTGGTATCCTAGCATTGCTTGTTGAGCTGAGTGACCAGTTAATCCAGGGTATTGAAAATTTGGTAAGCTATTGCCTAGATAGCGATATAGGTTACTTATGTTTTCTCCTTTATTCGTTCTAACAAATTCTTGAGGCACAGGAGCACCACCATTACCAGTATTGGCGTAGCTTAAAAAATATTGATCTATAGAGTTTGTTGGATTTACTCCCATAGAAAAAACATCATTATTATAGTTGTTCGTGTTTTCGTAATTAACAGCTACGGATAATTTTTTCCAGTTGCTCTTTTGATCATAGTTTTTAAAAACCATAACACCACCAGCTTGATTTAGTATGAATGAGTTGTCGCTATCTTTGGATTTTGTTCCAAAATAATTAGAATTATTCTTAGTGTTATAATTGCTCAATGTTACGCCAAATTGATTGTTTGCGAATATTGCAGAACCAGCTGGGTTAATATTTAGTGAAGATAAATCACCACCCAGTGCTCCAAATGCACCTCCCATAGCACGGAAACGAGCAGTTCCGTTTAGGTTGTCTTGTGAATAGCGCATTGCATCAGTGATGTCTTGAGCTTGTATTGCGCTAATAGATAGTCCAGTAAGGATTAGGAATATATACTTTTTCATAATTGTAATTCAGGTAAATTTTAATTTAATTAAAGAAGAAGTGGATTATCTTCTTCCTCCGCCAGAAGATCTTCCTCCTCCGCCGCCGCCAGAAGTTCTTCCACCACCACCGGCATCGTATGAACGACCTGATGAACTAGGTGTGTAAGATCTTGTAGGTGCGCTGTTTGAGCTGCTAGGGTTGTAAGTTCTAGTAGGCGCAGTGTTACTGCTGTTGTCTCTACGTGTTGGAGTATAAGTATTATTTTGTGAACCCGATGATTGATTTCTTCGTGTTGGGGCGTAAGTGCTATTTGAGGATTGATCTCTTCTGGTGTAATTAGAATTACCGTTGTTTCTGGTTGTATTGTAAGAGTCGTTTCTTCTGTAATCTGTGTAATTAGTGTTACTGCTTCCTCTTCTGGTAGTAAAGTTTGAGTTTTGAGAATTAGTTCTTCTATCTGTGTAGTTATTGTTGTTACTACCTCTTCTGTTTACAGAGTAATCTGAGTTTCTATTAGAGTAACTTCTATTAGAGTAGTTTCTGTTAGAATAATAATTATTACGATTTATGCCGTTGTCATACATAGCTCCTCTTCGGCCAGTATTGTATGAGTAGTTGTAGTTGTTGCGGTATCCGTAATAAGGTCTGTATCCATAATAAGGATAGTATGAAGGGTAACCCCAACCTAATCCACCACCATAATAAGGGTAGCCCCATCCGTAACCATACCCGTATCCGTATCCAAAACCTCCGTAATAAGGATAGCCCAATCCTAGGCCAAAAGATAATCCCCAAGTATTTGGGTATATGTTTACAGATACATCTTGAACATTGCTTCCCCAGCCAGCATAACTAATGCTTGAGTTCGCTATACTGTCATCAGATTCATTATAAGAACCGTAATTGTCAACATTTGTAAAGATTTCAGTAGGCTCGTCATTGTTTTGTAAGGAGCTAAAATATTCTTTATATTGATTATTAGTACCGGTTGTTGTAACTCTTTCTGTGTAATTATTAGATGATGTTCCATATATTCCGTCATTGTCGTAATAAGAACTATTTTGATAAGAACCACACGAAGTTACTAGTAAACACAGTAAACCTGTAATTGAAAAAAGCGCTGTGTTTTTTTGGAAAAAAATATTAGTTTTCATATCTGTGGGTTTTTTATTGTTGGACAATACAAAAATAGTTAGTTTTGTGAAACTATTTAGTTAAAATAAGTTAAACAAAATTTGTGCCAAACTATTCAATATGAGTAAGAACCTTACTACAAGATCAGAAGATTATTCAAAATGGTATAACGAGCTGGTTGTAAAAGCGGATTTAGCCGAGAATTCAGGAGTTAGAGGATGTATGGTTATTAAGCCGTACGGATATGCTATTTGGGAAAAAATGCAAGCTGAATTAGATCGAAAATTTAAAGAAACAGGACATCAAAACGCCTATTTTCCCTTATTTGTTCCTAAGAGCATGTTTGAGGCAGAGGAGAAAAATGCCGAAGGATTCGCAAAAGAGTGTGCTATTGTAACGCATTATAGATTAAAGAATGATCCGGATAAACCCGGAAAGTTAATGGTTGATCCTAATGCTAAGTTAGAAGAAGAGCTAATTGTTCGTCCAACAAGTGAAGCTATTATATGGTCTACATATAAAGGATGGGTACAGTCGTATCGTGATTTACCTTTGTTAATCAATCAATGGGCAAATGTGGTTCGTTGGGAGATGAGAACTCGATTGTTTTTGAGAACAGCTGAATTTTTATGGCAAGAAGGGCATACGGCTCATGCTACAAGAAGTGAAGCTATCGAAGAGTCTGAGAAAATGATGAATGTATATGCCGAATTTGCTGAAGGGTTTATGGCAATTCCGGTTGTGAAAGGACTTAAGACAGAGTCAGAGCGATTTGCAGGAGCAGAAGAGACATATTGTATCGAAGCATTAATGCAGGATGGTAAAGCATTACAAGCCGGAACATCACATTTCTTAGGTCAGAACTTTGCAAAAGCATTTGATGTGAAGTTTGCTAATGCAGAAGGGAAACAAGAATATGTTTGGGGAACTTCTTGGGGAGTATCTACTCGATTAATGGGTGCTTTAGTAATGACACACTCTGATGATAAAGGATTGGTCTTGCCTCCAAATTTAGCTCCTATACAGGTGGTGATTGTTCCTATCCATAAAACAGATGAGCAATTGGCTGAAATTTCAGTTGTGGTTAATGAGTTAGTCTCTCAATTGAGAAAGCTTAATATAGCTGTGAAATATGATGACAGAACGACACAGAAGCCAGGATTTAAGTTTAATGAATATGAATTAAAAGGAGTGCCGATTAGAATTGCGGTTGGTCCTAAGGATTTAGAAAACGGAACTTTTGAAATTGCAAGAAGAGATACGTTAACAAAAGAAGTGGTTTCAAAAGAAGGAATTGTTACTTATGTGAATGATTTATTGGCTCAAATTCAAGTTGATTTGTATAATAAAGCATTAGATTATCGAAATTCGCATATTACTGAAGTAAATAATTTTGAAGAATTTAAAGAGGTTTTAGAGAATAAAGGAGGTTTTGTATCAGCACATTGGGATGGAACTGCAGCTACAGAAGAGAAGATTAAGGACTTAACGAAAGCAACCATTAGATGTATTCCTTTGGATGGAGTAGAAGAGGCGGGAAGCTGTGTTTTTACTGGTAATTCTTCTACTAGAAGAGTGCTTTTTGCTAAGGCATATTAATTTTTTTAATTTTTTTTGCTTTAGCTATTGTGCAACTAAAAAATAGGTGTATCTTTGCATCCGCATTAGGGAAGCAGGCCCGTTCGTCTATCGGTTAGGACGCATGGTTTTCATCCATGTAAGAGCGGTTCGATTCCGCTACGGGCTACTACTTTTTTTGCGTGTTAAAAGTTATTTGAAGATTGAATAATAAAATGGCCCGTTCGTCTATCGGTTAGGACGCATGGTTTTCATCCATGTAAGAGCGGTTCGATTCCGCTACGGGCTACAAATTCAATTTTTATTTAAATTGAAAAAACTTAGAAGAATACTGGTCCGTTCGTCTAGGGGTTAGGACTTCAGGATTTCGTCCTGGTAACAGGGGTTCGATTCCCTTACGGACTACTAAAATTAGTTGTGAATAAGTTTTGTAAAATAACAGCTGGTGTCTCGGTTTTTATTTTATTAGTTAAAGCTAAAGTGATTGTTTTGCAATTATGGGAGGCTTTTCTTTTTTAACTAGTATCTATAATTATTACATCTAAAATTAAAAAAAAATGGCAAATCATAAGTCAGCATTAAAAAGAATCAGAAGCAACGAAAAAAGAAGAGTTCTTAACAGATATCAGCACAAAACTACTCGTAATGCTATTAAAGCATTAAGAATAGCTACTGACAAGCAAGATGCTACTTCAAAATTATCAACTGTAATTTCTATGATTGATAAATTAGCGAAAAAGAATATCATTCATGATAACAAAGCGTCTAATTTAAAATCTAAATTAACGAAACATGTAGCTAAATTGTAATCATACAATTTGCTTAAAATATATGAAAAAACTCTCTTTTAGAGGGTTTTTTTTATGCTTAAAAAAAACTCCTTAAATAATTGTTTTAATTATTTAAGGAGTTTTTCTGTTAAATACTCATTTTGTTTTTTATGTATTCAAGCATTTGTAGGGTGATTGGTTTTGAGAGAAAGTCAAGTATCATCGGGTAGTTTTTTGCTTTTTCTAAATCTTCTGGATCAATTGTAGAGGATAATATGATTATGTTGGTGGTATTGAAGTCAGAGTAGTTAGATGTAGAGAAGTGGTCTAGGAATTCCCAGCCACCCATTACGGGCATGTTTAAGTCTAAGAAAATAAGCCGTGGTTTTTTATCGTTAAGATCGGTAGGCTTAGTGTTGTATTTAAGAGAGTTGAAGTATAATAAAGCTTCTTCACCGTTTTGTGCAGTCATTATTTCTTTAGAAAACTCAG
Organism: Flavobacterium frigoritolerans; assembly: GCF_025847275.1. GTDB lineage: Bacteria > Bacteroidota > Bacteroidia > Flavobacteriales > Flavobacteriaceae > Flavobacterium > Flavobacterium frigoritolerans. Next base: position 60,066 of record NZ_JAOZEV010000011.1, read on the forward strand.
CTTTTGTGATTACTTTTTTACATAACATTAGCGCTATGGGGTCGTCGTCTATGCATAAAATTTGATCAAACATTTTATTTGTTTTTAAATATTAGAGTAAATGAGGTTCCTTTGTCAACCTCGCTGTCTATACTGATTGTTCCTCCCATTGTTTCTACTTGAGATTTTACTAGGTATAATCCAAGTCCTTTGCTGTCGGGGTAATTGTGGAATCTTTGGTAAAGTCCGAAAACTTTATCTCTGTTTCTTTCAAGGTCAATTCCAATTCCGTTGTCTTTAAAGGTTAGTATTATGCTGTCTTCGGTTTGATTGGCTGAAATGGTGATTTTTAATTTGCGGTCTTTTGATCTGTATTTAATAGAATTGGTTAATAGATTTAATAATATACTTTCTAGGTAGGCTTTGTTGATGTTTAATACTGTTACTTTTTCGAAATTTAGTTTTATTATTGGTTTGTGTAATTCAATTTGAAAATTTAACTGATTGAATACATTCTCGAAAACTTCGTTTAGTAAAACTTCTTCCTTTTGGATTGATGGGTTGTCTTTAATTATGATAACTTTTACTAAATCATTAATAGTTTCGTTTAGTAAGTGAGTTGACTTATTGAATCCGTTTAATATTTCTTTTAACTCTTCATTTTCTATCGGAATGTCTTCTATGAGATTTAATAATCCGGTTAGGTTTGATAATGGCGATCTAAGATTATGAGAGGTTATGTAAGAGAATTGTTTTAAGTCTTTGTTGTTTTGAGTTAATTCTCTGATTAGGTGCTCTTTTTCTTTTTCTAGTTTTTTTTCTTCAGTTGTGTCTCTTTGTATTGATATCCAGTGGGAAACTTCATTTTCGGAATTAAAAATAGGGATCATTGAATAGCGAACCCAGTACTCCTCTTTGTTTTTGGTGTAGCTAATAGTTTCTATTGAGCACTCTTCTTTGTTTTTTATTGCTTTTATTAGTTTTCGGAGTTCGCTAGAGTCGGATTTTGGACCTTTAAAGATATTAGGTGATTTTCCTACTATTTCTTCAGATTGATATCCTGACATTTTTGAAAAAGATGGATTTACGTATACGATTTGAGGGATTTTACCATCATGTGAGTCAGCTTCGGTAATTAGGATAGAGTCTCGAGATTGAGTAATTACAGTTTCAAGTAGTTTTAATCGTTGTTCTTCTTCCTTTTGTTTTGTGATATCTTGTATGGCACCAATCATTCTTGTGGCTCTTCCGTTTTCATCTTTTAATAGAAAGCTACGGTGAAGAACGTATTTATAAGTAGCGTCAGCACATCTAAAACGATACTGATCTTGCCATTTTTCTGTTTTTTGTTCTATAAATGAATATAGTTTTACTGACATTCTGATGCTGTCTTCGGGATGGATTTTGTCAAACCACCATCTCGAGCTGTCGCCAACTTCTTCTGGTTTATATCCGAAAACACTTTCGATTCCTTTGTTCCAAGTAATGTTGTCTTCTTGGATTTTCCAGTCCCAAATTGTGTCACTGGTTGCTTTTGCAACTATGTTGTATTTCTCGTTGGATTCTTTGATTTCGTCATTCGATTTTTTTAGTTTTTCGAATACTGTAATGTTTCTGGCGTCGTTTTTTGATAGTATATACCTGAAGAGAAGACCAGTTAGAATAATGAAAACAAGATCTTTTATGAAACTGAAATAATAGTATTGAGTATTTGAGATATTGTTAAGCAAGTATTTGTGGCAAATGATTGCCAGAAATAGAGAAATGACAAAGTAAATTAATGTAATTTGATTGGTTTTGTTTTTCATTACTCAAATATAATTAATAATTACCAAATTATTAAACATCAATTATAAGATATTTGAAAGGCTTGAAATAAAGCTAGTTTTTGTACGTAATCAGTTAAGAATATGTAAACTATTCCCGAAATAGTTTTTATATTAAAAAAAAGTGTACCTTTGCACCCATTAAAAATCTCAGATGGAATCTATTAGAAATATTGCAATTATTGCCCACGTCGATCACGGTAAAACCACTTTGGTTGATAAAATTATGTATCACTGTCAGTTATTTCGTGACAACGAAAACACAGGTGATTTAATTCTTGATAATAATGATTTAGAGCGTGAGAGGGGTATTACTATTACTTCTAAGAACGTTTCGGTTCAATACAAAGGAACTAAAATCAATATTATCGATACTCCTGGTCACGCCGATTTTGGTGGTGAAGTAGAACGTGTACTAAACATGGCCGATGGTGTATGTTTGCTAGTAGATGCTTTTGAAGGACCAATGCCACAAACTCGTTTTGTATTACAAAAGGCAATCGACTTAGGTTTGAAGCCATGCGTAGTTATCAACAAAGTTGATAAGGAAAACTGTACTCCAGAAGAAGTACATGAAAAAGTTTTTGACTTAATGTTTGAATTAGGTGCTTCAGAAGAACAATTGGATTTTCCAACTGTTTATGGATCAGCTAAAAATAACTGGATGTCTGATGATTTCAGAAATCAAACAGAAAACATTGAGCCTTTACTAGATATGGTAATTGCTAATGTTCCAGCTCCTAAAGTTTCTGAAGGAACTCCACAAATGTTAATTACATCTTTGGATTTCTCTGCATTTACAGGTCGTATCGCTATTGGTCGTCTTGAAAGAGGAATTTTAAAAGAAGGTATGCCAATTTCTTTGGTAAAAAGAGATGGTAAAATTATAAAATCAAGAATTAAAGAATTACACACTTTTGAAGGACTTGGTCGTAAAAAAGTAGAGCAAGTAATTGCAGGTGATATCTGTGCTATTATTGGAGTTGAAGGATTTGAGATTGGTGACACTATTGCTGATCACGAAAATCCAGAAGCTTTACAAACAATTGCTATTGATGAGCCTACAATGAGTATGTTGTTTACAATTAATGATTCTCCTTTCTTTGGTAAAGAGGGTAAATTTGTAACTTCTCGTCATATTAGAGAAAGATTAACAAAAGAATTAGAGAAAAACTTAGCTATGAAGTTAGGTGAAACTGATTCTGCTGATAAATTCATGGTTTTTGGTCGTGGAGTACTTCACTTATCTGTTCTTATTGAAACAATGAGAAGAGAAGGTTACGAATTACAAATCGGTCAACCACAAGTTATTATCAAAGAAATTGATGGTAAAAAATGTGAGCCAATTGAGGAATTAACAATCGATTTACCAGAAAATCTTTCAGGTAGAGCAGTTGAGTTCGTAACAGTTCGTAAAGGTGAAATGTTGAGTATGGAGACTAAAGGTGAGCGTATGATTATTAAATTTAATATTCCATCTCGTGGAATTATTGGATTAAGAAATCAATTGCTTACTGCTACTGCTGGTGAAGCGATTATGTCACACCGTTTTATAGGATATGAGCCTTTCAAAGGAGAAATTTCTGGACGTAACAAAGGTTCATTGATTTCTATGGAAAAAGGAAAAGCTATTCCTTATTCTATCGATAAATTACAAGATCGTGGTAAGTTTTTTGTTGAACCAAATGCCGAAATCTACGAAGGTCAGGTAATTGGAGAAAACTCTCGTGCTGATGATATGTGTGTAAACGTAACTAAAGAGAAAAAACAATCTAACGTTCGTTCATCAGGAAATGATGAAAAAGCAAGAATCATCCCTCCAATTATTTTCTCATTAGAGGAAGCATTAGAGTACATTCAAAAAGATGAATATGTAGAGGTAACTCCAAAATCTATTCGTTTGAGAAAAATCTATTTGACAGAAACTGATAGAAAAAGATTTAAAATCTAATCAGAATATATATAGTACTAAAAAAGCCATTCACATTGTGAATGGCTTTTTTTATGCTTGTATTTTTTATAAATATTGTTTCATGATATTTTGAAACTAATGGCAAGTTTCAAAATTTTAATGATTTGTAGATTGGTTATCTTTTTAAACTGAAGTGGCCTTTGACTTCTTTTCCATTTTCAAATAGCAAAGTAAACCAGTAATCATCAGAGGGTAGTTGGCGCCCTGTATAATTTCCATCCCATCCTATGTTTGTAGAGCTCATTTGTTTTATCAACTTTCCATAACGATCAAATATAGAGATAGAGTAATCGGGCATCTGATCTAGATTTTTGATTCTCCAAGTGTCATTATAACCATCTCCGTTAGGAGTGAAGAATCTTGGGTAGTCAAGAACGTAAAAATCGGATGATATAGTTGTTCCGCAACCATTCTTATCTCTTGCGTATGCTTTGTAAATTCCAGCAGAAACATCTTTAAATAATGGATTGTCTTGATAATCTATTCCGTTTAGTGAAAATTCATAATTTCCAATTCCAGTATATTCTACTAAAACTGAATTTTCATTTGCAGAAAAATCTTTAATCTTGGTTTCTGTAATTATAGCCACATCTGAAGCAACAACATTGAATTTCTTAGTTTTTTCACAACCATTTATATCAGATACTGTAATAGAATAATTTCCAACACTATTTACAGGAATTGTATTTGAGGTTGATCCTGTGTTCCAGTTATAACTTTCAAACCCTGTAGCAACAGTTAAATCAATTGTAGCATCTTTACATAAAAAGACAGTTTCAGTATCAAAATTAGGAGGGTTAAATATATTGATTACTAATTCAATTGGAGTTACAGCATAACAGTCTGGACCATTTATAATACGAGCATATATGGTTTGATTAAATGCAATGGTATTTTTGAAATTATTTGGTAGAGGATTTGCTTCAGTGATTGCATTGTTTTTAGTTGTATAATAATTTACTAATAACCCTAGAGGTAGCCCGTTTATAAGCTGTGGAGTAACTTGACTGTCTAAATTAAATTCATATAATCCATCTGTGTCTTCATCGCAAACAGCAATAGGATTTTGTGGAAGTATGATGTTGTTTGATATTTTTAATTGAAGCTCAGCATATTTAGCACAGCCAATTTTATTTTCAACTCTTGCATGAATAATTTCTGTAGGTGAATTATTAGTGTAACTTTTAGGATCAGCAATTGGATTTAATTTTGCTTGAGCATCTGCTAATGATCTGTAATATACGATGTTTAAATTGGGATCATTGTTCTTAATTATTGCATCAGCTTTGGTTAGATTAAATGTAGTACTGTTATCTGAATCTATGTCACATTGAATTAATGTCGCATTTGTTGTTGTAATTTCTGGCGCATACTCAATTTTTATTTCATCAGAAGCAGTACATGTCGAGGGTGCCATTAAAACATTTACTTTGTATGTTCCAGCTTCCTTAACTGTAAATGTGGGACCTGTTACTGTATTGTCTTTTATGCCATCTTTATACCATTCATAGCTATAATTTGAGCCTGCTGGAGAATATAATTTTGTGTCTAGTACTAATTCAGCTCCATAGCATAATGGATTGTTTGTGGTTGTTTCTCGGTCTTCTCCCAAGTCTATTTTTGAAGTAAAGCTTCCTGCTTCAAGAAAAATAGCCGAATCATAGTATGCATTTCTATCATCGGCGATTACTAATTTTATGTGATACGTTTTTCCTGCAACTACATTAGTTTCAGATTTCATTACAATAGTTTGCCCTGCATAATTTGTAGCGCCTGATCCAACGGTATTAAATCCGTTAAAATAAATTTCATTTACTGCTTGGCATCCTGGAACTATATTACCTTTATTATCTGTAACTGAGGCAGTTTTTGGGCGAACGTTCATAGATGAAACTGGTGTATTGGTGTTTGGCAATACTGCTAAGTTTTTATATGGCTCACTGCTGTTTTTTTCTTTTATCAGAAAAGCAAACCCATCAGAATAATAGCATGGATATACATTTTGGTATTCATTAGACGCAAAAATATAGTTGAAACTTATGAAATTTGTTAATGGTGAAAAATCAAATTCCAAAACAGTAGCATTTATAGATTTTATGCCTAATATCTGATCTAAATCTGAATCACCCAACCATGAGTTACTTCCGCCACCGCCATCATCATTTTGTAAAGGGCCAATCGAGTTTTGGCTGCTCCAAGTGCTAAGTACAACTCCTTCTTTAAAGGGGAAATTGCTCGTGCCAGCATTAAAATAAGCAAAACTTTGTTGTCCTGGAGTATGTTCGTCACCACTCGTTTGAGGATTTTTTACGGTAGCGCAGGAACTATTCACCAATACTTTTTCTATTAATTCCTGAGATGTTTTGGTATCATCAATAATAATGTATTGCGCATTGGATTTTGTCCCAAGACAAAAAATGAAAATTACCGATATGATTATTTTTACTGACTCCATTATTTTCTAAAAAAGGGTACAAACAAATATACTATAGATCTCGATTCTTTAGTAGTTTGTATGAAAAGAAAATGAAAAGGAATGTCCAAATCAAAACAATTACAACCGAAATGTAATCAACATTATAGTTTTTTATGTTTTCAACTCCCATTTGTGCTCCAATATTTTTTATTACTGATAATCTTGTAAATGGTTCAACAATTAAATTAGACATAGCTTCTAAAGGAAGTAAGCGAATAAAATAATCAGCAAATTTACTTTCTGGAAAAAGTATAAATGCAAAAATAGTTTTTATAAAACCTTCAAGAATACTCCAAACAAGTAAGAATCCCAATGCAAATGCCGAACGTTTTACCAATATTCCTAAAAATAAACAGAAGGAAAAGAACCCAATTAGTTTTATGAAAAATGCAAAAAGATATTCCATACCCGAAAAAATAATTCCAATTTCGGTATAAGAAGAAAAACACAAACCTAAGATTAAGCTCATTATGAATACAAAAACTGTAGAGCAAAATGCAAATAGAATTACGGTGTAGAACTTCGATAAAACAAATTCTTTTTTGCTTAGACCATCAATAAGATTTTGTTTTAAAGTGCCATAGCTGTATTCATTTGCCATCATTGAGACAATTACTATTGCTAAGAAAAACTTTAACCAAGCTGCAATATAAGTATTGAAATGCCAAATGAAAGGAAAGTTGAAAATTCCTATTTCGGCTAAATGAAATTTAAAAACCCCCAAGTCAAATTTGATAGAGGCAATTAATGCGATAAATGAAAGAAGAATAAAATAGGTTAACGTTAAGACACGGCTGGCTTTATTTTTCCAAATTTTTTGTAGTTCTATAGAGAGAAGTCTGTTCATGGGTTATTTATTTTTTATAGAAGCGTTATTGGTTAGTTCTAGAAATTGTTCTTCTAGGCTATTTTTACGTTTTACTAAATGGTTTAATGTGATGTTTTGTGAAAATAAAAAACGGTTTAAATCTGCGGCATTTAAATCGTTTTTTAAATAAACCAGAATCATTTCTTTTTCTTTTATAATACGATCGACTGCAGGATGAGTTTCTGTTACAGTAATTAATTTTTCAGTATCATCAGCTTGTATTTCAAAGAAACCTTCATTTGCTGACATGCCACCAACTGGGCCAGAATATAAAATTTCTCCTTTTCTTAAAACAACAACATCAGTACATACTTTTTCGACTTCATCTAATAAATGAGAGGCAAGTAATATAGTTGTTCCTTGTGAGGCTATTTTTTTTATGATATCACGAATCTGATGAATTCCTTGTGGATCTAAGCCATTTGTAGGTTCATCAAGAATTAATATTTCGGGGTCATTCAATAAGGCTGATGCAATAGCTAAACGCTGTTTCATCCCTAATGAGAAAGTACTAAACTTGCTGTTTTTTCGCTCGTTTAAACCTACTAATTCTAATTTTTCATTTATTTTAGAATAATCTATGTTCTTGATTTTACAAACCAATTTCAGATTTTCTTCAGCAGTCATGTAAGGGTAAAAGTTAGGTCTTTCGATAATGGCACCTACTTTTTTTAATGCATCATGGGTTTGTATTTTTCCACCAAACCAGCTGTATTGCCCAGAAGTTTTGTTTACTACATTTAAAACGATTCCTAATGTTGTAGATTTTCCGCTTCCGTTAGGGCCTAGAATTCCATAAACGCGGCCTTTTTTTATTTCGAAAGAAATATCCTTCAGAGCCTGAATTCGCCCATATCTTTTATGAAGGTTCTGTATTGTAAGTATTGTTTCCAAATTTATTTGCGGTTTTAGTTTTTAGTAAGACGTGTCAGTTTAGTTTTTGTTACTGAATGGTTTATATTTAATGTAAATTTGTATCAAATATATTCAAAATGAGTGAACCTTTAATGTTTTTTAAAAAACCATCATATCCATTAACAAATCCGCTGTTGGATTATTTAGAACGTTATGAACGAATCTCAAAAGTTTCGGTTTTTTATGATGATTTATTACGTTTTTCAGGTGCTATAAATGTATATGATAAACACGATAAAGATACCTTATGGATCCGTGTTTATTATAATGAATTTGAGAGAAATGAAATTGATTTGAATCTAAAGAAGATTTATTCGCTTTTGCATTCTGATGGTAACACAGATATTATCCAATTCTTGAATATTGATGCAATTGATTATTGTACGTTTGGTAATTCTAAACCTTTCAGAATTAAAGTTCGAAATATTTTAAATGATAATTATGTTCATTTTTATATTAAAAAGGCAGATGCTTCTCGAATTTATGGTCTTGAATTAGAGGAAATACTATCTCCTGATAAAATAAACTTTTTGGTATATAAGGATACTTTAATCGAAGAGCATATAATTGGTATTCCGGGAGATATTTTTATGAGTACACTACTTAAAAATTGTACTGAAACAGAAAAATCTCAAATTGCTAAAGAATTTGTGAAATTCAATGAACGCTGTATGATTAGGCTTTTGGGTGATATGCGGGCGTATAATTATGTAATTGTCCCGATTCATGATTTTGACCAAGTAGTATATAAAATTCGTCCAATCGATTTTGATCAGCAATGTTATGAAGGGAATTTTAAAGTGTATAGGCCACAGTTTTTTAAAGAAAATTACCCAATGATTGAATTGATTAAAGATAAACTAGAAGATCGGTCAATTGTGCAATACAAAGATGAGGAGCGTGCAATTTTAGCAAAACGTATTCACTCTGCTGATAGCAGAATTAAAAAGTTATTGCATATCATGAGTGAAGATACTATTTCGCCCGAAGCAAATTTAAATCAACTAAAAATGGAATTATACCGTTATACTAATGATTTGAATTTTAAAAATGCAAAATCAATGGGGCATATTATGTCGGCTGCATTTGGTTTTATTACTAGAAATTTTAAAAATACTAACCTGATATAGAATCTTAAATTTATTATATGAAAAATTATATCTCACTTATTGTTGCATTTATTTTGTTGGCTTGTCAGCAAGATTCTAGTGTATTGAAAACATTATATCCGTTGCCTAAAAAACTAAAAGAAGTTTCTGGAATTACTTATCTTCCTGAAAATAATATGCTTTGGACTTTAGAGGACAGTGGTAATGCTAATAAAATTTATGGATTAAATGCTCAGGGTGAAATTGCCAAAACAGTTACAATTACAAATGCTACTAATATCGATTGGGAAGATATTACAAAAGACAAAGCAGGTAATTTATACATTGGTGATTTTGGAAACAATGATAACATACGTAAAGATTTATGTATCTATAGAATAGATAAATCGGCTTTAGGAAAAGAAAATGCTGTCTCTAGTTATAAAATTTCATTTGCATATCCTGAACAAAAAGATTTTCCTCCTAAGAAAACCCAAATGTTTTATGACGTTGAAGGCTTTTTTGAGTTTAAAAATAATTTCTATTTGTTTACTAAAAACCGAAGCAAAAATTTTGATGGCACTGCATCTATTTATAAAATACCAAATGCGGCAGGAACACAAAAAGCTACTTTAATAGGTACATTTAAAACATGTAGTAATTACAATCATTGTGCAATTACTAGTGCTGCAATTAGTCCAGATATGAAAAAAGTAGTTGTTTTATGTCACGATAAAATAATACTTTTTCAAGGTTTTGGAGGAGATAAATTTTATAAAGGGACACAAACAGAGATTGATTTAGATCATTTTTCTCAAAAAGAAGCCGTTGTTTTTAAAGACAATAAAACATTATTAATAGCTGATGAAAAGACAAAAAAAGTTGGTGGTAAAGTATATGAATTTAGTTTTAAAAAATAATTAAAAACCAAATCCTATACCAAACGCAATTCTAGCTTCTTCGTCTACGCTTTTAAAATAAGTAAGTCTAGCAGTGATCACATCCAATCCGTTGAGCCATAAACCGCCTCCAAAGGATTGGTGCCACTTGTTTGAATTTTCTCCTGTAACCCAAACACGCCCATAATCAAATCCGCCAAGAATTCCGTAAGACATTGGCAAGATACTTTTTCTTATTTTTCCTAAATTCCAGCGGACATCACTACTTTGATAAAAAGACTGATTTCCCAAGAAACGCTGATTTCTATATCCTCTTAAATCATAATCACCACCTAATGTTGCTCCTTGGAAAAAATCGAAATTATTATTAAAGAGTATTTTTGATTTAATTATAGTTGCAAAAACAAGTTTACCATTTGAATCAATTTTGTGATTGAAATTAATTTTACTTTCTAATGTCGGAAAGTTTTGTTTGTTGTCATCCAGATTTATTTTCCAGCTTCCAGCCACCGAAAATCCAAATCCCATAGATGGGAATGATGGAAGATCGTAGTTCTCATAACTGTATTTTACTGTTGCTCCGGCATATTGTTGGCTTTTAAAAACATCAGGAGCGGCTACTCCAGGTGTATTTATAAATCTGCCTGATGTTTCTTCAATTCTAATTTTCTCAAAAGATGTCGCAAAATTAATTTCACTTCCATATTTACCTACTTTCTTAATGGATGGGGCTACTTTTATAGCACGCATACGAACACGGTTGTAATTCATACCTAAATCTTCATCATTGTTTACAGTCTCATTACCATAACCAAAATAGTTTATCGTAAAGTTAGGACTAGTTAAAACTGATTGTATGTCAAAATCCCATTTGCCTAAAACTTTTGGAAAATGCCCGTCGTAAATAAGTTCATATCCATCGGTTGCAAAAAAGTAATTGGCTTTTAATATGTGTTTTTGTGTATATGGGTTTTGGTTGAATTTGTTTACTGTATAGTTGGCAATAATACCTAATTTCACACCGTCATCAGGATTAAATCCACCAAAAGGCAAGCCTGAGAAAGCATTGTATTTTACTTTTTCATAATCATAAAGATTCGTTTGGTAATCATCTGTAAGTGCTGTTTTGGTTTTTGAATCTAAATCGTAAGTATTTTTTTTTGATTTAAAATCATAAATTTTTACTCTTTTTCCGTTGGTCACTACATATGAATCATTGTTTTGACCACCTATTAAACGAATGTTTATTCGAGAATTATGATCTCCTTTTACTTCAAAAACGTCATCATCATCTAATCCGTAAACCCAAAGATTTTTGGTTTTACCAGCTGTGAAATTTTTTGTGTAAATTAATTCTTCACCATTTTTCTTGATGCGATATACCTCGACATCAAGTTTGTTTTTTGCTTTATGCGTAATTATAAATTTATCTTTTTTGTCCGTTCCAACGATTAAAGCTGTTTTTTGTAGCACTCTATAATATTCTGTAGCATATTTTTGGAGTTTCTCTTTTCGTAGTTTTAATTTACGTTTAATGTCTGTAAGAGTTTCGTCTTGTACTTCTTTTGGTAAATTATTAAAAGAAGCATCTATTTCAGCGTCAGTTAGATTCTCTTGTATGTATTTGGCTTGATCAATCCAGTCTTTTTCATTGGCTGTTTTTAAGAAAGCAATATCCTGAGGATAAGGTTCACGGTTAAACCATTTTACATTCCTTATATCATCTTTAAACGATTGCATATGACGTAATGCGGGCATATGCATTAAAAGTGAAAGCAATGCACCATCGTATTTTGTAAAAGCCTGATCTCGATCTCTGGGAATTGGTTTGTAAATAATTTTATCTCCCTCGTTATATTCACCCCAACGCCATTGGTCACTGTGTCTGTCCCAATCACCAATGAGCATGTCAAATAATCGGGCTTTTATGTATTCTTTTTCGTCAATAGTATATTTTTCATCTTTATGAAGATTTTTCATCACATCATCGGTACTGATTATGTTTAGCGGTTTTCCAAAAGTCTTTAAACTTATTTGGCTACTAGATGGACGTTCTTCTACCATGTACAATTCATCTCCGAAATTATAATTATATCCTTTAAGAATTTCTTGTTTAGGAATATAATATAAAACAGGATTGGTATGTGATATTCCAACTTTATCTGCGAGATTACCTACCGCAAATGGGGTATAAGGATGAGAAGTTGTATAGAAGTCTAATAAGAAGTTCTCAGCATACGTATCATCAAATTGATCTTGTACAAATTGATCCTTAAATGCTACAGATTGAAGAAAACGGGAAGCGCTTTTTTTCAAAGCACGCATCACATATTCTTTTCCGTCTTTATCTACAATTCGCAATGATTTTGATTGATGTCCTCCGCCTTCTCTTTTTGGTGTAATACCGCCAAAAAGAGTGTCTAAAGAAACTGTTTTGGCTTCAATTGGCATGCTGTAATATTTTCTATAATGTTTTCCGAATAAAAATTTATGAAAAATACTTTTCTTAGTCATTTCACTCGAATAAATAGAAGCCTTTGTTGTTGCATTAAACTTGGCTGGTAAGTTTTCATGATACACGGTGTCTTTTACTGTGATGATATTTTGATCAAATAGCAGTTTTTCTTTTTTGTTTTCATTGCCATAAAAAGCAAGTCTGGCGTCTCCGTTTTTATAAAGAGTTAATGATGCATATCCATTGCCACCATATGAAAAATCATTCGGATATACAGCCCTTGCAGCTTCAGATTTTGAACCAGCACCGCTTATAATTTGTTTAATATTACTCTTGTTGATGTATTGTAAATTATGATCATGACCAGAAATTACGATAACATTATCTTGGCTTTGTAAAAGGGTTTTTACCCTTTTTACAAACTGTGTATATACTTTATTTTGTATGTCTTGCGGGCTTACTCCCGATGTTTTACGAAGCAAATTTATTACTGAACCAATAACAGGAAGAGGAATCTTTTGTTCTAAAGGGAATAGTTGTTTCTCTAACGAAAATTGACCTCCATGCGTACCATTACTCATTAAAGGATGATGAACCGCTATTAGAACAGTTTTTTCTCTGTTTTTATTTAAAATACTTTCTAATTCTTCAAAGAAAGCTTCACGGGTTTTAATATCGCAATTATCATTCATAGTAGGGTTGTCATCCCAGTCTTCTAAAAACCATTGACTGTCTATAACTATTAAAGTAGTTTGTTTGTTTATTTTTAGCTGTTCAATAGCACAGGATTTTTGTGGTAAGAATGCTTTTTTATTGTTTAAGTATGTCGTTACGAATTTTGATTGGCGTTCTATTCCTTCAATTCCGCTATACCAATCGTGATTACCAGGAATAAAAATTGTTTTTCCATTGTAACCTTTTGTTAATTCTAGCTGATTTGTTAGTTTTTTTTCGGCAAGAGCTGTAGCATCTGGATCTTTTTCACTAGGAAATCCGTAAGGGTAAATATTGTCCCCTAAAAATAAAAGTGTCGAGTTTTTATCTGAACTTTGGAGTCTCTTGTGTAAAAGCTCAAGAGTTTGTTGTGCTTGTTCCTCATCGGCATTTCCTGCATCTCCAACTAAATATAAAGTATGGGCAATTTTTGTAGTATCTAATGCGTTTTGTGAAATAGGATTTTGTACGTCTTTTCCAAATTGCGCATGATGCGTTGCACAGGACTGAATTAAAAAGAAACCAAAAAATCCAATTAAATATGTGTTAATCTTATTTGTAAAATGATTATCCGAAAACAATTTCATAATTTAGTTGTATAAAAATATGTTTATGAACCTACTAGAGCAGTCCGAAGATTTTGTTTATAACTTACTCAAAGATAAACTTTCTATTCTATATTCGTACCATAATTTTCGCCACACTACAAGTGTTGTAGATGCTGTTAAAGAGTTATGTGTTAATGAAAGAATAGGGAGTGATGACGAAGAAAAACTTTTGATTGCTGCCTGGTTTCATGATACAGGATATATTAAAGGTTTTGAAAATCATGAGATAGAGAGTGTGCGAATTGTTACAGAATTTTTAAGTGATAAAAATAAGTCTCCTGAATTTATAGCAAACATTTCAAGTTTAATTGCTGCTACAGCCAAATATCATGAACCTCTGACTCATTTAGAAAAGATAATGAAAGATGCAGATTACATTCATCTTACAACTAGAGAATATGCCACCAGTTGCGAACTTTTAAGAATAGAATGGGAGAATACAGAGAATAAAATATTTTCGAATGAAGAGTGGGAAAGAGTAAATTTAAACTTTTTAGAAAACATACATCGGTTTTATACTGATTATGCCAAAGAAAAATGGCAACCTTTAAAAGAAAAAAATTTAAAACGGATTCATAAAAAAATGGAGAAGAAAGAATCAAATAGCACCAACGAATTTGGTGAAATTATTAAGAAAAAGAAAGATAAGATAGAGAAACCAGACCGAGGTATTGATACTCTTTTTAGGGTGACATTAGGAAATCATACTCGATTAAGCGGTATTGCTGATAGTAAAGCCAATATTTTGTTGTCTGTAAACGCAATAATTATTTCGATAGCACTTTCAACAATTATCCCAAAACTGGATAGTCCTAAGAATGCACATTTGGTTATTCCTACTTTTATAATGTTGATATCTAGTGTGATCACTATAATTTTTGCTATACTTTCGACAAGGCCAAAAGTTACTACAGGTGTATTTACCCGAGAAGATATCGAAGCAAAAAAAATTAATTTATTGTTCTTTGGAAACTTTTACAAAATGCCTTTGCATGAGTATGAATGGGCAATGAACGAAATGATGAAAGACAAAAATTATTTGTACGATACAATGATTAAAGATTTGTATTTTTTAGGTATCGTACTCGAAAGAAAATACCGTTTGTTAAGAGTAGCTTATAATCTTTTTATGGTTGGTATTATTATTACAGTCTTAGCATTTATAATTGCATTTATTTCGCTTTAAGTTAGTTTAGTTCATCTAGTAAATCCTGATAGGTTATTTTTATAGCAGATGGTAGATTATTTACCACTTTAACCCGAATAGCTTTTAGACCTGAAACACCTTGTAAATCTTCTACCTCAAATTGTTCTATTTGAGGTTCTAGTATTTTCTTGAATTGTAGGTATTTAATGTATTTTAAATATTCTGCTTCTTCACTATTATGAGAATATACAATTGTTATTTTTTCTTTTTCCGTAATACGTTCTTTACTATCCTTGATATGCGCTTTATCAATACGTTTTTTTACCACTTCGTATCGGGCATTATAAGTTCCATCAACATCAAAACGTTTTTCATCCATTCTAAAACGGATAGAAATAGGGGAGCTAAATACTAAAATTAAAGATGTAACATCAAGCTCATACGGTAATGAAGCTTTAAGCTGATGGTGTGCTAATTCCATTTCGCATAATGTTTGTAATTGCCATAATCTTAAATTATGGAGATACATTACATCAAATGGTTTTGTAGGCGCAATAGAGGCTCCTATGTATAAATTATGTTCTACACCATCGGTTTTAAATCGTTCGTAATAATGAGGATATATTTGTTGCGCTTCGATTTGTTTTTTGTCAAGGATAACAGCTAGTTTCTTATTGATAATAGACATTGCATTATCAAATTTTTTTCTTTCCTGATAAAATAAACCTGTTTTTTCGTCTAAACCTTTAAAGTATTTTTGTTCTAGTTTTTCTGCTTCAGAATTACTTTTAGTATTTTTTAAAATAGGATGAATTTCGTCTTCAATATAGCGTTGTATATGTTGTTCCGAATCTGCTTTTAAGGGCGAATCAAGTTCTTCAAGAAGCGATTGTAATTCGAATTTACGCTGCTCTAAAAGAATTAAATTTGTGTTTTCTTTTTGACTCGCAAAAATTTGCAATAACATTTCCAGCTGATTTTTCAGATCGGCTTTTACAGTTTGATTTCGATGCTCCGATGAACCTTTAATATCAATTTGTCCGTATAACGGAAACACTTCTTTAAAGACAATTTCTTTAAAAATATAATCTTTCGTGTGATTGCTATTCTGAAAGTATTTTTGAGATTCTTCTCTAAATTTCCAATAAACACTCGGATGAATTGTAGTATATTCTCTTTGAATTACTGCTTCTATCTGATGTTGCATGTCATTGTTGTATCTTTCTATTGTGTCGACTAGATAAGGTAGAACCAGATCTAATTTTTTAGCATTTATAGTGTTAAGTGCTCTTGGTGTAGCCGAAACTAATTCGACAACGCCTAATAATTTATTATCTTTTATAACTGGAGCAAAAACGCAACTGCTAATGTTTTGACTACGTAAAAGTTCTCCAAGTTTTATATTCTCCTTTTGCTCTATAAATTTCTCAACATTCGAAATTATAAGAGGTTCTTTGTGTTCTAGTAAGTTTTCAAAAGTGCAACCGAATACAGCATTTTTACAATCCATTTCATGATTAAAAGGAAGTAAGAAGCTGGATAATTCGCTATCTTTTTCTAGCTGTGGAGGTTTTATAAATTTTTCCTGTTCAGGGTTGTAAATTAAAAAACCAACTTTAAGATTTGGTATCTTAAAAATAGATCTAAATATGCTTTCGATATTTTTACTTTCAGTTGCTTTTTTGGTGTCTGATTTTAATAAATTAGTCTTTAAGTTAGAAATAGCATTTTCTGTAGTAGCATCAAATAAAATAATAATACCAAAACCTTTTAGGGTCCAGCTTTCAACAGGGAATTTTTCTCTCCATAAAGCAATATCATCATAGTTGTCAATCAATAAATCAATATCCTCTTGTGTCAGCTTTGGAGCATTTTCAGAAGGAATGATTTCCATGAAATCAGCATTGTATAAAATACGGTAGTGGTTTATGATTCCGTTAGAATCTGGAATATCATAAAAAAAAGGTTTATTGAAATCTATGTTTTGTTTGTAGTAAGCCCCAAGAATTAAACAACAATTGGCAATGTAGAATTGTTGTTCATCGAAATCACGAATGGTTACATCAAAATTTGTACCTGCATCTTTAAGTATTTTTTTAAATCTTTCGGTATAATTGAATGTAAAGTTTTGAAACGGAATAGTAACAGCTTTAATTTCGTTATTTGTTAATGCTGTAGGGAATAAATCGGCTAATAAATGATTGATTATAGTCTCATGTTTTTTTATCACCGAAAAATCTTCAATTCCTGTTTGTAATTCAGGAATAGCTTCTATTTCCTTTAAAAGTGCCTTGGCATAATTAGACCGATAATCAATATCTGATTGTGCAATTTCCTCTAAAGCTTCAATAAGTTTATGAAATGATATTAGAGTTTTAAAAGGGCTTTCATCGAATAAATGATACTTCATGGCACTATTATTTATTAGTATACAAA
Organism: Flavobacterium frigoritolerans; assembly: GCF_025847275.1. Classification (GTDB taxonomy): domain Bacteria; phylum Bacteroidota; class Bacteroidia; order Flavobacteriales; family Flavobacteriaceae; genus Flavobacterium; species Flavobacterium frigoritolerans. The sequence goes on from NZ_JAOZEV010000011.1 coordinate 77,449, forward strand.
ATTACTAATAAACAGCATCTAAGCCCTTTATTTTTGCCTTTATTTTTATAAAAAAAGCCTCAACTATTGCAGTTGAGGCTTTGATTTTGAGTAAGTGTGAAATTGAATAAGAATTAATATTAACTCTTCTCTTCTTTATTGAAGTAAACTAAGTAATAATACATTTGTTTTTCTTCATCCCAACCTTTTTCTACAAATTTTTCAGCACTTTCAGGATTAATAAAATCCATCTTGATTTGTATATGTGTATCTAGATTGATAACGTTTTTGATTGATTTTCTTGCATCAGAAACGGCAGAGTTAGCAATAGGGAAAGTTGTAATATCTTCGATACTGTATTTCTCTCCTTTATCAACTTTGTAGTTTTTAAATTCAGGAATTAAATCTGGATTATCTAATACTTCGTTAAGGAAGTTAGTTTCTTCAAACTGGTCGTTCTTTGCGAAATAATTCACAGAACGGTTCATGAACATTACTTCTTCTTTTTTATCTTCTGCTGGTAAAACTACATCTTTAGCAAAGCTCTGACAGAATTTTAAATACTTCTTAGTAATGAAGTTTTCGTCTTCAAATGCATCTACAGATAAAAAGTGCTCTAACCAGTAACGCGCGTCATAACGGTTGCTATCTACAGTTAAGATTTTATAACCTTCTTCTTTTTTATAATTAAAAATCAAACACCCTTTGTCTAGTTTGTTAAGGTTGATACCTTGTTGCAAAATCATTTCAAGGTTGCTGTCTTTTTCTTCAAATTGTAAAAAGTCTGCTTGTAGTTCGCTTTTAAAAATTCCAATTGCATCAACAACATTATTATCGATACTTAAGTTGGTTAAATACGTTACATAAACCTCACCGTTTTTAATATGCGGGTGATTTGATTGCTCGTATAAATGCGTAGTAATTCTTTTTGAAACCTCCTGTAAATTTCCTGGATTGTCAAAAATCTCAGTAGCATATTTAAACATGTCGTTATAATCCAAATCGACTTCGTGTGCAAACTGATAATAGTTTTCTTCTTTCTCTCTAAAAGGCTTAAAAAAGTATTCTTTTATCAAAGGAACAATCTCATCATTTAAATTAAATGGCTGGTCTGATAAAAAAATAGCTTCGTTTCTGCTCTTGTTTCCTACGCGGTGAATCGCAAGCGTGTCGATGTGGGTGTTGAAAAGGTTTATCATGTGTGTTAGGGTACAAAGGTTCTGAGTTGCAAAGGTTCAAAGGTTTAGTTTCGTTGTTTTATTTTTCGAATAAAAGCACTTAACATCCGTTCTATTTCTCTACTGTCTCCGTTTATTTTATTAAATTGAATTTCGTTTATATATTTTAGATTGAAAGAAATTTCAAGCTGAGTCTGCATTTCGAATAATGATGAGATGGAGATATTTAAAAAACGCAAATAATCATTATTTCCATCTCTTCCATATCCTTCTGCTATATTACTTGGTATTGATATTGAACTTCTACGAATTTGTGAAGTTAGGCTATATATTTCTTCTTTGGGAAATGAATTTGTAAGTTGATAGATTTCGGTAACTAAAGTCATTGATTTTTGCCAAATCAAAAGGTCTCTAAAAGTATTCATAGTTTTATATTTAAAATGTAAACATAATCTAATTCTTACTTTTTAAAACGTAGGATTTAAAATAAAAACCTCTGAACCTTTGTTGCTCTGAACCTTTGAACCTTTTTAACTAATTCCAATTCTCTTCAAATCCATAATCTTCGAAACTGTCGTCTCCTTCGAACATATCTAAATCATCTTGGTCTAAATCATCTTCAAATTCACCATAGATATCATCGTGCATATCTGCTTCAAAATTTTTCTCGCCTGAATCATCTGGCATTTCTCCATGAGAGAATAACGTTTCAGGGTAGGTATTACCAGCAGCTTGCTCTTCTATTGCAGCTAATTCAACCAAAAATGTCCACATATGAATAAAATCGTAGACATATATAATTTTAGTGTTCTCTTTATCTAATAGGTCTGATAAAGTGTAATCACTCATTGTTTTTTGTTCTCCAAGAACATCTCCAGTATCAAAAAGAGGGATTTCTTCTTCTTGATTCCAAGTTTCATCGCAGGTATAAAACGAAGCTACTTCCATTCCGTCAAAACCAAAAGCATTGAAGATGGCATTGTGTAAATCTTCTAAAGTATCCTCTTCAAGAATTGCTATATCTCTAAAAATATCTTCTTCTGCATCTAGAATTACTCTAAATTTATAAACCATAACTTAACTATTTTTTTGTTTTTATTGCTGCCAAAAAGCAAGTGCAAATATACTCTATAAATATTATTTCACAACGAAATAAATCTTTATTGTGTTTGATAATACCGCATAATTATTCGTAAGATAGTTGTATATTATCAGGTTCGTATTCAATAATAAAGATAGTTTTTTATCCTAAATAATGTACGTAAAAATAAAAAGCCCTTGCGAAAATTTTTTCGCAAGGGCTTTAAATATAGGTGCTTAAGATTGTTTATTTTATATCTGCTTTATTAATGCATTGCATCGGCAGGGTTAATCTTGTTTTTTCCTTTCTTGATTAAAAAGATAATAGGAATACAGCATAAAAACATAATACCTAAGTACATAAATATATCCATGTATGCCAAAACAGTACTTTGTTTCATTACCGAATAATCTATTACCTGATAGGCTTTATTTAAAGCTTCATTACTACTAAATCCTTTCGACATAAATCCTTTTTGTAGTATGGCAACTCTTTGTTGTACTTCAAATTTACTTGCGTCTAAATGAGATACTAAATCAACACGATGTTTCTGACTGAATCTTGTAATGAAGGTGGTGATAATTGCAATACCAAATGAACCTCCTAATTGTCGCATCATTCCTGTAAAAGCCGCTCCTTCACCAATATGTTTTCCTTGCAAGGTAGAAAGTGATAATGTTGTTATAGGTACAAAAAGTAATCCTAAACCAATACCTCTTAAAATTAATGGCCAGTATAAATGTTCAACTCCTGTATCGGGAGTCATATTGTTATACATCATGAAGGTAAAGAAAAAGAAAATCAAAAATCCAACTCCTACCATATATCCTTGCGGAACTCCTCGCTGAATTAATTTACCAATAATAGGCATCATAAAAGCGGTTGTAATCGACCCCGGAATAAGTAATAAACCCGCATCGGTTGCAGTCCATCCTAAGACAGATTGTGTATAAATCGGGATAATCAATGTTGATCCATAAAGTCCAAAACCAAGAATGAAACACATTATGGTACCAATACGAAGATTTCCATCTTTAAGTACACTCAAATTTACAATTGGGTGTTTATAGGTGAGTTCTCGCCATATGAATAATATTAATCCAAAAACGGTTACTACACTTAATGTTACAATCACTGGATCATTAAACCAATCGTCTTGCTGTCCATGTTCCAGAACGAATTGCAAAGATCCAATAAATGACGCCAAGAATATTATTCCCCACCAATCGACTTGATTGGCTTTTAGTTTCTCACCATATTTTGGGCTTCTTACAAAAGAAAGTGCCAAGATAGTAGCAATAATTCCAAGTGGAATATTAATATAAAAAATATAAGGCCAAGAATAATTATCTACTAAATACCCTCCTAAAGGCGGACCTAAAGTTGGACCTACAATAACTCCCATTCCGTAAATTGCCTGAGCCATTCCTCGTTTTGCAACTGGATAACTTTCGGTTATAATGGTTTGTGCTGTAACTAGTAACGCACCACCACCAAGTCCCTGAATAAATCGGAATGCAATAAGTTCCCAAATATTGGAGGCATTACCACATAAAAAAGAAGATAAGGTGAAAATTATAATCGACGTTACAAAATAATTTCGTCTTCCAAATTGTTGTGACAACCAACTCGTCATTGGGATTACAATAACATTTGCAATAGCATAAGCAGTAATAACCCATGCAACGTCTGTTAATGTGGCACCGAGACTTCCTCTCATGTCGGTTAAAGCTACGTTTACGATAGTTGTATCTACGATTTCTAGCAAAGCACAAAGTACTGCTGTTATCGTAATTAAAACTCGTCTGTAGCCATATTCTACTAAATCATCTTCTACTTTTACCATTTTGTTGTATTAGAATACTTTTCTAAAATGAATGTATAATCCTTTTCCAAGATATTCAACCTTGGTTAAGTGCATTTTTATTTTATATGTACATCTACATCCACGTTCATTCCTGGTCTCAATAATTTTATTTTTTCAACATCATTATCAGCGTCCAAGTTAATTTTTACGGGTAATCTTTGAATTGTTTTTACAAAGTTTCCAGTTGCATTATCAGGAGGAAGTAAAGAAAAACGAGACCCTGTTGCAGGAGAAAATGAAGTAAGAGTTCCTTTAAATTCATAATTAGGATAAGCATCTACTTTTAATGTTACTTTTTGACCAACAACCATTTTGTTAAGTTGTGTTTCTTTAAAGTTTGCTACAACCCAAGCTTCAGAATTATTGATGATATAAAACAAAGATTGTCCTGGTTGAACCAATTGTCCTGGCTGGATATCAACTTTAGAAACCTGACCGTCAATTGCTGCAGTAACTACAGTATAAGACAAGTTTAAATGAGCAACATCTAATAATGTTTTTGCTTTTTTGATATTTGCAGCAGCAACTTCAGTTTGTTTATCTGTAGCTTTAGATTTAGCCTGAATTACTGATTTTTGGTAAGCACTTGCTTTTTCTTGTTGTTGTAAAACACGTACTTGGCTTTCAGCTTCTTCTTTTGCACTTAAAGCTTTTTCGTACTGTTGTTTTGTAATTGTATGGCTTTTGTATAAGTTGTTGTAACGGTTGTAATCATTTGTTATTTGTGCTAATCTAATTTTTGCACTTTCGATATTACCACCAGCAGATCTTACATTTGCATCCGAAACTGAGATATTTGCCAGTGCACTTCCAATATCCGCTTTTGCAGCTTCAAATGAACCTTCAGCACCTAATAAAGCAGCATTTGCTTCGTCAATTTTTAATTGGTAATCTCTTTTGTCGATTGTAAATAAAGTATCTCCTTTTTTTACAAAGTCATTATCTTTTACATAAACTTTACTTATATATCCCGAAACTCTTGGAATAATTGGATTCATTTTTTTCTCTATTTGGGCATCATCCGTTTCTTCGTGAGCAAGAGAGTGCATGTATTTGTAGATCCCGTAAGTTCCACCAACTAGAACCAAAAGTGCTAGTATAATTATAAATTTGGTATTTGTTTTTTTCTTTTCCATGTGGGCTGTCGATTATATTTTTGTAAGATTGAATGATTGTGATAATTGTCCTGTTGCTGAAAGCATTTCGTAATATCTATGAATTATATCGGCTTTAGATGTAGCTGTATTTACTTTAGCACTAAGGTTTTCTACATCGGCCTCAAGTAAATCATTGGTATCAGCAAGACCATTGTCGAACTTATCTTTTAAGATTCTATAATTTTCTGATGCTTGCTCTAGAGCTAAGTCGTAAACCGAGCTTTGTTTTAAAGCTAAGTTATAGTTCTCTATTGCTTGTTGTACTTCGACTTTAATATAATTTGTCAAAATTTCTTCTGAGCTTTTTACTTCATCTGCTTTACTCTGAGCCTGTTTTATATCGGCTCCTTTTTTTAATATTCCGCTAAGATCATAAGAAACGCCAACTCCAAAATTCATTGCATTTTGTACGGTAAGAATGTTTCTAACATCAACAGCAGCATAACCACCTAATAATGAAACAGTAGGGTAGTAAGCACTTTTTGCCATTTTTATACTAGATTCACTAGCTTTTTCCTGATAACGCAATGCTTCTAAATCTTTACGATTTTCCAAAGCTGGTTGCTCATTTGTTGGAATATTATCTGTTTTATAATTGATGAAATCATTTTCTCTAACAACTAATTTTGTAGAAGAATCTAATTTAAGTAGCGTTATCAAATAATAATTTAAAATGTTTAGATTTTTATTTGCTTCATCTATTGATAGTTGAATTTTAGAAACCAATAGTTGTGATTTCAATAAATCATTTCTTGGGATGATTCCATTTTTTTCTAATTCGATAAAATCAGTTACACGCTGCTTCGCTTGTTTTTGATTTTCATTTAAAAGTTCAATAGTTTTTTGAGTCTTGTACAAATCGGTATAGTAATTAACTACTCTTAAAGCTATATCTTCTTTAGTTTTTAATGAAGTTGCAAGTTCTGCTTGGTACAAATTTTCAGATAGTTTAATACTGTTCTGAATTTTGAAACCTGCAAATATTGGTAAGCTAGCGCTAAGCTGTCCCAACATCAACTGATCAGGATTTGGCATTGAACCTGAACCGCTTTCCTGATTCATTTTTAAATTTACATCTGCACCAGCCAATCTTTGATATTGTCCAGAGGCTTTTAAATCTGGATATTGATTGTTTTTTGTAGATTTAAGTTCGTACTTTTTAGTGTTGACTTTTGTGTTTGCCAACGTGACTTCGTCACTCTTCTCCCATGCTATTCGTACAGCATCATCTAGGGTAAGACTCGTTTTTTCTTGAGCTTCTAATGAGGAAATTCCGATTAAGAAAACCCCAAAGAGCATTAGTGGATTAATTTTCATAAACAAGTAAGGCTTTTATAGTTTGTTGAATGTGTTTTGTTAAGTGTGTTTTTATGTAATCGTTATATAAAGCTTCGGTATTTAAATTCAGTATTTTCTCGAAGAAGATTTTGTTCATATGGAAATGAAAAAAAGTTCCGAGGATAGTAGGAGTTATTAATGGGATAATGACATCTTTTCGGAAAACACCTTTTTCCTGACCTTCATGAATAATGCTTTCTAGTGATTTAAGATTGCCTTTCTTTAATTCGGTAAAGTGATTTAAAGTTTTTTCTCTTTTCTTAGATGTCAATTCAAAATGCATAATTCTGAAAATTCCTCCGTTGCAGTTAATCTTATTGATATAAAGTTCGATTAACTTATTTACTTTATCGATGGGTTCTAAATCTTCTTGTAGTAAATTTTCTAATTGTAGTTTCAGATCCGATGTTCGATATATAATCAACGATTCGAGTAATCGTTCTTTGGAACCAAAATAATACGACACCATTGCAATGTTAATTTTTGCTTCTTTGGCGATATTTCGTATCGAAGTTCCTTCAAATCCTTTATCAGAAAATAGCTTTTCTGCAACCTTGAGAATTTGAATTTTTTTCTCGTTTAATTCGATGTGTGACATGAGTGGGTTTCTAATCGGGTACAAAATTAAACAAGTGTTTAATTTAAACAGCTGTTTAGTTTTTATTTAACATAATTTTAACTAAAATATTCCTTTATAAGTGAATGTTTATTTTGTTATATAGTACTGATTATCAATATCATATGTTAATTATAACGATGTAGGAAATTTATGATTTAAGGAATAATTAGATTTTAAAATCAGATAAATTTTCAACAATTTCAGCTCTTTGGTACCAATCATTATGTACCAATTCGAGGTTTTTTATTTCAAATTTTCCGAAGTTATAATCACGGTATTTGTGCAGTGTTTTTAAGAATAAATCCTTGTTATTTATAGGGTTTCTGAACCGTACAACTGTTAAATGTGTAGTAAATAAAGAATACCTTTTGTCGATACTTTGTTCGAGAGTAGTTTGTTTAAACGCTGTACGAAGATTATCTCGTAAATCGTTTATACTTGTGTCGCTTGGAAATCCCTGAATCATAACTGCCGAAGGAGAAGCGGTAATTCCGTGTAGATTAATTACTGATTTATTTAAACCAGTAATGCATTTATTGATTACAGCAATATAATCTTGTAACGTGATGTTGTTTAAATCAAAGCCGTCATAACAAGATATAATAGACATTACTGTGATGTGAATATCCGAATTTGGATAATAATATTGAGAAGCATCAACTTCTTTTAATTCATTTAAAAAAAGTTGAATGCTATTTTTAATCTCTTCTGTAGGTCGAATTAATAGTGTAATTCCAAAACGGTTATCGCTCAAATTATCTATTTGTGTATCTATAACATAATTGTCATTTGATATTTTTTCACAGGATGCTGTGAACAAATTAGTATAATGAGTAGCTAAATCCATTTTGTATTGACTTTTTTAAATCTATCTAACCTTTTAATCAAGCTATGTTACAGTAAGTCCCAGCGAGACGTTATATTTATAGAAATTTCAATCATTTTTTAAGAAACCCCATCAGGGTGACATTTTAGCAATCGCAAGATAAACAAAAATATCGCTCTGCTGGAGCTAATTGGAAGAACGTATTGTATCGGCTATAAATAGTACCGCTCCTCTGGAGCTTTTAATAATAGAATTAAAAAGATTAATATATTATCTAATCGCCTTTACAAACTCGGCAATATTTCCAGTTCCTTTTTCAGATAAATGTTTGATAAAAGCACTTCCGATGATAGCTCCTTTAGCAAATTTAGTTGCCTGATTGAAAGTTTCTTTATTAGAAATTCCAAATCCAATTACCTGTGGGCTTTTAAGATTCATATTTGCAATTCTTTCAAAATAGCTTTCCTCTGTATTGCCAAAACCAGATTGAGAACCAGTAACGCTGGCAGAACTTACCATATATATGAATCCGTTTGAGACACTATCTATAAATTCAATACGCTCATCAGATGTTTGTGGAGTAATCAGAAATACGTTTATAATACCGTATTTTTCAAAAGTCTCTTTGTATTGTTCTGCATAAACATCAACAGGAAGATCTGGAATAATTAATCCGTCGATTCCAATTGCTGCACATTTTTTACAGAATTCCTCAACTCCGTATTGCAATATAGGATTAAAATAGCCCATTATTATCAACGGAATCTTTACGCTTTCGCGAATATTTTCCAGTTGATCAAATAAAATTTGTGTCGTCATTCCGTTATGCAATGCCTGAGTAGAACTTGCTTGAATTGTTGGTCCATCTGCCAAAGGATCACTAAATGGTAATCCGATTTCGATCATATCGATTCCGTTTTTTTCTAGATCCTGAATGATTTGTACGGTGTCATTAAGATTAGGATATCCTGCAGAAAAATAGATAGAAAGTATCTTTTTATCTTCTTGTAGTTTTTGATTTATTCTGTTCATTTTTTTATTTTTTTATGCTAACAGGTTTAAGAAAAACTGTTAGGTATTTTATTAATCTTGATATTGTCTTTTTAATCTATTACAAATTCATTTGTCCAGATTTCATTGAGATTTTTTACAATCAATAATCCAGAATCTGAATCATTCATCTGAGCGATTAATTCTCCTTTATTATTCCAAAACGCGCTTTTTCCACCCGAAGCATATCCCCATGATTCTCCGCTAAAATTAGACATAAGTACATTCATATTATAGGTACCAGCATAATCTTGCAAAGCTTTGTAAGCTACAGGAATTCCGTTTGGAGTAAAGAATATACTAGCAATATAAATTGCCGTTTTATTTTCGCTTGCATTTTTTGGATGCAACGGATTATCGATATCGGCACAAATAGCAAAAGAGATTTTTTTATTCTCTAATTCGATTGTTGGATTATAATCAAAAGACGATTGATAATAAATATCTTCGCCTTCATGAAGAAATTGTTTGGTATAAATAGAAACCGAATTATCGGGTGAAATAATAAATTCTCCGATAAATAATTGTTCCTTAATTTTTATAGGTGCTCCAGCTACAATCACAATCTTATTTTCTACAGCTAATTTTTTTAAATGATCCAATCGTGAGTCGTTTTCTATGAAAGTAAGTTCACTCGCATTTTCTCTTTCGTACCCCGTGATCGATAGTTCTGGAAATACGATTAAATCGGCATTTTTTGTTGCCGCCAATGCTATAAGACGATAATGATCTAATAAATTAGAATCTATATCTCCGCGTTTGGGTTTGGTCTGAGCTGCAGCTAATATCATTTTAATAATTATGTGTTGTTTTACTGTGAGATTTTTTATTGATTATGTGTGTTTGCGTTAGGGATAAAAGCGATATCCTTTTTTAGGCTTTTTTTCTGCCTTAAAAAGATTTAGCGTCCCGATAGTTATCGGGAAGCCCGACCGTTTTTTTCTGATGGAAACGCCCAACTATAACTTGAAATAATCGATATAGGTATTTAAATCTTTATCGCCACGACCTGATAAATTGATAACTACGATTTCGTCGGGACCAAATTTCTTTTGTTCCAGAACGGCAAAGGCATGTGCACTTTCGATAGCAGGAATAATCCCTTCTGTTTTTGATAATTGTAAACCAAATTGCATGGCTTCATCGTCTGTAATCGAAATAAACTCGGCTCTGCCAGATGCGAATAAATGGGCGTGCATTGGTCCAACTCCCGGGTAATCTAAACCTGCTGAAATAGAATAAGGTTCGGTGATTTGTCCGTCGGGAGTTTGCATTAACAATGTTTTACTTCCGTGAATGATTCCGATTTTTCCTAATGCTGACGTTGCAGCACTTTCGCCTGAGTCAACTCCTAAACCAGCAGCTTCTACAGCAATAATATTTACGTCTTTTTCGTCTAAGAAATGGTAAAAAGCTCCAGCAGCATTACTTCCTCCGCCTACGCAAGCGATAACGTGATCTGGGTTTTCACGGCCTTCTTTTTCTAATAATTGTGTTTTTATCTCGGCAGAAATTACACTCTGAAAACGTGCTACCATATCAGGATAAGGATGTGGACCAACGACAGAACCGATGATATAATAAGTATCGACAGGATTATTAATCCAATCGCGAATGGCTTCGTTTGTAGCATCTTTTAAGGTTTTTGAACCCGAAAGTGCTGGACGAACTTCTGCCCCTAGCATTTTCATACGAGCCACATTTGGTGCTTGACGCTTAATGTCGATTTCACCCATATAAACAATACATTGCAATCCCATTAAAGCACAAACTGTAGCAGTTGCAACGCCGTGTTGACCCGCGCCAGTTTCTGCAATAATTCGGTTTTTACCAAGACGTTTTGCTAGCAAAATTTGACCAATTGTATTGTTTACTTTATGCGCACCAGTATGGCATAAATCTTCTCTTTTTAAATAGATTTTGGTATTGTATTTTTTCGAAAGTCTTTCGGCAAAATACAATGGGGTAGGGCGACCTACATAATCTTTTAATAGTGCATCGAACTCAGCTTGAAAGCTAGGGTCGGCAGTAATCTTTAAGTAGTTCTGGCGTAGTTCTTCTACATTTGGATATAACATTTCTGGAATGTAGGCTCCTCCAAATTCTCCATAATAGCCTTTTTCGTTTACGTGAAAACTCATTTTGTTCAAAGTTTAAATGTTTAAAGTCGCAAGATTTTGCTTGAAACTATATAATATGTTTTTATCTTTTAATCCTGGTTCGATTTCGAATTTACTGTTTACATCGATGGCATAAATAGGTAAATTGGTTTTCAAAATCTCTTTTATTGTTGCTACTTCATCAATCCCGATTCCGCCACTAAGGAAGAATGGTTTTACTGAATTGTATTGGTTTAATATTTTCCAATCAAAAGTGGTTCCGTTTCCGCCAGGTAATTTTCCTTTAGTATCAAAAAGGAAATAATCACAAACCGATTCGTATGGTTTTAATACTTCAAAATCAAAATTTTCATCAGCAGAGAATACTTTGATAAGTTCGATCTTAGTATCAATTTTATTTTTTAGTTCTTGACAAAACGCTACCGATTCGTGACCGTGTAATTGAATAGCTTGCAAATCGTATTTTGAAATTTTGCTTAGAATATCTTCCTGACTTTGATTTACAAAAACACCAACTTTCTTTATCGACTTTGGCAAATTAGGAATGATTCCGTCAAAATAGCGTGCCGATTTCTCCCAGAAGATGAATCCCATATAATCGGGTAGGAGCGAACCTACTTCGGTTATATTATCGGGATATTTCATACCGCAGATTTTTAATTTCATTTTCGTTGTGTTTTTTACCGCAAAGGGCGCAAAGAGTTTTTATATTCTATGTCATTAAAACGCTAAGTTCGCAAAGCTTTGGGCTAAATTTGTATACGTTTTTATGCCTATTGCTTAATGCCTAAAGCTTCTTAATAAATTCTGTCGCTGCTTGTCCAGCATTATCTGTTTTCATGAAATTCTCTCCAATTAAGAAACCTTTGTAACCGTATGGTTTTAATTCGTTAATGGCTTCGATAGATGAGATTCCACTTTCAGAAACTTTTACAAAATCATCAGGAATTTGTGCTGCTAATTGTTTGCTGAAATCCAAGCTAACTTCGAAAGTTTTTAGATTTCGGTTATTAACACCAATCATATCTAGTGTTGGTATTATCGATTTTTCTAATTCTTCCTGATTATGAACTTCTAGTAAAACTTCTAATCCTAAACTTTTTGCAAATTTAGATAATGACTTTATTTCTTCTCTTGTTAGAACAGCTGCGATAAGCAAAATTAAATCGGCTCCAAATGCTTTGGCTTCTAATATCTGATATTCATCGACAATAAATTCTTTTCGCAATAATGGAATATTTACTGACGCTCTTGCTAGAAGTAAATCATCGAGTGAACCACCAAAATATTTCCCATCTGTTAAAACAGAAATTCCACAAGCTCCTGCATTTTCATATCCTTTCACCACTTCTTCTACCGTAAAACTTTGGTTTATTATCGATTTAGAAGGTGAACGACGTTTGTGCTCGGCAATGATTCCTGTAGAACTTGCTTTTAGGTTTTGACTTAAAGAAATAGTTTTTCTCTCGAAGAAAACCGAAGCTTCTAGTTGCGAAACTGGAATTATTGATTTCTTGAGAATGACTTCTCTTTTTTTGTCAACTATTATTTTATCTAAAATATTCATTGTTTTTTTATTTCAGGTTTCAAGCTTCAAGTTTCACGTTCCAATAATTTGAAACCAGAAACAAACAAAACTTGAAACTATTTTTACTTACTTAAATCTTTCAATTTATTCAAAGCTACTAATCCTTTACCAGAAAACAAGCTTTCTTTTGCCAGTTCAAAACCTTCTTGTGGAGTACACTTTGTAACTGTCGCAATTGCCATTGCAGCATTGGCGCAAACTACATTGTTCTGAGCTTCTGTACCTTTTCCAGAAAGAATATTGATAAACATATCCGCTGATTCGTCGATTGTTTTTCCACCTTCAATTTCGCTTTGCGCTAAAGTACGAATGCCAAAATCACTTGGATTTAACATGCCTTCCATTGTACTGGTAATAATTTTTGTTGGCCCAGTTAAAGAAACCTCATCGTAACCATCAAGCGAATGCAGGATAGTGAAATTTACATCGGTATTTTGATATAAATACGCATACATTCTAGCTAATTCCAGATTAAAAACTCCGACTAATTGGTTCTTAGGAAATGATGGATTTACCATTGGTCCCAACATATTAAAGAACGTTTTTACTGCTAATTCTTTTCTTATAGGTCCAACATTTTTCATAGCAGGGTGAAACAATGGTGCATGAAGCACACAAATTCCAGCTTTATCTATACATTTTTCTATGAAATCGGCATCATTGGTGAATTTGATTCCCATTTTTTCCATTACGTTGCTAGAACCTGAAATAGATGAAACTCCGTAATTACCGTGTTTGGCAACTTTTATTCCTGCACCAGCAGCTATAAATGATGCTAGAGTCGAAATATTGAAAGTATCTTTTCCGTCACCACCAGTTCCGCATAAATCGATAGTATTGTAAGCCGATAAATCTACACGAATGCATAAATTTAATAGAGCTTCACGAAAGCCAGCCATTTCATCGATGCTAATACTGCGCATCATAAATATGGTAAGAAACGCCGAAATCTGACTCGGGTTATAATCACCATTTGATATATTAGTCAATACGGTTTTTGCCTCTTCTTTAGTAAGAAGCTCGTGATTGATTAATCTGTTTAATATATTTTTCATTCTTTTTAAGGTTCTAAGTTGCTAAGCTACTAAGGTTGTGAGTTTTTTACTGTAAACTGATACTGAATACTTTCTTAATGTTCATTTCCTTGATAAATCCACATTGGTTCTGTTTGTCCCGCTCTTTCAAATCCATTTTTTTTATAAAAATCTATTGATTTTCCGTCTGCGGTTAACATTTGCATATGAAAATCACGATATTTTTCTTGCATTTTATCACAAATCATTTTGCCTATCCCTTTACCTTGGTATTCTGGGAGTACTAATAAATGTGGATAATATACCGTTAAATAACCATCAGAAATTGCATTTCCAAGTCCAACCAGTTTTGTATCATCCCAAGCTGTAATTAAAGTTTCAGAATTTAAAAGCCCTTTATATAATAGGTCAGGTTTTTCAGCCGAACTCCATTCATTGGCTTTGTATAATCTTATTATATCTTCAATATTAATTTCTTTGGTTTCTAAAATTTTAATATTCATTTTTTTAAGTTGCTAAGGTTCTAAGATTCTGAGTTACTAAGTTTTTTTTCTTTAAATAGTAAACTGCGACTGAATACTGCGACAGATTACTGTAAACTAAAGACTAGCTTTTAATCCAGTTCTCTAACATTTTTTTTCCGTTTGGTGTTAATACACTTTCAGGATGAAATTGAACTCCGCGCACATCATAGGTTCTGTGCCTTAATGACATTACCTGACCGTTTTCGTCGTAAGATGTAGCTTCAAGGACATCGGGTAAAGTTGCATCTACAACCCATGAATGATAACGACCAACTTCAAATTCTTTTTCTAATCCTTCAAACAAAATTTCATCATCGACAACTGTTTTTACATTAGTTGCTACACCATGATATACTTTGTCTAGGTTTGATAATGTTCCCCCAAAAACTTCTCCAATAGCCTGTTGTCCTAAACAAACTCCAAGAATACTTTTGGTTGGTGCATATTTTTGAATAACAGCTTTTAGCAAACCTGCTTCGTCTGGAATTCCTGGTCCTGGAGAAAGTAATATTTTGTCGAAACTTGCAATTTCATCAATATCAAACTCATCATTTCTATATACAGTTACTTCGCAATCTAAATCTTCCAGATAATGTACTAGATTATAAGTGAAGCTATCGTAGTTATCTATTACTAATATTTTTTTCATTTTTTTTGAGGTTCTAAGTTGCTAAGATTCTGAGTTACTACGTTTTTAAACTGTGACTGAATACTGAAACTGGCAACTAATTTTTATTTATTTTTCTCGAACGTATTTTTCGACAATTATTCTATTTATTCCAAGTTTTTCAATTTTCTCAATTCCTTTTTGAATTAAGGTATCATTTTTAACTTTTACTGTAAAATCAAATTTACTGTTCTCCCAGTCTCTATTATTGAAATATTCTAAATTCTCTGTATATGTACTATCTTTTAAAGTATATTTTCCTCCACCTCCGAAGAATAGTGCATCGGCTTTTTTACCATTATTTAAGTCGTGGTTAAAGAATGCAAAGTGTGAGTCATTTATAATTTTAATCATTTTGGTTTTTGGGTCGAATGTTGAAAAAGTAGAATCTTTTTCGGTTGTCTCTGCCGATATAAGTCGCCAGGTTCCTTCGATATCTTTTTTAGATGTTGTTGTTTCTTGCTTGCTCTTATCGTTGCAAGAAGTTAAAAATGCCATAACCAATAATAATCCAATAGTGTTTTTCATAGTTTTTAGGTTTTAGTTAATATTTTGGTTCAAGTTTACAAACTGCAACTGAATACTAAATTTTTTCTGCCATTTCTAGCGCAGTATTTAATGCTCTCAATTTATTATATACTTCTTGCATTTCGCTTTCTTCGTCAGAACTTGCTACAATTCCGGCTCCAGCTTGGCAATGTAATTGGTGGTTTTTGCTCAAGAAAGTTCTAATCATGATGGCATGGTTAAAGTTGCCTTCAAAATCCATTACACCGATAGCACCACCATAAAAAGTACGATTGGTTTTTTCGTATTCTTCTATAAGTTGCATGGCTCTGTGTTTTGGTGCACCGCTTAAAGTTCCTGCAGGAAAAGTATCTGCTACAACTTGCATTGTAGTTGCTTTTTCATGTAAATGTCCTGTAACTTTTGATACTAAGTGGATAACATGTGAGAAAAACTGAACTTCACGATATTTCTCGACATTTACATCATGTCCGTTACGGCTTAAATCATTTCTTGCTAAGTCGACTAACATTACGTGTTCGCTATTTTCTTTTTTATCTTCTGATAATTGTTTAGCTAGAATTGCGTCTTGCTCATCGTTTCCAGTTCTTTTGAAAGTTCCGGCAATAGGATGAATTTCGGCTTTACGATCTTTTACAATGATTTGAGCTTCGGGTGAAGAACCAAATATCTTGAAATCACCGTAATCAAAAAAGAATAAATAAGGAGAAGGGTTGATGCTTCTTAATGCTCTGTACACATTAAATTCGTCTCCTTTAAATCCTTGTGTAAATCGGCGTGATAAAACCAATTGGAATACATCGCCACGGAAGCAATGTTTTTTTGCTAAAGCAACATTATGTTTAAATTCTTCATCGGTAAGATTTGAGAATCCTTCGCCTTCTTTAGAGAATTGGTACGAAGCTATATTTCTTGATTGTAATAATTGCTCTATTTCTGAGATATTATTTCTTCCATCTACGCTGTGGCAAAAAATGTAAGCTTCGTTTTTGAAGTGATTTATTGCAATTATATTTTGGTAAACTGCATAATATACATCAGGAATAGAAATGCTATTGTCTTTTTTTGCAATAGTTACTTTTTCAAAATAACGAACGGCATCGTAAGAAATGTATCCGAATAATCCGTTATTGATGAACTTGAAATCATTCTTTTCTGATTTAAATTGTCCTGAAAACTCCTGAATTATTTCGGGAATATTAGTAGAACTGTCGATAGCTATTTTTTCTGAAGTTCCATCAGGATAATTTTTAGAAATAGTTTCGTTCTCAATTTTAATGCTTGCAATAGGGTTGCAGCAGATATAGGAGAAACTATTGTCATTACCATGATAATCGCTACTTTCTAGCAGTAAACTATTAGGGAATTTATCTCTAATTTTAAAATAAATGCTCACTGGCGTTACAGTGTCAGCAAGAATTTGTTTGTAGTGTGTGTTTAGTATAAAAGGTTTCAATGTGTTGGTTTTTTAAATTTTAATATATTGTTTTCTAGAAAATTTTGAACAAAAAAAAAGGCTTGTCGTGATGACAAGCCTTTTATATTTATAGTTTGAATAATACCATAGGAAGCTTCGTTCACGACGTTTGACGTAAATTGTTCCACCACCAAGTATTATTTGTAATTGTTTTCATAAACTTTTTTTGTTGGTACAAATATATAAATGTAATTTGAGTATTCGTCTATATTATTTTAAAAAAAACATCTACTTTTTTGAGTTTTTTGTTAAATTTAATTGAAGGAGGCAGTTTTAAAGGCTTAATTTCCACTAGCTAAAGTGTTATTTACGTTCATTCTAAAATCAGGATTAGCCTTAATATTTGGTTCAGTAAATAATGCGACATTTCTTATAGATGTGTATTCTAAGCCGAAAGCAGGGTTCTGATACCAGTTATTAATGCCCGAATCAAAGTTAGAATTTTCGCTTAAAATACCACCTTGGCAGTTATTAATGATCAATCCGCTTAGTTTTATTTTTTCAAGATTTACCAGTCCATCTCCAATTTTACCTTGAAGTATAACAAATGGTGTAAAGCCCGAGATCACACTATTATTTAATGCAAAATAACTATTTTCTCCTATATGCGCTGCTTCGCGTACTAGCCCTTGATTGCTTTCTTCAAGATTTATTAATGTAATGTTATTAGCAGTTATCTTGGTTAGTTTTTTACTAGTATCGCTGTTTTCGATTTTGTCGTAAGAGTCGATTTCAAAACATCGTGAGCCTGAAATATCCGAAGAGTAGGGATGACGAATGGCTATACTATTGTTTATGGCGCATTGTACTCCTTGTGTAAAATCAAAATCATCATCTGTAGCTCGGTAGGAAACTAAGTTATTCATAACGACATCACCACCGTAAGCTTCAAATGAGTCATCATTGGAATAACTTATTTGGATATATTCAAGTTTGGTTTTACGTCCAATTCCTGCCAGTGATAAGCCATTAATTTCTTTTAACGAATTTAATTTTCTGCCGGAATATTCGATGCGGATGTATTTTAAAATGCCTGAATTATCCTCAGCGTCTTGTCCTCCATAATGATTTACAACAGGATCAAGATTAAAATCTAGGAAACTTACGCCGCCCATTTTATTGATAGGAGCTTTACCAAGAAGAATTATTCCGCCCCAATCACCAGGTTTTCTTTCGGCAACATTCTTATTAGATGTAAAGATAATTGGATCTGTTTCTAGGCCTTCGGCTATTATCTTGGAGCCATTTGTTATTACCAATGTACCACAAGTTTTATCATCTCCTCTTATTACTGTTCCAGGTTCGATTGTTAAAACGGCATTGTTTGTTACGTAAACGACACCAACCAATTGATAAGTATTTCGTTTGTATAATTTGGTATCCTTATCAATAGTTCCAGCCAGAATGTTTGTAGCTTCATTATACTCTGTTGAAGCAGGTTTAAAATTGGTCCATTTATTCATCCAGTTTGATGCTCCAACAATCCCTTTTTGTTGTTGCGCATTGACTATTATGCTACTTATTAAACAAATAATTACAAGGTGTAAATTTTTTTTCATAGTACTGTCTTTTGCAAAATTTGATTTTTTTTGGATAAAAGCTTTTTGTTTAAAACAAAAACTTTTTTGATTGAGCCAAAATTAGATGAGGTTTGTTAATCAAAGAATGATAAGATATTATGAAAGTGTTATTATAACTTTATGAACGTTATTTTATCTGTTTAGAATATTGTTATTTTTTTTAAGTTAAAATTAAAGCAAAAAAATCCCATCTGCCGTGGCCGATGGGATTTTTCGAATTAGTAAGTGTGTAATATTAGAATTTCAAAGCTACAGTTAATTCAAAATCATCATTGATAGTTTTGTCTCCTAAGTTTTCGAAGAAGTTTCCTGAGTTGTATTTAATATCATATTTAGTTCTGTCAACTTTAAATGCAGTTGTAGCAGTATTACCATTTACAGTAATATCAAAAGTTACTGGTTTAGTAATTCCTTTGATAGTTAAATCTGCAGTTACAGTGTAAACATCAGTTGCTTTAGCTCCGATAGTTTTGAAAACTAATTTAGCAGTTGGGAATTTTTCAGTTCCAAAGAAGTCATCAGCTTTCAAGTGACCGTTTAATTTTCCTTGGTATTCACCAGAAAGGTCAGTTGCGTTGATAGAAGTCATATCTACAGTGAAAGTTCCACCAGCTAATTTTTTACCTTTAAATACTAAAGCACCATCTTTTAGGTTTACAGTACCAGAGTGTTCTCCTGTTACTTTTTTACCAACCCATTTAACTGTACTTGTTTTAACGTCAACTTTTTTAGTTTGAGCGTTGATTGAAACTGATGATAGAGCTACCACTAGGGCTAGAGCAATTGTTTTTAGATTTTTCATTTTGTTTGTTTTTTGTTTTTAATGAATTTGGATTAATAATTATAGTGTGATAAATAATTCTTCTTGAGATTTTCTTACTTTTTTATGATGCTGTGTTGCATCTTCTTCGTGTCTGTAACCTACAGTTGCAATTACCGAAGCATTTAAATGCAAAGCATCTAAACCAAGGATTTCATTAAATGCAGCTTGATCAAAACCTTCCATTGGCGTAACGTCAATTTTTAATTCGGCAGCAGCGTTTAATAAGTTTCCTAATGCTAAGTAAGTTTGTTTAGATGTCCAAATGTTTTTTGCATCTGGTGAAAGAGTCGTGATTTTAGATTTCATAAAATCGCTATATCCAGATAGTGATTCAGCTGGAATTCCTCTTGTTTCGCTAATGTTTTTGACAAAATTGTTAATTGCATCATCACCAATATTAGTGTCATTTGCAAAAACTACCAAATGAGAAGCATCTACAATTTGAGATTGTCCCCAAGCTGCTCCTTGTAATTTTGCTCTTAATTCTGGTGATTCAACAAAAATTACTTTGTATGGTTGTAGTCCGTAAGAAGATGAACTTAAGCGTATTGCTTCTTTTAATGTATTTAAATCTTCAGCAGATATTTTTTTGGTCGCATCAAACTTTTTGGTTGCGTATCTCCAATTTTGATTTTCTAGGAAAGTATTCATTTTATTTATTTGTATTAATTTTTTTGATTTCTAAATTTTTCTAATAACTCATTTAATAATTCTAATTCTTCTGTAGTCAGATTTTCAGAAAAAACAGTTTCATGTTCTATTACCTTTGGGTCTAATTCGGTTAAAACATCTAATCCTTTTTCGGTAATCGAAACTTCTATTTTTCGTCTATTATTTGGACATACATTTCTGGTAACAAAATCCTTCAGTAATAACTTATCGACTAATCGGGTTGTATTGCTTGTTTTTGCCAGCATACGGTCTTGTATAACACACATATTAGCTGGATTTCCTTTTTGTCCTCTTAATATGCGTAGCACATTATATTGCTCTCCTGATAAATCATAAGGTTTTAATACCTCATTAAATTTATCCTGAAGCACATTTTGTGTGTACATAATATTCAGAATAACTCTTTTTGGATTATCCATCTTAACGGTACTTTTTATTACATCTTCAATTGTCATAGTCGTAAGTGTATAATTTGTATATACAAATGTAATACGTTTTATAGTTGTATATACAAATGTATCGTTAAATTTTCGTTAATATTATTTATGGAAGTTTTTCGTGGTATGAAATCGACTTTAAAATTAATAAAATTTAATTTATAATTTATTGGTTTTTATGTGTTTAAAAATTATTTTGACAAAATAAAAAAGCTCCATATGTTATTTTCATATGGAGCTCTATATAATAAAGGTGTACTAAATATTAATGAGGCAAGTTGTCTTTAAAATAACCATAAACCCAAGTTCCTGCTATTGCACTTACCAATGTTACTGCAATTACAGTAACTCCAGTTCCTATTTGTGCAAAAAGAGGACCAGGGCATGCTCCGGTAATTGCCCAGCCAAATCCAAATAATAAGCCACCATAAATCTGACCTTTACTAAAAGTTTTAGGCTCAATCTTGATTTCTTCTCCCTGAATAGTTTTTACTTTGAATTTTTTTATCAAAAAAACGGATAACATTCCTACTGCAACTGCACTTCCGATTACACCATACATAAAGAAAGATTGTAAACGGAACATTTCCTGAATACGGTACCAGCTAATGATTTCGGCTTTTACGAATACTATGCCGAATACAATTCCGACAAGCATATATTTTAAGTTTGAAATTTTCATTTTTTAGGGATTTAAAGTGAAAGTATATAAGGAAGAATCAGGTTTGCCATTACAAATCCGCCAATCATAAAGCAAATTGTTGCTACTAGTGATGGCCATTGCAAATTAGAAATCCCCATGATTGCGTGTCCGCTTGTACATCCTCCCGCATAACGCGTTCCGAATCCTACAAGAAAACCACCCACTACAATCATTATAAAACCACGTAGCGTTAATAAACTTTCCCATGAAAAAAGCTGAACTGGCATTAATCCCGAATTATCGGTAATTCCATAAGTAGCCAATTCGGTAGTAAGTTTTGAGTTTATTTCGATAGCATTTGGATTCGATAAGAAAACAGTTGCTATGATTCCGCCTAAGAAAATTCCGAAGACAAAAAATAAATTCCAGCTTTCTTTTTTCCAATCGTATTTAAAAAATGAAATATTTGCAGGAATACACATGGCACATATATGGCGTAAAGACGAACTAATACCAAATGCTTTATTACCAAAAATTAATAAAATAGGAACAGTCAATCCTATTAACGGACCTGAAACGTACCAAGGCCATGGTTCTTTTATGATTTCAATTAAATTCATTTGTTGCTTTTTTATTTAGGTTCAAAGCGGCAAAGGTTCAGAGGTTGAAATCTTTGTCGTTTTATGTCTTTGTTACTTTTTTATTTAGGTTTGGAGCGGCAAAGGTACAGAGGCTAAAACCTTTGTCGCTTTGTACCTCTGTACCTTTACTACTTATTTATTTTAAAACTTTACTTTGACACATAAAATCTGATTTTGGAATGGTAGTTTTTGCAATAGCATTAAAACCACCTTCGATTTCGGTGAAGTTTCTAAATCCGCGTGCTTGTAATATCGATGCAGCAATCATACTTCTGTATCCACCAGCGCAATGCAAATAAAAATGTTCTTTTGGGTCGATGTCTTTTACCCAGTCATTAATATAAGCCAATGGTTTGTTGTAAGCATCTTCTATATGTTCGGCACTATATTCGGTTTCTTTACGAATGTCGATTACTTTGTTTTCTTCAGGTTTGAACTCGTTTGCAAATTGTTCAGGTGTAATTCTGTTTACGGTATCAATTTCATAACCTGCATTTTTCCAAGCATCAAAACCACCTTCAAGATGACCGATAATCGAATCAAAACCTACGCGACTTAATCGGGTTACAGTTTCTTCTTCTAATCCTTTTTCGGTTACCAATACAATAGGTTGTTTTACATCGGCAATAAGCGTACCAACCCATGGAGCAAAATCTCCATTGATGCCTATATTCACTGATTGCGGAATAAATCCTTTGCTAAAATTGCTGTTATTTCTTGTGTCTAAAATCAAAGCGCCAGTTTCTTCGACTATAGCTTCAAATTCATCTACTTTTATAGCTTTCATTCCATTGTGTAAAACAGATTCGAAACTTTCGTAGCCACTTTTGTTCATAGCCACATTCATGCTAAAATAAGCAGGAGGAGGCAATAATCCATCAGTAACTTCTGTAATGAATTCGGCTTCAGTCATATTAGCACGTAAAGCATAATTGGTTGCTTTTTGGTTCCCAATAGTCGATACTGTTTCTTTGCTCATGTTTTTACCACAAGCACTTCCTGCACCATGAGCTGGATATACAATAACGTCATCTGCTAAAGTCATTATTTTTGTTCGTAACGAATTAAATAATATTGCAGCCAATTGATCTTGTGTCATTCCAGCAGCTTTTTGAGCTAAATCAGGACGACCTACATCTCCTATAAATAGAGTATCTCCAGAAAAAAGAGCATAATCTTTTCCGCTTTCATCTATTAATAAATAAGAAGTACTCTCCATAGTATGTCCCGGAGTATGTAATGCTTTTATGGTTATGTTTCCCAACTTAAATTCTTGTCCATCAGTTGCAGAAACACAATCGTATCCACATTCAGCATTTGGGCCATATATAATTGGAGCACCAGTTTCTTTGCTTAAATCGACATGTCCTGAAACGAAATCGGCATGGAAATGAGTTTCAAAAATGTATTTTAGTTTTACCTGATCACGATTTAAACGATCTAAGTAGGGTTGTATTTCTCTGAGCGGGTCTATAATAGCAGCTTCTCCATTACAAGTAATGTAGTAGGCTCCTTGTGCTAAACATCCAGTATAAATTTGTTCAATTTTCATTGTTGTGTAATCTTAAATAATGTTTAGCAAAGGTAAGTTAGTTTTTTTGTTTAGCCAGTGACTAATGTTACACAAATTTGTTTTGTGTATTTAGAAAAAAATTAACCATATAAATTGTGTAAATAAATATAATCGTCAAATTAATCATCATAAAGCAAAGCTTTAATGGACTTATATAGCTTATATGTTTAAAAAAAAGGTACGATTCAACTATTTTGAACTAACTAAAAGTTTTTACAAAGACAAGACGATAAAGTTTTTTTTATGACAGTAAATGTTAGTTTTAATAGGTAAATTTGCGAGACCTCATAATAAAATAATATACGCTAGTATGGAAGAAATGCTTTTTTATGACCGAATGCAGTTTGCATTTACAATAACCTTTCACTACCTCTTTCCGCAACTTACAATGGGACTTTCATTAATCATTGTATATTTTAAATGGAAGTATCTCCGAACTAATAACGAACAATACAACCACGCCACTCATTTTTGGATGAGAATTTTTGCATTGAATTTTGCAATGGGGGTTGTTACGGGGATTCCGATGGAGTTTCAGTTTGGAACCAATTGGGCTAAGTTCTCGGAATTAACAGGTGGAATCATCGGACAAACCCTTGCTATGGAAGGGATGTTTTCTTTTTTCTTAGAATCATCATTTCTTGGGATATTTTTATTTGGCGAAAAACTGCTTGGACATAAATGGCATTTTGTCACCGGATTATTAATATGTATTGGTTCGTGGGCAAGTGGCTATTTAATAATAGCGACACATTCCTGGATGCAAAACCCTGTAGGGTATGAAATCCTTGAAAACGGAAGATTTGTATTAACCAATTTTAAGGCTTTATTTCTTAATCCTTGGTTATGGCCTTCTTATTTGCATAATCAGGCTGCATCTATGGTAACGAGTTCATTTGTTGTTGCCGGAATTGGTGCTTTTTATATTTTGAGCAAAAAGAATCTTACTTACGGAAAACTATTCGTAAAAACGGGTGTTATTTTCGGATTGATTTCTTGTGTAATTGTAGCTGTTCCAACAGGCGATTTATTAGCTAAAAATGTTGTAAAATATCAGCCTGTAACTTTTGCTGCTATGGAAGGAATTTTTCATACCGAGAAAAAAGGATCTGAAATTGTTCTTATAGGTCAGCCCGATGTAAAAGATAAAAAATTAGATAATAAAATAGCAGTACCTAATATTTTGAGTTTCTTAACTTACGGAAGCTGGCATCAAGAAATTAAAGGACTAGATCAGTTTGATGAAAGTGTTCATCCAACTAATATCTCTGGATTGTATTATGCCTATCATATCATGGTAGGGTTGGGAACGATATTTATTGGATTGATGGCTTTTGCTGTTTTACAGCTTTGCAGGAAAAAATTATTCGAAACTAAATGGATTTTATGGTCGCTACTTTTTATGCTTCCGTTTCCATATATCGCTAATACTGCTGGATGGTACACTGCCGAATTAGGACGTCAACCTTGGTTGGTTTATAATTTATTGCGTACTGCCGAAGGTGGCTCACCAACCGTTTCCTCAGGGAATACATTGTTTACATTGTTAGGATTTATAGGATTGTATCTTTTATTGGGCATGTTGTTTTTGCTTTTGGTTGGAAAAATCATCAATAAAGGACCTCACACAGAAAAAATATAATTATGGAATTTTTTTGGTACGTAGTTTTAATGGGAATTCTAGCCGTGTACATTGTATTAGATGGTTATGATTTTGGAGCAGGAATTATTCATTTATTTTTTGCTAAAACAGAAAAAGATAAAAAAGCAATAACCAATGCAATTGGTCCTTTTTGGGATGCCAATGAAGTATGGATTATTGCCGCGGGAGGAGTTTTGTTTTTTGCTTTCCCAATATTATATGCTTCTTCATTCAGTGGGTTTTATTTGCCTTTGATTATGATTTTGTGGTTGCTTATTTTTAGAGCAATAGGACTCGAAATGCGCGGACAAATTCATCACCCAATGTGGGAAGTAGTTTGGGACAAGGCATTTGGGATTGCGAGTTTACTGCTGGCTTTATTCTTTGGGATTGCTTTAGGGAATATTGTTCGTGGGGTAAATTTAGGAATGGTTGTAAATGGAGTTTCTACTCAGGAAGCTCATTTCTTCTTTTTGCCTTTGTGGAATCCTACATTTAGTCCGCAAGCCAATGAATTAGGGATTATCGATTGGTTTACGTTGTTTCTTGGGATTGTGAGTGTAGTTGCTCTTACGATTCATGGAGCAAACTGGATTATCTTTAAAACCAATTCTTCATTAAATGAAAAGCTTAAAAATGTGGTTTTTAAACTTAATATAGTATTGCTGATTTTGGTATTTATATCCTTGCAAATCTGGCATTTTATTGAACCAAAACCCTTTCATAATTTTATTGAAACGCCAATACTCTGGATTTTTCCTTTGATTACTTTTATCGGGATTGTAGGTTTGTTTAAAGTACGAACGTATAAAAAAGACGGTTCAGGATTTGTGTTTTCGACATTGTTTCTTGTTGGAGGTTTTGCTTCAACGGCAGTTTCAATTTTTCCAAATGTATTGCCATCAACAAATAGTGTTAATCCTTCCTTAACGATTTACAATGCAGCAGCTCACGAATACGGATTATCAGTAGGAATGAGTTGGTTTTTTATCGCTCTGGCTTTGGTAATTGTATATTTTGTAATTCAATATAAAGTATTCAGTGGTAAAATGGACGATATTGGGTATGGTGAGCATTAAGGGTTTTTAGCCACGAATTAACGAATTGATTTATCAGTTTTTGTTTAAATAGCTATTGGTTTTAATCGGTGGCTATTTTTTTATCTCTATTTTTGACCATAGCCCACGGTTTCAACTGTTGGTTATGTTTGTAACATGTTATTTGTGTTTGTAATCGAGCTAGGTTGGATTTTAAATCGATGCCCGCAACCTACTTTTAAAAAAAAATAAAAAGATATAGTGTCCCGATAGCTATCGGGAAGCCCAACCGAAGGGAACGCCCATAAAATAAAAATCCGTTTACTCTAAGGAATAAACGGATTTTTTAGTTTTAATCTTTGTCAAATTTTTAAATTTTGACAAAGATTATTCTTGTATTAATTAATTTTGGACGACTATTTATCTTTTAGTAATTTTTCTAAATATTCAATTTTTTCTTTTTCTGCCAGAACTAAACGTTCGTAGAGTTTTTTGTTTTCATCGTAAGATTCAATCAATTTCTCAAGGGGATTAAAATTGTATACTGGATATGCGGCATTTTGACCATTATTAATACTGTTATCGTGAAAACTATTAAAATAATTAATCATATTTTCATCTGAAAAATTTTTTATTGCTTCAACTGATACACCTAATGCTATTGCGATTGCTTTTAGTTTTTCAGGCTCTACAGTTTCGTTTGATTCAATATTCGAAATAGATTGTTGGCTTATGCCAATTGCGTCGGCAAGTGCTTCTTGTTTCATACCTCGAAGTTCTCTGATTCGGCTTATGTTCCTGCCAATATGTTTTGGTTTTGTCGCTGTGCTCATAATTCAAAGGTATTTAAAAATTCTTTTCCAAAATAGTTTTTTGGTGAAAAACTAGTTACTCAGGTAAGATACTAGTTGTGTTTTTCGGATTTACTCTTTGTCAGAATTCTTTTTACTTTGACAAAGATTGAAGACGTTACTCTACAATATCTTTTAAAAAATCAACGAAGGAGTCTGCGTATTTTTCGAATTCCCATTTTCCATTTCCGTGCATACTTGTATATATTGGAGCGTCGTTGTTTGTAATGTTAGCAATGTCAATGCAATATGGATCAGCGCCTGCATCGGCAATTACAATATAATTAGAAGGCCAATCGGTAAGAATTTCAGATGTCATTGCGTTGAATGAATAACCATTTTGAGATTTGATTAAAGTATCTGCTCCATATAAATTCAATCCTTGAAAGAATTTTTCATCGTCTATAAATACATTAATTGGAGAATAGTTCTTAAGAAATAGCAGATAATTTTCTGGTAGTTTCCATTTTTGTTCTATTGCTTCAATTTTGTTTTTATCTGCTATTGCGAGCCAATCCGAAGGATTTGATAAATCTTGTTGCTTGCTTCTTTCTATTTTTAATTTGTTGTCTAGTTTAGAAACTGCTTTTTCTAGTTCTGTTTTTGGATTTCTTAAGGTTGGATGAATTTGGGGTTCTTTATGACCTGAACCTTGTTTGTAGGCTTTGTTTTGCCAATCTAATAATTCATCAATCCTAAAGTTTTCAATTTTCCAATAACCAGGATCTTGTGGTAAATCACGGTCAAAAGGCTGGTTGCTGTGTATGGCAATACTTTTTATAGCTTTTGCCCGAACGTCTGTTGGCAAGCTTTCGTTTTGCGCTAATTCAATGAGTGTTTTATATGCTTTTATTCCTTTTGTTTTTAGGAGTCCGTCAATTCCCCAATAAGTAAGTTCTGGTTTTGTAATTGTCCATTCGAAGAAGTCACTATAATTTGTTTCGTCTTCTTTAACTAGATTAATAATGTCAGTCAATAAGAATTCTCTCCAATGTAGCATTTTGCCATTTTTAGAATATTGGATAAAAATTTCGATAACTTTTTCTCTGTCAGACGGGGAGAAGCTTTTTATTAGATTGTCTTTTATTTTAGAAAATTTACTTCCGTCATCTTCTGTAAATAAACTTTCTTCGAATTGTTTGATTGTTTTGGCCATAAGGTTGATTCGTAATATCAGTATCAAGTTAAATGTACTGAAAAAGTTTCTTTGACCTTACTATTATTCAATGATTATTTTAATATACAATTCTAAACATAACCTCAAAAAACAGAGCGTTTTTCATCTTTGTCAAAGTTTAAAACTCTGACAAAGATTACTAAACAAGTAAAACTAAAAAAACTATCTGCTTGGAACTTCTTCTTAAAAGAAAACTTCTTTTGTAATAATATAAAATCCCATAACAAGTACAAACCATCCGAAGATTGGTTTTAATTTCGTGCCGTCAATTCTTTTAGAAAGTTGTGTTCCTATGAGCATTCCCAAGAGTGCAATGCCCGAAATTTCTAATAAAAAAGTATAATTTACTGGGGTTCCAACGTATAAATCACCTCCAAATCCTATAGAGGAATTTATAAAAATGATAAGGAGTGATGTTCCTACTGCTTGCTTCATCGGTAGATTAGCAAAGAATATTAAGGCAGGAATGATCAAAAAACCTCCGCCAGCACCAAGAAAACCAGTTACAATTCCAACTATAAATCCAATTATACTTAGTTGGGTGTAATTTGTTGTGTTTGTTTTTAGTTCTGGTTTGTTTTTTCGGATCATCGAGATGGCTGCAGTTATCATTAATACCGAAAAAATCAGCATGATTAAAAAATCCTTAGAAACCGTATATGAGGCAATAGAAAATAGTGTTGCTGCTATTTGAGGGAAGATTACTTCTCGTATAATTAATATGGAAATAACTGATGGGATAGCAAAATAAAGTGCCGATTTTAGCTTGAGATTTCCCATTTTATAATGGCTATAACTTCCAAATAAAGCTGTTACACCAACAATGAATAAAGAATAGGTAGTTGCTTGCCCAGGATTTATCTTAAACAGATAAACTAAAATAGGAATAGTAAGTATAGATCCTCCACCGCCAATTAAGCCTAATGATATTCCTATGATAATTGAAGCAAAATAACCTATATATTCCATTGATGTTTGTTTTGATACAAAGGTTGTTTCTTAAAACGTAAGGCACAGTAACATTTATCACATTGGGTTTATTAAATATGAATTTCGTTTTAACGTTAAAAAATATTATTACCATTAAAGTATTAAGTATCATTAAGCTAAATCTTAATTTCTATTAATCTCTTAATGGTGAAAAAAGTAAACCTAAATGTTTTATTTTAAAAGTTCAATTTGGTTTCGATTAAGTTTTACCAAACCACGTTGTTCCATTTTTTTTAATAAGCGAGAAATCACTTCTCTTGATGTATTAAGTTCGGTTGCAATTTCCTGATGAGATACTTTTAATTCGGTACATTCGCAAGCATCTTTATGACGTTTGAGGTAAAACTCCAAGCGTTCATCCATAGATCGAAAAGCAATACTATCTACAACTTCTAAGACTTCTTCAAAACGACTTCTGTAGGTTTCAATTACAAATTCGTACCAGCTGCGGTGTTCCATCATCCATTTGTCCATTAAGGTTAATGGAATCATTACTACCGAAACATCTTCGACTACTTTTGCCATAATTTGGCTTTTCTCGCTTTTGGTCGCACAAATCATAGATATGGCACAAGCCTGACCTGGTTGTAAATAATACATAAAAAACTCACCACCATCTTCACCTTCACGGTAAATCTTGATTTTGCCTTTGGTTATCAAAACCGTATTTTTTATGTATTGTCCAGTTCGCATTAAAATTGTTCCAGCTTCTGAATCCTGCATAGTAGCATTACTTTCGATAGCTGAAATTAATTCGTTGGAAAAGTTTGGAAAAATGTTTTTTAAAGGAGTTTGCATCGTTTGTTTTTTTTACACTAAGAAGAGTTTTTTGCCATTAAGAGATTAATAGAAATTAAGACTACTGCTTAATGAAACTTGTTTTATGGCTTTTTATGAAAATGACTTTAAAAGTTATAATTTATTACAAATATAGCCGATTATTATGGTATTAATTAGATGAGGATAGTGTTTAACAGCCAATTTTTGAAAATAGTAATATCCTATTTTCTATGGGTTTTATAGACTATAATTTTAAAAATAATTTATAGAAGCTAGAATTCATTGATTATTATATGTTTGCTAAAACGTTTTCTACGAATTATAATATAATTCACAAATTCAGAGTTTATAGTTTAACAAAAACGTTGTAATTTTACCTAAAAATACGATATCATGAATTTATCACAAGAAGATTGGGTAGCTCAATTTGAAGCTGACGAAAAAGCAGTTATACTTGATGTAAGAACTGAAGACGAATATAATGATGGCTATATAGAAAATGCTCTTAATATTGATATCAATAAAGGACAGGCTTTTATATATGAGCTAGAAGAATTAGATAAAAATAAAAACTATTATGTGTATTGCCGCTCTGGAGCCAGAAGTGCTAAAGCATGTCAAATAATGAATGAGATGGGGTTTGATAACGCCTACAATTTATTAGGAGGAATACTGGCCTGGGAAGGAGATACTGTAACACCATAAATAAAAAAGAGGCGCGTGCCTCTTTTTTATTTTATAATAACTAATAACCAAAAACTAAATAACCAAATAATGAGCTTTATACCAGAGGAATACCAAATAAATACTCCATTGGTACAGGATACCTATCTTGTAAACGGAGAGTTAAAAAAATGGACAGGACAAACCACTCCTGTATTTTCTACAATTTCGTCTACCGAAAAATATACGCCAACTTTATTAGGATCTATTCCTTTTATGGGTGAAGCCGAAGCGATGGAAGTTGTTGAGTCTGCAACTGCAGCTTATAACAAAGGACAAGGCTTATGGCCTACAATGAAAGTTGTGGATCGTATAAAATGTATGGAAAATTTTGTTTCTCAAATGAAAACAACCCGTGCCGAAGTTGTAAAACTATTGATGTGGGAAATCGGGAAATCATTAGGAGATTCAGAGAAAGAATTTGATAGAACAGTAGAGTATATTTACGATACTATCGAAAGTTATAAAGAGTTAAATTCTCGTGGTGCAAGTTTCACTAAAGTACAAGGAATAAATGCCATGGTGCGAAGAGGACCACTAGGAGTTGTACTGTGCCTAGGGCCTTATAATTACCCACTGAATGAAACATTTTCATTGCTTATTCCGGCATTGATTATGGGAAATCCTGTAATCTTTAAACCAGCAAAGCACGGTGTTTTATTATTATCACCATTATTAGAAGCTTTTAGAAGTAGTTTTCCCAAAGGAGCAATCAATATTGTTTATGGTAGAGGTAGAGAAGTAGCATCGCCAATTATGAAATCTGGAAAAGTCGATATTTTGGCTTTAATAGGAAATAGTAAATCGGCTATTGCACTACAAGATCAGCATCCGAATAAAAACAGATTGCGTTTAGTACTAGGATTAGAAGCAAAAAATCCTGCGATAATTTTACCAGATGCCGATTTAGATTTGGCTATTCAGGAATGTGTTGTTGGGACATTATCGTTTAACGGACAACGCTGTACTGCACTAAAGATTTTATATGTACATGAATCTATAGCCGAGGAATTTAATAAACGTTTTTCAGCAAAAGTAGATTCATTGGTTTTTGGAAATCCATGGGATAAATCAGTTTCGCTTACACCACTTCCTGAGCCAGAGAAGCCACATTATATTCAGGAATTAATACACGATGCTACTAGCAAAGGAGCAAAAATAATTAATGAAAAAGGAGGATTACACACTGAGAATTATATATTCCCTGCTGTTTTGTTTCCTATAAATAAAAAAATGCGTGTATATCACGAAGAACAATTTGGACCAGTTGTACCTATCTTGACCTTTAAGGATATTCAAGAACCATTAAATGATATGGCTGAGTCAAATTACGGACAACAAGTAAGTTTGTTTGGTAAAGACATCAAAACTATTGCACCACTTATAGATACCTTGGTAAATTTAGTGTGCAGAGTAAATTTGAATAGTTCTTGCCAAAGAGGGCCAGATGTTTTCCCATTTACTGGTCGTAAAGATTCGGCTGTAGGAACCTTAAGTATTCACGATGCTTTGCGTTCGTTCTCTATTAGGACTTTCGTAGCATCAAAAGATAATGATTACAATAATGCCATTTTGCAAGAATTATTAAATAGTAAAGAATCGAATTTTATAAATACCGATTATATCTTGTAGTAGCTATTTTTTAATGTTTAAAGCCGTCTTAATCCTTTTGGAATAAGACGGCTTTTTTTTTACAGATAAAAGAGATTTTATTTATTTTATAGTATTTTTGCTTCAAAATACTTTATAGAATTATAATACAATATGAAAAACTTTACATTATTTTTTATTTTATCATTTTCAATTCAATCTTGGTCACAGTCAGATCAAAAAATGTGGCTCCAAAAGAATAAATATGATTTGGCTATTTCTTATTTTGATAAAAATGAATTT
This sequence comes from Flavobacterium frigoritolerans, assembly GCF_025847275.1. Classification (GTDB taxonomy): domain Bacteria; phylum Bacteroidota; class Bacteroidia; order Flavobacteriales; family Flavobacteriaceae; genus Flavobacterium; species Flavobacterium frigoritolerans. Next base: position 109,944 of record NZ_JAOZEV010000011.1, read on the forward strand.
GGTGCAGCTGCAGACTTATTTTTATTTGCCTATAAAATAAAACCAGATTCTGAATTAGGGAAAATTTCTAAAAATAAATTTGATTCATTAAAACCAGTTGTTAGAAAAAAACTAATCGATAAATTGGTTGGAACATGGAAAATGAATGGAAACATTCCGAGTTGGTCACAGAGGAACTTAAAAAGTGATAAGGCTGAAAATGAGTTGATGATTATTGATCCAGATAAAATTTCTTATTATTTGCAAAATAATAGTACGAAAGAAATGAAACTGATTAAAACTGAGGAGATTATTTTTTATGATTCTTTTGAAAAAAATAACCACGTAAAAGAAATTTTGACTTCGGATATGCGATTATGGAGTTATTATATAGATGAATATTCAAAAAACCTTCGAGCTATTAATACTGGTAGAGTAACTGCTACTGGAAAAACCAAAATTGATTTAGATAATGAAGAAATGTATTACGAACGAATCAATTAGAATACAAGACATTCGATAGTATAGATTGATTGTATTTAAAAACCGTCTAATTCTGTAAAGAAAGAGACGGTTTTGTTTGATGATAAGTTTTGTTTTATCGGGTGAAAACCAGATTGTTATCTTTTGAAAGATTAGCATCAAAATGATATCCTTCATAGTTAAAACCTTTTAAATCATCAATAGTTTCGGCATTGGTATCTATAATGTAACGTACCATCATTCCTCTTGCTTTCTTGGCGAAGAAACTAATAATCTTGAGTTTCCCATCTTTATAATCTTTAAAGTCAGGAGTAATTACAGGAACTTTTAAAGCCTTAACATCTACAGCCGAGAAATATTCATTACTTGCAAGGTTTACAAATAGCTCCTCTTTGTTAAGTTCTTTATTTAGCGTTTTTGTAACGGTGTCTTTCCAATATTCATATAGATTTTTTGCTTCGCCAATAGGTAATTTGGTTCCCATTTCTAATCGGTAAGCCTGAATTAAATCTAGTGGTTTTAAAATACCGTATAAGCCAGATAATATGCGTAGTTTATCTTGTAAGACGTCTAGTTTTTCTGCAGGAATTGTATAAGCATCTAAGCCAGTATATACATCACCATCAAAAGTAAATATTGCTGGGCGAGCATTTTCGGGAGTGAAAGGAGTTTTCCATTCCTGATTGCGTTGCCAGTTTAGCTGAGCTAATTTATCTGAAATATGCATTAATTCGGATAACTCAGAAGGATTTTTTTGTTTTAAAACTTTATGAACTTGTCTGGCTTCTTTTAGTAAGCTAGCTTCAGTATATTGAGAAGTTGGTAATTCTTTTTCGAAATTTAAAGACTTTGCAGGTGATATAACAATTTTCATTTTCTACTTTTTTGTACAGTCTCAAAAGTACAAATAGTAATCAAAAAAATAATGGATATAGATTGATTTGTTTGATAGTAATATAGATCTATTATATCAATGTATATAAAAGAGATAAAACAATTTTACTTCTATCTGTTTTTTTTATAATTATTGCTTTTTAATGAAATAATATAGTTGGAAATGCTAAATATTAAAAAAAGTGTGCTTTAGATTATAAAAGGCGTATAGTATGTTGTAAATTTGCGCATGGTAAAATTATCTATATATTATTTTACTGTTATTTTATAAAAATTAGAGAATTCGTGGCTAAAAAAATAAATTATAAAGGTGCTCTGCAAAATAAAATTTTCGAAATTATCTCGCAAGCTTCTAAAGAACTTAATGTAGAAAGTTACGTAATTGGAGGTTTTGTAAGAGACTTGCTTTTAAACCGGGATTCTAAAAAAGACATTGATATAGTTGCTGTAGGAAGTGGAATAGAATTGGCATTAAAAGTTTCAGAATTACTACCTAAACAACCAAAAGTGCAGGTTTTTAAAACTTATGGAACAGCAATGTTACGTTTTGAAGATACTGAAATAGAATTTGTTGGTGCACGAAAAGAGTCTTATCATTTTGAAAGCCGTAATCCTGTTGTAGAGAATGGGACGCTTCAGGATGACCAGAACCGTCGTGATTTGACTATAAATGCATTAGCATTATCTTTGAATGAAGCTACTTTCGGAGATTTATCAGATCCTTTTGACGGATTAACTGATTTAGAAAATAAAATCATCAAAACTCCTCTGGATCCAGATATTACTTTTTCTGATGATCCATTACGTATGTTGCGAGCAATTCGATTTGCAAATCAGCTAGGATTTGAAATTGAAGAAAATTCATTGAAATCAATTACTAAAAATGCTGAGCGAATCAATATTATTTCGGGTGAGCGAATTGTCGATGAATTAAATAAAATCCTTTCTACAGATAAACCTTCAGTTGGATTTTTATTGTTATTTCAAACAGGACTTCTTGATATTATTTTACCTGAATTAACTGATTTGAATCAAGTTGAAGAAATAGAAGGACATACACATAAAAATAATTTTTATCACACATTAGAGGTTGTCGATAATATCTGTCCAAATACCGATGATGTTTGGTTGCGTTGGTCAGCTTTATTGCATGATATTGGAAAAGCACCGACGAAACGTTTTAGCAAAAAACAAGGATGGACGTTTCATGGGCATGAATTTTTAGGTGGTAAAATGGTCAAAAAGATATTTGAACGTTTACACATGCCATTGAATAACAAAATGAAATTTGTGCAAAAGATGGTGATCATGAGTTCGCGGCCAATTGTATTATCACAAGATATTGTGACAGATAGTGCTGTTCGCCGTTTAGTTTTTGATGCTGGTGAAGATGTAGAGAATTTAATGACTTTATGTGAAGCTGATATAACAACTAAAAACCCGGGTAAATTCAAGAAATATCATAAAAATTTCGAAATTGTACGCAGGAAAATTGTTGAGGTTGAAGAACGTGATCATGTTAGAAAATTTCAACCACCAATTTCGGGAGAAGAGATTATGGAAATCTATAACTTAAAACCTTCTAAAGAAATTGGAATGTTAAAAGAAGCCATAAAAGAAGCGATCTTAGAAGGTGAAATTCCAAATGAATATGAAGCAGCATACGAATTTATGCTTAAAAAAGGAGAAAAGCTTGGATTGGTTAAAGTTGCAAAGTAACAAAGATTCAAAGTTGCAAAGGTTTTACCAATATTGCGTAGAAAAGGTGCTAAGGCACTGAGAAGCTAAGTGACTAAGTTTATAAAAGATAAAAAAACTTAGTATCTCAGTGCCTTAGCATCTTAGAACCTTAATTAAAATTTATTAGAGAATTATTAACCCAAAATAGGAGACTCTGCAACTTTGCATCTTTGCAACTTTGTATCTCAAAAAAATAAAATGAAAAGAGAAAATAAATCAGTAATCATTTGGCTGTTGTCAGGATGTTTTTTATTGTTTTTAATGGTTGTTGTAGGAGGGATTACCCGATTAACAAACTCAGGATTATCAATGACCGATTGGCACTTGGTAACAGATACTTTTCCTCCTATGAGTGAGGCAAAGTGGAATGAGGCTTTTGAGCAATATAAAAAGTTTCCAGAATATCAAAAAATTAATATTCATAATGATTTTCAGCTTTCAGATTATAAAATGATTTATTTCTGGGAATGGTTTCACCGTTTCATAGGACGTATCATTGGGTTGGTTTTCTTTATTCCATTTGTTTATTTTTTAATCAAGAAGAAACTAGACAGTTCTACAATAAAAAAATGTATTGTTCTTTTGGCAATGGGTGGTTTTCAAGGTTTCTTGGGATGGTTTATGGTACGAAGCGGCTTAATTGATAATCCAGATGTAAGTCATTTTAGGCTTTCACTGCATTTAACTTTTGCTTTTGTAACCTTTGCTTATACATTATGGGTGGCGCTGGATTTAATTTATCCTGAAAGAAATAGAATTACCATTAATATTACTCTTCGTAATATTGCCAGGATAGCTTTGGTTTTTCTTTTGATACAAATAATTTATGGAGGTTTTGTAGCTGGATTAAACGCTGGATTAATTCACAATCATTGGCCATTAATGAGTGACGGAGAATTTATTCATGACTCGGTTTTTATTGAGCAACCTACACTTATTAAAAATTTAATAGAAGGTAAAAGTGGCGTACAGTTTGTACACAGAACTTTTGCTTATGTTGTTGTTGCTATTATACTCTTTTTATACTTTAAAAGCACACAATTTGCTCTTAACAAGACACAATCTACAGGGATCAAAATATTAGTTGTTTTTGTGTTTTTGCAATTTATTTTAGGCGTTTTTACACTTTTATATCATGTACCAATTGCGTTAGGTTTAATTCACCAAATAATGGCATTTTTCCTTTTAAGCGCAATGACATACACATTGCATAGATTAAGTAAATAAATAATAATTTTTATTCGTAAATTACACTGACTATATTGTCGCAACTTTTTTGTTTACAAAACATAGATGTCTAAACTTGCCGCACAAGATAAATTTTATGATTTATCCGATTATGGAAGACCTTTTGGAAGGTTTTTTGCTAAAAAGTTACAAAATACACGATTTACACCTATAGATGTAACCTTGCTTTTTGGAATTTCGGGGTTGATTGCGATTTATTGTATTCTAGAAAAGTATTTTTATTGGGCAGGTTTTTTTATAATATTAAAATCTATTATTGATGCTGCCGATGGAGAGTTGGCACGTATAAAAAACACACCGTCCTATACAGGAAGATATCTCGATAGTATATTTGATATTATTTTGAATTTCTTGTTCTTAATAAGTATCTGTTACGTTTCTAAAACGACTTTACCTATCACAATCCTTGCCTTTTTATGCATACAGTTGCAAGGTACATTATACAATTATTACTATGTAATTCTGCGAAATAAATCGGTAGGAGGAGATAGAACCAGTAAGATTTTCGAAGATAAAATTCCTAATGCTTTACCAGGAGAAAATCAAAAATCAGTTATTCTCTTGCATCAGGTTTATATTATTGTATATGGGCTTTTTGATAAAATAATCCACGCACTTGATAGTGATGCTTATAAGGTTAAAACATTCCCAAACTGGTTTATGACTTTTGTTTCTTTATACGGATTAGGTTTTCAATTATTACTTATAGCACTTATGCTAGCAATGGATGGTATTGAATATATAGCCCCTTTTTTTATTGGTTACTCTGTCCTGATTTTTGTAATGATAGGAATTAGAAAGTATTTTTACCCTGTAGTGTAGTAATTTAACCGCAAAGAGCGCAAAGTTTTTACCTTTCTACCTTCTTTAAATTAACCGCAAAGCTTGCAAAGTTATTTTAGTTCAGTTAAAAATTCGTGAAATTCGAGGCTAACTTTTTCAGCAACAACTAGTAGTCCATTTAGTCCTTTAAATCTGTGGTAAAAAAGTCTATTAAAAACTAGCCAATCCAGTTCTTGAAATCTGAAACTTTCTCACGACTTACAATTACTTCTTCCTCTTTATAAGTTGGTAAGATTATTTTTAAGCGAGAATTACTGTATAATACAATTTCTTTAATAGCAGGAAGTGGAACGATAAATTTGCGGCTTACACGATAGAAATCTTTTGGATCAAGTTCTTGTTCTAAAATTTCTAAAGTAGAATCGATTAAATAATTTCGATTATCTGTAGTATGTAAATAAGTGCCTTTGTTCTCACTATAAAAACATTCTATTTGATCAGTTCCAATAACTTTTAAATGTTGCCCAACTTTAATTGTGAATCTTTTTTTGTACACTTTCTCAAAAGGATTTGAAAGCATTTTTTTAATTTGCTCAAAATTGATTTCAAGGTTTTGTGTAGCGTTTTCTGTTTTTGGTAAACGAGATTTAAATTTAGTAACTGCTACATCTAGATCATCCTCGTCTATTGGTTTTAATAAATAATCGATGCTGTTGAGCTTAAATGCTTTTAATGCATACTCATCATAAGCAGTTGTAAAAATTACAGCGCTTTTAATATCTATTTTTTCAAAAATTTCAAACGATAATCCATCAGATAATTGAATATCAAGAAATATTAAATCTGGATGTTCATTTTGAGAAAACCAATCAATTGCTTCTGCAACAGAGTGAAGCATTACGACAACAGGAACGTTTATTTTATCGAGTTTGCGTTGTAATAACCGAGCGGCTGGTTTTTCGTCTTCTATAATTATTGTTCTCATTTTTGGTTTGGCAAAAGTTTTGGTTGGTTAAAAGTAGCAGTTAAAATTTAATCGGAAATGATTTTTAATATTTTTATTTAGTTGAGAATGTAATAAATTATTCCCATTTTTGATTGGCTTCTTTTTTCATGTATTCTTTTATTTTTCTTTCTTCCCAATTCAAACTAAAAAAAATATCTTTTCCAAATACTGATAATCCGTGTATTGCTAAACCAATTCCCCAAAACAAAGTTGTTGAGAAGTTTTCCCATCTCCAGAATTCTTCATTTCCGAAGATTACTTGGTTAGTATCAGGAATAAGAATAAATATGTTTACTATAATATATATCATTAAGTGAGAGTAGAAACCTTTTATTCTTCGTACTCTTTTATAGGCTAGGTTATACCGTTCGTCATTGGTTGTGTTTTCACTATAACTAGTATAATTTTCAAACATCTGTCTTCTAAATCGTCCCATTTTGATTTAATTTAAAAATTATTGCCATTTTTCGTTTCTGGATTTTTCCTTATCCATTAATTCTTTTATCTTTTTTTCCTGCCAGCCTTTTGCAAAAACAGGAAAAGCATCAAATACTTTCAATCCATGAATAACTACTCCCAATCCCCACCAGATTAAAGACCAGAAAAACCATAAATGTTCTGGAGAATAAATTATGTTGATGATGAACAAAAAGATATTGACTACTATAAATGAGATGAAATTGCCGTAAAATCCTTTAATATTTTCTACTTTCTTTTTTGCATCAAAATAACGATCATTATATTTATTATCGTATGTTTCTGTTGTTTCCGTTTTTTTTAAACCTTGTTTTTTCTCTAGAATCTTGTTTAGTTTTTGTTCTTCCCATTTTCTTCCAAACATTCTATATGACAGGAATAAATCAACAGTCATTGATAAAAAAATAATTGTCCATATTGTCATCACAAAACCATTGAAGTATTTTAAAGGGAAAAAATCAAATTTTATTCCTACGTATTCTTTTAGTATATAAAATATAACACCAATAGAGTAAATGAATAAATGCTCATAGAATCCTTTTATTTTAGTTACTTTTTTATGTGCCAGTTCCCGTAACTCACTTTTGTCTAGTTTATTTTGATTGGTTTCCATAGCTATTTCCAGTTTTGTTTACTCTCTTCTTTTCTTAGAATTTCCTGAATTTTTCTTTCCTCCCAATTTGAGCTATATCCAAATACTTTAAAAGCATGCATTGCTAGTCCGAATCCCCATCCTAGCGCTGAGAACCAAAACCATTGGAACCCAGGAGAAAATTTTAAGTTGATAAAAATTAAAAATGGTATTACACAACAATAAGAAATTAAATTTCCATAAAAACCTTTAAGTTCTTCAACTCTTTTTTTAGCTCTATAATAAGCATCATTTTCATTATAATCATTTGTTTCCATGACAGTAATCTGTTTTGTTAAAATAGGTATTTTGACAGTAAAGGTTGTTGCATTTTGCTCAATCAACACTTTTCGGTTGGTAATAATACCGTAACGATTTACTATATTTTGCAATCCTACACCTTGACGGTCTTGCAAAACTTCTTTTTTTTGAAAATCATTTTGAATGACTAAATAATCCTTTTCGATAAATATTCGAATATGTAATGGTTTTTGCTCACTTACTACATTATGTTTTACAGTGTTTTCTAGTAAAAGCTGTAATGATAAGGGAACTACTTTTGCATCTGGATTAATGCCTTCAGTTGGTAATTCGTAGAACAAACTATTTTCGAAACGCATTTTTAGTAAATTCATATACGTTTTTGCAAAGGTTAATTCATCTTCTACCGATACAAGTTCTTTGTCTTTTTGTTCTAAAACGTAACGATAAATTTTCGATAGTGAGGTGGTAAAACGTTGTGCATTATCTGGATTTTCCTCTATTAATGAACTTAGTACATTTAAACTATTAAAAAGGAAATGTGGATCAATTTGATTCTTTAAGCTTTCGAATTTTGCAGAAGCAGTTCCTGCGATAATTTTTTGTTCTTTAACCCGATTCTCATTATATACTTTATAAAAATGCAATGCATGAAAAGCTAATAATACAATAAATGTTATAATTGAAGATTCTATATAATTTGTAGGGTTTTCATTTGCTAAAAAAGCAGTAATAGATTTTCCTTCTAAAACAACTTTAAGAAAAACACGAAGTATAAATATGGTGATTAAAGAGAAGAAAAATGAACTTGTAAAACCAATGATGATGCGTTTTAATGAATATGGATTGGTTTTAAAAACTTTGTCTAAAAAAGCAAATAACGAAGCATTAACAGCATATAAAGTAACGCTATACAGCATACAGCATAAAAAATAAATATATAACTCAGGAGAAAAAACTTCGGTTCCAGATGAAATAAATTCAAGTAAAAGGGACACTAAAAAAATTACTGTCCCGATGAATAAAGCTTTAATTATATGCGGTTTTAAATGCATTATGTTTCTTTTTTAAAGAGTGATTTTAATAAAATTTATTTACAAGTTTTTTGAACCTCAAGCGCTCTTTCTAAGCCCCATTTTGGTGAAAACGGAGTTTCAGGTTTAAAAGTAGTAAAAAGACCTATAGCTTTATCAACTTGTGCGCACAAAGGTTTGGTGTCAACTCCAGTCCATTTTGCACCTCCCAATTGAAAATCGGCTTTGCCAAAAACAACTCTAGGGTTTTCAGGAGCCAATGCTTCGGCTTTATCATACATTTCCATAGTCTTTGCCGAATATTTCATCCCGTTAGTCATAGGATCTGCTACAACCCAAGCAGTATAAATTAAAGCTTGCATTACATAAAGCTCAGCATTATTTGAGTCTTTTGCTAGTTCAATATTCAATGCATTTTGTGCTTTAGTAAGTAACAAATCTATTTGTGTTTTGTCTTGAGTTTTAAATGCTGTTGTTGTATTTACTAAGGCTACATAATAATTTGGTAACCAGCTTGTTTTTTCGGCACCAGCAATTCTTTCGAATAAATCAGATGCTTCGGTGTTTTTTCCTTCTTTCCAAAGAGAGAATGCTTTACCCATTCCTTGTTCAAATTGTGTTTGAGCAGATAAAAGACTGCAAATGAATAATGTGATCGCTGTAATTAATTTTGTCATGATTTCTTGTTTTAAGGATTAGTTATTTTCTGATGATTGAAACACTTGTTAGTTTATAGTTTAAAAGTATTATAGATTTTATTCTCTTTAAATTTAATAGTACTGAGTTGTTGAATTTTAGGGATGAGTTGTTTCTTTTTTAAGGTTCAAAGGTTTTTTAAAAGAGGTTCAAAGGGACAAAGGTTTTGAGGTTTTTTATATTTCGTAAAACTTGGTAACTCAGTACCTTCTCTACATAATATTGGGAAAACCTTTGTCCCTTTGCTACTTAAAACCTCAGCACCTTCTTTTCTGATGGTTGAAACACTTGTTAGTTTATAGTTCAAAAGTATTATAGATTTTATTCTCTTTAAATTTAATAGTACTGAGTTGTTTTTTTAAGGCTCAAAGGTTTTTTTAAAAGAGGTTCAAAGGTTCAAAGGTTCTGAGGTTTTTTATATTTCGTGAAACTTGGTAACTCAGTACCTTCTCTACATAATATTGGGAAAACCTTTGTCCCTTTGTGACTTAGAACCTCAGCACCTTTTCTACACAATATTAGAAAAACCTTTGAACCTTTGTGGCTTAGAACTTCAGTACCTTCTCTCAGTACAATACTAGGAAAACCTCAGCACCTCTTCTACACAATATTAGAAAAACCTTTGTCCCTTTGCAACTCAGAACCTCAGTACCTTCTCTACATAATATTGGGAAAACCTTTGTCCCTTTGCTACTTAGAACCTCAGCACCTTCCCCTAAAGATTCTTCAACTGATTTTCATTTTTATTTTGGCTAATAGTCCAGAAGAAGCCAATAAAGAAAAAACGATCAGCAGTAGGTGTAATGGCTTGTCGGTTGTACACTCCGGTTGCATCGGGAGATTTGGCATAATCATAACCAAATACATTTTGAGTGCCTAAAATATTCGAAACAGAGAAGTATAAAATCTTTTGAGTGGTTAATAAATAAGCCCAGCTAAGACTTAAACTATTATATGATTTTGTTTTTCCGTTCATGAATTTTGTTTCATTTGGATTGTTGTATGGTCTTCCTGTACTGAAACTATTTGTTAGTCCAATTTGAGATTTCCAATCTGTGATGAAATATTTGGTTACAATAGACAAGTTTTGGTCGGCAACAAAATCTGGGGTTACACTTGTTGGGAAATTTTTATAATCTCTTTTAGTATCGATATAAGAGTAGGAAATCCAATATTCCAGATTTTTATATAATTTGCTATCTCTCCAAAATATATCCAATCCTTTGGCATAACCAGTACCATTATTGCTAAAAACGGAGTTGTATTGAATGTTTTGTGTGTTGTATTTTACTAGATTACTATAATCTTTGTAATAGGCTTCGGCTCTAAAAGTGCGTCCTGTTTTATTGTATTGAAAATTTAAGATATAATGTGCTGCTTTTTCGCTTTCAAATTGATGGTATTTTGAATATTTGATATAATCAACAACAGGAGTTTGTGTGAAGTCACCATAAGCAAGTGAAAACTGACTGTTTTTTGCTATTTTGTATCCCAATGAAATTCTTGGAGCTAATGCTGTTTCATCAAGTAAACTATTATTAGAAGCTCTAAGACCAACTTTTGCCGCTAGTTTGCTAGAAAAAGAAACCTCTGTTTCGGCATAAATGGCTGCAATGTTTGAGTCGTAACCATTAGTAATTGTTGGAGCTAAATTATCCTGAAAATCTTCACTGAATTTAGTAATAAAATAATCGGCACCAAATGATAGTTTCACACTGTTTGAAAGGCTCTTTTTTAATTTTAATTTAAGATGCGCAGCATTTTCATCATCGTTTAAATGATCAATATCAATATCCTTTTTATTGTTGCTATATCCATAACTCAATCCCGAAGTAATTTGCCAGTTGCTACCAAATGTTCCATTATAAACTGTGTTTAAGTAAAAGTTGTTATTTACTAAATTGACTCTTATTTTATCTTCAAAATTTATATTTTTCTGGTTAAGGTCGATTTTTTCGGTATCAAAAGCAGCATATAGTTTTAAGATTCCATTGTTAAAATGATAGCGATACACACTTTCTCCAGATATAGATTGATAGGGTTGATTCCAATCGACATCTTGCTTTACAACTGCTTGATAAGGTGCCAGATTAATGTAGCTTACATTTACGCTCAAAGAACTTTTATCCCATTTTTTTGTGTGTCCAATTCCTAATCCTACAGTCATCATAGCGATGTCTGTTTTATTTTGGTCAGGATCATCCTGAGTATTCAATAATAACACACTTGATAAAGCTTCACCATATTCTGCTGAATAACCTCCTGTAGAAAAAGCAATCCCGCTAAATAGAAAAGGAGAGAAACGACCACGGGTAGGTAAGTTCTGAACCGTTGCACCATAAGGCTGAGAAACTCTAATGCCATCAACAAATGTTTGCGTTTCGTTGGCTTCTCCACCACGAACAAATAAACGTCCATCTTCTCCCACACTTTGAGTTCCAGGCAAGGTTTGTAAAGCTGCAATAATATTTCCGGCAGATCCAGCAGTAGTAACAATATCCAAAGGCTTTAAGACCGAAACCCTTGCTTTATCGCCAGATTCCATAGTCCCGGCAGTAATAATAACTGCATCTAATGAATTTATACTTTCCTTTAACTTTATAGTTTGATTTTTAAAATTGGCAGGGTCTATAGATGTGGTTGACGTTTCGTAAATTAAAAAACTTACTATTAATATTTGATTTCCTGAAGTTTCGGTTGTAAAGGAGAATTCTCCATTTTCTGAACTTGTAGCCCCATCGTAAGTGCCATCAATATATATGTTTGCTCCAGCGATTGGCTTTCCTTTTGTATCAACTACTTTTCCTGAAAGTGTGTTTTGAGAAAAAATAGCCGAACTTATTAATAAAAATAAGATAGTAAAAACGGATTTGGTTTTTAGTCCTATTTCTTTTTTTTCTAATTCTAGAAACTTGGTTTTCATGGTTTTTGATTTTGATGAGACAAATATATTTTGTTAATTTTAACATTAAAATAGTATGTGACCCAATTGTAGAATTTTGAGGATGAGTTGTAAATTACTTATTTGTATCTTAGCTTCTGCATTTCAAAAAACGATTTATTATGTCAGAAAATAAAAGAATTTCGAACCTATATCAGTCAATTTATAATGGAAATCCTTGGCTAGAAGTCACTTTAGCAAATACTTTAAAAGATGTAAATGCAGAACAGGCTTACAGGAAAATAAATCCTAATTTAAACACGATTTGGGAAATTGTCAATCATCTTATTCAATGGAGAAGAAACATTTTAAAACGTGTTCAGGGAGAAGTAATAACAACTCCTGACCATAATTACTTTGTGCCAATTTTAGATCCATCCGAAGCTGCTTGGGAGCAATCACTTCAAAGTCTGGAAAAATCACAAGAATTATGGAATTCATTTTTAGAGGAGTTCGATGATGCCGATTTAAATAAAATATATGTCAATAATAATCATACCTATTATGAACATATTCATGGAATCATTCAGCATGACGTTTATCACTTAGGTCAAATCGTTATTCTTAAAAAAATGCTTAATTAAGCTATAAAACAACTATATGAAAAAATCAATAGTATTGCTCGTATTTTTATTTATGAATGTTATCGTATTTTCGCAGGAAACTGATGTTAAGTTTGATGAAAATTTAGCAAAATCGCTAAATGCAGACGATTACGGAATGAAGAAATACGTTTTCTGTCTTCTGAAATCGGGAACAAATACAACGGCTACAAAAGAAGAAACCAAAAAATTATTTGAAAGACATATGGCTAATATTGGCAAATTAGCCAAAGAAGGCAAATTAGTTGTTGCTGGGCCTTTTATGAAGAACGATAAAAATTATAGAGGAATTTATGTTTTTAATGTAGCAACTATTGATGAGGCAAAAGTACTTGTAGCAACAGATCCGGCAATAAGTGCCAATTTGCTTGAAGCCGAATTAATACCTTGGTACGCAAGTGCAGCTTTGCAGGAAACATTAAAAATTCATGAAAAAATCGCCAAGAAAAAAATGTAATACTATTTATGAAAACTGAAAAAGAAAAAATGATTGCTGGAGATTACTATTTAGCAGGTGATCCAATTTTAGTAAAAGAACGTAGAAAAGCTAAAAATTTATTGCATCGTTTAAATGTAACCGAATACCGCGTAACTAAAAAAGCCAAACTAATCTTAGAAGAATTAATCCCCAATACAGGAAAGAGTTTTTATATAGAACCGCCATTTCATTGTGATTACGGATATAATATAACTTGTGGTGATAATGTTTATTTTAATGTAAACTGCGTTGTTTTAGATTGTGCTCCAGTAAATATTGGGTCGAATGTGTTTTTTGCTCCTAATGTTCAAATTTATACGGCTACACATCCGCTTGACGCTGAATTAAGAAAAACACTCGAAAATGCGTTGCCAATTTCTATAGGAGATGATTGTTGGATTGGAGGAAACTCAGTAATATGTCCAGGAGTAACTATTGGTAAAGGTTGCGTAATAGGAGCAGGGTCGGTTGTAACAAAAGACATTCCTGATAATTCGCTTGCAGTTGGAAATCCAGCTAAAGTGATTAGAAAATTAAATCAAGAACCAGAAAATAATAACTAATGCTTTCATTAAATAAAGTTCATCATATTGCTATTATTTGCAGTGATTACGACAAGTCTAAATTATTTTACACAGAGATTTTAGGTTTAACTATAATTAGAGAAATTTACCGCGAAGAGCGTCAGTCATACAAACTTGATTTGGCTTTAAACGGAGAGTATATTGTCGAGTTGTTTTCGTTTCCAAATCCACCAGCACGAACTTCCAGACCAGAAGCAGCTGGTATGCGTCATTTGGCTTTTGAGGTGTCAAATTTAGATGAGGTAGTGTCATTTCTGATGTCAAAAAAAATCGATTGTGAAGCAATTCGAGTGGATGAATTTACAGGCAAACAATTTACTTTTATAGCAGATCCAGATGATTTACCAATAGAATTTTACGAAAGGTAATTTTCTTACTTTACTGTTAAAAAAATGCAATATTGCTATAATTTAAAATGATTATGGTTCTATTTCTCTAAATTTGCAAACCACTTATAAAAAGTGAGTTTAAACTTCAACCTTCTGATGAACAAAACGGCGAAAATCAAAAAGAATCATCAATTTATTAAACTTCGAAAATTAGTTATTGTCTCTGTTTTAATTGGTTTTCTCTCGGCATTTTTAGGGATTTCTCTCAAGAAAATAACAGAGTATTACGAAGAAATATTTTTTCATCAAGCTACAGTAAATCCAATTTTTTATGTTGTTTTCCCCGTTTTTGGGCTTTCGATAATTTATTTTCTGCGTCAGTATTTATTCAAGAAAAAAGAAAATAAAGGAATCAAAGAAGTTTTTGAAAGTACACAATCGAAGTCTAAAAATTTACCTAATTATAAAATTCCATCGCACTTTATTAATGGTTTATTAACGGTTATTTTTGGAGGATCAACAGGAATCGAAGTTTCTACAGTTGTAGCAACAGCAACTATTGGTTCAGTAGCACAACAAAAAGAAAATGTTTTTCGTCAGTACAAAACCGAATTAATTTGCGCAGGAGTTGCAGCGGGAGTTACAGCATTATTTAGTAGTCCGATTGCGGGAATTTTATTTGCAATCGAAGTAATTTCAAGAAAAGTAACACGTGCATTTATAATTTCAAATTTAATTGCAGTTTCTATAGCTTTCGGATTAATTACGATTTTAAATGAAGGACCATTATTTGCAGTAACAATTACAACTTGGCATTTAAAAGCGATTCCGTATTTTATACTTTTAGGTATTTTGGCAGGAATCAACTCGGTTTATTTAACCCGTTGCGTATTGTTTTTTAAAGGTCAGTTCTCAAAGATAGAAACACATTATTATAAAATCATTTTGGGTTCGATAGTATTGAGCGTTTCTCTATTTGTATTTCCGCAACTTTATGGAGAAGGATATCATGCTATAAATGGAATTTTTAGCAATTCGGCTATTCCGTTAACGCTTACATTAACTTTTACATTTATCGGAATTTTACTTTTAAAACCTATTGTAACCTCTATAACATTAGCTTCTGGTGGCGATGGCGGTGTTTTTGCACCAAGTCTTTTTATAGGAGCTTTTTTAGGATTACTGTTAGCATCAGTTTTAAATACCTTTTTTAATGCACAGGTAATTCCATTAAATTTTATGGTAATTGGTATGGCAGCCGTTTTAAGTGCTAGTATTCATGCGCCATTTACAGCAATTTTTCTGGTTTGTGGACTAACGAATGATTATACATTATTTTTACCAATATTAGTCGTTTGCTTGATTTCTAAGTACACGGCAAAAATGATTTATCCACATACTGTTTATACATTTTTACCAAGCATATCAAAATAAAATAATTTATGGGGGGTGTTACCAAAATAAAAAGAGGCTACCGCAAAACAAGATACATACTTTATAAAGAAACTTTAGTCAATTCCAAAGAGATATTTTGGTCTTTCTTAGGTTCGTTTGTGGGGATCGGAATAATCGCTTATACACAAACCCAACATTTTACAGGATCCGATTTAGTGTACTTAATTGGTTCGTTTGGAGCTTCGAGTGTTTTGGTTTATGGAGAAGTTCGAAGTCCGTTTTCACAACCCCGTAACCTTGTAGGAGGTCATGTTATTTCAGCATTTATAGGTGTTACAGTGCAACTATTAGCACCAGATATTGTCTGGATTACAGCACCATTAGCGGTATCACTTTCTATTGTTTGTATGCAAGTAACCAAAACATTGCATCCGCCAGGAGGAGCAACGGCACTTATTGCAGTTACAGGTTCTAGCCAGCTAAAAGACTTAGGATATTGGTACGTTATATCGCCAGTATTAACAGGAGTCTTAATATTGCTTATAGTAGCTTTGGTATTTAATAATCTTACCTCATACCGTAAATACCCAAGTCATAATAAATACCATAATACGTATCATAAATTCAGAAGAAGATTAAGCAAGAAAATATCTCCAAATAATTAAAGAACGTACCCGTTGATAACTATTTAGTGTTAAATAGTAACAGCGAAAATATAACTTCCGTAATTTTGTAAAACTATGAAATTACGAAGTTTAAATAACGACGATACACCCCTAGAATTTTACATTCCGGATTACTCATCAAAATTAGAAATTCCTTTTTTTGATGTAGGAATTAGCGCGGGATTTCCATCTCCTGCCGATGATTTTATCGAGTTAACAATAGATCTCAACAAAGAATTTATTAAAAATAAAGACACTACTTTTTTTGCCAAAGTAAAAGGGCATTCTATGAAAGATGTTGGAATAAATGATGGCGATTTGTTGATTATAGATAAAAGTCTGGAACCTCAAAATAACAAAATTGCAGTTTGTCAAGTCGATGGTAAATTTACAGTGAAACGTATTAAAATAGAAAAAGATACTGTTTGGCTTATTGCCGAAAACGAAGATTATGAACCTATAAAAGTTACATCAGAAAATGAACTTTTAATTTGGGGGATTGTGGTTCATTCGATAAAATCTTTTTAATTAGAGCTAAAAAAAAGAAATCTCAGCAATCTAGGAATCGTAGAGGTGCACCGCAGTGCGTCTCAACACAAGGAAAAACACAAGTTTATAGATAAACATAATCTCAAATAATATAAGATGTTTGCTTTAGTCGATTGTAATAATTTTTATGCCTCTTGCCAAAGGGTATTTGAGCCACATTTGATAGGAAAACCTGTTGTTATCCTTTCTAATAATGATGGTTGTGTTATTGCGCGTTCTGATGAAGCTAAATTGGCAGGAGTTCCGATGGGAGCACCAGCATTTAAATTTGAAGCACTGTTTAAAGAAAAGAATATTTATGTGTATTCTTCTAATTATGCTCTGTACGGAGATATGAGTAATCGGGTAATGAATATGCTTAGAACCTATACTCCCGATATCGAATTATATAGTATTGATGAAGCTTTCTTGAAATTTACAGGTTTTGAATTATTTGATTTGAATGAATTAGGACTCGACATACGAAAAAAGATTACAAAAGGTACTGGAATTCCTGTGAGTATTGGATTTGCTCCAACGAAAGCTTTGGCAAAAGTGGCCAATAAAATCGCCAGAAAATTTTCTGAACGAACTCAAAATGTTTACACGATAGATACGGACGAGAAAAGAATCAAAGCCTTAAAGTGGACAAAAATTGAAGATGTTTGGGGAATAGGTAGAAAGCATGCCAAACGTCTGAAACAAAAAAATATCTTGACAGCATATCAATTTACGCAATTATCAGATGCTTGGGTACGCAAAGAAATGGCAGTGGTTGGACTTCGACTAAAACATGATTTAGAAGGAAAACCAACACTTGATTTAGAAGGGCCTCGAAGTAAAAAAATGATTGCAACCACCCGTTCATTCGAAACTAAATATGCAACTTACGATGAAATTTCAGAACGAGTAAGCACTTTTACAGCTTCGTGTGCTGAGAAATTGAGAAGACAGAACTGTCATTGTAATATGGTAACTGTTTTTATCCAGACGAATTATTTGGCAAACGATCAATCACAATATTCCCGTAGTATTACTATAAATACAGATTTTCCAACGAACTCAACAATCGAGTTAAATCAAGCAGCTCAAAAAGGATTAAAGGAGATTTATAAAGCTGGATATTCATATAAAAGAGCAGGAGTTGTTGTTATGGGCTTAACGCCAAATGATGAAACGCAACTTAATTTGTTTAATACTTCCAATCCAAAGCATCAGCCATTGATGAGTGTTATCGATAAAATGAATTTGAGTTATGGAGATAACAAAATTAAATTTGGAGTACAATCATTAGGGCGACAATGGAAAATGAAACAGGATAGATTATCTCCAAAATTCTCTACAAAGCTTAAAGATGTTATCACGATTGAAGTGTGATTTTTGTTAGTTACTAATTGCACTAATCTTTACTAATTGTTTTGTGTTTATCTTGTATTGTCTAAAAAAATGGAACGCGGATGACGCGGATTCGCGTTCCATTCATTTAAGTTCCATTTTCACAGCAACCACATAATTTTACCATTAAAAAAAATATGTTGTATCTTTGAATTTCAAAATTTTAGATGATTTCAAAAACGCACATATTCTTCTTTGTTTTCTTGTTAGGTCTCTTTTTGATACCAATGCAGGCGGGAGCGTGTAGTATGAAATCTGAAAAAAAGAAACATGCAACCGAAAAATCACAAACAAAATCAACTGATGATTGTTGTGGTTCAAATTCAAATAAAAAGGGTAAAGATGGTTGTGGTGATAAATGCAATCATTCCAATTGCCGTTGTGTTACAGTTATTTCAATGCTTACTTCCGAAAAATGGAATGAAATCACATTAAAATGTTTTAATTTTTCGAATAAAGAAGAATCTTTTTATCTTCATACAGCCAATTTATCTTCAGGCTTTTATACGATTTGGTCTCCACCAAAGATAAGCTAAAAGTTTTCTGTGATAGCCATAAGTGCGTCTACTAGAAAATGTTAACTTTAGATATTCAAAAAAAATCAATATTAAATAACGTATAAGAGTTTACGAATTCTGGATACATAAATCATATAAAAATGAAATCAATAAAAACTTTATTGGTAGCAGTCGTTGCATTGCTATCATTCACAGCATGTGATGCAAAAATAAAAAATGCAAAAACCGAAACAGTAAAAATATTTGGTAACTGCGAGATGTGTAAAAAAACAATTGAGAAAGCAGGAAATTTAAAAAACATTGCCGAAGTAGATTGGAGTGAAAACACTAAAATGGCAACGCTTACTTATGATGCAGTCAAAACAAATAAAGAGGAGATCTTAAAGCGTATCGCGCTAGCAGGATATGACAGCAATGAATTTTTAGCGCCAAATGATGCTTATGCAAAACTACCTGAATGTTGCCAATATGAGCGAAATAACAAAAAAACGGCAATGGTTCCTGCTGAGAAAATGAATCATGAGATGCATTCAAACCACAATATGACTTCTTCGGATGTTGATCTAAAAGAGAATGCTTTAAACCCAGTTTTTGAGGTTTATTTCGGAATCAAAGATGCATTGGTTAAAACCGATGGGGCTACAGCTTCGGCAAAAGCCAAAACATTAGTAACTGCTATTAATGGAGTGAAAATGGAAAGTTTACCAACGGATGTTCATATGGTTTGGATGAAAGTTTTAAAAAGCTTAAAAGATGATGCAGAACATATTGCTGGTAGTAAAGATGCAACACACCAAAGAGACTATTTTGGGACATTATCTAAAAACGTATATGCATTATTAAAAGTTTCAAAAGAAGAAACACCAACATATTATCAGTTTTGCCCAATGGCAAATAATGGCAAAGGAGCCAACTGGTTGAGTAAAGAAAGCGCAATAAAAAATCCATATTATGGATCGAAAATGCTGAGCTGTGGTAGTACTGTAGAAACTATCAAATAATGAAGTTATACATTAAAAACATGGTTTGCAGCCGCTGCAAAATGGTCGTGAAATCAGAGTTGGAAAAACTCGGACTTCATCCTGTTGCAGTTGAACTAGGAGAAGTAGAAATTCAAGAAGCAACAATTGATTCTTTAAAAGAAGATTTGGTAGAAGTCTTGAATTCTTTGGGTTTTGAACTTATAGATGATAAAAAAAGCAAAATTATCGAGAAAGCAAAAACCTTGATTATCGAGTTGGTTCATTATAAAAACAATGACCTCAGTACCAATTTATCTCATTATTTATCGACAAATTTACAACACGACTACAATTCGTTAAGTAATCTTTTTACGGAAGTAGAAGGGACAACTATTGAAAAATATTTTATCTCCCAGAAAATAGAAAAGGTAAAAGAACTGCTTATATACGACGAGTTAAGCTTAAGCGAAATTGCATTTCAGCTCCAATATAGTAGTGTGGCACATTTGAGTAATCAATTTAAAAAAGTAACAGGGTTTTCTCCAAGTTATTATAAACAGTTGAAAGACAAGAAGCGAAAACAAATAGAGGATTTGTAAATCTTATAAATCATAACCAAAATTGTACAAGCCTATAGAGGCATTATTTTAGAACTTTGTTAAAATAATTTTTTAAAAATATATAGCAATGACTCATACTTATACAATCACGGGAATGACTTGCGATGGATGTCGTACTAAAGTAGAAAAAACATTAAATAGCCTTGAAGGAATTCAGGCAAGTGTTACTTTGGATCCTCCATTAGCAACGATTACGATGGAAAAACATATTCCGACGGAGCAACTGCAAGCAGCATTAACTGCGGTTGGAAAGTACACTATTGAAATGGCTATGAATCATGGACACGAAAAACCAACAGAGAAATCATGTTGTAGTACCGATGGACATAATCATGAAGATAAAAAAGAAACGGAACTGCATAATCATACAGGAGGTAAATATTATTGCCCGATGCATTGTGAGGGCGATAAAATGTATGATAAAGCAGGAGATTGTCCTGTATGTGGGATGCATTTGGTACAAGAGCCAATAGCTGCAGCAGTTCAGGTTCCATCGCACGAAAAACCAGTGGAAAAATCTTGCTGTAGTACAGATGGACATAAACATGATCATAAAAAAGTAGCCGTGCCACATAATCATGCAGGAGGTAAATACTATTGTCCGATGCATTGTGAGGGTGATAAAATGTATGATAAAGCAGGAGATTGCCCTGTATGCGGAATGGACTTAATACAAGAACCAGCAGCTATCCAAGTACAGCAATATACTTGCCCGATGCACTCAGAAGTTATAACCAATGGACCAGGTTCATGCCCAATTTGTGGAATGGATCTAGTGCCAATGGAACCAACCGATACAGAAGAGAACAAGGTGTATAAAGAGTTATTGCGAAAAATGAAAATTGCAATACTCTTTACGGTTCCTATCTTCTTTATTGCGATGATAGAAATGGTACATGATAATCCCTTACTAAAAATAATGGATGTTGGGAAATGGAATTGGGTGCAATTGCTTTTTTCGCTTCCGGTAATTTTTTATGCAGGTTGGATGTTTTTTGTTCGCGGATGGAAATCTATCGTAACTTGGAATTTAAATATGTTTACCCTCATCGCGATTGGTACAGGGATGGCATTTTTGTTTAGTATAGTAGGAATGTTTTTCCCAGATATATTTCCAGAAGAATTTAAATCAGGACACGGAACAATTCACCTTTATTTTGAAGCAGCAACAGTAATTATTACATTGGTTTTATTAGGGCAATTGCTAGAAGCAAGAGCACATAGTCAGACTAGCGGAGCAATAAAAGAATTACTAAAATTAGCTCCAACAGAAGCCACGCTGGTAATTGACGGGGTAGATAAAGTAATTGCTATTCATGATATTAAAAAAGGAGATTTATTACGAGTAAAACCCGGAGATAAAATTCCTGTAGATGGAAAAATTACCGATGGCGAAAGTACGATAGACGAGTCTATGATTACTGGGGAGCCAATTCCTGTAGATAAAAAAGTAGGCGATGTAGTGTCTTCAGGAACTATAAACGGAAATAAATCATTTGTTATGATTGCCGAGAAAGTAGGTTCGGAAACCTTGCTTTCGCAAATTATACAAATGGTAAATAATGCAAGTCGCTCCAGAGCACCAATCCAGAAATTAGCCGATAGTATTGCTAAATATTTTGTACCAATTGTTGTTGTTATTTCGATATTTACTTTCTTCATTTGGGCAAAATTTGGACCAGAGCCAGCAATGGTTTACGGATTTATTAATGCGATTGCAGTATTAATAATTGCTTGTCCGTGTGCATTAGGTTTGGCCACGCCAATGTCGGTAATGGTAGGAGTTGGAAAAGGCGCACAATCCGGGATTCTGATAAAAAATGCAGAAGCTTTAGAGAACATGAATAAAGTAAATGTTCTGATTACTGATAAAACGGGAACAATTACTGAAGGCAAACCTTCGGTGGAGAAAATTGTTGCACTACAATACTCAGAGGACGAATTGTTACAATATATAGCATCTTTAAATCAATATAGCGAACACCCTTTGGCAGAAGCCGTAGTGAAATTTGCAAAAGCTAAAAATGTTTCTTTGATAAAAGTCGATGATTTTGAGAACATCGCTGGGAAAGGAGTTATTGGAACTGCTATTGATAAAAAAGTTGCATTAGGGAATAAAAAATTAATGGACCAAGTAGGAGCAATTGTTTCTGGAGCAATTGAAGAAAAAATTATTACCGAACAAAAACTAGGGAAAACAGTTTCGTACATCGCAGTAAATAAAAATGTAGTAGGATTTGTAACGATAACCGATGCTATAAAAGCGACGAGTGCAGCAGCTATAAAAGAATTAATGCGTCAAGGAGTTGAAGTAATAATGCTTACGGGAGATAATATAAATACAGCAAAAGCGGTTGCCGACGAATTGCATTTAACCTCTTTTCAAGCAGGTTGTTTACCAGAAGACAAATTAAAAGTAATTGAGAAATTACAAGCCGAAGGAAAAATTGTTGCTATGGCGGGCGATGGAATAAACGATGCGCCAGCTCTGGCACAATCGGATATCGGGATTGCAATGGGAACAGGAACAGATGTTGCGATAGAAAGCGCCAAGATAACTTTGGTAAAAGGAGATTTGCAAGGCATCGTAAAAGCAAAAAATCTGAGTCACGCAGTAATGAGCAACATCAAACAAAATTTATTCTTTGCTTTTATATATAATGTCTTAGGCGTGCCTGTTGCTGCGGGAGTTTTATATCCGTTCTTCGGAATATTGCTTTCTCCTATGATTGCTGCTTTGGCAATGAGTTTTAGTTCTGTATCCGTTATTGTGAATGCATTGCGATTAAGAAGTTTAAAACTTTAAAACTAAAAGATGAAAATTTATCCGATACTTATACTATTGCTTTTTGCGATAAGCACAACCGCACAAAAAATTGTGAGGTATGATTTATATGTAAAAGATACGTTGGTAAATTTTACAGGAAAACCCAAAAGAGCTATTGCTGTTAATGGACAAATCCCGATGCCAACACTCACTTTTACTGAAGGAGATATTGCAGAAATCCATGTGCATAATCAGTTAAAAGAAGGTACATCTTTGCATTGGCACGGAATCTTTTTGCCTAATCAGGAAGATGGCGTTCCTTTCCTTACACAAATGCCAATAAAACCAGGAGAAACACATGTGTATAAATTTCCAGTTATCCAAAACGGAACACATTGGTATCATAGCCATAGCGGAATGCAAGAGCAAATCGGAATGTATGGCTCTTTGATAATGAAGAAGAAAACGGATGACCCTGAGTTTAGAAAAGGAATTGATGATTTGCCTACAATTCCTGTTATGCTAAGCGAATGGACAGATTATAATCCGGATAATGTGCATAGAATGTTGCATAATGCTTCGGATTGGTTTGCGATTAAAAAAGGAACAACCCAAAGTTATACCGAAGCCATAAAAGCAGGTCATTTTAAAACCAAAGTCAACAACGAATGGAAACGTATGATGGCAATGGATGTAAGTGATGTGTATTATGATGCATTTTTAATTAACGGAAAAAAAGAAAATGAATTTTCCCAACTATTTAAGGCGGGAGATAAAGTACGGTTGAGAATTTCTAACGGAGGAGCTTCGTCTTATTTCTGGTTAACTTACGCAGGAGGAAAAATTACGGTTGTAGCCAATGATGGAAATGACGTAGTTCCTGTTGAGGTAGACCGACTTATTATTGGCGTATCCGAAACCTATGACGTTGTGGTAACAATTCCTGCTGATGATACTGCATTTGAGTTTTTGGCAACACCAGAAGATCGAACCAAATCGACTTCGATTTATTTAGGAAAAGGAATAAAACAATTGACAAGTCCTTTGCCAAAACTCGATTATTTCGAAGGAATGAAAATGATGAACGGCATGATGAATATGGACGGAACCATGAACGAAATGGGAATGGGGATGAGTTTACAAAAGATGGACATGAATGCCGTAATGTATCCCGAGATAACAGGAAGTGGATCTAAAGAAATGAAACATACTCCCGAAGAACCAATGAAAATGGTCGATGGAGAAAAAATGGATCATTCAAATCATAAGACGGAAGCTAGTTCTACAGATATTGTAACACTAAATTACAGCATGCTTAAATCTCCAACGGTAACAACATTGCCGAAAGATGCACCAGTTAGAGAATTACGCTTTGAGTTAACAGGAAACATGAATCGGTATTTGTGGAGTATGGATAATAAAGTATTATCGGAGTCGGATAAGATTTTGATTAAAAAAGGAGAAACGTTACGAATCGTATTGTACAATAATTCGATGATGCGCCACCCGATGCATTTACACGGGCATGACTTTAGAGTATTAAACGGAC
Source organism: Flavobacterium frigoritolerans (assembly GCF_025847275.1). GTDB lineage: Bacteria > Bacteroidota > Bacteroidia > Flavobacteriales > Flavobacteriaceae > Flavobacterium > Flavobacterium frigoritolerans. Next base: position 134,509 of record NZ_JAOZEV010000011.1, read on the forward strand.
AAGGTGAATATTCGCCATTAAAAAATGTATTGGATATTATGCCAATGGAAACTGATACAATAGAGTTTAGTGCAAATGCCGATGGAGATTGGTTTTTTCATTGCCACATTTTATATCATATGATGGCAGGGATGAATCGTGTTTTTAGTTATGAAAATTCAGCACCAAATCCGTTACTGCCAGATAAAGAATGGGCATATAGACAATTGCAAAAAGAAAGTAATATGAGCCACGTTATGGCAGAGAATGATTTTGCAACCAATGGGAATGATGGTAGAGCGATGGTGCAAAATGCACGTTGGAGTTTTGGTACCGAGTGGAGGTTAGGATATAACAATATGCATGGATATGAAACCGAAACACATATAGGGCGATATATTGGCAAGAATCAATGGTTCATGCCCTTTATAGGATTTGATTGGCGTTATAGAAAATTTGGACATGATGAGGTCGAGAAGAATGTTTTCGGACAAAAGAATACGAAAGACAACCGATCAGTACTGAGTATTGGTGCCGATTATACATTACCTTGGTTGGTTATCGCTCAAGCCGAAGTTTTTACAGATGGAAAATTCAGGATGCAATTATCCCGAGAAGACATTCCGATTTCGCCAAGAATACGAATGGCTTTTATGGTAAATACAGATAAAGAATATATGGGAGGTTTAAAATATATTTTGACTAAGAACTCCGGAATTTCTACACATTATGATAGTGATATGGGTTGGGGATTCGGATTGACGCTTAATTATTAACCTCAGCTAGATATTTTAACCTTGTAGGTATTTGTTTTGTGTAAAAGTGAAATGTAAAAAGTTAAAAGCTAATCTGTATTGTAAAAGAAAACCATATAAGTCATGTAAGTCCATTTAAGTTTTTAAAACTTATATTTTCTTGTATAACTTATATGGTTAAACTAAAATTTGATTTTTATTAATTGATTCTTGGATTACAAATTATACAGATAACTTTTCTTGCGAATGATTTTTCCGTTTTCGGTTTCTTTAAATTTAGGAACAAAAATAACCTCTTTCGGTTTTTGATATTTATCCAGATTGTCAAAGATTACGTTATCAATAGGATGTTTTTCACCTTCGATAACCAAAACTAATTTTTCACCAAGAGCAGTATCAGGAACACCAATTACAAAATAGCGGGCATTTATTTTCCCAGAAAGTTTTTCTTCAATCTGTTCAGGAATTAATTTTATTCCGCCACTATTAATCACGTTATCAATTCTTCCTAAAAAAACAAACTGATGGTCGTTTACCAACTCTACAATATCATTGGTAACAATTGTTTCGCTAGAAATTGTTGGTGCATTTATGACGAGACAATTTCTATCATCTTGTGATATCTGTACATGAGGTAAAACCGTAAACGCTTTTTCGCCAACTTGCTTAGCGGCAATATGCGTAATAGTTTCGGTCATACCGTAAGTTTCGTACACTTTTGTTTTTAATTTGGATACACTTTTTATAAGCGTAGCATCCATTGCAGCACCACCTACAATAAGTTTTTTTACATTTTTAAGCTCAGGTAATGAGTTTTGAACCTGTAAAGGAACCATCGCTACAAAATCATATTTGGTAGTGTTGTTTGTGAGAGGATGAAGGCTGGGCGCAACAAAATCAACATCCAATCCTAGAATTAGACTCCTTACAATCATCATTTTTCCAGCAATATATTGGGTAGGTAAACAATGTAATGCTTTATTTCCAGGATGTAAATCAAAGAAATCACCCGTTGCAAGAGCCGACTCAATCATGGCTTGCTTTTGTAGCTGAATTACCTTTGGAGCTCCAGTAGTACCTGAAGTTGTTATCTCGATATAGGATTTATTATCAAACCAATCCAGAATAAATTCCCCAATAGCTCTTTCGTAAGCTTCTCCTTCTTTTACGAAGCTATAGGCTATTTTAGACAAGTCTTCCCCATTAAAATGATCTCCATTTAATTTGAAGAAATTGTGGACGTTTTTATATGTTATTTTTGACATTTGAGTTTGGTTATAGTTTAATTGTTTCGGACTTAGTTTTTAATAACGATTTCACCAGTTAATTTTTCTTTCCAATTTGTCCAGTTGTATTTTTTGCTAAAAATAAGCAGCATGATAGGATAAATGATGAGTACAGGTAAAATAACATCAATGCTAGCTGAGGGATCAGAAATGTCTTTAAAAATAGCATGTGTTTGGAATACTGACCAATCGGAGGTAACCAATAGCGCCCCCACTAAATTATTAGCAGCATGAAAACCAAGTGCCAGTTCTATGCCTTCATCCATTAAAGTAATAATTCCTAAAAATAATCCTGTACCGATATAATATACCATAATGATATATCCCATCTTAGAAACTTCAGGATTAAAAATATGCATTACTCCAAATACAATAGAAGTCATTAGTAACGGAAACCATTTATTTTTAGCCAAATTTGCAAATCCCTGCATTAAATAACCACGAAAAACATATTCTTCGGTGGTGGTTTGAATAGGAATTAAAAGAGTAGCAATTATAAATAAAATGGCAAACGGAATAGGTTTAAAATTAATGACAAAATCTTCGGGGTTTAGATAATAAAATAAAACAGTTATTACAGCTGTAAAAGCTCCCCAAAGTGCAAATGAAAACAAGATGCGGTTCCAATCTACTTTTGGTCTGGATGTAGTAACCGATAAAACAGTCTGATGATGTATATAACGTACTACAAAGTAAATTCCTGCCAAAGCAAATACAAACGAAATCAAGATAAGGAACAAGGTTACGTTAGATTCAAACATTTCCATTATACCAGTTTCACTAGTTGGATATGGAGTTTTATTAACAATAGTTTGATATAGTATGGCAAGCGTAAGCGGAATTTGCCCAACAAATGATGCTGTTATTATAAAAACAGAACCTAGTAAATATTTCCAAAATTTGTTTTCGTTTTTAATTCCTTGTTCTAGAAACATGTATTTAAATTTAAAATAGTACTTCGATTTATTGCATAAATCTTATTTTTGCTTGCACTAATTTACCTTTTTTTATTTCAAATAGCTTAACTTCTTTAAAAAAATAAAAATGATACAAATATATCACAACCCACGTTGCGGAAAATCAAGAAATTGTCTGGCTTTTATCGAAAACACAAAACAAGACTTTGAGATAATCCCTTATCTTACCGATACTCCTTCATTTGATGCATTGACAGAATTGCTTCAAAAATTAAATTTAAAACCAATAGAATTAGTTAGAACTAAAGAAAAAATCTGGACAGATAATTTCAAAAATAAAACAATGACTGATGCCGAAATTATACAGGCAATGGTTGATAATCCTATTTTAATTGAAAGACCAATTGTTGTTAAAGATGGAAAAGCTATTATAGGAAGAGATTTAGAACAGGTAAGACCTTTTTTAGAAACATTATAAAGAAGGTTGTTAACAATTTTTTGTGATTTTTCGTTTTAAACCTACAGTTACATTTGCAGTCTAAATGCCAAATAGAAACTCCCAAAAAAATGAAAAAAAATCAATTAATCATCATGCTTGTATCCCTTTTTACAAGTATGCTCAGTTTTGCCCAGCAACCTGAATCACAAAGACCAAAAGTAAAAGTTACTGGTGAAATTGTCGAAAAAACAACAAATCAACCACTTGAGTATGCTACAATTACTTTGATAAATACCAAAAATCCCAAAGCACTTGCAGGAGGAATTACCAATAATAAAGGAGAATTTAGTGTAGACGCTGCACCAGGTGTTTATGATATTAAAATTGAGTTTATTTCATTTAAGGTAATCGAAATCAAACAAAAAGAAATTACAGAGAACATCAATTTAGGTGAATTTGCTTTATCAGAAGATGCAAATCAGCTTAACGAAGTTGTAGTTCGTGCAGAAAAATCTACAGTCGAAATTAAACTGGACAAAAAAGTATATAACGTAGGTCAGGATATGATTGTAAAGGGCGGAACGGTGAGTGATGTTCTAGACAATGTACCTTCAGTTTCTGTTGATACAGAAGGGAATGTAAGTTTAAGAGGAAGTGATAATATTCGAATTTTAATTGACGGAAGACCATCAAATGCTATAAATGTTGCCGAAGCATTACGACAAATCCCAGCCGACGCAATAGATAAAGTTGAGGTAATAACAAATCCATCAGCACGTTATGATGCCGAAGGAGGTTCGGGATTAATAAATATTATTCTTAAAAAAGGAAAAAATCAAGGACTTAACGGAACTTTTATCGCATCAACAGGAATTCCAGAAACGTATGGAGTAAGTGCAAATGCAAATTATAAAACCGAAAAACTAAACTATTTCACTACAGCTGGATATAACTACAGAACAAATGAAGGAGGAGGTTTAACTAATTCACAATATTTTAATCCTGACGGGACTCCTAAAAGTTTTTTAGATGAAACTAGAGATACTGAACGAATTAGAAAAAATTTTAACGGAAGAGCAGGAGTAGAATGGGTAATTAATCCAACAACATTCTGGACAAATGCTATAAATTACCAGAAGAATTCAGGAGACGACATAGATTTAATCAATTATAATGAATTTGATGCTAATCGTAATTTTACAAAAGCAACATACCGTTTGAATGATGGTGTTGCAGCTAGTGAAAATGTAGAGTACACATCAAATTTGATAAAAAACTTCAATGATAAAGGGCATAAACTTACTGTAGATGCATCGATTTCACGAAATACCGATGATAATAATAGTATAATTACAGGAACTCAGGGAAAGAATAATACATTAAACAATCAGGTTCAAAAGCAAGTACTATTGCAAGCAGACTATGTGCTCCCAATAAGTGAAGGAAGTAGGTTTGAAGCTGGTTATAAAGGAAGTTTCGGAGATCTAAATAATGAATATTTTGTTTTAGATGGGGTAGGTGATAGAATAAATAGTTTATCAAATACTTTAGAATATAAAGAAAACATAAATGCATTTTACACACAATTTGGGGCTAAAATTAAGAACACTAAATTTTCATACCTTTTAGGATTGCGTTGGGAAGATACTGATATTCAGGTTAATTTATTAGATACAAAAGAATTCAATACTAAAAAATACAATAACTTGTTTCCAAGTGCATTTGTTAGTTATGAAATATCAGATCAAAGTAACTTTACAGCTAGTTACAGCAAGCGTTTATCAAGACCAAGAGGACGTTTTATGAACCCAGCGTCAAATTACTCAAGTAATATCAATATTTTTCAAGGGAATCCCGATTTAGATCCGTCACTAACAGATAAATATGATATCGGATATATTAAGCGTTGGGATAAAGTTACTTTTAATACTTCAGCTTATTTTGAAGATACAAAAGATGTGTTTTCTTTTGTGCGATCTCCAACAGGTAGATTTGAAAACGGAATCCCAGTTATTTTGAGTAAACCTATTAACTTAGGAAAAGAGCAAAAATTTGGTTTCGAATTTACGCTTAATTATACACCATTTAAATGGTGGAGAATAAACAGTAACTTTAATCTTTACAACGTACAAACTACGGGTGAGCACAGTTATATAGATGAAAATGATGTTGTTGTTACACAAAATCTTGATAACAAAGCAAATTCTTGGTATGCGAGAATCAATTCAAAATTAACTTTACCATATAAAATCGATTGGCAGTTAACAGGAATGTACAATGGAGAACAAAAAACGGCTCAAGGTAAAAGCTTAGCTATGTTTGGTATGAATACAGCTTTTAGCAAAGACATTCTTAAAGACAAAGCAACAGTAGCATTTAATATAAGTGACATTTTTAACTCAAGAATAATGAAGTCATATACTTATTTTGAGAATCAAACTTCATATGGAGAAATGCAATTTCGCAAGCGACAGTTTAATCTTTCATTTACTTACAGATTCAATAAACCTAAAAATGAAAGAGAAAAAGGATCTAGGGGTGATAATAACGATGGAGGAGGAGAATATCCTGGATAAGGAATATAATAAATAAAAAAAAGGACTCGTGAAAACGGGTCCTTTTTTTATGTAGTAATCAAATTAATTTTAAATTGATTGCTCTTTCTTTGCTTTTCTTTCTTTATACATTTCCCATAAAGCTCCGCCAATCCAATATTGAACGAAACCTACAAGAAAAAACATTAACCAAAACCCTATAGTTAGAATGGTTAAGAAAAGTAAAAAGCCTAAATACTGTGAAAATTCAAACATGTTTTCCGGAATTTTTGAATGTAGGCACAAATGTATGCCTAATATTTTTTCTTACCAATAAAAAACTAAATCAATTTTTATAAAATAGTAATTATCCGTATTTTTGAGGTCAATTTAAAATGAATATGCCTAGAATATGTTTCTGGAGCTATTTCCAGCTGTCCGCTATATCTTTTTTGGTCTAAAAAGCCCCAAAAAAAGGATGCCGCTTCCATCTGGGCTAGAGAGTAGCATGATTAAATATTAGATTTTTATATAATAACACACATAAATACACTAAAATGAAATTTAGAATAGAAAAAGACACCATGGGAGAGGTGCAAGTTCCAGCAGAAAAATATTGGGGTGCACAAACAGAACGTTCTCGTAATAATTTTAAAATTGGAGCATCAGCATCAATGCCGAAAGAAATCGTAGAAGGATTTGCTTACTTAAAAAAAGCAGCTGCTTTTGCAAATCATGATTTGGGTGTTTTACCTGTTGAAAAAAGAGACGCAATTGCTGCAGTATGTGACGAAATATTAGCAGGTAAACTAGATGATCAATTTCCATTGGTAATCTGGCAGACAGGTTCAGGTACACAAAGTAATATGAACGTAAATGAAGTAATTGCTAATCGTGCACAAGTTCTTAAAGGATTTGAAATCGGAGAAGGAGAGCAGTTTATAAAAGCGAATGATGATGTAAACAAATCTCAATCATCAAATGATACTTTTCCAACAGGAATGCACATTGCTGCTTACAAAGCAGTAGTAGAAATCACAATTCCAGGAGTTGAAAAATTAAGAGATACACTTCATGCAAAAGCTGTAGAATATAAAAATGTTGTAAAGATTGGGCGTACGCACCTTATGGATGCAACACCGCTTACTTTGGGGCAAGAACTTTCAGGATATGCAGCTCAATTAACTTATGGCTTAAAAGCAGTTAAAAACACCTTAGCACACTTATCAGAAGTAGCTTTAGGAGGAACAGCAGTAGGAACAGGATTAAACACACCAGCAGGATATGATGTAAAAGTTGCTGAGTATATTGCAAAATTCACAGGACATCCATTTGTAACAGCCGAGAATAAATTTGAAGCACTTGCAGCTCACGATGCAATTGTTGAATCTCACGGTGCATTAAAACAATTGGCAGTTTCATTAAATAAAATTGCAAATGACGTTCGTATGTTAGCTTCAGGGCCACGTTCTGGAATTGGAGAAATTATTATTCCAGAAAACGAACCAGGTTCATCTATTATGCCAGGGAAAGTAAATCCAACACAATGTGAAGCATTAACAATGGTTTGTGCTCAGGTTATGGGGAATGATGTTGCGATTTCAGTAGGAGGAATGCAAGGGCATTACGAATTAAATGTTTTTAAACCAGTAATGGCAGCAAACTTCTTACAATCGGCACGTTTATTAGGAGATGCTTGCGTTTCATTCGATGAGCATTGTGCACAAGGAATTGAGCCAAACTACAAACGTATTAAAGAATTAGTAGATAATTCATTAATGCTTGTTACAGCATTAAATACCAAAATTGGATATTACAAATCGGCAGAAATAGCTCAAACAGCACATAAAAACGGAACAACTCTAAAAGAAGAAGCAGTTCGTTTAGGATATGTAACACCAGAAGATTTTGATGCTTGGGTAAAACCAGAAGATATGGTTGGAAGCCTTAAATAATTATAAAATGTTAATTATGAATTGTTAATTTGTAGCAATTCGTAATAAATAAAAACCCTGCAATGAAAATTGCAGGGTTTTCTTTTTTTGTCACTCTGAGCGGAGTCGAAGAGCGGAATATTATTCTCTTCGAGCGGAGTCAAAGGATAATTATCAATTATCAAAACAATTAATAATTATTTCCCGTCTACATAATCTTGTAAATAACTAAAACGTGGCGTTAGCTTACCGTTTTCTGTTATTTTGGCTCTGTGTAGAATTCCATCTTTATCACCGTTAAAAAAGGCAGGAATTACGTGCTCCATAAAAAGTTCTCCAAAGCCTTCGCTGGCGTCTTTTGGGATTTCGCAAGGCAAATTATCTACAGCCATTACTACAATTGCAGCAGGATGAAAAACATCTACTTCTTTGTTCTCTCCGGGAAAATAACCATACAAAGGTTCTTCGATTGTTGATGAACGAAGAGTGCAGGCAATAGGCCCGTTTACATCGCATGAAATATCGGCAACGACTTTTATTTTGCAATCTTTAGATTGAAGCATTTCTCTAGTCAAAATCACTGGCGCTGCATTTGCATGAAAATGTCCAGTAAAATAAACATCAGTTACTTTGGTGAATTTTTCAAAATCAGAAACGTATTCCTGAGGATGTTCGTAAAAATCGGTATAATCTAAAAGTTGACCATCTTTACGTTTGTTATAATCCAAAACATCAAGTTGAACATAAACAGCCTGACTGTAATTTTTTGTTAGGTAATTATCAATTGTTACCTCTTTTATTTTAATAGCATCAAGGATTTCTTTAGCTCCCGTACCAACTTTACCAGTACCAGTAATTACAAACTTTAATGGAGGAAGAGTAATACGTTTTAAATGAGTAATTAGCGCCTCTTTGCCAGATAAGGTTTCAGCTTTAGGTAACTTGAACAATTCAAATTTAATTCCGAAAGCACGAATACCGTTGTATACACCAACGATACCAGCGTATTTACCAAATCCAATTAATCTCTGATTATGAGAGTTCACAATGGTTTCGTGATCGTATAATTCAATATTTTTTGCTAAAATAGCTTGTAATAATTTTCGATTATAGGGCTGTTTCTTTATAGTGTGTGAAAAGAAAAAATAAGCCTTGTCTGAAATTAAATTTTCGATAGGAACTTCTTTTACTCCAAATAATACATCACAATCCGAAACATCGTTGGTAACAGTTATTCCCAAGCTTTTGTACTGAATGTCAGTAAAAATTCGAATGTCTGAACTTTCTACAGCTACAGTAGCTTCGTGATAAAGTTGCTTAAGTCGAGCCAGTTCATTAGGAGCAAATACAACCCTTCTGTCTGGTGGGTTTTTTCTTTCTTTTATAATTCCAAATTTCATTTATTGCTGTTTAAACGTTGTATAAATATAACTTTATCGGTTCAATTTGTTTGAAATATAACAAATATAGTTAAAATTTTGTTGTTTTTTTTAAAAAATATTGAGGCTGATTTTATTATAGCCTGATGTTCAATAGGCTAGTGAAAATTAAGCTTAAAACTGTGTTAAAATCTAAAAATTCATCTAAAAAGGCAAATAAACAAAAGTATTCAATTCTATATATTTGTTTCCCTAGAATCCAACTCATGAATTTCATTAAAAAAGCAAATATACCACAAATCCTTTTCCTTATTTTAGTTTTAAGCTCTTGTGGAAAAGATAAAAATACGAATGCAGCTCTTGCCGAAAATTTAGAAGATACTCTCCCTAAAATGAAGCCATTGCTTCATGAAAAAAAACTACCTGCAAATTATGTAGCAGCCATTAAAGGTAAAGTTGATTATTTTTATAATAAAAATTGGCCAAATAATACCATGAATGGAGGTTTTTTGGTAGCAAGAAATGGCGAGATTATCTATGAAAAGTATGAAGGTTACGCCAATAAAAATCAAAAAACGGAGATAGATATGAATACGCCGTTGCATATTGCTTCGGTTAGTAAAGTACTTACAGCAACTGCAGTTTTAAAGTTGGTAAATGCAGGGAAAATTGATTTAGATCAAAAAGTAAATACCATTTTAAAGACATTTCCTTATCCAGATATTACAGTAAGGATGTTGTTAAACCATAGAAGCGGTATGCGTAATTATGCCTATTTTACAGACAAGGATAAAACTATTTGGGATAGACATAATCAATTAACCAATCAGGATATTTTGAATATCATGGCTACGAAAGATATTGGCTTAGAGTATAAAACCGATACCCGTTTTACCTATTGTAATACTAATTATGCGATGTTAGCTCTAATTATTGAGAAAATAACAGGACTTAGCTATAAAGATGCAATGACTCAAATGATTTTTAAGCCTTTGGGAATGACGCATACTTATGTTTTTGATATTGATAAAGACAGAAAAACAGCCGTTCCATCATATAAAGGAAATAATGTTGAAATTGGAATAGATTATCTAGATGCTGTTTATGGGGATAAGAATATTTATTCAACTCCTCGTGATTTATTAAAATTTGATAGAGCCAGAAATGCTCCTGATTTTTTAAAACCAGAGTTGCTAAAACAAGTTTATGATGGATATAGTAATGAGCGCAAGGGCGAAAAAAACTATGGGCTGGGTATTCGAATGATTAATTGGTATTCAGGACAACATTTTTATTTTCATAACGGATGGTGGCACGGAAATACTTCATCTTATATAACGCTTCAAAAAGAAAATGTTACTATCATAGCGTTGTCTAATAAGTTTACTCGCAAAACATATGCAGTTCGTAAATTGGCACCAATTTTTGGAGATTATCCTTTTGTTTTTAAAGATCTCGACTAATATTTAGGTTGCAGATTGAGGTGCTAAAATTAAATCGAATATTTTTTGAAAATTAATTTCGATTGATAACTCAAAAAGCGTAATTTTGCAATCTCAATTTTTATTGAAAAGAAATGGGGTCGACTGGTTTTGACAGCAAGTCGAATTGAACAGTAAGCACGTCGAGCATTGAGACCTTGCTCGTAAATATAAGATCTCAACACTTTTACACGGCGAAAATAACTACGCTTTAGCTGCATAATCCGAATTATAGTACGATTAAGCCACGTTCCTATCAGATAGGAAAGCTGGATTCTCCTTGAAAGCCTTGGTTTGTGGCGGTCAATACAGGGGAACCGTAAAAATAAACCTAGATTTCCATGAGCTTCGGGTGGATTTCGAAATTAAGAAGATAAGTATTGTGTGGCTGTTCCTGGCCAAGCACAATATCGAAAATTTAATCAGGAAATAAGCGTGTAGAAAGCTCTTTAATTGCTTGTTTGGACCCGAGTTCGATTCTCGGCGACTCCACAAAAAAGGGAAGATATTTAAATATATCTTCCCTTTTTTTATTGAGTATAAAGCTATAAGGTGTTTTTTTAGAAATTAATCAGATTAAGGTATTAAAGAATAATTAATTTGATTTTGTGGACCAATATTTTTTCTCCATTATCTTAATATATTTTATAGCATCATCAGTAAAAACAGGAGGGTTTTTAGCATCTTTATTAGCCGCTTTATTATAAAGGTAGATAAATTTAAAAGGGTTTTGAATATTTTCAAGTAACTGATTTCTATACCCATTTCTTACGATAATGTCAGCCATGAAATATCCTGGTTTATGTCCACTTGTCCATTGTACAAGATTTCTATAATCTTTTTCGGTTTTAAAAAGTTTTCCGTTGGACTTTTGCATTGCCACTATATTTTTGTCGGCTTGTGTTACAATGCTGTCGGCTTGTGGGATTAAAAAATCTGTAAGACCTAAGCCAAAAGGCAAAGTATTTTGATTAGCTAGATTAGTAGGTTTATCAATCATATCTGCAGTTCCTTCGTTTAAAACAACGTTCAAGAAATACATAAGACCCTGATCTTGCTCTTCTACTTTAAAATGAAAAGGTTTTCTTAAAACATGATGCATTTCATGACCCAATAAGGCACCTGTTTGAATTATATCAGCATTATATAAATTCCATAAAGTAGCAATTACGGTTCCGCTTCCTGCAATAGCATCATTTTCTATACCGAGTAAGTAAATATTAACTGTGTCGTCTTTTTTTTGAAGGTATTTTGGAAGCCAGCTAAAACTGTTTTTATAAATTAGAGGTAAGTAATCAGGTGAAACTAACTTTTGCTGAAAATCTTTTAGCTCTTTTTCGTGTATTTTGTATACGTACACCTTGTAAGTGAGCCAGTATGTTGAAGGATCTTTCTCAATAGCAAGAACTCTTTTCTTTAAGATTTCTGCATTTTGTGGCATATAGACTACTTGAATACTTCTTCTTAATCTTTCTAGATAAGCTTTGTCAAAACCTTGATTCTTTATGTAAATTTGATTGGGTTCTAAATTTAGAAATTTATCCCAAGTTTTCAGAGAGAGAGAATCTCCTTTTTTTAAAGGCTCGATCATTTCCCAATAGGCATCTAATGCAGTCATGTGAAAAGATTGAGCATTGCTTTTAGTTACAATAGTTACTAAAATAAGTAGTAAAAAATAATTAAGGGAAAGTCTTTTCATTGTGAAATGGGATTAATCGTTTTATTTGTTCTTAGAGGAGTAAAAAGTACGTCTGTATTGAAATTTTTGTAAACGGATATGTTTTTATTATCATATATGTAATTAGATCTCAAATATGGTTTGCTTGTGTATCGAGCTGTTTAATCGATGACAATAATCCTTTAAAAGGTTGGTGTACATACTAATCAAAACTAAAGAAAAAGTTGTGATGTTCTTTGTTTGTGCATATGTTAATCTTTTATTGTTTTAAAGGATTGAGCCTGTATATTTTTGATAAATTATGGATTAGATAATGAAATGTGTATTTAATTTGTTTAAAAATTAGAATTGATAAGAATCCAAAAATACAATAAAAAGATGTTTGGCAGCAGAATGCTATTAGTTATTTTATGGAGGTATTATTCCTTATTTAGTAAATACTAATGATATTATCAACTCTATAAAAAAAAATCCTGTAAACATTGTTTACAGGATTTTTTTGTTTTGCTAATCGTCGTGAGTGATTTGTAGGGTTTTATTATTGAGAGTGTATCGAATAGTATTCTTTATCTTCATATTAAACCAATAGGCAATCGTAATTAATGCAATTTTTAATGTTAACCAGTATTAAACTACTGAAACTTCAACTGCATTTTTGCCTTTTTTTCCGTCAACTATTTCAAATTGAACAGAGTCATTTTCACTAATTTGCTCTTTTAAGCCTGATGCATGAACAAAAATGTCTTGTCCTGTACCTTCTTCTGTAATGAATCCAAATCCTTTTGCTTCATTGTAAAATTTTACTACTCCTGTTTTCATAATTTATATTAAATTTATTAGTAAATGTAATCGAAAAATAATTTTAACTGACTGATTGTTAGTTTTTATTTTAAAAAATAAATTTATATCTTTTAACGTTTTGTTAAGGATTCGTAAAAAAGGTCTTTGACTCAGTTGATTGTGATTTAAAATTTGATTCTAAATCAATTCTGAGTTTTGTTTCGTAACTCTTAATGGAAAAGGAAGGTTAAGCCAATATTATAACAGTATTTTTTTATCTTTTTTTTTAGAAAGAAAAAGATATGATAGTGAGAGACTTGATAGAAGTGAAGCGTAATGACGAAGTAAAATGCTCTTAAAAATAAAACCACTCGATAAGAGTGGTTTTGGTTTTAGGAAATATATTTTAGACTATTTATTAAACAGTTTGGTCATCTGTGGTTGCGGTAGGTGCATTGGTTTTTACCGATTCGATTCCGTTATCTCTTGCAGACACACTTTCGTACATTTCGCTAGTTCCAATAATTTGACCATTGGTTGCTTTTAAATTAAAATAAGGTTTTCCATTAGTTGATGTTTTTCTATCAAATTTTGAATCATCTTGCGAATTGGTTTTTACTGATTCGATTCCGTTTAAGCAACCTGCTTTTGCTGAATACCCTTCACTTGCAAGGATTGTTTGTCCGTTATTGGCTTTTAAGTTAAATTGAAACTCTCCGTTAGTTCTTTTTGTGATGACAAATTTTCCCATTCTAGTATTGATTAAGGTTAAAAATAGTTTTTAATAGTTGTTTTATTTTATAAAAATACAAAAGAAAATAGCTTGAAGATAATGGGAAACAGTAAATTATTTAATTTTTAAAATAAAATGATAAAAAAAAACGAGAACTTAATTTTTAATTAGGTTCTCGTTGTATGTAATGAAATTGTTTTTAGAATTTGAATCCTAAGCTAATATTAGAAACTGCAGTTTTTGCTTTTAAATTAGATGCATCAATATCTGTAACTCCTGCTAAGTATCTATAGTCTAGTGTGAATTTCCATAAATCGACACCAACTCCGCCAAGAAGGCTATTGTTGTTTTTTACAACGTCGATATAGTTTAAGTTGTTGCTCCTGTCTATATTTGAGTAATTTTTCCAGTTGTATCCACCAAATATTCTAACATTTCCAAGTTTGCCTAAAGGAACAATTTTGTAACCTACAATTAATGTAGCTTCAGTTCCAGATAATTTATAATCTGTATTAGCGATTCCTAATTCAGATACAGTAAATTTAGATTGTGCGTATCCAAATTCAGCTTGTCCATAAAGCATCAATAAATTTACTCTTGCAAATCCACCAAAGCCTATCGAGGTGCCAGAGCTATCAGAGTTGTAGTCATCTGTTGAAATTGAAGTTATATTAGAAGAAATTATGGGACCGAATTGTAGCAATTGTGCAAATGAATTTACACTGATACATAATAGTGTGATTAAAAAAAGCTTTTTCATACTTGTTGATTATTAGGGGATATATTAATTAGCTATTAAAATTAATTATTATATACCGAAATCGAAAGATATCTGTTGCTTATTTTTTTTAGCAATTTTAGTAGTATCACTAGTATTTATTTGAAATATAATAGGATATAATTTTTTTTGAGAGTCAAAAAAAGAAAACTAAATTGTAGGCCCAGTTTTTAACATAGGTTAATTCTGTAAAAAAAAACATGTAAAAGAGTTTGTAAGTTAAACATGTATTGGTGTAAGATAGATAAATAATTAATTCTAAATTTGGATTCTCAGTCCATCAAAAAAGTAATTATGATAATCAATGAAATTCCAGCTTCAGAAACATGGGCAATTCGGCATAAAGTGATGTGGCCAGACATGCCTTTTGAATTTGTACAATTAAAAGAAGATTATTTAGGTATCCATTTTGGATTATATAATGAATCAAAACTTGTCGCTATTGTTTCATGTTTTGAAGATAATGAGGAAATGCAGTTTAGGAAATTAGCAACATTAACCGAAGAACAGGGAAAAGGTAATGCAACAATACTATTAGAATATATTATACAACAAGCTAGAAATAAGGGTGTAAAGCGAATTTGGTGTAATGCAAGAGTAAACAAAAAGTCTTTTTATGAGAAATTTGAAATGATAGATACACAGGTCACTTTTTTTAAATCGGGACAAGAATTTACTATAATGGAACTTCGTTTTTAAATCAAATTTGATTACTAATAAAAAGTATTATATCTAATTCATATATAGGTGTTTGATAAGTATGGAATGTTATTTGTGAGTATTAAAGTTTAAATTTCTGTGCGTTATAAATTTTATCAATAAATTATCTTTTATACTTCACTAAAAAAACTATTTTTGGATTCTGTATAAATTAAGATTGAAATGCATAAAAATCAGCACATAATACTATTTTTTTTATTTTTTATTTTTTTAGGATGGAGTGGTAGTGCTCAGGAAAAATCGCGGTATCCTAAAAACGAGTTTAGAGGGGTTTGGATTGCTACCGTTGTTAATATTGACTGGCCAAAAAGCAAAGTCGATAATACTGAAAAACAAAAAGCTGATTATATTGAAATTTTAGAAACATATAAAAAATTAAACTTTAATGCTGTAATTGTGCAGATACGAAGTGTTGGCGACGCTATTTACCCTACTAAGCTAGCTCCTTGGTCACGTTATTTGACAGGAAAAGAAGGGCAAGAACCAAAACCATATTATGATGTTTTGGCATGGATGATTGAACAAGCGCATATGAGAGGATTTGAGTTTCATGCTTGGATGAATCCTTATAGAGCTACATTTGACTTAAAAAAAGATAGTTTATACTCAAACCATGACGTAATAAAACATCCAGAATGGATGATTGAATACGGAGGAAAATTATATTACGATCCTGCTTTGCCCGAAGTGCAGGAGCATTTAACAACTATTGTAGAAGAAGTTGTTGAGAATTACGATATCGATGCCATTCATTTTGATGATTATTTTTACCCTTATACCATACCAGGAAAACAATTTAACGACACAGCCTCTTATAAAAAATATGGTAGCGGACTTAGTTTGTCTGATTGGCGTAGAGCGAACGTAAGTAATTTTGTTCAAACTATTTCTACTACAATAAAAAGCTGTAAACCTTGGGTACAATTTGGCATTAGCCCATTTGGAGTTTGGCGTAATAAATCGAAAGATCCAAAAGGTTCAGATACACAATCGACGTCTAATTATGATGATTTATATGCAGATCCTATTTTATGGATGGATCAAAAGTGGATTGATTACATTATACCTCAACTGTACTGGAGTATGAATAATCCAAGAGCTAATTATTCTAAATTGGTAAAATGGTGGTCAGAAAATTCTAATAATACAGCTATTTATATTGGGCACAGTCCGTATAAGATTAGAGCTGATAGTGATAAAAGTTGGAATTTGGCAACCGAAATCCCAAATCAGGTCGATTATGCCAGAAGTTTTAAGAATGTAACCGGAAGTGCTTATTTTAGTGCTAAACTACTCATTAACAAAAATCAGGATGTAGTACGTCTTTTGGCAGAGAATCAATATAAATATCCAGCGCTTCCATTAGCCGTTCCAAATCTTAAAAAGGTTGTGGTTGATGTGCCTACAGTAAGCGAGTTTGTAAAAGATAGTATTAATTATTCTTTCAAGGTTAAATATCCGTTGAATACTAAAGTACGTTACGTAGTTGTTTATGGAGCCGAAAGTGAAGGGAAAATAGATATCAATGATCCTTCTCAAATTATTGATAAATTGACGGTTCACGAAATAGACGGTTCTATTTATTTTGTTCTTTCAGAAAAAACAATGAAGAAGTATAAGGCATGTGCAATCACTTTTATTGATTATTATGCAAACGAAAGTACTCCAACTATTATAGATTTAAAAAAAGGTTTTAAAGTAAATGTAGCTGAAATAACAGATGAAAACAGAAAATAAGCCTTGGTTTTGGATTCCATTATTGAATTTCGCCTCAGGATTTCCTTACATAGTAATTATCTCGGTTTCGGTACTAATGTACAAAAATCTAGGAATCACTAATGAAGACATTGGTCTCTATACTAGCTTATTATATCTGCCTTGGGTTATCAAACCTTTATGGAGTCCTTTTATTGACTTGCACGGCACGAAACGAAAGTGGTTTTTGGCGATGCAATTCGTTATTTCAATTGCTTTTTTAATAGTAGGACTTACGATTCCGCTGAATAATTTTTTCATATTAACGTTAGCTATATTTTGGGTTGCAGCTTTTGCCTCAGCCTCTAATGATATCGCTAGCGATGGCTTTTATTTGTTGGTTTTGCCAAAAGAGCAACAATCTTTTTTCTTGGGAATTAGAAGTACGTTTTACAGAATTTCAATGCTTGCTGGAAATGGATTAATCGTGCTTTTAGCAGGTTATCTGGAACATAAATTTGGAGATAATCGTAAAGCATGGTCATATACCATGATTTTTGTGGGATTGCTAATGGCTCTTATTACAGCATATAATTATTTTTCTACACCTAAAACAGAAAATACTACTCCAGGAACAGCCAAAGAAATTGCAGACCAAAGTTTTGCTTCAGTTTTTGCAAGTTTCTTCAGAAAGAAACAAATTGTTTTAGTACTTGCTTTTATCTTGTTATTCAGATTAGGGGAATCGCAATTAATGAAAATGCTGACACCATTTTTAGTAGATCCGATTAAATATGAATTAGTTGAATCAGGTTCAGATGAAAGTCAGATAAAAGCTTTAGAGGTTTATAATTCAAAAGTTACCAACGGAGAAAAACTATCAGATTCAGAGTTACAATTGCTGTATTCTAAATTGCCAATATCGGCAGAAATGGCAAACACTAAAAAACCGTTGCCTGAGATAGAAAATAAAGACCCAAAAGAATATAAGAATTTAAACAAAGCCAGAATCAACTTTGTAGATCAGCTGGTTACAAATAAAGGAACTCAAAAAGTTGTTCTAAAAGGAGGTATGGGACTTGATACAGAAGATATTGGGTTGATTTATGGAACTTTTGGATTGATTGCTTTGATGCTAGGAGGTGTATTAGGCGGAATTGCAATATCAAGACATGGTCTTACTAAATGGATGCTTCCGATGATTTTAACAATGCACTTGCCAATAATTGGATTTATCTTGCTGTCCTATTTTCATCCTTCGTCAGTTTATTATATCTATGCAGTGGTAATTGTAGAGCAGTTCGGTTATGGTTTTGGTTTTGCAGCCTTTATGATGTACTTAATTTATGTTGCAGAAGGAGAATCAAAAACGTCACATTATGCTATTGCTACAGGATTTATGGCTTTAGGAATGATGCTGCCAGGAATGGTAAGTGGTTATATTCAGGAATATTTAGGATATGGAAATTTCTTTATTTGGGTATTTTTGGCCACAATACCAGGAGTAATTCTTTCGAGATTTTTAATTTTTCCAAAAGATTTCGGTAAGAAGATAGAATAAGATTTAATTAGAATATAACGCCCATGGAAATCAATGAAAACATCCAGGTTGAACGAAACCTGAAAGCAATTGAATTTGAAAAAGCAGGAGAAATTGAGAAAGCAATTGCGTTATACGAAGAAAATAGTAATGAAGGATTTAAAGGAAATCATTCTTACGATAGATTAGCTACTATTTATAAAAATCAAAATGATATCGATAATGAAATTCGAATATTAGAAAAAGCAATTCTAATTTACGAAGTAATTACACAAGAAGATAGAATTGAAGGCATGCCAAAGTTATTTCGATTTAAAAACCGACTTGAAAAAGCCTTATACACAAAAAGTCAACTGGCCAAGAAAAAGAAGAGTAAACTTAAGTAAAAATAAATTTTTATAATATTTACATCATGATTACATTAAGAAGAACTAACTCAGAAGATGTTGACTTTATAAATTTGGTTGTTTTATTAAATCAGGATTTAAAAATTAGAGATGGAGAAGATCACGATTTTTACAATCAGTTTAATAATATAGATACAATAAAACACGCGATAGTATTTTATGAAGGTGAAGTAGCTATTGGCTGTGGAGCTTTTAGAGAAAAAGAAAAAGATACTGCCGAAATCAAGCGTATGTTTGTGCATCCTGATTATCGTAAAAGAGGAATAGCATCTGCTGTTTTAAAGGAGTTAGAAATATGGGCAGCCGAAGTAGATTATAAATATACCATTCTAGAAACAGGCGTAAATCAACCAGAGGCAATTGCTTTATATCAAAAACAAGAGTATGCTATAATCCCAAATTACCCACCTTATGATGTTATGGATAATAGTGTATGCATGAAAAAAACTTTATAACCAATGAATAAAATACCACAAACAATACAACAAAAAGTAGGGCAGTTTTTCTTTCCTGCAGTTTTTATAAATGATACCGAAGAAAATATTCAGGAAACAGAACGTTTAATTCGAGAATATAATATTGGCGGACTTACTTTTTTTCATAGCCGTGCCAGTGCAGCAACAAATTATGAAGGCAATAAAAAAATTGTTTTCAATGATGATAGTTATAAACAGCTAAAAGACCGCATTGAACGATTTCAAAAATGTGCAACAACGCCACTTTTAATAAGTATCGATGCCGAATGGGGCTTGGCAATGCGTGTTGAAAAAACACCACAGTATCCTTATGCAATTACTCTTGGGGCTTTACCAGAGAGTGAATCACATTTGGTTTATGAAGTAGGAAAACAAATTGGCTTAGATTTAAAATCGGTTGGAATTCATTATAATCTAGCACCATTGGCAGATGTAAATAATAATCCCGATAATCCAGTTATTGGTTACCGTTCATTTGGAGAAAACAAAGAAAAAGTGGCACATTTTGCTTTAGAATATTTAAGAGGAATGTCGGATGTTGGAGTTTTGGGATGTCTGAAACATTTTCCGGGGCACGGTAATACCAATGTCGATTCGCATTTAGGATTACCTGTTTTAAAAGAAACTCTACAAGAATTATTAGAAAACGAATTATACCCGTTTATAAAAGGAATCGAAGATAATGTCGATTCGATTATGATTGGGCACTTAGCAGTTCCAGCTTTAAATTCAGGAAAAGATACCTCAGCAACTTTATCAAAACCAATTATCGAAACCTTATTACGAGAACAATTAGGTTATGATGGTTTAGTTATCTCGGATGCATTAAATATGCATAGCGTATCTAAATTATATGATGTAAAAGGGCAATTAGAGTGGGAGGCATTTAATGCAGGAAACGATGTATTGTGTTTTGCCGAAAATGTACCAGAAGGAATTCAGGCGATTCTAGAAAATGCTTCACAAGAACGTATAGAAGAGAGCTTTAATAGAATATGGAAATGTAAAGAAAAAGCAAGAATTCTTAATCAAGCAGAAATAGGATCAGGAGTTTTGGACTTTGAAAGAACAGCACTATTAAATGATAAAATTGCACAAAATAGTATCACAAAAATAATTGATAACTCAAATTCTGAGACTGTTTTTGCGGCACATAAAAACAAGACTCTTGCAAAATTAAGTTTGTATAAAACGGAGGATAATGATTTCTTCAAAATGTTAAACACACAATTATCAAGTCCGGAGTTTGCAATTAAAGCTGGAGATACTACTGTTGTAACTTCAGTCGAAAAAGATTTAAAAGCCTTTGATACAATCATCATTTCTTTGTTTGTACCAAAAGCAAAGCCACTTAATAATTTCGATATCGAAGAGTCCGTTTTAGAACTACTAGGCAAATTATTAAAATCAAAAAAATGTATTCTTTACGTTTTTGGTAATCCATATGCTTTACCAATTATTCCAAATGCGAAACACGCTTTAGGGCTTGTTGAAGTATATCAGGATTTTGTAGAGTTTCAAAAAAATGCAGCAATTCAAATTATTGAAAATAAAAATTGTGTTGGAAAATTGCCTGTAAATATTGAGCTTCAGTAATTTATGAAAACATATCGTTGCGTTATAGTTAAACCTTATTAATAGATAAGTATTTATAATCACATCCTATTGCTTCTAGGTGGGTTTATGTACTATTTTTGCATCAAATAAATAATTAACTTAAAAACGAAAGATATGTCTTTAGTAGGAAAGAAATTCCCAAGTATTGCAATTGATGCCATCTCAGAAATGGGAGACAATTTGAAAATCAATGTTTTTGAAGAAGCAGTAAACAATAACAAAAAAGTACTTTTGTTTTGGTACCCAAAAGATTTTACTTTTGTATGTCCAACAGAATTACACGCTTTTCAAGCTGCATTACCAGAATTTGAAAAAAGAAATACAATCGTAATTGGAGCTTCATGTGATACAAACGAAGTACACTTTGCTTGGTTAAATACTCCAAAAAACAATGGTGGAATCGAAGGGGTAACTTACCCAATCTTGGCTGATACAAACCGTAACTTATCTAACATTTTAGGAATTTTAGATATTGATTCTACAGAGTACAGTGAAGAAACAGATTCAGTTATCATCGAAGGTTCAAATGTAACTTACAGAGCTACTTACCTTATTGATGAAACAGGAAAAATTTTCCACGAAAGTGTAAACGATATGCCATTAGGTCGTAACGTAAACGAATACTTACGTATGGTTGATGCTTACACGCATATCCAAGAAAAAGGAGAAGTTTGTCCTGCAAACTGGGAAGCTGGAAAAGAAGCAATGAGCGCAGATAGATTAAGTACAGCTGAGTATTTAAGCGCAAACTAATTAAAATAAAGGTACAAAGGTTCAAAGATACAGAGTAACAAAGTCTTTAAGACTTTCCTCTTTTGAACCTTTGCTACTTTAAATCTTAAAAAAAATAAAAAGTTACAAAGAGTCATAAGTATAGTTCAACAAAACTTTTTTGTTGTGACTATCTACGAAGTTTATAAAACTTTGTCCCTTTGAACCTTTGTTACTTTGAACCTTAAAAAATAGAATTATGTTAATCGAATTAAATGAAGATACTTTAGCGGATTTAGTTGCTAAAAATGAGAAAGTTGTCGTGCAATATTCGGCTTCTTGGTGTGGAAATTGTCGTATAATGAAGCCAAAATTCAAAAAATTAGCGACAGAAAAAGAAGGATTAACTTTTGTTTTAGTTGATGCTGAAAATTCTCCAGAATCAAGAAAATTAGCAAATGTTACTAATTTACCAACATTTGCCACTTTTGTAAATGGTAAACTGGTTAACGAGACACAAACTAATAAACAAGAAGTTTTAATCGAGTTAGTAAACGAAATTGCTTAAATAGATTATTAGATTTACTTATAGTTTTAGATTGCATAAATGCTGTTTGAAAATCCAAGAAAGTCTAAAAATCTAAAATGTCTAAATATCTAAGAAGTCTAAAAATGAAATTACCAGTAATAAAACAATTAACGCAGTTTATAGAAGAAAATGATCAGGATTACATCATTGAAACTATTGAGGTTTTGGAAGCAATGACTGAAATTCCATCTTTAAAAGATGAAGAATTAGATGTAATTGGTGAATTAATTTCTAATATGTACGGTGCATTAGAAGTACATAAAATGGTAGTTCAGGGAACTGATAAAAAGGAAGCTTTGAATACGTTTATGAAACGTGTTTTGGGGTCAATCGATAAATAGTTGATTTAGCAAAAATAGTTAAAAAAACAATTGTTATCTAAAAACGCATTCTTTACGGGGTGCGTTTTTTTATTGGATATAACCAAGTTTTGGGCGAGCCAGCATTAAGAAAAGGGGCAAATCACACAAATCTATATACGCCCCTTTCCTTAATGCTGTCGGGCTGTTTGCGCTACTTAGGTAGCCAGCGACCATCCCTCTCGCGGAGAGAATAGAAGAAAGAGAATAGAAGAAAGAGAATAGAAGAAAGAGAATAGAGGAAAGAGAATAGAAGAAAGAGAATAGAAGAAAGAGAATAGAAGAAAGTGAAGAGAAGTAGAGTATAAGCTAGATCTAGAATAGAGCATATACGATTAAATAAAATTAGTAATGATATCACAACTGTGGAGATGCACCGCAGTGCATCTCCACAATCAAAATCACACAAAGTTTTAGCCCAAGCTTTGTCAAAGTTCAAAACTTTGACAAAGCTATCTTCTAGCAATGGCAAAGACAAATTCACATTACGAAACAATCCTAAACGCTTAATAAATTCTTTTAGATTCAAATTTTAATCATTACTTTTGAACCTCATAAAAAAACAAACATCATGGCATCAATAACATTAGGAGGAAATCCAATTCATACTTCAGGCGAATTACCAAAAGTTGGTTCACAACTAGCTGATTTTAAATTAGTACAGAACGACCTTTCGGTTGCTTCATTGAGTGATTTTGCAGGAAAAAAATTAGTTTTAAATATATTTCCAAGTATCGATACAGGAACTTGCGCAACTTCAGTTAGGAAATTTAACGAAAATGCAAGTAACCTTGAGAATACTACAGTATTATGTATTTCAAGAGATTTACCTTTTGCTCAAAAACGTTTTTGTGGTGCTGAAGGATTAGAAAATGTAGTTAATTTATCAGATTTTCAAGCAGGAGCTTTTGGTAAAGCAAACGGATTAGAAATTGTAGACGGACCATTAACAGGATTACACTCAAGAGTAATTATAGTTGTTGATGAAAACGGTAAAGTTACCCATACAGAGCAAGTTGCAGAAATTGCAAACGAGCCTAATTACGAAGCTGCACTAGCTGCACTATAAATCGTAAGGATGGAGTTTCAAAAAGATAATACTTTTTTAAAAGGAAGATTAAAAAGCGTTACTTATGCTTACAAAGGTGCTTTAAAGCTAATAAGCACCGAGCATAGCGTTATGGTACAATTTTCGTTAGGAATTATAATGACTATTGCAGGTTTTTATTTCCATATAACAAGTACCGAATGGCTTTTTCAAATTTTAGCAATAGGATTAGTATTAAGTGTGGAAGGATTAAATACGGCTGTAGAAAAAGTAGCCGATTTTATTCATCCAAATTATCATGAAAGAATCGGTTTTATCAAAGATATTGCTGCGGGCGCAGTATTTTTTGCTGCAATGACCGCAATAGCAATCGGATTGACAATATATATACCATATATAAAAAATATATAAGCGATTAGCACCTAAAATAAGAATGGCAAAAACAACAAAAAAAGAAACAGTAGACAATAAAAATAAATCAAAATCTGGGGCTATTACGTCTTGGAAAATGACCAAACAGCATAATATTGTTTTGGGATGCCTTTTGGTATTATTTTCAGTTGCATTATTGGTTGCTTTTATTTCCTTTTATATCTACGGACAAACGGATCAGAGTGCATTGTCAGCAGTTGGAGATCGAAGCGAGCCTGTGCAGAATTGGCTTGGAAAATTTGGAGCTTCTCTAGCAGATTTATTGATTTATCAAGGATTTGGTTTAGCAGCATTTATATTTGTTCGTCTGTTTTTCTTAACAGGAATGTTTTTGATATTGGAGCTTTCAATAAAAAAACTCAAGAATATTTGGTTTTGGGATCTGTTTGTAATTATTATTATATCGGTATTGTTTGGTTTTTTTGCTACATCGGCTCCAGAATTAGGAGGAACGATAGGCTATGAGCTAAACTTGTTTTTACAAGATTATATAGGTAAGACAGGAACTTTATTGAGCTTGCTTTTTGGGTTGATAATCTATTTAATTTTTAAAATCAAAATATCACCCGATAAGATTCAGTCGTTTTTTGATAATACCAAAAGAGAGATTCGCTCCGATTTAAATTCGGTACCGTCTTTAAAAACAGAGAAAGGTGCTTATAACTTAGAAGAATTTGCAATTGAAGAAAATGATGAATTAGATGAGATTCATTTAAAAACACCGGATTCTCAATTTGAAATTAACAAAGAGGCCTTAAAACCAACTATTGCTCATTCATCCGAAATTAATTTGGATCCGGCTTTAAAGCCAATAAAAATGGATATTGCTCCTGCATCAAAGGAAGCAGTTCCACATACAGAGTCTTTTGTGATAGAGCAAGCTCCAGAAGAAGATATAATCGAAGAAAATTTGGCATCACGATTAGTTGCCGATTTTGGATTGTTTGATCCTACTTTAGATTTGTCTAATTATAAGTTTCCAACAATCGACTTATTAAAAGAATATTCAACTGGTGGAATTACAATCAACCAGGAAGAATTAGAAGAAAATAAAAATAAAATTGTAGATACGCTTCGAAATTATAAAATCGAAATCGCACAGATTAAAGCTACAGTAGGTCCATCAGTAACATTGTATGAGATTGTACCAGAAGCAGGAATTCGTATTTCGAAAATTAAAAGTTTAGAAGATGATATTGCTTTGTCGTTGTCGGCATTAGGAATTCGTATTATTGCGCCAATTCCAGGAAAAGGAACTATTGGTATTGAGGTTCCTAATAAGAATCCGACAATGGTTTCGATGAAAAGTGTTATTGGTTCGGCTAAATTTCAAGAAGCCGAAATGGAATTGCCAATTGCTTTGGGGAAAACAATTTCTAATGAAACATTTGTTGTTGATTTAGCAAAAATGCCTCACTTATTGATGGCAGGAGCTACTGGGCAAGGAAAATCGGTAGGATTAAATGCAGTTTTAACTTCATTATTGTACAAGAAACATCCAGCCGAAGTAAAATTCGTTTTGGTGGATCCTAAAAAAGTGGAGTTAACATTATTTAATAAAATAGAAAGACATTATTTGGCTAAGCTTCCAGATATTGACGATGCTATTATTACCGATAATGCAAAAGTTGTGAATACGCTGAATTCACTTTGTGTTGAAATGGATAACCGTTATTCTTTATTAAAAGATGCAATGGTTCGAAATATTAAAGAATACAATGATAAATTTAAAGGAAGAAAATTAAATCCAGAAGCAGGACACCGATTTTTACCTTATATTATTTTGGTAGTCGATGAGTTTGCCGATTTAATTATGACTGCTGGAAAAGAAGTAGAAGTTCCTATTGCACGTTTGGCACAATTGGCACGTGCTATTGGAATACATTTGATAATTGCAACTCAAAGACCTTCGGTAAACGTAATTACAGGTTTGATAAAAGCAAATTTCCCTGCGAGAATAGCCTTTAGGGTTACTTCAAAAATAGATTCGCGTACAATTTTGGATACACAAGGAGCAGACCAATTAATAGGGCGTGGAGATTTATTATACTCTAATGGAAATGATGTGGTTCGTGTACAATGTGCGTTTATTGATACACCAGAAGTTGAAAAAATCACTGATTTTATAGGTTCACAAAAAGCATATGCAACAGCTTATTTACTTCCAGAGGTTCTTGGGGAAGAAAGTGGCATTAATCTTGATATGGATATTTCCGAAAGAGATACTTTATTTAGAGAGGCAGCTGAGATAATTGTAAATGCTCAACAAGGTTCGGCTTCATTATTACAAAGAAAATTAAAGCTAGGTTATAATCGTGCAGGTCGATTGATAGATCAATTAGAAGCTGCAGGAATTGTTGGTCCTTTTGAAGGTAGTAAAGCTAGAAGTGTGAATATTTTAGATTTAAGTTCTCTTGATCAATTTTTTAACAATGAACAAAATAATTAAATCATGAAATCAACGATTCAAAACTTCAAAAATAATAATGCAAACAGCCTGACGAAAAAGGTTTTTCAAATTGTTTTTTTATTCCTTGTTACTTTTTCTATTCAGGCTCAAGATAAAAAAGCCAAAGAACTATTGGATCAAGTAACTGCAAAAGTAAAAAGTTACGATAATATTGTAATTGATTTTAAGTATACCCTGAATAATGCCAAAGAAAATATTAATCAGGACAGTAAAGGAAATGTAACGATAAAAGGAAATCAGTTTGTATTGAATTTTATGGGTGTTACCAAAATATTCGACGGACAAAAAACATACACAATTGTTCCTGAAGATGAGGAAATTACAATTTCTAAAGTCAACGAAAAAGATGATAATGCGATTACGCCTTCAAAAATGTTGACATTCTTTAATTCTGGTTACAAGTATGCAATGGATATTGTTCAGAACGTAAAAGGAAGAAAAATTCAATATATTAAATTAAACCCTACAAGTGCTAAAGATCAACGTAAAGAGATTCTTTTAGGGATCGATGTACAGACAAAGCATATTTATAACTTAATTGAAATGGGTAAGAACGGAACAAAAACTACATTAACCGTTAATTCTTTTAAAACCAATCAGCCATTATCAAAAAATCAGTTTACCTTTGTGCAAAGTAAATATCCAAATTACTATATCAATAAACTAGACTAATTACGGGTTGAAAATTTTAGACAAATACTTATTAAAGACTTTCCTTCTTACATTTACTACTGTATTTGTAATTCTATTTTTTATATTCATTCTTCAAACTGTTTGGTTGTTTATAGCCGAGCTGGCAGGTAAAGATTTGGATTTAATTCTAATCGTTAAATTCTTGTTGTTTTCGATGCCGAGGATTGTTCCGTTGGTGTTGCCATTATCGGTTTTGCTAGCTTCAATTATGACGTTTGGAAATCTAGCTGAAAACTATGAATTTGCTGCAATGAAAGCTTCAGGGATTTCGCTACAGCGTGCCATGAGAGGTTTAATTGTGTTTATATGCTTTTTAAGTATAGTTGCCTTCTTTTTTGCAAATAATGTTATCCCATACGCCGAATATAAGTTTATTAACTTTAGAAAAAGTATCGCGCAAGCTAAGCCTGCAATGGCTATAGCTGAAGGACAATTTAGCGATGTTGGTTTTTATAATATTAAAGTAAATAAAAAATCAGGTGCAAACGGTAATAATCTTACCGGAGTAACTATTCATGAAAAAGCAAATAATAGCGGTGAAAACAAAACGGTTATTAAATCTAAAACAGGTGAATTAATAAGTAATGATAAATCTAGTATTCTTCAGCTAGTACTTAATGATGGTTATTATTATCAAGATGTAACACCTAAGAAATACGAAGATAGAAGTAAAATGCCTTTTATAAAAGGAGCGTTTAAAAAACAAATTATCAACATCGATTTATCTGAATTAAATAAAGTAGAGGATAATCAAGATGTTGGTAATACAAATGGAATGCTTAATGCTAGTGAATTACGCTATACTTTAGATTCATTAACTAAAAACTTAGACAACGAAATAATTTCCTTTTCGGAAAATATTAATCAAAAGGTGGGTATTGCCAAAGGACTTCCAATTATTAAGTTGGATAAAAACAAAAAACCGCTACCTAATGATCTTTTATCACTTTACACCAATGATAAAAAAGTAGAAATACTTAAAGTAGCAAGTAGTAACCTAACGAGTACAATGTATTCTATAGATACTACTAAAAATGAATTAAAAGAAAAACAACGAAATATTAACCGACATCTTACAGCACTTTATGAGAAATTTGTAATTGCTTTTGCTTGCTTTTTAATGTTTTTTATTGGTGCGCCACTTGGAGCAATTATCCGTAAAGGAGGACTTGGTTTACCAATAGTTTTTGCAGTTTTGATATTTATTACTTTTCACTTTATCAATACTTTCGGAAAAAGAATTTCACAAGAAGACGGATTGAGTCCTTTTATGGGAGCATGGATGTCAACTTTTATACTTACGCCACTGGCTGTTTTATTAACGTATCGTGCTACAAACGATATTGGGTTAATAAGCATGGATGCTGTTTTGGCGCCATTAAATAAGTTATTTAAAAAATTCTCTGAGAGGTTTATTTCTTCTCAAAACAAAACCTAACTATGTCAACAAATAAAATACAACTTAACACTATTGAAGAGGCAATTGAAGCTATTCGTCAAGGACAGGTAATTATTGTAGTAGATGATGAAGATCGTGAAAATGAAGGTGACTTTCTTGCTGCTGCTGAAAAAGTAACTCCAGAAATGATTAATTTCATGGCAACACATGGGCGTGGATTAATTTGCGCGCCATTAACTGAAAGCCGTTGTAAAGAGTTGGATTTGAAGCCAATGGTTACTAATAATACAGATCATATGGAAACTGCTTTTACAGTTTCGGTAGATTTAAAAGGAAATGGAGTAACTACAGGGATTTCTGCAGCTGATAGGTCACAAACTGTATTGGCATTGACAGATCCTAATACTAAACCACATGAATTAGCAAGACCAGGGCATATTTTTCCTTTAGTTGCTAAACAGGGTGGAGTTTTAAGAAGAACAGGGCATACTGAAGCAGCTATAGATTTTGCAAGATTAGCTGGATTTAAACCAGCGGGAGTAATTTGTGAGATTTTAAATGAAGACGGAACAATGTCTCGTTTGCCTGAGCTTGTAGAGGTAGCTAAAAAATTTAATTTGAAGTTGGTTTCTATCGAAGACTTAGTTGCTTATAGAATGCAACACGATAGTTTGATTGTAAAAAAAGAAGATTTTGATATAGAGACTCGTTTCGGAACGTTCCGTTTAAGAGCTTATGAGCAAACTACCAACAAGCAAATCCATATTGCATTGACTAAAGGTAATTGGAGCTTAGGAGAATCAATCCTTACAAGAATTAATTCTTCACAAGTAAATAATGATTTGTTGGGTACCTTGACTAATAATCCAGAACAACAATTAGACGATATGTTCAAGGTTATTAATGAGAATGGAAAAGGGGCAGTGTTGTTTATTAATCAGGATATGCAAGCTGTAAACTTATTGAGTCGTATTACAGAGCTTAAAATGTTACAGTCTCAAGGAGTGATGAAAGCACCAAAAATAATCATTGATAGTAAAGATTATGGTATTGGAGCGCAGATTTTACATGATATTGATATTTCTAAAATTCGATTAGTATCAAATACAGAACAAACAAAACGTGTTGGTATGATAGGTTACGGACTTGAAATAACAGAATATGTAAGTTACTAAGTAATATGGAAACATTTGAAGAAAGAGTTATAAAATCTGAAACACGTATTTTTAAAGCAGTTTTTCCGAGTACAACGAATCATTATGATACTTTATTTGGAGGAACAGCGCTTCATCTTATGGATGAAGTTGCGTTTATATGCGCTACCAGATTTAGCCGAAAGAAAGTAGTGACGATATCTACAGGGCAAATTGATTTTAAAAAAGCAATTCCTGCAGGAACTTTAATCGAATTAGTAGCTAAAGTTATTAGTGTTGGAAGAACAAGTTGTAAAATTCATGTTGATATTTTCATGGAGCAAATGTATTCAGAACTTCGCGAAACAGTAGTTTCAGGGACTTTTTCGTTTGTTGCGGTTGACGAAAATAAAAAACCAGTGGCAATTTTGGATAATCCAGAATAATAAAGCGGAATAAGTTTCTTTCGTAAATGCTGATAATTAGGCATTTGAAAAGCGAGTGGAAAAATATATAAAAAAAGCGCTGAAAAAGTTTTTATAATCGAAAAAGCATCCTATATTTGCACTCGCAATCAGATAACGAAAGCGACATACTGGAGAAATGGCAGAGCGGTCGAATGCGGCAGTCTTGAAAACTGTTGACTGTAACAGGTCCGGGGGTTCGAATCCCTCTTTCTCCGCCAGTAGAGGTTTCAAATGAAACTTTAAAAATCAAAAGCCTTTAAACACTAGTGTTTAAAGGCTTTTTCGTTTTGACACACTTTTCAAAAAGCACATGTTTTATCAAAGAATGGTGGCACAATTAGTAAC
>NZ_JAOZEV010000012.1 GCF_025847275.1 Flavobacterium frigoritolerans
GTAAGTAACACCATTGGAGAAAATAAATTTGTTTATGATGTTTCTAATACCAATAACGTTTCACTAGGCGCTAATAGTCCAACTGATTTTAAAGCAGGAAATCACTCTTTTTTACAAAATACTGTAAATGCCGATGTGACAAGACTGTATAAAGATATTTTTAATGGTCTGAATGTAGCTTTTGGAGGAGAATATCGTTTCGAAAAATATAAAATTGTTGCAGGAGAAGAAGCTTCATATATTGATGGAGGATCGCAATCATTCCCAGGATTCTCTCCTTTAAATGCTGTAAATGAAAATAGGAATAGTGTAGGAGTTTATGCTGATGTAGAAGCAGATATTACCGAAAAATTATTAATAGGAGTTGCTGGTCGTTATGAAGATTTTTCAGATTTTGGAAATACTTTAAACGGAAAATTATCTGCTAGATATAAAATTCTGGATAATCTTTTTGTACGTGGAGCAATAAGTACTGGATTTAGAGCACCATCATTACATCAACAATACTTTAATAACATAGCTACTGATGCTGTTGATGGAAAAATTTTAAATTCAGGTATTTTTAGAAATGATAGCGATGTAGCTAAACAACTCGGAATTCCGAAATTAAAGGAAGAAACCTCTAGAAATTACAGTTTTGGAGTTGTTTTTTCTCCAATAAAGAAATTAAACATTACAGCCGATTATTATCATATCAGAATCGATAACAGAATTATCTTAACTGGAAATTTAGGTAATGATGCCTACGGAGAACCAGTTCCAGAACTTCGCGATTTGTTTGCTGTTTATGGAGCTCAAACAGGACGTTTCTTTACTAATGCAATCAATACTACTACAAACGGACTTGATTTAGTTATTGATTATGATATGAATGTAGGTGAAGGAAAAATGAATCTTTCGTTGTTGTATAACTATAATGATAATAAAGTTGACAAGCATTTAAACAATGTTCCAGCCTTATTTGCTGGTCAGGAAGATGTTTATTATGGCCCACAAGAAAGAAGTTTGATTGAAACCAATACGCCTAAACACAAAGGGACTTTTGCAATAAATTACAGTTTAAGCAAATGGAACTTTTTATTGAGAAATACTTATTTTGGAGAAGTAATTCGTGATGGATTTCCATTTGGTGGGATTCAAAAACATAACGGAAAAGTTGTTACAGATTTAACTGTTGCGTATAAGTTAACTCCAAAAATTCAAGTTGCTTTAGGAGCTAATAACCTATTTGATGTTTTCCCAGACAAGCAAATCTATGAAAATAGTTACTACGGAGTATTTAAATATGCACCTGTACAAATGGGAACAACTGGAGCTTACTATTTTGGAAGAATGAGTTTTAGTTTGTAGTAAGTGAACGGTGAGATGAAAAATCTAAACTAAACATTGTAAGGATTACTGTAAGTTGAAACTGAGTACTTATAAACAAAGAAACCGCCTAAATAGGCGGTTTCTTTGTTTATAATAGATTTTTTATTCTAGTTTGACACATTCAAAATTTTGAATATTAAGTAGTTCTATGATTTTGTCAGATTCTATCTTGTTAGCTTCAATTCGTAGTATTTTATCACAGTCTTCCAAATCAAAATTTATTTGATGGTCATGAAAATACTCTTGAATCCTTTTTATGATGATAGTTGTATCGGTTTCGTTTTGAACATTT
The DNA here is from genome assembly GCF_025847275.1 of Flavobacterium frigoritolerans. Classification (GTDB taxonomy): domain Bacteria; phylum Bacteroidota; class Bacteroidia; order Flavobacteriales; family Flavobacteriaceae; genus Flavobacterium; species Flavobacterium frigoritolerans. The sequence continues at coordinate 1,664 of NZ_JAOZEV010000012.1, forward strand.
GTTTTAAAAACTTCAATCATGATTTCTTTTTTATTGGTCCATTTTATTTCAAGTTAATGGCATAAATGCATTATTTTGATTTATTAATATGGATCGTTTCTTGTTTTTTCTAAAAGGGATTATAAGATAAACCAAGTCTAAAATAAGCTTGAGCATCTTGTTTGTTCTCATAAATATATTTATCGGTACGTTCTCCTTTTTCGGTAACGCGAGTGCTTAAAACATTATTTATTCCTGCTTTAAATGTGCCTATAATTTTTCTATCTAAATGATATTCGTAAGTTACCCCAGATTTTAGCTCAAGAGAATTCACTTCATAAATTCCGTTTAATTGAGGCTTTTTTAAATTCAGGTAAAAATTTTCAGAATCAAATTCAGTTCCAAACGAAATACGGCCGTTCTCTAGTAGCCCTCTTCTTAAAAGAATACTTTTAGGAAGGATTACATCAATTTCCCATTTAGAGTCTAAGAACTGGTGATTATAAGTAAATAAAGGAGCAACAGGAACTATTGAAGAAGGATCGGCAATTACCAAAAGACCTGCAGTAATAGTTGTATTTGCTGTTCTTTTAAGGACTAAGCTAGCAGTAGCAAATCCTTTAATACGCTGTATGTTTTCCTGATTTCCATCTGCTATTATTGTAGCATTGTAAATTATAGGTTTACTAAAGAGTGAAGACACATAGGTTGCACTTAATGCTCCTGCAAAATAATGAAAATCTTGTGTTGATCTTGTATGAGTTGCATTAGAATTAAAATTATAAATAGCACCAAATCCATAAGATTCATACTTATAAACGTAGGTGTTTGTTACAACAAATCGTTGCGATTTAGTTTTATACAAGGGTAAGTTTACTGCGAGTTTTAATCTGTTGTGACTGTCAAATCTCCCTTTTTCTTGTTTTTGCCCAAAGAGTTTAGAATCATAGTTTGCAGGACCAAATTGATCATATTGTAAGTCGAAAGTACGTGTAATTGGAAAGTTCTTCTTTACGCCTTTAATAAAGCCCTTCATTGTAGGGTTCTCTTCCTGAGCCGTGGCTTGTAAAGAAGCCAATCCTAATAGTGTAAAATAAATAATTCTTTTCATGGTTAGCGTATAAAAAAAAGTAAATCCATGCTACTGACTAGCGAAAAACAGGAGGCAAATATAGTTAGTAGTTTCTTATTATAAGAGAACAATTATACTAATGGCGCATGATTTATACCAATGGCGTTTGTATAATTTTAGCATTATAAAAGATTATAAATTAAATATTAAGCTAATTTTGCATTTATGAAATTTTTTAAAATTTATCAAAACTTTTTCTTAAGAAATCTTATTATAAATGCTCTTGTTGTAGGGATTATTTTTGCTTGTGTGTATGATGAGTTTAGTGTAGAGAATCTAGATTGGTTTTATCTTTTTAAGAAAATATGTTTGGGATATTTACCAATGTATTTTGGCGTATTGTGCAGTAATATTGTTTTGATTAAGATATTCTTTTTTCAAAAAAAGTATAAAATTTTTGCTGTACTTTTTATTGTCTATTGGATTTGTTTCTATTTTCTGATGTCTTGGTATTTTTTATATACAGATTTAGGCAGACTTAAAACGTTATCTGTATTTTCATTAGTTTGCAATGGTACAGGTATTTATTTTCTTCATTTATGGATTGTTCAGAAAATTTCTCAAACCAGTAAGGATCTTATTAATTATGAATCGGAACTTTCTTTTCTTAAACAACAACTCAATCCTCATTTTTTACTCAATGCAATGAATAATCTTTATGGAGAATCATTGGTTGCACCAGAAAGGCTTCCGGATCGAATATTAAATTTATCTGATATGCTTCGGTATCAGATAGAAGCTACCAAAAAAGATTTTGTGTTACTTGTTGAAGAAGTAGAATTTATTAAAAAATATATAGAGTATTATGCTTTTCGGAATGAACGTCTTTCGATTACACAAAATTATGAAGGTCATTTTGAAGGAATTGAGATATCGCCATTGTTTTTTTTACCATTAGTAGAGAATGCTATTAAATTTTCAGGAGAAACTTCTGCACCTTATATAATTCTAGATGTAAGCGTTAAGGAGAGAAAACTATCGTTTTCGATAAATAACAACTTTTTGATAACAGGTTCCAGACTTTCAAGTACTGGAATAGGGATTGAAAACCTTAAAAGACGCCTTGAAGTTTATGGATTAAAGCATGAACTTAAATACGAGAAAAAGGATGATTTATTTAGTATAAAATTAATAATATGGGATTTACCTACCGCTGCCTTATAATAGATGATGAGACTCCTGCTCACAAGGCTTTAGCTTCGCATATTGCTAAATATGATGATCTAGAGCATTCTGGAAGTGCATTTAGTGGTATGGAAGCCTTAAAATTGCTCAATGAAAATACCTATGATATTATTTTTCTGGATATTAATATGCCAGTTATATCTGGAGTAGAATTAATGGAGTTGCAGCCTAATCGTCCGCTCACAATTGTTACAACAGCCTATTCTGATTTTGCCCTTTCTGCCTACGAAAATGATGCTATCGATTATTTGCTTAAGCCTATTTCGATAGAAAAATTCACGAAAGCAATTACAAAAGCAAAAGCTTATTTTTTGGGTAAAAGCTTGAAAAAGGAAAATGAGAATAATTACCAAGACAAGGTTCTTTGTTATCGGGTAAATGGTCAAATAGCAAAAATATTATTAAAAGATATTATTTACATAGAAAGTTTAGGTAACTACATGAAACTATTTAGTAATAAACTAGATATTCCAATTATAATATATGGATCGCTTTCTAGTATAGCTAAAGATATTGATAGTATTAACTTTGTACAAATACATCGATCATTTATTGTAAATACACATGCTATACAGTCTCTAACTCCAAGAACGCTGACGATGTATAATGGTGAAATTTTACCTGTTGGAAGGAAATATCAAATTTTGGTTGATAATTTAAATTTATAGATTACAAAGATGTTTGACAGCAAAGAGAGCAAAGATTTAGTCTGAAAATGTTGATTATAGAATTGATTATTCTTTATATTATACTACTAAAAAATAATCTAAAATTTTTATAAGTTATTGATTACCTTTATGTAAGCCATTAATATGTGATTTATGGAAAGCAAGTCAGATCTAGAAAATAGTTTTTGGAGTTTAAGCATAGATGATGCTTATCATAAGTTAAATGCTAGTCCTAATGGACTAAATGATTCTGATGTTGCACAAAGGCTCAAGCAGTATGGGTCTAATACATTAAAGAACAATGCTAATACTTCTATGTTTATATTGTTTCTTTCGCAGTTTAAAAGCCCTATTACTATATTGCTTATTGTTGCGGCGATATTATCAGCTGGTTTAGGCGATATTTCGGATACTTTGATTATTCTTTGTATCATATTACTAAGTAGTTTACTTGGTTTTTGGCAGGAAAAAGGAGCAGCAAATGCTGTAAAAGAACTGCTAAAAATGGTTCGGCTCCAATGTAGAGTAGTAAGAAATGGAGTTTCGAAAGAAATAGCTGTAGAAGAGGTTGTACCAGGAGATGTGGTGACTTTATCAGCTGGAGATATAATTCCTGGTGATTGTCTTATTCTGGAATCTAAAGAATTGTTTGTTGATGAAGCCGCTTTTACAGGAGAAACTTTCCCTGTAGAAAAAAATAGTGGCGAACCGCTTCCTGCCAAAACAGTACTTTCTAAAAGGAGCAATACCTTGTTTATGGGCGCAAGCGTTATTAGCGGAAAAGCTTCGGCGCTTGTAATGGCAACAGGAAAGCAAACAGAATTTGGGAAAATATCGACTAACCTTCAATTAAAAGCACCAGAAACAGATTTTGAACTTGGAATACGTAAATTCGGGTATTTGTTGATGGAAGTTACATTAATACTTGTAATTATTATTTTTGGTGTAAACGTATTTCTGCATAAGCCTATACTAGACTCGTTCTTATTTTCCCTCGCACTTGCAGTAGGACTTACACCACAATTGCTTCCTGCTATTATTAGTGTCAATTTATCAACAGGTGCCAAAAGAATGGCTAAATTACAAGTAATTGTAAAACGATTGTCTTCGATAGAAAATATCGGAAGTATGAATATTCTTTGTTCAGATAAAACAGGAACAATTACTCAAGGAAAAGTAAACCTAAAAGATACTTTAGATATTGAGGGACAACATAGTGATAAAGTATTGCAATATGCATGGCTTAATGCATCTATGCAGCAAGGGTTTCGTAACCCCATCGACGAAGCAATATGTTTATCGTACAAAGAAACTACAACTGTATTTATAGCCAAGTCTGAGATACCTTATGATTTTATTCGCAAACGCTTGACTATAGTAGTAAAAGATGACAAACAAAGTTTAGCTATTACTAAAGGCGCTTTAAATTCAATATTTTCTATATGTACGCATGCAGAAGTTTCAGAAGGAAAGCTGTTGGATATATCAGATTCTAAGGCGTCAATATTAAAACAATATCAAGAGTTAAGCGAGGCTGGTTTCAGAACTTTAGGAGTAGCTTATAAGCCAGTAATTAATACTGCTGGATTTACTCGTGACGATGAAAAAGAAATGATTTTTTTAGGATTCATTACTTTATTCGACCCCCCAAAACCAAACGTTCAGGAAATAATAAGTAAATTAAATACACTTGGGGTAAAGCTTAAAATTATTACTGGAGATAATGCGCTTGTAGCAAAAAGTTTAGCATTACAAGTAGGTATCAAAGATCCAAAGATACTTACTGGTGCCGAATTGTTAAAAATGAATAAAGCAGCATTAATGCATCAGGCAATACATACGGATATTTTTGCAGAAGTAGAACCCAATCAAAAAGAACGTATTATTTCTATTTTAAAAAGTGGTGGTAATGTAGTAGGATTTATGGGAGATGGTATTAACGATGCTCCTGCCTTGCATACTGCCGATGTAGGTATATCTGTAGATACGGCTGTAGATGTTGCTAAAGAAGCTGCAGATATTGTATTATTGAGTCAGGATTTGGGTGTTTTAACAAATGGTATAGTTGAAGGGCGTAAAACATTTACCAATACAATGAAATATATTTTCATGGCTACCAGTGCCAATTTTGGTAATATGTTTAGTATGGCAGGAGCCTCATTATTTCTTCCCTTTTTGCCCTTATTACCTAAACAGATTTTATTGACCAATCTTTTAACAGATTTTCCAGAAATGGCAATTGCGACCGATCGTGTAGATGATCTCAATATACAAGAACCACAGCGCTGGGATATTTCTTTTATTCGAAAATTCATGATTGTTTTTGGTTTGTTAAGCTCCGTGTTTGATTTCTTGATGTTTGGTATTCTATTATTTATTTTTCATGCCAAAGAAAAAGAATTTCAAACGGCATGGTTTATAGAATCGGTAATTTCGGCAACATTAATAGTATTGGTAGTACGAACCAGATTACCATTCTTTAAGAGTTTGCCAGGTAAGTATTTATCTATTGCAACAGCAATAATTGTATTGTTTGTACTCCTATTACCATTTACGCCAATATCAGAATGGTTTGATTTTGTCAAGTTGCCTTTTATGATTTATATATGGATGTTTTTATTAATCACTACTTATATTATATCTGCAGAAATTGTAAAACATAAGTTTTATAAAGTCATGCTAAAAAAGCATAGGAAGCACCATTAGTTTTACTATTCTAAAAAGATATATTAAAAACATAAACTTAAAATCATTTGTTTGCTTAAAAGAATGTATCAGATAAGTTTATTTTAATTATGATTATAAAGATCTTGCTTCGGTAAAAGTGTTAAAATAATCGTTATATTTGATATGATTAATTGTTTTGTACAATGTTAGTATTAATAATGTACTAAATTCCCCTTTTTAGTCAAATCCATAATACGCTCAAAGCAAATTTTTATTATCTAAGATCAGGTTGCATTTTATTTTTTAATTTAAAATAAGTACAAGTATGAGGTCATTTATGATAAATACTTTAATGGCTATTTTGATTATTCATTCTGTGCGTATTAGAGCACAAACTATTGAATCTAATCAATTGCCTACAGTATGGAATCTTGAACAATGTATTGCTTACTCAAAGCAACAGAACATTCAAATTAATACTTTAAGATTAACAACTAAATCTACAGAACAAGATTTATTGTTATCGAAAGCAGCAAAGCAACCTAATCTTTTGGGCAATGCATCACAGACTTTCACTAATGCAAAAAATGCAGATTTAGTTGTTGGAGGTTTTCAGACCCAGTCTAGTTTTGCTGGTAACTATTCTTTAGGATCATCAATGGTTTTATACAATGGAGGTTATTTAAATAATGATGTCAGACAGAAAGAATTATTTATAAAATCGGCACAATTTAATGCCGATGCTGCTCAGAATAGTATTACAATATTAATCACGCAGGCATATTTAACCATTCTTTTGGCAAAAGAGAATAGTGTGTATTTAAATGAAATTGTGACTACTTCAAAAGCACAACTCAAGTTAGGAGAATTAAAATATAATGCAGGCAGCATTGCTAAGAAAGACTTTGTTTTATTAAAAGCACAATTAGCAACGGATAATTATAATTTGGTTGTTTCTCAGAATAATGAACGTCAAAATACATTAACATTAAAGCAGTTATTACAGCTTCCGTCAGGATATAATTTAAATATTCAGAAACCTGAAAATTTGACGACTACTTTACCTGTGATTAATTTAGAAGATGCTCAAAAAATTGCGTTAGAACAAAGACCTGAAATTAAAAGTAGTTTACTGGAAAAAGAGGCAGCTGATTTGGAGTTATTAAAATCCAAAGCTAGTTTTAAACCAACACTTACTGCTAGTGGTACATTGGCTTCGGGATATTCAGATAATCTTAATACCCCATTTGTATCACAATTGGATAATAATTTTTATCAGCGTGTAGGTCTTTCATTGACTATTCCGGTATTTAATAATCGGATAGCAAGAACAAGTGTCGAAAAATCTAAGATAGCAATAGATCAATCTAAGTTAGATCTTACCAATACTGAAACAGTACTTTCTCAAGAAGTAGAGCAAGCGTATATTAATGTACTTAATGCACAATCTCAGTTTACTGCTGCCAATGAACAACTTGACGCCAATACAGAGAATTATCGTATAGCAAATGAACAATTAAGATTGGGTGGAATTAATACTGTAGATTATCTACTGGAGAAGAATTTGTATGTTCAGGCATTCCAGAGTTTTATACAAGCAAAATACAATGCTGTAGTGAGTTTAAAAATATATGATTTCTATAAAGGAGATCCAATTAAACTATAAAAAGTGCAAAATGAAAAAAAGTAAATTAATCATCATCATCATTGGGGTATTACTTATAGGGTGCATAGGATACTTTATTTTTCATAAAGAGGGTAATACCGTAGCATTGATTACCGAAAAACCTCATTATGGAGATATAGCAACTAGTGTAACCGCAACAGGAAAAATTCAACCTGTAGATACCGTTGCGGTAGGAACGCAGGTTTCGGGTACGATACTAAAGGTATTTGTAGATTTTAATTCGGTTGTAAAAAAAGGGCAATTGCTTGCACAAATAGATCAGTCGCTATTTCTTGCACAAGTAGAGCAAATAAATGCCAATTTACAATTAGCAAAAAGTAATTTAAGTTATCAATCATCCAATTACAATAGGCAAACAGAATTATATAAGGCTGGTGGAATTAGCAGAGCCGATTTTGAAAGTGCAAAAAATCAATATGAAGTTGCGAGAGATAATGTAAATAGTGTTGTCGCACAATTAAAATCAGCACAGAAGAATCTTTCTTTTACCAATATTTTGTCTCCAATTGATGGTACTGTTTTGTCTAGAAAAGTAAGTGAGGGACAAACAGTGGCTGCGAGTTTAAATACTCCAACATTATTTAGTATAGCCAAAGACCTTACCAAAATGCAAGTTCAGGCATCAGTTGATGAGGCTGATGTAGGGAATGTTAAAGTAGGAGAGAATGCGAGTTTTACAGTCGATGCTTTCCCTGATGATGTCTTTACAGGAACTGTGATCGAAGTTCGCTTACAACCTGCTATATCTTCAAATGTAGTTACTTATACAACTATTATCAATGCTCCTAATAATGCTTTAAAGCTAAAGCCAGGAATGACAGCTAATATTATTATTTATACTAAAGAGGTAAAAAATGCATTACTTATTTCGGCAAAAGCAATCGCTTTTCAGCCCGATTCTACATTGGGAAAACAATTTAAGATTAGAAAAGTATTTCTAGGAAACAATAAAGAAAAGAAGGGTAGAATAAATTCTAAAAATGAAACTGCTCCCAAGCCACAAAAAGATAGTATCGATCATAAAAAAGCTATTGTATGGAAAAGAGTAGGCGATTCACTATTGCCATTGCATATAAAGATAGGGTTGGATGATGATGTTAATGTTCAGATACTAAGAGGGATCACTGCGCAAGATGAAATTATTACCGGTGTCAATACAGTGAAGCAATCTAAAAATTCTAAAGCAACAGAACAAAGTCCGTTTATGCCAAAACGTGGCGGTGGTGGATCAGGAAAAAAATAACAGCGTTTAGAAACACAAAATACATTGTGATGAGCAAAAAGATTTTGGAAATACAAGACTTAAAGAGAGAATTCACCATGGGATCAGAAACTGTTAGAGCCTTAAAAGGGGTATCTTTTGATGTTATGGAAGGAGAGTTTGTTACTATTATGGGAAGTAGTGGTTCTGGAAAAACTACCTTACTTAATATTTTAGGATGTTTGGATAAGCCTTCGGATGGGAATTACTTATTGGATCAGGTAAATGTAAAGTCATTATCTAAGAATGAATTGGCAGCATTAAGAAATACCAAGATTGGTTTTATTTTTCAATCGTACAATCTTTTGGCTCGTACTTCGGCTATAGAAAACGTAGAGCTTCCATTATTATATAATTCAAAAATATCTACAAAAGAAAGAAGAGAAAGAGCCATTCATGCACTCGAAGCAGTAAAGTTAGCTGATAGGCTGGATCACTTTCCGAATCAGCTTTCAGGAGGGCAGCAGCAGCGTGTAGCTATTGCTAGAGCTTTAGTAAACGACCCTGTAATGATTCTTGCTGATGAAGCTACAGGGAATTTGGATACAAGAACTTCTTATGAAATTATGGCATTAATTCAGGAATTAAACACACAAGGGAAAACAATAATTTTTGTAACGCATGAGCCAGATATAGCTGCTTTTAGCAATAGAACAGTAACACTTCGTGACGGCAGAATCATAAAAGATTTTAATAACCAAAACATAAAATCAGCGAAACAAATGCTAGCAGATTTTCATGTAGATGAAGATTATAAATATGAAAATAGCTAATCTTTTTCTGATAGCTTTAAAAGCTTTACGCCGCAATAAGCTTCGCGCATTATTAACAATGTTGGGAATTATTATTGGTGTGGCTTCAGTTATTGCCATGGTAGCTATAGGGCAGGGCTCTAAAAAAAGTATACAAGATCAATTATCTAGTATGGGATCGAATATGATTACGATTCGTCCAAATAGTAATGTAACAGCTGGAGCGCGTTTGGATATATCCAGTGTACAAACTCTTACGCTTAGCGATGTTGATGCACTAAAGAAAGAAACCAAATATTTAAATGCAATTTCCCCAGCTGTATCAAGCAAGGGGCAGGCTATAAATGGAGCACTTAATTGGCCTACGACGATGCAAGGTGTAAGTATGGATTATCTAAAAATTAGAGATTGGCCATTAAAAGAAGGTATAGTCTTTAGGGAATCGGATATACATACTGCAAATAAGGTTTGTCTTATTGGCCAAACGGTAGTAGATAATATATTTCCCTATGGCGTAAATCCGATAGGACAAATTATTAGATTTAATAAAATTCCTTTTAGAGTTATTGGTGTGTTAGAATCTAAAGGAGAAAATGCGTTCGGGCAAGATCAGGATGATATCATTATTTCACCCTTTACAACAGTACAAAAAAGGATAACAAATTCTATTTACCTGCAAAATATTTATGCATCAACATCCGATGAGAGTTTAACGCAATTGGCAACAGACGAGATTGAGCAAATCATGCGTACAGCGCATCGGCTTAAAGGCAAGGATGAGAATGATTTTTCGGTACGAACACAGGCTGAATTAATTAGTACGTTTAGTTCAACTAGTCAGCTATTAACGGTATTGTTAACTGCAATTTCAGGAATTTCACTTTTAATTGGCGGAATCGGAATTATGAATATTATGTATGTTTCGGTTACGGAACGAACTAAAGAAATAGGATTACGTATGTCTATTGGAGCAAACGGTAGAGATATCTTATTGCAGTTTTTAGTTGAAGCTATATTAATTAGTTTGACTGGTGGATTAATAGGTATTGTTTTAGGAATTGTTGCTTCTGAGTTGATACAATATTTCTTGCATTGGCCTACTTTAATATCTGAATCTTCGGTTATACTTTCGTTTTTAGTTTGTGCTATTACAGGCATATTTTTCGGGTATTATCCTGCGTTAAAAGCATCTAAACTTGATCCAATAGAAGCCTTGCATTTTGAATAAAATAAAATATTAAATTGTATCTGATTTTAAGTTATTTAGAATTACTTATTTAAAGATATAGTTTTATATGCATAATTGTAAAAACAGAAATGGTTTAATAATAAAAAAGTAATTATTTTGGATACATCAGAATTTTTAATACGCCTTGTAATAGCTTCTTTCGCAGGATTAATTATTGGTTTTGAAAGACAATGGCATCATAAGGAAACAGGTTTAAAAACCAATATGTTGGTAGCAACTGGCGCAGCAGCCTTTGTTTTGTTATCTATAAAAGTGGCAGCAACTGCACCAAATATTGATGTAACTCGTATTACAGCCCAAGTCGTTATGGGGGTAGGTTTCCTTGGGGCAGGAGTAATTTTTAGAGAAGGACCAAATGTACATGGATTAAATTCGGCAGCTACGATATGGTGCAGTGCGGCAATAGGATGTATAGCTGCATCGGGTTATTTTATAGAAGCTTTAATCTGTACGTTTTTGGTGATTATAGTAAATACTGCTATTGAACCTGTAGATAAGTGGCTGCGAAATAGAAAGTAATACGGTGGACTAAGAACCGAAAATAAAGTTTAGTTTTTAATTAAAAACTTGAAACTTGAAACTTGAAAATGATACTGAATTTTTGGCACGCAGAATTGGCAGATTAAGGAGATTGTTGCTAGTGAGTAGTTCTCTATCAGTTGTAATTCGATTAATTATTTAAGGTTTTTTACTTAAAATCTAATAAGCCATTCCTTAATAAGAGTAGTTTTTTATTTATTGTTTTTACGCTTGTATTCTAAATAAAAAAGAGGACTATAAAAGTCCTCTCTGTATATAATTATAGAAGCTCAGTGATTATTCACTTTCGGCACCAACAAAATCATCTCCTGTTTCTCCTGCTGCTACTAATTCTGGTTTTGAAGCTTTAAGAGCATTGAATCTTTCTAACTGTTCCATTTCTCCTTCTTCACCACTAAAGTATGGGAAAACATCCATAATTGGAGATTCTGCAATAGCTGGAATGGTATAATCTCCCATAGTATTTTTCATTATGGCAATTGTATTGTCATAAGCTTCTTTTACATCATTGGCTTGTACTAATATATACATATTTGATCTGCGCTCTTTACCACTTTCTTCGTCATATGCCATTAAAGAAACTTTTGATTTAAACCAGCGATCTGCATTTTCAAAAGGGTGAATTTCGGCATAATTAGCCATTTTTATATTTGTGATTTTAAATTCTTCACTAATATAGGCAGACATTTCTTCATTAATTCTGGTTTCTGCCTCTGTATAAGATAAAGCATCTACCAAATAAGGTTCTGTTGTAACCTTTTGTGTTCCAATATCATCTGTCTTTCTATATTTTACCTTGCATTCGTACCAAATTGTGCTCATTTCTTTTTTTTTAAGGGTGTCAAAGATAGATTTTAATGAAAAAGAAATCAACAATATATTAAATAGATATTCACAATTTAAAAAGTTGGTATCGTATTGGTTTTTTATGTCTTTTTTACGGGTTTTAAAAAATAACATAACTGTTTCAAAATAATCTGACAATATTAATCTACTATTTCTTATTTTTGAAGAAACATAACAACGTAATTTATGATTCTGGAAACAATAAAAAAGCATGTAGTGAGTCTATTAATTTCTTTATTTGGGATTGTTTTATTAGTGTTGTTCTACAGTTGTAATCCAAGAGAAAAACCAGCTAAAGAAAAGCAATCTATTTATCGCGCAGTAAATGCCAATAAAGACACCGCGGTTTTATCAATAGTGATAAATAAAACCCGTTTCTATGGTCAGTATGAAATTAAATATGGTGAAACTACTAAAGATTCTGGAAGTGTAAAAGGAAATATTAAAGGGAATATATTTATAGGCGAATATTATTGTAGACCTTACGGAGGTAACCTAAAAAGAGTTCCGATATCTTTATTAAGAAAAGATAATAAATTATTCTTAGGAAATGGAGTCACAACCACATATCTTGGATTTCCTTGTTTCGCTCCTGGAGTTCCTATAACTTATGCTGATGCTGAATTTGTATTTGAAGAGATAAAAAAATAAGTATTTTTTCTAAAGTTACAAAGGTTCTGAGTTGCAAAGGTTCAAAGACTGAGAATTTTGCAAGAGGGCACTGAAAAAGTAGTCATTTATCAAAAGAGGCTGTTTTCGATATCGAAAACAGCCTCTTTTTCTTTGGCGTACTCGGATAGTTTAACGGAGAGCACTTTCTTTTATTTGTAAAACTACCTCTTCAACTTTTAAGGACTTTTCAATGCTGTCCTTTGCAACTCAGAACCTTTGAGCCTTTGCTCCTTAAAAAAAACCTTAGCGCCTCAGAATCTTTTATTTAATTTCTGTAATAAATTCTTCTTTAGGAGTTCTGACTTTTTTCATGTTAACCAACCAGTCATTAGCTTCATCTCTGTAGCCAAGTGGTAACATTAATACGCTTTTTAAGCCTTGTTCTTTTAATCCTAAAAGTTTGTCCAATTCTGCAGGAATAAAGCCTTCCATTGGTGTAGCATCTACTTTTTGCTCAGCAGCTGCTACAATTGCAATTCCCATCGAGATATAAGCTTGGTGTGCTGCATGATTTGCATGTGACTCTGTAGAAAGAGGTTCGTAAAGTCCCCAAAGTGTTTTCTTGTAATCATCCATTGTATCAGCAGGTAAGCCTCTTTCAGCTAGAGTTTTGTTGAATACAGCAGTAATTCTTTCAAGAGAATAGCCATCCCAAGCAGCGAAAACTAGTAAATGTGAACAATCTGTAATCTGACTTTGGTTCCAACCTATAGCTTTTATTTTTTCTAATAATTCAGGATTACTAATTACAAAAATTTTATAAGGCTGCAATCCCGAAGAAGAAGGGGCAAGTCTGGCAGCTTCCAGTATATAATCCAATTTTTCTTGTGGTACTTTATTACCGTTCATTTTTTTAGTAGCATAACGCCACTTCAATGTGTCTAATAAATTCATCTTTATATTATTTTTAATTAGGAGATACAAATCTATATAAAAGCTTGTTACTTTTGGTAACTTTGTAACGAAAAGTAATAGTGACAAACGAGTAACCAAGTAACATGGTATGGAAACAGATAATGAAATTAGATTAAAACAATGCTATAGCACAGTGATGGCTATTCAAGATGTGGTTGATATTCTAAATGGTAAATGGAAAATATCTATTATTGCCTGTTTATGCTACAAAAAAATGCGTTATTCAGACTTGTTAAATGAAATCAAAGGAATATCAGGTAAGATGCTAAGTAGGGATTTGAAGGAATTAGAAGCAAATCTTCTTATTACAAGAACAGTTTTAAGTACTCAACCTATAATGGTTGAATATGAAATTACTGAATATGGCGCAACGCTCAAAGATGTTACTAAAGTAATCGCAGATTGGGGTATTAAACATCGACAGAGAATAATTAATAAATAATACCAAGTCTTTAGTATTCTGTCATGTTTTTTTTATTGTAGTACTATAGTATTTACTCTCAATAATTAAAAATTTAATCCTAAATATTCTCCAATATTGTCATTTTTGTAAATGTACAATATTGGAGTTATTTTGTGGATATAAAAGTATTCGATACAAGTTTTCATTCTCAGAACCTTAGTACCTCATAATCTTTATACTTTGATAAAATTATTTGGCTACTTTTTTAAATCTCATCATTGGAATTTCATCCATCATTAGATTAAGCTTACCATCTTTATCGATAGCATAGCCATTAATTTTTTTGATTGTTTGTAAAAACGTTTGTTCTCCACCACCTTCACAAAACATCAGCGTTGCTGGACCTTGCTCTCCAAAACTTAGTTTTTTACCTTTTAGAGTATATGGAGCACTATAACCATTGCAACCCGCGTTTCCAAAAACCTGACCAGCGCTTTCGTCAAACTTAAGAAATGGCTTTTTGTCTGGATATAAACCTTCAAAAGCAATACGTGGACCAGTAATATATTCTAGTTCCCAAGTTGTATTATAAAGATCAGCAGTTTTTGTGGTGTCTTTCATCGTTGTACAAGAATTAAATGACAGTGTTAAAACAGAAACAAATAGTAATACGTAGTTTTTCATAAGAGATATTTTAGAATATAAATTTAAATATTTTTAATCAGATTTGTTTATAAAAATCATGATTATTTTTGATTTGACTTGTTGAATTTTCTTATTTTGGTACGAGCACAATCTCAATAGGTTATAATGATATTATTCTTTATAAATCATTTGCAAAGAAATTAAAAGATTAAAGTTGTGCGCAAACGTGACAAATTAACGTCTGACAGTATGATTTATTATCTGGTTTTAGTCTGATTTTATTAGATATTAATAAGTGAGTACAAAAAAAGAGAATAGTAATTTTACTATTCTCTTTCCTTATTTAAAAGATACTTTTGTGGTGTTATTGGGCTAACCAATTTTTAAGGGTTTTCATTATTTTTTCCTGATCCTGTTCTGGAAAGTTTTTAATTCTTGTAGCATGACTTCCGCCAGGTAAAACCATTTTTAGAGCATCAAGCTTAGGATTTGGCGTTGGTGAACAAGCTCCCCATGTATCATAACCTCCGTAGATATAAAGTATTTTTGAACCTTTATTTTCTACATATTCTCTAACTTTTTTGATATATTTTGGATTGTAATTTGTTTGAACATCTTTAGGTGCAAATCGTGAATTTGATGTACTCTTTACTGAAGTTACTAAATCTTTTACTGGTGTAAAATCAAAACCATAATAACCCAATTCGCTCATATGTTGGTAATAAGATGGTAATAAATCATGAAAAGTGGCGTCGTTGTAAAAACTAATACCAACTATCTTATTCATATAATCAAACAGTTCTTTTGAAGTGGCATTTTTACTTGGAATATCTTCACATTTTCCTCCCCATTGCCAGAAAGAAAAAGGAAATTCCATAGCACTATATTCCAATGCTTCATCCATAGAAACTTCGGTAAAAGTCATTTTTTTAAGTTCTGCATAAGCTTTTATTTCATTAAGAAGCGCTGTTCTGTTTTGTAGTAATGCACGTTGAAACTCAATTATTTTCTCGCGACATTCTGCAGTTCCTACTGTTGCAAGATGTTGTTGTATTCTGGGATCTTCTTGTGTATTAATTAATGGAGCTACATAAGGAACTGCAATAGCAACATCTTTTGGGTATTTCGATTTGTAAATTAAGGTCGTTTCTCCTCCTTTACTAATTCCAGTTGAAATCCACTTGCCTGTATATAATTGTTTTAGTTTGGTAACTATATTATGATAATCGGCTATAGCCTGATCGTTGGTTAAGTATTCCCAAGGAATTGGGTTAGGTCTTGATTTTCCATAAAAACGATATTCTACAATAACCTGATTTGCATTTAATAAAGTGCTTAATTCGGTTTTTGTGTATCGAGCTGCGTACCCTTCTGTTTCAATGATCATTGGACTATTAAAATCTAAATGTGATAAATAGATGTAATGTTTAAACGTTCCTTTTTTAGGGTTTTTATGATCTAATGGTTCATTAAGAACTAATTGATACGATTCGGTAAATCCTTCCAAATCCTTCATTTTGGTAACCTCAACACCAGGAAATAATTGGGATAATTTATTCTCTAAATCGGTTTTAATGGCGGTTTCGGTTTGTGCAAAACTCAAACATGAAATGAGGGAAACTACCAGAAGTAATAAAATGTGTTTTAACTTTTTCATTATTTTTAAATTGATTTTTTTATAAAAATATAGCCTTCAAAACTAATCAATTTATACTATATTAACCTTAAGTTGCCTTATGTTAACTAGTTCTTTGTGAAATTGGATTTGGAAAAAATAATCTACTATTTTTAGTAAAATTTCAACTTAAAATATGGAACCTATTCAATTTATTTCAGACAATTTCATTGAAGAAAATTGTGATTTTAAAAAACTAATCGAAGGACTTCGTGAGGGATTTTCGACTTCGGCTATAGAAGTACCTCTTCGGCATCATCATGATTTTGCTAATCCAGAAGAAAACAAAGATTCAACATTATTATTAATGCCTGCTTTCCAACCGGGAAAAGATTTGGGAGTAAAAATCGTTACTGTAAGTCCTAATAATGGTAAATATGATTTGCCTTCGATACAAGGAACATACATTTATCTAGATGCTCATAAGGGTAATATTAAAGCTATTCTGGATGCAAAATCCTTAACGGGCAAAAGAACTGCTGCAACATCTGCATTGGCTAGTAGTTATCTTTCTCGTAAGGACGCTTCGTCTATGCTTATGATTGGAACTGGTGCTTTGGCTATTAATTTAATTCAGGCGCATGCCAGTGTTCGCCCTATAAAAGAGGTATATGTGTGGGGGAGAACCATACAAAAAGCACAATTGGTTTGCGACGCATTAAAAGGTTTTCCTTTTACATGTAAAGCAGTTTCTACAATAGAAGAGGTGATATCGCAAGTTGCCATTATTTCTTCGGCAACATTATCTCCTGTTCCGCTTGTGTTTGGTAAATGGCTTAAAGAAGGACAACATTTGGATTTAGTTGGTGCCTACAAAAAAGATATGCGTGAAGCTGATGATGAAGCAATCCTAAAATCTAGTGTGTTCCTTGATACCTATCAAGGCGGGCTAAAAGAAAGTGGTGATATATTGATTCCGTTAACTAATGGTATTATTACAAGAGAATCTATTAAGGCAGATTTATTTGAATTATGCAGTAATAAAAAAACAGGCAGAACATCTGATACTGAAATCACTTTTTTTAAGTCAGTAGGTCATGCTTTAGAAGATCTTGTTGCCGCGGCTTATTTTTATAAAGAGTTTAATTTAAAATCAGAAATAAATGTCTAAAACGTATACTAATATTTGCACCAACACTGAATATAAAATGGCTTCGAATGCGCTACAAATTAAAACAATTGATATGCATACTGGTGGTGAACCATTGCGTGTTATTGTTTCTGGGTTTCCTGAACTTAAAGGAAATAGTGTATTGGAATATCGTCGTGACATAAAAGAAAATTACGATTACTTAAGAACGTCATTGATGTTTGAGCCTCGTGGTCATGCTGATATGTACGGTTGTATTTTGCTTCCGCCAAATGACGACGATGCCGATTTTGGAATTTTGTTTATGCATAATGAGGGATATAGTAGTATGTGCGGTCACGCTATTATTGCTATTAGTACACTTGCCGCAAAAATGAATTGGATTAGTATTAAGGAAGGTGAAAATGAATTAAAAATAGATGCTCCTTGTGGTCGTATTTATTCATATGTAAATATAAAAAACAGAGAAGTAACAGGAGTACGATTTCATTGTGTACCTAGTTTTGTTGTAGGATTGGATCGTATTGTAGATGTTCCGGGTATAGGAAATATTATTTATGATTTGGCGTATGGTGGTGCTTTTTATGCTTATGTTGATTTGAGAAAGAATACGAATTTGAACTTTGGTTTGACAGAAGAAGACTACCGTGCTATTATCTTAAGCGGAATTGATATAAAACATGCTGTAATGAATCAAGACAAAGAAATTTTGCATCCATTTGAAGATGATTTGAGTTTTCTTTACGGAACTATTTTTATAGATGAACCTCAGGATATTGTTAATCATAGCAGAAATGTTTGTGTTTTTGCCGATGGTGAAGTCGATCGTTCTCCAACAGGTTCGGGTGTGTCGGGTAGAATCGCTATTGAGAACGCAAGGAATACTATAAATTTAAATGAATCTATTACGATTGAAAGTATTACCGGAAGTACTTTTAAAGGTTCGCTTGTTGAAGAAAAAGACTTTGGACCATTTAAGGCTGTGATTCCACAAGTAGAAGGAACTGCTTTTGTAACTGGCGTAAATACTTTTATTATTGATCCAAAAGATCCTATGAAAAATGGGTTTATTTTGAGATAGGTTTTTTCTTGAGGTTCAAAGGGGCAGAGGTTCTGAGGGGCTAGGAAACTGAGAGTGATTTTTTTGTTAAAAGGGAATCACAATCTTGCTATCCTGTGAAATGAAGGGGGGCGCATTAAATAGCTTGACAAAGATTATGTAGTTTCTCGTGATGATTCTTCGACTCCGCTCAGAATGACAATATTGAGGAGGAACTTTGTGAACTTTATGTATCCCGATAGCTATCGGGACTGTGTTCTTTGCGGTTAATTTCCCGCTCTTGATTAGAAAGAATTTAAAATCTTTGCGAGCTTTGCGTAAATCTTTGCGAACTTAGCGGTTAAAATTTTCACCACATAAGTTTTAAACATATTAATTAAACAATTTAAAATATAAAAAATGACAATTGGAATAGGAGGTTCAACCGTTGCTGTTGAGTTAGAAAAAATAGTAAATATGACACTGGATGTAAAACCAATACAAGCAGAGGAATATTTAGGACGAATTAAAAAAGCAGTTACTATTATGAAGGATATAAAGGTAAAGGCAACATTTGTTAATGCTGGAACGAACCTTTATTATTTTACTGGTACAAAATGGAATCCTTCTGAAAGAATGGTTGGAGCTTTATTATATGATGATGGAACACTGGATTATATTGTTCCTAAGTTTGAAGAAGGTACTTTTAAAAAGTATATGGAAATTAACGGAAAAATCAACTGTTGGGAAGAGCATGAATCCCCTTATGCGTTAATGGGAGAATTATTAAAGAATAAAAATATAGATAACGAAACTATCGCTATAGATGAATCGGCTCCATATTTTTTAGTCGATGGTGTGATCAAAACAAATCATACATACACTATCGTAAATGCACTTCCAATTACTTCGGGTTGTCGAATGCAAAAATCGGTTAATGAAATTGCGATTATACAAAAAGCGAAGGACATTACGATGGTAGTACAACGTGCTGCAGCTAGAATATTGCGACCTGGTATTAGCGTTAATGAGGTTACAGCTTTTATCAACGATGCACATATAAAAGCTGGTGTATCTTCGGGATCGTATTTTTGTATTGTCTTGTTTGCTGATGATACTCAATATCCTCACGGGGTATCTGTTCCTCAGGATTTAAAAGAAAATGGAGCTGTTATTATAGATACTGGTTGCAGACTAGAAGGGTATCTTTCGGATATTACCAGATCATACGCTTACGGAACTCCATCTGAAGAATATAAAACGATTTGGAATCTTGAAAAAGCAACACAACGTACCGCTTTTGAAGCTGCTCAAATAGGAGCGACTTGTGGTTCTGTTGATGATGCTGCCAGAAAAACTCTTGCAGAAGCAGGATTAAGCCCTGATTATAATTTACCGGGATTGCCACACAGAGTAGGGCATGGAACAGGTTTAGACATTCATGAGTATCCTTATTTGGTACGAGGTAGCGAAATTAAACTTGAAGAAGGAATGGTTGTAAGTAATGAACCGATGATTTGTATTCCAGGAAAATTTGGTATTCGTCATGAAGATCATTTTTATATGACTACTAATGGTCCAAAATGGTTTACCGAACCAATGGATAGTGTTGAAAATCCATTTGGGTATTAAAATTATTTAAAGTCTTTTAAGATGTTTGAAGTTTAAGCTTTAAATTTTCACGCAGATTTATTATCCTGCAAGGTCTTTTTTGACCTTGTAGGTATGATTATTAATATTAAAAACCTGTTGGGTATTTAGTACCGACTATCTATATACCTACAAGGTTTTAAAAACCTTGCAGGAAATAAGGAAAGTTTAATTTTCAATACGGTAGTTCGTCTGCCGGAATACCTATAAAATCGGGTTCGGGTGTAGTTTCAAACTGTACTGCTTTAATATCAGTATGACCTTGTTGAAGCGCCTTCATTACTCTATGCATTCCATCCATTAATCGCCCATTGGCACACAAGATAATAGGATATTCTAAACTTGCTTCTTCCATAAGTTTTATATGCTCCAGAATTGCCGTACCAGTGGGTAATTGGCTTGGGTCTTGAAACCAATATATTTCGTTTACTTCGTTAATTTCACTTAGTAAAATACGTTTAACTGAGAAGTTTTTTGACAACTCTATTAATCGATGTATATCCCAAGCTCTTAGGCCTTCTTTACTCGGACGTAAGTTATATTGTTTTCTCATATTGTTTCTTACTTAATCATGCAAAGTTATGTAAAAAGAAAAACCGCCGAAAGGATATCTTTCGGCGGTTTAGTTTTAGAAATTATTTTTCTAAAATCACTACTTATTTAATTACTAACTTTTTGGTTTCTTTAATCGTACCATCAGTAAAAACTACATAATAAATACCTGTTGGTAAATGGTTCACATAATAACTAGTTGCATTACGAACTGTATCGATTAAAGCTCCGGTATTATTATAAATTGAAATGACAAGAGTTGTTGTGTCTATATTCTTAAAGGAGAAATTAACAACATCTGAAGCTGGATTTGGGGAAACTGTAAATGATTTTTCATTTTCAACTTCATTAACTCCAAGTGTAGGAGGAAGGGTAACATCCATAGGAGCGCTCCAATCACTTGCACCAGTTGCATATACTGCTCTAATTCTTATTTTATAGTTTTTTTCTTCACCTTGTTTAGCTATATATTGGTTATAAGTAGTAGATGTTGCAAAATCTGCCCATCCTGTTACTGCGTTATATAATTGTATTTCATAACTAGTAGCTCCACTAATTAAAGCCCATGTAGCGTAAAAACCATAAGTGTAAGTTCCATTTGTTGGGTCATAAAATACTGGTATTTCAAGACCTGGGTTTACATCATCGAAAGTTACTGTTGCAATATTCGAATACGTAGAATATGTTGCATTCTCGTTTGCTCTTACTTTATATGAGTAGCTACTTCCTGCTGTTAACCCTGTATCTGTATATGAATTTTCATCGGCTCCAAGAGTTGCAATTACGCTGTATGTTCCGTTACCTAAGGCTCTTTCTATAGAGAATCCAGTTTCGATATCTGAGTTATCATCCCATGTTAAATCAACTTCAAGAGTAGTTGCATTTGCTGTTGCAACAAGATTAGATGGCGCTAGTAATGCTCCAGGAAGAATGAAATCTCTAGGAGTGCTCCAGTCACTTGTGCCAGTTGCATTTACAGCTCTCATTCTTACTCTATAACTTGTTTGTGTTCCTTTCTTAGTGATATATAAGAAATGCTCTGTTGATGTTCCTTGATCAACCCATCCGTCAGTTTCATTATATACCTGAATATCATAACTCGTTGCGCCATTAATTAATCCCCATGTTACATAAAATCCTGTAGCATATATTCCTGTATTACCTTCATTAATTACTGGTTTAGCCAATGTAGGGTTAGGATTTGTATCTTCGATAGTTGCGGTTACAACATTCGAATAATCAGAGCTTGTAGCATTCATGTTTGCTTTTATTCTATAAGAATACGCATTTCCTTTTGTTAATCCAGTATCAGTATAAGAAGGGATGTTTGGGGCAAAAGTTTTGATAACGCTATATGCGCCAGTTCCTTCGGCTCTTTCTAATGTAAAGCCTGTTTCATTATCTGAGTTGTCTACCCATGTTAATGCAACCGTAAGTGCTGTTACATTTATTGTTGCTGCCAGATTACTTGGAGCATTAATAATAGGTGTTGTTATAGACTCATTTGGTTTTGTATTATAAGCAAAATTAGTGATGGTATATCCATTTCCAGTTGCATCTACTTTTACTTTCATCCATCCATAACATATTCTTCCTCTGTTGGTGTATTCAAAACCTACATAACCAGTTTCGTTATCCCATACATTGTATGCTGCTGTACGTAAATCTAATTGATTAGGATATGCTCCCGGGGCTGTAAAATTACTTGACGATCCTATTGTGCCTCCTGCAGGAACTTTAGTAATATTTCTTGTTCCAGATTCGCAAACCAATCTTTTACCATAGGTTTCAATTTTTAATGCATTTGCTGCAAATTGCCATGCTCCATATTCGGTATTATCTCCAATAGCCAAACTAAACCATTTCCAGTTTGCTGCAGATGAAGCGCTATAATCAGGATTGTCTACATAATAGATTCCAAAAGGAGCCTCAAATTCTACTTTTATTGTTTTTGATGCATTATCAAGTGTTGTAACTCCACCAGTTATAGCTGCATCTTTAAATGTTACTATTACCGAAGAATTATTATTAGGTAAGTGAGAAGTTGCCTTTCCTGTGAAAGCAAGTACAGCTTTGGAGTTGTTCTCTAATGTTAAAGTTGCGGTTAATCCAGCTGGAACTCCTGTAATTGTATAATCAGTACCTGCTGTTAATGCACCTGTACTTTTTGTAAAAGTTCCGTTATTGGTCGATAACGTAATTACGGCATTTGCAGGAACGCTACCATCATTATTATCTGATTCATATAACGTACTAGGAGATAATGTTACACCAACTTTTGCAGTTACTCCAGTAGTAATAGGTGAGCCTGGTTGTGTGTTATATGCGTATTCAGATATTGTATATCCGTTTCCATCCGCATCTACAGTAACTTTAAACCATCCATAACAAGTCGCGCCCTCAAGTAGATAGTCAAAACCTACATATCCTGTTTTACCATCCCAAGCTTTGTATGTTGTTGTACGTAAATCCAATTGGTCAGGATATGCTCCTGGAGCTTTAAAATTGCTTGTTGGTCCTACTTGTGTATTTGCAGGAAGTAATGAAATATTTCTTGTTCCTGTTTCGCATACTAATTTTTTAGCATAAGTCTCGATCTTTAATGCATTGGCTGCATATCTCCAAGCTCCAAAAGATGGATCATCTCCTTTTTCTATGTCAAATGCTTTCCATGTAAGTGATGCATTTGCAGTAGCATCAGGCATATCTACGAAGTAAATTCCGTACGGATCTACAAATTTAATATCGAAATACATAGCAGTACAGGTCATAGTTGAAGCTCCACCTGAAAAAGCTGCTGGTAAGAATGTAATTGTTCCTTTGGCACTATTAGATTTTAAATGACTTGTCGCTTTTCCTGTTAAGGTAACGGTTAATTGAGAATTAGAATTAACTGTAATTACTGGAGTAATTCCTGCAGGAAAGTTATGAGTGAAATGTGTTCCAGATGCAAGTGTTCCAGATGCAAGTGCAAATGTTTCTGTTCCTGAAAGGGTAATTACTGGTGCAGCATCAAATGAACCATCGTTTATAACGGCTTCCTTAAAGAAGTTTGTACTTGATGCTAATAGACCTCCTGTAGTGTTTACTCCTGTAGCTATTAAGTTGCTTTCTTGCCAAAGTGTTTTTCTTGAAGGGTGCTCTAATGCAGCAAGCATTCTATCGATTTGTCCCTGAGTGTACATTTTATAGCAACCTTGGGCTCCATTGTATCCCATATAGTTTTCATTGTTTACTCTGTCGCCATTACAGTTTGTTCCTTGTGTACAAGATAAAGTATGTTTTCCGTCTTCGAGAGGAGTGTCATCTACCTCA
This sequence comes from Flavobacterium frigoritolerans, assembly GCF_025847275.1. Lineage (GTDB taxonomy): Bacteria > Bacteroidota > Bacteroidia > Flavobacteriales > Flavobacteriaceae > Flavobacterium > Flavobacterium frigoritolerans. Next base: position 25,586 of record NZ_JAOZEV010000012.1, read on the forward strand.
TCTGAACCTGTACATCCACCTTCGAAAGTATGTATTAAGTTTAAATAATGGCCAAATTCATGTGTTAGAGTAGCAGAAAACTCTTTGCTGTATGAGTTGTCAAATAAATAGGCTCCGTTAAAAACAACCCTAGCTGTATTGCTGGCAGTCATGCTTGAGCTAGGATACCATGCAACTCCTGAATTGTTAAGTGTACCGTCAGCATACAAATCGTTTTGGATGTAAACATTCATGTACTTTTTATTGTCCCATGCATCTGCTGCAATTTGATCATCGTATCCACCGCCATTACCATAACCATTTTTGGCTGGGTGAAATACAACTCCTGAGCTGCAACCACCATTTGGATCGATTTTGGCAAGTTTGAATTCAATTTTTAATGTTCCTCTTCTTGCTTGAAAAAAAGGATCAACCGTAGCGTAATCAGCATTACGTCCATTAAAATCATCATTAAGTTCTTTTAGATGATTTACGATTTTTTGGTAAGTAACGGTTTTTCCACTTTGCACATCACCATAAATATGAAACACTACTGGTATAACATAGGATGTTTCTACTTTTTTGGATGTTATGGATTTTCTCTCTGTACTGAATTTTTTACTAAATGCATCAAAGTCTTGTTTTTCTTTTAATGCATGGGGATTCAGTTTGTAGATTTTTTCGTTTTCTTCGCTAGTCCGACAAGGAAGACCTTGTGCACTTATTTTTAAAACGAAAATGAACGCCATAAATAAAAATAATTTTGTTTTCATAATCTTAGGAATTTGTTAGTATGAAACCAAAGATATTTTTATATTAAATTATGTAGTTATACTATTTTATTCGTTTATGATATGAAATTATCTATAAATTATGTTTAAAATTTCATTATGTATTTTTATTCTTATAAAATGATGAATATTTCTCATTTTGCGAATATTGGCTTTGAATAATAATTATTATCGAGTGTAACTCTATAAGACGGCATCTAGCATATTGAAGCATAGATTTTATGCGTAAAAAAGAATACCAAAAAATAAAATATTTCTTTAACAGCCTTGTTTGCTATGTGGATTTTGAATAAGTGAAACGTCTTTTTTAGAGTTTGTAAAATCTATATGTTAAAAAGTTTGTATCCAACTGCTTAATAATAAACTATTAAATTAGGCATAAAAAAAACAGGCACTGGGGAGTGCCTGTTTAAATTCAAGGAAAGCTTAATATGTTACTAATTCAAAATTAAAATTTATCCCAGAATAATTTTGTTGTCATTTTATCACCGCCAATTGCAGTGGCAGCAGCATTGTAGTTATCTCTGTTTAATGTAGAATCAAAAAGAGAATATATATTTCGTACTGGTACTTTTCCTTCAGCCTCAGCAACTGCTGTTGGAGGAGCTACCAAAATAGGGAAGTCTAGTCTTCTGTACTCAGTCCAAGCTTCGAAACCGCGGTTGTAGTAAGCAATCCAAAGTTGGTAAGCAATTTTTTGTTTATCAGTTCCAGAAGCAGTAGCAAAAGCTACATCAGTTCTAGCTATATAAGCATCTGCATCAGCACTTGAAACGTTCCAATAATCCATGCTAGAGCGAATTCCTTTTTCATAGTAATCGGCAGCTGTGCCACCTACGCTAAAGCCTCTGTTTGCAGCATCGGCAAGCAAGAAACAAGTTTCAGTATAATCGAAAATTACACCTGGATTTGTATTTTGTTTTATTCTAACTCCAGGAAGTGAGTAGCCACTGTAGGTAACTTGTTTTGCATATGGAGCACCTTTATATACTCCATCAATTTTTGAAATTGGATCAAAAAAGATATCTCTTCTTGGGTCAGATTTGGCATTTAATTCGTTTACAAAAAATTCTGTAAGTATGATTTGTGTTTCGTCTACCAAACTTGTATATAATGGATTTTGATCTACAGTAGTACTGAAGTATTGAAACAAAGCGTTTTCAGAATTGTTATTCATTAATCCGGAGTTATACGCAGATTCTACCATAGCCTTTGCTTTTGCAGCATCAACATCAGCAAGATGTAATCCCATTTTCAACTTAACACTGTTGGCTAGTTTTTTCCATTTTGCAACATTACCTTTATAAATAAGATCTGCCGAATCAAAACTTTTGTTACCACTATCTAGGTTTCCAATAGCCTCATCTAATCTGCGTGCTAAATCAAGATAAACTGTTTTGGCATCATCATATTTTGGAGTTGGATGATTCGTAATATCCAATGCTTCTGAGTAAACAATGTCACCAAAAATATCAACTAAAGTTTGGTAAGCCATTATGATTTGAATATCTAATACAGCTAATTTGTTTTTCTTAACAGCAATTTCTATTGAACCTAGAGCTTGCTCGTTAGTTATCATGTTTTTAGCAACTTGTAAATCTTTTAAAACATCTCTATATAATATTACCGAATGAGAGTTTCCCAAATTTCTTTTTGCCTGGTTGTAGTTTACTTCATCTGTATAAGTTGATGTAGACCAATATTGAGCATATCCTCTAAAGTTATTATCATTTACAGATGCATTTGTCAAGAAATAAGAATAATTTACTTGAGAGGTAGTCATTAAAGCACTAGGTATAGTAGTTGTATACGCTTTAGTGTTTTCGTTTAATGTATCGAGATCATCACAAGAAGCTATTGTAAGCAATAGTGCTCCTGCAAAGAATATTGTTTTTAAATTTTTCATTTTATTTGTTTTTAGAATTGAACTTTTAAATTAAAGTTATACTCCTTTGTTGTAGGCAATACTCCTGATTGAAAACCTTGTAAGTTACCAGATGATGTTCCAGCTTCTGGATCTGCATACGGAAGGTTTTTACTAATGATCCATAAGTTGCTACCGTTTACAGCAAAAATGACACTATTCATAAATGTGTTTGTTAAGTATTTAGAAGGCAGTCTATAGCTTAATCCTACTTCACGTAATTTTACATAAGATGCATCGTAAACGTATCTTTCTTGTGGCATAGCGTTATAAGTATCATAATCAGCCAAAACAACTGTAGTGTTAGGAGTTCCATTTGCCTTTACACCATCAAGAATAATTCCTCCACCATCAGCAATAGAATTTCTCACTGGGTTGCCTAAATGGTTGTTTCCTACAGTACTTTGGTAAATACCTGTTGTATGGCCATATTGTTGATCTAATGAATACACATCGCCACCTTTTTTAATATCTATAAGGAAGTTAAAAGTGAAATTTTTGTAGTTAAGGATGTTGTTGATACCTCCTGTCCATTCAGGATTTACATCACCAATTGTTGCTCCATTTACAATTTCATATTGTCCGTTGTCTTTTACAACTTTCTGTCCGTCTAGATATTTATATCCTCTTCCGATAAGTTGTCCGATTGGTTTACCAACTTCTGCGATATATCCAATTCCTTGAGTTGATCCAATAGAAAGTCTTTCGGCACCACCAAGGTCAAGCACTTTATTTTTATTGGTTGCCCAGTTAATTCTAGCTTCCCAAGAAAAGTCTTTAGTTTTAAACGGAATAACATTCAAAGAAAGTTCATATCCTTTGTTCTCAACATCTCCACCGTTTATCCATGATCTGCTATATCCAGTTTGTGAAGGAGTTTCGATTGATAAAATTTGATTAGTAGTATTTGTTTTGTAATAAGAAAAATCTAATCCTACTCTGTTTTTAAAGAATTTAAGTTCGATACCAGCTTCATAACCTTTAGTAAGTTCACTCTTTAAGTCGGCGTTACTCTTATTGTTTTCATCGGAAAAACGTATACCATCAGGTCCAAAATTACTCAATTTGTCATAGGTTGATTGGATTACTGCAAATTCAGCATCATTTCCAGTTTCAGCATAATTTAAACGTAGTTTACCAAATGATAACCAACTAGCATCGATATGATTGCTAAAAATATAAGTACCTGTAATGGAAGGGTATGTATATGTATTATTTTTCTTAGGTAATGTTGAAGATTGGTCAACTCTATAAGAACCTTCCAAGAAATAGGTTTCTTTAAAATTGAAAGTTGCATTTGCATATACACTTTGTGTACCTATAGTTTCTAAAAATTCCTGAGGGAAGTTAATAGGGGATATAGTATTACTTAACATATACTTTTCAGGAACGATTAAACCTCCATTAGTTGTTGAAAGGGTATTACCTTTAACTGATCGTCTTGAATTACCTCCTAATAACCCATAAAATTTGATATTTTCTGTTATATCAGTTTTAAAATTTAAGATTAAATCTAAATTGACTTCACGGAATGTTTTGTCATATCTGGAATATTGCCCTTTTTTATTTGCTACTCTTCTAGACCCTACTGCTATACGTTCTTCTTGTAATTGCGTATAATAATCTACAGATCCTTTACCTACAACGTTTAACCATTTTGCTACGTCTGTGCTTATTGCAAAATTACCAAAGAAACGATCTCTGTTTAAAGAGTTGTAGTTTTTATCTCGTTGAAAGTATGGATTATCATGAAATTGTACATCTAAATTTTTTGGTATTCCAATACTCCAACTCGTGTTTCTGCCTGTTATATTGTAAGCATCTTCTAAATCCTGAAAATCAATGCTTGTATTATACCATTGTCTCACACTACTTAGGTAGTTATTTCCACCATCGCCATATCCTGTTTCGTTCATCCCTTTTGCATACGCCTTTAGGTAATTTGCTGAAGCTGATATTTTGGTTTTTGGACTAAGGTTGTAGCTAGCTGATAAATTAAAGTTATCTTTTTTGTTACTGCTATTTGGTAATATACCTTGTGCTTGATTGTAATTTGTATATCCAAATCTAAAATCTCCATTTTCATTAGAACCTGCTACAGCTATACTATTAGTATAAGTAAGACTATGTTGGTAAAAATCATTAGGCGTTTTTTTAACAGGAGCCCATGGAGTTGGGATACCATAGGTAGGTAATTCTGGATAAAAAGAGTTCCACTTGTAAACTAATATGCTTGGATCATATTTTGGTCCCCAAGAAGCATCATCTGTTGCCGCATAAGGATGTACGCCACCACCTAGATTTACAGTACCACTAAAATCGCCATAACCGCCACCGTATTCCATTTGGTATTCTGGTAATGTTTTTTTATCAGCAACTCCTATGTTTACACCACTATTAAAAGTGATACCTAATCCAGCTTTGGTTTTGTTACCTTTTTTTAGAGTTACAAGAATAACTCCATTAGCAGCTCTAGAGCCATAAAGAGCAGAAGCAGCGGCCCCTTTTAGGACATTTATAGATTCGATATCATCTGGATTTATATCCGATGCAGCATTTCCATAATCATATCCACCGGTGTTTCCAGCTGTTTTTTGTTCTTTTGTATTGGTGTTGTCATTGTTCAACGGAACACCATCTACAACCCATAAAGCTTGATTATCTCCAGTTAACGATGATGATCCACGGATAACAACATTCGTTGAACCACCTATGTTGTTATTTCGTCTAATATCAACACCAGCAACTTTTCCTGAGAGTGAATTTGCTACGTTACCGCTATTTACCTTAGTTAAATCTTCTCCTTTTACTTCCTGAGTAGCATAACCAAGAGATTTTTTTTCTCTTTTTACACCTAATGCTGTAACTACAACTTCGTTAAGTGATGTCGAACCGCCAGACATTTTAATGTTTACCTTATTGGTAGTTGCAGGCATTTCTTGAGTTTTCATTCCGATGTAGCTAAATGAAAGAATTTGACTAGGAGACGCATTGATAGCGTACGCTCCATCAAAGTCAGTCTGTGTTCCTGTTTTAGTTCCTTTAACTAATACACTCACGCCTGGTAAAGGCATTCCTGTATCATCGGTCACAATTCCTGTAACTAATCTTTCTTGTGCAAGAATTAGTTGTGTTGCAAATACAAAAAAGAGTATTGCAACTTTCCTAAAATTAAATTTAAATTTCATATACTGGTTTTATTATTAATAAGTGCAAATATTTTGCATTTATAGCTTTTTTTATGCCAATATATTATCATAAACTCAGATTATATTATCTTGTTTTGAGTATATTTTATTTTTAATTTATTGTGTTTTCTAGATTTGAAAGTATTTGTTTACTAAATGGTTCTTTATTTGTTTTATTGAAAAAATTACGGGATAATATTTACTAAAATAATAAGGTGTAAATAGGGGATAAATGGCATATATTATGCATATTTATTTAGAAAAACTGGACAATTATTTATGTGTGATTTTGACAAAAAAGAAGCTAGATTTGAGTTTTATAAAATTTAATTTTTCAAGTAAAGTCGCAAAGTTTACAGGTTATTTTTTTTCGTCTTTGCGACCTTGCGAGAGATTTATAAGCAAAGTATTATCTTGATTTATAAACAGGAAATAATTAAAATAAATTCAAAAAAAAACAGTTACAAAATTGCTCTTGTAACTGTTAAAATTAATAGTCCTAAAAGGAGGGTATAAGACTATTTTTTTTGAATAAGTCTTTCTATATCTTCAATCTCTATAGGTAATGCTTCTGAAAGATTGATGTTACCATTATCTGTGAGCAGGTAATCATTTTCTAATCGACAACCGATTTCCTCTTCAGGTATATAAATTCCAGGTTCGCAGGTAAGCACCATTCCTTTTTCTAAAATGCGAGAATACAATCCCACATCATGAACATCTAGTCCTAGATGATGGGCTGTTCCGTGCATAAAATATTTTTTATAAGCTGGAGAATCTGGTTTTTGATTAGCTATATCTTCGTTGGTAATTAATCCAAGTTTAATTAGTTCTTTTTCAACCAAAGCAGCCATTTGTTTTTCGTAATCACTATGTTTGATACCAGGTTTTAATAACTTAGAACCTTCTTTTAAACAATGTAAAACAGACGAATATACTTCTCGCTGACGAGGAGAAAATACTCCATTTACAGGAACACATCTGGTAGTATCTGAATTATAATTGGCGTAACAAACACCAAAGTCAACCAAAACCATTTGATCGTCTTTACAAACGGTATCATTAGAATTATAATGTAGGGCACATGCATTTTTTCCAGCAGCAATAATTGGTTTAAAAGCATGACGTGTAGCACCATTTTTTATTAGCTCGTAAACAAGTTCGGCTTCTAATTCAAATTCATTTATGTTTGGTTTAATAGCACTAAGAAGGCCTTCGAAGCCTTTAACGCTAATAGCTACTGCTTTTTTTATAAGACTAACTTCTTCTTCAGACTTTATTGGTCTTAATTCACGGGTAATTTTTGCAGCTCGATCGTATTGATGTAATGGATATTTTTCTTTGCACCATTGTATCATTCGGTCTTGTCGAGTGACCATTTCGGATGTAATTCTTTTAATGTGTTCATTGTGACCCAAATAAAAGGTATCAGCTTCAAAAGCAAAAAGCTGCAATGTCTTTTCGTATTCATGAACCCATTTTACATTTTTTATACCCGAAATTGCTGTTGCTTCATCTTTGGTCAAAAAATCCCCATCCCAAAGTTTAGTATGTTCGCTTACTTCTTTTACAAATAAAACAGCTCGATTTTCTTCTTTATATGCATCTGGATAAAGAACCAAAATAGTTTCGTCCTGATCAATTCCTGTTAAATAGAATAAATCATTGTTTTGTGCAAACCCCATAACATCATCTGCATTATTAGGCATTACATCATTAGAAACTAAAATAGCCAAGCTATTTGGGCTCATTTTTTTCGAAAAGCGTTTTCTGTTTTCGATAAATAAAGAAGAAGGAATCGATTCGTATCTCATAAATTTTATAATTGAAACATTTGTGTATTAACGGAGGTGTTTTTTCCAGAAATAATTTCTGAAACAATTTTACCAGTTGCAGGTGCCAAACTTAATCCCATCATGGCATGTCCAGTTGCCAAAGTTAAGTTTTTTATTCTTTTATCTCTAGCAATTATTGGCATTCCCGATGGAGTGCAAGGTCTGAATCCGTACCATGTTTCTTTTTCTTTGGGCATTTCAATCTTTAAGTCAGGGTAAAAATCATTGATACTATTAACAATTCCCTGAACTCTATTTTGGTTGATTTTGGTATCGTTAGTATGAGTAATTTCCATTGTACCTCCAAAACGAATATCATTGTTCATAGGAGTCACAGCAACTTTTCCTTCGCATAGAATTGCTGGGATAGAAGGTTTTTTACTCATATCTTTTAAAGTAAAGCTATATCCTTTTCCTGGTAGAATAGAAATAGATCTATTTAATTTTTTGGCAATATTTGGGCTCCATGATCCAGTTGCTAAAACAACTTCGTCGGTCATAAAAGGCCCCATGTCGGTAAGTATTTCGGTAACAGTATTGTTTTTTATTACAAAATCTTCAACTAGGGTTCTATTGTGAATTGTTACATTCAATCTACTCAACTCTGCTTTTATAAATTGCATGAATTTTTGAGGATAGATATGCGCATCACTTTTATAATGTACACCGCCTAATACATCAGTTTTAGTGCCTTTTTCTAGTTTAGTTACTTCATCTTTAGAAAGGTAATCTACTTCTAAACCAAAACATTCAGCTAATTTTCCTTCATGATTAATTTCTTCGGCTGTTTTCTCTGTTTTATAAAGCATTAGGAGTCCTTTTTTTTCATAAAAAAAAGAATTATTTTCTTTGATAAAATCTTGATATAGCTCTTTACTAAAAAGGGATAAATTACAAAGTGCTGGCATTGCTTTTTCTACATGTTGTTTATTGGCATGTTTGTAAAATTGTAATCCCCATTTTGCCAAATCCATACTTAATCTGGGTTTTACATAAAACGGACTTTGACTATCAAACATCCATTTTATCCCTTGAGTAATCATCCCTGGTTGTGCCAACGGAATAATATGTGAAGGAACTATCATTCCTGCATTCCCATAAGAACAACCATCTGTCATATCCGATTTATCGAAAATAACCACCTGATATCCTTCTTTTGCTAAATAATATGCTGAACATAGTCCGATTATTCCTCCACCAATAATGCTTACTTTTTTCATTATACTTATAAATTTATAAAATCATTGATACGAATTATGTTCTGTAAAACAATGATTTGTTTTGAATTATATTTTTATTAAATTACTTGAAAACCAAATGCATAAGGATCTTCATCTTCATCAATGATTATATTGTTGTATCCATATACTTTTGCCCATCCTTGTATGCTTGGAACAATAGCTTTTATATCTCCAATAGTAGTTTCTTCTTCGACTCTTCCTATAAATTTGCTGCCAATAAAACTTTCGTGTATATAATCTTCCCCTTTTTTTAGTTTGCCCTTTGCGTGAAGCTGAGCAAGTCTAGCTGATGTTCCAGTTCCACAAGGAGAACGATCTATGGCTTTGTCACCATAAAAAACAGCATTTCTTCCTGATGATGTAGGGTCTATAGGATCGCCTGTCCATAACATATGACTTACATCGCGAATAGTATCATTTTCTGGATGGATGAAAAAGTTAGGATACTTTTCGTTAATTCGCTTGCGAACTTCCTGACTGTATTGAACAATTTTTCCTGCTGTAAAATTCTGTATTCCCGAAAAATTGGTTTGCGGATCTACTATTGCATAATAATTTCCGCCATAAGCTACATCAAAAACTATTTCGCCCAATTCAGGACAATCCACAGTAAGACCTTCTGCAGCTAAGTATGATTTAACATTGGTTAATCGTACCCAGTCTACTTTTTTTCCTGTTTGTTGGTATTCAATCTGAACCAAACCAGCAGGAGCTTCCATTTTTATCTTACCTGGAATTTTTGGAGTTACCAATCCTTCTTCAATAGCGATAGTTATCGTCCCGATAGTTCCGTGACCGCACATTGGCAAACAGCCAGATGTTTCGATAAATAAGATTCCAAAATCATTATTAGGATCACTTGGTGGATAAAGTATGCTGCCGCTCATCATATCATGACCTCGAGGTTCAAACATTAGTCCTTTTCGGATCCAATCGTACTCTTTTAAGAAATGTTGGCGTTTCTCACTCATGTTGTTCCCAACCAAATTCGGACCGCCTCCAGCAACCACTCTCACTGGGTTACCGCAGGTATGTGCATCGACACAAAAAAAAGTTTTTCTTGGCATATACTAAATAGGTTTGTTGGTTATTATATCATTTACGGTTCTGGTAATATTTAAAGGATTTTTATTTTGTAATGCACTAGGTAATAACTCGTCTGGCCAATTTTGGTAACTAAACGGGCGTACCCAGCGTTTAACCGCATGAATTCCTACAGCTGTAAATCGTGAGTCAGATGAAGCAGGATAGGGGCCACCATGAATCATCGAAGCACACACTTCGACACCAGTAGGTACTCCATTAAAAATTAATCTTCCGACTCTGTTCTGTAAAGCATCTACAACTGCATTATAATTAGAAAGTTCCATTGGCTCAGCAATTATAGTTCCTGTTAACTGTCCGTCTAATTTATTAATTATTGTTAGCAATTCCTCATTATTTTTACATTGAACAATAATAGAAAATGGACCAAAAACTTCATGGCTTAAAGCAGGGTTTTCTAAGAAGGTTTTACCATCTACAGTGAGTATTGTTTGTGGAGCATAATTTGGAGCGATTTCTCCCTTATATTCAGCAACAGTACTTACTCCGTTTTGCGATTGTATCTTCTCTTTTCCATTATTAAAATCAGCTTTGATTGATGGATGCAACATACAAGAGGGAGCTATTTTTTCAATTTCTTCTGCTAATTGATCTATAAATTGATTTAATTTTTCTCCTTTTATCCCTAAAAGTAATCCTGGATTAGTACAAAACTGACCTGTTCCTAATGTTATTGAACCTGCATAGGCAGCTGCCCATTTTTTACTGTTTTTTTCTAATGCATCAGGTAATATAACCACAGGATTAATGCTTCCCATTTCGGCAAATACAGGAATAGGTTCCGGACGTTGTGAAGCCAAATCAAATAAAGCTCTACCACCATTAATACTTCCTGTAAAACCTACAGCTTTTACAAGCGGATGTTTTACCAAGCTTGTTCCGAGTGTTACTCCGCTACCAATTAAGTTGGAGAAAACGCCTTCGGGAATATTGTTCTTTTTTGCTGCTTTTATGACTGCGGAGGCAACCATTTCGCCTGTTCCGATATGCATCGAATGACTTTTTACGATTACTGGACAGCCTGCTGCCAAAGCTGAAGCGGTATCACCGCCTGCAGTAGAAAATGCAAATGGAAAATTACTCGAGCCGAAAACAACAACTGGTCCTAATGGAACTAGCATTTTACGTAAATCGTCTTTTGGTAAAGGCAATCTATCCGGAATAGAAGTATCTATTGTTGCTTCGAGCCAGCTTCCTTCAGTTAGCATGTTTGCAAAAGTACGTAATTGAAAAATTGTGCGTCCGCGTTCTCCTTCGGCTCTGCCTTTTGGATATCCTGATTCTGAGCAATATACTTCTAGTAATTCATCGCCAAGAGCGAGAATTTCTTCGGCAATAGCATTTAAAAAATCAGCCTTTTTTTGTGCTGGATAATTTTTATAAATTTTAAACGCATCATTTGCCAGAGCAACAGCTTCATTTATTTCCTCAGGAGTTGCTTCTATAAACGACCAAGGATTTTCTATATTCAACTGAGGATTTATTGTTTTATATATTTTAGTTCCTGCTGCTTTAAGCTGACTTCCTATATAATTTTTTCCTGTAATCATTTTTTGTATGTTTAAGATTATAATTGAATCCGGACTTGCTAAAAAAATATTATGTTTTATGAGCTGGCTATCATCACAAAATAACCAGCTCAAAAACAAACCAAACTAAAAACAAATCAACTTTTAAAAAAAAAGTATTTTTAATCCCGTTGGTTTTGAATTGCAAAGTTTTATTCGACACTTAGAGTTGTGTGTTTTGTTTTGCTGCAGATTTTATAGATTAAAACGATTCAGCTTTTTAATCTTTTAGTCTGGGCAATTTTTTTTAAAATGTCTTTAGAACTTTACAATAAATAATTTCAAATTTTTAATAAAAAATCTGTTTATAAACCAACGGGGTATATTTTTATAGTACTATCGATTTATAATCAGGGAGCGTAGGTCTTGTACGTAAGCCTTCTGCAATAATTGCCAAAACTCTTTCTCTTTCGGCTCCATGAAGTGGTAATCTCGGGGCACGAACATGTTCTGTTCCCAGACCTGTAGCTACTTCAGCTAATTTTATGTTTTGTACCAAAAGCGGATTAATATCCAATTCTAATAAAGGCAAGAACCATCTATAAATAGCCAATGCTTCTTCGGCTCTTCCTGCTTTTGCTAATTTGAAAATCGCTACTGTTTCTGCTGGAAATGCATCTACTAGACCCGAAACCCATCCATCAGACCCCATAAAAATACTTTCTAATGCTAGAGTATCAACACCAGACAATACTTTTAAACGGCCTTTAAAACGATTTATAATTCGGGTTACATTTGATATGTCTCTGGTAGATTCTTTTACCGCTTGAATATTATCGAATTTCAAAATTTCTTCGAACATATCCAATGAAACGTCAATTTTATAATCGATAGGATTGTTGTAAATCATGATAGGAAGCGAAGTGCTTTTTGCCACTTCAGAGAAATAGGTAACTGTTTCATGACTAGCTGCATTGTAACGCATAGGAGGTAATAACATTAATCCTTTAGCACCATTTTCTTCGGCTTTATTAGCAGCAAGAATTGCAGCCCGCGTAGTTTGTTCGGCTATATTCATGATCACTGGAACTTGTCCGTTAACGATGTTAATAGTCTCTTTGATCAATTCTTTTTTCTCATCTTCTAATAGCGTGCTTGCTTCTCCAAGAGTTCCTCCCAGAATAATTCCAGAAACACCAGCTTCAAGCTGCGCTTTTACATTTACTTCAAACATATTGAAGTCTAATTTGTCATCGGCAGTAAACTTTGTTGTAACTGCTGGCATAACGCCTTTCCATTGAATACTCATAATTACGATTTTAATTTTTTTCAAAAATATTTATAACCTGTAAATATGTAATTAGGTAAGTTATCATAAAAAGATACTATATTATCCGATTTAATGCTAATTTTTAAAAATATTACTTAATATCTATATGTTTTTTTATATTTATGGCATATAATTTATCTGTTATGAAAGTATTTCCATTTAAAATTCCAAAAACTAAAGAAGATTCACTAATTTATCAAGAGGATGTAGAGTTTGTTTTTTATGATAAATTACATCAACACGAAGAAATTCAAATAAGCTATATTGAAAATGGTGAAGGAACCATTTTTGTAGGCGACACTATTTCTCCATATCAAAAAGGAGATATTGTCGTCATAGGAAGTAATTTACCACACGTGTTTAGAAGTGAAACCAATACAAATGAGTTATCAGTTATGTTAACATTGTTTTTTACATCTAATTCCTTTGGAAAAGATTTCTTTATGCTGCCTGCTTTAAAAGACATCCAGCCTTTTTGGGAAAATAGCAAAAACGGATTTGTAGTTAATAATCCTTCTAATAAGGTCGTTAAGTGTTTTAAGAAAATTAAAAAAGTAAATGAATTTGATCGTTTTATTCTGTTTTTAGAAATAACTAAGAAACTTTCTCAAGATAAGAAGGTGCCACTTTCTAGTTATATCTATGATAAGAAAATTACAGATAATGAAGGTAAGCGTATGCAAACGGTTTTTGAATATGTAATGACTAATTTTCAGAAGAATATTACCCTCGAGGAAATTGCTGCTTTATCGAATATGACTAAAAATGCTTTTTGCAAATATTTTAAAGTCCGGACGAACAAGACTTTTTTTCAGTTCCTGATAGAAATACGGATTGAGCGGGCCGGGAAGCTATTATCCCGGTCCCAAGAGCTTTCGGTTTTAGAAGTTTCTGAATTATGCGGGTTTAATAATATTTCTAATTTTAATCGAAAATTCAAAGAAATTAAAGGGATTTCTCCCTTGGCTTATAGGAAATCCCAAATGCTAAAATGGAAACAAAAAGTATAATAGCTATTTATGAAGTACCAGTACTATATAAAAAAAGCTAAATCCAAATGAATTTAGCTTTTTGATAATTGTTTTCAAGTTTGCTTAAGTTGAAAAAGTTAGTCCTTTATTTTTAAAATTACTAAACAAAGCTTGACGGGCACTACTGATAGTTTCTTCGGTACGGTAAATACTGCACCAAAATTTTACTAATAATTTATAATTTCCATCGGATATGGCGGTGTAGTAAATTTGTGGAGTTCTGGTGTCATTTATCAACGGCTGACTATTTAAGGCTTCTAACACGATTAAATTGATGTTTTCTGGAATTATATCACCTACAACCTCAAAGGAAATTTCTACAAGTTTAAAATTATCAGTGTACGTCCAGTTGGTTATATTTTGAGATAATAAATTACCATTCGGAATAATTATTTCAGCACCATTTGGAGCATTAATTTTGGTAGTACGAAGTCCCATAGCTTTTACTCGGCCTGATTGAGAGCTAATCTCGATAACATCACCAATTTGTATTGGTTTATCAAAAATCAAAATAATACCAGATACAAAGTTGCTTACAATGTTTTGTAAACCAAGTCCAACACCAACTCCCAACGCACCTAGTAAGATGCTAAGTTTGTCTAATGGCATTCCCGATGCTGCTACAGCCAGTAAATAACCACCAATTAGCACTACAAGACGTGTAATTAATAATTTGGAATGCTGACGTTTATTTACGTTTTCTTCATTCTCTTCATCGACTTCTCCAAAAAAGTAAGCAACATATTTTTGAAGAAGATGAGCCATCCAGATTATAATAAAAAATAAAACAATATTTTCCAGAGTAAATGTGATACTTCCGATAGTATTGGGATGGGTAAGGATTGAATTAAATGAAACACGCAACGATTCCCATATATTTAAATTAGATGCAATCACAATTAACCACATATAACTAATTACGATTATAAATGGTTTTTTTAGGTTGTCTGATAAGCTCTCATGATCAAATATAGTTTCGATTCCGCGCTTGATTCTTGTAGTATATATTTGTAAAAGAATAATTTCTAAAATTATTTTTAAGAGTACACTAAGTGCAATGATTTGGGTAATTGCAATAAAGGCAGTAAGACTAAGCATATTTGAAAGAGAAACTCTTCCAAATAGATTAAAAATTATAGCTAAAACATTTAAACTAATGAATATTATACTCGCCCATTTAAAGAAAGCCTTTATGTATAATTGATCTTTTATACTTTTTAGTTGTACCAAACCATAACGTATTCCTAAGACATTAATCAGGATAAAAGCACAACGCTGAAACAAGCTAATTCCGATAAATAAATCTAGAAAACAAAGGGCCGAAAATAATCCTACTAATAGAAATAAGTTTCGCATAGATTCCTTAGACCAATGATTTTTAAAAAGAATAGTAAGAGCTATAAGTAAAATCAATTGTAATAATTCTATAAATAATGCGGGAGCATATAAATTACTTACTATGGCAATATTGAGCCCAATTACAATTACAGGAAGGATGATACCGCTGTTTAGGTATTTAAAATTAAGAAGAGAAAGGTTTTCATAGTGATTATTATTCTTTAGGTATTTAAGATTACGTGATATATACCATGCCAATAATCCCATAAAAAACGCCAAAGTGATTAATCCGCTGATGCTGTAGTTTAAGTAATAAGAAACTACGCTATTTTCTATAGCAACTTTTCCTTTTATATTTTTAGAAATGTCTTTTTTAGCAATAGTATCATTAGTATTCCATAAAAAAGGATATTCTCTGCCAAGAATGCTTATCCCTGATTTTTCAAGTTTCTTTTCAACAGTTAAAAGAGCGCTTGATACAGCAATTTTTCTTTGTACAGTTAACCTGTTTTTAGTGTTTAGAACCTCTAGATTGTGGTTCATAAGACTATCTGTACTTAAATAGGTTTTTTTAAGATTTAAGAATTCATTCTTGAATTGTTTGCGAAGTATAGTATCTTTTAATAACGTAATTAATGCTTTGTCTTTGCGTAAGTCAGCAAATCGTACTTTGATTTTATCAAGGTTCTTGTTACGTAAATTAATGGCAGTATTTTGCTCCTCTAATTCCTGACGAATTTCTTCGAGAACAATACGATACATTTGTTGGTTACGTACATTCGGGTTTGCACCTTTTAAATTAGCCAGAATAAGATCTAATTTATTTTGAGTTCTGTCAATTTCTGCAAACAGATGAAATGTACTACCTTCAAAAACAGCGTCATTATAAGCAGATTGTAATACTTCACCAGCTTTTTCGATAGCCATAAGATAGTCACTATCGGTCTTCGTTGAATCGTCAAATAATTTTCCACTACCTTGGGTTTTAGTAGTATCCGGATTAGCTGCGGTTTGCGAGTAAGTAACCGGTGAGAAGAACAGTATCGTTAGTAATGATAAAAGTCCAATAAATTTTCTGTTATGAAGCATAATATAAATCATGTATTTAGCTACCAAATTTAGAAAAATAGATGGGTATAATACTTATAAGATGTAAACTTTAAGTTTTGTTTACCTAAAAATTTAACTATGAAAGAGATATTGGTTTATCTAAGTGAACAGTATAAAAGTTTATATTCCCTTAGATAGCTTGTATGATTTTAAAGACTAAGATCATTTGTTTTGTTTAAAAAAAAACAACCATATAAGAGATGTAAGTTTGTTAAAGCAAAGTATTTAAATGCTTGTAATTTCTTAAATGACTTATATGGTTTTATAGGGTGATACAGGTAAATAAGATGAAAAATTATTTCTTCATTATCAATGCCTTATTGTATTCGTAATTCATTTTTGCAATAGACAATACTGATATACCTTGCGGACATTCTACTTCACAAGCTTCGGTATTAGAACAAGCTCCAAAACCTTCTTTGTCCATTTGGTCAACCATTGTGAGTACCCTCTTTGAAGCTTCTATTTTTCCTTGTGGGAGTAATGCTAAGTGTGTTATTTTGGCACCAACAAATAGGGCAGCACTAGAGTTTTTGCAAGTTGCAACACAGGCGCCACAACCTATACATGCAGCTGCATCAAATGAAGCTTCGACAGTTTCGTATGAAATAGGAATGCTATTGGCCTCTGGGGCTTGACCTGTTGAAGCTCCGATATAACCACCAGCTGTAATGATAGAATCAAAAGATGTTCTATTAATTTTTAAATCCCGAACTACAGGAAAAGCTGTTGCTCGAAAAGGTTCAATATATATAGTATCCCCATCCTTAAAACTTCTCATATGAAGTTGACAAGTAGTAGTCTGTTTTAAAGGACCATGTGCTCTTCCATTAATCATAACACCACATTGCCCACAAATGCCTTCTCTACAATCATGGTCAAATTCAATAACACGTTCTTTAAGTTGAATAAGTGATTCATTTAAAAGATCAAGCATTTCTAGGAAAGACATATGCTCGGTAACACCATCTATCTCATAATCTACCATTTCTCCTTTGGAAGTGGCATTTAATTGACGCCATATTTTAAGATATAGTTTCATATTTTATAATTTAAATTATTTGTAGCTGCGCACCGCAAGTTCAACATTTTCAAATACCAAAGGTTCTTTGTGTAGTTCAGGAGGATTAGTAAGCCCTTTCCATTCCCAAGCCGAAACATAACAATAATCTGCATCATTCCGTACTGCTTCACCTTCATTACTCTGATATTCTTCTCTAAAGTGCGCACCGCAAGATTCTTCTCTTTGCAAAGCATCATAACACATTAGCTCAGCTAATTCTATATAATCTGCCACGCGTCCTGCTTTTTCTAATTCGCTGTTTAAAGTGTCATCTCCAGTTATAAGTAAATCTTTTTCAAAAGATGCTTTTAATGTTTTAATAGCTACAATAGCTTCTTCAAGATTTTGTTTACTTCTGGATAAACCACATTTTTCATAAAGCAATCTGCCTATGGTTTTATGAAAGTAATCAGTTGAAAGAGTTCCTTTACTTTGTAAAAAACGGTTTAATTGTTCTCTAACCGAATTTTCTGCTTCTGCAAAAGCGGGATGATCAGTACTGATTTTTGTTGCTTTTAATTCACCAGACAAATAATTAGGAATAGTATAGGGAGCTATAAAATACCCGTCGACACAAGCTTGAAGTAATGAATTTGCACCAAGTCTATTCGCGCCATGATCGGCAAAATTGGCTTCTCCAAGAGCAAATAATCCAGG
Source organism: Flavobacterium frigoritolerans (assembly GCF_025847275.1). Taxonomy (GTDB): domain Bacteria; phylum Bacteroidota; class Bacteroidia; order Flavobacteriales; family Flavobacteriaceae; genus Flavobacterium; species Flavobacterium frigoritolerans. The sequence continues at coordinate 43,685 of NZ_JAOZEV010000012.1, forward strand.
AATTGTTGTCATAAGTTCATAATCTACCCAAAGTCCGCCCATAGTAAAATGCGCAGCAGGGGAGATAAGCATAGGTTCTTTATAAGCATCGATTCCATTTATTTTTTCATACATAGCAAAGAGATTGCTGTATTTGGCTTCGATTGTTTTTTTGCCTTGAGCGGCTATAGCATCTGAGAAATCAAGATATACTGCATTTTTCATTGGTCCTGCACCATGTCCGGAATCAATACGTTCTTTGGCTGCGCGAGAAGAGATATCTCTTGGGGCGAGGTTTCCAAAGGCAGGATATTTGCGTTCTAGATAATAATCTCGTTCTTCTTCGGGAATAGAATTAGGAAGTCTGTCGTCACCAGCTTTTTTAGGTACCCAAATACGTCCATCATTTCGTAGTGATTCGGACATAAGGGTAAGTTTCGACTGATTTGCTCCATGTTGAGGAAGGCAAGTAGGGTGAAACTGAATCCAGCTTACACCTGCCATATAAGCTCCTTTTTTATGAGCTCTCCATAGTGCCGAACTATTACATCCCATGGCAAGGGTAGAAAGATAGTAAACCTTACCATATCCACCTGTTGCAAGTACTACAGCATCGGCAACATGACGTTCTATGGCTCCTGTTTCAAGATTTCTGGCAATAATACCTTTGGCTTTACCATCGACCAATACTAGTTCTAGCATTTCATGGCGGGTATGCATCGTAACTTTCCCTGTGTTTACTTGACGAAGAAGCGATTGGTAAGCTCCTAGTAATAGTTGCTGACCTGTTTGTCCGCGGGCATAAAAAGTTCTTGAAACCTGTACACCTCCAAAGGATCTATTATTAAGATAACCTCCATATTCTCTGGCAAAAGGTACACCTTGAGCCACCGATTGGTCTATCAAACTAGCAGAGCATTCGGCTAAACGATATACATTGGCTTCACGAGATCTAAAATCACCACCTTTAATAGTATCATAGAACATCCTATAAACGCTATCGCCATCGTTTTTATAATTCTTAACCGCATTTACACCTCCTTGTGCCGCAACCGAATGGGCTCTTCTGGGAGAGTCTTGAAAACAAAATGATTGAATGTTGTACCCTTGTTCAGCTAGTGATGCTGCACAAGAAGATCCTGCAAGTCCAGTTCCTACAACTATAATAGTCAGTTTTTTTCTATTGGCTGGGTTAACAAGCTTTGCTTTGGCTTTATAAGTATTCCATTTATCAGCAAGAGGGCCGTCAGGTATTTTTGAATCTATCATTTTCATACTATTTTAAATAAATATAAAGAGGAATTGCCATGAAACCTCCTGTAATGATTAGGGTATATCCCCATCCGAATATTTTTATTGCCTTTACGTATTTTGGATGATAAAGGCCAAGTGTTCTTGATGCGCTAAAAAAACCATGCAGCAAATGAAAACCTAATGCTACAAAAGATATCTCGTAGATTATAACATACCATAGCTGCGAATAGGATTGTACAACAACTTCATATAGATCTTTATTTCCAGCAGCATCTATAGGTAGGTTTGTAAATTTATAAACATACCAAAAATCCTTAAAATGAATTATAAGAAATAGGAGTAGAATAGTTCCTAATATACCCATGTTTCGGCTATTCCATGCGCTGGCAAAATTTCTTTTGTCATAATGATAGTTCTGTTTACTAGCAGTATTATTTTTTATTGTAACTATTATAGCATAAAGAGCATGAGATATTAAAGACAAATACAGGACCCACGAAATGATTTTGATGAATACATTACCAGATAATAGCTTGGAGTACCAATTAAATTGTTCTCTTGCTTGATCTTCGGGTAAAAAAAGCTGCAAGTTACCGAGTAAATGTATGACAAGAAAAAAGCATAAAAAGAGACCAGTGCCAGCGATAATGATCTTGTTTTTTAAAGTAGTAGATTTCATTTATTTGCAAGATTATTTAATAACTTATTATTAATTAGGAGAATCTAAATTTACTATTTATGATTGAATTTCATGAAGAATCTTTCTATTAAAAATGTAAAATGGAATGGGTTTAAATAATCTAGTTGTAATCTTATTACGGCAATTATTTTGAAAAATACAATTATAGTTTTGCAGTTTCAAAGCGATTTCATTCAAAAATAAAACACATTAAGGTTATGTGAAAAAAAATAATTTTAGAGAAAAATTTCGGCTATCATTTTATGCTTATATTTCTAAGTGTTATATGCTATTTTGATTATTATTCCCAAGTAAACTAGTAATACTTCAAAAAAAAGCAACTAAAACCAAAGTATTATTTATTCTTTAATTTTAAGCCTAACTTATTTGCTAATAATAAATTATTAAAAATAAAATAACGATTTCATTAAATAGTAAGTAATTATTTAGGATAAAACAAATTTATTTTTGTAAGATTTTGTGGTTATTTTTTTATATTTGTGTATGTCACTGGCTTTATACAAAATCCAATATTTGAAATTGTATAAGAAAGATATCTCCGTAATGTATTAACTTTATTAAGTTATGCTACCATTTCGATAGCAGGAATACTAGAATACATTAAATATTTGAGGATGATTTTAAAGACCATTGAGATATTTACAATACCACCAATCTAGTTAATTGTCTAGAGAAAAATTTATAATTATTTTACAGTATCATTATTATACCTGTGAAGGTATAATTGTATAAGCCATTCCAAAAACTAGATAATAAGAGTCTAATTATCCCCACAAATTTTTATAAATTATGAAGCAAAACAAACTTTTTTTGGTAGTCTTTTTTTGTTCTTTTATCTTGTTCAGTAGCTCATTAAGTGCACAATTAATGGCAGTAGAATCAAAAGACACTTTAAACGGAAAACCCAAATTTACAGCAAGGCTAATAGGTAGGCTTAAGCTAAATGGTATTTATGATATTAAGGGAAATCTTAACGGAAACAGTTCTTTTCTTATTCATAAAAATGATGTTTCGGGTATGGATATACCTGCTTTTAGTATGGATATGAGACAATCACAGTTGCGTTTTGTAAGTACGATACAATTAAATAATGGTAAAGAATTAAAATCAATGCTGGAAGCTGATTTTGAAGGAGCAAATAACACATCTCAGTTTAGGCTGCGTCATGCTTATATTCAGTATGATAATTGGACAGTGGGGCAGACCTGGTCAAATTTTGGAGATTCATCATTATGGCCAGCGCCTTTATTAGATTGGGATGGACCAACAGGTATGGTACTCTCGCGCAGAATTCAGGTGCGATATACAGGGCGTTTTAAAGAAAATGGGCCTACTGCTTTTGAATTATCTGCTGAGACTATGGAACCTCGCCGTTTATATGATTATACATTAAGTCCAGCCAGTGGTGTAGATTATGCGCCATCCAGACTTCCTGATGTGGTAGCAGGTATAAGATATGCTTTTGATAATGGAGGATTTATGAAATTAGCTGGTCTTTACCGCAGTATCGCGTATGATTCTCAGAACATCGCAGCAGGAGAAACTAAATTTGATTTTGATTCACAAGATGCTGGTGGTGTTACTGGTATTATGAGCATTTTTTTTAGAAAAAAATCGGGATTAGTAAATAATTTACAAGCACAATGGACAATAGGCAAGGGGATTAGTGATTATTTTTTGGCCGTAGGAGGTTCTGGTCTTGATGGTTATGCTAGATCTGATTTTTCAGGAAAGCTGGATTTAATGCCTGTACATGCAGGTTTTATATCATATCAACGTTATTGGGATAAAAAGTTTAATACAATGCTTATGACATCATATAATCATTTCTATGATGGCGGAGGCACTCAGGCAGGATGGGATAAAATGACTAATTATCAGTTTACGCTTAATGTGTCTTATGATTTCTTTGATTTTCTTACACTGGGATTCGAACCCCAAATTGGCTATAAAGAATTACAGTACAATGATGGCAGCAAACAGGGAGCAAATGCTGTTCGTATTAATTTTGGTATGCTCTTTAATTTCTAATAACATGATTAACTCAATAAATATAAAAAAAATGAAAAAATTAGTACTTGTATTTTTGTTGTTTTTGGCAACATCTATGGCTTTTGCACAACAAAAGCCAAGAATTATAATTCTTGCTACAGGAGGAACTATTGCAGGTGAAGGAAAATCATCAGATAGAGCCGGATATACAGCAGGCAAAATTCCTGTATCTGATCTTATAGGGAGTATCCCTAGTGTAAATGCTATTGCAGATATTAGCGGTGAACAAATATCGTCTGTTGGAAGTCAAGATATGAGTATAGAAATTTGGAAAAAATTAGCAGTACGTATTAATGAAATAGCTAGCAAAAATGAAGCTGATGGTGTTGTTATCACTCATGGTACCGATACTCAGGAAGAAACTGCTTATTTTCTGAACTTAGTTTTACCAAACGACCTACCTGTTGTATTAACTGGATCTATGCGTCCAGCAACTGCTATTAGTGCCGATGGGCCTAAAAATCTTTTTGACGCTATTACTGTTGCTGCAAATCCTAAAAGCAAAGGACGTGGCGTAATGGTTTCTTTTAACGAATCGATATACGATTCAAGAGAAGTAACTAAAACAAGTACGACCAAAGTAAATGCTTTTAGATCTCCAGATACAGGGCCACTTGGTGAAGTATATGATGGACGTGTTGAGTATTATAAAACAGCTGTAAGAGAAAGCGGAAAAGAAAAACCTTTTGGAGTAAACAATAATACTAAACTGCCTAGAGTAGAAGTTGTATATATGTATGCCGATGCATCTGCTGATTATATAAATTATTTAGTAAAGCAAAAAGTAGATGGAATTGTAATAGCTGGAGTTGGAAATGGAAACTTTTCAAAGGCTTTTACAGATGCAATAAAAAAAGCTACTAAGGCAAAGATTGCTGTATGTCGTTCAAGTCGCAGTCTAGAAGGCAGAGTAGTGCTGGATGGAGAAACTAATGATAATGAACTTGGTACAGTTGTATCAGATAATCTAAATCCACAAAAAGCAAGAATATTATTGATGCTTGGACTTACAAAAACTAAAAATCAAAAAGAACTGCAAGATTTTTTCTTCCGTTTTTAATTCCCTTTTAATAATTTAATAAATACTATTATGAGCAACTTTCGTACAGAGCATGATTTTCTTGGAGAAAAACAAATACCAGACAATTGTTATTATGGAGTACAGACAGTACGTGCCAAAGAAAATTTTGATATAACTGGTATTCCAATAGGATCAGAACCTTTATTTATTAAGGCTTTTGGTCATGTAAAAAAAGCTGCCGCAATGGCAAACAGAGATCTTGGTGTATTAGATGCAAAAAAGGCAGAAGCAATTATTTATGCATGTGATCGACTAATTGCAGGAGAATTTGCAGATCAGTTTATAAGTGATCTAATTCAAGGAGGAGCTGGAACATCTACCAATATGAATGCAAATGAGGTAATTGCCAATCTTGGATTGGAATATATGGGACATAAAAAAGGAGAGTATCAATACCTTCATCCTAATAATGATGTAAATCTTTCGCAAAGTACAAACGATGCTTATCCATCAGCTTTTAGAATAGCAATTTACCTTAAAATAGAGTCTTTTACCAATGCATTGGAACAACTACAGGATTCATTTTTCCAAAAAGGGAAAGAGTTCGCTAATGTTATCAAAATGGGGCGTACACAATTGCAGGATGCAGTACCAATGACATTAGGGCAGGAGTTTAATGCCTTTGCAACAACCATAGGAGAAGATGTAATGCGTTTACGTCAATCAGAAAGGTTAATTACCGAAGTAAATATGGGAGCTACTGCTATTGGTAGTAAAGTAAATGCACCAGAAGGCTATCCAGAACTTTGTGTAAAATATCTTGAAGAAGTAAGTGGGGTACCAGTTACTCTAGCGGCAGATTTATTTGAAGCTACTTATGATCCAAGTGCTTTTGTAGAAGTAAGTGGTACTTTAAAAAGGAGTGCTATTAAATTGAGCAAGGTTTGTAATGATCTTCGTTTATTGAGCAGCGGACCTCGTTGTGGATTTAATGAGATAAACTTACCAGCTCTTCAGCCAGGATCATCGATTATGCCTGGAAAAGTAAATCCTGTTATCCCCGAAGTGGTAAATCAGACTTGTTTTTATGTTATTGGAGCCGATTTAACGGTTACTATGGCTGCTGAAGCGGGACAATTACAATTAAATGTAATGGAGCCTGTAATAGGATTTGCCTTGTTTACATCACTTGAATATCTTACCAAAGCTTGTAACACTTTGAAAGACAAATGCATTGTAGGAATCACAGCTAATGCTGAACATGCTAAAGATTTAGTTATGAATAGTATTGGTATTGTTACGCAACTTAATCCAATTCTGGGATATGAGTCTTCTGCAAGTATAGCTAAAGAAGCGCTTAAAACAGGTAAATCGATACATGATATTGTTGTAAATGAAAGAAAGCTTATAACTCAAGAAAAATGGGATGAGATATACTCAATAGAAAACTTGATTAATCCTAAATTCATTACTTCATGATATTAGTACAGTTCGCTATACTTTTGGCTATGATCCTTATTGGGTCAAGGCTTAAGGGAATCGGTTTAGGTGTTATGGGAATGATAGGGCTACTTATATTTGTTCTGTTTTTTCATATGCGTCCTGCCGATCCACCCATAGCGGTACTACTTATCATTTTAGCCATTGTAACCACAGCTGCCACATTACAGGCAGCTGGAGGTTTGGATTATTTGGTAAGCATTGCCGAAAAAATTATTCGACGTAATCCAAAGCATATTACTTTCATAGCGCCGTTTACCGTTTATTTCTTATGTTTATTTGCGGGTACAGCGCATATTGTATATTCGCTGCTTCCTATTATAGCCGAAGTATCAGCTAAGAAAAGAATACGACCGGAACGACCATTAAGTATATCGGTTATCGCATCACACATGGCACTTACTGGTAGTCCAATGAGTGCTGCAACAGCATCATTGGCCGCTATATTAGTGTATTCTACAGCAGTTGTTGATATAATGAAAGTGTGTATTCCTGCTTGTCTTATAGGAATTGCTGCAGGAGTTTTTTCGGTATGGAAAAAAGGTAAAGAACTTAACGATGATCCAGAGTTTATCGAAAAAATGAAAGATCCAGTATTTGCAGAGAGTATAGACAAGACATCTGAATCAAACAGAGAATTAAAACCAGGTGCTAAAACAGCTGTTTTTATTTTTGGAAGTGCAATATTACTGATCATATTTTTTGGAGCTTTTCCACAATTTCTTCCTAATGTGGGAGCAGGAGCTGCAGGATTTGCAGTAGGAGCAGACGGGGCTATTAATCTTACCGGATTAATAATAATGATTACATTATCAGCTTCGGCATTGATAATGATAATTACAAAAACATCGGCTGTATCGGTATCAAAAATGAGTCTGTTTACTTCAATGGCGACTGCAGTTGTTTCAGTGCTTGGTGTAGTTTGGATGAGTGCTACTTTTATGGGAGCTAATGAAGTTTTAATAGAAAGTACCTTCAGAGATATAACCTCAGAGTATCCTTTTACTTTTGCTTTTGCGTTGGTCATCATGGGAGCACTAACTTTTAGTCAAGCTGCTACTACAAGAATCATGATGCCAATAGGATTGTCTTTAGGAATTGGACAGCCACATCTTATAGCTATGTTCCCCGCAGTTAATGCAGACTTTATATTACCGGGTTACCCTACATTGGTTGCTGCAATGGATTTTGACCGTACTGGTACAACCCGTATAGGTAAATATGTAGTTAATCATAGTTTTATGCTTCCCGGACTTGTTACGATTGCCGTAACGATTGCTTCAGGTTTTTTATTAAGCATGTTTTTGTAGTATTTATTTTGAGTAAAAGTGGTACATAACAATAAAACATAGTATAAAAATGATATTCTGATTGCATTTTTAAAATATAAAAGCCCAATTCTTCATAGGATTGGGCTTTTTGCTTCTTATTGATAGATTTATTTTTGAAAAAATAATAGGTATAAGTTCCTTGAACAACAGTAAATTAAGTAGTGTACTTAGTTTGGTACTTACTTTTATTTAAAAATAATTCATTTTTTGTATTGTTTAACTGTAAAGACTACGTATCTTTGCACCCGAAACAACGCGGGATAGAGCAGTAGGCAGCTCGTCGGGCTCATAACCCGAAGGTCACAGGTTCGAGTCCTGTTCCCGCTACTAAGACAAAAGCTTCAGAGAAATCTGGAGCTTTTTTGTTTTAATTATTTTACTTAACGTTCCATACCATACACGAGCGGGACGCCTGGCGCCTTCTGCAAATATTGATATTCATTTGTAGAAAAATGTTGATTTTTGGCCCTGCAAAGAGCTCTAGAGTAAGTTAAGCCATATTTTTGGAATTTTCGGATTTGCCAACAAAACCAACTTTCCACTAAGTCAATTGTCCAAATCCGTTGTATTTGTAATATATCGTTTTTTATTCTGAGATGTTTGGATAATTTTGTATAAAATATTCTAATGAACATATTTCTTTAGGAGTTTTTTGTCCTTCATAATAAAAGTAAACGTTAGGATTCTCATTTCCATTAGCTTTGAAATACCAAAACATATACCCTTGATGCATCATAAAAACAAAATCATCATCATTGAGAAAATTTTCAGCATTATCTTCATCCAATAATTCTTTCGCCCATTTATTCAATTCTTTGTATTTATTGAATAAGTCAGTTCCAGTCATTCCTTTAGGAGTTGAACTTTCGCAAAGCTTATAAAAATCCTTATAGATTTTCGGAAAACTTAAACCATTCGTCATTTCTACTTCATTTAAATTATTCATTTGATTTCAATGGATTTTAACAATTCTGTTTCTCAAAATGAGGTATAACGCCTGTTAGCTACTGGCTTTTTCAATTATTCTTTTTAACGTTTGAATTGTCAAATCATCTTTTATATTTTCAGTTTTTATTGTCTCAAAATAGTTAAAATAATTTGCAATTTCTGTTATATCCTCTAGTGTAATTGATTTGCATTTATTTAAGAATTCGATATTATCAATTAAAGCTAAGAAAATATCATTTCTATATCTATCGCGTTCTTCCCCAATAATTAATAACTTTTTAAGTAACTGAAATCTTTTCATCATTGTTGAATTAAATTCATCATTTTCATTTTGCCCGCTTCCTTCTAAAATACTTTCGGTAAAAATCTCCAATTGGTTAGTGCTCCAGTTTTCTAGTTCAGTTTCCAACTCTTTCCAATCTGTTTCCAAAAAATAGTATTCTAATATTCTTATTACATCATCATTTCCGCCACCAACTGTCCAAACATCACTATCAACAACTTCATTTTTTAAGATGAATGAATATAACTCAAGAATTGCTGAATTTTCACTTTCAGTTTTACAATTTTCTTTATATTTCTGTTTAAATAAATCAAAGTCTTTTTTGAGCATTTTTTCTACGGTTTTTTTGAATCTTGTAGTTAACTTGAATAGATGTCTGATAAAATCCGACTTATCTATTCTAAAGTGGATTGCTATGTCTGACAAATGTCAGTGTTTATTTGTTTTCAAAAATAGGATATTTACTTAACAATATCCGAACGAACTTATATTTGTTGAATCCTTTAGTACATTCATGAGTGCAATTTCAATAGTATAAAATTTTATGTCAAGCTAATTCTTGTTTAAACTCTAATTAGTTCTACTTTCTGAAAATAAAATAAGAACTAAACAAGCCAACTTTTATTCCATTGATTTAATATTATAAATGACTAAGATCAAATTTGAACATGGAAATCAATATAAAATAATATTTATTTTTTAAGTCATCCACAAAATGGTCCGAAAACTGTCCCGTTTGAGCTACTAAGACAAAAGCTTCAGAGAAATCTGGAGCTTTTTTTATGTAGTATAATATTTTGAGGTTTAAAATCTGTAGACTTGTTTTAGGATGAGACAGGGGCAGTTTTTATTTCGTCCGTTTTGCTTCTATCTTTTTTCCATTCTGTAATAAAAACAAATTTGAAATTTCTCCTTTTTCGTTCTTTTCAAACTGAATTTGTGCATCTACTACTTTGTAGAAAAATAACATTTCACTTTCTGCAAATATCGGCAACACATTTTGTCCTGTCAATTGTGAAAAAAGTTGGTCTTTATCTACTGTAATTTTGATTTCAAAACCATTTTCAACTTCATAAGTCCCAACGAACTTTTGAAGTTCTTCAGTTGTAATACTAATTTCTTTTCTGATTTTTTGCACAGGCAATGGTTTATTATATAGAATACTTCTAATTGCTTTAGTAGGAATTGAAACGTTGTTGTGATTTTGAAGTATTATTATTGTTTTATCATTTGTAATATGTCTATCGATAAGAGTTGCATAGCCTGGCCAACCCCCATCATGGTTTGCAATTTTTCCAAAATCAGCATTGTTTTCAATTCCCCAACCAAAACCATAATTCCTTTTAGCTCCGTCTTTCAAAGTTGCTAATTCAAAAACTTCTTTCATTCCCTCTTTTGTGAGTAATTTATTGGTATATAATGCTCTATCCCAAATCAATAAATCTTTTACAGTTGAATTAACTGATCCGTCTCCAACAATACCATCAAGCCAAATAACGATTTTAGTTTCTTTCAATTCGTCTGGTAAAGCATATTTTTTCAAACTATCTGAGTAAATATAACCAAAAGCATAATTGTCAATTTTCTTTGGCAATAATCTACGATTGTAAACAAAGGTATTTTTCATTTTCAACGGTTCGAAAATAGCTGTTTTTAAATAATCAGCGTATGTCAAACCCGATGCTTTCTCAATTATTGATGCCAATAGTGCATAGCCCGTGTTGCTATATTCCCATTTAGTATTTGGCTCAAATAATATTTTTGGTTGATGGTTACTAAACGTATTAATTATGTCTTTGTTAGTAGCAATTTTAGATTTGTCAAACAAACTATCCATAAGCGCCATATAGTCTGGCAGACCTCCAGTATGATTCAATAAGTTTCTTACAGTTACACCTTTATAAAAAGAAAGTTCTGGTAAGTATTTTTTAATGTCATCGTCCAAATTCAATTTCCCTTTTTCTTTAAGTATCATTATCCCCATAGCCGTGAACTGCTTTGAACAAGATGCCAATTCAAAAATCGAATTTTCGTCCAATTTATCTTTTGTTGTTTCGTTTGCAAGTCCAAAACTACGGTTATAAATAACTTTCCCTTTTTCTGCAATTAGAAAATTTCCATTAATTTTCTCTTTTGAATAAAGAGAATTGAGTAAGCTGTCAATTTTTTGAATTCTGTCTTGTCCAAATGTAAGATGCCCAATTAAAAGAAGTCCGATTGTAATTGTTAATTTCATTTTTTTATTTCTAGTTAATTAATGTAGAGAGATGTCTCGAAAAATTGCCACCAACTTATTTATATGTGCGACAAAATCACACATAGCCATCCAAATTTGGATAGCTATGTATGATAAATTTTATACATTATTTATCTTTCAAATATATATTTTTTTCACTACAAACTGTCAAAGGACATTAAATTTGATTGATGCTTTTTAGCACTTATATGAGTGGCTATGCAAACAAAATGCATAGATAAAATTAAGATGCACATGCTAAAATACCGTAATAACCCATGATAATTTGGTTAGATATTAGAATGCTTCCCGCTACTAAAACTAAGCTTTAGAGAAATCTGAAGCTTAGTTTATGCAGTATAGTATATTGACGTTTAATGAGTAAGCCAAATCTGTAGACTTGTTTTTAGGATGAGACAAACGTTTGTGGCAAGGTTGCAAATCCGGGCTATCGGGTATAATTCATTTTTTGTATTGTTTAACCGTAAAAACTACGTATCTTTGCACCCGAAACAACGCGGGATAGAGCAGTAGGCAGCTCGTCGGGCTCATAACCCGAAGGTCACAGGTTCGAGTCCTGTTCCCGCTACTAAGACAAAGCTTCAGAGAAATCTGAAGCTTTTTTTGTTTGTATTAGAATCTATCAAAAACAATTTATACTTGATTCAGTTCGCGAGTGCGAAGTCAGGAGATATTTGTATGGCTTTTAGTTGAATACTAGGAGAGCGAGGGCTTTGTTTGTTTTAACTATGCTTATAAACGTCTTTCTTTGTTAACTTTTAATTGTATTCACGAACGAGATGCTTGCGCAAGCAGGGCGATAGCTTTTTTGTCTGTTGTTATATGTCACATAATATTGTTACTGGGTACTTTTTATGTTGAAATATTTTTATGTGATTTTCTAAGTCACTAAAAATTGTTTCAAATCTTTCAAAGTCCTCTTCATAACCAAATGATCCCATCTTTTTTAGTCCATCTATAATTCTCAAAGTCCCAACTTTTTCAAATCGTTCTTTGAAGTTTATAAAGTCTTTGTGGGTTATAGCAAGCTGTATTACGCCAAAAAAGAAATTACAATTTCCACCTGAAAAGTTCCAAATTCTCTCAATGCCTGGTTGCATCTCTTTTGTTGTTCGTTGGTCGTAGCCACTTCCAATTTGTCTGCCTAATATTTCCTTGTCTTTCAAATTGTCAATTGTCGGTTTTTTACTTGAATTGTAAGTTGTCGGAACTAAAATATAATTGCATTGTCCTCTGTATTGCTCAATAGCTGTACATATAACTGCTCTGTAATTGCCGTCTTTAAGTTTAAAAGTCAATAAGTCATCAGGTTGAAAATAGAAGTTAGTTATTTTTCTATATTTTTTTCTTGCTCTTATTTTTGCATTTGTCTGACTTATTTTCTTCCAAAATTTGTCAAGTTCTTTTTTTCTTGCCTTGCCGTCTTTTTCATTGTTTTTTGCCCATTCTCTAACGCAAGCAGCTTTGTCAATAATTGATTTTACATAAGCTAATTTATCATCAGTCAATACTCCCATTTCCCAAAGAGCCAAGGCACAAGAAGTAACATAAATTTCATTGTCAAAGTCGTCAAAGTAGTCAGATTGAATTAAAGGGAATTCTTTGTTGATAATGTCAAATTCTACTCCATTGTCATACAAGTCCATAATACCCCAATAAGTATCGTGGGCTGTGTCACCATCAATTATCTTAACTCCGTCTGTTGCCATTTTTTGTTAATTTGTATCGTTTTGTAAATTTACCACTAACGTTCTAATACTACAGCGGATTTGACATTAAGCCTTATTTTTGAATTTGTCACCTAAGTGATAGTGAATAGGCGAAACAAATCATTCCAAATCCTTTGTAGTACTTATTTCTTTAGTTGTTCAAGCAATAGTTCTTTTAATTGTGAATTTAATTTTGAGATTGCTTTTGTATAATTTCTTCCCCAAATAGAATAAATAATCTCTTCGACGTTATAGCTTTCTAGTTTTTTCAACTCATCAATTAAAAGTTCTAAATTTTGTTCTTTATTCATTAGTGCCGCAAGGTTTTTATATGTCATTTCAAACTGTGCAGAGAGGATACCTTCACAAATCAGAACTATTGATTTTTTAGTAACTCCATATTTATCAATTAGGTCATTAATAAAGTATTTATGAACCATTTGATGTTCATCATCTAATATTTCAAAATATTTATGAACTAATGGAAAATATTTTTCAGAAGCCAATCCCAACCCAAATACGGCATAACTTCCAGGTAAGCAGCTTTTTTCGCCTTCTTCTACGTCATTATACCATTCAAATTCTTTCATGGCAACCAATGCATATTGCTCGATTTTATCGTGTAGTTCGGGATATTGTAAGCAATTGGTAAAAAATCTGTTGGTAGAAGATTTTGCAATTCCTTTAATTGGTAAAAATTGTTTTTCAGATTTTGAATAAAATTTAATAGAGTAACTGTTAGGAAACCCTTTCTGAAGTAAATTAACTATGAAATCTAAAGCCTTTCCGTAGCATTCCGAAGTTTCGTTTTTGATAGTAACGGAAATTGTAGAAAAAACATCATTGGCTTTACATTCAATGTTTTTGTCTTTATAATGAATATCTTCTTGAGCAAATAATCCTGTACCGAAATTAAGATATTTCTTTGCTGTTTCAGAACCGAAATCCTTGCTTGCTATTTCTAAATCTTTCAATGCATCTGAAGCATAATCTTTAAGTTTAATCCTCAAATAGGAAGTGTAAACCCAAAGTGAAAGTTGTTCAGCGTTTACATTTTCTTTCTTAAAATCATTTTTGAATGTGAATTTTTCAGAGTAATTTCCCGAAATATCTAAATACAATGGTTTAAATTCGTCTCCTACCCAGTTTTTGAGCCTATGTAAAATGCTTCGTTCAAAATCATCACTTGATTTTCTGTTTTTGATGTCTTTGAAGGTTTGATTTAAACAATGTTCTATTGTTTCAATTAGCTTCGTTGGCGAAAAATCCATCAAATTAAAATTTACTAGGTTGCCAGCAAACACAGTTACTTCTCTTGCATCCTTGACTTTTCTGTCAAGATTGTAAATAACTTTTGTGATATAATTGTTCATTCGTTCCCGAAGCTCTAGTTTTCGTTCTTCATCTTCGATGAAAAATGTTTCCTTGTATGAACCGCTTTTATATTCAAATTCCAAAACTACCTTAATACAATAGCTAAACATTGGTTGATTGGCTTTGTCAAAAAAGAAATCTGAAATTTGTTGTTTCAGAATAGAAATTACATTGTCAATAAGATTCTCTTTCGGTAGATTATCTATGGGTTCTGAAATTTCGAGTTTAAAGTAAGGTGTTCTGTCCCAAGCGAAATCGTATAAAAAGAATCCTATCTTCTGTCCTTTGAATTGAATTTTGAGATAATCGTGATACCCTTCCTGAATTTCACATTCAGAATATGCGGTTTCTCCGATATGATTTTTTAAGTCTTTTTTTGTTACTTCGGCAATACCATTGGTGACATTGTCGATAATTATTTTTTCGATTGTATTCATTTCTGTTTTTTGTCGAGTTTTGTTTTGACGTAGTGATATTGTGCTATTACAGCTAACGTCTCACTACTAAAGTGGGTTTGGGACTAAATTAAACCCTATTTTAGGATTTCGCAAATCATCCCAAATACAAAACCAAGTTTTTATTAAGCCCAGTTATAGGAGCTGTTATACTGTTGTTTTATTTATGCCAATCAAAACCGCAAAATCGGCATTGTTTGGCGTTTGGTGTTCTTGCTAGTTTTTTACATTTTGGACATGTGTTGAAAAATACTTTATCAGGATACTCTTCAATAATTTTTTTAGCGGTATTAATTTCGAAATTATCATATCCAAGCTTAAGTAAATCTAAAACTTCTTGTTTATCAGTTATCCATCCTTTTCGTTTATACATTTCTAAAAGTTTAGGACTGTCATTGTCTTCAAGTTTTAAAATTGAAGAATGATGTCTCCAAGCAAGTTTTTCTTTTTCAGGTAAAAGACTAAAAAAGTATGTTACAATATATTCAGCTGTTTCTTTGTCCATTAGTGTGAAATATTTCGATAAATTTAGTTTATTATTAAAGCATGGATAGAGCAAAGCAGATTTGGAACTAAATTAAGACTTATTTTTGGTTGAATATAAGTTTTCCAAATACAAGACCATTTTTAAATTTAGGCTAAAACCCCAATCTCGCAAACGGTTGTTAGCGGTAGTGCTAGTAGTTAACGATATTTTTATAATTCTGCTCTCCTAATTTTCCAAATCGATAATAAGTTCTGAGTTCATCTGAAAACATTCTTATATTTTCTGTTTTAGTTTGAAAAAAAAAATATTTTTTATACTCTCCATCTTTTTTATATATTTCGATATAATTTTTAACACCATTTGATTTTTTACGTTCCAAAGCTCTTGTATTTCCATTAAATTTTCCGTGAAAAGAATCACTTAAAATCCTTATTTTTTCAATTTCGTAAATTGTATAAACATCATTATTGCAAGTAATTTTATCGGAATCTATAATCAAGTTGCCACTATATTCTCTATTTGTAGTTTCGCATATAAAAAAATTACTTATCATAAAATAAAGAGAATATAGAAAAGTAATGATTACAAAAACAAATCCAAGTAATTCGAGATTCTCTATATATGAAGTAAATATTGATGTTGATGAATAGATTAAAAAAGTAATTGACCATAAAAGCAATAGACTAAACAAACGTTTATCAATCTTAAATGAATTGTTTGGAGTATATATTCTGAGTTTTTTTTCCATTAGGATTTGTGAAATTCCAAGTAGGCTTTTAAGTTATGAATAGTTAAATTTTCTAGTATCTCGTGGAATTACCGCTACGACTGTGGGTTTGGAACTAAATCAAGGCCTATTTTAGGATTTGCCACTGAAGCGATAGCTAACAGGCGAAGGAAATCTCCCAAATACAAAATCAGTTTTCTATTAAGCCTAAAATCCCAATCTCGCCAAACGGCTGTTATGCCTAGTTATTTATACAATTTTATTTTAATTTCCTCTATCCAATCCAATTTATTTAATTCTTTAAAAAATGGTTTCTCTGCTAATTCAACATATTTTTTGGCAAAAAGAATTTTATTAAATCCTTCATGATCGTCAAAAAAACTTTTGATTATTTCTTTTTCCTTTTTGGTTAAATCAAAAAAATCTGCTGAATACTTTTCTTCAAGTTCTTGTTTTTTTTTAGCAAATAAATCCCAAAGAGTTTGGTAATCATTGCTGAATTCTTGAAGTGCATGATAAAATATTGTTGGATCCAGGCAATCCTCTATTTCGGTTGGAGGATTCATTAATACGTTGTTTACTTCTACTAAAATTGATTCATTCTTCCTTATAACTAGTCTTTCAAAGAGTAGATTTTTATCCTTTGAATACTCAGAGACCTCTATTCTTTCTTTGTCTGTATCGATTAAACAGTATACTTTTCCAATTACCTTATAATCAGGGTCTTTTATTGGAGTTGTTAGGTAGCTGTATATTTTTTTAACTTCTTTAAATCCACCAACAGGTAATATTCTTAAATTTTTTTGGTCAATTTCACTTTTAAAATAGTGATCAAAATAAATTTTTTCAGACTGTCCTTCACAAACTATCCAATAATACGCATTGTCTTGCATAACAGATATAATAATTGATTGTACTAAATCATTATAACTTTTTATATTGTAATCGATTGGTAAAGGTCCTTTATGGAGTTTTCTTGAGTGTAGTATATTTTCTCTATAATTGTAAAGATTCAGAAATTTGAAAGTAACTTCATTTTTAGCATTTTTTGTTACTGCAGTAGCACTACCGTTTGTAATAATTGGTAAGAATCCGTACCAATGAGTTGAAACTAAAATTTGATGATTATCCTTGCTAATCCTTAATAATTTATCAAATTGTTCATAACAGTTTGAGATATGTAATGATGCTTCTGGTTCATCTATTGCTAAAATAATGTTACTTTCTCTATCATTATTTTTTCTTAGAAATGAATATGCAACATCAATTAAAGCTTTTCTTTTTTCACCTGAACTTAATTCAGTTACTGGAATTGATTTTGAATTTTCAACTTTTTTATTTAATACTTTTATTGAGAAATAGGCTTCTATAATCTTAGAAACCAAGTCAGGCATTGTTAAATTATTTTTGAAATGTCCTTTATAATGATATATTTCTAATACTTCTTCAATTTCTTTTACAAATTTGTCTAAGTCTTTATTAATTTGATTTATTGTTTTTGATGTAATTGCTTTTTCTATTTCTCTTTGGATATTTTTATCCATTAATTTCTGCATATCTTGGGTCTCTAACTTAGTGTAAGTTTGAACATCAGTTTCAACAGGAATATAGATATATGAATAATGCGAATTTATATATTCATAAAAGCCTTTAAAGAATTTTTGTAATTCAGCATCCTCATAAGTTTCATGAGGTTTATCATTAATGAAAGTTAATTGATTATGGAACGAACCAAAGTAAACTCCTGGGTCATTATATTTTTTACCTACAAATAATAATAGATATT
Organism: Flavobacterium frigoritolerans; assembly: GCF_025847275.1. Classification (GTDB taxonomy): domain Bacteria; phylum Bacteroidota; class Bacteroidia; order Flavobacteriales; family Flavobacteriaceae; genus Flavobacterium; species Flavobacterium frigoritolerans. Next base: position 61,548 of record NZ_JAOZEV010000012.1, read on the forward strand.
CTTCTGGATCATATATATTAGAAAGCTCATCACGATGTTTATAAAAATCATCGTAAAACTTTCCTTTCGCCTTAATTGTTGTTCTCCAAAGAAAATCGGATAATGATTTAGCATTGTTATATTGCTCTAAATCTGGTTTATTTTCTTTCCTAAGCTTATTTTTATGTATTAAAAAAACAGGAACAATAAAAGGAAAATTATCACCACTAATTCCGTCAGATTTTGCTTCATTATTAATAGGCCAATCCGTAGCACCTTTTTTATTAAAACAAAAATCTAGAGCCTCAAGAATTGAACTTTTTCCACATCCGTTTTCTCCAATTATACTTGAAAAGCCAACTCCTTCAGATATTGGCAAGTAGTTTATTCCTTTATATATTTTAAAATGTCTTAGAAAAATACTTATTATCATTTATTTTTTATTGTTGTTAGTTTCTTGAATTCTCAGGTTTTCCGCACAACTAGCCCATAACGTTCTGGCGCTTGGCGAGGTTGGGGATTAAAGATGCGGGATTTTTCGGTTAAATACAAATTTACCAAATACAAAACCATCTTTCCATTAAGCCAAATACCCAAATTGCTTGTAGCGTGTGTTGGCGGTAGTGCATTTATTTATATTTCGTTATCTATTAAATTCAAAGCGTCTGTAACAAAATTAGCAAGTTCTGAAACATTTAATAAATTTGGATTGAATCCTAAAAGATTATAATCAGGTAGCGGTTCTCCGTGGTGTGGCTTACAAGAAATTCCATTTATTAAATTTAGTTTTGAAATAATTGTTGTTCTATTCTGATTATCTCTAAAAACTACATTTTGTGAAACTAAAGCGTTAATTATAGTGCCAAACGTTTGGTTATTACTTGGTAGATGCGAAAGTTGTCTATAAAATTTGAATCTTATATGTGCTTCGAGAACATTTCTTAACCAACCTAATACTATTTCTTTTTTGCTTAAATCAGGATTTCGTAAAAATACTTCAAGTTCTTTTATATGTTTGAAATATTCATTTTCTACAAGTGTTTCTAATGATAACGGCTCAATTAGTGATGCTTTATCTATAAAATTTTGACTTATGCGTAAAGTTTTTTTATCTCCTGCTGAAAATCCTTTTGAAAGTTCATAAAGAAAATATTCATTATGACTTAAAATTATTGCTTGCTTAATTTTTGGAAATAAATCTTTAATCAATTGAATTGTATAAAATCTTCGATTACTGTCAAAGCTTGAAAGTGGGTCGTCAAAGACTAAAATTTTATTATTAATTGTTGTGTCAATATCTAATTTTGAGAGAAAGAAGGCTAAAGCAATTGTACTTTTGTCGCCTTCACTTAATGAATCTTTTGCATTGGTATTTTGATTAAAATCAAACGAAATATCTTGACCATCAATGGTTAATTTATAACCAATTTTACTCTGTGTTGCCATACCTCGAGGGGCAACGTGAACAACATCTTCTATTCTAAAAAGAGTTTTAAATACTGTACCTAAATAATGATTTATTTGTGTTTTATAACTATTGAAGAAAGTAGTTGCAGATGCCTCTTGTTGTTGCATTAAGACAGGATATGCAGTTGTAAGTGATGCTAAGTTTTGTCTTTGTGAAATTAGTTCATTACATAGAGTTGAAATTGGAGCTTCAAATCTTTTTTTTATTCTTCTTAATTTATCTAATTCAAGTTGAGCTTGTGGAACTGTTTTGATAGCTAAACGAAAGGTTGTTAATTGATTATTATAAACTAATATTTGTTGATTGTAGCTTATGATATTTTGGCTTATTGTTTGTAAGGAAATCTGTAAATTATTAGCTATAGAATTAGTATAAGTAATTGAAGGATTTTGAATTTTAAGTGTTACAGTATTTATTAATTCTTGCAATTGTTGTCTTAAAATTGTTTCATCAGAAATTATATTATAAACTGGAACAACAGAACTTAAAAAATATTGTTTCCAAGTATTTGTATGAGATAAGTTTGTTTTATTAGTAGTTTCTAAAGAAAGTAAGAATGTCTCTAAATTGAAAGACTGAAGAGCCATTAAATGATTTTTTAATCTTTCAAGTAAAGAATTAAATTCAGCATTGAATTGTAATGTATATGAATTTATAATATTCATTGTATTATCAATTGTTTGTTTGCAAAAAGGACAAGTTAAATCTTGAATGTTTTTGGCTCTTTTTGATTCTAAATATGTTTGCCCCCAATGCAACCAATTTGTTGGATTTTGTAGTGAATTATCAGCTAACTCTTGACAATGTTCTGAAAAAAGCGTTTGCAAAGCAGTATTTTGTAATGTCTGTAATGACATTTCTAAATCAATAGCTAATTGGGTAAAATTAATACCTGAATTAATATCAGATGCTGGTAATAATAAAGGTAATGGTTGTATTACAGAATTTGCATTAGCTGATGTTAAAATAGTTTCTGCTGAAGTAATTAGTGAATCTATATTATTAGTTTCGACAATTGGAATTGATAAAAATAAATTTAGTGCATCAGTTGATAAATTATTTCCAACTAACTGTATTAATTGTTGACTAATTTGTTCTTGTCTTTGACGAGATGCCGTTTTATCAGCTTTGTTTTTATCAATTTGTTGTTGAAGAGCAATACCTTGAGCACCAATTACAAATTGATGAAGTTGTTTTTTATGTTCTTCATTAAATTCAAAACCAGAATATATATTTTCATTTACAAAATGAATATCAAATATCTCAATATCCTGAAACGGAGTATTCCAACCAGTTGATTGATTAAATGTATGAGTAATATCTCCAGTAAGATTTCGTTGGATTATTTGTGCACTTTGTGGAGTAGTATGCCTTGTAGATAATCTTCTATGAATTAATTCAGGTTTGTTTTGTGATAAAGACCTAATAATTGAAGTTAATGTTGTTTTTCCAGCTCCATTATCAGCATAAAAAAGAGTAAGTTTTTTAAAAGCTACATCTCCAGTTGCATTATAATTTCTATATTTTCCAATTGACGTTAGTCTTCCAATTTTATGTATCATATAATATTAAATTCTCTTTTTTAATCGATTTTTCTCATTTTATGCTTGCATTACCGCCTACTTGTATATATGTCTGACGATATCAGACTTATAGACCCTAAATTGGAGCGCTATGTCTGACAATTGTCAGTGTTTATCTGTTCTCAAAAATAGGATTTTTATTTCATAAATTATCAAATAGGTTTTTTATTTATTGAATACTTTTCGTACTTAAATGAATAAATATAAATCTGAATAGTTTTCTATTAACTAAAAAAATATTCTATGTAACGCGAGTCAGTTTCACTTTCTGATCATAAAATAAGAATGAAACAAACATATCTTGATTAAACTGGAGTTTTAATTCTTTGTATCACACAAAAGAGATTCATCCCAAAGCAGATATAATATCTGACAAAAGAATGTTTTATAAGATATTTTTTTATCTTTGAAACTCAGGATTTTTAAGCCAAATGGCTTTATCTTTGAGCCTTTAGAAAAATTGATATTCATTATGGAACAGAAAATACATCAAGGAAGAAACGTGAAACGCTTCAGAGAAATGCTTAACATAAAACAGGAGGCATTAGCTTATGATTTAGGAGAAGACTGGAATCAGAAGAAAATTTCTATGCTGGAGCAGAAAGATGTAATTGAAGATAATCTGTTGAAACAGATATCAGCAGTATTAAAAATTCCTGTGGAAGCTTTTCAGAATTTTGATGAAGAGCAAGCAATAAATATTATTTCGAATATTTTTCATGATACTCAAGGTTTGATAAATTATAGTCCAACTTTCAATAATAACCCAATTGATAAATTGACCCAACTTCACGAAGAAAAAATAGCATTATACGAGCGTATGCTGAAAGAGAAAGATGAAATGATGGCAAGGCTTGAAAAACTAATCACTAAATAATCTTTTATAAAAAGATATTAATTCTACAAAGAGACTTTCGAGTCTCTTTTTTATTTTCGATCTAAAATAAAATAAGGAAAAGTATAGAAACAAATAAGTCATAAAAATGATTTTAATCGAAATCTCTTTTACTTTTGCCAAATGTTAGAAATTCTTTACCAAGACGAATATATTATCGCAATTAATAAACCAAGCGGCTTGTTGGTTCACAAATCATTTTATGCACGTGATGCAAAAGTGTATGCTATTCAGGAATTGAGAAATCAAATAGGAGGGCAGCACGTTTATCCTATTCATCGGTTAGACCGAAAAACATCTGGTGTTTTGTTATTTGCGTTGGATAAAGAAGTCTTGAAAATTATGAATGATCGTTTTGCCACACGCGAAGTCGAAAAAAATATTTAGCCATTTTGCGTGGTTGGTCTCCCGAAGAACTAACGATTGATTATGATTTAATCAATGATGATGATGTTAAACAAAATGCTATAACATACTTTCATCGTTTGCAAAATACTGAAATTGAGTTAGAATTTAATAATAAACCAACATCACGGTATTGTTTAGTAGAAGCGATTCCTGAAACTGGCCGTATGCATCAATTGCGAAAACATTTCAAACATATTTTTCATCCCATTTTAGGTAGTCGACCACATGGTTGTAACAAACAAAATAAATTGTGGTTAGAGAATTATGACCTGAAAGGAATGATGCTTCATGCACATCAGTTAATTTTTAATCATCCCATAAATAATAAACAACTAATCCTGAATGCAAAGATTAATGAAGAGTTTAGCAGAGTAGGGACTATTCTTAATTTAGATTTGAGTAAGTATAAATAGAATACTAATTCATAACAAATTGGTTAGCTATTTAAAGGCTTCGGTTACTAAGACAAGCTTCAGATTTCTCTGAAGCTTTTTTTTACGTTATATTTAATTTAATTTTGTTTGAATTAAATTATTTCTATAATACTCAAACTTAGGTTATTCGTAATCTTTTTAAAGTCAAACGTATGAAAATGTATATTATCATTAAAGACAATATTCCAGATAAATTGGCTCCAGTAATTGCAGCACATGCATCATTGGCTTGTTACAAAAAATTTCAAGAAAATGAGGATATGATAAAATGGATAAATGGGATATTTAAAAAAGTGGTTTGCTTAGCGAATGAAATCGAATTTGATAAACTTAAAAATGAAACTGATTTTGTAGTAATTACAGAATCCTCACTTGACAATAAAGAAGTTGCTTTGGCATTTTGTCCAAGAGAGGAGTACTCAAAAAAGTTTAAGTTTCTAAAAATGTGGACACCTCAAAACAGCTAAAAAATGGAAAATCAGGTTTATAATTGGTTTGTTAAGAATGGAAATATTCAGATTCAAAAAAAGGAAGATCGTATCTCTCTGCAGTTGGACAACGAAAAGAAAGAGTATTGCTTACTCACACAATCTGATGCTTATGAAATTATTGATCTGTTAACTCAAATTTCAAAAGAAATCTGGGAAAACCCTAATTATCAAAGACAACCATACACCAATCAGCTTTTTAAACACAATGGTAATGAATATTATTGAGAAATTGAAGGGTCACAAATTTTGATAAATTATAACGAAATAGAAGATGCTATTGAAATAAAATACAAAGGAAATAGCAACATAGATTTAGAAGTAAACCATGCTGTAGAAATAATACAAATTATGGATCAATTAAGTAGATAGAAAATAGTGACCTAATAAGATTTTTCTGTTTTTTAAACCAAATAATACAGGTTACTTAACCTTAAATTACAGTTGCTTATTCAAACAAAACTCGTTAGAATCCGGCTCCTTGTTGCCTTAATTAAATCTAGTGTTGCAGTAGCCTGTTCTTCTTCAGTATGTTAGGAAAAACGAAGCTATTTATCATTAACTTAACATTGTTGCCTAGATAATTTAATACTACATTTTCTTAATAACTGACTTTGTATTAGTAAATGTTTTTATAGATTTGTGCAGTTTTATTTAACAGTTTTTGCTTCGTCACATTTTAGATATGATAGCCAATTATTCTTTTATTTAGTCATTTATACATTAACCATCATGAAGCCCTTTTTACTTTATAGTTGATATAAAAGACATTGAATTACTTATGAAGAATCTACTTCAACAACATCTTAATTTTGATATTTAAAAAACGCAACACCAACTTCTTATTTAAACACACACATTAAAAATTTTACTCCAAATTAAATTATAACACAACTAAATCCAATGCTTAAAAAAAACAAATCCCAAATTTTAATTTTTACCCTTTTAAATTTATTTTTTTCCATTAGTTCCTTTTCTCAAAAAAACGTTTATGCCGGAATTGAAATCGGACGTAGAACAATAAAAGTTACCGTTCTAGAGGTAAATAACATAAAGAAAGCTGATTATAAAATTGTTCACTACGTAAATGAAGAAGGTCTTAATTTCGCCAAAAATATTACTGCTTATGGCGAACTTACCCAGGAAGACATTAACAAAGCTAGTAGCATCGTTTTTAATCATTTGTCACAAATCAGAGTGAAATACAATATTAATGAAGAGAATATATTTTTAGTAGCTTCTTCAGTTTTTGCATCTGCTCGTAACCTTGATGTTTTAAAAAAGAAAATTTCTACTCTAACTAATAAAAATTTAGATGTTATTAATATCAACGAAGAAACTAGAATGCTGGTTAAAGGTGCTATTCCTCCTGTTGATTATCCTAATGCGATATTACTTGATATTGGCGCTGTAAATACGAAAGGTGGCTACATCGATGAGATTGGAGATAATAAATTAGAGTTTATGCCTTTGGAGCTTGATTTTGGTACAATGACACTTACTGACGCAGTAAAAAAAACAGTAGCGAATCAAAAAGAAGCTAGTAACATGACAGTATATCAGGAAAAATCTTTTGATTATAACCCTGTATTGCGTAAGAAGGTAAAAGAAATGCTTGACTCAAATCCTCTTTTGCAACAGAAAGAAAAGATCTACTTATCTGGTGGTGCTGTTTGGGCTTTTACAACGCTATATTTTAATGAAAATACCAAAGATCATTATATTCCTTTTAATCTAGAAGATATTATGAATTATGATGCAGTATTGAAGAACAACTTCAATAAGTATAACAATCTTTCTAAAACGGATAAAGAAGCAGCTAGAGTTTTAAATATATACGATCAAAAATATCTAATTTCTGCCAATAACATATTAATGACTCTTGTAGAAAGTATTCCAAACTCAGAAAAAAAGAAAATATACTTTGTAAAAGAAGGACCAATAATTTGGCTAATCTCATACATTGCTGACCGTTCTAAAAAAATAAATACTAATTTTTAAAGTATTTCTTTTTATCATTTTTTATAAAGCCTTTTGGTTTTATAAAGAACAAATATTACACAAAAGCTTCAGAGAAATCTGGAGCTTTTGTGCTTTATACTTTTATCTAGTTTTTTTTTAAAATTATCAATTAGATAAAATAGTATAATTAAAAGCTAATATACTATAGGATTCAATTCGAGATTGCTTGTAGGTTTGTTGAAAAAAACAAAATAATTCTGCAACTAAACTTAAAATGAAATATCTAAAAGTAAAGAATTGGGCGTTAATGAGTATTGCTATTTTTTGTACACAACTAAATGCGCAAAAAACTGATAACTTGGTATTAACACCGCCTATGGGTTGGAATAGCTGGAATACATTTCATACTGATATAGATGAAAAAATGGTGATGGAAACAGCAGATATCCTAGTTTCATCTGGAATGAAAGATGCTGGTTATATCTATTTAGTTCTTGATGATGGATGGATGGCAATGGAAAGAGATAATCTAGGTAATTTGGTACCTGACCCTAAAAAGTTTCCTAATGGTATAAAAGCAGTTGCCGATTATGTACACTCCAAAGGATTAAAATTTGGAATGTATAATTGTGCAGGAACCCTAACATGTCAAAAATACCCTGGAACACGTGGATATGAATACCAAGACGCCAGAAATTATGCTGCTTGGGATGTTGATTTTCTTAAATATGATTGGTGCAATACCGCTGGAATTAATGCAAAAGAAGCATATACGACTATGAGTGATGCCTTGAAGAAAACAGGAAAACCTATTGTATTTAGTATATGCGAATGGGGTGTAAACAAGCCTTGGGAGTGGGGTGAAGGAGTAGGTCAATTGTGGCGGACAACAGAAGACATTTATCAAATTTTTGATTCGGTGCATGATGAAGGAACTTGGAATTCTCTTAGTGTGATGCATATTGCAGATTTACAATCTAATCTTCGAAAATATTCAGGTCCTGGACATTGGAATGATCCTGATATGCTCGAAGTAGGTAACGGTATGACTTACAATGAAGATAAAGCACATTTTTCTCTTTGGAGTATAATGGCAGCACCATTAATTGCGGGCAACGATATCCGAAAGATGTCTAAGCAAACTCTGGAGATTCTTACTAACAAAGACGTATTGGATATTGATCAGGATCCGTTAGGAATTCAGGGATTTCGTTACCTTGATAAGGATGGATTACAGGTTTGGTGTAAACCGCTTAAAAATGGAGATTGGGCAATATGTTTTATAAATCGTAAAACCGAATCGAAGTCAATTAGTTTTGATTGGAGTAAAGAAAATATTGTGGATACAATTTTTAAATATACTTTGGATAATAAGAATACTTATAACTTATTTGACGTTTGGCGTAAAAAAAATGTAGGAACAACAGCAAAAATGCTAAATGAAACCATAGAACCTCATGGGGTTTTGATGTATCGATTGAGAAAGGTATAACTTTCTTTTAAAGTTTAAATAAAACAATCCTAAATCTTACCCCCAATTAATGAATACTGCATTTATAAAAAGCCAAATAATTATTATTATACTTTGCTTTATAACAAGCAAATCATTTGCACAACAAAATAATCGCTGGAAAATAAACAAAGAAGGTGATATTTCATGGAATATTAATAATATACCACATGATGATCATATCGAAATGAGCGGAAAGAAAATTTCTTGTGTAATCCGATATGGGGTTGCTGCCGACAGTTCTTTCCATGCTACGCGAAGCTTAGTCTGGCCGATGTTAAGAACAATTCCTAATAATACTCATGCAAGCCTTACACGTAGATTTGCGCAAGATTATTTAAAATTGGTTACCATTAATAATAGGCCTATTGAGAATGAAAAAGTAGTTTCGATTACCCTTAACGGAACTGTATTCGTTAAAAGTAAAGTAGGAAAGATGCTTGAATTAACTAGGGCTTATTTTCCAACAACTACATTGGCTGGTTATTGCGAAATATATACCATCAAAAATAGTTCACAAAAAGAAGTTTCTGTAGAGATACCAAAATCAAACACAATTTATAATACAGATCCAATTAAAGGAATTGAAGGTAGTTATACTATTCAATCTAAAGTTTTAAATGAAGGATATTATAATGTAAAACCTAATGATGTAATTAGTTTTTCTGTTTTTTATTTTGCTAGTAAAGCAAATGAATTAGTACCAGAAGTGGATGTAAATAATGAAAAAACAAAGCGCCTTGAATTGGTTCAGGAACTATCTAATAAGTTGGTATTAGAAACACCTGATACGGTATTGAATACAGAATTCGCTTTTGCAAAACTAAGGTCAGCCGAAAGTATTTTTGAAACCAAAGGAGGGCCAATGCATGGTCCGGGTGGTGAAGCCTATTATGCAGCAATTTGGGCAAATGATGAAGCAGAATATATTGGACCCTTTTTTCCATTTTTAGGTTATGATTATGGCAACAAAGCTTCTTTAAATGCATACCTTCATTTTGCACGATTCATTAATAAAGAATACAAACCGATACCAAGCTCCATTATTGCTGAAGGTACAGATATTTGGGATGGTGCTGGTGATCGGGGAGATGCAGCTATGATTGCTTATGGAGCTGGACGTTATGCTCTTGCAAAAGGTAGTAGCGCGGAGGCTAAACAATTATGGCCATTGATAGAATGGTGTCTTGAATATTGTAATTTAAAGTTAAATTCGGAAGGAGTCGTTGTATCAGATTCGGATGAATTAGAAGGTCGTTTTCCTGCAGGAAAAGCCAACCTAAACACTTCGGCATTGTATTATGATGCACTGAATTCAGCTATTTATTTAGGAGAAACTTTAGGGAAGGATAAAGCAAAATTAGCAGTTTATAAGGGACAAGCTAAAAAAATAAAACTAGCCATTGAAAGCTATTTTGGTTCTAAAATAGAAGGATTTGAAACCTATAAATATTATAAAGAAAATGATGTTCTGCGTGCTTGGATTTGTACTCCATTAGCAATGGGAATTTACAATAGAAAACAAGGAACTATTGCAGCATTATTTTCTCCAAAATTATGGACACAAGATGGTCTTGCTAGCCTTTCGGGGGATAAAACATTTTGGGACAGATCTACTCTATATGCTCTAAGGGGTGTATTGGCTGCTGGAGAAACAGAAAAAGCGATTGATTTTTTGCATTACTATTCAACACGTCGTTTATTGGGTGATCATGTTCCATATCCAGTAGAAGCTTACCCAGAAGGCAATCAACGCCATCTTTCGGCAGAAAGTGGATTGTATTGTAGAGTTTTTACCGAAGGCTTGTTTGGTATTCGTCCAACAGGCTTAAATAGCTTTAATTTTACACCTCGACTTCCGCAATCGTGGCCAGTAATGAGTTTACGACATATTAATGCATTTGGTCAAGACTTTGATATTGTAGTTAAAAGAGAAAGTAAAAAATTAAAAGTAACAGTTTCTAGTAAAAATAAAATATGGCTAGATAAATTGATTAATGATGGAGCCACTATTGAAGTGACATTTGATAAACGATTGTAATAAATTGTTGACTCTTATTGTCATTAAATTAAAACTAATAAAACATCAATTACTTAATCCAATTCTATACGCTTTAAGAGTAAGTTCTTTGTGTCGTTTGAAAAACTTATTGATATGACTTTCGTCAGCAAATCCAAATTCATCTGCTATTTCATGCACCCTTTTGTCACTGAAACGCAATCGATGCTCTATTAGTCGGATGCGATAAGAAGATATATATTCCTGTATCGATTCGTTGCATTGCTTTCGGAAGTAGCTCCCGAGATAGGTGGCTGATAAGCCAAATTTTTCAGCAATCACAGCTACTTTCAAAAATTCTGGTTGACGTATATGCTCTTGGATATAATCTAATATTTGTAATATGCGAATATCAGCATTGGGTGAGATGCTCTGAGGTTTAATTATAGCTATGTTTCTGGCTGCAATAACAATAATAGCATTGACTAAATGACTTATAAGGTCTTCGGTGTACATTGTTTGATGCTCTGTAGCTTGTTGTAGATTTTGCATCAGTAAAGCGGTCATTTGTTTGTCATCATTATTTACAAGTACTGAACCCGATAAATGAGAGGCATAATATAAAAGACACTCTATATGGTCTATGCTTTTCCATTGGTATTCCCTAATATAGCTTTCGCCAAAACGGACTACCATAAACTCACAGGTGCTTTCTAGATTAAACCCATGAGAATCATTTGGTGTTATTAAAAACAAATCTCCTACAAGGTAAGGAAACGTATTTCCATTTACGGTATGATTCCCAGTGCCTGAGATAACGTAAACGAGCTCAAAAAAATTGAAGAGCCTGTCACGTAAAGGACATTCATCTACTTTCTCGTAGAATACTTCAAGCGATTGATAGATGTTTTCTCTAGCCATATTGCAAAGATACCCGAATAAGCTTTAATTGTACCTGTTTTTATTCTTTTTACCAGTCTATTTTTGCTTAAATAAATATAAGTAGTATGAAGGCAATTGTATTAGAAAAGTTTGGAGGCACTGAGAATCTTGTCTATAAAGACATCAATAAACCAGAAATAAAAGAAAATGAAGTACTCATTAGAGTAAAGGCAATTAGTATTAATCCAGTAGATGTAAAAGTTCGTAGTCGTCAGGCTCCACTTGCTGAAGAATTGGTTAAATATAATCCATTGATTTTGGGATGGGATATTTCGGGCGAAGTTGTTGAAATAGGTAATGAAGTTACTAGATTTCAAATTGGCGATGAAGTATTTGGCATGGTAAATTTTGTAGGACATGGCAGAGGATATGCTGAATATGTAGCAGCACTCGAGGAGCATCTTGCACTAAAGCCTAAAAACATCAGTCATGTTGAAGCTGCAGCAAGTACTTTAGCAGCATTAACAGCTTGGCAAGCATTTGAGTATTATGGAAAATTAAGACCAAAAGACAAGGTCCTCATTCATGCTGCTTCGGGTGGTGTAGGACATTTTGCAGTACAGATTGCGAAGCATATTGGCGCTTACGTTATTGCTACATCATCAGCTTCTAATCGTGATTTTATTCTTAAGTTGGGTGCAGACGAGCATATTGATTATCAAACAACTCATTTTGAAGAAGTACTTAATGATATTGATTTTGTATTGGAATCTGTTGGAGGAGAGAATTTTCAAAAATCAGTACAAGTATTAAAACAATTTGGAACCATTGTTACATTACCCTCAGGACATACGAAAGAAGATGAGTTAAAAGCTAAAGAAAAAAACTTACATGCTTGCTATTTTATGGCTGTATATTCTAGCGGTCAAGACATGCAACATATTGCTTCTTTGTTAGAAAATGGAGTACTGAAACCTTATGTTTCTCACATTTTTGAATTTGATGAAATGGCAAAAGCGCATCTACAAATTGAAACGGGGCGTACAGTGGGTAAAGTTGTGGTAAAATTATAATACAATTGAGATATGGAAAATATAATAAAAAAGATAGATCCTGATCTTTGGAAAGCCATTCTTGACAGTCCGTTTAACCAAATAGATTATGAAGACTTATTGAAGAATAATCCTGAAAAAATCATAAATGAGGAAATGCTTGTAACGTTAAATGAAGAACCTCTTGTAGTTCCAGAACGACTTAATGTTGAGGATATTCAGATTCCATCTTATGATAAATCAAGAAAAATCAGATTGAGAACATACAGACCAAAAGGAGAACAAGATTTACCTGTATTACTATATTTTCATGGAGGTGCTTTTATATATGGTACTCCCGAACAATACGATTTTATATTCTTTCAGTTGGCTCTGGATATAGATATGCTAATTGTTTCTGTCGATTATCGTTTGGCTCCTGAGCATCCATTTCCAGCGGCTATCGAAGATGGATATGATGCGTTATTATGGTTGTCTAAACATGCAGATAATATAAAAGGAAATAAAAATAATATCCTAATAGGAGGGAGTAGTGCCGGAGGGACAATTGCGGCATCGGTCACGCATTTAGCAAGGGATAAAAAAGAAATAGAAATCAGACATCAGTTTTTATTATATCCTCCAATGAGCCATATTTTACAAACACCATCTATGAATGAATTAGCAAATGCACCTATGCAAACTAAAAATGCAGCGGAATGGATGTGGAAGCATTACTTACAGCATTACATGACAGAACCACCTAAATATGCAGTTCCGTTATTAGAAGATAATTTTAATAATTTACCAGATGCAACTATTATAGTCTGTGAGTTAGATCCGCTGAAAGATGAAGGAAAAATGTATGCACAAAAATTAGAAGAAGCAGGCAGTATTGTTAATTTATTGGAAATAAAAGGAGCTGTACATGCTTTTGATTTTTTTCCAAGCTCATTATCAGCTATTTTTTATCGTCAACAAATTGAATTATTCAAACAAATTTTAAATCAAGAAGAATGAAAAAGATAGTAGTTATTAATGGACATCCTGACAAGAATAGTTTTAACAGTGCGATTGCCCATTCATATACAAAATCGGCATTGGATGCTGGTTCAGAAGTACGGTATATTGCCATTGGAGAGATGGATTTTAATCCTAATTTACAGTTTGGTTATAAACAAAGGATGGAGCTAGAACCAGATTTGATAAAAGCATTAGAAGACATTAAATGGAGTAATCATCAGGTTTGGATACATCCTATATGGTGGCTCGGCATGCCAGCAATTATGAAAGGATTTTTTGATAGGGCATTCTTACCAGGTATTACTTTTAAAAGTAATAAAGGCTATGTAAGTGAGGGATTATTAAGTGGTAAAACAGGTAGAATCATTACAACAGCTGGCGATTTATCTGAAGTTGATTACGAAAATATTTATAAGTCAAGCGGACTCGTTCAATTAAAAAATGGCATTCTTGAATATTGCGGAGTTTCTTCGATTGAGAGTAATTTTATAGGACCTCTTTATGAATTAGATGAAAGTGAGAAGAAAATGTGGATAGGAAAAATAGAAGACCTGGCTAGAGCAGATTCAGTAACAAAGGAGTTGATTTGATGAATTCTTGGCGAAGTTTTGAAGATTGGATTATTAATGTTGTAAAAGCAAGAGGGGAAGATTCATTGTAAATTTGATATAAAAAAACGGAGATATCAATTGATACCTCCGTCTTAGATGTTCTTATATTGCAGGGTCAGTAGGTGTATTTGAGTTGTTGTTTCTTTCAGAATCGGGATAAGGATACCAATTACGGTTTCTCTCGGCTCCAACAGTTCCGGCAGCGGGGCGTTCAAATCTTCTACTGTCTTCCAATTTTAAACCAGACATATACATTTCGATACAGCGGTTTCTGTAAATTTCGGTTAAAATACTTGTTTTCGTAATCGCTCCAGTATATGGAGCAAGATTGGCACCAATTCCGTAAGCATCAGCAGCGGCTGTTTTGGTCAAAACTTTATTCAACTCAATGATGGCTTGTGGTAAATTTTCCTTTCGGGCATACGATTCTGCTAAAATTAGCATCATTTCTCCGGGTAAATAAACAGGTATTGATTTAACATTAGAATCAAAAAAGCCTGTTGCCGTTGTAGGGTTTGAGCCTGGTTTAATATAAAAATTCAATCTTCCATCAGAATTTGAAGGAGCTAAACTAGCTGGTAATCCAAGAGTTAAATCAACAGGTTGAAATACGTTGTTGGTGGTTATAGAAATATAAGCTATTGGGTTAGGGCTAATTTGATCGAAGGCAAATATCGATTTTGAAGTAAGATCAACCATATTGGCGTATTTGATGGCGTTATCATTGTCTCCAGCCATTAAATAGGTTCTTGCTAAAAGCGCATAAACGGTATTTTTATAGTTAATTCCACTTACTAATTCTGTAAATCCAGTTGCTTTGTCAAGATACGGTTCAGTTGTTTTTAAGATTTTGATAGCCTCGTCTAATACCTCAGTTCTGGAATTAAAGGTTGCATTTTTCCCCGTTATTAAGGGTACACTTTGGAAATACTGCACGAGAGTAGTAAGAGCCATTGCCTTAAAAATAGTGGCATGAACCAAAACACTTGCTTTTTCATTTTCAGAAGTTAAAATAGCTACATGATCAATTACTTTTTGTGATTCAGCTTTAATTATAAGACACTGTGACCATAGATTATTTACAACCAAATTTCTAGTAGAAAGTACTTCGCCTCCAACCGAAAGTTCTCCCTCGTCAACATTTCCTGCATTTAGCAATCGTAGTTCTTTTGTTGTAAATCCGCTACCTGTAATCGTATTGTAAACGGGACTTGTTCTATCGACTGTCCAGAGTAATTGCAATCCGTTTGCAGCACCAATGACACCTCCTCTGGTTTTAAAAACTAATTCTTGGGCTGGTTTGGTTGGATCTAAATAATCTTCGTTACAACTAGTTAAAAGTAGCGCAAGTGTTACTATTGGGATGAATATTTTTTTCATGATGTTTTTTTTAAATTAAAATTGAAATTTTACTGCCAATGAATAGGAACTAGGAATTGGCACTGTTCCAAAATTGTATTTCGCAACTGAAGATTGCCCTCCAGAATTTGTCTCTGGATCAAAACTGGTGAAATTATCCCATGAAATCAGGTTTCTGCCACTTGCAGTAACAGTTAAGTCATCAAAGAACTTATTTATTTTTCCAAAAGAATAATTTAAAGATATTTCTCTTAGTTTAAGATAACTTCCATCAACAACTCTAAATTCTTCTATATTATAAATCGACCAAATATAACCACGTGGTAATTCTCCGTTAAGTTCCTGAGCAACAATTGTTCCTGATCCAACTCCTTGTCTGGTTCTGTAATCTGCATCAAAAACATCAACTCCCTGAACACCATCGAATAATATGGATAGCCCAAATTTTTTGTAATTCAAATTAGCTCCAAACGAAATAATATAATCAGGATTTGGATTTCCAATTTGTTTATTCAAAATAGCTCCTTTCGGCTGTCCTGTAGCTTCATCTCTTTCTGCAACCCCTGTATTTGCATTACCTTTTTCAGTTTGAGGATATCCATCAGGAGTTAACAATAAACTACCATCAGGATTTCTTGCAAAATAAGTACCATAAAAAATACCGATTGGTTTATCCATTTCAACAAAAACAGGAGCTCCGGCTAAATTACTATCTAATTTGAAACGTGTTTGTGGCAATCCTGTTACTTTATTTCTGTTGCTGCTGTAGTTCACAAAGGCATCAAGATGTAAGTTTTCTTTTTTGATAATATCATATTTAAGATTCACTTCAAATCCTCTATTATTCATTTGCCCAATGTTTTTAATAGTATTTGTAGCTCCTTCTGAAGCTGCTAATTGAACTGGTAATAATAAGTCATCAATGTCTGCATTGTAGTAGCTAAATGATAGGTTTAATCGGTCTTTTATAAAACCAAAATCACCTCCAATTTCATAAGTAACACTTTGTTCTGGTTTCAAATCTAAATTTCCTTGTTTGAATCCTTCAATGGTAAAAGTACTGTTCCCTAAAAGCGTTCCTGTAGAATAATTGGTAAAACGTGCGTAAGGTTTGATAGCGGTTAAACTTCCCGATTTTCCCCATGAACCTCTAATTCTAACTGAGCTAACTACATTATGAATGCTTTCCATGAATTTTTCATCTGAAAGGACATAACTAAAACTTGCTTTTGGATAAAATTGGGATCTGTTTTTACTAGAAAAAATAGTTGATGCATCTTGTCTTCCAGCTATTGTTACATATAATTTATCTTTGTAACCAAAGGTTTCCTGTAGATAATACCCCCATAAATTATATTTTGACTGGCTAGAGCTTGGCGACCCCGGAATTAAAGTGTTAAATGCATTTATGGTTTCTATAAATGGTTTTAAATTACGTCCTTCAACTGCCACAAAATTATCACGATAGGTTTGGATATTATATCCTCCATAAGTTGTAGCTTTCCATTTGTCGTTAATATTCCAAACATATTTTAAATTCAAATCATTATTAAATTGTACAACTCTGTTGGTTGCTTCAGAAACATAACCATCATTGTAATAGGCTGGATTAACAATATAAGGATATCTCGGAATATATACGTTTCCTCTTTGGTTATAATTGTCAATACCAAAAATTAAATCGGCATTGAAATTTTTAAAAGGCACATAATTTAATTGTATATCCGAAATAATACGATCTGTATTTTGTTTGATTTTAAAAGTTTCTATAATCGAGAGTGGATTAATTCTGTTAGGATCAACAGCTAATAAGTTGCCATTAGCATCTCTTTGGCTGATGTCATATATATTATTGGTAATATTTATTGAATTAATCGGACTCCAGAAAACATTTCCATCTGGCTTTTCATTTGAACTAGAGCTAATATAATTTAATCCGACTGTAGCAGATAGTTTTGAGTTGAAATCATGTTTCAATCTTACTTTTGCGCCTGTTCTTTTAAAGTCTGTATTTTTTATGATTCCTTCGTTTACCAAATGCCCAAGTGAAGCAAAGTATTTTGTTTTTTCATCTCCACCTTGCATCGAAAAGTAGGTATCAGTTCCAATTCCAGTAGTAAAAATATCATCTTGATAATCATATCGTTGTACGCCAAAAGTTCTTGTCTCAAGATTCCTTCCTAATACACTTACAGTTGTTGGACTTGCTGGATTTCCTTGAATTGGAAATAAAGCAGGAGAAGTACTTACGAACTGTTTGTCGGACATATTCAGGTTTAATTTTTTTCGAATTTGGTTTGATGTTACACTAGTTGAAAAGGTATATCTTGTTTCGCCGGCAACTCCTTTTTTGGTTGTTATTAAAACAACCCCATTAGCTGCTCTTGATCCATAGATTGCAGCGGCAGCTCCTCCATTTAAAACTTCAATACTTTGTATGTCGTTTGGGTTAATATCAGAAGATCTATTTTGACCAATCTGCATATTAGAGTTTCCAGTTGTTACATTTAAGTTTGTTACATTGGTAGTTGCATTGTTTAAAACGACTCCATCAATAACGTATAATGGATCTGATGAACCTAATATAGATGAAGTTCCTCTAAGTTTAATACTGAAGCCTCCTGCAGGATCTCCAGAGTTTTGAGAAACTTGCGCACCCGCAATTTTACCTTGTAAAGCTGTCGAAAGCCCACCAGGCTGAGCTTTTACTAAGTCTTCACCTTTTAAGCTCGTGACTGCGTTACCAAGCTCTTTACGAGTGGCGCGAACTGTAGATCCTAATACAACAACTTCTGATAATGCATTGAGTTCTTCTGTCATTTTTAGATTAATGACGTCTGTGGTTGATGAAATTTTAATTTTTTTAGTTGAAAATCCGATAAAACTAAAAAGTAGCGTTTCATTGTCATTTACTAGAATGCTGAATTTCCCATCTAAATCGGTTACGGTACTCTTAGCTGTTCCTTCAACTAGGACAGATACCCCGGGCAGAGATAAACCGTCAGATTGGCTAGTAACTGTACCAGTCACAGTTTTTGATTGGGCAAAAAGAGTTTGCGCAAACAAAATAATTCCAAATAAAATAAATAATTGTTTTCTCATTTTAAAATATTTGATTAGTTATAAAAAAGAAATGTACGATTTTTTTCTACATAAGATTTATTCATGCAATATTTTTCTTTTGAAATTGCCAATAATGCAAAATAATGCTTAAAATATATCCTTTTGTTACAATTATGTTTGTGAATTTTGGTTTTTGACTCATTTGTGTATAAACACGCACAAACGCGCATTGTGCTTAATTAGCAAACGAAATCTAAAAAAGAGCTTTATAACTTAGTATGTTAGTTGATAATTAAATACGTAAGAGTACCTAATTTGACATAGATTCTTGTTATGGAATGAAATACTTTTTGAAACGATAAGATGTTTAAGGCATAATTTCTTTTGCAACTGTTATAAATGCATCTGTATAATGATGACCTCCGTCGAGATAAATAATTTTAGCCGTTTCTTTTGAAATTTCTTTAATTGGTGAATCATCTTCATCTTTTCCAAAAAAGCAAATAGGATGAATATTACTAATTTTATTAATCTCATTTGGGACAGAAAAACCTGATGATGCATTATCTATATCTAAAAGTTCGGATACGTGAACTTCAAAATCTGTTTCTTTAGATGGTGATAGCAAACCTAATCCTACAATGTTATTTTTTATTTTTTCTGGAATCCGGTTATATACAAATGGAATTATGTCTGCTCCAAATGAATAACCAACTAACAGAATTTTTTCTTTTTTCCATTCTTCGGCATAAGTTTCAATTACTTTAAGTATATCAGTAGTCGTTTCTTCAGGGCTTTTTTTCTGCCAAAAATATTTTAATGCATCAAGACCAATTACTGGCGCCCCTTTTATGGCGAATGCATTTGCCATTTGTTGATCAAAATCTGTCCATCCACCATCCCCTGATATAAATACAACCATGTATGGGCTTACTTTATCTTTGGTAGAAGTAGTGATGTGCAGTGGTAGATTGAGTTTTTTTGTCACATCATCTGGAATGTAAGCCTCTTTTTTTTCTATAATATTATTATAAACTTGCATAAGTTGCGGAAGCCAGTTTTTTTCCTGACCATAACCGTGTCCTACTTTTGGAAGTGATACGATCTGTACATTAGATATATTTTTAAGGAAAGACACCGTTTTTTCATAATTACAGACTTGGTCATTTTGACCTTGTAAGGATATAAAAGGAGTTTTAAGGTTCTCGACTGGTCCTAAATCATATCCTTTAGCATTTTGAAGTTTTGTTGAAGTAAATTTTCCTGAACCAGTACACAAAGGTTTATCTATATTTATGTCTGGACAAAAGCCTAATGCAATTCCAGCCCGGAAGGTATTTTGTGGTGCTTGAGCAACAAGTCCATAAACTAAAGTTGCTCCAGAAGAATACCCCAAAAGGATAGGTACATTATAAGTTTGATATTTTAATTTTTTTTGAACAAATTGACTCATTCGCTCAAAGTCAGCGGCAGGGTAGAGGCATGCGGATTTACTTTTTTTCATATTCTTGAATACCTGACGAATATCGACACCAATGAGCAAAGTGTTTTCATTTTTTAAATGAAGAGCAATACCTTCGATCCCACTATTCCAACCTCCATCGCCCGAAATACAAATAACAACATTGTTGACTGTTTTTGTAGGTTTGTAAAGTGTAAGGTAACCAAAACCATTATAGGCTAGTGTATCTTTTGGTATTGCAAAAATGTCTCCTTGAAAGCACACTATAAATGAGATAATATATAAAACTTGATTAATCCTAATAGTTTTAATTTTTTGTACTATCATATAATTTGGTTTATGGTTACAATCATAAAAGTTTAAGTGATAACTATATAAAGATACTATTTTCTAGAATATAAATTTGATTATGTAAAAACTCAGTTCTAGAACTGGACTTTTTTGCGGACTTTATACAAGGGATTTAACAGTAATAATGAAGTAACTTTTGCTTAATAAGTATTGTGGTATTTTTTTAATAATTTTATTTTCAGTGTACATCAATCTTTTTTTTAGCTTTGTCTGCACAGTGATTATTTATAAAACAAAAATAAATTATGGATACTAGTAAAGAACTCCTATTCTTTTTTAGTGCTTTGGGGGCTTTTAATGGGATTATTCTGGGAATCTATTTCTTCTTTTTTACAAAGAAAAAGTACTTTGGAAATTATTTTTTGGGAGCGCTTTTATTAGCACTAAGTATAAGAATTGCTAAATCTGTATTTATACATTTTGATCCTACTTTACCTAAAACTTACCTCCAAATAGGACTTTCGGCTTGTTTTTTCATAGGACCATTTTTATATTATTTTCTAAAAACTTCGGTTAAGGAAATTCACGCAATGCCCAAATCCTGGAAACTGACACTTATTTTTTGGGGAATTCTCATTATTACTGTAGGGATATTATTTCCGTATAAAAATTATCCAAAACTTTGGAACCATTATTTTGTATATTTTATTTATCTTCAGTGGTTTGTATATATTGTTTTTGCTGGTTTTACGATTAAAGAAGTGCTAAAAAAGATTGTAAGCAGAAAACAAAAAGCAAATCCAGCCGAAATGTGGTTTGGCATGATTTACCTTGGTAACACCTTGCTTTTTATCTTCTATTTTCTGGCATTAATTAATGCTCCATTTGTCTCTTATTTAAGTGGTTCTATAATTTTTTCATTTATTCTGTATTTAATAATTTCTATACTTTTATACCGAAAAAAGACAGACGATTTATTTTTACTTAATTCTCCAAAGTATTCAGGAAAGAAAATTGATTTAGCCGAAGAAACAATTTTATTGCAGAAACTAGAGAATGTAATGATTGAGAAAGAACTATATAAAAACCCAAATCTTACATTACAAGATTTATCTAAAGAAATTACTATTTCCAGTCATCAATTATCTCAATTTTTAAACAATAATCTGGGAAAGAATTTTACCAGTTACGTTAATGAATTTAGAATAAACGAAGCTTGTAAAATCATTACTTCTAATACTAAACTCACCTTAGAATCTATAGGGTATGATGTCGGATTTAATTCTAAATCTACATTCTTTTCAGCATTTAAAAAATATACAGGCACAACACCTTTAAATTATCAGCAACAAGCTTTATTAGCTTAATAAGCTGAATTTAATTTTATTCCTGTAAGTCACGTATCAAGTGTGTAAGGAACTTTAGTTTTACTCAAAACAATCCCAAACTTCTTGATACTGAAGCTTCGTGATAAAAGCTTAAAGAATTATTAATAAATCTAGCAAAGGTGCTTAGTTGCCAAGTTCACATCTCATTTTTTTCGTCTTTGTAGGAAATAATTAGCTACAATCTGAGTGTAGATTTATAAATTCGTACTCCCGATTTCTCTTTAGATTACCTCATACTGCGATTTACGATAGACTTTTGCATAATCAAAAAGTCAAATCTTAATCGTTAAATTTTATGAGAATATTAATCTTAGTTTTCATTTATGTCTATTGTTTACTTATACCTTCTATAACTGTAAAAGCACAATCGATACAATTTCTATCAGGTAAAGTTGTTAATCAGAACAATGAACCCATGATGGGAAACATATCGTTATTGTCCGTTCGTGATTCAACTTTAATTAAACAAAATGATTTTTTAGATGGTGTATTTCAATTATCAGATATCAATCAAAAAGAAGTATTGGTAAAACTTACTTCTGTAGAATTTGCCGACACATTTCAGCGTATTATTTATGATGGAAAAGAAAATATAAATTTGGGTACGATACTCGTTAATGCAAACAACAATCAGCTGAATGAAGTAGTCATAAAAAATCAGACTTCTTTATTAAAACACGGATCTAATGGATCTATTGAGGTGAGTGTAGCTAATACATTGCTTTCCACGAGTAGTTCAGTAAATGAACTATTAGGCAGAGTTCCAAATGTGGTGGTTTCCGAAGGACAAATTAGTGTATTAGGAAAAGGGGAAGCTATTATTTACTTAAACGGAATTTTGATCAGTAACGAACGTTTTGCTGCAATCCCAGTTTCGCAAATTGCAAAGATTGAAGTTATTTCTAATCCGTCAGCTAAGTATGATGCCGAAGGAAAAGCGGTAATTAATATCATTACTAAGAGAAATATTGAAAGTGGAATCATGGGAACGGCAAGCCAACAAATTACTGTTTCAGAATTTGCAGGAACAAGTACAAATACCTTGTTTGATTTTAATTATAATAAAGGGAAATTTTCTGTTATAGGTAATTATGGATTGCAATTAGGAAAAAGCAGAGAACTGCTATATACAACCAGAACAAGACCTAATCCTACTGAATTTATGAAATCAGAACTCACCACTGATTGGAGGCGTAAATTTGATAACTTTTCTAATTTTGGATTTGGACTGCAATATACTTTTTCTGAATCGAATTATGTTTCGTTTGAGTATAGCGGTAATGTTGATGATTTGGGTGGAGTAGTGGAGAATAGAAATTCGATTCTAACCAATACCAGCGATAGTTTTTATACTACAGATGTTGACAGAAACGATGTTAGGCTCAATCAGTTTGTAAATTTAAATTATAATTCTATTACAGATTCCAAGGGTTCATCGCTGTTTATCGGAATGCAATTTTCTAATTACAATGGTTTTACAAGAGATTTTATAGATGAAAATGGCTTGGTTAATAGCTTTACTACGGAGCGCTATTTAAAGAATAATGCCGATAATGCGATCAATATTATAAACACTCAGGCAGATTACACCAAAAAAATAAGCGAAAATACAAAGTTAGAAACTGGTGCAAAATTAAGTTATGCAACCATCAAAACAAGTTCAGATTTTTTGATAGCTGATGACAAAGAATCTGAATTTGAGCTTAATGAAGCTCTTTCGAGTGATTTTAAATATAAAGAAAAAATAGGTGCTGTATATATTAATTACAGTAGTATTCTGGGTGAAAAGCTAAATTTTTCTTTGGGCGCTCGAGGCGAATGGACCAGTTATGAGTTAAATACAACTGCAAATGGGAATCAGAAATTTAATAAAAGTTACACCGACATTTTCCCTAATGTATTATTGAATATGCCTGTTTCTGATGAATTTAAATTGCACGCTTCTTATGTGTCAAGAATTACACGACCAAGATATCAGGCGCTTAATCCGTATGTAATTTACCAAGATCCATTTACAACCATTGAAGGAAATCCTAATCTTAGACCAGAAAAAGTTTATGCTTTTGAAATAGGAGCATTGTATAAAAAATATGATTTTAAAATAGGATATACCTATAAAGTCGATCCTATTTCTGGAGCAGCTTTGCGTGGAGTTAATCCTAATAGTTATATTTTGAGATCAATAAATTTGGATAAAGAAAATAATTATTTTGCTTCAGTTTCTAGATCACTTTCAACCAAATGGTGGAGTTCGACCAATATAATAAGTATGAGTTACACCAAATCGGTAGATAATACCTATTCATTTGTAATGGGAGCAACAAAACCTCAAATTTATCTTTATACAAATAATACATTTACAATCCCCGATGTATTCAAAATTCAATTACTTGCTTGGTATTTAGGTAATAAAAGTTATGGATTGCGAGATGAAAATAGTCGCTCGACAGTGACATTGGGCATCGAAAGAAGTTTTTTAAATAATGCTTTGAAATTAAATTTTAGTGCCAATGATATTTTTCATCGATTTAATGCTTCTGGAAATTACACAGTAGGACAAACCGAGATTTATTATCACAGAACTTATACTACCAATTACTTTAAACTTATTGCAACGTATAGTTTTGGGAATTCTAAAAAAACAGATTATAAGAAAAAAGAATTAGAGCAAACTGAAAATAGCAGAGCAAGGTAAAGTTTTTAATCTATGGAGAAAAATTAACCGCAAAGAGAACAAAGGTTTGGAATCTTTTTAACCTGTAGCAAAAAACTAACCGCAAAGAGAACAAAGGTTTGGAATCTTTTTAATCTGTGGCATAAAAAAGACTCAAACATAAGTACACAGTCTTAGAACCTTAGTCCCTCAGAATCTTAGTAACTTTTAAAAAAAACTATGAATCAAGCCAATTTTTGAAATTATTAATTTCTTTTTTACTCAAAATAATTGGATCTGTATCAGGAATAGCAATGTTTAATAATAACTCTATTTTCTGGCTCGAATGTTTAACGATTTCCTGAATATGATTTCGGTTTAAAATATATTTTCGATTTACTTTGAAGAAAAGGGCAGGGTCTAATTTATTGATAAGCTCTTTAAGATTGCTATTGTAAAAATAGCTATTACCATAGTTTGTATAAATAAAAAGATGTTTTCCTGTAGCGTAAAAATAAGAGATCGTTTGATCGTTTATAGAAATCAGCTTATCTCTGTGATTTACTAAAAAATGATGTTGAACGTTGGTTTGGTTTTCAAGAGCAACAAGCGATTCAACTATTGGATTAGGATTAAAAGTTTCTTTTATGTTTTTATATTTTGATAAAGCTTCATGTAATTCTTGTTCTTCGTAGGGCTTAAGAAGATAATCAATTGTAAAATGTTTGAAGACTTTTACTGCATAAGAATCATAAGCAGTAATAAAAATTACAGGGCATGAAATAATTGCTTTCTCAAATATATCCAGGCTTTTGCCATCACCAAGATGGATATCCATAAAGGCAAGATCAACAGTGTTTTCTTTGAAAAAAGCAACTGCATCTTTTACTGATTTTATCAAAGTAATTTCACTTATGGTAATAATACTTTGCTGTTCCAGAATAGATTTTAGATAACTTGAAGCCAGATGTTCGTCTTCAATAATAACTATTTTCATTTCTCCTTTTTTTTTGCAAAGGTAAAAAAAAAGCTCCGTTAAAAAACGGAGCTAGTTAATTTACAATTCTGGATTGTTTAATCTTGCATCTAGTGGGAAAGGTAATGTGTACCTCGGATCATTTTGGATCAAAGTATAAGTCTTTCCACTCAATGTATGCTCAATTTGTTTTTGAGTAGTTCTTCTTAAATCAAACCAACGTTGTCCTTCAATAGCAAACTCACGTTGTCTTTCTTGATATATAAAGTCAAGAAGTTCTGTTTGGTTCATAGCACTAATCTTTGTGCTCAATTGAGCGAAACCTGTGGTATTATAGCGGGTTTTAATAAAAATCAATGTAGTTGTTCTTGCTGTGGCAAGATCATTTAATTGTGCGGAAGCTTCTGCTTTAGTCAAATACAATTCAGAAGTTCTAAACGTGTTTTTTTGATATATTTCGCCACCTTTTAAAAATATAAACCCATTTCCACTTGCTTTATAGTACACTTTAAAACGCAAATCATTTGCTTTGTCATATGTATTTATTAGGCTTGGAGCTGGATAAGCAGATCTTTTTAATTTGTTTTCAAATGTGTTTTCAAGAGCCATTATTGATTCTTTAGTATCATAATTGTTTGGCAAAATAGGAGTACTATTTAAATCAACTAATGAGTTATTAATAGCCAATCCTTTGTCTGCTGCTTGTAAAGCTAGAGCCCATTGTTTTTGATATAAGTAAACACGAGACTCCATTGCGTATAATGCAGCTTTAGAAAAACGATAGTTTAGTCCTGTAGCTTGGGTGTCTTTATTTAGTAGTTTTTTAGCTGCTTCTTTATCCGAAATAATTTGTCCGTAAATAATCGCTACGCTTTCTGGTTTAAAGACTTGTTCTAAATCTATCTCTAATGCCAATGGAACACCTCTCTCAGAATTTGCCGTCGTTGCATCATATTGTTTCGCAAATAGATTAACTAAGTCAAAGTAAGCAAATGCTCTTAGTGCATAAGCCTCACCAATCAATTGATCTTTCTCAGCCGAAGCTTCAAGTTTGTTGTTAGCTTCGTTAATAATTACATTGGTATAAAAAATGCAATTGTATAATGCAGCATATGGAAATTTTGTAGCAATCTGATCCGGATTAGCATCATTCCAGATATAGTTATCTTTATAGAATGCATAATCATTACTTTCTTCTTCAAGAATCATTTCATCTGTTCTTAAAGTAGTAAGTGATTTATGTAAAGGAAATACAGCATATCCTCTAGTAAGAACAGCTCTAAAATCAGTAAGTGTTTCAGGAATTACTTTGCCTACAGGCTTTACGTCAAGGTAATCATCACAGCTTGTAGCTACTATAGCAGCGACAAAAAGGAATAGGTATTTTGATATATTTTTCATCTTAAATTAATTAAAAAGTTATGTTACATCCTAATGTTAATGATTTAGGAATAGGCTGAGCGTAGATATTTCCATAAGACTCAGGATCAAAATATCCTTTGTAATCAGAGCTAATTACAAATAAGTTTCTTCCTTCAATACTGAATCTGAGGCTATCAAAAAACATTTTTTCTACTGCTTTTTTAGGCAAAGTATATCCAAAACGTAAACTACTTAATCTCATATAACTCATTTCATGTACCCAAGTGTCTAAGTATTTATTGGTATTTATTGGATTTGCTCCAGCATACCATTTGTAAGCCATCCAAGAGTCGCCTGTACCAGAATCTTTTCCTACAATTCCTGGTAAGTTTGATCCTGTATTAGTAGGTGACCATGCATTAAGAATATCTGTAGTAAAGTTTTGTCCACGATCTACCATTGCACCATTGTACGGAGGTGTTTCCACAACTGTTTGCTTAATATTAAAAGTGGTAGCAACTGTAATATCAAAATCATGAATTTTGAAAGTATTGGTTAAACCACCAGTAAACTTAGGGTCTAAATCTCCAGCATAAGTAAATAAATCTCTTATCTCTTTAGTATTGAGTTTTGATTGTGTGAATTCTCCAGGTATAATATCAGCTAAAGCATCGTATAATTGAAAGAAGGTTTGGGTATCAACTGTTTCTCCTTTTTTATTTACAAACAATGGATATCCATTTTCGTCAACTCCATTTGTTTTTAAAGCAAATACCGCTCTTACAGGGTATCCTTCTAGTGATGGAGTAAGTTCATTTTCTCTTATTTGCACACGATCAACATGGCTCTTATTGTGTGAGAAATTAATATTAGTTGTCCATTTAAAATTTGGACGATCAATATTTTTTGTTGCTAATGCAATCTCAAATCCTTTATTAGATACTTGTGCCCAGTTTAAGGTAGTGAACTCAAATCCGTTTTCAACAGCAAGTGATTGAACACCAATTAAATCGCTACTTTTTCTTCCATACATATCAGTAACGATACTAATACGGTTATTGAATAAACCTAAGTCCATACCAAAGTTGGTGTTTTCTGTTTTTTCCCATCTTAGTTTATCATTTGGAGGACTTAATATAGTAATAGTAGGTTCGGATTGTCCTGGTAAAAGACTTACATTACCGTATTCTCCCACTACAAATGGTGAAGTTCCTTTGTCTATGTTCCCTTGTAATCCATAAGAAGCACGCAATCTTAAGTTAGATACTGTTTCGTTGCCTTTTAAGAAATCTTCTTCAGATACTAACCAAGAAGCAGAAGCTGCCCAAAGTGGCAAGTATTTGTATTTTGGATCTACACCAAATAAATCAGAACCATCATAACGTACACTACCGAAGAAAGTATATTTTCTATCATAGGTGTAAGATGCTGTTGCGAAAAACGATGCAAATGCATTTTCATTCTCAGACTTTTTGTAGGCTCTATAAGCAGCATCATCTGCAAGATCGGCGCTTGGGAAAATGATTTGAATTGAAGTTAATGTTTTTGGATCGTAACCAAATGCTTTGGTTGCAATACTAGTATTGTAATTTCTTCTCAATTCACTTCCTGCCATTACTTCCAACTCATGTTTCTCATTGATAACAGTTGAATAGTTTAACATCGTTTTCCAGTTGTATTGGAAAAAATCGGTATTGTTATTTTGAATTATTCCACCTTCTGGAAGAAAATAACTTGGCTTACCATTATTAAATCTACGTGTTTTTTCTCTTTCTTTTCTTGTAAAATAAGTGTCTTTACCCGCATATTTTTCACTTGAAGTATTGTCAAATTGTAAACCAATTTGGGTACTTGCCTTTAAGCCTTTTGTAATTCTGTAATCGATATCAAGAATAGCTTTAATCGCTCTGTTTTTTAATTCGTAAGAGGAGTTTTCTCTTTCTTCTATAAAGTTAAAAGGGATGTAAGTATCAGAATAACCGCTAATATCTTTATCATAGTTATAACTTCCATCAGGATTAAAAGGAGTTAAATAAGGGTTTACTGTTCTTGAATAATTTGATGGATTTGTAAAACCATCTGTATCTGTTATGTATGATTTTGTTTTACTTTCAGAACCAAATAATCCAATACCAATATTTAATTTATCAGTAACTTCAAAGTTGTTTTTTAAAGTAATGTTATATCTATCGTAACCAGTTCCTATTGTAGCACCTTCTTCATTATAAGCCCCTAAAGAGAAGTAATAATCAGATTTTTCACCACCACCAGAAAAACTCAAGCCATATTGCGTATTTATAGCTGTTTGGTATAATAAATTACCCCAATTAGTATTGTTGTTTCTTAAATTATTAATAGAATTTTGTGTGTCTGATGACAATGCCGAAAAACCTCCCGTTCTATAAGCCCCTAATTCATTAGACTGATTTAGTATACGAGAAATTTCACCGCCACCGTCTCTATAAGTTAAGTCAGATCGACTAGCTAATCCTAATTCTAGATCTACTTTTTGAGAAGCATTTAAAAGATTTAATTTTGAAAAGTCAGGTTTTTGAGTAACAAAAGTATTAGCAGTAAAGTTTACTTTCATGCTTCCTTTTTTACCTTTTTTGGTAGTAACAACAATTACTCCATTTGCAGCTCTAGCTCCATAAATTGCAGTAGCAGCGGCATCTTTTAAGATTGTAATATCCTTGATATCGTCAGGGTTTAATCCTGCAATAGAAAAGTTATTTAATTCATCGATATTATCTTTGTCAAAGTTCTTAGGAACATCATTGCTCTCTAATGGTAAACCATCTAATACCCATAATGGATCTTGTGAACCTGATAGCGATGCAGTACCACGAACTCTAATTTTTGCAATAGCACCCGGAGCTCCTGTTGTTTGAGTAACGGCAACACCTGCAACTTGACCGATTAACAGTTGATCTAAACTTGCTACACCCGCTTGTTGAATGTCGGCCATATTAACTTTGGCTACAGCCGAAGTCAATTTTCTTTTTTCAATTTTTTGGTACCCCGTTACAACAACTTCTTTAAGTTCGCTAAGATCTGCTTTTAAAGAAATGCTATAGCTATTTTGAGATGTAATGTTGATAGTGTACGATTGGTACCCCATGTAGGTTACACGTATACTAGTTGTACTCTTGTCTATTTTCAATTCGAAATTACCATCAAAATCAGTAACAGTTCCAATACTAGCGCTTTCTATAACACCTTTTTGGTTTGTACTGTTAGATACTGAGCTATTTTCAACATAAACTGTTGCCCCAGGTATAGGCAGTTTGTCTTGGTAATCAATTACCTTTCCTGTAATCGTTCGAGTTTCTTGAGCATACCCGACAACTGTCAGGAATAGGCTCAAGATGTAAATTAATTTTTTCATTTCTGGTTTAATTAGGATAAAAGTTTTATAATGTGGTATTTAAAGCTCTTTCTATTCGTTGAATCAAATCAAAATAATGGTTTTGTGTTTCTTGATTTCCAATATTTTTCTTAGTTCTCAATAATTGTAATACTTGTTTTAATTCTCCTTTTTTATCAGATGTAACTTCTGAAACTCTTTTAAGAGATGATTGATTGATATTACGTGCCATTCTTGATTCCTCTAGTTGATTACATAAATGAGGAATGTTTAGATTTTCTTGTATTTCAATAATTTTTTTTCCGTCTGTTTTTTCAAAAAGCTTGTTTGTAGAAACGATAAGCACATCGATATAATTCTTTTGTGTCATGCGCTCCATAATTGTTAATGACTTATTTTGAATTGTAGAAGCAAAAATATTTTGACGCATTGTTCTAAATAATTGTGTTACTGTAAACACATTTTCTTTAGTTCCATTACGTTGGTATAATTCATTTTCGGTCATTCTTAGTAAACGATCATCACTAAGCATGCTATATAAAATACTGTATTGTAATTCTCTCGCTAGGGTATAAGGTGTATATTCATAAGGTCCAACTGGAGAATCTTTTAATGCATTTGTTTTATCTAATATTGGATTAAAAAACAACCATTCTGGAATAGTGATACTATTTTTTAATAAATAGGCTACAGCTCTTTTTTGGATTTCGGCAGGAACAGCTACATAACTTGCTTTATTATCACCATGTACTGTAGTGTTAAGATAAATACCTCCAAGATTACTTAATACATGTCTGTTATAAAGTTGCCATTGACCAATAGTACCGATATAAAGTTTACCAGTTTCGTAATACGATTCGTCTTTATCATAAGTCCAATCAAGGATATTATTTACAACACGTTTTAAGTTTTTAAGCCCGTATTCACTAGCTTTCATTGCATCATTACCTAAATCTTCAGATTGAGAACGTGGATCAATTATTTCATCTTGTTGCTCTCCATAAAAATAAATTGGATCATCTTTATGTTTTGAAATTAAGCTATTTAAAGCTGTATGCTCTTCTTTTTCGTCACCATACCATCTGTATCCCCATTCGATAGCATATTTATCATATTGTCCAATTTTTGGTGTGATAGCCTCTACATGATCTTCTGGTTGAGCAATATAATTGTAACGGGCATAATCCATGATTGATGGAGCAGTTCCACCCATTTTTGCTGTAAAATCTTTAGAACGAAGAGATTCAACATCATAAGCAAATGAAGAACCCATATTGTGTTTTAAACCAAAAGTATGTCCTACTTCATGAGAAGACACAAATCGGATAGCCTCTCCCATATGTTCGTCGCTAAATTTATTTCCTCTTGCTTTAGGATCAATTACACCAGTTTGAATACGCATCCAGCTGTGTAAAGATGTCATAACGTTATGCCACCATATAATATCTGATTCGATTATTTCACCACTTCTAGGGTCAACAACTGCAGGTCCCATAGCATTCGATTTAGGAGAAGCTACATAAGTAATTACTGAGTAACGTACATCATCTATATCAAAGTCAGTATCTTCTTCAGTAGGCTCTTTTGCAATAACAGCATTTTTAAATCCAGCTTTTTCAAAAGCTACTTGCCAGTCACGAACTCCTTCTATAATATAAGAGCGCCATTGTTTAGGTGTAGATGGATCAATATAATAAACGATAGGCTTTTTTGGTTCTACCAATTCTCCTCTACGGTATTTTTCGATATCTTCTTTTTTAGGTTCTAATCTCCAACGTGTGATTAGTTCTTTTTCACGCATAGCATGTTGCTCGTCGCTAAAATACCAGTGCTTTTCGGTAAAATAGCCAATACGTTTATCTGAGAAACGAGGTTGCATAGGCACCTTGTCTAATAAAATGATATTACTAGTAACACCAAGTGTAACTGATAGGGCAGGGCCACCTTCGCTCACGGATGTTGTAAGCTGCGATTTAACTACTATATTTTTAGGAAACGATTTTGCAAACTCTATATAAGATAGTTCCGATTTTACAGAACCTCCAAAACCAATGTTACTTAAAACATCATTGAAGCTTTTTTGTTTTCCGTCAAAAACTTTATTCACCTTAATTACAACCGAAGTTGAATCATTATTTTTTGTCTCGATGTCAAAAACCTCTATAATAGATTCTGAAAAATTATTATTTACAGAAGCTGTTATTGCATCTCCTTTTGGAGAAGAAACACTAGGAACCGATGATTTTACCCATACTTTTTTGGCAACTAAATCTTTATGGAAAGTGATGATTTTATTCTCATAATTCATCCCTTTGTTTAGTCCAGCCTCATTAACTTGCATTGGGACATTTGAAATTTTATTAACCACAAGAAATTCTCTTTGAAAAAGAGAATCATTTATTTCAAGATAAAGATCTGTTTTAACTTGTATTATATTAAATAATCCTTTTTTAACAGTACCGTCTTTTATAAGATCATTATATTTTTTTCCCTTTTTGTTGCTTGTAGAATCTTTAACTTGTTCCGTTTTGTCTTTTCTACTTTTTTTGTCTTTTTTCTGCGCAATAATTGTACTACTATTAATCAATAATAGAAGTATTAATGTGTTTTTTAATTTTTTCAATAATGCCTTTTCCCTCATTTGAAGTTAAGTTTAGGTTAATTTTTCGCCTAAAATATTGTATCCGTTACGTTAAAAAAAACAAAAACGGAGTGAGTGGCTTTTTTTCGGGAGTGAATGCTTTTTTTATTCAATTAAGGGTAAAATACAGACAAAAAATTCATCAGTTTTAAATGCTTCAAAATCAGTTTTAGAATAGTAGTTATAAATACTCTTTAAGTACTTATGACCAAATTTTGATTCCTTTCCGAAGTTTTGCTTTTCGTTTAAATTATTAGTAATAACTACCTTATTTTTTTGAATTATAATTGTAATTTTTAACGGATTTTCATCAGATGCGATATTGTGTTTTATAGCGTTTTCTATCGCAATCTGGAAGGCTAAATAAGGAACTTTCTTAGATAAAGCACTATTATCTTCTACCGTAATTTTAAAATCGAATTCCTCTTTAAATCGGGTTTGTTGTAAAAAAATGTATTTTTCTATAAAAAGGAGTTCCTCTTTAAGTGTTACAATATTTTGCTCAGGTGGATTAATTAAATACCGATAAATTTTAGAAAGATTTAAAGTAAACTTGCGTGCTACACCAGTGTTACTTTCGATAAGCATATAAAGTGAATTCAGGGAATTGAATAAAAAATGAGGATTTATCTGCTCCTTTAATTGATGCAATTGTATCAATGCTTTTTCTTTCTTTATCTTTTCATTTTCTAAACTTAATTTATTCTTTTCTTGTGCTAAGTCTTCTTTTTCCTGAAAACTTTTGCGTGTAAAAATGGCAAACAAATAAAAGAACACGAGTAAGATTGCTGTCGTTATAAAGTAAATTAATGACGCATATTTTTTAATATCATCTACATCTTCGTTTGATATATTCTCTGGAAAATTGACACATACGTACCAGTTAGTACCATTTACATTTAGCCGCTGTGTGTACCTAACGATATCTAATTTTAAATATTCTGAAAGAGCTATTCTTTTAGAAAAGCCCTTTTTGGTAACAAATATTGTATCTGTCGGAACGATATTTGTTATTTTAAAAACATTCTGTTTTATAAATTTAATTTCGGGATGATAAAGTATAGTTCCTTCTTTATCAAATACAAAAGCATAATTTTCAGCCAATTGATCTACAGTAGAAAAATATAATCGTAATGCTTTTAAATCAATATCATAACCATAGCGTACTACTTCGCCATTTTTAGTTTTAGACTTAAAATAAATGCGCCAAAAGATATTTTTACCATCTTTAATAATAGTGTTGAGCCTGTCTTTATCGCCATTCTTGGCAATAAAATCGTTTATACCTGCTGTAAAATGAGCTTTATCATTAGACGTTCTTAATTCTATTTTGCCACTATTTATCTGGAACCAATTGTTTTTAACAAGATTTTGATTGGCATGTATAGTACTTAAAACTCTTAAATTATCCGATAGGTTATCAGGAGTACTAATTTCAATAATCTGAGTTATTTCTTTTTCAACTTCTAGAAAACGAGAAAATTCGAGTGCTAAAACTTCCTTTTTTTTGAAAAAACTGCGCAGTGAATTAGTCGAATTTGATTTTTCGGATATTTGCGTTATTAAGCCGCTTAATATGTAAATAGAAAACATGGTAAGGGACACAAAAACAATCCCTAAAATAAAGAAGTTACGCCCGGAAAGGCTGTTTTTAAAAGTAAATTTCAATCTTATTTCTTAAAAATAAGGAATAGTAAAGTCCTTATTGTAATGTGGTATTATTTGTTTTGAGGCAACAAATGTAGTACTTTATTTTGAGAAATAAATGTTAATTTACTTATAATGAATAGGTAAGAATAATAACTTCAGAAAATATCTTATAAAATAAATTGGATTGGTTAATTTGAACTATTCATTTTTGTAACTCAAATCGATCATATTGATACCAAATAAATAAAGACATATTACGTTTGAAAAGACTGAATAACTGAGGAATAGCAACTTCAGTTTGAAAAGGGGTAATTTCATAGTTAGCCATCATAATAATCAGGTCCAAAGCTATTGGTATAGTAATCAGCGTTTAAAACTTTTTTTGCATATCAGAGAATCCATTTGGATTAATGTTGTCTATAATTTCTTTATTTTTTTCTAAATATATTTCATGAGCCATTACACTTTCTAAATCTTTCAGAGATTCAACTTGAATGGCATTACTACTATCGATTGTATCAGAAAAAAAAACTTTTGCTGGATCTAAACCTAATTCTTCAAATTTTTTAAGAATAAGTTTTTTCTTATCGGCTTGTGTTGTATTTATGTTGTCTAAATTGTCTGATTTAGAGCAAGAATTAATGGATATAAGAACCATTAATGCAGTGAAAAATAATAGCGTTTTTTTCATAATCACAAATTTTATAATTAAAAAATTATTCTAACGCAAAAGATTCAAGCTATATGGAATTATTCTCAATGCTTTTGTTAATGATGCTTTGCAAAATTCACAAACCTATAACAAAGAGAATAATCTCTAAACTAGTTTTATGAATCAATAAACGTTTTTACTTAAGAAAGTTATTATTATTTTCGAGCTCTTTAACTTTGTTGGAAAATAATTATTTTTGCTTAGGTTATGAATAATTTGTAATTAATGTTTTATATTTTATGACGCTAATATACTATTTTATTTACAATTTATATTTTTTGTGAGTTAAATACAGTAAAATAGTTTAGCTTGAAATTTCGTAAAACCAATAATAGAATTGTAATATTTATGTAATAATATTTGAAAATTAATGAAGAATTAAGAAGGAAATAATTAATAATATGACAAAGGAGTTATCCAAATGCATAATATAAAACCTTAACAATTAACAATTACGAATAAAAATAAAAGCATAAAAGAAGGTTTTATGCTTTTATTTGAAGATGTTCTAAAGTTTTCCCAACTAATGTTTTATTTCCAACGGGTTTAAATCCTAATTTTAGATATAATTTTTTAGCATTTGGATTTCCTTCATCTACAAGCAAACCTAATGTTTTTTGTTTTTTTGTTACATACTCGTCTATCAAAAACTGTAATAGTTTTGAACCAATACCTTTTCCTTGACATTTAGGATTAACCCCTAGAGTGTCAATATAAAATTCTCCTTTTTGTGTTTCGTCTTCTGGATTAAACTGTTTATTATAATGAGTTCTAACGTATTGTGCTATAGGTTCTCTCAAGAGATGTAATTTTGCTCCATCATATATATTTACAGCAGCAATAATTTCATTATCATCTTCTACAACAAAGCAATTTTGATAAGAATATTGATTGTTTTCTTTTTCTATAAAATGTAGTAAAAACTCTTTAGCTTTATTATGGTTTTCTTCGCCGATAAATTTATATACTATATCTTCCATTGCCAATAGTAAATATGTTGCAATATCGTTAGAGTCCTTTATAGTTGCTTTTCTTATTATCATCACCAGTTTTTTTTCGTTTTGGCAAAAATACCTTAAACGAGTATATATACCAAAATCAGGCATATATATTAAGTTTTATTTGGGATTTTTAAAGTAAATTAGCTTGATTAACAATTGCTAAATAAAATTATCGAGTTACAATAGCTAATTTTATTTTTGATGTAACCATTATTATTCTCTTAAAATTATTTTAATTAATTAAATAATTTAAGAAAAATTAAGTTTTTTATATAAAAGTTTTTGTAAAATTTCTAGGGATAGTTTTTTTTATTTTAAATTGCAATCTTATTCTTATTTTTGCATAAAAAAAAATGATGAATTGTAGAATAAGTTCTAGAGTATGATTATCTGATGTTCTACATAATGATAAATTTTAGCAGGTTATTTTTGCATAATATTCTTTCATAAAAAAGAAAATTTATTTCTAAAAAATAATAATTAAAATATGTAAATTGTATAAACATTTTTATTTTTTGATTTAGTTAAAAGACCTTCCCCCAAATCTCTTTTAAATAGTAGTTCTGGTTTTAGTTTAATATTAATTTTTGTACAAAAATAAGGCTCTCAATTAAGCTTGTTTTATTTTAATTGTAGGTCATAATTTAATATTTAAAAAAAGCAATATCTATTTTAAATTGTAGTACATGATACTACATCAAATACCTATATTAGAAACAGTTATTATGAGTTATTATTTTTTGACTCATTTTTTATCTTAATAAATATATATATTTTGATTGAAAAGAATTTGATAAGCGATAGATTTAGTTTTACAAAACTAAAATTTGAACATAGAAAAGTAATTCATTATACTTTACTGGCATTTGTTATTTTTTTACAAGTTATGGCAGTTATAATTTGGCATAATGAATCGACGAATGAGACTAAAATGTCTAAATTTTTTGATTCGATAAGTAATTTAGGGAATCTAAAAGAACTTACCAATGAGATTAATGATTCATTTATTAATTCTCAAAAACATTACAACCATTATATAAGTAACAAAGATGAAGCTTCGTTGAAAAAATATTCAGCTTCATTAATTGAGACGGGTGAATTGGTAAATAAGTTAAATAATGCTACTGAAAATAACACAGAGTTAAAAAAAGTTTTATTAGAGAAAAGTAAATCAGAGTTGGGTATTTTGGCTCTTAAATCGACTATTGACTCTATCATTAATTTACAAACAGAACCTAATAATAAGGAAATTTCAAATTTATTAGATTTTAAAAAATTTGAGTACAAAAAAATCCTAGACAGCATAAAAACTGATTCTTATGTGAAAATTGACAGCGTATCCAAAAAAGGTCTTTTTTCTCGATTAGGTGATGCTCTTGCAGGAAAAACGGAAATACAAAAAGAACAGTTAAAAATTATTGTGACTATGAAGTACAATGATAAACTTGTATCAGGAAGTATTGAAGATCAAATAAAAAATGTTTTTTTGACTACTAATAAATACTATGAAAAACAATTTGATAATTTAAAAAAATCATTTTCAAAATTAAGAAATCAGGATTTAAAACTAACGGAACTTAATAATAAATTATTAGATCTTAGTGCTACAGTATTACCTAGTTATAGCCAACCTATTAATGCGCTTCAGGCCGATTCTCAAAAAAAATTAGAAAATCAATACAAATCAAATATAACAGTTAGGAATTACACATTATTGGTGCTAATAATAGTAATGTTAATTATATCTATCATTCTATTTAGTTTTACCAGAATGGCTTTTGAATACGAGAAAAGACTGACTACGGCTCAGAATCAGATTCGCCAAAGTTTAAGCTTTAAAAATAGAATTATGGGAATGATTAGTCATGAAATTAGGTCGCCTTTGAGTATAATTTCTATGTATAGTAAAAAAATCAGTTCTTCTATTCAAGATACTGAAATTAAAGAAACTTTTAAATCTATCCAATTTACAACTAATTCTTTGTTGTTGCTGTCAAATCAAATTTTGGAGTATTCTAAAGAGGAAAATCATGAACTTGAGTTAAAGAATAAAAATTTTTATTTAAAAACTGAAATAGATCAGATCATAAATTCTTTGGCTTCATTGGTAGAAAGTAAAGGAAATAAAATAGAAGTAAGTTCTAATTTAAATTCCGATTATGAAATTTACTCTGATGCAACAAAGATTCATCAACTCTTTTATAATATAGTTGGGAATGCAAATAAATTTACAGAAAATGGGCTCATATCAATTAGTCTTGATCTTGAGAAAAACTCAGATTATGAGCATAATTTAAAAATAGAAATTCAGGATAGTGGAGTTGGTATTCCTGAAAATGATTTGAAGAATATATTTGAGTTATATTATCAAGGAGCTGTTTCAAATAAAATGAATGATTTAGGAGTTGGTTTAGGACTAAACCTATGCAAAGAAATAGTTGAATTATTTGATGGTGAAATTAATATTGAAAGCGAAGAAGGAAAAGGCACAAAAGTTGTATTTAATTTGATATTAAGTCCAGTTTAAAGTGCAAAAGAAATGAACTCTGTATATAAACAGGTTTGAAATAATTTAATTTATAGGCAATGAATGCATCAAATAGCTATAGTTTTTTAATTGCCGACGACCATGTTGTAGTGCGTCAGGGAGTTGGGATGATTCTTAAAGAGCTGTTCTTGAGTGCAGTGGTTTACAAGGCAGCAACTTTTAACGATACGTTTAAAATTTTAAAAGAAGTTAAAATCGATTTATTGATTTTAGATGTGAATTTTCCAGATGGTAATAGTATAAATATTTTGGCAGAGATTAAAGCAATTCAGCCAGATGTAAAAATATTGATATTTTCTGCACTAGAAGAAAGTATCTATGCGATGAGATATCTAAATGCTGGTGCATCAGGTTATTTAACCAAAGAAAGTTCAGAAGATGAAATGAAATTAGCAATAAACTCAATGCTTTCTTCTGGAAAATACATTACTCAGAACATAAAAGATAAAATACTAGACTCCTATATTTCAAAAAAACCAACCAATCCATTAGAAGTATTATCAAACAGGGAGATGGAAGTAGCTCGTTTGTTTGTTAAAGGATATGGAAATTTAGAAATACTAGAATTGTTGAAAATAAAGAAAACTACTGTTAGCACTTACAAAAACAGAATTTTTGAAAAATTAGAAGTGGACAACTTAGCCGCACTTATAAAGATTTTTCAGTTATATCATGATGAAACTGCGTAGTTTCATAGACACTATTATTTTGTTGGCATAAATATTAAAAAAAGCGGGGTTTATAATTTCCTCGCTTTTTTTGTATGAAGTAAAGTCTATAAAGTCATTTAGATTTTGTAGAACAAATTCTATATTAAGTTGTTTTTTGTACTATAAAGTATTGATTTCATTGGTAGTATATTTGTAATGTATAGTAAGAGACAAGTATATTTTGATATTTCTTATTATGTTTTTTGATTTTATTAGGATCAAATGAAAGTTGATTTTATGAAAATTTATTTTGATCTACAGTCAATTTAAATTTATTGATAACTAATTTAGAAATATAAGATATGGTATTCGATTTTTATAACAAGGATAGTTCTAAAGCTATGAATAATTTTCGCTCCAAATCTCGAGAAGACAGGAGCCCTGTTTTTTCTGGAAAATTTATTAATCTATCAGAATTAAAAGCTCAGGAATTAAAACTAAAAGTTTTAGAAGAGCGCTTTCAATTTGCTCTTGAAGCATCAAATACTGGAGTATGGGATTGGAACATTAAAACAAACACCGTTTTTTATTCTTCTCAATCCTTTAAAATACTAGAAATTAATTCTGCAGACATTTTTGATAACCCAGAGCGTTGGGATGAGATTGTGCATCCAGATGATTTAGAAGAGTATTATGCTGCAATTAATGAGCATTTTGAAAATAAAACACCATTTTATGAAAATTTTCATAGAGTATTAACTTCTAGCGGAAAATACAAATGGATTCTAGATAGAGGTGAAGTGATAGAACGTGATCGTAATGGTGAACCATTAAGAGTTATAGGAACACATACTGATATTACGGCTCAAAAGGAAAAAGAATTGGAGTTGGTTAAAACAATGAAACTATACAGTGAAAAGAATAGTCAATTATTGAATTTTTCGCATATAGTAGCTCACAACTTAAATTCACATGCAGGAAATCTAAAATTGCTTTTAGATATGATTGATGCAGAAAACAAAAATGTAGAGAATAGTGAAGCTTTTAGCTATTTGCGAACGGTATCTGATGATTTGAATAAAACGATTACCGATTTATCTCAAATAGTCAATATTCAGAATAATATAAATATTGTTGTTAAACCTTTAAACCTAAATAATTATTTAAAGAAAGTACTAAATGTTGTTAGCGCATACAACTATAGAAATTTTGGTACAATTATAAACAACATTCCGAAAGATGCAACTATAAATTTTAATCCTGCTTATCTGGAAAGTGTTTTATTGAATTTTTGTACAAATGCTATTAAGTATGCTCATCCCGAAAGAGATTTAATAATTGAGTTTAATTTCTTTATCGAAAATGGCAAAAAAGTGTTCACTATAACCGATAATGGTTTAGGTATAGATTTAAAAAAACATGGGCATTTGTTATTTGGAATGTATAAGACATTTCATAAACATGAAGATTCACATGGCATCGGTTTATATATTACAAAAAACCAAATAGAATCAATGAATGGAGCTGTAAGCGTTGAAAGTGCAGTTGGGGTGGGAAGTACGTTTACAGTGACATTCAATGATTAAAATAGCAGCATACTTATTAAACATATAATACATAATTAATTTTAAATAATGGAAAAATTTGTAATTACGAAAAATGCAAATGATGAGTTTCAATTTTATTTTATTGACAAAAACGGAGATACAATTTTAAGAAGCAGCGGATACACAAGAAAATTTATGTGTGAAAAAGGGGTAGAATCTGTAAAAAGCAATTCTCAAGATAGCTCTAAATTCTTTAAAAAAACGATTTCAGATGATAAGGTTTATTTTAATTTGAAAGCTTTTAATGGAAAAATTATTGGAATGAGTAAGATGTATGAAGATAGGATCTCGCGTGATAAAGGAATCGAATTCTTAAAAGAAAAGGCACCGAATGCTCCTATTGATGATCAAACAAAATCATCTGATAAGTATATAAAACCATCTTCTTTAGTATATTAATATTTAATTGGTTAAATAACTTACTTAAAATAAGAAGATTAAAAAAGCCCTCTAGGATTTCCTAGAGGGCTTTTAATTTAATAGAATTATTTTTTTGATTCTTCTACAGAAACTTTTCTAAATTCTTTTAATAGTTTCTCTAATTCTAGAGTTGATTTACGAGCTCTTGGTCCAGCTGCTTTCACACCTTTGTCCATTAGAGATTCATATTCAGTTTTGAATGTTTCAAATTCAGTTGCAATTTTGGCGAATAAGTCGTTCATGATATGCTTTTATTTAATTAGAGCGCAAAAGTAAAATTTTGTAAGTAAGAATTAAATTATTTGCTGTTAAATTCATCATTTTTTTTTCGATGTATTATTCTGACTTAAATTGTTATTGAAAAAGCATACAATGTAGTCTAATCTCTTTATGCTATTACTCCGCTTTCCTAATTAACGGAATTACCTTTGCTCCAATTAATTCTATTGCATTCATCAATTGAGAATGTGTAAGTCCAGCATTGTCCATTTGGAACGTAAATCTCGAAATTCCGCCAAGAGATTCGCTATGTCTTAAAATCTTCTCGGCTACTTGTTCAGGATTCCCTACAACCAATACGCCTTTTTCGTCAATAAGACTATCAAATTGCCCTTTTGTAACTGGTGGCCAACCGCGTTCTTTACCTAATTTGGTCCAAAGTTCAGCATAACCCGGATAATAATCGGCAATTGCTTTTTCATTTGTACTTCCTACATAACCTGGCGAATGCAAACCAACTTTTAGCTCTTTGGTAGTAAATCCTGCTGCTTTTCCTGCTTCTCGATACAAATCAATCAACGGACGAAAACGATGCGTTTGTCCTCCTATAACGGCAACCATTAATGGCAATCCCAGATTTCCTGCTCTTACAAAAGACTCCGGAGTACCGCCAACGCCTAGCCATATTGGTAATTTTTCTTGTAATGCCCGTGGGTAAATAGGAAGATTATTTAATGCAGGACGAAACTTTCCTGACCAAGTGACGAATTCATTATCTCTTATTTGGAGTAAAAGTTCTAGTTTTTCTTTAAAAAGTTGGTCGTAATCATTAAGATTAAACCCAAATAACGGATAAGCTTCAATAGATGATCCACGTCCAACAACAATCTCAGCTCGTCCTTTGGAAATTAAATCCAACGTAGCAAAACTTTGATATACACGAACAGGATCTGCAGCGCTTAAAACACTCACTGCACTTGTTAACCGAATAGTATTTGTTCGTGATGCAGCAGCAGCTAAAATTACTGCCGTAGCAGAATCTAAAAATTCTTTTTTATGATGCTCACCAATACCAAATACGTCAAGACCTACCTGATCAGCTAGTTCAATTCTTTGTAATAATTGTTCCATTGCATCTACGCTACTTAGCGTATTATTGTCTCCGTACATTGCAGAGGCAAAACTATCTATACCTATTTCAATCATATAGTAAAGATAATAAATTTTGTTTTCTTTTTATTGTTGCTCGATTTAAGTATTCGCTAGGTATTAATCAGAGTTTTTTGAGCTTATCACTAGAGGTAGAAATCGAAGGGAAATTTCCTTGGCAGAAAAGTAAGGAATTAGATGATTAACTTATTAAAGATGAGATTGTAATTTAACATAAATTATATAGAATTAATCTAAATAATTTTTTGTTAAAGGATTATTAATATTTACATTTGTGCTGTTTTTATTTAGAACGATTAAAAACAGGTAAACAATCAAATTTAAAAATTAATGAAATATCTCAACTTAAGAATATCACAGTTTATATTTACAATTTGTTTTCTAT
The DNA here is from genome assembly GCF_025847275.1 of Flavobacterium frigoritolerans. Classification (GTDB taxonomy): domain Bacteria; phylum Bacteroidota; class Bacteroidia; order Flavobacteriales; family Flavobacteriaceae; genus Flavobacterium; species Flavobacterium frigoritolerans. Next base: position 104,745 of record NZ_JAOZEV010000012.1, read on the forward strand.
TTACGGTCATAATATCCTTTGCGCAACAACAAAGCCCAGGGAAAATTAAAGGACAAATAAGAACATCAAACGGCAAACCTCTAATAGGAGTGAGCATCATCCTAAAAGCTTCTAAATACAGCACTACGACTAGTAGTGATGGTAGCTTTAAATTTGACAAAATAACAGCTAATATCTATACTTTACAGGCATCGTTAAAAGGTTACGAGACAATTGAACAAGAGATTAGTGTCTCTAAGAATCAAACAACTTCACTTAACTTACTCCTAAAAGTTTCAAACAAAGGCCAAGCATTGAGTAGTTTAAGCTCTGAAAGTAATGGATCTCAGCTTGATGAAATAATTGTTTCGGCAAGTAGAAAGGTAGAGACTTTATCTAAAACGCCTTCATCTGTAACGGTTATTAATGCTAAGGATATAGACAATTTATCAATAGTAAGCCCGAATATTGCAAATGTTCTTGCTTATGCAGTTCCAGGTTTAGGTTCGGCAACAAATAATACTGGTAATTACGGACAAACATTAAGAGGAAGGAATCCTTTGGTTCTTATCGACGGAATTCCGCAATCGACGCCATTAAAATCTGCAGGAAGAGAAATGCGTTCTATTGATCCTTCGGTTATTGAACGTATTGAGGTTATAAAAGGGGCTACAGCTGTTTATGGTAATGGTGCCGATGGTGGTTTGATAAATTACATTACAAAATCAGGGAAAACACAAAAGAAATTTGCTGGATATAGTGAAGCTGGTACCAATGGTAATATTAAGGGAGATAGTGTTGTAGGCTATAGACTTTTGCAACAGTTTTATGGTAGAATTAAGAAGTTTAATTATTTCGTAGGTGGAGTTTATGAAAAAACAGGTGTTTTTCGTGATGCCGAAGGTGAAGTTATCTCTCCTGAATATGGATTGGGTGAAACTAAAACATACAATGTCTTTACAAAACTAGGATATGACTTTACTGATAAGCAAAGAATTGACTTAATGTATAATTATTTTAGTTCTAATCAAGATTCTGATTTTGTACTTAAAAATGGTGTTTATGGAGTTAGCCCAGCAATTGGTGTACTCGGAAATAGATTGGGAGCTGATGAAGGGACACGTTATAATCACAATATTAATTTGCAATATGTAAACAAAGAGATTTTTGGAAATACTAGTTTAACGGCTAATTTATACTTTCAGGATTTCTTAACTATTTTTTCTAATTCCGCTTTTTTCTACGGAACTGGACAATCTCAAACTGCCTCTACCAAAAAAGGATTAAGAGTTTATTTAAACACCCCATTTACTGTTTCTTCAAACTTTACGGGAGATGTTAATTATGGCTTCGATTTATTAAATGATAAAACAAACCAAAAACTAGTTGATGGTAGAGTTTGGGTTCCAAACATTGATATGGTTAATGTTGCTCCTTATGTACAATTATCAACTCAATTGTTCGAAGATTGGACGGTAAAAGCTGGTTTACGTGCAGAAAACATCAAAATAAATATCGACGATTATAATACACTTGCTACTGGTGCAAATGAAGCAGGAAGTGTTGCTGTAAAAGGTGGCGAACTTAATTATGAGGCATTTGTTTTTAATACTGGAATAAGATATTCTAAATTCAAATTCTTTAACCCTTTTATCAGTTTCTCTCAAGCTTTTTCGGTATTTGATTTAGGTAGAGTGCTTACCGCAGCTAAACAAGATGCTATCTCTAAATTAGAAACAGAACCAATTATCGTTAATAACTACGAAGGTGGTTTTAGCAGCCAATTAGGGAAGTTTAATCTAAGTGCAGCTTATTATTATAGCACATCTAAATTAGGAACTAATTTAATTCAAGTTGATGGTTTCTTACTTGCAGAGCGTTTGCCAGAGCGTGTATGGGGGTATGAAATTCAAGCTGATTATCAAGTAATAAAACAACTTACAATAGGAGGGAATTATGCCTATGTACAAGGAAGAGGTGATAAAGACGGAGATGGTCATTTTTATGGAGATAATGATATTTATTTAAAATCGAACAGAATCCCTCCAGTTAAAATGACTGGTTACGCAAAATTTGGCAACGAAAGATTAAACGTAGAAGTATATTGGATCTATGTAGGTGATCGTGATTATTTTAAACCAAATGCCAAAGGCGCTTATGCAATTGGTGAAGGTCCAATTAAATCATTCAACATATGGAACTTGGCAACAGCCTATAAAGTAACTGACCAAATTAGAGTAAAATTAGGTATTGAGAATCTGCTGAACACAAATTATTATACTACAACTTCTCAATTTTATGGCACAAATGCCAATTATACTAGAGGAAATGGTTCAAGATTTAATCTAGCAGTTGGGTACAGTTTCTAAGACAATCATTTAAGTTATATTTAAAAGGTTCCTGGTGTTTTTTCAGGAACCTTTTTTTATCCTGCAAGTTTTTTTAAGTTTCTGAGCAACAAAGGTTCTAAGGGACTAAGAAACTGAGACTTTATACTTGCATAGATCATTTTACCATTTATATAAACTCCAGAGAAGCATAATATTTATAGCTAATATATTATGTTCTACGATTTAAAGCTCCAGCCGGAGCGATACCCTTTCTAATTTCGAAATATGTCACCCCGATGGGGTTCTTTTAAAAAATAATTAAATTTTCTATAAATATAGCGTCCCGCTGGGACTTCTTTATTAGTAACCAAAAGCCTCTAATTATATGATTTCTCTTTCTCACAAAGCACAATTTTTCGAAAGCCTCTGAATTACCTCCTGCTTTAGCTGGAGGAATGATAAATAGAAGTTTAGTATGGTTTTATCCAAAATTGTTTGTTATTTGGCTAAAGCCAACAATATATTATCAATTCAAAACCTCCAGCTAAAGCAGGAGGCAATTCAAAAATGCTAGATTTTTTTTTGTATAAAACACATAGTAAATACTCTATGTCAGCTCCGGAGGAGCATAATATTTATAGCTAATATATTATGTTCTACGGTTTAAAGCTCCAGCCGGAGCGATACCCTCTCTAATTGCAAAATATATCACCCCGATGGGGTTTTAAAAAAAATAATTAAATTTTCTATAAATATAACGTCCCGCTGGGACTTCCTTTATTAGTAACCAAAAGCCTCTAATTATATGATTTCTCTTTCTCACAAAGCACAATTTTTCGAAAGCCTCTGAATTGACCTAATCCTATAAATTTAAAAAGGCTATCAAAAATAATTTTGATAGCCTTTCTTCATTCCATTGTTATACAAGAATCTCTGTTTCGAGTTGTTCTTTTATAAGTGGATAATTCACCTTACCATTTGGGGTGAGTGGTACTGGATTTTCCATATGAATGATTTTTAGGGAGCTTGCATGAAGACCTAGTTTAGCTTTTAATACTTTTAGGATTAATTCTTTATTCAAGAGATCATCAGTATATAAAACCGCCAGGTATTTATCATTTATCCCCAAGCAAATAAATGTTTGCCCTCCCAAAGCGTCTTTTAATAACAATTCTGCTTCATCGAGATTCAGTCGTACGCCAAATAGTTTTACTATTCGTTTTATACGACCAATGATATAATAATACCCTTCGTTGTCGACCCTTGCCTTATCTCCTGTATAGAGTTTTTCCTGTTCTTCATAAAACTGCAGATCAGCTCTTCTGTTGGCATAACCACCAAAAACATTTGGACCATTATAGATCAGCTCGCATGTTTCTTTATCTATCTCAAAATGTCCGTTTTGTACTGGGAGACCAATAGAAGTTCCTTTTCTAAGTAAATCATCTGGTGGTAAATATGCCATCCTACCGCAAGCTTCTGTTTGACCATATTGTGCAAAAAACTGCTTTCCGAATTTTTCACTGAATTCTGAAATTGCCTCAATTAATTGATGGTTTAGCATTCCTCCCGTATGGGTAAGATACCGCAATGAAGGATGGTCTTTTTTGAAGAAACCAATACTATAAAGCATTTCATAAAAATAGGGGACACCTCCTAAAGTAGAGTACCCATATTTTTTTAAATCCAACCAAAATTCCTTTTGAAAAGCATCTTTATCCGTACAGATAATTTGATTTGCCTTGATACAATTGGTAGTGAAAATTGATAATCCGTACACAAAATTAATCGGCACGTTCAGTGGCACAACATCGTCTTCCTTAATTGGCATATATTCCATAATAGACTTGGCATTTTGCACTAAATTCTCATCCGAAAGTCTGACAAATTTAGGAGAACCTGTTGTTCCAGAAGTACTCAGCAAAAGCTTAATCTTCGGGTGTATCGGATAAATAGAATTTTCATTACGCTTAAATAACACTATTGTATCAGAAGCATTAACTGGGCTATACCCATCTATCTCTGTACGTGAAGGGTCATAAATATAGTATGGCGTGTATTTTTCTTCTAAGTTTTCCTTAAAATTATCGTTTAGGCTCATCCCCAACAATGCAATGGCAAATTTGCTTTGATAAAAATTCAGCAGGGTTTCTATCGTTGGCAATTGATTGTCATTGTAAATAAAGGCCACAGATCTTATATTGTCAATTTTCAGAGATTGATCCATCTCTGCAATAGATTTAGAAACACCAGTGCTTGAATCGGTAAAGGTGAGTTTCTCGTTTTTTCTAATTAAATTATATAGTTCCATAGTTTTTACTATCCTTCTAATTAATATCGAAACCGTATTTTTTAAGTATTTCCTTTATTTTTAAAACGCTGCCCATCTCTAAGATATCTTCCATTTCGATAGAGATGTTATATGTACTTTCAAGTTCCTGAACCATTACCAAATGACTCATAGAATCCCACTCGGCAATTCCTTGATATTCTAAATCATTGTTTACGCTATCAACTGGAATTTCAAAAGCTCTTGCAAATACTCCGTTTAATTGTTCTATTGTGTTCATATTTTCTGTTTTTTAATTATATTAATATTTTAAAATTATTTTTTTATGTGTTAATTTTCACGCTGTTTTTAAAAAGATTTATGCAGATGCTCAAAGATGTTTTTCTCGAATTAAATCTGCCATAATCTGCGTGAAACAAAAACCTTTGTATTTTGTGATTATTTTATTAAACTTTTGTTGTTTTCCATTTTCCCTTACGGAAGATTACGATACAAGCTACAGCCAATACAATTTCTGAGATAAGGATGGCTGTAAAAACACCATTTGAGCCCAAATCAAAAGCAACTCCTAATGCATAGGCGAGTGGAATTTGTACTACGTAAAACATAAGAATATAAAGCCAGGTAACGACTTTTACATCACCAGCAGCATTTAGCGCTCTAGAAATAACCATAGTATATCCTAAAAGAATATATGCCATAGAAATTAAATGAATGTATGTGGTACTGTGGGAAATGACTTCTGGAATATTTGTAAAGATTTTTACAACTGGATCTGCTAGAAAAATCCAGCTAATACCAATTATAATCAAAAATCCCATATTTAGCGTTCCTGCTCTCCAAACCGATTTTTCGGCACGATCAGGTTGTTTTGCTCCAAGATTTTGTCCAGTTAATATTCCTGCTGCATTACCAAGACCCCATGCAGGCATAGTAGCTATAGAAGTAACCCTTTGTGCCAAAATGTATCCAGCCAAAGCATTCTCCCCAAAATGCGACATAATCTTAATCATAAATACCCAACTAGATGCCGGAATAATAAATTGGACTGTACCGCTAAAAGCTAATTTGAGTACTCTTTTTAAAATGTCATACTGAAGAACCAATTGTGCTCTTCCGATTTTCATTACAGTCTTTCCTTTTATTAAATACCACGCCTGATAAACTACACCAATAACACGCGCAATTAACGTAGCTAACCCTACACCAAGTAGGCCATAAGCTGGAATAGGACCCCAGCCGTAAATAAATATGGGACACAATATAATATTCAGAGCGTTAGACAGCCACAAGATTCTCATTGCTGGTGAGGCATCACCAGCACCGCGAAATATTCCGTTAATAACGATACGTTGGATTAAAAATCCGCTAGAAGCAAACATGACTATTCCATACGAAGCGCCTTCTGTGACCATAGCAGCAGAAAGTCCCATTGCACTCATAATCTCGTCACTCCAAATCGTACACACTATACTTATTAATGTGGCAATTGGTGTTGTTATATAAATAACCTGCATTGCGGTGAGCCCCGCAGCTTTAAACTTTTTTTCACCAATTCTTCTAGAAATCAATGCCGAAGCTGCAATTCCTAAACCTATAGAAACGGAATAACAAAAGGTTATAAAAGTAGTTGTTGCTCCTGCGATAGAAATGGCACTTGTACCCAACCTGCTCACAAAAAAGAGGTTAGAACAAACAAATAATGATTCCATTAGCAATTCGGCAACCATAGGCACAGACAACAAAATGATGGTTTTGTTAATGCTTCCGCTGGTAAAATTACTTTCGCTTCCTGACAACGAACGCTTTAATAGATTAAAAAAGGATCGCGTTTTATATAAGGTTGTCCTCATAAATTATCTTTTAATATTCCCAATTCTTCTGTGATCAATTGATGCAGAGGGTTCGGTATAAAACCACTTTTTTTCATGTGAGGAAAACCTGAAGTTTCTTCGTACCCATTAAATAAACGACGACTATTAAAGATAAGGCGCTTAAATTCTGGAATAAACAAATCATATTTCTCAAACATTTCCTGTAGTTCTGGATGTTCATCCTGATACTCGGTAATGATGTCATATACACAATTCCAAAAAGATTCTTCGGGATAATCTGCAGCAGTAACCATTATATCACTCAAGTATCTAAAAAAGGCATCAAAAACGGCTATTAAAATTGTTAATGGAGCATTTTCTGGATTTGGCGATGCTACAAACATATTTTCGATAAACTCTTGCGGAAGTATTTTCTTTCCTTCTTCGTTGATTAAAATATCACCCACAAAATCCTGTAAGGCAATACGCGTAGGCACATAATCTTTTAAAATTAAAATAACGTTTTGCCCATGCGGATCAATGCAAAGAGAATGCTGATAATAAATTTGCAATACAGGTTTAAGATAAGCTGTAAAATACGCTCTTAGCCATTGCTCTGTAGTAAGCCCTGATTTTTCTATAAGTTCCTGAACTAAACTTTTCCCTTGATCATCTACATATAATAATGCAGCCATGGTCATTAGTTTTTCTCCTGGTTTTAAAGAACTTATAGCACTTTCTCTCCACATAACTCCCAGATATTCATTATATTGATAAGGGGGATTTACAATTTTACTATAACTCGGATGTGCATAACTAGCCGAAACAACTTCCCCAAGCAGAACAACTTCCATTTTTTGCAAATGAGTATCGTTCTTAACCATATCTTTTAACCAACCTGTAAGGCGTGGCGCAACCGATAATTGTCTTGGACACAATCCTCTTATATGACTTGTATTTAATATCGAAATAGAAGTTTTTACATAATGTTTGTGTGGCTGGCTCTGATTAAAAAAAGTGCGGATACTTTGTTGCGGACTATATAAATCATCTCCCAACTCTAACGGAATTAAATGTTTGGAAGCAATATCATGCGCAAATTGCATAACTAGTTTTTGCTGCCATTGCCATAAATGCACAGGCATAAAGATATAATCGTCAGGATTTACGTTGGCTTTGGTTAAAATAGCTCTAAAAGCAGCCACTTTATCCTTACCAAGTTCATTTTCGTAAAAACTTTGCGGATCCATATCCGTTTGCAAACGCAAAGTAGCACGCGTTTTATGAGCGGCAATCCAAGCTAATTGTGTATTCTGACCCGCTTCGGGTGTGAATTTTTCATAATCCTGCGAATCAAATCCTATGCGACCTTTGTTTACAATTACCCAAGGATGTCCATCTAAGCTGTGTTCTATAGCTTGAAAATCAGAATCTACCAGTTCACCAGCCGACAAACGACCTTTGGAATAAATGTACGCATCGGCATATAACGTATGCAACAACTCTTCGACATAATGCGCTAGTGTGAAGGAATTTATACCAAATGTATTTTGAAGTTCTATAAAGAAGTTAGGCACATCAAGCATGTCTAATTCTAATCCTTCTACATTTTTACGAATACTTTCTTTTACGATATGCCAATAATTTAGATATCTTGGATAAGCTGAAAAAGTATAATTAAGATGCTCATTATCAGTCTCTAATTTAAAATGAGTAAGACCATTCTTTTCTTTCTTTATAATTCTTGGTTTAGCCACATCTTCACGCATTAATTCTGCGATACTTTTGGCTAGTAGGTTGCGATTTACTTTATTCCAGATAGTCGCATTGAGATGCTGGGTATCTTTGAATATATTTTCGGGGGTTTTCATTTTATTAGCTTGTTTTATTAAACCTATATGAGTTTATTATTTTTAACACATAGAATCATAGTCTTAAAAAGGCGTTTCACTTAAAATAAATGCACAGCGCTATGTGAGAAAATATAATTTTCTAGAGCATCTCAAAATTCAATTTTAAATCTATGTTTCTATGCGTTAAATGCCATTTTTGCGGATTAAACACAATAGGTTTTGATTATTATTTTATCATTTAATTACTCATTTACAAGCTCCATATTATTTTCTTGTAATGATTTCTCTGTAGTTTTTTCTACGCCAAATTCTTGGAATGCAATACGTTTTTCTACTTTATAAATTTCACGATTAGCAAGTTGATTGATAATCCAAGAATTGCGATAAGCACCCATTCCTAAGTCGGGAGTAGAAAGTCCGTGAGTATGTAATTCGGCATTTTGAACAAAAATATCTTTGCCTTTCTTATCAATTGTATAATTACGATGCACATTAAATAAACCATTTTCCTGACGATCAATTCTGTCATGAATTCCTTCAAGTATGGCTGGTTCTTTATATTTATATCCTGTGGCAAGAATTACAAAATCACTCTGATCCTGATACGGTTTTTCTAGTTCAGTATGCATGAAATCCATGGTATAAGAACCATTATCATCATCACTAATATCGGTAAGACGTACATTCGAACGCAATTCAACATTCAGAGGTGTATTGCCTAAACTCATTTCGTACAAACTATCAAAAATCTCATTAATAAGTTCTTGATCAATACCTTTATAAAGCCCATGTTGTCTTGCCAAAAGTTGTTTCCGTTTTGTCTCAGATAAGCTATGAAAATGATCAACATATTCAGGCGAAGTTAATTCCAGAGTCAGTTTAGATTTATTGTCCAAAGGGAAGAAATGGGAGGAACGAGTAAACCACTTAAGCTGTAATCCATTTTCGGTTTCAGGTAAAATATCACGAAATACTTCTGCTGCACTTTGTCCTGAACCAATAATACTTACCGATGCACTTTTGTGAATTTGAGATTTATAGTTCAAATATTTAGATGCATGAATTACATGGGGTAATGCTTCTTTATCTACAAAATCTGGAATATGTGGCGATGTTCCTGTACCTAAAACTAGTTTCTTAGCATAATAAGTAGTTGTACTATTAGTTAGCGTATTAGTAACTGTAACTTCATAAAGACCATCTACATATTGTATAGCAACTACTTTATGTGAGAATTTACAATTATGCATTTTAGAAGCCACCCATTTGCAATACTCGTTATATTCTTTGCGAAAGATGAAGAAGTTTTCACGAATGTAAAATTTATACAAGCGTCCGTTTTCTTTGATGAAGTTAAGGAAACTATATTTGCTGGTAGGATCAGCCATAGCTACTAAATCTGCCAAGAAAGGAACCTGTAGCGTAGCATTATTTAGCATTAAACCAGGATGCCAGTCAAAGCTTTCTGACTGATCAAAAAATAGTGAAGATAATTCCTCAACAGGCTCCATAAGCGCTGCTAGTCCAAGGTTAAAAGGACCAATACCAATACCGATAACCGAATATATTTTTTCTGTACTCATTGTTGTTATTATTTATTATTCTGAGGATATAATTTTTAACACATAGAATCATAGTTTAGTGAGTCTAAAAAAGACGTTTCACTCAAAATAAATCGCATAGCACTCTCCGAAAAATTATAATTTTTCTAAAAACATCTTACAATTTGATTTTAAATCTATGTTGCTATGTGTTAAATACATTTTGCGATCCAAGCCAAATGAACAGGCGCAGTAGTTATACCCAACAGTTATTATATGATTAAACTTCAGTAACTGTAACTGGACTATTCTTAAAATCTTTGGCGGCAGGGAATTTTGCCCAATACCATTCTCTATAACAGAAATTAAGATTAGCTTTCTTATCTGGCATTTCGATCACTTTTTGAATCTTGAATCCTACATGAGCTTTATTCATCATCGATGCCAATGAATCTACAGAACCTTCACCTACCATTTTACCTACTTTGGCTTCACCAAAGACAAAATCCATCATCGATTGCGTAGCTGGAGAGCCGAATTTTAATTTGGGATCTGTTGGAGCTATAAATTGATGTGTTCCATAATCTGATGGTAAAACATCATAATAATTTCCTACGATATCACGGTTTGCCCAATATACCTCGATATTAAAAGTAGGTACACCATTGGCTTCGCCTATATAACTGTGTGCAACATCACTAGGAAGTAACGTGCGATAATAAGATTCTAATTGCTTAATTGGCCAGTTCATTTTCCAAATTGCCAAAGCGTGATCGCGATGAAACCATTCGTGCAACATCTCTAAATCTTTGTCGATATCTACAGGACGCAACGTTATGGTTACATTTTCTTTTTCGAAATAACGATTGAAAACGGCTTCTGTACCTTGCGGATTAATCAATTCCTGAGAGTAGAAAAATTTATTTAAAGGATTTGGATAGCTTTTATAAATGGCAGGATTTGTTCTAGGCGCACTAGCTTCGTCCATATTATTAAGGCTTGTAAGCAAATTGCCTTTTACAACTAGTTTTACACTATTGATTAAATGCGCTACTAAACCTGTAGTATCAGCTTCTTCTTCAGCTTTCAAAGATTCATACAATAAACCTAAAAGAACTTGTTCATCAGCCAGTTTGCTTTTGCCTAAAGCATTAATTACACCAAATAAATGATTTACCAAAAGGTAATATCCCCAGAAATCTATAATTCTGGATTCGGCTATAAATGATCTGCTGTCTTTCCCAAAATCAGGTATAATTTGTTGTAGTTCTTCAACTTTTCCTTGACGGAAAAAATAGCCTTGATTATCTCTAAAATAAAGCTTGGCAGGGAAAAGATTCTCATCAAACTCAACCAACATATTTTGCTGATGGTATTCTGATCCAAATCCGTATTTATTAAAAATTCCGACCAAAGGACGTATTGTAATCTTTAAATATTGCTTGAACCAAGATAGTGCAACATCGGATACCTCTTTGTTTTGTCGCTTTGCTGCTTCGGTTATAAGATTAAGCATTCTAGGAGATTGTCCTAAAACACCATCCTGACATAAGGAAGCAACCATGCTAATGTTCTTTTTTGCAGCTGCTCCATGAAAAGGATTTTGACGTACACTGGTGCTAAAACCATCAATAACTTTATCTTGATAAGTAACAGCGATAAAGGCAGGATCACAAATAAGTTCAATTTCTGGATAGTCTTTTTTGATGCCTTTTCCCCAATCCGTTTTCACCAGTTCGCTTGCATCATACCCACGATTTAATTCATGAAGATAATTAACACGATATGAGTTGGTAATTTTTACGTGCAAGGAGAATTTGTACATCCATTCGCTATCGGCATTATATACCGTACGCACAGATGATGTCGCTGTATATAAATCACCAAACTGCCCCAAACTGAATAAAATTCCTTTGGTTTGCATTTCTTTTACCTCAAGTTGTTTTAGTAAATAATCGGCTTCCCATGGGTGAGTAGGAACTACTTTCCAATCAGGGTAAAGACTAAGTAATCCTTTGGCTTTATTATCTGCGGAAGCTAAAATTTCTTTTTTCAGATAATCAGTCATTAGGTATTCTTCAGCGCTTTTTTCTATAACATTATCCGGGTGAATAAGGAAAAAATGCAATTGAAATTGGCCACCTGTTTCGGGTGAATATTTCTCTAGTTCTTTGGTTGTAAAACCTTCTCTACTTTTAGGTAAAGGATGCACGCTATGTCCTAAAATCAAAGATTGTTCTGCCTCAATAAATGTTTGTTCTGGTTTATTAACAATACGTTTGTTGGTTTCAAAATCGGCTAGATATAACGCCAGATTTTCGATGCTATTTTCCATACGTTTTTTTGTAGGTACCGAATCTATATCTGGATAATCTGTTTTTGCAAATGCAGCTACGAGCTCTGTAAATTGCAACGGATTTATTTCCTGAATTTCGTCTGTTTTGCAATTGCGGGCAACAATTGGAAAATAGAAAGAATGTACACCACTTTCAGAAAAATATTCTAATGGAGCAAATATTTCGACTCCGATTGCGGTAAAATCAAATCTAAGAAAAGAATCGTGCTTGATTATTTGCATATAATCAGCCAATGCGAGATCATATTTCGGGATCCCTTTATAACGGTTCCAGTTGCTGAATTCTCTGCAATAACAGTTTAGCAGGGATTTAAAATTGACTTGTTCTGCCGTTTGGCGAAATTTAGTTAAGTCGTTGGTAGTCATTTCCATTTTGTTTAATTAGGTTAAGAATATGTTTAATATCATTTAGGGTAGTAAGGGGATTAAAAATGGTGAACTTGAGGTAGAATTCTCCATTTACTTTAGTACTTGCCAATAAAACTTCTCCACTAAAAAAGAGTTTTTCTTTGATGTATTGATTCACATTGCAAGGGTGCGATTGTGCAGGACCATTGATGTAACGAAAAACTAATGCACCCATATCTGAATGGCATAGAAGCTCAAAATTTTCATCATTATCAAGAAGTTCGGCTGTTTTTTTACCTGTTTCTATTATCGTATCGGTATATTGACCAAGTTTTTCCTTACCCATATATCTAAGAGTACACCAAAGTTTAAGCGCATCAAAACGGCGTGTACTCTGAATAATTGATTTATTGATTTGCGCTGGTAAAGCATCATAATTTTGCTCTTTCGGATTTAGATAATCAGCATGATGCTTAATGATGTTAAGATGTAATTTGTTTTTTACGATAAAGGCACTGCTGCTAATAGGCTGAAAGAAAGACTTGTGATAGTCGATAGTAACCGAATCGGCATGCTCAATTCCAGAAAGAAGATGTCTGTGTTTATCTGATAATAATAAGGCGCAACCGTAGGCAGCATCTACATGAAGCCATAAATTATTGCGACGTGCAATTTGAGAAATGCTATCAAGAGGATCCACATTTCCAAAATCAGTAGTTCCGGCAGTAGCTGTAATCGCAATAGGAATATTTCCTTTTTCAATTTCCCTTGCTATAGCTTTTTCTAGTTGTACAGGATCCATGCGATAACGATCATCTATACCGACATGTACAATGGCTTGCTCTCCAAGACCAAGAATCCAAGCGTTTTTGTGGTTGCTAAAATGTGCTTTATCCGAAACAAAAATTCGAAATTTACTAGCATCAGGTGGCAAACCATCGAGTTTTATATTCCATTTTTGATATTCTAATGAATAGTAATCTCTTGCTAAAAGTAACCCCATAAGATTACTTTGAGAACCTCCAGCGGTAAAAATACCATCGGCATCAGAGTCATAGCCAAGTTGTTCGCTTGTCCAGTCTATCAGTTTTCGTTCCATAAAAGTTCCACCAGCACTTTGGTCGTAAGTATCTTGAGAAGAGTTAATTGCACTTATTAAAACTTCGGCTGCAAGAGCAGGAATTACAACAGGGCAATTTAAATGCGCGATGTATTCTGGTAAATGAAAAGCCGTGGCATGTTTAACATAAAGTTCATCTACTTCATCTAACAGGCTCTCGTAGTCGGGTAGAGGAGTATCAAAATCTACATTTTCTACTTTTTTTCGCATATCCTCGGGTCTGATACCGCTAAAAGGTTTTTTGTTCTCCTTCAGGAAATTCGTTACTCGATCTTGCGCCAATTGTATGGCTTGCGCATACTCGTCGTTGGTATGCTGATGAAAGATGTCTTTATAGAAATCTTCTTGGGAGTTTAGCACTGTCTTGTTAGACATTTCATTGGTTTTTAATGTGCTGTTCATGATAGTTAATTATTTGGGGGTTATTAATATTTATTGCAGGTACATCACTTTTTTGGATAGGGGAGTTCTCTTTTTCCTTGACATTTCTAAGTCTTCTGGATAATATCCCAGATAAAGTATGCCTAATGATTTTTCGTTTTCGGTCAAACCGAATTGCGCTATATAATCTATAGCTACATTTTTGGTGCTCCAATAATTTCCGATATTGTTGGCTGTACAGGTTAATGCCATGTTTTGCACTGCAGATGATACAGCAGCAATTTCTTCCCATTCAGGTAGATTGATCTTGCGATTCTGAACAAGGATTATCCCAATCATGCAAGTTGCATTAAGAGCATAATTGCGTAAATAGTCTAGTTTTTCTTCAAGTGCTTCTGGCGAAAGCTGTTTTGCATAAAATTCAGTGTAATAATTAGCCATATATTCTCCATATTCCTGGAGGTATTTGCCTCTTAAAACGATAAACCTCCACGGTTCTGTCATTTTATGATTGGGTGCCCAAGTTGCATTTATCAGGATTTCATCTAGTAGTTCATTTGGTAATTCTTTTTTTACATATTGATCCGCATAAATACTTCTTCTATTGCGAATATTCATCGATACAGTTCTGGACTCATCAGAATAATTTGATCTCGCTATTTTACTGGGGTCGCTATTAAATTTCATTTTTTTTCAATTTTTTTTCAAAAAAGCTATTGTTATTTCAAGTAAATAAAAATATATTTGTAAGTACTTTTTATTTAGACTAATTAAAAACAAATGTATAAATTAATATTAATAAACTAAAAAAAAATGAAAAATTTTATACGAATGCCTGTACAGACAGATAATACAGCCCCAAATCTACTTTTGTATAATACTTGTTATAAATAGCTTATGTCTTTTTATTTCAAATATATTCTAACAACCATAAACGTTTTTAAAAAATGAAATCACAAACTTTAATTTCAGTTGAAGAACCAGCTGAGGCAAGCCAGTCTTTTGAAATTCCTACAAAGCCTTTGATTATTGAGGTTACACAGCAAGAGAGAAATATTTTATCGAATGTTGGTAACCTTCTGGTTAAAGCATTCGACCATTATGAAAATCCAGAATATATTGCTGCACTGCATCTTCATGCTTTTCAATTATTACCAGAACGAATTACGAGAATCTTAAGTCAATTTGGATCTGATTTTTCAGCCAATCAATACGGGGCAATAGTCTTTCAGGGACTTTTAGAAGTTGATCAGGATGATTTAGGACCAACACCTCCTAACTGGCAAGGAGCTGACCATAGTAAATTGAATAAATACGGTTTTATTTGTTCGCTTTTGCATGGTGCAGTACCATCTAAACCAGTACAATATTATGCTCAGAGAAAGGGCGGAGGGGTATTGCATGCCGTAATTCCAGATGAAAAAATGTCGACTACACAAACAGGATCGGGCTCTAAAACCGATTTATATGTACACACCGAAGATGCTTTCTTACTCAATCAAGCCGATTTTTTAAGTTTTTTATATCTAAGAAATGAAGAGAGAGTACCATCAACCTTGTATTCGATTCGCTCTCATGGAGCCGTAAATGCTAATATGGAAAAGCTATTCGAGCCTATTTACCAATGCCCCAAAGATGCAAACCATGATGATGAAGATTCAGGAGCAGGTCCAACCGCTTCTGTATTATACGGAAATAGGCAACTTCCTTTTATTCGCTTTGACGCAGCAGAACAAATTTTTAATGAAAATGCTGGACAAACTCCAGAAGCGCTAAGTTATCTAACAGATTTTTGGAACGAAGCTAAAACACTTATCAATAGTGAATATGTACCAAATTCGGGTGATGTTATTTTTGTAAACAACCATTTATGCGCTCATGGACGAAGTGCTTTTGTTGCCGGACAAAGAGAAGAGAATGGCAAAATCGTAAAATGTGAACGCAGACAAATGTTAAGAATGATGAGCAAAACCAGTTTGATACATATGCGATCTGTAACTCATACCAATGATCCTTATTTTGTAATGGAAGAACATTTGGGTAAAATTTTTGATTTAGACTAAAAAGTAGTTTGAAATCTATACAATAAAAACTCAGCTAATCTCTACTAGATTGCCTGAGTTTTTTGCTGTTTTTTTAATTAAATTTTTTATTTATATAAACATATTTAAATAGCTTGTTTTTAATATTATTGTTTTAATTTAATAGAATTAATTTAGAGTAAATACTACATGTTTTAATTCGCAAAGCAACCTCTATATGTTTTATTATTAAAAGCTTCAGCTGAGCGATATTTATCTCTTTCTTTGAATTGCTAATTATGTCACCCCACTGAGGTTTATTAAAAAATAACAATATTTATTTCTATAAACATGGTGTCCCAATGAGACTTACTTATTTGATGATTTTAAAAATTTAATTAATCTAACAGATAATAAAAAACCGCTGAAAGTTATTCTTTCAGCGGTTTCATTTTTATGATTGCTTTGCAATGCTAGAAAATTATCATTTTATCAATAATTTTTTACTTTGTTTAAAAGCTCCATCGGTAAGTATAACATGATAAATACCTGTTGGCAAATTCTTGACAGTGTAATTAGATGTATTGCGTACTGTATCGATTACAACTCCATTATTGTTGTAAATGGTAATTACTGCGTTTGCACTATCTACATTTTCAAAAGAGAAGTTTACAACATCTGAAGCAGGGTTTGGAAACATCGTAAATGATTTATTTCCATTTAAAGGATCATAGGCTTCAGCCCCAGCAAGAGGAAGGTTTATATCAAGATAACTACTCCAATCGCTTGTTCCAGCTGCATTAACTGCTCTTACTCTAAATCGATATGCAGTTTCTGTTCCTTGTTTTGGAACCCATAAATAATAAGTTGTAGATGTTCCTGTAGTTGCCCATCCAGTTGCAGCTTTATATAATTGCACTTCGTAACTTGTTGCATTTGCAACTTGTGTCCACGATGCATAGAACCCTTGAGCGTAAATTCCAGAATTCGTAATGTTTGTAGGGGTTGCCAGAGTTACAGGATTTGGGTTTGATGGTCCAAAAGTTACTGTATAATCTTCAACTTCACCATCACCAATACTACCACATACAACCGTTGGGTTTGAATTGTATTTCATTATAATACGCATTCTTGTTGTTCCAGTTGCATCATTTGCCACCGTAAAATTGCCAGTAACTGTACCATTTGACGAAAGTCCATTGATTACTTTCTCAGAAGCTTCGAATGTGTTGTTTTTATTGTAATCTATCCAAATTCCCCAAGATTCTGTATAATTAGAACTAGAGAAACCAGGCGTTAAACTTACAGGTGTACTTGCATTTGGTGTTAATGTAATATTCTTAGAAGTATAATTTCCGTATCCCGATGCATCGGCAACAGATTCATTTGTAAAACTTCCTATAACAACATCTTTAATATACTCATATTGATTGGCTCCATTAGCTGCACAATAAGCACCAGTACCAGCGATTACAGCTGTAGCAACATTAGAATAATCTGAAAATGTTGTATTAGCATTTGCTCGTACTTTATAAGTGTAAGTACTTCCAGCTGTTAAACCTGTATTGGTATAGGAAGCAGCATTTGCTCCAAGTGTTGCAATAACACTATAAATACCATCTGCTGAAGCTCTTTCTACAGTATAGGCTGTTTCGTTTGTAGCATTATCTGTCCATGTTAGTACCGCTTGAAGAGTTGTAGCGTTAGGAGTTGCCACTAAATTTGTTGGAGCAGTAACTGTTGTTCCGCTTGTTGCTCCCGCTACTATAGCTTCAAAAGGTTTGGTATTATAAGCATAATCGGTAATAGAATATCCATCTCCGCTAGCTGTAACTTTTACTTTAAACCATCCGTAACAAGTTCTTCCTCTGCTGGTGTATTCAAAACCCACATAACCAGTTTGATTGTCCCAAGTTGTGTAAGTTGCTGTACGTAAATCCAATTGATCAGGATACGCAGCACCAGGTGTTACAAAAATGCTCGATGAACCTATAGAAGTACCAGCAGCAATTTTGGCAATATTTCTTGTGCCAGTTATTCCGACTAATCTTTTGCCGTAAGTTTCAATTTTTAATGCATTGGCTGCAAATTGCCAAGCACCATATTCAGTATTATCGCCAATACCTAAATCAATATATTTCCAAGTAGCAGCAGGAGAAACTACAAAGTCGGGATTATCTACATAAACGATTCCATAAGGAGCATCAAATTTTATGTTTATTGTTTTTGCTGGATTGTCAAGAGTTGTTATTCCGCCAGTTATTGCTGCATCTTTAAATGTAACTACGACAGCAGCATCATTAGCAGGCAAATGTGGGTTTGCCTTTCCTGTCAATGTAAGTCTTACTTTGGAATTGCTTTGTAATGTTAAAACTACCGTTAAACCAGTTGGTACTCCCGAAATAGTATAATCAGTTCCAGCTGTAAAAGTTCCTGTGCTTTTTGTGAAAGTTCCATTATTGGTCGATAAGGAGATTTCTGTATTTGATGTGATTCCACCATCGTTTGCATCCGCTTCATATAATGTATTTGCAGATAACACAACAGCAGTTTTAGCTGTCATTCCAGTATATATCGATGCACCAGGTTGTGTATTGTAAGCATATTCAGAGACTGTATATCCATCTCCATTTGCTGCAACGGTAACTTTGAACCATCCATAGCAGGTTAAACCATCTATCAGATAATCAAAACCAACATATCCTGATTGTCCATCCCAATTTGTATAAGCTGCAGTACGTAGATCCAATTGGTTTGGATATGCTCCCGGAGCTGTAAAATTACTTGCAGGACCTACTTGTGTATTTGATCCTAACAGCGAAATGTTTTTGGTTCCTGTTTGACACACTAATTTTTTAGCATAGGTCTCGATTTTTAGTGCATTGGCAGCAAATCTCCAACCTCCAAAAGCAGGATCATCACCTTTTTCTATTTCAAAATATTTCCAAATTAAAGCCGATGAAACGGTTACGTCAGGCATATCAACAAAAAAAATCCCATAAGGATTTACAAATTTAAAGTCGAAATATAAGCTTGTGCAAGATAAACCTGTTGTACCACCTGTAAATGCTGCTGGTAAAAATGCTATAGCTCCTTTTGTATTATTGGTTAATAAATGATTTGTAGCTTTTCCTGTTAAGGTAACAGTTATTTGTGAATTGGAATTAACAGTTAGTATGGGGGTGATCCCTGCTGGAAATGTGTGAGTGAAGTGTGTTCCCGATAGCATTGTTCCAGAACTGAGAGCTAGTGTTTTTGTTCCTGATAGTGTTATTATCGATGATGTGTCGAAAGAACCATCATTTGGAACAGCTTCTTTAAAAGAATTTTTATTAACTGTTAGTAAACTTCCACTATTATTAACTCCAGTTGCAATGAGATTGCTTTCTTGCCAAAGGGTTTTTCTTGCGGGATGTTCTAAGGCTGCTAGCATCCGGTCTATTTGACCTTGTGTGTACATTTTATAACATCCTTGTGCTCCGTTGTAACCCATGTAATTTTCATTATTTACCCGATCGCCGTTACAATTTGTTCCTTGGGTGCAGGCTAATGTATGGAGTCCATCTTCAAGTGGAGTATCTGCTACTTCGTCTGATCCTGTGCATCCTCCTTCAAAAGTGTGGATCAAATTCATGAAATGTCCAAATTCATGAGTCAATGTAGCCGAAAATTCTTTGCTGTATGAGTTATCATATAAATAAGCTCCATTAAAAACAACCCTTGCTGTGTTGCTAGCAGTCATTCCTGAATCGGGATACCAAGCGACACCTGAGTTGTTGAGTGTTCCATCTTGGTAAAGATCATTTTGGATATAAACGTTCATGTATTTTGTATTATCCCAGGCATCGGCAGCAATTTGATCATCGTATCCACCTCCATTACCGTATCCATTTTTAGCGGAATGAAAAACAACTCCTGAGGTACAGCCTCCATTGGGGTCAATTTTAGCGAGCTTAAATTCGATGTTTAATGTGCCTCTTCTACCTTGAAAAAAGGGATCAACGGTTGCATAATCAGCATTACGTCCATTAAAATCATCATTAAGTTGAGCGAGATGATTTACTATTTTTTCGTAGGTAACGGTTTTTCCGCTTTGAACATCTCCATATATGTGAAAAACGACGGGAATTACATAGGATGTTTGTAGTAGTTTGGAAGTTTTGGATTTCCGTTCTGAGCTGAACTTTTTACTAAAGGCATCAAAATTTTGTTTTTCTTTCAATGCGTTGGGGTTCTGTTTGTAGATTTTGTCATTTTCTTCTTTTGCTCTACATGGTAGTCCTTGAGCACTAACTTTAAGAATGAAAATGAACGCCATAAATAATAATAATTTTGGTTTCATGATTTTTTTGGGGTTTGTTAATAATGCGACCAAAGTTATCCCAATAGCTGAAAATAAGATTATACTATTTTATTGTGTTTTGATATAAAATAATCCAATAAATTAACTTTAAAATTGTATTAAGCGTTTTTATTTTCATAATTATATATATTTAATTCATGTAAATTAATACATTATTGAATTAAGCGCATCTATTGAATGCACGAAAAGCCTAGGTTTTTGTTATAAAAAAGTTTTTTTTACTTTAATTTGTTTGAAAAAGACATCAACTTTAAATTAAAAATTTACGTTTAGAAAAAAGAAAGAATACAAAAAGATAAGAAACTCAAAAATGAATTTCTTAAATAGAGTAGTAGAGAGTTGTAAAATAGAAATTATACTCTTATTTATTTTAATAGAGTAAATGAGCCTTATTTTATGTAGTAAACCAATTATGGTTTCATAAATCCAGTAGGACTTACTTTCTTGTATTTTTTATATATTTTATTAAAATGACTTGCATCTGTAAAGCCTAATTTGGCAGCAATTTCATTTACATTATGACGGCCATTTTTAAGTAGTTGATCAGCAGCTTTTAGTTTAGTTTGAATAATGTGTTGCTGAATAGAAACGCCACTATGTTTTTTTACATAAATACTAATATAATTAGGAGACATAGCAAATAACTCCGCAATATTTTCAATACGCATTTTCTCTGCATCTAATGCATGTAAGCGAGTATAACCCAGAATCTGATTTAGTTTGTCTAGCTCTGTATTGCTCGGGCATTGGTCACCATGTTTTGAAGTTGAATGACTTCTTGCTACCATCATCATAACCGCCCCAAAAAGCTCTAGTACAACTTCTCGACTGTAAGCACATGTTTTAGCAAACTCGATTAATAATATTTGCAATAGGCTGCAAATATGTTTTTTATCGTCTATATCTGTTATCAAAGTCCCATCTACAGCAGAAGGGTTTTGTAGAAGCACCTTAATAACTTCCATCCATTTGGCCGTTTTACCTCCCTCAAGTTTTTCTATAAAAAGCTGTTCTGTAAATTTTATAAAAATGAAACTTGTATTTTCTTCTATCTCAAAAGAGTGAGAATCTTCTGGTCTTAATAAAAAAACATCTCCTTCCTTATAATTAAACATAGTATCGTTTAGAACATGGTTTCCAGAACCTTTTTCTATAAAAATGAATTCATAAAAATTGTGCTTGTGTGTTGGAAATTCCCATTCATCCAGTTGTAGTCTAAATACATTTAAGGAATGATAACTTGTAAAACGTTTCATATGTTGGTAATAAATTTGTACAAAAATACAATGAAAAAATACAACCAGACTCATTTCTTAACAAATATCTTTGTTTTTATAATCTGACTATATAATCAAATGATAAATAAAGTGATGAGAAAAAAATTAGCAACAATAAGTTCTATTATTACCACAATTAGCTTTCTAGCAGTAAATGGGCAAGTTCAAGAAGAGAAACCAATTTTCCATTATTCTGTAATGGATGCCATGCGTAATGGTGTTTACATAGGTGATCTTAGCATTAAATCTCTTGGAGCCAAAGGGAGTTTCGGATTAGGTACTTATAACCATCTTGATGGCGAAATCATTGCCCTTGACGGTGTTTTTTATCGCATAGCCTCGAATGGACATGTTTCAAAAGCTGAATATAAACGTGAGGTACCTTTTGCCGCTGTTACTTTTTTTAGAGCTGATAAAAAATACGAGATGAGTGGTATTAAAAATATCGAAATGCTTCAAAAGGAGATTATGAGTAAACTTCCTTCAGCAAATACGCCTTATGCAATACGTATTGAAACTGTTTTCGAATCAATTGTAGTCGGTGGAGCAAATAAACTTGAAGAAATGAATACTACTGGTTTGGCTGAGTTAATGAAAACAAGGCCTTTATACAAAAAAGAGCATGTATCTGGAACTATGGTTGGCTTTTACAATCCTCCCACTTTTGCATCTATAGATTTATCACCTTTCCATTTTCACTTTATATCAGATGACAAAACGTTTGGCGGACATTTGGTTTCTGGAGAATTATCTTCTGTAAAAATAAAAATTAGTATAGACGAAAAACCAGGTTACGAGGTTCTTTTGCCAAAGCAAAATAAAACCTTTGACACCCCTTGGCCACAACAAAGTGATATAAAAAGTTCATATTAAATATTCAAAACAATTAAATAAATACAAAATGATACGATTAAAATTAGCAATACTAGCGGTTGCGGTAGTGAGTTTGTTTACAAGCACAATATCGGCACAAAATATAAAAGAAATACAACATATTAAGTTTGACGATTTAGGATGGGAGCAGTTAGGAGATAAGCTTCAGCGTAAATATGTATATGGAGAGCAAGGAATGCTAGCATTATTTAAAATGGATAAAGGAGCGAAAGTTCCCTTGCATCAGCATCCTAATGAGCAAACATCATATATAACAAAAGGTAGCGTAAAAGTAACGATGCAGGGTAAAGATTATGTTGTTAAGGCTGGAGAAGTACTTATAATTCCGGGCAATATACCACATCAGTTTGAGTGCCTTGAAGATGGAACTCTAGATGTAGATTTCTTTGCTCCACCTCGTAAAGACTGGATAGAAGGTACTGCGAGTTATTTTGGTAATACAAATAAAACTAACAATAAATTAGAAGTTGTAGCTGCAATGGATATACGTCCGGGTGATGTTGCTGTATCAGCAGAAGGTCGTGTTTTTGCAACAATACATCCACTAGGAAGTCAAAAAACACAATTGGTAGAAATTGTAAATGGGAAAGCAATTCCGTATCCATCTAATAGTTATCAAAAAAATGGAGCAAAAGCCAATGATGCTAAATTTGATGTTATGTTAGGATTGATTTTTGATAAAAACAATCAACTATGGGTTATCGATATGGGACTTGAACTAGGGAAAACTAGACTTTGGGCTTTTGATATCAGTAAAAACAAAGTAACTCAAAAAATCGAATTGCCTTCATCTGTTGCTCCAAAAGGTACTTTTACTCAAGATGTAGCAATAGATGAAAAGAATGGTTTTGCCTATTTGGCTGATATTGCCAATCCGGGGATCCTTGTTTTGAATTTAAAAACTAAAAAAGTACGCAGATTTAGCGGACATTCTTCATTACAAGCAGAAGATAAAGACATGATTATTAAAGGTAAAGTTACCCATTTTTGCGGTAAACCAGCCCGTGTAGCTATTGACCCTATTACACTTTCTAATGATAGAGAAACCATATTCTTCGGGTCTATGAATGGTAATTCATGGTATAAAGTGCCTGCAAAACTATTAAGAGAAAGGAAAAGTGATGCTATAATTAGTAACTCAATAGAAAAAGTAGGAAATAAACCTTTTAGTGATGGAGCAATTACTGATGCTGATGGCAATCATTATTTTACTAACTTGCAAGAGCATGCAATTACAAAATTAGATGTTACTGGTAAATTGACTAATATCATACAAGATAATGAGAAATTACTATGGCCAGATAATGTTTACCAAGGTCCAGACGGGTGGATGTATATTTCGGTGAATCAACTTAATAGTTCTCCTGCATTTACAGGAGCAGGTGATGAGGGTAATCCACCTTATTATATTTATCGTTTTAAGAAATAGATAATTATTTAATAAAATCAATATTTAAAGCAACTATGTTTACATTCTTCAAAATTTCTGTTTATACAGCTGTAGCAGCTTTGTTTATTCTGAGTTTAATAACAATTAGTGATGTTTTTATTCATAGCAATCAACTTCAATTTTATATTTTGACTATTATAACAGCAATAATTTTTTTCGCTATAGGTTTTACTGGAATTGTTGTTTATAAAAATTTCAAGAATATTTATCAGCATATATCAAAAGAGGATGAGCAGAATTTAGCTAGGGTATCTGTTCGGAAATTGTTATTAATTTTTGGGCTCATGGCAATTGCAATAACACTGTTCACATGCTCACTTTGTATGGGATTATTAGAAAGAATGAATGATGGAACTGCTTTATTTGGTTAAATGAAATAGGTAACAATTAAAATATACTTTTAATTAACTTTGGTTAAACAAAACACACAATGATTTTTTTATAATTTCATTGTGTGTTTTTCTTTTTTATAGATTGTAAAAGTTTACCAAATCACTACAATACAGTGTTTTGTATTTGTTTTTTTTGCTATTAAGTCATGAGTAATTTAGTGTAGGATTATAGCACATATACATTATAAAACTATTAATCGAAATTTACAACTATTCAATGATTTGTTACAAAATTATAAGCACTGTCTCATAGTAACTTTGTTAAAAATTTTAAACCTATAAATAATGATTTCAACTTTTTTAAAAACAAGCGTAGTTTTAATTAGTATACTATTCACATTTTTATGCAATGGACAAACTAAAAAAGAAAATAGTGCTAGAAATTGGCCAAATGGAGCACAATTAGTAATTTCTGTATCTATGCAATTTGAGACTGGTGGTCAGCCTGAAGGTGCCGAAAGTCCGTTTTCAGGAAGCCCACTACCAAAAGGCCAGCCAGATTTGCCAGCGGAAAGTTGGTTTCGATATGGGGCAAATGAAGGCATTTACAGAATGCTGGATTTGTGGAAGAAATACAATATTAAAGTTACCTCACATGTGGTAGGAGAGGCAGCAGTAAAATATCCAAAAATAGCTAAAGCTATTGCAGATGGCGGTCATGAAATTGCAGCTCACGGAATCTCTTGGAGTAATCAATGGAATATGAATTACGCAGATGAATTGGCATTTGTAAAAAAAGGGATAGATACTGTTGAAGCAATTACAGGCAAAAGGGGAGTAGGTTATAATGCAAACTGGCTACGCAGAAGTCCTAACACCTTGAAAGTATTACAAGAACTTGGATTTTTATATCATATAGATGATTTAAGTCGTGACGAACCTTTTATTACTAAAGTAAATGGTAAAAATTTTGTGGTAATGCCATATACGTTGCGTAATAATGATATTGTAAATGTAGAAGGAAAACATTGGAGTCCTGATCAATTTTTATGGCAATTAAAAATGGAATTTGATCAGCTTTATGAAGAAGGTGCAACCAAAAGAAGAATGATGTCTATTAGTTTTCACGACAGAATAGGAGGGACTCCAGCAATGGTAAGAGCTATGGACAGTTTTATTAAATATACAAAAACTAAAAAAGGAGTTGTATTTATGAGAAAGGATGACATTGCCAAAATGGTCTTGAATGATCCAAAAACACCGATTGATAATGCAGAAGAAAAATATAATAACTAAAAAAATATAATTATGAAAGCAATAGGATTTAAAACATCACTACCAATAGTAGAACAAGATAGCTTTATAGAATTTGAAACCGCAAAACCTACACCTGGATTAAATGATTTATTGGTAAAAATCAATGCAATATCCGTAAATCCAGTCGATTTTAAAATTCGCCAGAATAGTGCTCTAAATACAGTTTTAGAAACACCAAAAATTATTGGTTGGGATGCCGTAGGTATTGTAGAAGCCATTGGTAAAAATGTAAACTTATTTGAAATTGGTGACGAAGTGTATTATGCAGGAGATATAACTAAACAAGGAAGTAATGCAGAGTATCAAATTATAGATCAACGCATTGTAGGCAGAAAACCAAAATCACTTACAAACCCAGAAGCAGCAGTTATCCCATTAACAGGTTTGACTGCTTGGGAAATACTATTTGATCGTATTCGCATTAACCCAGAAAAAGATAAAGGCAAAACAGTTTTAATAATTGGTGGTGCTGGAGGAGTAGGATCTATTGCTATTCAATTGGCAAAAAAAATAGCAGGTTTAACTGTCATTGCAACTGCTTCTCGTCCAGAAACGATTGCTTGGTGCAAAAAGCAAGGAGCCGATTATGTGGTTAATCATAAAGATTTAATTTCTTCGGTTAGAGCATTAGGTTTTCAAAATGTTGATTTTATTCTCGATTTTGTAGATACAAATTCCTATTGGGATATAATGGTCGAGCTTATTAAACCACAAGGACATATTGCCTCTATTACTGGGAGCAGTGATCCAATAGCTTTAAATAAATTAAAAAATAAAAGCGCTTCGTTCTCATGGGAATTAATGTACACGCGTTCAATGTTTCAAACAGATGACATGCTTGAGCAACATATTATCCTTAATAAAATTGCTGATTTATTAGATGAAGGAACACTTCAGTCAACCTTAAATGAAACGTTTATTGGTTTTACGGCAGATAATATTAAAAAAGCGCATCAATTTTTGGAATCTGGAAAAACAATCGGAAAGATTGCTATTAAATTTTAAAATAAAGAAAAATGAATTATCAAGAATTATTATTCATCAAGACGAACGTATAAAGCCTGTGTTTATCAGCCATTAAAACAAATTTAATATAGGTTTTAAATGAAAAAATATTTATTTTTATACTATCAATTTACCTATAAATGACATTTTTTTAAACAATTGAAGGCGTGGTTATTGTCGTATTCAAAAATTCTGCTAAATGTATTTAAATTGTATCTAACTTTTAAATTTTGATAAAAATGAAAAATCATATTCTAAAGAATATCATCTTTTTTGCAATCCTTTTTTGTACTGTAATTTCTGCATCTGCCCAAGATAAAGTTGATACCGTTGTTATGTTAAATGGTGAAAAAAGAGAAGGAAAGGTCGTTTCTGTAAAAGATGACGCCATTAAGTTTGTATATAAAGGTGAAGGCCTTGAATATGAATTTAAAAAATCGGATATAAACGTAATTGTATTTGCGAGCGGACGAACCGAAGTAATAAATAAAGGTACGAATTCTGAAGTTGCATCTTCAACAGTTACATCAACAGGCAGAAAAGGGAAAATAGCTATATTGCCTTTTGAGTTTATATCTAATAATTCTTCTCTAAATGTTAATGCAATGGCAGAGCAATTACAATCAGATAGTTATCTTTCTATAAAAGAAAATACCAATGGGCTGGAATTGCAGGATCTTATTACGACAAATAGTATTTTAGCAAAGAGTAATATTTCATATGCTAATTTAAAATCTATAAGCCCAAAGGAAATGGCTGCATTACTTGGTGTCGAAAACGTAGTATACGGAATTGCTAATGTAACCAATAAAGGAACTTCTTCTTATGGAAGTGGTGTCACTAGTTATAATGACAAGGAAACTCAAAATAAAGAGGGTAGAAAAGCAACAACAAAATCATCAGGTTCTGCATACAATTCTAATAATGCTACTACAATGATTAACTATGAAACTAAAATTAATCTGAATATTTTTAATGATAAAGGAGCAAATTTATATTCAGAATCAAGAAACTCTTTTGGAACTGGATTTGATGCTTATCACGCTACAATCAATTATCTTATAAAGCGTTGTCCTTTTGGTTCTAAAGCAAAACATTAACTGTTTTAAAAGTTAAAAAAAGGATTACAAGTTCCTCTTTATTGAATTTTCTCATAATTCAAAAACTAAAAAGGTGTATATGCAAAGAAATAAAATTTTAATCCATCAACATATGTAAACATTTTAGACATTTTTATGTTTGACTTTTGTCATATCAATAAAAATAAAAAAATGAAAACATTACTTACTACAGTTGGACTACTTGCATTATCGTTATCAATTTCTGCTCAGAAAATCATTCATAAGAATGTATATAGCAAAAAGATGAATAAGGAAATTGAAACCGTAATTATTACCCCAAAATTTGTAAATGGTGAAAAATATAAAACCATTTATATACTTCATGGTTACAGCGGTAATCCCGATAGAACTTATAAACAGGATATTCCAGATCTTGTTAGCAAATCTCAAAAAAATATGACTATTTATGTATTACCCAATGGTAATTTTAATAGTTGGTATGTAGATAGTCCGGTTGATAAATCTTCTCAATATCAAACCTTTATAGGAAAAGAATTAGTAGAATTTATCGATGCTAATTATCCAACAATTCAGAACAGAAATTTTAGAGGAATCTTAGGATGGAGTATGGGAGGATATGGCGCAACTAATATTGGAATTGCCTATCAAAATACTTTTTCGATAGTAGGCAGCTCCTGTGGTGCATTAGATTTTAATCGATTTGGTGAAAGTTTTCATAATTATCAAGTAGATAAAGTTTTAGGTGATTTTGCAAGCTTACCAAAGCAATACTTAACATTTGATAAAACGAAACAAATGCAATCATCAAATCAGTTTTATATATTCGATTGCGGTATTGAGGATACGCAAATGATAGATATGAACAGAGATTTTCATAAACTCTTAACCAATGAAAAAATTGAACATCTATATATAGAATCTCTAGGCGAACACGATACAAAGTATTGGAGTAAAGCGCTATCTAATCAATTGGCTTTGTTTGAAAACTATTTTAATAATGAGAAAATGTAAAGATTATGCTGTTTTTTTGATGTATAAAATGACATAAATATAAAACTAAAAAGACACTACAGATTTGCAATAGCAAAATACAACGTAGTGTCTTTTTTGAGTAAATAATCTATTGATGTGTTGTACAATTACAGCACAGTTGTTTCAATAGATGCCTCTATAATTGAATTAATAATGGACAAGGTAAGTGGGTCTTGTTCTCCTGAAAAGAAGGTGTCTAATACTTCCTGAAAAATGGGATTACTATTTTCTATCAAAGTAAAAAGCGTCATTGAAGATCTCAATTTTCTAGCTTCTAGTTCTCCTAAAATTGATTCGGCTGATTTCATTTTAAAAGTTAGTATTAACTCCGAAATCTCGATAAGGTGTTTTCCTAAAATAGGATGAGCAGCAAATTCTGCAGCTTCTTTTAAATCAGTAATGGCATAAAATTTAGCAGTATCGCTAGTACCCAATCCTGCAATTTGGGGGAAAATAAACCACATCCAGTGAGCCTCTCTTTTTCCTTTTTTAATTTCAGAAAGAGCAGTAAGATACAGCTGGTTTTGTGCTTCTAAAAAACGGATTAAATCATTGTTTGAGTGTGCCATTGTAATGTTATATGGTGTAAAAAAAGGGTGCAAAAGTACTAAAAAAGATAGGTACTTCCTAATGGAAGACTCAGACTATGTGAGTTTTATGACTAAGTTGAGTAATAATCTTACTTAAATAGCTCCGTGAAATAGTTTCGATTTGTAGATGTAATTTTAAAATTAATCATGGTTAATAACATCCCTTTGCAATGCCTGAATTTTAAAGCGTATTGAATGATTTTACAGCCAAAAACTAATCAAATGAATAGAATCAGTCATTTAAATATTTCGCATTATTCTTTATGATTTTATTATAAAAATTATAATTTAATTAAATAACAATTATTTTTTATGAAGTATAGTTATATCTTTACCCAAAATTTTGGTCTATTTTTTTCTTTAAGTTTAAGAGAAAATAGTTAAAAGGGAATCAGGTGCAAATCCTGAACAGGCCCGCTACTGTAAGTTCTATATAAGTCTTTAAACGTTACTAATACCACTGTTTGCTCTAGCAAATGGGAAGGTTGTTTAAAGATGGAACAAGTCAGGAGACCTGCCAAAATCACATAGTTTAAAACTTTCGAGGAACAAAGTTGAAGAACAAGAAATTCACCCTATTATTCTATAATGGGCTTTTTTTCTTATGCTTCTGTATTATTATACCCCGATAAGTTTTTATAATTTATTTAGTGATGTATAATAGAAACAAAGTCCTTTTATTCGGTTTAACGTTATTTACTCCATTTTTGCTTTACTCTCAAGCATCTAATGACAGTATCCGCAAATTAAAAGAAGTAATTCTAAAGGCTAAGCCTTACCAAGAAGTAATTCCTGTACAAAGTCTTTCAGGTAAATTATTAGAAAATTTAGCGAGTCATAATGTTGCCGATGCGCTTCGTTATTTTGCAGGAACCCAAATTAAAGATTATGGTGGTCTTGGAGGACTTAAAACTGTAGATGTCCGTAATATGGGAACGCACCATGTAGGTGTTTTTTATGATGGAGTACAGTTAGGTAATGCACAAAACGGAGTTACAGATTTAGGCAAATATTCCTTGGATGACATGGAATCACTTACGATGTATAACGGTCAAAAAAGTGAAATTTTTCAATCCGCAAAAGACTTTGCAGCAGCATCTACTATTTATTTAAGAACAAAACGGCCTGTTTTTGAAAATGCAAAAAAAACAAATTTATTGGTCCGATTTAAAACCATGTCTATAAATTATTTTGATCCGTCTTTTAGGTGGGAACAAAAATTAAGTAACAAGGTGAGCATGAGCGTAAGTTCTGAATATATAAAATCTAACGGGCAATATAAATTTAGATATAAAAGAAACAATCTAGATGGTAGTGTAGCATACGATACTACTGCTACCAGACACAATAGCGATATAGAAGCACTTCGAATAGAATCTGGCTTTTACGGAAAATTAAATAATGGTTCTTGGGATGCCAAAGTTTATTATTACGATTCTGATAGAGGAGCTCCGGGGGCAATTGTCGAGAATAAGTTTTCTGATGGTTTCAGGCAATACGATAAAAATTTCTTCACACAAGCTTCACTAGTAAAAGATTTTTCTAAAAAGTATAAATTTCAAGCAAAGGTAAAATATGCTTATGATTATACGCATTATGTTGCCAGAGATACCACAAATATATTAGGTGAAATAGTAACAGAGGGCGCACAGTCAGACGATAGTTATTATCAACAAGAAATATACTTTTCAGCAGTAAATATGTATAACATATTACCCACATGGGATGTTTCGTTATCTACAGATTTTCAATATAACAAACTCAACGCCACGAGAAAGGGAATTCAAACTCAGTTTTCTTTTCCGCAACGTTATACAGCTTTATTCTCTTTGGCAAGCTCCTTCAGACTTGGACAATTTAAGGCTTTAGGTAGTGTTGTTGGTACTTATGTTCAGGAAGAAGTACGATATAATGCAAAAGCTCCTGATAAAAAAGAGTTCACCCCAGCATTATTTATTGGTTATACCCCTTTTAAAGACTATGATTTTAATTTAAGAGCATTTGCAAAGCGTATTTTCAGAATGCCAACTTTTAATGATTTGTACTATACTATGGTTGGGTCAAGCACTTTGAGACCAGAGTATATGAATCAGTACGATGTTGGATTTACCTATAATTTACCCATGGTTAATAATGGTTTTTTAGACAAATTATCTATTCAGGTCGATGGCTATTATACGAATACTAAAGATAAAATAGTAGCAGCACCTACAGGAAATTTATTTCGTTGGATGATGACCAATATGGGACAAGTAAAAGGAAAGGGTATCGAATCGGTACTTAATGTAGGGATGCATATTGGTAAAGTAAATTTAGCAACTAATCTTACCTATACGTATTCTGAAAGCAGGGATTACACCAAATTTGCAGGTTTAGAATTATCATCTTACGGAGACCAAATACCTTATACACCATGGCATAGTGGGTCAGCAATACTAAATGCGGGTTATGAATCTTGGAATTTTAACTACAGTTTTATATATGTAGGAAAACGATATAACGGAAATGTAAATAATATAAAGGTCAATGAGGTACAACCTTGGTACACACATGATTTATCAATGCAAAAATCTTTTGCGATTAGCAATTATTTGATAAAGGGGACAATAGAACTTAATAATGTACTCAATCAGCAGTATGAGGTAATATACAATTACCCAATGCCAGGTCGTACACTAAAATTTATAATCAGTATTGAGCTATGAAAAAGATAACAACAAAATTTATATTAGGTTTATTTATAGCTCTGACTTTTACCTCTTGCAGAGAAGAAGAAACCATTTTTCCATCATTAGATAAAAGCGTTGCTGCTCCAAGAAGTGATGGCAAAATAGAAGGATTTTATCTCCTTAACGAGGGAAATATGGGGATGAACAGAGCCAGCATCGATATATTTAATTATAGAACAGGTAATTATACAACTGATATTTATTCTGAACGTAATCCTACGGTAGTAAAAGAGTTAGGTGATGTAGGTAACGATATAAAAATATATGGAAACAAAGTTTATGCGGTAATTAATTGCTCAAATAAAGTTGAAGTAATAGATAAATGGACTGCAAAACGCATAAAAAAAATAGACATTCCTAATTGTCGATATGTAACTTTCTATAAAGATAAAGCATATGTAAGTTCCTATTCAGGACCAGTGGCCATTAATCCAAACGCAGAAATAGGCTTTGTTGCAGAGATTGACACAACATCATTAGAAATTAAACGCAAGGTAAATGTAGGGTATCAGCCAGAACAAATGGTAGTGAGTAACGGAAAATTATATGTTGCCAATTCAGGAGGTTACAGAGTCCCAAATTATGACAGAACAGTATCTGTAATAGATCTTGAAACTTTTACCGAAATAAAAAAGATAGATGTTGGCATCAACCTTTATAGTATGCAAATAGACAGTCGTGGAGATATTTATGTAAGCTCCAGAGGAGATTATTATAATACACCATCGAATCTTTTTGTAATTGATACCAAAACAGATGAGAAAAAAATGCAACTCGATATTCCGGTTTTAGGAATGTGTTTAGTAGATGATTTACTCTATTTCTATAGTGTATCGTGGAGCTATCTTACTAATAGTAATAAAGTAACCTACGGAATATTAGACACAAAAACTAAGAAAATAATAAGCGATAAGATAATCACAGACGGTACAGATAAACAAATAATGATTCCTTATGGATTACAAGTAAATCCCGAAACTAAAGAAATTTATATCACCGATGCACAAAATTATGTTGTAACAGGCTATATCTATTGCTTTACTCCAGAGGGAAAATTAAAATGGAAAACCACAGCAGGAAATATACCTGCACATATTGCTTTTATAACCAAAAACTAAAATAGTAAAATCATGTATAACAAATCTTTAAAACATTTCCGAACGCTATTATTTATGCTCGCAGCAGCATTGGCTACCAACTGTTCCAGTGGTGACGATAGTGCGGATAATGGCAATCCGCCAACGGGAGGTATAGGAAACAATGAGTATAATGCGCAAAGAGCAACAATAGTGTCAGTTACTGCAAATATCGCAGTAAGTACAGATGCAACGTATAGCTGGAGTGTAATAAATGCTCCATCCGATAATTATTCTTTAGCAAATGCCACAGCAAAAGAAGCCTTGTTTGCAGCAGCAGAAATTGGAACTTATGAACTAGGAGTAGTTA
Source organism: Flavobacterium frigoritolerans (assembly GCF_025847275.1). Lineage (GTDB taxonomy): Bacteria > Bacteroidota > Bacteroidia > Flavobacteriales > Flavobacteriaceae > Flavobacterium > Flavobacterium frigoritolerans. Next base: position 138,295 of record NZ_JAOZEV010000012.1, read on the forward strand.
TAAATGACAAGGGAAATACGCAAACACAAAAGGTTAAAGTATATGTAAACAAAGAAGCTAAAGAATACAAAACCTTTATAGCCAAAGTATTTGATTTTAAACCTGCTCCTGGGCAATTCATTAATGACTTACCAGCGGCCAATGATGGAGAAACATTCGATAAAATTTTAACTAGAGCTAATTCTTATTTAACCAAGAAAAACGGAGATCTAATTTCCCTTGGTGCATTTGGGGGTTATATCGTTTTTGGATTTGATCATACAATTGTAAATGTAAAAGGCAAACGTGATTTTAGAGTCTTGGGAAATGCTTTTTGGGCAGACGCTAATCCAAATGCAGATGCAACCATGCGAGGAGGGAGCAGTGAAGCTGGGGTAATAATGGTGTCTTACGACAAAAATAAAAATGGACTTCCAGATGACGAATGGTATGAAATAGAAGGAGCTGGTCATAAAATGGAAAAAACCATCAAGGATTATGAAATCACTTATTATAGACCCGATCCAAATAAAATACCAGTACCAGGAGGCGGTACGGGAACAGTACTTTTTACGGATATAGAATACATATTATGGAAAGACAATCAAGGAAAAACGGGTTATTTGGCACAAAACAATGCTTATAATCACTCATTAGACTATTGGCCAAAATGGCTTAAAGATCAAGAAAAAATTACGTTTAAAGGCACAAGATTACCAGATAATGCAGTCGATGAAAGCGGGACTGGAAGTTACTTTGTTCAGTACGCATTTTTATACGGATACGCAGATAACGCTCCTAATAATGATGATGATTCAGCAATAGATATTGATTGGGCAATAGATAAAAACGGAAATAAAATTCATCTTCCGGGGGTTGATTTTGTAAAAGTTTACAACGGATTGAATCAACAAGCTGGATGGTTAGGAGAAACTTCTACCGAAATAATGGGTGCTACAGATTTGCACTTATTAGGAGAAAATATACCTACTCGAAAATAAACTAAACAGCACGTTAAATTAAAATTATAATACCATAAATTATGAAAAAAAATTGTACCTATTTATTATTTCTTGCCTTCTTATTTATAGGATGCAGCAGCAATGATGATGACGCTAAACCAGTAGAAGATGCTATAAATCCAACAGAAATTACACTTCAAGAAAAACATGAAGTATCTATATTTAATGTTTTAAATATAAGTAGTTCTACAACAGTAAAAAATCCAAATTACGAATGGGTTCTAACAAAAAATCCACTAAACAAAACTACAGATTCTATTGTAGGAAATTCTAAAGATTTAAGATTTATCGCATTATACTCAGGTACCTATGAACTAACATTAAATGTTTTGGCTGAAGGGAAAAAAGGAAGTAAAAAAACAATAGTAAATGTAACCACTGATGCTAAAAATTACAATCCGTATATAACAAGCATTTTTGATTTCGATCCAGCACCAGGAATGTTTGCCAATGATTTATTTAAAGTTGGCTTTACAAAAGAAGATGTTACACGAACCGCATTGGGCAGAATCAATGAAACCAATGTGGGATATCAGCTGGACTTAGGAGGTTTTGGAGGTTCTATTATTGTAGGCTTTGATCATACTGTTATCAATGTTGCGGGAGAAAGTGATTTTAAAGTGTATGGTGGCGATTTAACGGACAAAGCTAATCCACCAGCACCAGGATTAATATATGTTGCTTATGATAAAAATGGAAATGGAAAACCAGACGACGATGAATGGTATGAGATCATAGGAAGTCAGCATACAAAAGAAAATACAATTAAGAATTTCAAAATCACGTATCATAAAAAAGCTGTAGGAGCGCCTGTAGTAGTGGGAGGGCCTAATGATATGTTTTCAGATCGAGAACACATCTTTTGCGAAAATAATCAATCGGAGTCTTATTACATGCCAAGATCTAAAACCAAAAAAGAATATTATCCATTGTGGGCAGCTCAAAATACAGTTACATATGAAGGAACAAAACTCAATGTAGATTTTGTTACTGCACGTCCGGGGCAAACTACCTTATGGAATTTTACACCTCCACAATGGGGGTATGCCAATGCTGTTAACCCTAATATAGATATTGATTGGGCAGTAGATAAAAACGGAAAAAAAGCAAATCTTCCCGGAATTAATTTTATAAAAATAGTAAACTGTGTTAGCGAACCAATGGGACTTTGCCATCAGCAATCTTCAATGGCTACCAAATTTGCAGGTGCTGCAGATCTTCATCTATTAAAAAAATACAATTTAAAAAAAGTAAAATAATAAGCATATGAAAAAGTATTTAAAATATAGTTTGTTTCTAGTAGCTATTGGCACTTTTTATAGCTGCAGTAATGACGATTCAAAACCAGAAGATCCTAAACCAGAACCTGTAAAAGAGGCAGTTATTTCATTAAAGTTAGCTTCAGATTTTACTGTAAGCAGGTATAATGCCGTAGCAATAGATCCTGAAGTTACTATTGAAAACAGTAATAATGCTATTGCACAATACAAATGGACAATAAAAGTAACCCATACAGACGGAACTGTAAAAGATTCTATTATTGGAGATACAAAGACTTTGCAGTTTATAGCGCCTAAAGCAGCAAACTATGCTGTGGACTTAACTGTAACATTAGGTAAATTGGTAAAACAAGCTGCTACAAAAGTTACAGTTTCAGAAACTGGCAAAACCTATATTTCAAGAGCATTATCACTTATTGATTATTTACCTGCTCCTAGCTATAATAATGATAATCTTGTCTTTGGAACTAAAGCCGAAGTTATGACACAAATTCAGTCAGATCTTATAGAAGGAAATGATATTGGATTAGGGACTTTTGGCGGATTTATAGTTACAAAATTTGATCATACTGTTATAAACACTTACGGGAAACGTGATTTCACGATTCTAATGAATGAGAACAGCGGCAGCTTAAAATTTTCTCCTGTGAGCGTATATGTTGCCTATGATGCAAATAAAAATGGTATTGCAGACGAAAATGAATGGTACGAAATTGCAGGTAGTGAACATCATAAATCTACAACTATCAAAAATTATGAGGTTACATACAACAAACCAAATCCAGATAAACCAGCAGTAACAGGTACAAAAGACTGGCAATTTGATAAAGAGTATCTGAAATGGACAGATAATAAAAATGAATCCAGTTTTATTACAAAAACAAAAAAATGGAGACGCTATAATTATTATCCGCAATGGATGGGAGAGTCTTATACCCTAAAAGGAACAAAAATAAACTTGCCAATAAAAGATGTAAGCGATGGAGAAGGGACAACCTATAATGTAGGAACTTTTGAGTGGGGGTATGGAGGTATCAAAGATCCGTCAATAGATATTAGCTGGGCTGTAGACAATAACGGAAAGAAAGTTCATTTACCAGGAATTGATTTTGTTAAAGTATACGTTTCGACATTTGTAGTAGCAGGTGCTACAGACTTAGTAACCAGCCATTTTAAGCAAGCAGAAGATTTAAATTTCCCAAAAACCAAATAATTAAGCGAACCTATTCAAAAGCTATTCAACCAGAATATTAACCCCTAAATTTTATAAATAATGAAAAAAGTAATTTATTTTTTGACCGTTGGTTTACTTTTAGGACTTTCGTCCTGTAGTAACGAGGATGATGCTTTAATTGATGGAAGTGCAAATGCAGTAACAAACAGCGCAAATGCATCAACTAAAAGAATCCTTGCTGATCCTGCAATAGGAACAACAACAACCCTTAACCTTACCAATGCTCTATTAGCAAGCGGAACCACTACAACAGGTGGTAAATATTGGGAAAATACATATGTATCTAATACAAAATTAAGTGTAGATATCTTTACATTTTCGCACACCGCTACATCTGCAGGCTATAATTATTGGGATGGTTTTATTGTATCAAATGTAAATGACATTAAAGATTACGGTTCTGGAGCAGCTCCAGGTGGATCAGATGGTTGGGTGCCTCATCAATGGGGAACCATGGCAGGAAGCGGTTTTAATACTTCTTCTCCAATAGCACCGGGAACTCCAGGAACAACAGGAGATCCTTACATTGTTGCTTATTGGTCTAGTTATTTAGATCCTAAAAATCCACAAGGAACTACTTTTACTGAAACTGGTTTTTCAAACTGGATTAAAATCGGTAACACAGGACTATACGAAGTTAAAGGATTGAAAATAAATATGCACCCATGGCCTTATTATGGTTGTTTAAATGGAGATGGTTTTGCAAAGAAATTTGTCTCTGGTGATCATTTCGAATTATTAATTTATGGTGTTGATGAAAATGGAGTTATTTCAGCTCCAATCACGCATACATTAGCAAACCACACAGGATCTTCTCTTGTGATGCCAACAGGCTGGATTGATGTAACTGCAATTAAACTTGCCAACTTAGGAGAGGTGAAATATCTTATTTTCCAGATGGCTTCAACAGACTCAGATCCAACATACGGAATCAATACTGCAGCTTATTTTTGTTTAGATAAACTTTCAGTAAAACGAATAGATTAAAAATAGATCGTTTACCATACCAAAAGAGCCATTCAAAAGATGGCTCTTTTTTTTACCTCTTTTTTTACATAGTTACGTCTATTGCTTTATTCCTGAAGGTGTCTTGTCCTGAAATAACGATATACGAAAACAGTAATATTATTGTAAAAATTGCAAGAGCTACTTTTAATTTGAAATTTACCCACTTTATTTGATTATTTATTGGAGTTTTAGCCTAATGCATGCTTTGTACGATTCCTTTTTTAACTTATCTTCGCTCTTTATACATTTATGAGTAGATTTAACTCATTTAAAAAATTTAATTTGTGAAAAAAAACTATGAAGACGTAGAAGAGAATCAGCTTAAACGTGGGCTGACTAACCGCCACATTCAGTTAATTGCCTTAGGCGGATCAATAGGAACAGGTCTTTTCCTAGGTATTGGCCCAGCGGCTGTATTAGCAGGTCCATCAGTTATCTTAGGATATGCTTTAGCTGGAATTATCGCTTTTTTTATTATGAGACAACTTGGTGAAATGGTTGTTGAAGAACCTGTATCAGGAAGTTTTAGTCACTTCGCTTATAAGTATTGTGGTTCATTTGCGGGTTTTGCATCAGGTTGGAATTATTGGATTTTATATATTTTAGTTAGTATGGCTGAACTTACAGCCATTGGTGTATATGTGCAGTTTTGGTGGCCAGAAATTCCGCTCTGGGCATCCAGTTTATTTTTCTTTCTGGTTATTAATGCTTTGAATTTTGCCTCTGTAAAAGTTTATGGAGAAACTGAATTCTGGTTTTCAATCATAAAAGTAGTCGCAATTATTGCGATGATACTCTTTGGAACTTACTTATTAATAAGTGGTACAGGAGGAGAACAAGCGACAATTCATAATTTATATAACGACGGAGGTTTCTTTCCAAAAGGTTTCTTTGAAAAAACTGCAAATGGTAGTTTTCAAGGTTTATTAGCAGCAATGGCTTTAATTATGTTCTCTTTTGGCGGTTTAGAACTAATTGGAATTACGGCAGCTGAAGCAGAAAATCCAGAAAAAAATATTCCAAAAGCTACAAATCAGGTTATTTATAGAATCCTTATATTTTATGTTGGTGCATTGGTTATTCTGTTTGCTTTGTCACCTTGGCAACAAATAACTACAGATAGTAGTCCATTTGTAATGGTTTTCCAAAATTTAAATGGAATGGAATTCGAATTATTTGGCAACAAAATATTTTTTACGCGCCTAATTGCTAATGTGCTTAATTTAATTGTATTAACCGCAGCTTTATCAGTATATAATAGTAGTGTATATAGCAACTCACGTATGTTATATGGTTTAGCAGATCAAGGTAATGCACCTAAGTTTTTAATGAAGTTAAATAAGCAATCGGTACCTATTAATGCTATTTTAATTTCTTCATGTTTTGCGGCTATCTGTATTTTAATAAATAAAGTAATTCCTGAAGAGGCTTTTAGTATTTTAATGTCTTTAGTAGTATCTTCTTTGATTATTAACTGGGTTATGATTTCTTATACGCATCTAAAATTTAGACTTGCAAAAAACAAGGAAAATACAAAAACTAAATTTCCTTCATTATTTTATCCAGTGAGTAATTATATCTGTTTGGTATTCTTATTGGGAATTTTATCAATAATGTGGATTACTAATATGAAATTATCTGTAGAATTAATCCCTATTTGGCTGGGTATTCTTTTTATATGCTATAAAGTTTTTAAAACAAAAAAATAAGTAGATTTTACTACCTAATTCATTAATTAGGCATTGATTATCAATTATACATTGACAATCAATGCCTTTTTTAATCCCTGAAAATCCCGTTGTTAAAAAAATAACTCAACAAATATTTTCTATTTAAAATGAAGTTTTAATTTAATTTAAGGTTGTTTTTATAGGTGCGTCCTATTGGTAATTCTTTACCATTTTTTAATAGTACAGTGCGTGAATTAAAAGAAGCTATATGCTCTTTTATTATAAGATATGATTTGTGGATTCTTATAAATCCGAGATGACGGTGCAATTCTTCAAATTTTGTCATCCGTTCTAATACCATGTGTTTTTTGTATCGGGATACAATTTTTATATATTCACCAAAACCTTCTACCCAGTATATATCATTGAGTTTAATCTTATTTATAATATAATCTGACTTAAACATGATAAAATCCTCTACGGTATCTTTTGTTTGTTTAAAAAGGTAATATTCTTTTGCTTTAGTTATTGCTTTTTCAAAACGCTCAAAGCTTATAGGTTTTATAAGGTAATCTATGACATCAAGTTCGAATGCTTTAGCAGCATGTTGTTCTTCTGCGGTTATAAAAATGCAAAGCGGCCTTTTTTTAGTTTTTTTTAAAAGTTCAATGCCACTTATGTTAGGCATATTTATGTCAAGGATTAGTAAATCAACCTCGTTTTTATTTAGGAGCAAAATTGCATTTTCAGGATTACTAAATGTTTCTAATAAGTTTATTCCTTTAAGATTAGCACAATAGGTTTTAATAAGTTCAAGTGCAGGATACTCATCGTCAACAGCTATGGTTTGTAATTCTTTCATATTTTAATTTTGAGGGTAGAAAAATACGTTTTATTTGATAATTCTTCAACTAGTCTGTAGTTTTCTGCATATTGAATAGTTAATATTTTTTTTAATGCTTTCATTCCCATTCCTTTATAAGTATGGTTGTTAATGTTTATATTGTGATTAGGTATAGAATTAGTTAGTTTAAGAACAATGTAATCTTCATCCTTGTAAAATTGTACTTTTATATACGACTCTTTTTCATTGCCGATACCAGAATGTTTTAATGCATTTTCAAAAAGGGCAAAGTATATCGACGGAGGTATTTCTAATTGTTCTTGAATTTCTTCATCATTAAGTTCAAATTCTATAGGAAGTGCATTGTTGTATTTTAATTGATACAAACCCGCAAGTGCTTTTATCATTTCAAATTCCTTTTGTATAGTAATCGTATTCTTGTCTGTTTCATATATTACATATTGTAGTAATTGGCTTAATTGTAATATGGCTCCCGAAGTATTTTTTTCCGGATTATAACTCCCAGAATAGATGTTATTAAGAGTGTTTAATAAAAAATGAGGATTTATTTTAGATTTCATTAAATTAAGATCAGTTTCATTTTTTTTAAATTCTAAATTCTTATAGTCATATTCTATTAAAAATTTGTGTTTTGATATTCCTAAAAATGAAGCTACTAAAATGATAATACTCTGAGATGCATAAACACTTATTAAAAAAAGACTTTCATTAGGGTTAGCTATATGATTAACATGAAATTTTGGTTCAACTAGTAAACGTAATAAAGAAGTAGATATAAATAAAATCAGAGCATACAAAATGTACTCTGGATATTTATTTGTCTGATAATAAGTACCTACAAGATAAGAATAGCATACTATATAAAGCATAATGTTTACAACCATCGTAAATAGTACACTGTATAATGCGTAAGGCATTGTCGTAAAATAAAACGTACTATTTACTAGGGCAGTACTATAGATGATAAAAAAGATAAAATGCTGAAATGTAATCAGATTACTCCACTGTTTTGTCATTAATCGATTTATAATCTTTTGTTCCAAGAGAAGTCGGAATGCAACTAGCAGAATAATAATGTTTATTAGTAAAACCATACTTTTTTATTATAAAAATTACTTACCGTTTAAAAAAAAGCCTTTAAAATTGCATATATAATTTTATTTAAGAAACCTTATTGTGTAGTTCACTTATTATATATGTCGTTCACTGAAAATTAGATTTTTTCCAGATCCCATTCGTATACTTTTATCAAAGTCAAAATCTAATAATTATCAAAATGAATATAAAGAATACATCAATTCTGTTTTTTCTAATTTTATTTTCTGTCAAGGGTAATGCTCAGAAAGATAATCTTAACACATGGTTCCAATATACTATGTCGGCGAAATTAAATCAAAAATACAGTTTTACTGCTTTATCACAATATCGTTCTTATGATTTGATAAAAGATTCGCGTCTTTTTTTAGTATCAACATATCTTGAGAGAAAACTGGAAAATGAAATTTATCCAGCAATGGGATACATGTTTCTTGTTTTAGAGCCCTATAATAGTGACATGGAAAAAAGGATACGTTATGAAAATAGACCTTTCCAGCAGGTATCTTTTAAAAATAAGATAGGAAGAACAGTTTTACTACACCGATACAGAATAGAAGAACGGTTTTTAACAAATCCAGACGATTTTATTGTTAGGCTTAGATATCTTATTTCATTTAAAATTCCTTTAAATAAAGCAAGTGAAAAAAATATTTTTTACGGTATACTTAAAAATGAGATACGTATGAATGTTGTAAAAGAAGAACAGTTCGATAGTAACAGGATCACTTCAGGTCTTGGAATTAATTTGGGAGAAAAATCGGCTTTAGAGTTCTCATTTGTCAACCAACTGAGCTCTTCGGATACTAGTAATTATGTGTTACTAGGTTTTAGAAATTCTTTCGACTGGTCTAAATCAGAAAATTAATAACTTAAAATATATATTACCATGCTTACTATCTTAGGCTTTACAATGATTATCGTATTTATGTACCTTATCATGTCAAAAAGACTGTTTCCGTTAACAGCTCTAATACTTATACCAATAATTTTTGCTCTTTTTGGAGGATTCGCATCAGATTTAGGCCCTATCATTATGGATGGTATAAAAAATATTGCGCCTACGGGTATTATGCTCATTTTTGGAATACTTTTTTTTAGTATAATGATTGATGCAGGATTATTTGATCCGTTAGTTAACCTGATACTCAAATTTGCAAAAGGTGATCCAATAAAAATTGCGTTTGGTACAGCTGTGCTTACTGTTCTTGTATCGTTGGATGGAGATGGGGCAACAACTTATATGATTGTAGTAGCTGCAATGTTGCCATTGTATAAAAAACTAGGGATGAATCCTTTAGTGCTATCCTGTATTATAATGCTTGCTGGTGGAGTAATGAACATTCTCCCTTGGGGCGGACCTACAGCAAGGGCAATGACTACACTTCAAATGGATGCAACAGAGCTTTTCGTGCCTATGATACCTGTAGTTGTTGGTGGAGTTGTTTGGGTACTTTTATGTTCAGTATGGCTTGGAATAAAAGAAAAAAAGAGAATTGCAAAAAAGGATTTTGTAAATCCATATTTAGATAATGAAGAAACAATAGGAGTACAACGAGAATTAAAAAGACCAGGACTTATATGGTTTAATTTAGCATTGACACTAACGCTTTTAGCAATAATGATGTTTGATGTTCTTCCGCTTGCAGTTTCATTTATGATTGCTTTTTGCATAGGTCTTATTATTAACTATCCAAAAATAGATGAACAACAAAAGGTTCTTAAATTGCATGCAGGCAATGCGCTTTCGGTAGCATCAATGATTTTTGCTGCAGGTATATTTACAGGAATACTTTCGGGAACAGGGATGATGGATGCTATGGCGAAATCAATGATATCTGTAGTCCCAGATACTTGGGGAAGATTATTTCCTGTTCTAACAGCAGTAACCAGTGCGCCATTAACATTTTTTTTAAGCAACGATGCATATTATTTTGGTATATTACCCCTTATAACTGAAACAGGTCTTCATCTTGGAGCTACAAAATTAGAAATAGGAACGGCTTCGTTAATAGGTCAAGGGGTTCATTTGTTAAGTCCATTAGTACCATCCACTTATCTTTTGGTAGGTTTAGCTGGAGTTGAATTTTCAGATCATCTAAAATTCACAATTAAGTGGGCATTAGGATCATCTCTCGCGATGCTTATTACAGCTATTATTATTGGACTTATTACTTTTTAAATAACCTTTATATCTTTGTTCATTGTTTAATATCACATAATGGAAAATCAACAACCTATAAATACTTCTCTATCAGGTAAATTTGTGAAAAATTTGGCCTCATATGTATTTGTGGCCTTATTACTGGGGGTTGTTGTAGGTCATTATTTTCCTGAAAAAGGCATTAGATTAGATTTTTTAGGAACAAGTTTTCTTTATTTAATTGAACCATTTATTCAACCTGTAATTTTTTTAACTATTGTAATAGGAGTAAGTGGAGTAGGTAACTTAAAAAAAGTTCGCAGTATAAGTTTTAAAGCAATAACATATTTTATTATAATTACAACTCTAGCAATTTTATTGGGTGTAGCAAGTGCATTATTTATTGAACCAGGTAAAATAGCAAAAAGCCGTATTACTACCATTGATATCCCTTCAAAGATTAGTAATGCAGAATTTAATGGCGACAGTTTTAATTTTTTGATACTTAACAGGCCTTTAATACTACTATTGTTAGCCATATTATTGGGGATTGCACTAAGTTTTTCACGACATAGAGAACTATTAGTTATTAAGTTACAAAAAGTATCTTACTTTTTATATAAGATACTTATGTATCTATTTTATCTCATACCAATTGCAGCTTTTGGTGGTATGGCTTATGCAGTTTCTAAGTTTGGCATTGATAGCCTACTGCCATTAGGCAAACTATTAGCAACTACTTATATTACTATGGCTTTTTTCATATTTGCAGTTTTAGGACTTATATTTAGGTATTATAAAATTAGTCTTTGGAAGTTTCTAATCTATATTAAAGAAGAATTACTGATTGTTTTCGGTACTTCATCATCTCGAACAGCTTTTCCACTTATTGTTGCTAAGCTTGAAAAGGCAGGTTGCAGCAAAGCTGTTGTAGGGTTATGTATACCGCTTGGCTATTCTTTTAATCTCGCAGGAGCATCTATATTTTTACCAATCTGTACATTATTTGTTGCTCAGCTTTTTGATATACCGCTGTCTCTAGAGGATATTGCAGCTATTATATTGGTAATTATGATAACTTCAAAAGTAGCATCAGGAGTGCCAGGTTCTGGTTTTATAGCTTTAACAATTACTTTTACTACATTACATAAATTTCCTGTAGAGGCATTGGCTCTTTTATTTAGTGTCGATAAATTTATGAATGAAGCCAGAACGATTACCAATTTCATAGGTAATGCTGCGGGTGCAGTAATTATCTCAAAACTTGAAAAAGATTTTACCCCTAATCCAGAAGTAGATCTTTCTATCACTAATTAATTTTTACATAATCAATTAAATATAAATAAGATAGCGCATATTTATATTCCGTTCCACAAAGAAAAACAACAAAGCCACTTCAATTAATACGAAGTGGTTTTTTGCTTTTTATGATAGTGTAATATTTACGGAAAAGATCAAAAATAATTTGTAATTAAAATCACCTAGAAATTGTAAATAGGTATTGTCTGAGAATTTGACTTCCTCAATGCTATTAAAAGTATTATACATAAAACCAGTACAAATACCTATAATTCAAAACATTATTCGATGTAAATTGCATTTAAAATATTGATTTATTGATGGTTAATATAAACTAAAAAGATACTTTCTTCATAAATATCTTTTTAAACGAATGAGTCCCCAATACTAATTTAACTATATACTATGAAAAATACTTTAATTACTGTAATCGATAAAAAAGCACCAGGATATCAAGACGCAAGGAAAATTTCTAATCTTTTATTGCTAAATAATAATAAATTAAGTCCTGATAAAATTGCTTATTGTGAAACTTCTGATGATGTTATATATGTATTGAATTATTGTCAGCAAAACAAGAAATCATTCAGAATTCGTTCTGGAGGACATCATCATGAAGGAGCTTGTACTGGAGATAATGTAATAGTCGTCGATATTTCAAGAATGGATAAGATGGTTATTAATAAAGCTACAAGTACAATAATAATTCCATCAGGAGCTAAATTAGAAAATGTATATGCTAAACTCAATGAACAAGAGCTACTAATCCCAGGTGGCGGCTGTGATTCTGTTACTATTGGCGGTTTGGCACAAGGAGGAGGCTGGGGGCCTTATTCCAGATTATATGGCATGACATGTGATTCTTTAGTCAGCGCTCAAATCATCATTGCTGATGACGAAAGTGGATTTAAAAAAGTGGAAATAAATGCTACAAATGACTATAAGGATTTATTTAATGCTTTAAAAGGTTCTGGCGGAGGAAACTTTGGAGTGGTTACAAGTTTTACTTTTAAAACACAGTCACTTATAGGTTTAAAAAAGGAATCCTTTGATATCAAAATTTCTAATGGAAGAGAACCTGAAAAAAGACTGGAACAATGGTTTAAAAATGCTTCTAAGGCAATAAATCCAATTACCTCTTTCGTAAGAGTATATCCCGATACAGACGAATTAAAAGATCCCATACGTTTGTATATTTCAGGGATTATTGTAGTTAAAAAAAATGATACTGATCAAGCAATCAAGAAACAAATAGCGACTATAATTGATAAAGACTTTCCAACAAAAGACATAAATTTAATACGCAATACTCCAAGTAGCAATGATAAAAATAACAAAAAGAAATTATCATCCCTTGAAAATAGTTTTAGTAGTCATCTAGCAATATATGACGCTATTAAAGTACAAAAAGATACCCCAGCAATAGCAGCTCCAACATCGACCTGTGATGCTCCACATCCACATAAAATAAGTTCTTTTTTTCCTAAAAAGGGGATAGACTATGCAAGTTTAGCAACTGCTATTTTTGAATATATGAACAAAAATAAAAGTTTTGGAAGTAAAGCAAACACTTATTTAAGTTTACATGGGATGGGAGGTAAGATTAAAGATGGTGATAACTTTTTTTACTACAAAGACAGGGATTTTATGTTTCAAATTCAGGCTTGGTGGTCAAACCCTACTGATCCTGACAATGATAAATACTTAACTTGGGTTGAAAATTTGAGATTAGATTTGAGTAAAAAAGGTTTTACGGAAGGATGTTTTGTTAATTTTCCGGACTATAATTGTATCAGAAAATCACCAAAATCGGAGAAATACAATGCTGAAAACGATGGTGAGCGTATCGAATTATTGATCCAATTTTATGGAAAACGTTACTTAGGAGATTTGCTGCAAGTCAAACAAAAATATGACAGAAACAATAGCTTTTTACATGAAATGAGTTTGAAATCTGGTCTTAAAGGAAACTTTTTCTCTTCAGAATTAAAACTTCAAAATAATGGCTGGATTGGTGGATTTGAAGAGTCTAATCCAGAATTCAAATATCCAAAACCTAATCTTACTTCCTTGCCAATATTAGACAACATGGCTAATATTGACAAACTACAACGCCAGATGAAGGCAGAATGGCCTGAATTTAGTTGGATTACTATATTAGGAGTTCAAAAATCAAGATGTTTTCAAATGTTTGCTACTAATATTTCAAGAATTGGATATACAGCAGAAGGCCGAGTATATTCGATTATTTGTCCACAACAAGGAGCGTATTTAAAAAGCGTTGGGATAAACCTAAATGTTGAAGTAACAGTTACAGGTCAGAGAGGTTGGGTTAATGAAGATTCCAGAGAAATGGCTGCTGATTTAGGTGTGGTAGGGAAAATATGGTTTTCACCTGATAATAATGCAAACCCTTTTATTAAATTTTTATTAAATGAATTAGATAAAACTAAATTCCCATTTAGTAAAGCTACTGCCATACAAGTAAATACGTCGAGAGTTGGTGATGCCAAAGGAATATACTTTCCATTGTTACGTGGGGAAACTGATAGATTTAAAAGTCCTGATTTTGCAAAACATGAAAATGTGGCTTTTACAGTTGCAAATTTAGATGTTCAGATTAATGATATTACTTTAACAAAAGATCCTATAGTAGATAAATTCAATACTATTATTCTTGGCATTTTTAATATACTAAGTGCTAATATGTTAAAGAAAACCAATGTACTTAGCTGGAATATTTGGTTTAATAAACCATCTGTTGTAGATCAAGAGGAATGGAGAAAACATGCAGAATATTGGCGTCATTCGCTAGATGTAAACCATTGTTCTCCAGATGGTGATGGAACAGATGCTAAATACTTTGATGGAAAACCACTTCAAATTAGCAAATTAGAAATCTTAATAGAATTGTACAAACTATATAAAGAAGTTATTAAGCCAAATTATGTAGCATTAGGAATAAAAAATGTATCCAAACTAAATGAAATTGCAGAGCCGTTGAACCAAGAAATAAAAGCAATAAAAGCGATACAGAAGCAATAATCTTAACCCGTTGGATGCAATTTCTTCGTCTACTCGCTTATGTCGCAAAATTTCATTTAACACATAGAAACATAGATTTTATTTGTAAAAAAGAAAACAAAAAGAAATACATTTCTTTCACAAAGCTAGCTATGTGCATTTAAAACAAGTGTAATGCCTTTTTGAGCGTGAAAAGCTGTGTTTCTATGTGTAAAAATTAATTATACCTAACGGGTTAATCTTAATAAATGTATGATTTACTATCAAGTATTTCAATATATAAAATTAAAAAAACACTACAATTATGTAGTGTTTTTTGTTTTACAATCGATAAATAAAAGTGTTTACAGCCAGTAATTTATTATTATTTTTAGACATAAAATGATACAATGAGCAACTAGAGAATACAACTAATTCCTTAAAAGTCTTCTTTATTTATATCTAAATCCCTCAATAAAATATACCTTTGTGTTGTATTTATTATCTACAAAAAACATAATTGTATGGATTATGATAAATTTATTTTCTGCCTTGAGGCTGTTGCCGATGTGGAAATAAACAAAACTACTGAAGTTATTAAAAACTTAGAGCAACTAGCTTTTGATCAAGGTATTTCGAGTATTCATAAAACTTGTGATACAATTGAGGGATTAGAAGATAGCTTAAATGCATTGCTTTATGATGATCATAATTTTAAAGATTATGAAATAATATATTTGGTTATGCCTGGAGAAGGAAATAATGTTTGTCTTAATGAATATTATTATAGTTTAGAAGAAATAGCCGAAATTTTTGAAGGTAAAATGAAAGGCAAAATTTTACATTTTGCCAATGCAAAAATATTAGATTTAACTCAGGAAGAAGCGCAATATTTCCTTGATATAACTGGTGCACGTGCCATTTCGGGTTATGGTGCCGCGCTCAAAAAAATAACAAGTAGCAGTACGCTTGATAAAGCTTTCTTTAGTTTATGTCAGGATGAAGATGATGTAATTGAGATTGTTGAAGAGCTACATCAAAAACATTATGATCTTTGTAAACATCTGGATTTTAGATTGTACTATTAAATTTACCATTTTATCATCCCTTGTTAAAGGCTTTGTATTTTTTCGAATATTTCGTTTAAGGTATCTTTCATTGCTTTAGGAGTGTTTTCACCACTTTGATTTGTTATAATAAATACACCCAGATTATATTTAGGAATTATATAAATAAAGCATTGGGAGCGCGTAACACCACCATGATGCATATATAATGTTCCAAGCTTTTCATCTTTGGTTACTCGCCAGCAATATCCTGAACTAAAACGATCATTAACTTTTACTAATGGGCTGTGAGATTCTGCGACTACAGCATCATTTTTTAATTGGTATTTAATGTATTTTACCATATCAGGAACAGTAGATTTTACGTTTCCACCAGCACCCCAAGGCAAAGTTGCCATTTGGGTAGTGATTTCGTTAAATGCACAATGATAGCCTACTGCAAGATTTTTTTCTTCCTCTGGAGTTAAATTTATCATTGTATGATTCATTTGGGCATTTATGGCAAAATACTCTTTTAATATCACTTCAAATTTTTTGTTATAGGCTCTCTCTAATACGGCTGCCAAAAGTTCTATTCCTGCACTCGAATAAGAGAAGTTATATCCCGGAATGGTATCAATTTTTATTTGATGTAGATCTCTAAGAAAATCTTTTTGTGTGTAATTTTTTAATGCATTGTTGAGATCAGTTGGTGTCTCTTTTTTTGTGAAATTTTTCAGGATTTCATTTACACTTAAAGGAATCATATTTGGTAAACCACTTGTATGGCTAACTAAATCTTTTATGCGAATAGGGTGGTTATCAAATGTTAGATTAGGATAATCTTCGCTTAAGTATTTTTGAACTGGATCATCAAGGTTTATTTTTTTATCCAAAACAGCTTTAGCAATTAATGTACCTGTATGAGTTTTGCCTAATGAACCAATTTCATAAATTGTTTTATCAGTTGGCGCATTTGATTTTCCTTTTTCTAATTCGCCATAATGACCTATAAATTCTTGTCCTTGATATACTATCCCGATTGAGGTAGAATTTATTAAAGGTTTTTCTATCATTTTGATTGCGGCACTGTCAACTATTGTTTTAAGATTAGTTTTTTGCGCTATACTAAATAGTGGCAATATTAAAAAAACGATAAGGATTAATTTTTTCATGATTTCTGAATTTTTATTGGTTATTGTTATTTGATACAAATGTGCATTGGATAATCATGAAATCCGTACGACAAAAAAAAGTCGAACGCATTTTTTGATTAAAATGAGTTCGACTTAATATAAGGCGACGTACGAGTAATTACAAATCGCTATTAATTAACTATTTAAAAACTATTTAACTATTTGGTTTATATATATATATATATATATATATATATATTTGAATGAAGCTTTAAAATTTTATTCTTTGCAATGGTCTTTAAAAATTGATTTTTCTTCGATTAAAAAAGATTTTTGAGTTGTAATGAATGTATTTATTTTTTTATAGATATAAAGTAAGTTGGTATTATTGTAATCATAATCGGCTGTATTTTCTTCGCCAGCTACATAGTTTAGTTTATTGATGTAGGCATTCCTTTTTTCATCTAAAGTATAGTTTAGTTTAAACTCTTCATTTTCGATATCGGCATCATAGCTTTTGTATTTGGGTGTATATAATACAAGATTTGGAGCAAAATCAATACCTGAGATTTGTGAAAATTCAGATTTACTTAACTCCTCATTTAAGTCTAGCTTTTCTCCAAAATGTTTGGAATAATATAAACCTCCATCTTTATAGAGATAAGAAAACGGATGATAGTTATCTTTATCTTCAAAGTGATATACGATAAAATCATTGAAATTTTCGATGTTATTGAAAGTGTAAATTTTCGGCTTGTACTCTTTATTTTCCGAATTAGAATAGGGTAAAGATGTAAATGATATGGTATCAGCTTTTTTAGTTGTAGTATATACTTCTGGAAATTTAATGCAGTGATGGCCTTTTACATAAACGCGTTGTAGTTTTGGTTTTACAGCACTAAGTTTCCCGATGTGCATAAATGTTTCTTCCTCATGTAATCCGTTTGAGAGCATGAATTTAGAGTTTTCTTTTAATTCCGGAGTATGTCTTCCGTAAACCTGAAATGATTCTTTAGGAGCATCGGGAATAAATTGTACTTCGCCATGTTCTTTTAATGTCCATTTACCAGTTATAAGCGTTGCGTAACCTATTATTACAAATGTACCATCCGGTTTTAGGTAATGACTTCCGCCTCTTAATTTGTAATAACCAACTACATCATTTTGGGTTTGTGCTTTTGCATTATAATTTGAGAGCATAATAGCGAATAGGATAATAATTTTTTTCATTTTTTATTTCTTAGTGTACATCAATTCCGTCAAAGTAAATTTCGGTTATAGCAGTATCGTTAAATTTATCACCTTTATAGACTTCGGCAATTTCGAATTTTAAAATTAAGTCGGTTCCGTTTTTGTTATGTCCAAAAGTTCCAAGATCGAATATTTGGTCGTTTTTACTGTCTTCTAAATTCAGGATTCCAAATGCTTTTCCGTTGATACTTAATCGTAGTTTCTTCACTCGGTTATTGTTCTTCCAGGCGGCATCGGATTTTACATATCCGTTAGAAATTATAATTTGTGTAATTCTCGGGCTTTTGTTGTAAAAAGAGTATTCTAAGTATTCTCCAATTCCTTCGTCTGGTTTGCCTTCGACCCAAGCAGTTTGGTAGCTTAGGTCATTTGCGTTCTTTGCTTGGTATTTTGTATCTTTTTCTGAGTTTAGAGTAGAGGATGCTTTTATTTTATAATTCCCACCGCTACAATACCAGCTGCAGCCACCATCTATAACATCCCACATACTTTCTACAACTTCACCATATTTCTGTAATAAAACATCAAGTTCTTTTTGTTCTGTAGGGGATAGTTTAGATTTTTGTAAAAGTTCGTTTTGTCGCTTTATTTCATTGTCTGTTTTTGAACTTAAATCTACTTTTCGGGTTTCCGTGGGATAAAAATTTTTATCTGAATTCTGTCCATAAGTAAAACTTACAATTACTGTAAATAAAAATAGTGTAAAGTATTTTTTCATATAAGTATTATCAGTTTTTGATGTGTTTTTTATTTTTCGGTCGGGTATTTCCCAACTGCAGTCATTCCGTCCTCCGAAAAAAACAATATTTCTGTTGTAATGGGATAACCAGAATTTTGATATTCTTGAACTACTGTTTTCCCAATTCTATTTGCGAAAAATTCAAAATCTTTTTCAGAAAAAATATAACAAAAATCTCTTACTGGAATTACCGCGTAAAATGGAAATCCAATCTCTGATTTCAGTTTCTCTTTCATTTTTGAAGCAAATAGGAGGGAACTTTTTAGAAATGTTTTTTCGACTTCAATCATACCAAGTTTTCTGTCCTCTATTATTTCAAAATCGATCTTGGTTTTTGATAGTAGTTCATTAGCATTTAAATCCGCTTGTTTAATTAAATCTTGCTCCGAGATGTTCCACTTCATTAAGATGTCAGTAGAAATCCAGGTTAGTTTTTCTTTTTCGCTCACCGCATAAATTTTACTAAATTCATCCGTGACTTTTTCATAAATTAAGTCTTTAAAATCGAAATCATTTGGAAATAGCTGGATATAGACATTATTTTTTGAATTCTCCCAATTTGGAATATCAGCTGAATAGGATAGTATTGTTTGAACTAAATCTGATATATGCTTTTCATCAGAATCTCTTTCGTAATTTCGTCTTATGTTTTCTAGGCTTATTTCAACCTTA
>NZ_JAOZEV010000013.1 GCF_025847275.1 Flavobacterium frigoritolerans
GTTTTCGTATTGATCCAAAAATGAATTTATATTAGATTCTAAAAACCAAAAATCTACCTAAAATAAAGGCATAAAAAAAACCCTTAAAACATAGTTTTAAGGGTTTTTAAAGTAAGTAGTGCGGATAATAGGACTCGAACCTACACGCCTTGCGGCACCAGATCCTAAGTCTGGCATGTCTACCAATTTCACCATATCCGCTCAATTGTGGGTGCAAAGATAATCATAACTTCTAATTATCAAAGCATTTTTGAAAAAAAATATTAATTCTATTTTTCGTATTTTTGAAATTCTATAAAAATCAATTTAAATGGACACTATAAAAGCATACGTTCAAGAACACAAAGAACGCTTTATCAATGAGTTAATCGAATTATTAAAAATTCCATCTGTAAGTGCAGATACTGCATATTCTCAA
Source organism: Flavobacterium frigoritolerans (assembly GCF_025847275.1). GTDB lineage: Bacteria > Bacteroidota > Bacteroidia > Flavobacteriales > Flavobacteriaceae > Flavobacterium > Flavobacterium frigoritolerans. The sequence continues at coordinate 419 of NZ_JAOZEV010000013.1, forward strand.
GACGTAATTGACACATCCGAGGCTGTAAAAGCAAGTTTAGAGAAAGCGGGATGCGATTTTGTCGAAATTTGCGACACTCCGGGCTACCCAATTGTATATGGAGAGAAAATAATCGACCCAAATTTACCAACCGTATTAGTTTACGGACATTATGATGTTCAACCACCAGATCCAATAGAATTATGGACATCTCCTCCATTTGAACCTGTTATCAAAAAAACCGAAATTCACCCAGAAGGAGCCATATTTGCTCGCGGTGCTTGCGATGACAAAGGACAAATGTACATGCACGTAAAAGCTTTAGAATATATGGTACAAAGCAACACTTTGCCTTGTAACGTAAAATTCATGATCGAAGGTGAAGAAGAAGTAGGTTCTAAAAGTTTAGGATGGTTTGTAGAGCGCAATCAGGAAAAACTAAAGAATGATGTTATTTTAATTTCTGATACAGGAATGATTTCTAATCAGCAACCATCGATAACAACAGGATTACGTGGATTAAGTTATGTAGAAGTTGAAGTTACTGGACCAAACCGTGATTTGCATTCTGGTTTATACGGAGGTGCGGTTGCAAACCCAATTAATGTATTGGCAAAAATGATTGCTTCATTACACGACGAAAACAACCACATTACAATTCCAGGATTCTACGATAATGTCGAAGAATTATCACTAGAAGAAAGAGCCGAAATGGCAAAAGCACCTTTTAGTTTAGAAAAATATAAAAAAGCTTTAGACTTAAATGATGTTTATGGCGAAAAAGGATATGTAACCAACGAACGCAACTCAATACGACCTACACTAGATGTAAACGGAATTTGGGGCGGATACACAGGCGAAGGAGCTAAAACAGTTATTGCTAGCAAAGCTTTCGCAAAAATATCTATGCGTTTGGTTCCAAACCAAGATTGGGAGCACATTACAGAGTTATTTACAAAACATTTTACTAGCATCGCACCAGCTGGCGTTACTGTAAAAGTTAATCCACATCATGGTGGTCAAGGATATGTAACTCCTATTGATAGCATTGGTTACAAAGCAGCAAATATGGCATATACAGAAACTTTTGGAGTGCCTGCAATTCCGGTTCGTTCAGGCGGAAGTATTCCGATTGTGGCATTATTCGAAAAAGAATTAAAAAGCAAAACAATCCTTATGGGATTCGGACTTGATAGCGATGCAATTCACTCACCAAACGAACATTTCGGAATCTTCAATTACCTAAAAGGAATTGAAACTATTCCGTTGTTTTACAAATATTTTGTAGAGCTTTCTAAATAGTTCATACAGCAACATACATTAAAATCCGTTCAGCAATGAGCGGATTTTTTTTTATGACGTTCCATGCTAAAGCGAGCGCAAGAAACATTTAATAAAAAACCACAGAACCTCAACCACTTAGTAACTCAGTAACTTTATTAAAAAATAGTTGCACATTAAAAAATTAACTCTACATTTGTAGAACACAATCTATAAACGTAGAGCAAAATGAATCAAAAAATAGTTCTCCTAATACTACTTTTATCCTGTTTAGGTTGTAAAACCGAACAGATCAATCAAAAAATCGACAAGAAAAAAGAAGGCAAATGGATTGATATCTACGTACAAGATAACATTCAATACAAATCAATAGAATACTATAAACATAATGAGCCCGTTAAAAAATGGAAATCATACATAAACGGAAAAATACACAAAATAGAAAAATACAAAAACGGAATCTGTTATGTAAAAAACTATTATGAAAACGGAAAAATCGAATCAAAAGGAAAAACAAAAATCGATTCCGAAGCTAAACTAACACATTGGTATTATTTCGGAGACTGGAAATACTATTCAGACAAAGGAAAATATATAGCGATTAAAGAATACTATGATGGAAAATTAATTTCAGAACAATTCAATCCTTAAGAACAACACAATAAACAGATACAAAATGCAACTTACAAACTCCGAAGAACAATTAATGCAACACCTTTGGCAACTAAAAAAGGCGTTTATGAAGGATTTGCTCGAAGCATATCCTGAACCAAAACCAGCAACCACAACTGTAGCAACGTTATTAAAAAGAATGATTGATAAAAAATTCGTCGCATACAACGAATTTGGAAACTCAAGAGAATATTACCCATTGGTAAAAAAAACAGATTACTTCTCAAAACACGTAAACGGATTGATTAGTAATTTCTTCAACAATTCGGCATCACAATTTGCTTCGTTCTTTACAACCGAAACCAATTTATCAACTTCGGAATTAGAAGAACTCAAAAAAATAATTGACTCACAAATTCAAAAAAAGAAAAAATGATAACGTACATCCTAAAATCGTCATTACTACTTCTGATTCTCTTTGTAGTATATAAATTATGGTTAGAAAATGAAAAAATGTTCCGTTTTAATCGGGGTTATTTATTAGGAAGCTTACTTTTTAGTTTAATTATCCCATTGCAACTATTCGCATTTGATACAAAAATAGCAAAAGCACTAAATGCAATTCAATTACCAGAAATGGTGTTGAATAATTCACAAAATTCAAACATAATAACCAACAGCCAAATAATAACAAATAGTCTATTAGCACTTTATCTAATCATTACTACATTGCTAATCATCCGATTTGCTATGAATTTGTATTCCTTTCATAAAAAAATAAAATACAGCGAATCGTTAATTATCAATAATCAAAAAGCAGTTTTAATTCAGGAACCTGTATTGCCACATTCTTTTTTAAATACCATTTTTATAAACGAAAATGATCTAAAAAATGATTTAATCGATCCGCAGCTTATCACACACGAAACAGCTCATATCGAGCAGAAACATTCCTTCGATATCATTTTTATCGAGCTAATCCAAATTCTATTATGGTTTAATCCAATCATTTTACTTTACAAAAAAGCAATCAAACTAAATCATGAATTCCTAGCCGATGAAGCTGTAATAACCCAATTAGACTCTGTTTCATACTATCAAAACTTGCTATTAAAAATGGCTTCTAACCAAAGTCAGATTGCGCTTGCCAGTTCTATTAATTTTCAAATAACCAAAAAACGACTACTTATGATGACAAAACAAGAATCCCGATTAAGAATACTATTAAAAACGGCAGCAGTAGGCTTTGTACTCGCTATATTATTTTTCGCTTTTAGCAATACTACAATTGCACAAGCAAACAACAGAAAAGCAGAAAACGAACCTCCAAAATTTCTTTCTAATTCAATTCAAGACACAACACAACCAGAATATCCGGGTGGAATGAACGAATTTTACAAATTCATTGGAAAGAATTTCAAAGTTCCCGAAGAAGTTACAAAAAACAAAATCAAAGGTAAAGTGTACGTACAATTTTTTATTGAAAAGGACGGCTCTTTATCCGATTTTACAATCACACAAGATTTAGGCTACGGCTTAGGCGATGAAGCTATTCGTGTAATAAAACTTTCTCCTAAATGGAAACCAGGTACAATAAATAACGAACCAGCAAAAGTAATGTACAATTTACCGATAACAGTTCAATCAGCACCAGAATAAATAGACTGCTTTTATTAGAGAATAATTTTTAAATTATAATCATAAAATTCTTCTAAAACCATCTCATAGCATTTCTCTATTTAAAGCATAAAATATTGACAAATAAAAAAATCCGCTTCTGTTCTAGAAGCGGATCAAATAAAAAACTAAAAAAAATTCTAAAAAAAAATTTCAAAAAACTACTAATTAAGAAGTTTATCAGGATTATATCCAAAATAAGGCATAGCCTGCTCATGAAATACAACACCATATTCTTCTAATTCTTTTAAAATTGGCAGATACACCTCTTTATTTATTGGCAATTGAACCCCAGGAGTTGTAATCTTTCCATTTAATATCAATAATGTAGCCATAGCAACAGGCAATCCCACCGTTTTTGCCATTGCTGTATAGGTTTGATCATCACCAATACAAACCATTTTGGAATCTATTTGTGTATCTACACCATTTAATACATATCCAAACTTATGATACATCACTATCATATCTTTATCATGAGGCTGTAATGTCCAATTATCCGAAAGTATTTTTTCTAATATCTGAGCTGGAGTAGCATCTTTTAACCCAACAAGTTTATTAGGATTAAACAAATCAAGCTCAACAAGCTTATCCCACATAATGTCATCTTGATCTATTTTAAGAATCAAACGCATTTTTATTTCAACTGAATCTGTAGGATGATAAGGCAAGAAAGAATTCACAAACTGACGGTAACTCATGTTCTCAGAATTTTCCATAACATAGCTATCATCCGTCATTCCTAATTGCACAAACATATTCCATGCTTTGGAGAATCCAACCCTTCTTATCGTTCCACGATATAAAGTAAGTATATCCTCGAGACCATAAATAGATCTGTATTTTAAAGAATCTCTATTAGAATAAGCTTCAAATTTGCCGTAGCCCTCTACTTCTAAAAACTCAGTTCTACGAAACAAGTTGCAATACGGTATGTACTTATAAGTTCCTTCCTGAATAAATTTAGCAGCACCACCCTGCCCTGCCAAAACAACATTTCGCGGAGCCCAAGTAAATTTATAATTCCATAAGTTGTTATCCGACTCCGGAGCCACAAGTCCACCGCAAAAAGATTCAAACAATAGCATATCGCCACCTTTATCTCTAATTTCGTCGATTACCTTCATGGCACTCATATGATCAATACCAGGATCTAGCCCAATTTCATTCATAAAAATTAGATTATTGGCTTTTGCCTCCTCGTCTAATTCCTGCATCGCGTCACTTATATATGATGCGGTAACCATATGTTTTTTATAAAGCAAACAATCTCTGGCAACTTCTATATGCAAATGAGCTGGTAACATTGATACAACAATGTTTGCTTGCTGTATAGCCAGCCTTCGCTGTTCTTTATCAAAAATATCCAACGCAATTGGAGTAGCATTAGGGTGACCATTGGTTTTCTTTTCAGCAAGAGCCAAAGACAAATCTCCTATAATAAGATGAAGGTTTTCTTTTACGGACTTGTCCAATAAATACCGTATTAATGACGACGCCGATCTACCTGCTCCAATGACCAAAACTACTCTCATATTTTACATATATAACACAAACATACAATATTGTTATATTCATAACAATAAAATAATGTTAAAATGTTGAACTAAATATTATTTTAAAGCAAAAATAAACAGAATTTATCTATTTAAAACGACTTAAAATATTTCAAAAAGTTGTCTTAATTTTTTCCCAGATTGAAAGTATTAAACCTATTTTTGTAAACACTAATCTATTTTTGTGATGAATAAAAAAATAATTGCAACAGCTGCTTTATTAGGAATGATAGCTATCATTTTGGGAGCGTTTGGAGCGCATGCTCTAAAAAAAGTTTTATCTGTAGAAGAACTAGTTACCTTCGAAACTGGGGTTCGCTACCAAATGTATCATGCATTCTTTTTGTTTTTTGTAGCTACACGAAATGAACTTTCTCAAAAAACACTTAGAGTTATTTACAATCTAGCTGTAGCTGGAGTGATATTATTCTCAGGTTCTATTTACTTACTTTCGACGAATAACCTTACATCATTTGATTTTAAAATTATTGGATTCGTAACTCCGATAGGCGGACTCCTATTAATTCTTGCTTGGAGTGTTCTTTTTGTTAAAATTATCAAACAAAAGTCATAAAATTCGTTATATAAAACTATATCTAAAATATAATATCTAATTTTACAGTCTATAAAATAAAACACAACAACTTAAAGTTTATGGACAATCAAACGTTATCTACGCAATCGATTTCGCTAAATGAGTTAGGGATTAAAAATGCAACAATACATTATCAGTTATCGGCTGACGAATTACACAACATCACGATACAGTCTGGTCAAGGTGTAGAGGACTCAACAGGTGCATTAGCAATTAACACTGGTACATTTACAGGACGTTCGCCTCAAGATCGTTTTATTGTAAAAGATAGTGTTACAGAAGACCAAGTTTGGTGGGGAAAAGTGAACATTCCTTTTGAACCAGCTGCCTTCGAAAAATTATACAACAAGGTCACTCAATATCTATCTAACAAAGAAGTTTTTGTTAGAGATTCATACGTTTGTTCAGATCCAAATTACAGATTAAATGTACGTGTTGTAACTGAAACAGCATGGTCTAATTTATTCTGTTACAATATGTTCTTGAGACCAGAAGCAAATGAATTAGCAAACTTTACTCCTGAATGGACCGTAATTTGTGCTCCAAGCTTCATGGCTGATCCAGCTGTAGATGGAACAAGACAAAGCAATTTTGCAATCTTAGATTTTACAAAAAAAATAGCTCTTATTGGCGGAACAGGTTATACTGGAGAAATGAAAAAAGGAATTTTTTCAGCTTTAAATTTCATCTTGCCTGTATTTAAAAACACATTACCAATGCACTGTAGTGCTAATGTTGGTAAAGATGGAGATACAGCTATTTTCTTTGGTTTATCTGGAACAGGAAAAACAACTTTATCTGCAGATCCAGACCGCAAATTAATCGGTGATGATGAACACGGTTGGACAAATGAAAACACTGTATTCAATTTTGAAGGTGGTTGTTACGCTAAAGTAATCAACCTAACGGAAGAAAATGAACCAGACATTTTTAGAGCTATTAAAAAAGGAGCCTTACTAGAAAATGTAGTTTTTAAACCAGGTACAAATGAGGTAGATTATGATGATATCTCAATTACGCCAAACACAAGAGTTAGTTACCCTATTACCCATATTGATAATATTCAACCAGGTTCTATAGGTAAAAACCCTAAAAACATTTTCTTCTTAACAGCCGATTCATTTGGTATTTTGCCTCCAATATCGAGACTTACACCTGGACAAGCTGCATACCACTTTATTTCTGGATACACTGCTAAAGTTGCTGGAACAGAAGCTGGTATAGACGAACCTCAACCAAATTTCTCAGCTTGTTTTGGAGCGCCATTCATGCCGTTGCACCCAACTCGTTATGCAGAAATGTTGAGCAAAAAAATGAAAGATGCCGATGTAAAAGTTTGGCTTATTAATACAGGATGGACTGGTGGAGCATACGGAACAGGAACTCGTATGAAACTAAAATACACTCGTGCTATGATTACTGCCGCTTTAAACGGAGAATTAGACAACGTAGCTTACGAAAATCATGTTGTTTTTGGAATTGCAAAACCACAGACTTGTCCTAATGTACCTAACGAGATTCTAAATCCTAGAAACACTTGGGCAGATCCAAAATTATACGATATTAAAGCAGTAGAATTAGCGGAGAAATTCAAAGCTAATTTTGCGAAATTTGAAGAGTTTGCCAATGCCGAGATTATGGCAGGAGCACCATTAGCATAATAAACGTCTTACTTACTAATTCAAAAAAAGAGCTGTTCAATTGAACAGCTCTTTTTTGTATTTATACTCGTTTTTAGTATCAGTTTTTAGTATCAGTATACAGTGTCAGCCTTCACCATCGGTGTACTTACAGTATTTATAAAGGAAACCGTAACTTATGACTGGAACTGAAAACTAAATACTTATTTTTTCACTTGCTCATCAATACGTTTCTGCACAGAATCCCAGCTATAATAATGAAAAGTCATACCATTACTCATTGCCACAAAAAGACCGTTTTTATAAGCACCTCCTAAATTCACATTCGTCACATCGGCTCCATCGCACTCTATTGTCGAAGTGGGAATTTCAGCAAGCAAAGGATAACTATTTAAATCTCCATTAGCTCCTTCACGTGGATAAACCATGAAGGTATTTGCTTGTTGGTTAGAAACCAATATATATCCTGTAGTTGCCGTTTTTTTGTAAATGGCAATTCCTTCATTATCTGCTTTAAAATCACCTTTCCCAAAGACAGCAAGTTCTACATCGCTATGATTACTCGCAGGATCGGCTACATATTTCCTTATTCCAAATTGCTCATCACAATAATAAACTACTCCTAACTCGTTATCTACAGCAATAGCTTCAATTTCTTTTTTCCCACTATAAGAACCAAACTTACGTACTACTTTAGCACCAACTATTCCGTTACCTATATCTGACAATTGATATTGCCACAAATAACTACCCGAAGGTCCTGATTTTCTTCCTACAATAGCAAATATTGCATGATCGCTAGGTCGGGTATATAATGCAATTCCCATTGGATCACGTAATAACTCTCCTTCAAAAACAGCAATCCCTCCATTATCTATAGGCTTTAAATCGGGCAAGCTAAAAACCCTTATTTTATTACTCTCTCTTTCAGTAGTAACTGCTACATCTATTTTTTTCCCATTAACAATTAACCCATAAGCAATATCAACATTGTTTGGTCTTTTTAACGGCTCCGATTTAACTAAGATTTTACCATTTAAATCAAAAGCATACAATCCGCCATCGGTATCTTTATCTGTTCCTACAATAATACTTTTTGATGGATCTGTAGGATGTATCCAAATTGACGGATCATCTGTATCATGCGGAAGTGGCTCGGTTACAGTTATTGGTTTAAGGGCATCTTTACGAACTGGAGCTAACTTACTTCCACAAGAAACCAAAAAAGCACTCACTATGAGTAGTATAAATTTATTTTTCATGTTATTGTTGTTTTTAAAAGAATTGACAGGAATGTATTATTCCTGTCAATCATAACTAAATTCATTGTAATTAAATATTAAAAATCAAATTTCAATCCTAAATTGTATCGAGCTTGGTAATATTCTACCTGCTTAGTATGCGATTTTACACCTTGGTAATAACGTAATGGTTGATTAGTCAAATTATTTGCTTCTGCAAAAACACGAATCTTTGGCGTAATTTTAAATGAAGCATTTGCATCTACAAAAAGCTGTTTATCATAATAACTATCATTGTATTCATCAGAACCTAACTCATCTAAATAATCTGAAGTAAAATTAGTCGAAACTCTAGCAGAAAAACGTTTGTTTTCCCATGATAACGAACCATTAAACATATGTGGTGATGTTCCCGGAAGACTTATATTGCGTCTTTCATTTCCTTCGGCATCAGCAATACCTTTGGCGGTTGACTTTGTATATGTATAGTTTAAATAAATTCCGAATCCTTTTAAAAATGGGCTTGTAAAGAAATCCAATTGACGCTGAAATGCTACTTCAAAACCAAAAACATCTACATTATCTCCATTTCTTTGTTGGATAAGTGTCCAATTATCTCCTGCTGGAATTGGATTTTGCTGATTGGGAAAATCCGTTGCAAATTTTGCTGTCGTGTATTGATTATCACTATAGGTATAAATAAAATCATTTAAATTTTTATAGAAAAATCCTCCTGAAATCAAACCAACAGATTTAAAATAATTCTCAGCCATGAAATCATAATTATAAGAATAGGTTGCTTTAAGATCAGGATTACCAGCTAAAATTTGCGAATCGGCAGCAATATTATTGATATATGGAGCCAATGCATAATAATCAGGTCGTGCCAATGCAGTGGTTGCAGCAGCTCTTAATACCAAGTCTTTTGTCGCATTATATTTAAATGAAATTCCAGGCATTACGTTTGTATATGAATTGGTTGTATTGATCTTCCCTTCTAATTCTTCTTCGTCCAAAACGCGATTTCCTGTATAATCAATATGCGTATTCTCTAAACGGAAACCTAAAATCATAGACAATTTATCATTAAAATCCTGATCCCATCTTACATAAGCAGCATAAATATTTTCTTTGGCATTATAATTTACAGTCAAAAATTCAGCAGGATTCAATTCTTTGTTAAACAAAGCAGGATTATTTAACTCTAAACCTCCTAAATAAGAATTTGAAACAAATGTACCTGGTACATATTTACTACCTGCATTAAAATCGGCCCCATCATAATGACTGGTTCCAACATTGGCGAGAGTTTCCATTCCGCTTAGTGGCTCATAAGAGTAAAAAATATTATCTCTCGATTTCTCTTTCATTCTTAATCTAAGTCCTGTTCTCAATCTTCCTTTCTCAGAAGGAATTATTGTAAAAGGAAATCTAATATTTATTTTAGCACCAAATTCACTCTCTTTAGTCTCATCTGTATTTTCTGTTGCCGAATCAAACTTAAACTTATCCAAAGCCTCACCTGTTGTTGTAACCAAAGGAAACTCTAAATCCGATAAATTCTGAGCTGTATTCAGTCCTTTCTGACGGTATTCGATATAACGCTCTTGTGGACGATATTCTCTTGCAGTCGAATAATTTGCAGACCAATCTAAATCTAAATTAGAATTTATTAAATGCTCTCCACGTAATGCATAATTCTGTACTCGCTGATCTTCGAGTCTTCTATTTTTATTACGATTATTATCAACCCCACCTTTTGTCTGGCGTTTTACTCTTCCTGTAAAACCTGTAATTTGTTCGCCATTATAAATAGGTTTCATATCGTCATAAGTAGTTCTATAGCGATTTTCTCTATCATCTCTCCAATTATAAATCCCATTAGCAAAAATGGTGTTATTTTCATCAAATTTATAATCCAATGCTATTGCTCCACTCCTTCTAATACGTTGCACATCGTATTTTCTAATTTCTGATTTACTCAAAAATTCATTCCCGAACTTATCCTTAGTCCAAGCAGCCTCGATGTTATCTGAACCGTAATCTACATTATTATAAGAACCACTTACCACTGCTCCAAGCTTACCATCAAAAAAACGATTTCCATAAACTAATCCTGCTGTATAAATAAGTTTATCACGAATTGGCGCATACCCTCCCGCTACTGTTGCCGAGATTCTTTCACCATTAGGCGTTGCTCTCGTAATCAAGTTTACAGAACCCCCGATAGCATCGGCATCCATATCTGGCGTAAGTGTTTTATTTACTTCAATAGTCGAAATCATATCTGATGGAATAAGATCCATTTGTACATTTCTATTGTCCCCTTCTGCAGATGGAATACGATCCCCATTTAAAGTTACAGAGTTTAAGGAAGGTGCTAAACCTCTAATAATGATATTTCTAGCTTCCCCTTGGTCATTCTGCATTGTAATTCCAGGTACACGTTTTAAAGCATCACCAACATTTGCATCAGGAAAACGCCCCATTTGATCAGCAGAAATAACATTACCTATATTCTTATTCGTTTTTTGTTGATTTAAAGCTTTTGCTTGCCCTTTCAGTATATCACCTACAACAACTTCATTTAATTCTGTTCCTGAAGATTTGAGAGCAAAATCTATCACTGCATTCTTACCATCACTAATAACTACATCTTGAATATTCTCAGTATATCCCATGTATTTTACTTTTACCTGATAAGATCCAGACATTACATTAAGCAATTCATATCTTCCGTTATAATCAGAAATAGTATATTTATTCTGACCTACAATTTCAATCATTGCTCCTGGTAAAGGCAGCTTATCATCTGCATCCAATACTTTTCCAGAAACGATTCCTTTTTGAGCATAACCAACTAAGGTTATTAAAAAGAGAACTAATACTAAACAATTTTTTTTCATCTTGGTTTTGGTTGTTTTTTCTATGATGCGAAACTAGTTCCTGCATATTAACTCTACCTCTTGAAAAATTTAACATATCGTTATGCTTCTTCTTTTTAAGCATATTTTTTTTACTTTAAAATAACACAAGCCCTTAAAAAGATTGAGTAGAGTTAACATTATTACAATTTAAAAACTCTAATAAAATCCTATTTTAAAAACGAAAACAAAACTCTAATCAAAAACATATCAACTATTTACCTCAATATTAATTTTTTGGCGCTAAATTTGCCTTATCAATCAATCAAAAACAATCAATCATGTTGAAACAATTTTTTATCCTTTGCTCAGGAGCAGATAAAAATCTCCTCGAGGACTGTTCTGGAAGCGAACAAACCAAATACGTAGGTATTGGAGCTACCGTTTTCTTTACCGCAGTAATGGCATTTATTGCAAGTGCATATGCCTTATTTACCGTTTTTGACTCTATATATCCAGCCATGGCTTTTGGATTTGTTTGGAGTTTACTTATTTTTAATCTGGACCGCTTTATTGTATCTACAATAAAAAAAAGAGACCGTTTTTGGGATGAATTTCTACAGGCAACACCACGAATTATTCTAGCAGTTATTATTGCAATCGTAATTTCAAAACCTTTAGAAATTAAAATTTTTGAAAAGGAAATCAACACCGTTTTATTAAAAGAGAAAAATGCGATGGCTCTTGCCAATAAAAAAGAAGTTGGCAACTACTACAAATCCGATTTAGACAAAAACAAAGCCGAAATAGCCGGATTAAAAGATGATATTCTTAAAAAGGAAAAAGAGGTAAATGCATTATACTCGACCTACATTACCGAAGCTGAAGGAACAGCCGGTTCAAAACGTTTAGGCAAAGGACCTGTTTATAAAGAGAAACGTGACAAACACGATGCTGCTTTAAAAGAATTTGCTACGCTAAAAACTGAGAATGAGGCCAAAATAGCCGTAAAAGAAAAAGCAGCACTAGTACTTCAAGCCGATGTAGACAAAAAAGTATCCGAAACACAACCTATAATTGATGGATTTGATGGCTTAATGGCTAGAATAAATGCTCTAAACAAACTACCTTGGGTTCCTTCTTTCTTTATTATGTTATTGTTTCTTGCCATAGAAACATCGCCTATTATAGCCAAATTATTATCTCCAAGAGGAGAATATGATTTTAAACAAGAAGAACTAGAAACAGCCTTAAAAGCTACTTTGGAACAGAATAAATACCAACGTAGTTTATTAGTAAAAACTAGCGCTGCAATGCATGACAAAGTTTATGCTGATATTGCCGAAGATAAAGACATCTACAACTTACAGCGACAAAAAGCAAAAGAATTGCTCGAATTACAAGCGCATCGCTTTGTAGAAAAACAGAAAGCGACTCTATAAGTCTTAAAGTGACCAATATTATTTAAAAGAAAAAGTCGAAAATAGAAACTTTACTATTTTCGACTTTTTTATTTATAACCTAAATGGCTTTAAGACTTTTGACTTTAGGACATTCAGACTTACTTACATATAACTCAAAATCTCTTTTTTGAATGCATCGTACTCCCCTTGCATAATCAATCCGTTGTCTAATAACTTCTTGTAATTCTGTAGTTTTTCAAAAAGCTCATCTTGTGACATATCACTTAACCTTCTTTCGCCTGTAGCAAATGAAGTTTCTTGAATCGGTTCGTTATAAATTGGAGTCGCTGGTATAATTTCAGCATAATTCGTTACTTCTTCAGTTTCAATTTCTTCAATTTCTTCTTCCTCTATCGGCTCAATTACCTCAGGTTCTGCAATCTCAGGAGCAGGAACAGTTGCAAGAATTGGATTTTTAAGTATATCTAGCTGTTCTTTTGCGTAAGTAAAAATCTTTCTTGCCTGAATTTTAGGAATATAATCTATTGAAAACTGAATATCGGTTTTGGTAGAAAAAGAAAACTCTGAACCTAGAATATTTTCTTTTACAAATGTACCAACAATATCATCCCACGTATAATCAGTAAAATCCATCGAAAGACCTAAGTTTTTAGGCTTACATATTATAATTCTTTTGTTTGTTACAACAATGCTATCAGGAAAAACAGTGATTGCCGGTTTTTTTTGAACTGCAATATATCCAATTTCTTCACCTCTCATCAATAAATCATTGAGTTTTGAAGTAATTTTTTCAATCGCTTTTGGATCTTGTTCCTCGTTTAAAAACTTTTTAAATTGTTCTTTCATATTTTATAAGTTGCTAAGTTACAAAGTAACTGAGTTGCTAGTTTTTTGTCTTACGTTGCAAATGTAATGCCTAATTTTTTAATTCAATAATTTCATTCTGAATTTTCTTTGTCAAACTTTTGAAAACCAAATCATACGAATGATCAATAAGTTCTTTTATAAAAGCTGTAGGCAAATCTCCATTTATAGTAATAGTGTTCCAGTGTACTTTACTCATATGGAAACCTGGTTTTATATCATCATATTCAGCACGTAATTCCTGAGCACGCTCTGGATCACATTTTAAATTTACCGAAGGAATGTTTTTTTCCCATTGGGTCAAAGATGATAATGCAAACATTTTTCCGCCAACCTTGAATACCAATGTTTCTTCATCAAAAGGAAAATGCTCTGTAACTCCTTTTTTAGAAAGACAATATTCATAATACGTTTCTAAATTCATATCATTTCTTATTTACCAATTTCACCTAAATGCGTGTATTTAAATCCTGTTTCATACTTTAATCCATAACCAAAAATGCGGTCCATTGAAGAATGAGAAAACAAAATAACTCCAATAAACTGTACTGCTTCTAATTTTAAATAACATCCTAAAATATAAACCAAAACAGCAATTCCTCTATGATGGAATATATTATATAAAAAAGCACCAACTTTAGCATTAATTACATAACCAAGCATGGAGAAATCGGGTACTAATATCCAAACCAGAAACCACCACCATTGATAATCTAACTGGCTAAACAAGTATATTCCCAGAACAAATAAACCTAACTCTTCTAGTTTAATAACTGTTTTCATTTTACTACTTTTTCCATCATTTTCTCTGGACTTTTTAATGCTGTAAAGCCAAATTTGCGATATAAGAAATGCGCATCACTTGTTGCTAATCTCCATATTTTAACGTCTTTTAATGCAGGTTCATTTATCATTCTTTCAATTAGAATCGACGAATAACCTTTCCCTCGATGTTCTTCAGTAATAAAAACATCCATTACATAAGCAAAAACTACATAATCAGTAATTACACGTGCAAAGCCAATTTGTTTATCGTCCAGAAAAATTCCAAAGCAAAACGAATTGTCAATAGTAATTTGTACTTCTTCTATTGTACGACCCGCAGCCCAATAAATATCTTTTAGGAAATGCTGAATAAACGGGACATCTAATTTATTTTTATCAGTGCTAACTGTAATCATCTTGATTGTCGATTTTAGAAGGATAAAAAAACTTTGATCCTTAGTCAAAAGTATTAAATTAACCAATTAGATGTAATTCATGAAATTTTTATTTAACACATAGGAACATAGATTTTATGTATAAAAGAAAGCAAAAAGAAATACATTTCTTTCACATAACTAGCTTTGTGCATTTAAACAAGTGAAACGTCTTTTTTTGAGAGTACAAAACTATGTTCCTATGTGTTAAAATTAATTACAATCAACGGATTAAATTATACAAAATAGGTTTTGATGGACTCGCGTCATTTTCAAACGATGCAATTTGCAAGTTCAGTATATAACTTCCATCTTTTATTTCATCAGTAACATAAATCATTTCGGTAATTGTTGCGCTTAATCTTGCATCAGCATTAAGATTATTTACATCTTTTACATTCCAAAACGCTTTGTGTGCCAATAATTTTCCTTCGTCATGTTCCTTATCTACACTTGGCAAATCAATTAATAAATGCTGAATTCCGCTTTCGCGAATGAAAATCGCCGCATCCTCAGACAAATACGGTGGATTCGTATTTGAATATTTTGCTGATTTCTTAGATTTTTGATTTGGAAGGGTTCTGATAATTATTGCTTCTGGAAAAGTTGAAGTAGTCAATCCATCTTGAATTTGCTCTCTAGTAATCACCAAATCTTCTCCTTGAACTTCTGCTTCAACAGAAACTAATTCGGCCAAAAAGAAAAATGTTTTCAGCGATTGATTAATACTATAAAATTCTCGTGTAATATGCCCAAGACATTCGGTATGTGTACCATGTCCATGCGGATTAAAGAATATATTATTAAAATTGGTAGATGATTTCCCTTCGGAAACCTTCCCTATCCAATCACCAAAAACTACAGGTTCAATTACTGGTTTTTCGATATACCAAGCAATCGGATTTTCATCTGTATTCGTAAGCGGAATAGAAATATCGATAGGTTTTGATAAGTCAATTTCGAATTCATTATTAATTTTTGCTTTCATATTCTTAAGCCCTTTTTTTTAACCGCAAAGGTCGTTAAGTTTTGTTTCTCAGCGCTCATATCGTATAACGACGCTTCGAGATTGCGAACTTTGCGGTTAAACTTATGATCCAAATTTAAAGTAATGCTTCGGGATTTGCAATATTTGTTGGATTACTATTGATATAATTAATTACATTCTCAAAAGCTTTCTCAAAATAGAGTTCGTAGCTGTTTTTCTCGACATAACCTATATGAGGTGTACAAACAACATTTGGCATTTTTAGCAATTCAAAATCCACATCGTAAATAGGTTCTTCTTCATAAACATCTATTCCTGCAAATCCTGGTTTTCCGTTTTTAAGCGATTTTAATAAAGCTCCTTTTTCTATTAATTCGGCTCTCGCGGTATTAATTAAAGCTGCGGTTGGCTTCATCAAACTTAAATCGGCTTCTTTTACAATCCCGAAGGTTCTTTCATTAAGCCTAAGATGCAATGTGATGATATCACTTTGAGAGAAGAATTCTGCTTTAGAATTTGCTTTTTGAAATCCATCAAAAACAGCTTGGTTCCTCGAATTTTCACTTCCCCAAACCAAAACCGTTGCTCCAAACACATTTGCATATTTAGCAATTTGTTGCCCTATTTTTCCATAGCCCCAAATACCAATTATTTTGCCTCGAATAGTAGAACCAATATTAGTTTGCCATTTTCCTTCTTTCATTCCCTGAATGGCTTGAGGAATTTGGCGAGCTGTATTCATGATTAATGCCCACGCAAGTTCAGACGGAGCTACAGGCGAACCGATACCTTCGGCAACTGCAACTTTATATTTTGTACACGCAGCAATATCAAGGTGATTCGATTTTTTTCCTGTCTGGCTTATAAGTTTCAATTTAGGCAATCTCGAAAGCAAGTCATCTGAAATCTCTGTTCTTTCTCTAATTAAAACAATAATTTCCGAGTCTTGTAATAGCTCTGCTAATTTTGAATTGTCTTTTTCAGTATGGTTCAGAATAGTAACATCCAATCCTTTCAGCATTTTGAAAGATTCTAGTTTTGCAACTGCATTTTGATAATCATCTAATATGGTAATTCTCATAATACTTTCGTTTTTAACCGCAAAGTTTTTAATTTGTACTAATTCACTAACTTTTTTAAATCCATTTAATCTGTGGCTAAAAAAATTAACCGCAAGGTTCGCAAGGGTTTTACGCTAAGGTCGCAAAGTTTTCTCTTAGCGATGTTGTAGTTAATGGTTTAATTCCTTTTAATAATAATTATAGATTATTTACAACTCTTCGAATTCCGTTTTTTATTAAAACAACATTAAAATTTATTAGTAAACCTAATTTACAATTTGTCAATTTTAAATAAGTCAATAACTGCGCAAAATGAATATCATTTAAGGCATCTACCGATTTTATTTCCAAAATTAATTTATTTTCTACTACAATATCCAGACGATAGCCAATATCCAACCTCACTTCCTCATAAATTAAAGGTAATGCTTTTTGTTTTTCAACTACTAAACCTCTTTTTTTCAATTCATAAAACAAACACTCTTCATAAGCACTTTCTAAAAGTCCAGAGCCCAATGATTGATGTACTTTTAATGCGCAATCGAATACAATTTTAGACAATTCATTCTCAGTCATAAGTTTTTATTTAACCGAAAAAAGCGCAATCCAGAAGCCTCAGAATACACAATTTTCTTAATATTTAGACAAAGTAAATCTAATATTAAAACAATTAAAAATAAAACTATTCCTACATTAAAAATAAACTAAAACTTTGCGCCTTTGCGTAAAACCCTTGCGAACCTTGCGGTTAATCCCATTATTCCAAATTTAAATAAAATAAATCTGATGCAATCCCATCAGTCAGGAATTTTCCTTTTGCAGTTGGTCTTAAAATATTATTCTCGATATAAACCAATTCATCATTCAGAAACTTCTCTGTTTGTTTTTTTAGATAAACTAGATAATCGGTTCCAAATTCTTTTTCGATTCTATCTAATGAAACTCCCCATATTGTTCGTAATCCGGTCATAATATATTCGTTATAACGGTCGGATACCGAAAGGACTTCCACTTCATTTGGCAATTGATTACCCTGAATTGATTTTAGATAAAGTGAATTATTCGAGATATTCCAACTTCTAGAAACACCATCATAACTATGTGCCGAAGGTCCGACTCCAATATATTTTTTCCCCAGCCAATATGCCGAATTGTTTTTAGAAAAATAATTCTCTTTTCCGAAATTCGATAATTCGTAATGAATAAAACCGTTTGCTTCAAGGGTTTCTACCAAAATCATAAAATGAGCCGAAGCCACCTCGTCGTTTGGTTTAGCTACTTTTCCTGTTTGTATTAATTTACTCAAAGCAGTTTTGGGTTCCACTGTCAATGCGTAACTCGAAATATGCGGGATTCCGAAACTCAATGCTGTTTCGATATTATGCTTCCATTTTTCGTTACTCATTCCCGGAACTCCGTATATCAAATCCAAAGAAATATTATCAAAGTATTTGGTTGCTTCTTCCAGACATTTTTTGGCTTCCATCGAATTATGGGCGCGATTCATCATCTTCAAATCATCTTCAAAAAAAGACTGAATTCCAATACTCAAGCGATTTATTGAACTTTTTGACAACTCAAAAATTCGTTCTGCAGATAAATCATCAGGGTTTGCTTCGAGTGTAATTTCAGGATTTTCTACAACATTATAATTCTTGTAAACTTCTGAAATTAAAAAATTTATTTCATCATTTGTTAGTACCGAAGGAGTTCCGCCACCAAAATAAATGGTTTCAATTTGGCTGTCACTTCCTGCAGAGTCGAGAAGTTTAAACTCATTTTTGCGCATGGCAATTTCTTTGGCAATAGCCAATACCATGTCTTCCTTCTTCTTCATCGAAGTCGAAAAATGAAAGTCGCAATAATTACACGCTTGCTTGCAAAAAGGGATATGGATGTAGATTCCGCTCATTATCTAGTTTTTAGTTCCGGTCTCAGTTTTCAGTCTCAATCTCAGTCTCAGTTAATAACTGTAAACCGTTACTGTGACTGCAGACTATTTTTTAACTCGTTCCTCATTTTGTTTTACAAATGCATCCCAACCTGTGTAGCTCTTTGTTCCGATTACTTTTCCAGAATTAAAAAAATGACAAACGGCTGCTGCCAATCCATCTGTTGAATCTAAGTTTTTAGGTAATTCTTTCAATCCTAAAAGTTGTTGAAGCATTTTGGCAACTTGTTCTTTACTGGCGTTTCCGTTTCCGGTAATTGCCATTTTTATCTTTTTGGGTTCATATTCGGTAATCGGAATATCTCTCGAAAGTCCTGCTGCCATTGCAACTCCTTGCGCTCTTCCTAACTTAAGCATCGACTGAACGTTTTTACCAAAGAAAGGAGCCTCAATCGCAATTTCATCTGGATGATGTGTTTCGATTAATTCGATAGTACGCTCAAAAATGATTTTTAGTTTCTGATAATGATTGTCATATTTGGACAATTGCAATTCGTTGAGTTGCAAAAATTCCATTTTTTTATTGACGATTTTAATCAATCCAAAACCCATAATGGTTGTTCCAGGGTCGATTCCTAATATGATGCGTTCTTTTGTCATTATTTTTTGTTGCGCTAAGTTTCACAAAGTAGACAAGAGACACGAAGAATTATTTATCCTCATTTAAATCTTTGCATTTCTTTGTGATTTTCTTTGTGAGTCTTTGCGAAATAGCTTTTTTACAATAGTTTTTCCTTTACTTTGCAGCATGATTTCAATTCCTCACAAAGCTAAACAATTCCTTGTTCTTGTAGTCAAACTTTTGATTGTAGGTGGTGCATTTTACTTTATTTATAACCAACTGGCACAAAACGACAAACTCGACTGGCAAAAATTCATTGTTTTGTTCAAAAAGAACCAATCAGTATCTGGGATTACATTCATTTTATTATTTAGTGTTTTAAATCGGTATTTCGAAATCTTAAAATGGCAGAATCTAGCTCAGGTTATCCACAAAATATCAGTATCTGAAGCTACAAAACAAGTCCTAGGTGCTTTAACAGCTGGACTTTTTACGCCAAACGGTATCGGAGAATATGCTGGAAAAGCATTATTCTTTGAAAAAAAAGATACTAAAAAAGTAGTATTTTTAAACCTGATTTGTAACGGAATACAAATGGTACTAACCATTATCTTTGGTGTTTTTGGTTTGATGTATTTTAACTCTAAATACAATGTGATTACTCCAACAACGGTTACATTACTTTTTGGAGCTCTTCTCGTTTTATTTCTTGTGGTTTTTCTAGTAAAAAAAATCACCATCAAAGGATATTCTATCGAGAAACTAATTCATAAGATTAACGAAATTCCAAAATCAATTCATCAAAAAAACATCCTTTTAGGAATTTGTCGTTATCTTGTTTTTTCACATCAATATTATTTTCTGTTTTTGGCTTTTGATGTCGACTTACCATATTTCACATTAATAGCAACAATTTCAGCTGTTTATTTCTTGGCTTCATCTTTACCTACTTTTCAGTTTTTAGATTTTGCTGTAAAAGGAAGTGTTGCCGTTTATTTCTTTGGAATTCTTGGCGTGAACGAATGGATTGTGATTTTTATATCTACATTAATGTGGTTCTTAAATGTGGTTTTACCTGTTCTTATTGGAAGTTATTATGTTTTAAATTTCAAAACTAAAACTGCTAAATAATGCTAATTCTGTATACCATAACACTCATTTATTGTCTTGTTATCGCTTGGCTTAGTTATGGTTTTACCAAAATAAAAAAATATCAATCTAGCGAATTACCTCCTAAAACCCATTTTACGATTGTAGTTCCTTTTAGAAACGAAGTAGAAAATTTACCCATTCTATTAAATAGTATTTCAAGATTAAATTACCCAATAGAATTCTTCGAAGTGATTTTAGTCGATGATGATTCTGAGGAAGCCTTTTGTATTCTTTCTCAGAAACTCAATATTCAAATCATGAAAAACATTCGTGTTTCGAACTCTCCTAAAAAAGATGCGATCACAACAGCGATGCAACATGCCACAAATGAATGGATTATTACAACCGATGCTGATTGTATTGTTCCTAAAAACTGGTTGCAAACACTAGACAATTACATTCAGCTTAATGATGTCTCTATGATTGCAGGTGCTGTTACTTACGAATGTGATACTTCCTTTTTACATCATTTTCAGCAATTGGATTTAACGAGTTTGCAAGGCGCAACAATTGGAAGCTTTGGTCTAAATAAAGGTTTTATGTGCAATGGCGCCAATTTTGCCTATACCAAATCATTATTTAAAAAACTAAATGGCTTTGATGGAAATAATAAAATTGCCAGCGGAGATGATGTTTTTTTGTTGCAAAAAGCGATTGCAATATTCCCCGAACAAGTACATTACTTAAAAGCGGATGAGAATATTATCATTACAAAACCAACTCCAGATTGGAGAAGCTTATTTCATCAACGAATCCGTTGGGCTGCCAAAACAGGCTCGTATCAAAGTGCGTTCGGAAAATTATTAGGTATTCTTGTTTTCCTTGCAAATTTAAGTGTGGTAGCAACTTGGATTCTATTTTTTACACTGCAAACAAACTATATTAATCTGTTAAGTATTCTAATCCTGAAGTTCATTCTGGACTCAGTAATACTTTACCAAACCAATTCTTTTTTGACCAAGAAACAAATGCGTTTCTTTATTCTATCAAACTTATGGTATCCTTTTTTCAGTACCAGCGTTGCTATATATAGCCTATTAGGAAGTTATGAATGGAAAGGAAGACAGTTTTCTAAGTAGCTTTTCTATTTCTAAAAATTAATCCTGCAAAGATTAGCGCCAAAAATAGTGAGGAAATTGCACTTACAACTACACTTCCTATTTGTTTAAATGTCATTCCAAATGCAAATCGTACACTCAAAATTATTACTGAAATACCTATTACTGAAAACCAATAGTTTAGATTAATCTTATTCCGTTCTTCAATTCGTATAGGTAATTTATAGCTATAAAAAAGAATTAATCCCATCCCTATTAAAGAGCTTAAATGTTGGGTGATTTTATAAACAGGAATTGAATATAGCTCTCCTCCCAAGAAAGATATTCTCTCTACAAAATATCCATTTATATGTGTAAATGAGTCCCAAAATGTATGAGAAAGAATACCAAATATAAATGAGACGATAACGATCCAAATATTAGACTTAAAGTAATTTAACCAATTACTTTCTTTAAGAACAAATAGTCTTTGTTTAAAAAAGTCAGGTAAATTATCTATTAATGGTCTTTTTATTATTTGATGAAAGAGAAATGCAATTAAAATTCCTAAAGGAATATCTACCAAAAACACCCCTAAAAAAGTATGTCCGATATCGCCTTGCATTTTCATTCTAAAAAAATATTCTAAATCAGGAGACATTGACCCAATTACCAAACCTGTTGCTGAAAGTTTTTTATTCTTTAAAAATGGTAAAACAATAGCTGGGTGCGAAAAAGTAAATGGCATCGTTACTCAACCTTAAGAATCACGGGTAATATAAATTGAGTTTTAACCGGAATTCCGCGTTTAATAGCTGGATTAACTTTTGGGAAGTCGACTAAACGTGCACGCAAAATACTATCAATCTTTACAGTATCGTAAGCCACCGAATCTTTTGGGAATTGTGGTTCGAACTTCATTGTGGCATTTGGAAATATTGTTACTTTTACTTCGATAGTATCCAGTTCTGGATAAAGAATCGCAAGTGTATCACTACTAAGTTTTTGCTGAATGAGCTGTGTCATTATCTCGAAAAAACACTGTTGACGTTGTTTTTTATTTTCAATTTTTTCACACTCAACCACCGATGGAAACTCATCCACTTCTTTCCAATTAATTGATTTTAATTCTTTTTGCAGTAATTCTTTTTCAGAAGGTACCTGCTTCTCAAAATATTGACAAGAGTTAAACAAAAAAATTACTAATAAAAGAGAAAATTGCTTCAAGGGTTTTGTTTTGAATTGAACTATAATTTATAAAAATACAATTATTTTTTTTGAGAAGCTTTGAATAACAAATAATCCTCATAACTTTCTGAAAGCCATTGTTCTTTATTTTTTGCTGCTACTTCTTTTTGAGCAGGATACAGACTTGATAATCGGTCTGAAAAAGTGGCAATCTGAACTGTATAATTATAAAACTGCGTTTTAGTTAAAATAACATCAGGATTACTTTTATCTTTAAAGAAATCAAAAAAAAGTGCATCAAAATCTTTCATTGAAAAATTTAATACTTTTTTCTTATTACTTTTATAAATGCTATCCTGAAGCAGTCGATCGTCTATTGAAAGTTTTTTAGTCTGCGCATATGTAGTTGTATTGATTAAAAAAATCAAAGAACAAAACAACATTAATTGCAAAATTCTAGACATAGACGATTTTACTAAAGGCTTGTATGCGCAAAATTACAAAAAAATTATATGGATTCACTATTATTGTTACTCGGTTTTATATGTATGATTATTGGTATTTTAGGTAGTTTCCTGCCTGTTTTACCCGGAATAAGTTTAAGTTGGCTGGGCTTATTGTTGCTTTATTTAACAAAAGCTGTCCCAATGAATTATTGGGTTCTAGGAATTACACTAGCAATTACAATTATCATTTCAATTTTAAATTATATCATACCAGCCAAAGGTACCAAGCGATTTGGAGGAAGCTCTTACGGTATTTGGGGAACTAATATTGGCTTAATTGTAGGGATCTTTGCTCCAATTCCTTTTGGATTCATTATTGGTCCATTTGCAGGTGCTTTTATTGGAGAATTACTTTACGACTACAAAGATCATAATCGCGCATTAAAAGCAGCCACGGGTTCATTTATTGGTTTTCTGGCTTCGAGCTTCATAAACTTTATGCTTTGTATTATATTCTTCGGCTTATTCCTTACAATTGTATGGCAAAATCGTGCTGGATTATTTTAATTTTAAAAACTATTCCAAACCCTATTTTTAAACACATCAAATGTTTGCTTTAAATGCTGATTAATTCCTAAAAGAACCACCACAATTAATAACCCATATCCAACAAGGGTAAAAATCTCCATATTAGACAGCAAAATAGATTGCTTGGTAACTGAACCCAAAATTTGTTTCATTGCCAAAAGATTAGCTTCATCAGGATTAAAACCTTTGCTCACAAAACTTTGTGTCGTTTGTGCAATTCTGTTTTGTGTTTCAGGATTTTCGGGCGCAATAAACTGAGTTAGCTTTGTAAAATGCGATTTCTGGAAAAACTTTTCAGCATTTTGCATGATACAAAAACCTATCGTGCTTCCCCAAAAACGACCAGAAACTCCTATTGCTCCAGAATAGGGCGCCAAACCTGTTGGAACTGATGACATTGTAAATAAAACCAATGGCACAAACAAAACTCCTACTGCAACTCCTTGTAAAACATACGGTATTGCCATTGCCGATAATGAAATATCGGGCACAAAAAGAAAGGTAAACCATAAATGAAATACCGCAAGAATAAAAAACCCAAGCATAAAAATATATCTGGATGCTACCGTTTTTGCTAAAAAAACTGCAGCCAAAACCATTCCTACTATATTCCCTATCACATTAAGAAACTGAACATTAGCAACACGTGATGGTTCCCAATTCCAAACACTAAACATCGTACTATGACAAATAGCAAGTGTTGCCCTCCCTATGTAGAAAAGAAAAAATAATAGGAACCCGATTCTTAGATTAGCATATCTAAAAACATTTAAATCAAAACAAGGTCGTTTTACATGTAACTGCCTAAAGATAAATAAGCCCGTCGAAATTAGTGATGCAATTAGTGCAAATTGGATTTCGGAAGATTCAAACCAATATTTTTTCTCTGCATACACAAAGAAATACGCTCCACATAATATGGCTACCAGCAATAAAACAAAACTTGTCCAATCTATTTGATACAACGGAATTTTTCGATGAAGACGACTATCATTGAATGTAATCATTATTAATAAAACACAAATAATCTGGAACAATGCCGAACCATACGCCATATATTTCCAATCGTAATTTTCTAAAAGCCAAACGGCAATATTCATTATAAAAGGCGACGATAATAGCAATGCTCCATAATTGAATGTGAAACCAATTATAATTGCATTTTTAGATTTAAATCGAGTAATCAATAATTGCCTTAACGGAACCCCAGGTAATGCCATCAGAAAACCTTCGGCCATTCTTATCATAATAAACAACGAAAAGTTCTTTACATAAGCCGATAACATTATAGTAATAGCAACCAAACAAAATACTGCTATCAAGTATTTTTTTGTTGGAAAAAATTTAGAGAATCGACTCTCTATTAATATCGTAGCAAGCAGAGTTCCATAAGTTACACACATCGAAAATTGTAAATCCTCTGGTTCTATATCTAAAAAACTGGATGCATAAGTAACATTCGAAGAGTAAACTCCCAACAAAATCATAGAATGCAACATGCAAAAAAACAAGATTACAATGATTGCCCAATTAGGAACCCATGACTTAAAAACGCTTGTATTGTCTAACATTATATTATTTGTGTTCGGCTACAACAGTTATATTCATTCCGGCACGAAGGAAGTCAGCTTGTTCACTTGTGTCTTTTAATTTTATTCGCACTGGGATTCTTTGTTCAATTTTGATAAAGTTACCAGTAGCATTATCTGGTGGCAATAATGAAAATCGAGCACCACTTGCTGGCGATAATGAAGCTATTACTCCTATAAATTTTTTATTGTTAAGCGCATCAGCATGTATTTCGACTTCCTGACCGATAGTTAAAAACTGCACTTGAGTTTCTTTAAAGTTTGCTGTAATCCATTTTTCTTTACTAACCATCGAAAGTAAAGTTTGCCCTTCTTTTATCATTTGCCCTGGCTGAATTGTTTTTTTGGCAACCCATCCATCATAAGGCGCAGTAATTACTGTGTACGAAAGAAATAAAGCAGCATTATCAGCCAAAGCTTGTTTAGACTGAATTACTGTTTGTGCAGTAGGAACACCCGCAGCTGCCTGAGATGTGTTTAAAGTCGATGTTTCGATTCGATTACTCATTTCTTGATAATGAGCCTGAGCCGATTCGTAATCTGCTTTTACTTTCTCCAATTGTTGTTCAGTTGCAGCTTCTTCTTTTACCAAAGCTTTATAACGTTGGTATTCTAATTGTGTTTTCCACAAATTTGTTTTAGCTGCAGCCAATTGAGACTTTCCAATTGTAGTTGCACTTGCAGTTGTTGCCACATTTTTTTCGATAACAACACTATTTTTTTTAGCACTTTCTACATCTGCCAAAGCCACATCTAATCTTGATTTATATTCACGATTATCTATAACCAACAGCGTATCTCCTTTATGAACAAATTGATTTTCTTCATAACGAACTTCCTGAACATAACCAGTAATTCTTGACATAATAGGCGTAACATATTGCTCAACCTGAGCATCATTTGTTTCTTCGTGGTTTTTATTAAAAATATAAAACCAAATTCCCAAAACTATTCCACTTACAACAAGCACAAACGCAATAATAGTTATCAATGTATGAAACGACTTGCTAGCTCTTGTTTCATTTTTAATCTTTACCATAAAAATTTATTCTCTTTTTAAAATTCAATTATTTAACAATCCTGCAGTATGAAGCAATTCATAATGTTTCATTTCGGCATCAATTCTAGTTGCTATTTTATTATATTTTGCTTGCAACAATGCATTATCAGCATCAACCATTTCGGTTATAAGAACCAATTGATTCAGGTATTTTAACTTTACAATGCGATAATTTTCCGTTGCTAATTCTAGTGCTTTATCAACAACTATAATCTTCTCGACTACTTCCTGATATTGAGTATGATTTCTAAATAATTCATCTTGAACTTTATTCTTTACAATCTCCGATTGTGTTTCCTGCCATTCAATCCTAGAGTTTGCAATACGTACTTTGGTTTTGTTTTTATACAATCCTGACAAACTAAATGTTGCTTCGATTCCTACTTGCCCTAAACTATACAAATAAGGATTTGGCGGGAAAAACATATAATTGGGATATTTCAAATTATAATCCCCAAAGAAATTTATGGTTGGATAATAATTCCCTTTTGCTAATTTCAGTTCTGTTTTCTTAACTTCGACTTCCTGATTTGCAATTCGCATTTCTTCATTTTGAAGCGTATTATTTAAATAGAAATTATAGTTATCCAGATTTATATTTTCATTTAAACTTGCCGTTGTATCAATAGCAATTTCTTGCTCTTCGGGTAGCTGAAGCATTGTTTTTAATTCATGAAGTGCAATTTTGATATTTTTCGAATTTGTCAAAGAATTTAACTCCCGATCCGAAAGCTGCAATTCGGCTCTCAAAACTTCATTTTTCGTAATTGTTCCATGATTCTTTAAGGACTGAACTTCTTTAAGTCGGCTTTGCTCTTCTTTAATATTCTCGTCAATGATTTTTTGAAGTTCCATCATTTTCTGAATTCCCAAATAAGTAGCTATTACTTCTAGCTGAATATCATTTTCAGTTTTTTCGCTTTTTACCTGAGCAATTTTACTTTCCTGATTAGCGATTGCAATAGCATTGTTTATTTTATTTCCAGCATATAGAGGCACTTTAATTACTGTCCCTATGTTATACATCTCAGGAATAGTATGTGTTACTTCTTTATCTTTTAGAAAACCTCCTTTAAATTCTGTTAAGTTCGTAACACGAGAGTAACCTCCGTTAAAATCTATCTCAGGTAAACGAAGTTCTTTGGTTTCTTTGATGTTTTCTTTAGAAATGTCAACCTCGATACGAGATTTAAGAATGTTTTTGTTGTTTTCTTTTGCAATTTTTCTCGCTTCTTGTAATGAAATCGGATTTATTTGCTGAGCTTGTAGTGTATTTATCCCAAATGTAATCAGGATTAAAGCTATTTTTTTTGGACGATAACGCAGTATCGAAAGCCTTTTTTTAAGGAACATGAAAGTAGTGTGATTTATTCACTGCAAAGTTCTTTCATTTTATAATTGCCTGATAATTCTAAAAAGTCAATAACATATTCATTTCGGACAAATTTTAACAATTAGATTTTTTATGCAGATTTCTCAAAAAACTACCAAGAGTCTTACTATCTATTATATTCCAAATGCTTTTACTCTCGCGGACTCAGCAAATTTAGCAGATAAAATTTTTGATAAATCATTTAGGAATATAGAATTAACACTAAAAACGACAAACAAAATCCTTTTATAATCTCAAAAAAAATCTGCTGAATCTGCTAAATCTGCGGGAAAAAGCTTTACTCACACAGATAATTAATACATTATAAGTAGATTACTTTTACAACTTCCCTTTTTTCAAAATATTCTCTCCATTCAGATAATCCGAAGGTCGTTGTCCTAAAATCTTAAAAAACGTATTGCTAAATGTTGGCACACTACTATACCCAACTTCCTGCGCTACTTCTTTTACAGATAATTTTCGATCAAGCAGCAATTCAATCGCTTTTAATACTCTTCTGATTGTATAATATTGAATAAATGACATTCCTAAATCTTTTTGAAACAAACGATATAAAGATTTCTCGCTATATCCAAATTGATGTGCAACTTCTCCAAACAGAATCGTTTCTCCTAAATTATTTTCGATATAACGCAAAATTTTACTCAAGCGAGCATCTTTAGGCAAGGGCAATTCCAGCGGTAAATTGGTTAAACAAATCTGAGGTAATATGGCTTTAATCGCTTTAGCAATCACAAAATTCGGACTACCTTTTTTAAGATCACCATTCCATTGATTGGTAAAAAGCATCATTTGGAGCAATAAATTATTAACCGGATAGATTCCTTCATTTTGATAAAAAACGTCTTCCTCTTTTTCAACAGGAAAATATAAGTTTCGCATCATCACGTTTTCAGACTTTGGATGAATACTGTGTTCAATTCCTGCCGGAATCCATATAAAATGTCGTGCTGGTAAGAAATAGGTTTTAGTTTCTGTCGTTACAAATACAACATCACCTTCAGTATAAAGAAATTGTGCTTTATTGTGTTTGTGTGTAGGAACATATAATTCCCCCATCAAATCATGGTAACAATAAATGCTCTTTTTATCAGCATCTACCGTTTTAATATAATACTTGTGCTCTTTATGAATTGAATGTTCCATTGAAGTAATTAAATGTAAACAGCTTTTGTGATATATAAATATAAGGAAGAAAATTACACAAAGTGAAGTTACCTAAAATAAAAAAGCCTTTCCGTTAAGAAAGGCTTTTTCCAATATTGCGGTCTGGACGGGACTCGAACCCGCGACCCCATGCGTGACAGGCATGTATTCTAACCAACTGAACTACCAAACCTACTTGCTTTATTGTGGGGCAAAAGTACAATAGAAGTTGTGATTCCACAAGCTTTTTCGTGTTTTTTAAACAAAAAAAAACGTTATTTTTTTAACACATTGATTTCTATCAAAGTAGAAAAACGAAAAAAGCTACAACTCCAAACAATTTAAACCAGAATGAGTAATTTAAGAACAGTTAAGCTATTTTATACCTTTAATTAAAATAAACTTATAGGATCAAAAATTGGAATTTGAGGTTTCTATAAAAATTTAAATTGCGTCTTATTCAGATTATCTAATCTTTTTGCTTAATCTCCAACTTTTAAAACTGATCTAATTTAACCGCAAAGGAAACAAAGAGAAAAAAACGCAAAAGTTCGCAAAGCTATTGATTGAACTTTGCGAACCTTTATGTAATCCTTTGCAGTCTTTGCGGTAATCTTTTTTTCGTAGCCCCAACTTTTGCACTTGATTCAATTTAACTGAAAAGTCCGCAAAGCTTAATTAAAACTTTGCGGACTTTGCGTAAATCTTAGCGTCCTTTGCGGTTAATTTTCAAGTTAAATCTACAAACCAAAAAGGTCTTAAATCAAAAAAGCCATCCACAAAAGTGGAAAGCTTTTCATTGGTCTAACTACTAAACCCGGTCAGCTTACAAGGCCGACCAAACAACACAACTAATCTTAGATACCGTATTTGGGCAAAAAAGCCTTTCTATAAAGAAAGGCTTTTCCCAATATTGCGGTCTGGACGGGACTCGAACC
The DNA here is from genome assembly GCF_025847275.1 of Flavobacterium frigoritolerans. Lineage (GTDB taxonomy): Bacteria > Bacteroidota > Bacteroidia > Flavobacteriales > Flavobacteriaceae > Flavobacterium > Flavobacterium frigoritolerans. Next base: position 30,450 of record NZ_JAOZEV010000013.1, read on the forward strand.
CGCGACCCCATGCGTGACAGGCATGTATTCTAACCAACTGAACTACCAAACCTCTGCGTTATTGCGGTTGCAAAGATAGTATAGAATTTCATTTCTGCAAGCCTTTTTGTAAAAAAATTTAATTTATTTTTTTACTTATTATCCAAAGTTTTGTTTTTCAACCAAGTATGTCGTTAAAATTTTTTCAAAATTATCACCTACTGCGACCGGAACGTACTTAATTCGGTTCTGAGCACAAGTTAAAGCCAACCTCTTAAAATAACTTTCCACCTCTTTTTCATATTCTACTTTCACATTATCTGCAAAAACAGCTACTTCTTCACCAGTTTCCAGATCGATAAATTTACGTGGTGCATTATCAAAATCAAATTTCACTTCTGTTTCCTTATCTATTACATGAAACAAAACCACTTTATGCTTATTATGTTTAAGATGCTGCAATGCATTAAATAATAATTCTTCATTTTCAGATTGAAACATATCTGTAAAAAGGATAATCATCGAACGCCTATGAATTTTCTCCGCAATTTGATGCAGATAGGTAATCGTATCCGTTTTTTTACTCGTCTTAGGTTTCTCTAAAAGCTCTTCTAATTTATTAAGTAACATTCTATGATGACGATCACTCCCTTTTTCAGGCGCATAATACTCATAACTATCCGAAAACACACTCAAGCCTACCGCATCACGTTGTTTCTTTAAGATATTCATTAAAACTGCAGAAGCCAAAACAGAAAAGCCTATTTTATTCTCATAAAAAGATTGATTTGATTTTAAATCTGGATAATGCATCGATGCTGAATTATCTATGATTAAATGACAACGCAAATTAGTTTCCTCTTCAAATCGCTTTGCATACAATCGATCCGTCTTAGCAAACAACTTCCAATCGATATGCTTTGTGCTTTCGCCAACATTATAAACCTTATGTTCAGCAAATTCCGCCGAAAAACCATGAAACGGACTTTTATGCATTCCCGAAATAAAACCTTCCACAACCTGGTTGGCCAACATCTCAAGATGCTGAAAACTAGAAATCTTCTCTATTTGCGATTCAATTTTCATTCGGTTTATTTTTTTATTTTTTGCGCACGGTACAAATCATCCGTCGCTTGCAATAATTTTCTTTTTAGTATCGGACTAAAGTTAGGATTCTCTTTCAAGAACGTTTCCACCACATCATAAGCATAGCTTGACGAATATCTTCCAACCGTACCATTAAGCCAATCTTTTGGAAAAAATATATCTCCTGTACGCTGAATTTCTGTTACTAAATCCAAACAAAAACGAAGATGTTTTTTAGCACTTTCCTGACGCAATGGATGGTGAATATTTGCTAAAGCCGATGAAACCCAAGTCTCTTTTTCCCTGTTTTTATCCTCTTTTAAAGACAACATAAACGCATCTCTAACTGAATCATCTTTTGATAAAGATGGAAGCAAGAACTCAAATCTCTTTTGTTTATCTGGATTACTAATAGCCAACTTTGCTTTACTTAGAATCTCATCTGCATTTTGATGTTTAAATATAGCCAAATTCATAGCTATACTCGTATAGTCATCTTCATTTAATTTTAAATTAGCAATAACATCTTCTTTATTCCATATTCGGTATAACTTTTCTTTCCCTGAATCTGAATAAGCAACAGAACTAAACAAACCAAATAGCGTTTTCTTAATATTTTTTGGCAAATCCAGCTGCAAGCGCATATAAACAGCCTCTTCAAGTTGTTTTTGACCACTATTTTGCTCTTTTTCTGTTAGAAATTTCCAAAAAATGGTATTTAACTGATTCGACAAAATCTTAATAACCAATTCATTCTGTTCTACTTTAATTCCTTCGAGACAAGAATCAAATACCTCTACAGGCACAACAACCCCAGCTAACATATTCTCATAAAGATTAATATAACTATACGCTCTTGCTACCTCATCTTTTATTGTTGGAATATAATTTAGACTATTCACATCTACTGGAAAAACGCCATATCCAAAACCATTATAATTGTATATAATTGTAGTCGGCTTAGACAAGCCTAAAACATTTTCTACTTTGGTCACTCTATCCTTCACAGAAACCTTAATCACCTTAACTCCATCAGGATATACTAATCCGATATCAAATTTTTGTGGCCAAAGATTCTTAGATTTATCTTCCGCCTGTTGCTCAATTTCAAAATTCTTTATATTGTTTTTAGAATCATATTCGATATGACTAGTTAGAATTGGTCTTCCTGATTTATTAACCCATACATCACTCCATTTTTTCATATCTAATGGAGTTTCTGCATCCAGAATTTCAACTAAATTCTCCCAGTTTGCATTATCATTTGCATACTTCTGAATATATTTCTGAATACCTTTTCTAAACGCCTCCTCACCCATTGAAGCCTCTAACTGACGCATCATGATTGGTGCTTTGTTATAAATAATGCTCCCATAAAGCGATCCTGCATTTTTAAGATTTCCTAATTTTTGTTTGATCGGATGCGCTCCTGCAGATCGATCTTCTGCATAAGCACTAGGATAATGAGCCGTCAAAAACTGTAAACCATGATTTACCTTTGGAAAAATTGGATTCATAATTTTATCTGCCATGAAATTTGCAAAAACTTCTTTCATCCAAACATCATCAAACCATTTCATAGTTACCAAATCGCCAAACCACATATGAGCCGTTTCATGAGCAATTAATTTAGCTCTATTTAACTTTTCACTATCTGTAGCACTATTATCCAAAAACAAAGAAGCCTCTCTATATTGAATAGCTCCAACATGTTCCATTCCTCCGTATTGAAACACAGGAATTGAGGCAAAATCTAATTTTTGAAATGGAAACAAGTACTGCGTATAGTTCTCTAAAAAATTCAAAGACTGCTGATGCAAATTAAAAATAGTATCTGTACTCGCTTTTATTTTATCTGGATTATTCTCCCGATACAGCATTGTCATTTGCCTATTACCACTAGGATTCTCAGTAACACGTTTAAACTCACCTGCTACAAACGAGAACAAATAGGTACTCATTTTATCCGACTTTCCAAACTTATAAGTAACCGCTTCCCCACCTTCAATCCGCTCTTTTACCGGTGCACCCGCCAAAACCGCCCAATCTTTTGGCACAGTAAGAGTGAGCACATAAGTAGCCTTAATATCGGGTTGATCAAAACATGGAAACAATGTACTAGCTCTATCCGGGACTAACAATGTATAAAGAAAGTCATCATTTCTATTCAATGATAAATCTCCTGCTATAAACGAAATTTCAACTTTATTATCACCCAAAACCAAGTTCTTGTCAGAAATAACGATATGCTCTTTCTCATGTACAACAGCTACATTTTTACCGTTTACGAGAATTGTTTTTAAATTTTGAGATTTCTCATTAAAATCCAAATACAACGGCCTACTTAAATCAGACAATTTAAACTCCACAATAAGATTTGAAACAATTTCCTTTGCCTTTTTATCAGGAATTACAAATAACAAATTATAAGATACGTTAGAAATTTGTTGTTTTCTAAAAATTGCCAATTCCTCCGAAACTCCTCTTTCTAATAAAAAATCATTCTTTTTTACAGACTGAGACCAAGAAGAACCAGATAAAATAAAGAAACTAAGTAAGCAATAAATAATTTTCATTTTTTAAAATAGGTATAGATATTCGTTAAAAATAAAAAAAGGTTTGACTTTCGCCAAACCTTTTTTATATAAATTAATAATCGGAATCGATTACAACAATGCGTCTAAACTATCTGCGTAAGTTTGTTTCGGAGCAACTCCTACTTGTTTACCTACTACTTCTCCGTTATGAAAAACTAAAACAGTTGGAATATTACGTACACCGTATTTTGCAGCAAATTCTTGGTTTGCATCTACGTCTACTTTTCCTATTACTACTTTTCCAGCATATTCAGTGCTTAATTCGTCGATGATTGGACCAACCATTCTACAAGGCCCGCACCATGCTGCCCAAAAGTCAACCATAACTGGTTTATCTGATTTCAAAACTACTTCTTCAAAAGTAGCATCTGTTATTGCTAAAGCCATTTTCTTTTTTGTTTAAAGTTTAACCCTCAGACATCTCTTCGGGGGACAATTTTTAATGAGTTTCGAACTCGAGTACAAATTTAGAAATTTAAAATCAATTCATCTCTATTTCCAAATTAGTTTTCATTATAAACGTATCGTAAATCTTTATACTTGTCTTATTTTTTAATTACTTCTTGAAGTAACCTTCTGTTTTCTGATACCTATCGAATTACAAACAAAAAAGAGGACATTCTTTCGAACATCCTCTTTTCTAAAAACTAAAAAAGCAAAATATTATAAGCTATATTTAAGACCTAAAGTCAAGCCTAATCCGCTAATACCAACATAAGAGCTTAACTCGTCCATTGCATCATTAGGTCTAGTTGTATCTTTAGTATCTGCCGTAGCCGTATTAGGATTAAACAAAGGATTATTAGAATTAACATCTAATTTACTTCTATAATTTGTATGAATCTGTGCAGTAGTTCTTGTTGCTAAAGCATCGTTACCATTAACAGTAAACTCTGTAGTTTCTTTGGTTTTTCCGTGTACTGTAAAGTTACGATACTCTAATTCTGCAAAAACAGAAATATTTTTTCCTAATTTATAAGATGTTCCTAAAGCTGCAACAAAACCAACAGTTGGATTTGGTTTTACCTTATCAACACTACGAACATTTCCAAAAGCAGTCGGAGCACCAGTCGGAGCAAATGCAATTGGAGCATATGCATCAGTAGTTATCTCTAAATCTCCGTGAATTGGTACTAAAATACCAACTTTTGTATATGGTTCAAAACCTTTGTGCTCTCCTAAGAACAATACCAATGCAGGTGCTAAATCAAAAGCAGTAATTTGCCCTACTGATTTAAAGCTATACACACCAGCTGGTGTAATAGGCACATCAGATCTAGTTTGAGCCATTGTCTTATCATTACTACTATAATAATTAACTCCTAACTCAACCCCTAAACGAGCATTAAATCTATAACCTGCTGTTATACCAGTTCTAAAACCTTCACCAAAAGACCCTGTAACACTTTCTTCTGAAACTAATTTCCCTCCTACATAAGTTCTATCCAAAGGAAGATTCCCTCCTACGGTTGGAAACTCAGTAGCTGCTGTTTGCAAGAAATAAGATCCGCCTAATTTAAAATACCAGCTTTCTGGCTTTTCTGCTTTTTCAGTTTGAGCTACCATAGTCATAGAACAAACCATCATTCCTAATAAAAAAAGACTCTTTTTCATAATTTTTTTCTTAAAATAATTTATACAGTGTAAAATAATTTAACAGAATGTTCTCGTTTGCTTTGGGGCAATTGGAGCGCAATCGTTGTAATTGAGAACAATAATAGTGAAAAAATAGTATGCATGCATAATTTTACCGTTAAAAAAATACATTAATTAAAATTTTAACTATAAATCTTTAATTTAACTTGAAATTTATCTGCATTTTCTCTAATTCTTGCAATAGCTCAGTACAAATATTTACTTTTAACCTTCTACTCGGCATAGTTAATTTGGTTACTACGTTTATTTCCTCAACCTCAGTAACTTCTGCCGTTTTTGTACTCAAGACATCATCCTGATCATCACCTTCATCTACAAAAACTGCATCATCAGCTTCCTCAAACTCAGCTGTAGTTTCAACTTGAACCAAGCGCTTTATCTTTTCTAACTCCATGATTTCAAAAGTCACGGTATTATCTCCTTTATTCTCATTAAATAAATGGCTCAACTTATGAATAAACTCCGCTTGTAAATCTTTTATATTCAACAATAAAATCAATTTTCTAGCAAAGACTTCCAGAATATCCTGCAGCTGTCTTATTTCAACAAACTGCAATCTTGGGTCTGATTTCTTACCTGTATCATGATTCACCCATCCATCTTTAATTAATACCTTCAGGAAAGCAAAATTATTCTGAATCAGGAAATGACGAAATTTCAAGTATTCTTCACCAAAAATTTTGAATTCATAACTTTCATCGTATCCTTCTAAATTAAATATTGCCCAACCTTTCCCGTTTTTGGCTACACGATGTTGCACGTTATTTATTATTCCCGCAAAATTTAGATTTTTACCTACATACTCATTCATGCTTTTCAAAGCCTCCAATCTGGCATTACAGAAGTATTTCATTTCAAATCTAAAATCGTCTAGAGGATGTCCTGAAATATAAATTCCAACAACTTCTTTCTCCTTAGCCAGTTTTTCCATCGTACTCCAATCTTCACAAGGTGGTACAATTGGCTCAGCAATCTGAACTTCGCTTGTTTCTCCGAACAAACTCACTTGCGATGAATTTTCATTTTCCTGAAACTTTGATCCATAACGAATTGCTTTTTCATAAAACGTAATTCCATCACCATCATCATGAAAATATTGCGCTCTGGTAGTTCCTTCAAACGAGTCAAAACCACCTGCAAGCGCTAAGTTTTCGATTGCCTTTTTATTGGCTGCACGCAAATCAATTCGTTTAGCCAAATCAAAAATCGATTTATACTTGCCATCTTTTCTACTTTCTACAATGGTTGCCACTGCTCCCGAACCAACTCCTTTAATAGCTCCCATCCCGAAACGTACTGCATATTCATCATTTACAGTAAACTTATAAAACGACTCATTTACATCTGGCCCTAAAACCTGTAATCCCATTCGTTTACATTCTTCCATAAAAAATGACACTTGTTTAATATCATTCATATTATTAGAAAGTACCGCAGCCATATATTCTGCAGGATAATGCGCTTTTAAGTAAGCGGTTTGATATGCAATCCACGCATAACAAGTGGAGTGCGACTTATTAAAGGCGTAACTCGCAAATGCCTCCCAGTCTTTCCAGATTTTCTCTAAAACCTTAGCATCATGACCTTTTTTTGCAGCTTGTTCCACAAATTTAGGCTTCATCTTATCTAGAACGTCCTTTTGTTTCTTACCCATCGCTTTACGCAAAACATCGGCCTCACCTTTTGTAAAGTCAGCCAGCGATTGCGACAGAAGCATTACCTGCTCTTGATAAACTGTAATTCCGTATGTTTCTCCTAAATATTCTTCACAGGCATCTAAATCGTATTTGATTTCCTCTTCTCCATTTTTTCTTCTTACGAAAGACGGAATATATTCTAAAGGTCCCGGACGATATAAGGCATTCATGGCAATTAAATCCCCAAAAACAGTCGGTTTCAGATCCTTCATGTATTTCTGCATTCCGGGCGACTCATATTGGAAGATTCCTACCGTTTCTCCTCTCTGGAAAAGTGCATACGTCTCAACATCATCAATCGGGAATGTATCCGGATCTAAATCAATTCCGTTTCTATATTTTACCAGCTTAACAGTATCTTTTATCAGCGTAAGGGTCTTCAGACCCAAGAAGTCCATCTTCAGCAATCCTGCACTTTCTGCAACCGAGTTATCAAACTGTGTTACATATAAATCAGAATCTTTTGCTGTAGTAACAGGTACGAAATTCGTAATATCCGATGGTGTAATAATTACACCACAGGCGTGAATTCCGGTATTTCGCATCGATCCTTCAAGGATTTTTGCTTGTTGAATTGTTTCACCTGCCAAATCATCTTCATTTGCAATGGCAATCAATTCTTTTACATTATCAAATTCATCTGAACGAAGCGCTTTTTTAACCTCCTCTTCGCTTTCAGAAATAAAACGCGCTAAATTCCATTTAGACGGCATCATTCCCGGAATCAGTTTTGCAATTCTATCGGCTTCAAATAATGGTAAATCCAATACACGAGCTGTATCACGAATCGCTGATTTGGTTGCCATTTTACCGTAGGTAATAATTTGCGCAACCTGATTTTTACCGTATTTATTGATTACGTAATCCATAACTCGACCACGACCCTCATCATCAAAGTCAATATCAATATCGGGCATGGATACACGATCCGGATTAAGGAAACGCTCAAAAAGCAAATCGTACTTAATTGGGTCAATGTTCGTAATCCCTAAACAATAAGCAACGGCTGAACCTGCAGCAGATCCACGCCCTGGTCCTACCGAAACATCCATTTTTCTAGCTTCGGCAATGAAATCCTGACAAATCAAAAAGTAACCTGGATACCCAGAATTCGAAATCGTTAGTAACTCAAAATCTAAACGTTCCTGAATAGATTCTGTAATTTCTCCATATCGTCTCTTAGCCCCCGTCATGGTAAGGTGTCGTAAATATTTATTTTCACCACGTACACCTCCATCAGCTTCGTCTTCAACCACTAAGAATTCCTCTGGAATATCAAACTTAGGAAGCAATACATCACGGTAAAGCGAGTAAATTTCGACCTTATCTACAATTTCCTGAATGTTAATAATCGCATCCGGCAAATCAGCGAAGAGTTTTTTCATCTCTTCTTGCGACTTGTAATAATATTCCTGATTGGGTAATCCGTAACGATATCCTCGACCACGACCAATTGGCGTAGCTTGTTTTTCACCATCTTTCACACACAACAAAATGTCGTGCGCGTTGGCATCTTCTTTATTTAAATAGTAAGTATTATTTGTCGCAATTAATTTGACATTGTGTTTTTGAGAAAACTCAATCAGGGTTTTATTCACACGATTTTCGTCTTCCTGATTGTGACGCATGACTTCAAGATAGAAATCTTCTCCGAATTGCTCTTTCCACCAAATTAAAGCTTCTTCGGCTTGGTTTTCACCAACATTCAGAATTTTACTCTGGATTTCTCCGTATAAATTCCCGGACAAAACCATGATATCTTCTTTATATTGCTCGACAATTTTTCGATCAATTCTCGGAACATAATAAAATCCATCTGTAAAAGCAATCGATGACATTTTAGCCAAATTATGATACCCTTTTTTGTTTTTAGCCAACAAAACAACCTGATTACCATTGTCTTTTTTACTTTTATCCAAGTGATTATCACAAACATTAAATTCGCAACCCACAATTGGTTTTATTTCTGTTTCTGTCGGCTCTTCACCAGCTTCAACCAAAGCTTTATTTTTACCTGATGCCGCTTTATTATGATTCATAACAGCGCTCACAAAATGAAAAGCCCCCATCATATTTCCAGTATCTGTCATAGCAACTGCTGGCATACCGTTTTTGGCTGTAGCCGAAACGATATTTCCTATCCCTATAGTTGATTGTAAAACTGAAAACTGTGTATGATTATGCAAATGCGAATATTTCGCTGCTTTAAAACCCTCTAAGTCTGACTCTGAAACTGTTGTCTGCTTATCATCCGATTCTAAAGCTCTTAATTGCTCTCTGATTTTATCAGAAGCTGCTTTTAAATTGATATGCTTTAAACCTATCAGCTTGATTTCCTGAGGGTTTTTATTTTGGAATTCTCCAAAATAATCCTTCGGAACATCTAATTCTTCTTTAGTAAAAACCTCTCTTCTTATTAACTCCAGAAAACAACGTGTTGTCGCTTCAACGTCGGCAGTAGCATTGTGTGCTTCTGCAAATGGTTTATTAAAAAGATAACTATGTAATTCGGTCAATGTAGGCAATTTAAATCTTCCTCCACGACCTCCCGGTAATTGCAATAACGAAGCGGTAACTTCTGTACAAGTATCAAGAACAGGCATAGTGCTCATAGGCGAATCAACACCCATTCGATGAAACTCAGCCCCCATAATATTAACATCAAAACCTAAATTTTGACCTACAATAAATTTGGTTTTGCTTAAAGCAATATTAAATTTCTCTAAAACTTCTTGCAATGAAATTCCATCGGCTTCAGCCAATTCAGTAGAAATTCCGTGAATACGCTCTGCATCATACGGGATATTAAATCCCTCAGGTTTTACCAAATAATCCTGATGTTCGATGAGTTTCCCCATATCGTCATGCAACTGCCAAGCGATCTGAATACAGCGAGGCCAGTTATCAGAATCGGTTATTGGAGCATCCCAACGTTTTGGTAATCCAGTAGTTTCGGTATCGAATATTAAATACATAGTTTTCTTTAAAAGACAATTTTTAAAATTCCAAATTCCAATTATCTTTATTCTAAATCCCTGATAACAAGAACTAAATAAAAGCACTGGATGGAAAATGGAGGAACTTCAAATTTAGTCTTTTTTTGAGCTATTAAAAAAGGAAGTTATCAACAAGGAAGAACAAAATGACAACTTAAAAATAAAAATACACATCGCTACAAAGACAGATTTTTCTGTCCAAAAAAGATAATATAGTATTGAAATAGAGTAAGAAAATACAACAAAAATAATGCAACACAAGTTACTTTTGACCCTTTAATCTCTAAAAGAAATTAATTTATATGAAAAAAACTTTAGGTTTATGTTTTAGTGTATTAATCACTAATTTTTTAATTGCTCAGCAATCAGTTACTATAAGTGGGCCAGCGTCTGTAGAAGTAGGAGTTCCTTATAATTATACCTTTGAATTTAAACCTATTTACCCTTGGTTAAATGCTGTTCAAGCAGATGGTTATATTATTACAAATTGGATTGTTTCAACAGGAACAAATGGTAGTACAGGCTCTATTCCTGGATACATTGGAAACCCTAGTAATCAAAGTAGTTATCTTAATGATGGTACTTATAACAATTCAAACCCAAAAACAATCCCAATCCAATGGGGAAACAGTACTTATATGAGTAGCGATAAGATAACTGTAAAGTTAAGTGGTATCTATATAAAAAAAAGCACTGGTCAACATATTGGGTATTTTAATTTCCAGCCACAAGCTGAACAATCGGTAACTGTGCAAAGGTTAATAAATCCTATTATTAGTGGAAATACATCTATATTAAACTGTAACCAAGCTCCTGTAACATATCTGGTGTCTAATGCAACCAATGGGAATAGTTTCCAATGGGAAGTAACAAATGGCGCCGAAATTTCGGGTTCTAGTACGGCTACATCGGTGATAGTAAAACCTCCTTTAACTGGAGATTTTAATGTAGGGTGTATAGTTAAAAGAACAGCTGGAAACATCAATTATTATGTCGGTTCTGGTAACAAAATAACAAGAACATCACGTTCAGTAGTATGGTCAACTAATCCTGTTAATCAAACCTTTTTATGTAAAAGTTCTGGATTAATATTTTCAATCGACAATCAAACTGATATTGATAATGTGTTTTGGAATGCGCCAAATTGCGCCATTTCAGTAGAAACTATTGTTAATGGTAAGCGACAAGTTACCATCACACCAAATAGCTCTATAACTACTGGTTCAACATTGACAGTAAATGCAGTAGTTAATTTTGCAGGTGGATGTTCGGTAACAACATCGTCTAAAACATTTAATATTTCTGACAGTACGGCTCCCCCAATACCCGACGGGTATATTGAAGTTGAAGATTGGGACTGTTATAGTGATTCTGGTTTAAAGTTAACATTTGTACCTACAACTCCCTTCACCAATGGAAGCATAAGAGTTTATCCGCCTATAATGGCGCATCCTACCGTGCCAAGAAACGTTAATGTTACTGTCACTTATACTAACTCCTGTACTGGAGCTACAGCTAGAGAAATATACTCCTTAGACACACCAACTCCTTGTTATGAAGCAAGATTAGCTCCAGAAAGTGAGATTTCAGAAATTATAATTTCACCAAATCCTACAAACGGAAATATTACAATAAAACTTCCAGAAATACTTTCTGGCAATTATCAGATTTTTAATCAAAATCAGAAATTAGTTCAAGAATCTAAATTCTACAATCAAGATGAATTGCAAATTGAGCTTTCAAGCAAACTAAAAGGAGGGATTTATATTTTAAAAGTAATAACTGAAAAGAATGTCTTAACGGGCAAAATAATCTTAAACAATTAAACATGAAAAACTTAGTAATTGCCATGATCTTGAGTATTTCCTTTGCGGGAAATGCTCAAGATATAACTGATTGGCAAGTTGGAATAAATTTGAATCCTTTCTTTTTCACTAGAATAAATTCAAACTTCCCTTATAATAAAGACAAACAAGATTTGCCAAATGGTTTTGGTTTTGGACTCACAATCGAAAAAAACTGGAATGACAGTTGGGGTGTAAAAACTGGGTTTGAATATTCGAAACAAAACGAAAAATACTTTTTTGATGTCGTTGGAGACAATACAAGTATAAAATCAAGTTTTGAGTATTATAAAACTCCCATAACTGTTCAATATTATTATCGCTTAAAAGAGAAATTATTTTTAACATTTAATCAAGGAATACAGTTTTCTTTTCTGAAATATTATAAAACAATTGCAGAAGATGAATATGAAATAAGAACACAAACTTCAGATTATAGTGAATATATTTCTTATCAACATCCAGAAAGAAATCAATATTATAGTGACGAAGGAAAAATGCACAAAAAAACTTTATTTGGTATAATTGGTTCAATTGGTTTAAAAGGTTTTCTGTCAGATAAAATTTCCTATTCTACAAATTTAAGATATGAATATGATTTCACTTCTGCAGATAATTTCCCTTACTATTCCGATACATCTGATTGGAATGATTCTGAAAAAACTACACATAATTTACGAATTGGGTTAGAATTGGGTCTGCAATATCATTTTTCAATAAATGATCGTTTTGATAAAAGCCCACATCGATTGTAACGATTGGTAGCTATAATAATCAATCCAAATTATTAAAACTCATTATGTTTTTGATAATTTGGATTGATTATTTTCTTTTATATTGAATGGTAGGTAAAATTTCTTTTATTTACTCCTTGCTTTTCGTATACACCATCAAAGAAATTGCCAAATAAGGAATATCTTTCAAAATAAAAAAGTCTGTTACAGGAAAACCTTCACCCATTTTAAAAACGCCTGGAGTTGTAATAAATATAACAGCCGAAGCTGCTCCTGCGTAGATTCCAATTTTTCTATAAAATAAAGAAAACAATAGACCAACCCCAGTAAAGACTTCAAAAACTCCAATAACATTAGAAACAACTTCCACCGACATTACTTTGTACATCCAACTCATTGCAAAATGATTTTCGACTAAGCCTTTTATTGCTCCAGCTTCGGCAGTTGTAAACTTAAAAAGTCCAACCCAAACTAAAATAATTACGGTTCCAATAACTCCAATTCTGTAAGCAATTTGATTTAAATTCATGACATTATTTTTTTAAAATTAGAATTTTCAATATTAAGAGCTTATTCATAAAGCAAATGTCAGCTAACTGTCATTACTGCTTATTTTACATTCCGAACTAGTATTCTCTTTTATTTTCATTCTAAAAGAAAGATTTTTTTTCTTTTGGATGCCGTAGTATTTGAACAAGAAATACATCTACAAAAACCTCAGTTTATTCATTTAAAAAAAAGTCTTATTAGTAGTTTAAAAAAGAAAAACAAGCTAATAATAATTACGATTTAATCTTATAATTAACACACAAAAAGTCTTAAAACCAACGAAATAGAACAAAACTACTAAATTATAAATACCAAAAACTATTAGAAGATTTTCAATTAAAAAAGAAAACAAAACACAAGTACAAAACACAAGTACAAAACCAAAAAACTATAAAACCAATTGGCTAGCAATGAGTAAAACAGTTTGGGCATCGTATATAATCAAATATGCTAATTCTTGCTTTTATTTCTTTTTCTAATTTTGTTATCCTCTTATGATTACATGGAAATTACAATTAAAAAATAGTTAAAAATGAGTACTACATTATTCGACAAAGTATGGGATTCGCACGTGGTGCGTAAAATTGAAGATGGACCAGATGTGTTTTTCATTGACCGTCATTTCATTCATGAAGTTACAAGTCCTGTTGCTTTTTTAGGATTAAAATCCAGAGGCATCTCGGTTTTATACCCAGAACGCACTTTTGCAACTGCCGATCACAACACACCAACTATAAATCAACATTTACCTGTACAAGATGCTCTGTCTGCCAACCAGTTAAAAGCCTTGGAAGATAATGCAGCCGAATATGGAATCTCTCACTGGGGATTAGGCCACATAAAAAATGGAATTGTTCACGTTGTAGGTCCTGAAAATGGAATTACATTACCTGGCGCAACTATTGTTTGTGGAGATTCACACACTTCTACCCATGGTGCTTTTGGAGCAATTGCTTTTGGAATTGGAACTTCAGAGGTTGAAATGGTTTTATCCACTCAATGTATCATGCAACCTAAGCCAAAAAAAATGCGTATCAACGTAAATGGCGAATTAAGTAAAGGTGTTGGTCCAAAAGATGTTGCTCTTTATATTATTGCTCAACTAACTACTTCTGGAGGTACAGGATATTTTGTTGAATATGCTGGAGATGTTTTTGAAAACATGTCTATGGAAGGCCGTATGACCGTTTGTAATTTAAGTATCGAAATGGGTGCTCGTGGAGGAATGATTGCTCCAGACCAAAAAACATTCGATTTCCTTGAAGGAAGATTATATGCTCCAAAAGGAGAAGCTTGGGACAAAGCAGTAGCTTATTGGAAAACTTTAAAAACCGATGCTGATGCAGTTTTTGATGCTGAATTAAACATTAACGCTGCGGACATTGAACCTATGATTACCTATGGTACTAACCCAGGAATGGGAATTGGTATCTCTGCAACTATTCCGAATGCCAACCAAGTTGAAGGTGGTGAGGAAACCTATAAAAAGTCTTTAGCTTATATGGGCTTTCACGAAAATGATGTAATGATTGGAAAACCAATCGACTATGTATTCTTAGGAAGTTGTACTAATGGTCGTATTGAAGATTTTAGAGCTTTTACAGAAATCGTAAAAGGAAGAAAAAAAGCAGAAAATGTTACCGCTTGGCTAGTTCCAGGTTCTCACGTTGTTGAAGCTCAAATTAAAGAAGAAGGTCTTTTGGAAATTCTTACCGAAGCTGGTTTTGTATTACGTCAGCCCGGTTGTTCAGCTTGTTTAGCGATGAATGACGATAAAGTTCCTGCTGGAAAATATGCAGTAAGTACATCCAACAGAAACTTCGAAGGTCGTCAAGGCCCTGGCTCAAGAACACTTTTGGCTAGCCCGATTATGGCAGCAGCAGCAGCTGTAACAGGAAAGCTAACAGATCCAAGGGAGTTATTTTAGATTGAAGATTTTAGATTTTAGAATTTTCACTTTACAAATAACTCTGATGCTTTAAAATCCAAAACCTTCAAATAAAACTCACTTACATTATTAACACTAAACATTTTAGCCTTTAGTATTTAGTTTTCAAAAAAAAATCTAAAATCTAAAATCTAAAATCTAAAATTTCAAAAATGGCATACGATAAATTTAATATACTTACCAGCAGTGCAGTGCCGCTGCCAATTGAGAACGTAGACACAGATCAAATCATTCCTGCTCGTTTCCTGAAAGCTACGAAACGTGAAGGTTTTGGAGACAATCTTTTTAGAGACTGGAGATATAATGGAGATGACACTCCAAAAGCAGATTTCGTTTTAAACGATTCAACTTATAGTGGAAAAATCCTTGTTGGAGGAAAAAACTTTGGCTCAGGATCTTCTAGAGAGCATGCAGCTTGGGCTGTTTATGATTACGGATTTCGTGCTGTAGTTTCAAGTTTCTTTGCAGATATCTTTAAAGGAAACTGTTTAAACATTGGAGTTCTTCCTGTACAAGTTAGCCCAGAATTTGCTGATACAATTTTTAAAGCAATTGAAGCTGACCCAAAAACAGAATTAGAAATCAACTTACCAAATCAAACCATTACATTGTTAGCAACTGGTCAGCAAGAATCTTTTGCCATCAATGGATACAAAAAGAACAATATGGTCAATGGTTTTGATGATATTGATTATCTACAAAACATCAAAGAAGATATTGTGACTTTCGCTGATAAACTTCCTTATTAATACAACATATAAAATGCAGCTACACTAGCTTTAACTTTAATGTTGAACTAAAGTAGCTGCTTTATAATTTTTATTTCAACCCACTATACTATTTCAAACAGATGAAATAGTATTAGCATCAAGTTTATAATGGAAAAAAGAAAAATTGAAATAATGGATACGACGCTCCGTGATGGTGAACAAACATCGGGAGTATCTTTTTCTGCTGCAGAAAAACTAACCATTGCGCAATTACTGTTAGAAGAATTAAATATTGATCGAATAGAAATCGCTTCTGCTCGCGTAAGTGAAGGAGAATTTCAGGCCGTAAAAGGCATTACTGCTTGGGCAGAAGAAAGAGGCTACATTCAAAGAATTGAAGTACTATCTTTTGTCGACGGAGGTGTTTCTATCGAATGGATGAAAAAAGCGGGTGCTAAAGTTCAGAATTTATTAACCAAAGGTTCAATGAATCACCTTACGCATCAGTTAAAAAAAACACCTGCGCAACATTTTGCAGAAATAGCAACGAGTATTGCTTTGGCAAAAGAAAATGACATTGAAACAAATGTGTATCTGGAAGACTGGAGTAACGGAATGCGCAATTCTCCCGAATATGTTTTTGACTTTCTTGCTTTTTTAGCAACACAACCAATCAAAAGAATTTTACTTCCTGATACTTTGGGTGTCTTAATCCCCGCTCAAACTTTTGAATTCATCTCTAAAATTACTGCAAAATATCCCGATATCCATTTTGATTTTCATGCGCACAATGATTACGATTTGAGCATTGCCAACGTCATGGAAGCTATAAAAGCAGGCATAAAAGGGCTTCATGTAACTGTAAACGGAATGGGAGAACGCGCAGGAAATGCACCTCTCGAAAGTACTGTTGCAGTAATCAATGATTATTTACCTGAAGTAAGTATCAACATCAAGGAAACCTCTTTATACTCTGTGAGTAAATTAGTCGAGACTTTTACTGGTTACAGAATACCTGCCAATAAACCAATTGTTGGAGACAATGTATTTACTCAAACAGCAGGAATTCATGCTGACGGTGACAATAAAAACAACTTATATTTCAGTGATTTACTTCCAGAACGTTTTGGAAGAAAACGAAAATATGCTCTTGGAAAAACTTCTGGAAAAGCTAATATCGAGAAAAACCTTCAGGAATTAGGATTAAAACTAAATCAGGAAGATTTAAAATTGGTTACCCAACGAATTATCGAATTGGGTGATAAAAAAGAAACTGTCACCAAAGAAGATTTGCCATACATCATTTCAGACGTTTTAAACAGCCATACCTATCAAGACAAAATCACGATTGACTCCTATATGCTAGTTCATTCTAAAGGAATGCGCCCATCAACGACTTTATCTTTAAATCTTAATGGCGAAATAATAGAAGAAAATGCTCAAGGCGATGGCCAGTTTGATGCTTTTATGAATGCACTAACTAAAATCTACAAAAGCAAAAAAATGACTTTGCCAAAACTAATTGATTATGCTGTTCGAATTCCACCAGGAAGTAGTTCTGATGCATTATGCGAAACTATCATTACCTGGATTAATAACGGAAAAGAATTTAAAACCAGAGGATTAGATTCCGACCAAACAGTTGCCGCAATTATCGCAACTCAAAAAATGCTTAATGTAGCTATACAATAAATCAAGGTACAAAGACTCAAAGTTACAGAGAAACAAAGGTTTCCAATCTATGTCTTTTTAGAACTTTGAACCTTTGAACCTTTTCCACTTTGAACCTTAAAAAAACAATAATGAAATTTAACATAGCCCTTTTAGCAGGAGACGGAATAGGTCCTGAGGTAATTAATGAAGCTGTAAAATTATCTGATGCTATTGCAAAAAAATTCAATCACGAAATAACATGGACACCAGCACTTACGGGTGCTTGTGCAATTGACGCTGTTGGAGTTCCTTACCCAGATGAAACTCACGAAATTTGTATGGCTGCCGATGCCGTTTTATTTGGCGCAATTGGACACCCAAAATACGATAACGACCCAAGCGCACCTGTTCGACCTGAACAAGGTTTATTATTAATGCGTAAAAAACTAGGGTTATTTGCCAATGTTCGACCAACATTTACTTTCCCTTCACTGATAGATAATTCTCCTCTAAAAAGAGAAAGAATTGAAGGAACTGACTTAGTTTTCTTAAGAGAACTAACTGGTGGTATTTACTTTGGAGAAAAAGGAAGAAGAGACGGTGGCGAAACTGCCTTTGACAATTGCGTTTACACTAGAGCCGAAGTGCAGCGTTTAGCTAAAAAAGGTTTTGAACTCGCAATGACACGTAGCAAAAAATTATGCTGCGTTGATAAAGCTAACGTACTAGAAACATCTCGTTTATGGAGAGAAACAGTACAAGCAATGGAAAAAGATTATCCTGAGGTTACTGTTTCATATGAATTTGTGGATGCTGTTGCCATGCGATTGGTACAATGGCCAAATTCATATGATGTATTAATTACTGAAAATTTATTCGGAGACATCTTAACTGACGAAGCATCGGTAATTTCGGGCTCGATGGGATTAATGCCTTCTGCATCTGTTGGAGAGCATACTTCATTATACGAACCAATACACGGTTCTTACCCACAAGCAACTGGATTAAATATTGCTAATCCATTAGCCACTGTATTATCTGCTGCAATGATGTTTGAAGATGCTTTTGGATTAAAAGATGAAGCCGAAGCAATTAGAGCAGTAGTTAACAAATCATTGGAACAAGGAATTGTTACAGAGGATTTAGCTCCAAAAGGAACCAAAGCATACAAAACCAGCGAAGTTGGAGATTGGTTAGTTGCTAATTTATAATTTTTTTGTTTCATGTTTCACGTTCTAACAACTTGAAACTTGAAACAAAAAAACTTGAAACAAAAAAGGTGTCAATAAATTGACACCTTTTTTTATATCTTAGAAAAAAATATTAATATCCTCCTCTGTTTCCACCACCACGGTTGTCTCCACCACGGCTGTTTCCACCATAACCACCACGAGAATCATTTCCTCCACGGTTGTTATTAAAACTTCTTCTTTCGCCTTCTGGTTTTGGCTCAGATTTGTTTACAACAATTGCACGTCCTTGAACAGTAGCTCCGTTCAATTCGTCAATCGCTTTTTGAGCCTCATCATCATTTGTCATTTCAACAAAACCGAATCCTTTACTTCTTCCTGTAAATTTATCAGTAATGATTTTAACTGAATCAACTGCTCCATAAGCCTCGAAAGACTCTCTTAAATCTGCTTCCTCAATACTGAATGGAAGGCTTCCAACAAAAATATTCATATGTACTTATTTATAATATGCAACAAATGTAATCTTATTTTTTTCTAATCTACTATAAATTAGCTTATTTATGTTTTTATTATCAATTAAAAAAAGTAAGAAGACTCGCAAATAGATTTTTTATCTATCTATAAAATTATCTATTCCGATGAGCTAACCAATATTACTGGCACTTTATAAAAAACACCTTCTTTAAAACGAATCGCTTTTTCTACCGACATAACATCTCCACTATCTGGAGCAACAAATGAAAATGTTCCCGAAACAGTATTTGTAACCTTATTATACTCAGTTATAACAATTTGACCACTTCCTAATTCTTTACCTGTTTTATACAAAACTTCCTTTTTTGAGAGTGAATTTATATATGTAGCAGTAGAAACATCATCGACTCCCAAGGTATAAGTCTGAGCATTTACAGAAGCTGTTTGTAATACAACCTTATCATTATTCAAACCTCCTATAATTACAAGTTTCCCCTCACCATCAACACTTGCGCTATAACTTGTCGCTTTCCAGAAAGTTTCATTTCTTAAAGATTGAAAAGCTGTATTTATTACATTATTAGTCTCGACTCCTTCTTTATCACATGAAAAAAGCAATAAAACTAACGGCAGCAATAAGAACCATTTCTTCATATTTGATTTAAATTTTGGCAAAATTATCAATTAAAAAACAAAACGGCGGAATCTCACTCTTAAAAGAACCATAAAAAACTAGCAAATAAGGCCTTAAACATTAAATTATAAAATACAAATTGTAATTCAGAATTAAATTATATCTTTGCACCCTTAATTAATCGAGGTCGAGTACCTCAAAATTTAATCATACGATTATGTCAGTAAAAATTAGATTACAAAGACACGGTAAAAAAGGAAAACCTTTTTACTGGGTTGTAGCTGCAGATGCACGCTCAAAAAGAGATGGTAAATACTTAGAGAAAATCGGTACTTACAATCCAAACACAAACCCAGCAACTATCGACTTAAACCTTGATAGTGCAGTTAAATGGTTAAACAATGGTGCACAACCAACTGATACTGCTAAAGCAATTCTTTCTTACAAAGGAGCTTTGTTGAAACATCACCTTGAAGGTGGTATTCGCAAAGGTGCTTTAACTCAAGAACAAGCTGATGCAAAATTAGCTACTTGGTTAGAAGCTAAATCTGGAAAAGTTGACGCTAAGAAAGATGGTTTAACAAAAGCGCAAGCTGATGCTAAAGCAAAAGCTTTCAAAGCAGAACAAGATGTAAATGCAAAACGTTTAGCTGCTGCTGCTAAAGCTGAAGCAGACGCTATTGCTGCTGCTACTCCTGCTGTAGAAGAAGTTGCTGAAGTTGAAGCATCAACTGAAGAAGCTCCTGCTACTGAAGAAAATAACGAAACAACTGAAGCATAATTATATTTAGCGGGAATGCGTAAAGAAGATTGTTTTTATTTAGGTAAAATCGCTAAAAAATTTAGTTTCAAAGGTGAAGTCTTGGCTTATTTAGACACGGACGAACCTGAGTTATACGAAAACTTGGAATCAGTGTTTGTCGAATGCGACAAACACTTGGTTCCTTTTTTTATTGAAACTAGCTCATTACACAAAAATGATTTCTTACGAATTCGTTTTGAAGATATGACTACCGAAGAAGATGCTGATGCTATTATGGGCAACGCCATTTATCTTCCTTTAAGTATGTTACCAAAACTTACAGGTAACAAATTTTATTTCCACGAAGTTATCGGTTTCGAAATAGAAGACCAACGCTTAGGTATTTTTGGAAAAATAGCTTCCATAAACGACAGCACTGCACAACCTCTTTTTGAAGTTATTAATGGTGAAGTAGAAATGCTAATCCCTATGATTGACCATTTCTTGGTGAAAATTGACCGCGATAACAAAAAAGTTATCATGAATCTACCTGAAGGTTTAGTCGAAATGTACTTGTAAAAAAGTTTATTCGGCTATTTGATTATTTATTCAACCGAAAAAATAATACTACTATATTCGTTATGATTCTGAGCTGAATCTAGAATTCCTCTGAAATCAAAATTCATTAATCTACAATCATAAATTACTATGTTCCAATTCAAGCAATTTTCTATTCTACAAGATAAAACGGCTATGAAAGTTGGCACTGATGGTGTTTTATTAGGCGCATGGACTCCTATAAATAACCATCCTTTTAGTATTTTAGATATTGGAGCCGGAACTGGACTTATAGCTTTAATGCTAGCACAAAGAACCTCTGCTGAACAAATTGATGCTTTAGAGATTGATGAAACCGCCTACGAACAAGCTGTAGATAATTTTGAAAATGCTCCTTGGAACGACAGACTATTCTGCTATCATGCCGGATTAGATGAATTCATGGAAGAACCGGAAGACGAATACGATATTATTGTATCAAATCCTCCTTTTTATAGTGAAGATTACAAAACTGACAACGAACAGAGAGATTTAGCTCGTTTTCAAGATGCTATGCCCTTTGAGGACTTAGTTGAAGCAGCAGATTTATTACTTTCGGAAAAAGGTGTCTTTTCAGTAATCATTCCATTTAAGGAAGAAGAGCGATTTATTACATTAGCCAAAGAATTCGAATTGTACCCTTTTAAAATTACTCGTGTAAAAGGAACTCCTACAAGCGATATAAAACGCAGCTTATTAGCCTTTAATCGCATTGAAAATGTAGACATTTCTATCGATGAATTAATTATCGAAACTGAAAGACACGTTTACACTCCTGAATATATAGATCTTACAAAAGATTTTTATTTAAAATTCTAATTCTGTCTAAACAGACTTTTGAATTGATATAATATTCTTTCTAACAATCGAAGATCTTCAGTAACAATTTCTGCACTACCTTTCATTTCCTGTTGAAAAGGAATCTTCTTATTATATGATGTCTCTAATCCCTTAGGAAGCGAGATATCCAACAACAGAACTCCATCCTTATCTGGAATAAGTGAAATATTTTCAACCTTACCTCTAATAACTCCAAATTCCCTATCTGGAAAATTAAACAATCGTATATTAACTTGTTGTCCTAATTTAATTTTTCCTGAATTCTGAGCTTTAGCTTTGGCTTTGCCGATATATCCCTTTTCGGTATCTGGAATAATCGAGAAAACATTCTCTCCCGAAGTGATTGTCTGATTTTCAGTCCATATTTGCAAAAAAGTAACAACTCCCGGAATTGATGATCTTAATGTATATGCCAATTCCCAGTCTTTAATCCCCTTCTTCAACTGATAATAGGATTGCATCAGATTACGCTCTAAATTCACCTCTTCTTTTGTTCCGCTTATTCGAGTTCCCTGACTTGATCTTGTATTCTCTATCAGTGTTGATTTTAACTGCGATATTGACGAAAGTAAGCCTTTATAGTTCTTATCTGCCTGAAGGTAACTTAATTTTTTACTCTCCAAATCTTGTGTCGAGATAACGCCTTTCGCATAAAGTCCTTCAAAACGGTTCACATCATTTTTTTGAAGTTGCAATTCGCTTTCATTAATACTTTTTTGCTGTTGCAAAATAGTCAATCGCTCTTTAATCTGAACATACTCCGAGGTTTGAGCATTATTTTCCACCTGAAATGGCTGTAACCTTTCATTCAGGCTCCAAGCCGTATAATCCTTTTGAAAAACCCCATACAAGCTTTCCAATTCTCCTAATTGCATATTATTTAAGCTAGCAAAAGGAAATTCTTTATTCTTTTCATTTATATTAAAGCTATCTACTGTATTCTTTAAAACAAAGACATCTTTATAATTTGCTGAATTTTCTATAATTGCAAGTGGAGTGTTTTTTGACACTTTCTCTTTATCCTTTACTAAAATTGCCTCAATCCGACCTGTTGTTTTGGCCATTAGTTTCTCGGGTGGTACAGATGTCGTTATACTTATTTCTGTACTTACTACATCTGGATATTTAAGAAACCAGGAAACAAAAAACAACATGCATATTATAGCAAAGATCAAAACTGTTCCCCATCGTATCATCCAATGTGGTACGCGCGTGAGAATATCCTGCACTTCTTCGCTTCTTAATTCAAATTTTGTATTGTCTTCTGCCATGTTTTAATTTCCTAATTGCAATTGATTACGAACCAATTCAAAATAATTCCCTTTTTGTTCTACTAATGCTGAATGACTGCCAATTTCAATAATTTTTCCTTTATCCAAAACAACTATTTGATCTGCATTCATGACCGTACTTAATCGGTGTGCAATTACTACAACTGTTTTGTTTTTGAAGAAAATATCTAATTTTCCCATAATAGCTTTTTCATTATTGGCATCTAATGCTGAAGTTGCTTCATCAAAAAATAACATTTCTGGATTTTTATAAACCGCTCTTGCTATTAACAATCGTTGTTTTTGCCCTGTACTCATACCTACACCTTCTGATCCTATTTTGGTATTATATCCTAATGGCAATCCGGTGATATACTCTTTTATATTTGCCACATCTGCTGCATACACCAATCGTTCTTTATCTATTTTATCGACTCCAATAGCTATATTATTAGCAATTGTATCACTAAAAACAAACCCTTCTTGCATTACTGCCCCAATATTATTACGCCAAGCTTTTTGCGAAATGTTTTTAAGCTGTGTGTTACCTATATTAACTTCTCCATTATTTGGTTCATAAAATTTCAATAACAACTTCATTAAAGTAGTTTTTCCGCTTCCGCTAACTCCCACTATTGCAGTTACTTTATGCGCAGGAATAATTAGATTCAAGTTATCTAAAACCGGAATATCAGAACCTAAATATCGATACGACAGCTCTTTTATAATTATATCACTATCTTGTGGAATATCTTGCGTTTGGTGTTCTTCTTGTTGTACCTCATCTTCTTTATCATGGATTTCGGATAATCGAGCTAATGATATTTTTGCATCTTGTACTTCTCGCACAAACTCAATAAGTTGAGTAATCGGTCCATTTAAACTTCCTACGATTGAACTTATAGCTAGCATCATCCCAAGAGTTATCTGTCCATCAATTACCAATTTTGCCGAAAGAAAAATGATGAATATATTCTTTAATTCATTAATTACTGACGATCCTATTGTTTGTGTTTGCTCTAAGACCAATCCTTTTATAGAAACTCGAAATAGTCTTGCCTGTACATACTCCCATCCCCATCTTTTTTGCTTTTCGGCATTATGCAGTTTTATTTCCTGCATTCCGTTTATAAGCTCCATAACTTTACTTTGCTCCTGACTAACTTCAGAAAATCGCTTATAATCAAGTTCTTCTCGTCGTTTTAAGAATAGGGTGATCCATCCGAAATACAATATGCTTCCTGCAAAAAACACAAGAAATATCTGAAGATTGTAATAAGCCAAGACACCTCCCATTATAATCATGTTAATAACCGAAAATAACACATTCAACGATGAAGTGGTAAGGATTCTTTCTATACGACGATGATCATTTATTCGCTGCATGATATCTCCTGTCATCCTCACATCAAAAAATGAAATAGGTAAGTTCATTAATTTAATAAAGAAATCCGAAATTAATGAGATGTTTATTCGTGTAGATAGATGCAACAGTATCCAGCTCCTGATCAGCTCTAATCCAGTTCTTCCAGCGAAAAGAAACAGTTGCGCAAACAGAATTAAATAAATAAAATGTATGTTTTGGTTTTGTATTCCAACATCAACAATACTCTGAGTAAGAAAAGGGAAAATAAGCTGTAATAAACTACTAGCCAGTAAACTTATACTCAATTGAACCAGGAACGATTTATATCGCAGTACATATTGAGACAACAATCCAAATCCTAAACCTTTTTTATCTTCTTTATCAAAATCGGACTGAAAAAATCTAGGGGTCGCTTCTAATAATAGAGCAATTCCTTCCTGAGTAGAATCATCGGCATTGTTTCCAATCCAAAACTTAATAAAATCCTTCTTACTATACTCTATTAACCCAAAGGCTGGATCTGAAATATAATAAATGTTCTTTTTTATTTTATGAAGCACTACATAGTGTTCTTTATTCCAATGTAAAACACAAGGTAATGGAGCTTCTTCTAAACTTTGCACACTAAGTTTTACTCCTAAAGTCCGAAATCCGATTTTCTCTGCTGCATCACTTAAGAACAACAAATTACTTCCTTCTCGTGTAGTTTCACTAAAGTCACGCAGCTCTTGAATATTTATGGTTTTACCATAATGCTTGGCTATGATTTTCAAACAGGTAGGCCCACAGTCCTTAAAATCTGCTTGTATATAATTTGGGAATTTTTTCAATTTTTAATCTTGTTTTACTAAGCCAATATAATGCAATTATCTCACATACTAATATAAAATAATAAAGAGGAAATTACATCCTCTTTATCATTTTTTCCAATAACCATGAACAAACTCCTAACAAATTATAATTTTATCTAGGAATATATTTAATAACAAATTCCTAATACAATTTTTACTAGTGATCCAGGTAAAACCTTAATTATTATTTTTAAGGCTCTATCGGTGGATCTATTAGATCTATACGACAAGGAGGAGCACAAGACCGACTGTGACTCTTACATCTATTGGTAGCAGGATCAATACAATCGATTAAACCTCCTTTGATACTTTTTTGCTCATTTTTAGTTAATTTATGAGCACCTTCTAAATTCAAAATTTGTTTTAACATAAGTATATTTTTATTAATTGTTACCTCAGACACTTAAAAGTCCTCGTAGCTTGGGTTAAAGTTTGCAAAATCTAACATTAATAATTACCTAGAGCATTCAATATATGTACAGTCTGGATATGCAATGTTATTATCTTCAGGACAACAAACAATAAATTCTCCTGGTCCGCTTCCTCGTACTACTTTTTGCTCATTAATTGTCAATTCTTCAGCACCTTTTATTTTAGAAATATTTTTTAACATAATTATAGTTTTTTAATTGTTGAACAAATATGCTTTACTCTTTCTACAAATCTCCTCAAATAGCTAAACTGAAGTTAACTTCAGAGCTCGAAGTCCAATGTGATATAGAAAAAACTATACTTGACACTCAATATACCTACAATCTGGATATGCAATACCGTCTTCTGGACAACAAACTTCCCAATGTGGTTGTCCTCCCTTAATTGCTTTTTGCTCTTTTTCTGTTAATTCTTGAGCTCCATCTATTTTAGAAATATTTTTCAACATAATTGATATTTTTTTTTAAATTAAGAAATACCCCAATCATCAACAAATGATTATCAGGACTTAAACTAATTATCTAACTTATGGAGCAAACTACTCCTGGAGGAACACACAAACATGGTAAATCTGGACAGCAAACAACAACACATCTTCCTCCATTAACATTTTTCTGCTCACTTATAGTTAATTTTTGAGTTCCTTTTAGTTTTAAAATATTTTTTAACATAATATAAGTTTTAAAAATTAAGAAATGCCCCAATCATCAACAAATGATTATCAGGGCTGGAATATTAGTTTAGCTAATTATCAAACAATTAACTAGAGCATACAAGCTACTCCTTTAGGAACACACAAGCATCCTACATCTGGACAACAAAGAATAACACATGCTCCTCCATTGATGTTTTTTTGCTCACTACTAGTTAATTTTTGAGCACCTTCTAATTTTAAAATGTTTTTTAACATAATTGATATTTTTAAAAATTGATTATTACTTTGGACACCAGTCCGAAAATTTTATTACTCAGGTCTGCAATCTCCATCATTTCCATTCTCGACATCCCTACCTACACACACTGTGTTATCAGGACAATACCCATCTGCACTACAACGCAATCCATCCTTAATGGTCTTTTTCGCATTTTTCGTTAATTAATGAGCTCCTTCTAAATCCAATATATTTTTTAATATGATAGCTGTTTTAAATACTTGGATAATTTTTTAATTATATCAATTAGACAATAAAAAAATAATGTTAATTGAACTATTTACATCACATAACTCTTAACAAGGAGCCGTCATTATTGAACATTGATTATCTCCAATGTACACCGGTCTATAATTACGATTATATCTCTTGCAAGATTCTTCATCTAGACTCAGAATTACGTAAGAATTACATTCTCCATCTGGCGGAATTTGCCCACCAGTAATTTCCTTCTGTTCTCTCTTTGTTATTTTTTGAGCGCCTTCTAAATTTAAAATACTTTTTAACATAACTTGTTTTTTTGATTTTGTTAATACTTCAATCATTTTAAGACACTTGAAGCTTTATGTCCAAACTATTATCTAAGTCAACATACATGGTGTCCCTTTTGGAGCACATGCACATATACCATCTGGACAGCAAATAAGAATATCTGGACGTTGGCATACTGGTACAGATCCTGCACCACTAATAGATTTCTGTTCTTTTGTTGTAAGTTGCTGAGCACCTTCTAATTTTAAAATATTCTTTAACATAACTTGGTTTTTTGATTTTGTTAATACTTCAATAATTTTAAGACACTTGGAGCTTTATGTCTAATCACTTAATAGAATTAAATACAAAGATCAGATGGTCTTCTGCAAGGCCCTCCTTCTACATATTGACATGTCCCATTTGGACAATATCCACCTGCTGGCGGAACCCAACCACCGTTAATTTCTTTTTGCTGCTTTTTTGTCAACTCCTGAGCGCCTTTTAGGCTTAAAATGCTTTTTAACATAACTTGGTTTTTTGATTTTGTTAATACTTCAATAATTTTAAGACACTTGAAGCTTATGTCTTTATCTGTAAAGCCAAGAAAAGAACATTTCTTTTCTTGATTTTTAAATTAACACTCAACGTAACTATTGGGTCTGCAAATCTCATCAAATCTGCAATCAGATACACACTTAGTTCCTGTTGGACAAGATCCGCCACGGTCACAAGCTCTTCCTCCATGAATAGTTTTTTGCTCATTTCTTGTTAATTCTTGAGCACCTTCTAGCTTTAAAATTTTCTTTAACATAATTGGGGGATTTTAATTTGGTTATTACTCCAATCATTTAAAGACACTTGAAGCTTATGTCTATTCATATAAGAATTCCATATATACTTTACATATACACTAGAGAGTCTCTCTCTAACGTCTCATTACTTTCTAAAATATCATTAATAAAATATTTCAATTCGCTTAATTCATACTCGCTTGGATACAATTTATTATTAACGATTTTAACTGGTGTATAATTAAACTCATTTTGCGAACACCAATCGTATTGTTGTTGAATCTGCTGATTGACCTTCATAGAAACCGAGTCTACAATCCATTTTTTCTGCCATGCTTCTAATGACATTTTTTTAATATGCCAATCAGATATCGCTTCTACAATATTTTCAGGATTAACTTCATTAATCATTAACAATCTTTCTACAACAACTTTATAAGGATTTTGATTGTTTTCTGGATTTATATTAAACAAAACATTCAAAGATATTTTTTCAGGAAATTTCCAGACTAATTCAAATGCATCTTCAAATGCCTTATGACAATGCCCACAACTCGGACTTATGATAATAGTGAGTTTAGCGGCAGCCATACTATTACCAAAATGTAATCCTTCCAGTTTTTCAAACCCATCTAATGCAGTAATTTCTTTAGATAAGAATTCAAAAAGAGTAAAATTCCTTCTAAACTTAGTTAAGTTTTTTACCGAATTTTCAGCTTTTAATTTATCTTCTATAACTGGCTTTACCACAGACCACAATGACGAAACAACTATTAGAGAAAACAAATACTGAAAAAGACTAGTCAATGTAAAATTTACACTAAAACCTGATTCGAAAGCCCATACTATTCCTTGAATTATCATCAAAAAAGAAATAGCCAAGCATAATACACACCATTTTTTTATCTGAAATTTTTGAATCCAAATAGAATATATAATCACTGGTGCAGCTATCAAACTAAGAAAACCAACAAGATTAGCATTTGCTGACCCTATCAATATTGCCAGCACAGCTGTAACAAAAAAGATTAAAGGCAAATCTGAAAAGCCAAACCATTTATTAACCTCTACATTCTCCGATTTAATAACCGATTCACAAGAAGTACTTGGATTAATATTGCATAACTTAGATACCATTTGATTATCAATACCAAATTTCTCTTGTACAATAAAAACACTAATTAACAATCCTAATAAGGAGGTTATTAAAAAAGTATAATCAAATATCCTATAGTCATTATAAAAACTTGACAAGACGATTAGCGCCAAAAACAAAATGCTATATTTTAGCCACTTAGGATTTTCATTCAAAGCTTTCTCTTCTTGAACTTCATTGGGCTCAATTGCTAATACAACGCCATTCCAATCCTTAGAGAAATCATCTACTGATAGCGTAATCTTCTTACTTTTTTCAGTCTCAATTACAATTGATGATTCTATTTTTTCAACCAGAACCAAATCATTATTAAAAATCGCCAGGAAAGTATTAGGCAATTCATGCAATTGTTCTTTTGGAACTTTTATTACAATATTCTCTATTGATAATGTATTCAATGAATCTGTTATAGCAAACAGACTTGGATAATTAGGGTGCGAAAGGAATAACTCTTCGAATTCCTTTTTTGCATTTAAATAATTATTCAAATCAAGGTACTTGTTAACTAATTTAATCATAGTAATAATCTTAATTATTATAAAAAGGAATATCACAAATATTAATAATCTTTCAGATAAAAAAAGTTAAATTTCTAAATTTTTAAAAAAAATGAATACATAATTTATAAATAGTTAAGCACTTTTTAAACACGTAAACATCTATATGTCAATATAATACAAAATCAAGCGACTGAGAATTATTTCTAAAACTACAATCTAAATAACGGCTATTCCTTTTCCATAATTTTGATATTCTAACAAATAAAACTTATGAAAAAGTCCCCCTTAACATTAAACGATTTTAAAAAAAATGAACTTCCGAAAAAACATTACAAAATGATTACTGGAGGTGAAGATCCAAAAAATGGCACAACTGCTCCATCAGAAACTGACCCTCCAGGTACAGTAAAACCTCCGGGGCAATCCTAATTAAGGAACAATTAGAAACTACAACTTTATTCTTTTAAAAATTTGTAGTTTCTAATTTTTTAGTAAACTGAGTTGGTGTTACTCCGGTTCTTTTACTAAATGATTTTGTAAAAGAAATAGCATTTTTAAAACCTACACTCTCGGCTAGCGCCTGTGTTGAGTATTTTCGATATTTTGAATTTGTAATCAATTCATTAATAACATAATTAATCTTTAATTCATTGGAGTATTCACTAAAGGTCTTGCCAAATCTCTTATTAACAACATAAGACAAATAACTTGTGTTTGTTTTAATTTTTTTGGCTACAGATTGTTGAGTAAAATCAGAATTCAGATAGTAATGTTTCTTTTCTAACTGCTTTAATTTTTCATATATTTCTTCTTCCTTCTCTAAGTCTAAATTCATTTTGACAGCCATTTTTGGTATACTTTCCGTGACTGCTTCATCTTTATTAACACTCTCAGGAAGCGCTTCATTTAACTCTAACCTTAATTTATATTCTTCAATTAAACTATTTACTTTTCTATCAGTCTCTCTTTTTTTCTTAATACTCTTTACATACAAAACAATTAAAACCAAAAGCACTCCTACAAAAAGAAAAACCATCAGATTCCAAAACCTAATTTTATTTTGATTTTTGACCTGAAGCTCCTCCATATCCTTTCTGACATTCACATTTCCTAGCCGAAAGTTAACCTCCTGAACCTCATTATCTAATTTTGACTGAATTTGTTCAAACTTATCAAAATATTTCTCTGAATATTTCAATGCCTCTTGAGGGTTATTTTTAATGGTATAAATCTTAGCCAGATAATAATTTGAATTTACATAATACAAGTCATTAACCTTATTTATTTGATAAATTGAATCTACTTTTTTAAAAAAGTACAATGACTTGTCATAATCTTTAATATTGAAGAACAGACTTCCTAAATTATAACTAGCAATAAAAAGTTCTGGTTGCAAATTATTTTCTTTACTATACAGCAAAACATCGTAATACACCTTCTCGGCATTAGACAAATCATTCTTCATATAATAAATATTCCCTAAGCTCATTTTAGAGTTTAGTTTTGTATTTAGATAATTTTTAGAATATAAAATTGCCTTCGTGTAATAATGTTCCGCAGAATCCAAAAACTTGGGATTTGAATAATTTTTCCCATAAGCCTTCTCAAAAGCACGTCCTAAATTAAAATTAATATTACTCTTGTAATTTGTAAATTTTTCTTCTGAAAATGAATACTTTAATTGATCCGTTATCTCATTTGATTTTTTTAAAGATAAAATTGCAGCTTTATAATTCCCAACTTCTATGTTAATTAATGAAATATTCATGTAAAATTTCACCATCCGTATCTGATCATTCTCCTTCTTAGCAATAGTTACCCCTTTTTCAAATTTGTCAAAGGCTGCTTTTAGATTATTTTTCCTCCAATCTATAAGCCCTCCATAATTTAATAAATCGGCATTCAATATTCTCTTTTCTTTTGATTGTTTAACTTTTCCTAAAAACTTAAAAGCTTGTTCATAATACTGTTTTGATTTAATACTATCCTCTTTAAGTTGATACAAATAAGCTTTCGCTCCACTTGCAAAAGTTTTATGCGAATAGTCACTAGATTTCTCTATTCTATTTACAAAAACAAAAGCACTATCTACATTAGAATTTGCAGATGCCCTTACTTTATCTTGTAATAGAGCATACTCTTTGGAGCTTAGCTGTGAATTTTTCTGAGAAAAAACAGCACTTGTAATAAAAAAAAATAAGAGGCATTTAACAAATTTCATTAACCATTTAGTTTTGAATTATCCCAAATTTAGTTCATTAATACCAATAAGCAAATAATAATTTACAATAGAAAACACAAAACAATCACAATTTAATTCTGATTATTATTTCTAAATCCATAAAAAATATAACAATTTACTTTTGTTTTGTTATATCTATATTGTGTAAATTTGTTCTTGAAAAAAAACATAAATTATGAAACCAGACCTATTTCAAGCCCCAGATTATTATAACCTAGATGACCTATTAAGCGACGAACATAAACTTGTAAGAGATTCGGCCCGAGCATGGGTAAAAAGAGAAGTATCTCCTATTATTGAAGAATTTGCACAAAAAGCTGAATTCCCAAAACAAATTATAAAAGGCTTAGGAGAAATAGGTGGTTTTGGTCCTTACATACCTGTCGAATACGGTGGAGCTGGACTAGATCAAATTTCTTACGGCTTAATTATGCAAGAAATCGAACGTGGTGATTCGGGAGTTAGATCCACTTCA
The DNA here is from genome assembly GCF_025847275.1 of Flavobacterium frigoritolerans. Classification (GTDB taxonomy): domain Bacteria; phylum Bacteroidota; class Bacteroidia; order Flavobacteriales; family Flavobacteriaceae; genus Flavobacterium; species Flavobacterium frigoritolerans. Next base: position 62,869 of record NZ_JAOZEV010000013.1, read on the forward strand.
TCTGTTCAATCTTCATTAGTAATGTATCCTATCTGGAAATACGGAAACGAAGAACAAAGAATGAAATATTTGCCTAAACTTGCCACTGGTGAATTTATAGGCTGTTTTGGATTAACAGAACCTAACCATGGTTCTGACCCCGGAAGCATGATTACCAACTTCAAAGATATGGGAGACCATTATTTATTAAACGGAGCTAAAATGTGGATATCAAATGCTCCTTTTGCAGACATAGCTGTTGTTTGGGCAAAAAATGAAGAAGGAAGAATACATGGTTTAATCGTAGAACGCGGTATGCAGGGTTTTACAACACCAGAAACTCACAATAAATGGTCACTTCGTGCGTCATCTACTGGAGAATTGATCTTTGACAATGTAAAAATCCCTAAAGAAAACTTATTACCAAATAAATCTGGATTAGGAGCCCCATTAGGATGCTTAGATTCGGCTCGTTATGGAATTGCCTGGGGTGCAATTGGAGCTGCAATGGATTGTTATGATACAGCCCTAAGATATGCTAAAGAAAGAATTCAGTTCGATAAACCTATTGCAGGAACTCAGTTACAACAAAAAAAATTAGCCGAAATGATTACTGAAATCACAAAAGCACAATTATTAACTTGGCGTTTAGGAGTTTTAAGAAACGAAGGAAGAGCAACAACCGCTCAAATTTCGATGGCAAAAAGAAACAATGTCGATATGGCTATTAACATTGCTCGTGAAGCCAGACAAATACTAGGAGGAATGGGAATTACTGGCGAATACTCTATCATGCGCCACATGATGAACCTAGAAAGTGTTATCACTTACGAAGGAACTCACGATATTCATTTACTAATTACTGGTATGGATATTACTGGAATTCCAGCTTTTAAATAGAAATCATCTATTAAAAAATACATAAAAACAATTCAAAAGCTTCTTGGTACCAAGAAGCTTTTTTATATTTGTAAAAAAAAATGCCACCATGAATATTGAAACTATAAACAATAGCATTCAACCTCAAAAAGACCTTTTATTACAACATCCTCTATATAAAAAGATTCAAAGCATAGATGATTTACATTGCTTTCTAGAAAGTCATGTATATGCTGTTTGGGACTTTATGTCTTTATTAAAAGCATTACAAGCAAAACTTACATGCACAACAACACCTTGGTTTGCAAGCAAAAATCCAGAAATAAGATATCTAATTAATGAGATTGTACTAGCCGAAGAAACTGACTTAAGTATTGATGGCCGTCGCCAAAGTCACTATGAAATGTACCTTGAAGCAATGGAAGACTGCGGAGCAAGTACAAAGAACATTGAAGGCTTTTTACATGAAATAAACTCTTTACAAAATATTTTTGTTGCCATAAAACAAAGTCAATTACACCCTAATATTAAAGCTTTTTTAGACTTTACTTTCAGAGTAATTGAAGAAGGAAAACCGCATCAAATCGCCTCAGCTTTTACCTTCGGAAGAGAAGACTTGATTCCGAATATGTTTACAGCAATTTTGAAAAATTTCCAAGAAAACTTTCCTGACACAGATTTAAGCAAACTGATATACTACTTTGAAAGACACATTGAACTTGATGCAGATGAACATGGCCCTATGGCAATGAAAATGATTGCTGATTTATGTGAAAATGATCCAAAAAAATGGTCTGAAGTTCAAGAAATAGCTATTCTATCACTAGAAAAAAGAATCGGGTTATGGAATGCTATCGAAGAGGAAATTAGCATAAAAATCGAAATGGTATAAAAAAACCAAAACAATATTCTTAATGTAAGTATTATTAAGGAACGGCAAATGTCTTAATAGATACTATAAGAAGTAGATTCAAAATAATACTTACATTTTCATTCGTAATCTTCACAATGATCATACTCTTATTTTTTGAGTGTATTTTACCAAAAGTAAAACACACAATAAAAGAATAAAAAAAGCGAGAAAAAATTTCCTCGCTTTATACTTTATTTTTAATACTCTGGAGCCAACTCCAGCTCTAATCCTTCTAAACCTTCTGTTATTGGTATTTGACAACCTAAACGACTATTAGACTTAACATAAAAAGCTTCCGAAAGCATTGCCTCTTCTTCATCTCCCATCTCTGGCAATTCAACATCATTTAACACATAACACTGACAAGAAGCACACATCGCCATTCCGCCACAAGTCCCTTCTACAGGAAGCTCATAAGCTTTACACAATTCCATTACATTCATTGCCATATCAGTTGGAGCTTGCAGTTCATGAACAACTCCCTCTCTATCTTTAATCTTTATTAATACATCCATTTTTAAATTATCGGAATTTTGATTATTAACGCATTTTCAATACAACAAAAATACATTATCTTTTACAAAATACTAATTGCTAGGTTTAAAACTAAAGGCATATTCTTTTGATTTATCTTTTAGATGCATTTTAAGCCCCAAAACACTGTTTTTTTGCAATATTGTAACTATAGCTATAACAGAATAATAATCTTTATCGTTTTGAAAGATTAGTGTACCCTCGTAGGTAGAATTTACTATACCTTGCTTATCTTTTGTTGTTTTAATTTTTCGAGGATGAGAAAACTCAGCAACTGTATAACTTTGTTTATTTGAAAATTTAGCTTTTCCATCACAAAAGTCAAACAAGAAATCATAATTAGAAATTCTCAAACCCCCTTCTTCTGTAATTGGAGAAATAACAATTTGGCCTTCATAATTAAAATCCGACCAAACTTCATATTCGTTTACCCATGCCTTATCGACATATAGGTTTTCACTCATTTGTTGAGCATAACTGGTAGAAGTAAAAATCAACAGAACGATTAGCTTATAGTAGGTATTCATAAATGTAAGATTTAGGTTATATCGCAAATTTAAGCTAAATATACACTAAACACCATTACACAACCCTCAATTATTAACACTTTTTCTTAACAAAACTAACTCAATTCTTTACTTCACTAAACATTTCGTAATTTCAACGCTGTTTACGCATTGGTAATTCTAGCATTAAACAAGCATATCTTCTGCTTTGAGACTATATTACTAAGTATCTAAATATTTAAAAAAGTTCCTAAATATTCTCATTAGCACTTACTCATAACTTAGAATAAATCGCGAAAAAAAAAATATATTTATCGTAGCAAATTGCTACAACTACATAATATTTACCACAGTTTCTATCTGTGGAGCAAATTTTTTAATTGTAGTTTCTACTCCTGCTTTAAGTGTCATTTGATTTACACTACAGCTCGTACAGGCTCCTTCAAGACGAACCTTAACATGTTTATCATCTTCTATAGAAACCAATGTTATATCCCCACCATCGGAATTCAGAAACGGTCTGATTTCATCTAGAGCTCTTAAAACATTGTTTGTTAATTCTTCTGTTGTCATAATTTTAATATTCAATCAGAGAATGTGTCAATTAGAAAATGTGTCAATTAGATAATTAGAAATTTTGTGGATAAGAAAGGTTAAACTCTCCATTTTTACAAAAAATGCTAATTATCTAATTTCCTAATTGTCTCATTATCTTAATTATCTAATTTATTTTTTCTTTACTGCAGAACATCCTGCCATTGTTGTGATTTTTATTGCTTCGGTAGCTGGTAAACTTTCATTACGACTTACCACTTCTTGCACTACATTTCTAGTAATCTCCTCAAAAACAGTTTCGATAGCTGATGCAGTTTGTAGAGCCGCAGGACGCCCATAATCTCCAGCCTCACGAATAGACTGTACAATTGGAACTTCTCCTAAAAACGGAACTCCTAAATCTTCTGCTAAATTCTTAGCACCTTCTTTTCCAAAGATATAATATTTATTCTCAGGCAATTCTTCAGGTGTAAAGTACGCCATATTTTCTATAATTCCTAAAACAGGTACATTGATGTTATCTTGCATAAACATCGAAACTCCTTTTTTAGCATCTGCCAAAGCTACAGCTTGCGGAGTACTTACCACAACTGCTCCAGTTATAGGAAGTGATTGCATGATTGAAAGATGAATATCTCCTGTACCTGGAGGTAAATCAATCAACATAAAATCTAACTCTCCCCAATCGGCATCAAAAATCATTTGATTTAAAGCTTTAGAAGCCATTGGCCCTCTCCATATTACCGCCTGACTTGGTGCAGTAAAGAATCCGATAGAAAGTATTTTAACTTCATAGCTTTCAATAGGCTTCATTTTTGATTTACCATCAACCAAAATTGAAACTGGTTTTTCTGATTCTACATCAAACATAATTGGCATAGATGGCCCATAAATATCAGCATCTAATACTCCAACTGCAAAACCCATCTTAGCTAATGTAACGGCTAAATTTGCTGTAACTGTTGATTTACCAACTCCCCCTTTTCCAGAAGCTACAGCAATAATATTTTTAATTCCTGGTATTGCACGACCTTTAATTTCGTTTTTCTCAGGAGTTTCAACTTTAATATTTACTTTAATTTTTGCATCTGCAGAAACTAAATCATGAATTGTTTTTTTAATATCATCCTCAGCACGTTTTTTTATGTGCATAGCTGGTGTGTGTAAAACTAAATCGACTACAACTTCATCACCAAAAGTAATAACATTTGTAACGGCTCCACTTTCAACCATATTCTTGCCTTCTCCAGCTATAGTAATTGTCTCTAAAGCTTTAAGGATTTCTTTTCTGTCTAATTTCATTTTAACTTACTATTTTCTATTGACAATAATCGCTTCAAAAACTATATTAATTTAAACCGATTTCGGATTACAAAGATAACTGATTAAGTTCTTATTCTAACGGTTTTAGATTGGATTTATTGATAGGCTAATCGTTTGAAGTTATTACTAAATCATTTTTCATGGGTAATAAAATATTTCATCAACAATAAATTTATTTTTTTAAATCATAAAATTTGGTATTCAACAATATATAAAAATAATATTATTAAATATAGCATTTAAATTTTCCATACCTTTATTAATACATTGAGTGCCAGATTCTTTTCAAGACTGCACTGCACTAATCAAATAATTATGAGAAAAATTACTTTATTATCCGCAATTCTTCTGTTGACCTTTTCATTAAGTTCATTTTACTCCAACAAAAAAAACATTTCACCTACTGAATCCTCTACTTCTCTTATAATTCATAAGAAAACCGATAACAGCAAAATAATCCTTTCGATCAACAATGCTACAATTACTTCTTTTTTTAAAGATTACCCCAAATTCAACACATATCAATCTGATGTAAATCAGCTTTATAAAAATCGAAATTATAAAATGATATGGTATGACAATAATGAACTTATTGAATTTGCTCATTTATTATATCAAAAAGTAAACATGCTTGAAAAAGAGGGCGTAAAATCTACTGTTCCTTACAGAGATGAAATAGATTTAATATTTAATGAAACCGAAGCTAACAAACCTTCGCAATCTGACACTGAGCTATTATTAACATCTTTATATGTATTCTACACCAACAAAGTTTATGAAGGAATCGATGCAAAAAAGGTTCAGGATTTGGGATGGTTTTTACCAAAGAAAAGCATTTCATATGATAAATTACTGGATTCCTTATTGATTGACCCTAAATTATTAGACAAAGACAAAATAGACCTATTTAGTCAATATTATAAATTGCGTGATGTTTTAGACAAATACCGCCAAATTCAAAAAACCAACGATTGGGATCCAATAACTATGGATCAATCATTCCAAGAATTAAAACCTCTTGATAGTTCAAAAACTATTGGTCAAATTAGACATCGTCTAGTAGTTATTGGAGATTTAAAAGAAGATTCTAAAAGAGATGTGTACGACCAAGAACTGATGGATGCCGTTTTAAATTACAAGAAAAGATATGGTTTAGCATTAAATTACAAAATCACTTCAGAGCATATCAATCAAATGAATGAACCTATCGAGGACCGCATAAGAACTATTATGTTAAATATGGAACGTTGTCGATGGATTCCTGCCGAATTAGAAAAGGGTAAAGAATATGTAATGGTAAACATTCCCTCATACCATTTAGTTTATGTAAAAAATGGAGCTTATGAATTGGTTTCGGACGTTTTTGTTGGTTCCAGATTAAACAAGACAGTAATTTTTAGTAGCAAAATGGACCGAATTGTATTTAGTCCTTATTGGACAGTTCCTCAGAGCATTGTTAAAAATGAGTTGAAATCTGCAATCGCCTCCGATAAAAACTATTTAAAAGATCACAACATGGAATGGTATAACGGAACTATCAGACAAAAGCCTGGACCTAACAATTCGTTGGGTTTAGTGAAATTTCTATTTCCGAACCCTAATGACATCTACATGCACGATACTCCTGCCAAAAGTTTATTTCTCGCTCAAGATAGAGCATTTAGCCATGGCTGTATAAATGTTCAGAAAGCAAAAGATCTTGCAATCGCTATATTGAAAGATTATCCAGACTGGCCTATTGATCGTATTGATAACGCTATGAGCGGTGAAAAAGAAACAGTTTGCATGTTAAAAAACAAAATACCAGTTTACATCGGATACTTTACTGCTTGGGTAAATGATGCTGGTGAAATTAGTTTTTATAAAGATGTATATGACAGAGATAGTCGTTTGTCTTCATTATTATTTCCTGATAAGGTTAATTAAATAAAAGAATTATTCCTAACGAGTTATCTTATAGATATGTGTTCCAAAAAAAAGACCCGACCTGCGATAAAGCTAGTCGGGTCGGGAACCAAAACTCAATTCTAATTAATTGCTCAGATTAATTATTCGTATTTAAGATATTTAAGTATATCTATTTTAGTTATTTGATATGCCTTTGCCAAAACGATTACCAAAGTTAATAAAAGCAACACAACCAATGCAATAAAAAATGGCAAGAATGAAACATCAACCCTAAAAGCAAAATTCTCTAACCATTTATTAAGCAAAAAGTAGGCAGGAAAGATTCCGATTACAAAGCCTATAAGACAAAAAAGCACATATTGTTTTGACAATTCTTTAAGTAAAGCATCTGTTTCTGCGCCAAGTGTTTTTCTGATTGCAATTTCCTTCAACCTTCTTTCCATTGAAAATGATGCTAATGCAAATAAACCGAAAATCGCAATAATAATCACAATAACATTAAGTACAAAAAACAAATTTTTCTGTTTTATCTGCTCATTATATGTTTTTGCAAATGCCTTATCCACAAACTGATAATTAAAAGGATAATCAGGATTGATATTCTTTTGCCAGTAAGTCTCTAATTTAGATAATGTTTCAGTCAAGTTCTCAGGTGAAACTTTTACATATATATTCTCTAAATTATCCCATTTTAAAGTTTTAACATTGACAAAAACCATCGGTGGAACTTTATTTTTAAAACCTAGAATATGAAAATCTTTTACCACACCTACAATTTTAAATTTTAGATTTCCATCTTTATTTCCCCAACCAGAACTAATTACAGTATTTATGGGATTTTTAAGATTAAGCATCTTAGCGCAAGTTTCATTTATCAACCAATTATTTATTGTATCTGATGCATATTGAGGCGATAAATCTCGTCCTTGACTCATCTTAATTTTCATCATTTCAAGAAAACCAAAATCCATTGTCACATTTTGAGGTTGAACAAAAACACCATTGTGTTTAAATCCTGAACTTGAATTCGCTCCTTGACCAAAAGAACCTGCAAAAGTAGAGACATGTTCAACGCCAGTTATTTTCATCAATTCTTCTCTGGTCGTAAAATACTTTTCTAATCTTTTTTCTCGGTCTTTATAATTAAATGAAATACTAATTACTTGATTTCCACTGAAACCTAAATCTTTATTCATCATATAACTTACTTGAGAGTAAACAACTAATGCTCCTATGATAAAAAAGGCTGCAATCGTAAACTGAAAAATCAACATCGAATTCCTAATCCAGATACCACTTTTACTTCTTGAAAAATTCCCTCTTAAAACTTTTAATGTTTCAAAATTGGCTACATAAACTGCCGGAAATATTCCTGCTAGAACAATTACAACAATAAAAACAATGATAATTTGCAGGTAAAATTCAGCCCCTTTGACAACAAGGGTTTTACCCAAAAAGTCATTAAAAAAAGGCAAAGAAAGCTCTACAATTGCTAGCGCCAAAAGAATAGCCAAAACAACAATTATTGCTGTTTCGAATATAAACTGCCAGATAATTTGAGATTTATTTGCTCCAACAATTTTTCGCACACCAACTTCTTTAGCTCGTTTAATTGCTGATGCTGTCGCTAAATTAATATAGTTTACTAGGGATAAAGCCAAAATAAGTCCAGACAAACCTACCATAATATACAATAACTGCAAATCCCCTCTGCCTTCTGGATAACTCCCTCCAACCTTAGAACCTATGCCATAAAGTCGAGCCTCTTTTAGCTGATCCAAAATAACAGTAATAACTCCATTTTCTTTCACATATTGCTCAACAGTCTGCCCATTTTCTTTCGCATCTTTCATTGTTCGGTTAACAAAATCCACATGCTGCATTTTCTTTAAAACATTTGCAGCATCTGTTCCTTTTTTCACCTTTATACAGAGCGAATGATTAAAGTTTCCCCAATTATTCATATCATACTCTTTCAAAAGTCCTCCGAAAACATAATTAGGTTCAACAGAAGATGGTCTCATGATTTTATAAACTGCTTTTACAATAAAAACATTTCCATCATTGACAATAGTTTTCCCTATAGGATCTTCATTTTTAAAAACCACTTTTGCTTCATCTTCCGAAATGGCAACACTATTTTTCTCTTTAAGAATATCTTTTTTAGCACCTTTAACAATTGGAAATGGAAATATTTCAAAAAAATCGTAATCAGCAACTATGATTTTTTTACCCATCCATTTTTGATTGTTATATTTGAGTATATCTTCATAATACCAACTATCAAAAAAAGTAATATTTTCAATTTCAGGAATTGTAGCCTTACATGTTACTCCAAAGGGAACTGGACTTGAATTCCATATATTCTCTGTTGCACCACCTATGCTATTAAGAACCTGATACACGTTCTCCTTCTCAGGATTCCATTGATCATATGAATTCTCATTGTTCCAATATAAAATTGCAAAAATAACTCCTGCAATTCCTATGCTTAATCCTAATACATTTAAAAACGAAAACAGTTTGTTTTGCTTTAAATGATAAACAAATATTTTTATCCAGTTAAATATCATCTTTCTTATTTATGATTTGGTTTGATTGATTGATTGATTGATTTAAAATATTTTATAAAAACAATGTTTTACAAAATTCTATCACTACTATAATTACTATTGTTATCAATTTTATCATAATTTCTATACTTTAAAAACATCTACATTTCTTTGATTTAATTTTTCCGAAAAAATAATCCCATCTTTCATGTGAATTGTTTTTTGAGAAAAAGATGCGTCGTAATCTGAATGCGTTACCATAAGTATTGTTGCTCCTTTGGCATGCAAATCAGTTAAAAGCTCCATAACTTCATTACCATTTTTACTATCTAAGTTTCCTGTTGGCTCATCTGCCAAAATAATCTTAGGATCATTTACTAAAGCTCTTGCAACTGCAACACGTTGTTGCTGTCCTCCTGAAAGCTGTTGCGGAAAATGTTTTAATCGATGAGAAATATTTAACTTCTCTGCAATTGCTTCTACTTTTTGTTTTCTATCAGATACCTTCACATTATTGTAGATTAAAGGCAACTCTATATTATCATAAACTGATAGCTCATCGATAAGATTGAAATTTTGAAAAATAAATCCAATATTTTCTTTACGTACACTAGCTCTTCCTTTTTCTTTAAGGCCAATCATTTCGTTATCCAATAACTTATAACTTCCGCCACTTGCACTATCTAAAAGTCCGATTATATTAAGCAAAGTAGATTTACCACAACCTGAAGGCCCCATTATTGTTAAGAAATCTCCCTTTTTTATTTTCAAATTAATTCCGCTTAATGCTGCTGTTTCTACTTCTTCTGTTCTAAAAACTCTAGTTAAATCTTGTATTGTTATCATATCTTTTAAAATATTTGTTGTTATTGATTGTGTTTTTTTGATTGATGATTGAAACTTTTTTTGTGACTTGTAAGTCGTAAAATGTGATTGATTACTTCGAACTTATTGAAAGCTCTTCCATATCTTTATAATCTAAATAAGAAGACACTATCACTTTTTCGCCTTCTTTTAGTCCACCTAAAACTTCATAATATAAAGGATTTTCTCTACCTAATTTAATTGCTCTTTTTTCGGCTTTATTTCCATTTACAACAAAAATCCATTTTCCTGCTGTTTCCTGATTAAAGCTTCCTTTTGGCAAAACAAGGATTTTATTTCTCTCTGATAAAATTAATTTCACTCCAAAACTCAATCCATCCTGCAAAGCAATTTTTTCTTTGGAAGCAAAATTCAATTCAACAGAAAAACGCCCCCCTTTGACTTCTGGGATTACTTTCGTCACAACTACTTCTAATCTTTTTCCCTGATATTCAACTTGTCCTTTTAATCCTTCACGCATTTTTTCCAAATAAAACTCATCTACTTCTGCCCCCAACTTATAACCTTGTCTAGAATCTATTCTTCCTATACTTTCACCCGCCTGAAATGTCTTTCCTAAAACGGGCTGAAAAGAAGTTAGTCTTCCTGATTCTGGAGCTGTTATCAAAAAGTTTTTTTTATTATTTCTCAAAATATCCAAACTCTTTTCCATAGTTTGAATCGAACGGTTAATTTGTGAAATCTGTAATAGATTCGTTTGCTTCTCTTTTTGGATGCTTTGTTGAATAGTTTTTCTTCGTTCATCCTGAAAACGCAAACTTTCTTTAAATGCATTCCAATCATTTCTAGAAATCACATCTTTCTCATACAATTTCGAATTCATATCGTACAATCGTTTCGCATCATTATAATCATGTTCTATTGCAACTAAATCCTTAGTCAAATTCAACTCTTGATTTCTAATATTCAACTTTCCAGTATTCAGATTATTAATCTGTTCTATAATTGCCGTTTCTTGAGTAAGGTAATTTAGTTCCGTGTTCGGATTATACAATCGAGCCAATGACTGTCCTTTAATAACCGTTGCACCGTTTTCTACAAATATTTCCTTAACCGAACCTCCTTCAGTGACATTCACCAACATAACATTCAAAGGTTCAACTTTTGCCTGAAAAACCATAAAATCTTCAAAGAAATCTGTCTCTACAATTTTCACCGTCAACTCATCTGCCTTAACATTTAGGCTTCTCTTTTTATTAAAAGAAAAAAAGACTACAATAGCCACAGCTAAAAAAGCCACGATTCCTATTGTCAGATACCTAATTTTTTTACTTTTACGAGGAATTACTTTATCCATGTGTTCTAATAATTTACTGATTACCAATAGGTAAATATTGTGCCAAAAGAATTAAAACATATAAAGCATTGATTTATAAAGCAGTTTAAAAACCACCAATAAAAAGTAGTGTTCGATAATGAACAGTTGACCGTTCATAACCGAACAAAAAAACATATCATGCGAAAAAAACAAGCCAATATATTAGTTGTCGATGATCAGGAAGAAATTCTTTTTTCAGTAAAAATGATTCTAAAAAAACAATTTGAATCTATTTTTACTACAAACGACCCAAGAAAAATCATCTCACTATTATCCGAAAACCCAATTGATGTTGTTTTATTAGACATGAATTATCGCATTGGTTTTGAAGATGGTCGCGAAGGAATTCATTGGCTAAAAGAAATCCAGTTATTATCTCCACAAACTGTTGTCATTTTAATGACTGGCTTTGGAAAAATAGAAACTGCTGTAGAAGGCATAAAAATAGGTGCTTTTGATTATGTTTTAAAACCTTGGAATAATGAAAAACTACTCACAACAATTGATAATGCTGTTCATGAAAGCCGAAAGAAATCAAAGAAGTTAATAGTAAAACCCGAAGAAAAGAAATATTTCACCGGAACTTCTGACAAAATAAAGCGAGCTTATACAATTGCCGATAAAGTTGCCAAAACAGATGCTAACGTACTAATTTTAGGAGAAAATGGAACTGGTAAATTTGTTTTCGCACAACATATCCATCAAAATTCTCAACGAAAAGACAACCCTTTTGTACATGTTGATTTAGGCTCTTTAAGTGATAATTTATTCGAAAGCGAACTGTTTGGTTATGCCAAAGGAGCATTTACAGATGCCCAAACAGATACTCCTGGCCGATTTGAAACTGCTGCTAACGGAACTATTTTCCTAGACGAAATAGGAAACATCCCTTTGCATTTACAATCAAAACTATTACATGTTTTACAAACCAAATCGGTTACCCGCTTAGGCGAAAGCAAAGCCAGACCTCTAAACGTACGCATAATTGCAGCTACTAATAGCGATATCAAAGCCGAAGTAATAAACAAAACATTTCGTGAAGATTTATTGTATCGTATTAATACCATGGAAATTACTTTGCCTGCTTTGCGCGAACGAAAAGACGACATTGTACCAATGGCAGAATATCTTCTTAACGAAATTGGAGAAAAATACAATCAACCTGATATAGTCTTTGATGAAAACGTTGCTAAATATTTAGAAAAATATCCTTGGAAAGGAAACGTGCGTGAAATGGAAAATAAGATCGAAAGAGCTCTAATTCTATCCGAAAACAATATAATTACAGTAACTGATTTAGACATTCTTGATTTTGAAGACATCCCGATTGATGACGAAAACCCTTTATCTGAGATGGAGAAAAATGCTATTGAAAAATCCTTACTTAAAAACAACAGAAACATTAGTAAAACTGCCGAAGAACTAGGACTATCCAGAGCTTCTCTATACCGAAGAATTGAAAAATATGGTTTAAAAAATATTGAATAATGAAAAACTGGAAATTTTACAACCTCTTATTTTTACGCGTTTTTATAGTTATAATCATTCTTTTTACTTCATTGTATCTTGCACAAAAGGAGCTGTACCACAATAGTATATTGGCAGGTGTTGCCGTTATTATTGCTCTGATAGAAATGTATTCTTTTATCAAAACAAAAACTAACTTTTACGACAAAACAATTCTCTCAATTCTTCAAAACGACTACTCGTCCAATTTTCCCGAAGAACAAAAAAAAGGCAGTTTCAAGAATCTCGCTCTTTTATATAATACTTTAAAAGAAAAGCAACAGGAACAAACTTCAAAAGAATTAATTTATCGTTCTATTTTAAACAATATAGATACTGCCACTTTAATTCTAGAAAAAGACAATAACAATTGGAATATATTCTTAATGAATGATTATTTCTCCTCTTTATTTAATGTTCCAAAAGTAAGCCATTGGAGTTACCTCAAAAATTATCTTCCATCACTGTGTGAAGAAATTGAAAATACTCATTTTAGCGAATTAAAAACAGCTATTAGTGTCAAGATTGAGCAACAGGATTTACAAACTTTTACGCTCCAAACTTCACTTACAAAATCATTAAACAAAGAATATTTTATTATTTTATTAGATAGCATCCAACGTGTTATTGACAAAAAAGAAAAAGAAGCCTGGATTACTTTAATGAAGGTTATTTCACATGAATTAATGAATTCACTAACACCAATTCGTTCGCTTTCGCAAAATTTACTTCAAATAATTGGTCAGGAAAAACTTGAAGAAGATGATCTTGAAGACATTAAAAATAGCATATCGACTATTATTAACCGCAGCGATCATTTACAAATTTTTGTAGAAAACTACCGAAAATTAACCATGTTGCCTACTCCAAATAAAAACCCAACAGCTATTAATTCTCTTTTTAATGATTGTTTAAAAATCATGTCACCAATTTTAAAAGAACAAGGAATCGAATTGATAAACAACATCAACAGTTCTCGCTCCATTTTAATTGATAAGAATCAAATGGAACAAGTTATTATCAACCTGATTACCAATAGTGTTTTTGCTTTAAAGGAAAGACATGAGAAAAAAATATTCTTATCGGCATTGACCGAAAACAATCGTTTTTTTATTACAATATCCGACACCGGAAAAGGAATTGACCCTGAAATTAGAAACAAAATATTCCTTCCTTTTTTTACAACTCGAAAAGAAGGTGCAGGAATCGGACTTACGCTTTCAAAGAATATTATTGAAGCTCATGGTGGCTATTTAAGCTACCAAGCCGATGAAAACAGAACGAATTTTGTGATTTGCCTGATTACGTCCTAAAACGGTTTACAGTCGCAGTCGACAACTTGAAACTTGAAACAAAAACAAACAGTCACAGTTTACGGTCTCAGTCAAAAACCTGAAACTTAAAATTATTCGCAAAAAAATTTAACTGGAAACTGGAACTGTAAACTGAATTCATCACATTTTAAATAGACTATAACTCTATTGCTGGTTGCCAAAAATGCTTTTCGAAATCTACAATTTGATTGTCTTTAACTTCGATGCCTTCATTTTCGAGTAATTGTTGCATCAGGTTGGTTCCATCAAAATGATGTTTACCACTTAGCAATCCTTTTCTGTTTACCACACGATGCGCAGGTACGTCATCCATATTATGGCAAGCATTCATCGCCCAACCCACCATTCTTGCTGAGCGTGCCGTTCCCAAGGCTTTTGCAATAGCACCGTACGAAGTTACTTTCCCGTACGGAATCTGTCTTGCAATTACATATACCCGTTCGAAAAAATTATCCTCAGCCATGGCTTTATTTTTTAGTAAAAACTAAGCAAAATAATATCGTATGATATTAAAAAGTGTAATTATCGAAATTATTCCTGTAATGCTTCCGATAATGATATTCATGTTCTTCAGTATATAATCCGTTTTCTGCTCTATCTTTTGAAAAAAAGCAATATAGCAGTAAAAAACGGTGAATGAACCTAAAACTGATCCTGTTACAAAGATTGAAATAAAATGATTTTCAAACAAAAACAACTTATAAGAAGCTAGTGTAACACTAACAAAAACATAATATGGGATTGGGAAAAAATTAAGCGCCGAAAGTAACATTCCCAAAAAGAAACGGCTTTTCTTGCTGTTATTTTTTATCTTATTTTTTTTCTTTTTTGGTTCTTTTGCAATCCACAGAAAGTAAACTGTTAGAATAGCAAAAATTCCAAAACCAATTTCTCGTAATAATATTACAACATCTGGTCGCTGGTCAATAATCCTTGCTGATAAAATTGCCAAATATACTTGGCAAAAAATAATAAGCACTGCACCAACAACAAACCACAATGCATTTTTTTTCCCTTCTTTTAAATTCACTTTGGCTGCCGTCATATTTATTAATCCAGGTGGAATAATACCAATAAAAGCCGTAATGAAACCTAAAAGTAAGGGGATAATAAATGTCATGCGCTGCGAATCATGTATTAAAAAATGGGTATTTGAAATTAAAAAACGAACTACGCTTTAATTTTGAAACGAATATACGTAATTGCCTTATTAATTTCTAAATATTGTTTCTCATAAAATGTTTGAAAGGCAGTTACTTCTTCTGGACTTCCTTCGTTTACATACACATTATGGTTAGCATATAAAACCTCATGACCTTCTCCATGCAACAGCCCTAAGGTGTAACCATGCATAAATTCACTATCGGTTTTTAAGTTTACAACACCATCTTTTTTAAGAATCTTTTTATACAACTGCAAAAATTCCGAATTAGTCATTCGGTGCTTAGTACGTTTGTATTTTATTTGAGGATCTGGAAAAGTAATCCAGATTTCATCTACTTCATTTTCGGCAAAAATATGGTTTATCAATTCGATTTGAGTACGAATAAAAGCAACATTATGCAAACCTGTTTCGACAGCAGTTTTAGCACCACGCCAGAAACGAGCTCCTTTTATATCGATTCCAACAAAATTTTTGTTTGGATATCTCTCTGCTAATCCTACAGAATACTCCCCTTTTCCACAACCTAATTCAAGTACCAACGGATTATCATTCTTAAAGAAGTCTGTATTCCATTTCCCCTTTAGCGGAAATAAATCGCCTACAACTTCTTCTCTCGTTGGTTGAAAAACGTTATCAAATGTTTCGTTCTCCTTGAATCTCTTTAGTTTATTTTTACTTCCCACTTTTTTACAAATATTTCGGCAAAATTAAGGAATATATACGAATGAATCGCATCGGATTTCAAAAATGAAAAAAACCACATCGAATGGCTTTTTTCTACAAAAATATTCGATGTGGTTTTCTTTATAAAATCACCTAATTAAATAGCACTTTTTATCTTAGGTTCTAGGGTTTCGTCGTGTTGAGATAAATCCAATCCAATATGCTCTGATTCTTCTGAAACACGCATTGGGATAATTAGATTTGTTAATTTAAATAGAAGATAAGCTCCAAAGAAAGTAAATATCGAAACCAAAACCAATGCCATCATATGGTGTGCAAAAACCATCCATCCACCATGAAGTAAACTTGCTTTTTCGCCATGAGCAAAGATTGCAGTAAGAATCATTCCCATGATTCCTCCCACTCCATGACAAGCAAAAACATCTAGAGTATCATCGATTTTCTTCAAGAAGGTAGCATTTACTACCATATTTGAAACTAGTGCTGCGCTAAATCCAAAAAACATACTTTCTGGCACTGATATAAATCCTGCTGCTGGAGTAATTGAAACCAATCCTACAACTGCACCGATGCAAGCACCTAAAGCGGATACTTTGCGTCCATTGATTCTATCAAAAAACACCCACGTTAACATTGCTGCTGCAGATGCTGTAGTTGTTGTAGCAAAAGCCATTGCTGCAACGCCATTTGCTGCCAAAGCAGAGCCTGCATTAAAACCAAACCAGCCAAACCACAACATTCCTGTTCCTAATAATACAAAAGGAATATTGGTAGGTATATGTCGGCTATTTTTTCTTTTTCCTAATACTAAGACTCCTGCTAATGCTGCAAAACCAGCGCTCATATGAACTACCGTTCCTCCTGCAAAATCCTTAACTCCAAAATAAGTACCTAAAATTCCTGTAGGATACCAAACAGCATGACATAAAGGAGCATAAATAAATATGGTGAACAAACAGATAAAAAGCAGATACGAGATAAACCGAACACGCTCGGCAAATGAACCTGTGATAATTGCTGGTGCTATAACTGCAAATTTCATTTGAAACAAGGCAAACAACATAAACGGAATCGTATTTGCTAATTGTTTATGAGGCAAAACACCCACATAATCCATAAAGGCAAATGTTGTTGGATTTCCTACGAAGCTATAAAAATTTCCTCCAGAATGAATTCCTATTGGCTCCCCAAAAGCAAGACTAAAACCAACTACAACCCACAAAAGTGTTACAACTCCAAGGCAAATAAAACTTTGAAGCATGGTAGATATCACATTCTTTTTCCCAACCATTCCTCCATAAAAAAAGGAAAGTCCTGGGGTCATAATCAAAACCAAGCAACAAGAGGTAAGCATCCAGGCAACATCGGCAGGAACAATGTGATCTGTAGTTCCAAATTCTGAGAGAACATAATCAGTACCACTAACTGTTGGCCAAATTGCCCCCGTTATACATACAATACTTATAATGATAAAGGAGATAATCCACCACTTTTCTATTTTCATTTTTAAAATACCTTACTTTAACCCTGTTTTTACAGGGGTCAAAGTTATAAAAAAATAAGTATTTTACTTTTTAAGGCCTAAAAAATAGCGGCTAGCATTAAATTATAATCAATATTGCAGTTTTAAAAGCTTTTTATTGCCAGTATCCCATTTTGAGGTTCTAATTAATATATCAAATTATCAATACTATTATAACAAAATTAGAACCTCTATTTTTAAAAGACTAAAAACAAAGTCTTTACTTACTTTTTCTTAAGCTTGGCAATTATTCCATCTTCGATTGGTGCTTTTATTTTTACAACCTCATCTACATGGTCGTTTGGAATCGTCATAGACAATACATAATGCTTTACTTTCCATTCTTTTCCCACTTTTACCATAACTCCCGATCCGCGACAAATTTTCATTTGGGTGTCAAGTAATTCATCAAACCAAGCTGTTTTTCCTGTTGCATCAAAAAAGACATGACGTTCTAATGCTGTAAAATTCCACGCTTTTCCTCTATCAAAAAAAGGCTTCGCCCAAACTTTAAAATCGGCTTTATTCCAATTTTCGGTTGCATCTGTTCCGATAAAAATAGCATCATCGGCCATTAAAGCAAAATAAGGTTCAAAACTAGCAGCGGCAGCGGCTTTATGCCAAGCATCAAGAGTTTTATTGATTTTATCAACCTCAACAGTTTGTGCTTGCGCAAATGATGTAATGAATAAAAGAAGTAAAATTGATTTTTTCATAGTATTTGGTTAGTTGTTTTTTTAAAGCTGAAATATAGAGAATTTACCGCAAAGAACGCAATCCCGATGCTTCGCGATAAAATCCTTTTAATCATTTATCCTAATAGGTAACAGGAGCGAAAAACCAAACTGAGATTTACCCAAAACTTTGCGCTCTTTGCGTATCCCGATAGCTATCGGGACTTTGCGACCTTTGCGGTAAAATAGCTAGCGAAAAACCTGTTTTAACATCGAATGATTTATAAAATCAATCAAAAACGAGTATATTTGGGAACTTTAAAATTACTCAACCATGAATTCGAAAATCTTTATAAGCTCGTTAATCATTTCTTCAATCCTTTTTATTTCTTGTAAGAAAGAATTAGAGCCTCAAGAAAGTACTCCTACCTCTGAATTAGTAAAACTAGGATTAGCACAAGACACGACAAAAGCAAATTCGGCAGTTCAAACACCTGCAACAACAACAAACCCAAACACTGTAATGGGTGCTACTGGAGGAATTAATCCTGCCCACGGACAACCCGGTCACCGTTGCGACATTGAAGTTGGAGCTCCTTTAAATTCTGCAGCTCCAGCACAAACAGTACAACAAACCACAACCCAAACTGCTCCTACAACAACTGTAGTAACAAATACAGCAACTGCTCAACCTACAACAACTACCGCCAAAGGAATGAATCCTCCTCACGGACAAAAAGGACACCGTTGTGACATTGCTGTAGGCGCACCATTAAATTCTGCAGCTCCAAAAGCAACTACTCAACAAACACAATCGGAGTCGGGTACCGTTAGCCAACAAATGGCTATTCCGCTTCCTGCTCCAAATACTGATGTTACTGCTCCAGGAATGAATCCTCCACACGGACAAGAAGGTCACCGTTGTGATATTGCTGTAGGCGCCGCATTACCAAAATCATAAAGTAACGATTACAATCGACTTCATATAAAGCAAAAACCCGAATACATATTGTGTATTCGGGTTTTGTATTTTTATTCAAAAAGTTATTCTTATTCGATTTCGAAAATCGCCTGAATTTCAACAGCCGAATTTATCGGTAACGAAACTGCACCAACAGTCGCTCTTGCATGTTTTCCTTTTTCTCCAAAAACCAATGCTGTTAAATTAGAAGCCGAATTCATAAGACCAGCATGTTGTGTATATTCAGGAGTTGTATTAAAATACCCTGTTAACTGAACACATTGTTTCACTTTGTTCAAATCACCTCCACAAGCTACTTTCAATACCGCAATAACATTTAACATTGTTTGATAGGTTGCCTCTTTTGCTTGCTCGTCTGTAACTGTTGCGCCCACTTTACCTGGATTTAATATCTTACCGTCTTTTAATGCAACTTGATTGATATATACTTTATTATTAGAAATTGTATAGGGTACATAATTCCCAACTGGCATAGGAGCTTCAGGAATTACAATATTATTATCTTTTAATACTTTGTTGACATCAAAACCTACTTTTTCGGCTGGGGTAAGTTTTAGCATTTTAGCGCTTTCGGTATTTTTTAACCCCGAAGCTACTCTTGCCAAAGCTTTACCTTGTTCTTTAGCCAAATTCAATTCGCTAGTCGAAGGTCTTGTTCCTGTTGATCCAGCCAATGAAGTTGCGCCAAAAGGAGTATTTCCCTGTGGAACTGTTTTATCCAAAGTAGCTGTTCCCATAATTCCTGTAGGAACAATTACCATTCCGTGTGATGCAAGGATATTCCAAAAAGACAAAATTGCTGCTTCTTTTCCTGCTCCTGATCCAGCCGACATAAAAACAGTTGCTGGTTTTCCTTCTAAAACTCTTGATGTCCAAATCGGAATACTTTTGCTGAAAAAGTAATTCATATCGGCACTAATGTTTGCAAAGTGAACCGGACTTCCAAAAGCGATTCCATCGTAATTAGCCAATTCTTCGATTGTTGCAACTGGCAATTTCTCTACCTCAGCAGTTAATTTTTCTTTTGGATTTATCGAAGCAACTCTTTTTATTGTTGCTTTTGTATTTGGATACTCCTGAATTCCCTCTGCCATAGCTTTAGCCATTTTATATGTTCCTCCACTCTGAGAATGGATAAGAACCAAAACAGTAGTCTCTGGTGTTTTAACTTGCGCATTTGCACCAAAACCTATAAAAATTACAGTTAATAATGCGAGTAATTGCTTTTTCATGAATTTATTTTAAATGATTTAATATTTGATAACCCAAATTAATTTGTTTGTCTTTTCACAAAAAATAAACACCTTTTTTGGGACTACAAAATTACTTCTTACAATAACGAAAAGCGTTATTATTATCTTAATTCATTTATAAAGTTTAAGGTTTTATTTTAGAACATTAAAAAAACAGAATTCAATTTGATAAACATTAATCGATTTTAACACATAGAAACATCGGTTTTTAAACATTCAACAAAGTCGTTACACTCTTGTATTAAAACACAATATAATAACTATGAGAAAAAGCATTGCTTTCTTAGTTTATCTCTTTTTAGAGAATCCATCCTATGTTTCTATGTGTTTAAAAAAAAATGCCCCAATCGAAGCAAACAAAGTAGTTACACTCTTGTATTAAAACACACTAGAATAACTATAAGAAAAAGCATTGCTTTCTTAGTTTATCTCTTTTTAGAAAATCCATTCTATGTTTCTATGTGTTAAATAAAATTTTATGTCCCGAGCGAAGCAAACAAAGTAGTTACACTCTTGTATTAAAACACAATAGAATAACTATGAGAAAAAGCATTGCTTTCTTAGTTTATCTCTTTTTAGAAAATCAATTCTATGTTTCTATGTGTTAAATAAAAATTTATGCCCCGAGCGAAGCAAACAAAGTAGTTACACGCACCGAATTAATCTAATATTTTTTCTAACTTACAGCAAACAAATCACCTTATGAAAAAAGCAATTATTTATGGAGCAAGTGGATTAGTTGGATCTTATATCCTTGAAAACTTATTGAGCAATACTAATTACGAACAAATAATAATCGTTGTTCGAAAAGAATTAAACCTTCAGCATCCGAAACTAAAAACTCTTATTGGTGATTTTCATTCTTTAAACAAGTTAGTAAAAGACATTCAAACAGACGAAATTTATATCGCTCTAGGAACCACACAAAAGAAAACCCCTGATCAAAAAACATATTACCAAATTGATCATGACTATCCCGTATTAGCCGCAAAACTGGCTAAAGAGAATGGAACAAAATCTGTCTTTTTAGTTTCCTCGATTGGAGCAAACCCAAATTCATCGGTTTTTTATACCAAAACAAAAGGAGAAACAGAACAAGATATTATCAACTTAAATTTTGAACATACGTATATCTTTCGCCCTTCGATGATTTTAGGAAATAGAAAAGAAAACCGACCTCTTGAAAAAGTTTTAAAGACAATATTCAGAATCATCAATCCGCTATTTGTAGCTAGTCTAAGCAAGTACAAAGGCATTGAAGCTAGTGATATTGCCAAAGCAATGGTTAATAGTGCTGATCGGGCTAATGAAAGAGTCAAAATATTGCATTGGAAAGAAATGATTGCTGTATTAAAATAAAAAAATGGCATTATCTTAATTTTAGATAATGCCATTTTACAATTATATAGGTATATAAATTAATACTCCTTCATTTTTTCGAAAGTTGTAGTAAGTGATTTTTTGATTTTACCCAAAGCTCCTTGAAAAGCTTTTTCGAGTGTATCGGCGTGATCTGTAACAGTAATAGGCTGTAATTTTACAGGACGAACTTCAATCACACATTTTTTGTCGTTCAGACTAAATTTCTCTCCGTTTTCGTCTCCAAAATGTACTTCGATACGCGTAACCTTATCTTCAAAACGTGCCAACGATTTATTTAATTCGCCAGAGAAATAAGCTTCTAATCTTTCGTGTCCTTCTATGTTTTTGTCGGTGTTGATTTGAATTTTCATCTTACTATATATTTAATGTTTGTTTCTCAAAGCTATCAAATTTTGAATAAAAAAACGAAAGAGTTAATAAAACATTATGAAAATAAGTAGCGATTTTTTCCGCTTCGTTTCCCTTTCCTCCAAAGAGAGAATCACAGTAGAAACTCCACAATAACAGACAAGTTAAATACTAAGGTAATTAGCAAGAATTTTTATATGTTTGCAGTCCTAAAACTTTCAGATTATGAACTTGACAAAACTTTTGCCCGTGTGGTATGCTGGCGGTATTGGAAACAACCGTAACGCTCTGAAAGGCGTAGGACAGCTAACCTATGCGGGTTTTATATTTCCTTAAACTTTCAGATTATGAGTACAAACACCCTTACCAAAGAAACAGAATTGCGATTAGCCGATTTTCTCAACGAATCAATTGATCCGATAAGTATGGCAAAAAGCATTAGGCGAATAAACCACATTCTGGCCTTAACCGTTATTCGCAACGATGATAATCGTAATCCGATTAACAAATATTGGCTAGAAAATGATTTTTATTGGCTTAACGAATTAGCCGAAATCTTAAATCCTCATTTGGAAGTTGAATAAGTAAAAGAAGCCACTGTGAATAGTGGCTTTTTTGTTTACAAGATTATCTGTATAAATACCACTTAACTATAATGTATCTCAAAATATTTTTCTAAAGCTTTAAAAAAAATCATTTTATCAAGTTTTAATAATTCTGATTTAACATCCCAATCTTTAATCATTTCTTCATCTTCTTCACATATTTCTTCATTATGAATCTTTCTATAAAGAATGTCATTCATCAAAATATCATCACAAGAATAATAATTCGGATAGTATTTTTCAATAAACTCCCAATAATCAAACTTGCAATTTTCATTCGCTTCCATAGTGATTTTTTATTTCAAACTTACAAAAAGCAGACTATACTCCATTCTTTCATAAACAACATTTAACAAAATTGGCTTCTAAGAATATTAAGCCAAAAATTGAGCTTAAAAAACTAAAAGGATTGCCTCAAGAAAACATAACTAATTTGGCTGAGATAGATCGAACTTATTTTGCGTGTTTTATCATACTGAGGTAGGAAGATTATGGAATTTCGTATGGAGATTTCTCCTGCGTCGAAAAGACAAGATTGGAGACGTATTTTATGGAGCTACTTGTGTATCCTTTGGCTCCGTCTCAGGATTAGGAAAATGTTTTGTGGAGTTAGTTGACTGAAAATATGCGCAGTATTGTCATTTCGAAGAATGAGAAATCTTCGCGAGTAACTCCATAATAATTATCAAACTAAAGAATTAAAAATTATATCAAGATGATATTCAAGGAATTCTTTTCGTGGTGTAATATGAGCAGAAATTATTTTTTGATTTTCGATTTTACTAAAATATCTATCAAAGAATTCTGTTCCTTTTTTCTTTTTAATTCTATCAGATAATATTATTTCGTGATTTAAATCTATCCCAATTAATCCTTTATCAAAAGCTTTATCATAAAGTGCAGAAAAACAAATTCCGTTTTCAGGATTTAACCGATGCTCTTCATTTTTAGACCAAGGTATTATATGACTAGCTAACAAAAGTTCTGGAACATCAATTCCTGTGATTGCACATTTATTATCATAATTAGATAAAACCATTTGCCTAAAAACAGATTGATTTACTCTCGTCTTTACTACTCTACTAATATCTTCTCCTTTTAAGTCTTTTACATCAAAAAGTATCTCTTCAAATTTCTTTTCGATTGTAACATTCTCTTTTTTGGCAAGAATTTGTTCGCTCAAGAAAACCAATTCCTCTTGATTATTAAAAAATTCATTCCAAATAGGTTGTACTTGATTCATTCCGTTTTTCAAGCCAGTAATCCCTCTGTTAATATGAAAAGGATCAATACTAGCAAAATTACCTAATCTCATTACAATTGAGGCAGGAGTTCTATTAATAAGATTTGCTAATTCAATTATTCGGGGATTACTTGAATGTGTTTTTCCAAAAGCAATTTTCAAGTATAAATTGAAAGCTAATATCAATTCTTCACGTGTCCACAATTTTTTTGGAGCCATTTTTTATTATGATGATTGCATTCAAATATAAATTTTATTATTCTTATTTGAAGTTGTTTTTTCAATTATAAAATATCCTTACTTATCCTTCTTTCCCCATTTAATTTTAATTTTCCCTCCATCATCGACTGCTAGTAAGTGCAAAACAATTCCTCTGTTGCGAATGGCGTCTCGTTCGGCTTTGGTGGCTAGTTTGGCATCGTTTTTAGAATTTCGGAGCGGAACTGTCATTGCCAGATTGGTATTGTTACCGATAGAATAAACTCCCTCGACATCAAAATTCAGAACACTCGAGCTTACTCTTAAATCCAAGACATCGATATCATGCCCTCTTAAAACAAGATTTCCTGACAAATCGCTGAATGTGATATTTTTTACATCGCGAAACGGAAATGCAAACTTTCCGATTTTTACAATTGGCTCAAAATTTACCAAAGCGCCGTTATTGACTTTAAAACTAACATTTCCTGTTGCCGATTTGGGCACTAAATTCCCTTGGGAATCCATCACTCCACCAATATTTGCTTTGGTTGTTAGTTTTCCTCTAATATCTTTTGCATCAAATGATTTAATATCGAAGTTATTAAATGATGTTAGAAAACTAGTAATATCTACATTATTAACCTGTGCACTGGACTGAAGGTTGTACTTATTCCCTTTTGGGTTCAACACTCCCGAAAAAGCGACTGTTCCTCCTGATGTTTTCAGAAATCCATCATGAACTGTTACATTGGAGTTAGTTAATTTAATTGTTGCCTTGGCATCTGAAGCGGTTAGTTTTCCATACACTAACTTCTCTAAATTAAGCTGTAATACTACCTGACATTTATTTATAACGGTATGAAGCTGATCTGAAAAACTCTCTCCATTGGCTGTTTTTTTGGCAACCTGTTTCTTTTTTTGTGTTGCTGCAATAACGCCTATAAATTGTTTTACATCGATGCTTGGGCTATAAATCTTCCAATCGATTAGCATTTTTTCGGGAGCATCATAATACAGATTCAGGAAATTATCAACTCTTCCTTCTACATAAACCGTATTGTGTCGGTCTTTGAACGCGAATTTTTTAATTAAAAGTGCTTGTTCGGTAAAGTCCAACTGAATATTTGTTTTTTCAAAATGAAGCCCTTTCGGAATATACTTTAAACTGGCATTTGCAACCCGAACACTTCCTATAAATTTCGGTTTTCTGAAGTACAAATCGACAATATCACACTCGAATTTAAAATCGACTTTGGCTTGACCGTTAGAAAAATGCATTAAATCGGCATTTATTATACTGTTGAGTTTTTCAACTTCAAAATCGGCATTTAAGATTCCTGTTGCAACTGGCTTGTCGAAATTATGAATCATTGCATTCGGAATTACAAAAGCCATTTTGTTATAGGCTCCTTTAAAATCTTTTAGTATCACAGCCGAATTTGCATCTTCACACCCCAACTCTTCTTTGAATATATTTGTAAACTTACCATTGAAGCTACAGTCTGAAATAAATCCATCGGGAATCTGTAATTCATTATTCTTTACCACAGCTGTTACATTAATCTTAGGATCTCCTTCGGAATTGAAATCTCCATCAAGAATACAGGTTACATCTATCGGCTTTTTTAAATCATAAAATTTTAGTTTGGAACTAATATTATTGGCTAATAAATTGGTTGCATCCTTCCAGAGAATCTTTGTTTTTATCTCAATCAAGAAATTAGCACTAGGTTTATTACCTACATCAAAACTGGATTTAACATCAAATTTATCTCCTCCTATTTCGAGTCCATCAACATTGGCTGTAATTTTATTCTGGTCTGATTTATATGTAGCTGCAATGATTCCTCTGATTCGTTTGTCTTTGGCAAAGCTTCCTTTTTGGGTATTGAATGCCATGCTTTTTACGTTTGTTTCTACAAAAAGATTGGTATTCCAATTATCCCCATCGTAATTAATTTTGGCTTTTAATGCCATTACTTCAAAATCGAATAGTTTATTTCGCGGTTTGTTTTCGGAAATAAAATGCACATTGGTCAAACTTATTTCATCAATCATTGTTGTTTTTGCGTTGGCTTTTTCCTCTTTTTTCGGCTTTTTCCTGAAGATGTCTGTGTTTGTTATTCCGTTTGGACCATTGTACAAATCGAGTGTCGCATCATTTATTTCGATTTTATGAAAATCTATTTTATCCGACATTAAATTCATAACATTTAATCGCACTTCTATTTCTTTTGCCACCAGAAACGTTCTTTTGTGTTGCACCCACAAACTATCTTTTAGAGTCACCTCTTTTAAAGCTAAAGTAAGATTAGGAAATCCCGTAAGAAACTTATAATGAATATCTCCTATATGAATCGTCCCGCTAATATTATCGTTTATCTTATTATTTATTTTAGAGACAATTTCGGCTTTGTTATTATTAAAATAAAATGCCAATGCTCCCGAGGCAATTAATACCAAACCAATAAGCCCTAAAAGAAAAAAAGCAATGCGTTTGGCATACTTTTTAAAACGAGCCGACTGAAGAAAATGTTTCATTTAAGCGTAGATTTTTAAAGGAGTATTAAAGATAATCTAAAACAGTAGAAATAACTACGTTCCCTTACAGAAAAACGCCTTTACAGCACATAAGTGCTACAAAGGCGATATTGTTATTACTCACTGAGTTTAATTAATTTTAACGGATAGAAACATAGGTTTTTTTACATAAAAAAGATCCAAAAAAAAAGAAATACATTTCTTTCACATAGCTAGGCTCTGTGCATTTAAAAAAAGTGAAATGCCTTTTTTGAGATTACAAGATCTATGTTTCTATGTATTAAATGATATTTTTATGAATCACCAAAGCTTGATTATTTAGCGAGATGTGCTTGTCTGAATTCTTTTAAAACTTCATCGATAACCCAAGTGGTTCTCGCTGCCGAAATTCCGTTAGACGGGCAACCAGAATTGCCAAGAATTTCCTGCACAACGGTTTCTATAAGCGGCTGCTGGATATGCAGCGGATTCTCTATCGGGAAGCTTTCTATTTTTCCGTCTTTATCTTCAAGCTGTATTGGATCGTTACCAAAGGTTGAAAAGGAAATTTTACCTTTATCGCCTACGATTTCGACAATATCATGTCGTTTATGACTACCAAAATTCCACAGTCCTGTGCCGTGAATTCCGTTTTCAAACAGAAATGACATCGAAACGCTATCTTCGGCTGGATATGCCTTAAGTTGTGAAGTTGCATGACCTCGAACCGACTTAATTGGTCCAAAAACAAAATCTAGAAAATCTAGTGTATGACATGCCAAATCAACAAATATTCCACCGCCAGAAAGATGTGGCAAAACTGTCCAAGGCAAATTAATTTCGTCGTCGTATCTTGCTTCAAAAGAATGATACAAAACACAGTTTACATGTCTTGGCGTTCCAATGATGCCGTTATCGATTAACTCCTTTATCTTTAGGAAACGTGGCAAACATCTTCTGTAATATGCTACAAATAGCGGTACATTGTTAGCCTTGCAAGCACTTATCATTTCGTTGCATTCTTCAAAATTTAATGCCATTGGTTTTTCGACATAAACTGGTTTTCCTGCTTTGGCGCATAAAAGCGCATATTCTTTATGTGATGATGGCGGCGTTGCAATATAAACAGCATCGACATCTGGGTCATTTATTAAATCGACAGCATTCGAATACCACTTAGATACATTATGACGTTTGGCATAATCTTCTGCCAAGGCTGCATCTCTGCGCATTACAGCTACCAGAGCTGAGTTTTTTGCTTTTTGAAAAGCTGGTCCGCTTTTTACTTCGGTTACATTACCACAGCCTATAATTCCCCATCTGATAATTTCCATGTTTCTATTTTTATTGGTATTTCAAATTTAGTTTAAACTAAATAAAAAGTTGGCTATGAATTTTAAAAATTTGCTCTCTTTGCGTGAATATTTATGAACCGATCATGTAAGAAACTTTAGTTTTACGTAAAATAACCCCAAACTTGTCGTTTCGACGAAGGAGAAATCTCCGCGGGTAGCTCGACAAAGATTATGGAGTTTCTTGCGGAGATTCTTCGTACCTCAGAAAGACAAGATTGAGTAAAAACTTTTCGAACATTGCATAAAGCCTTGCCTACTTTGCGGTTAAAATCCCATAAAAAAAACAGGCTCCTCAAATTAGAGAAGCCTGTTTTAAACTATTTAATTCTTACGGTTTACTTTTTAGGTAATGCTTTAAATCCCATATTGTACAATGTAAATGCCTGAATATCGACATTTTCCTGAATTGTAGCTGCTACTGATTTTCCTGCTCCATGTCCTGCTTTTACATCGATACGGATTAAAACTGGATTATCTCCTGTTTGTTTTTCCTGTAATTCAGCTGCAAATTTAAAACTATGTGCTGGTACTACTCTATCATCATGATCTCCTGTAGTTACCATAGTTGCTGGGTAATGAACTCCTTTTTTTACATTGTGAACTGGTGAATATCCTTTGATGTATTCAAACATTTCTTTGCTATCCTGAGATGTTCCATAATCGTATGCCCAACCTGCTCCTGCTGTAAATGTATGGTAACGCAACATATCCATAACTCCTACTGCTGGTAACGCCACTTTCATTAATTCTGGACGTTGTGTCATTGTTGCTCCTACTAATAATCCTCCGTTTGAACCTCCGCGAATTGCTAAGAAATCTGAAGATGTATATTTTTGAGCTATAAGATATTCTGCTGCTGCAATGAAATCATCAAATACATTTTGTTTTTGCATTTTTGTTCCTGCATCATGCCATTTTTTACCATATTCTCCTCCTCCACGAAGATTTGGAACTGCATAAACTCCTCCGTTTTCCATCCAAACTGCATTTGCAATACTAAATGATGGTGTTAAGCTAGCGCTGAATCCTCCGTAACCATATAAAATAGTTGGGTTTTTACCGTCTAATTTCAATCCTTTTTTATAAGTAATTATCATCGGTACTTTTGTTCCATCTTTAGATGTATAGAATACTTGTTTTGATTCGTAATCTGCACTTTTGAAATCAACTTTAGGTTGCTGATAAATTTCTGATTTCCCTGACTTAACATCAAAAGAATAAATAGTCCCTGGAGTGGTGTAATTTGTAAATGAATAGTACACTACTTTATCCTCTTTTTCTCCACCAAAACCACCTGCTGTTCCTACCGCTGGTAATTTTATCTCTCTAACTAATTTCCCAGTATAGTCATATTGTTTTACTGAAGAAACTGCATCTTTCATATAGTGTGCAAAGAAATATCCTCCTCCTGTTGATGGTGATAATACATTCTCTGTTTCGGCGATAAAGTTTTTCCAATTTTCTGGTTTTGGATTGCTTACATCAACTGTTACAATACGCTTGTTTGGTGCTTTTAAATCAGTTACGATAAACAATTTTGTTCCTTCGTTTTCTAGTACTCCGTTTGCACTATTAAAATTATCTACAATAGTAACAATTGGGCTATTTTCTTTAGTTAGATCTTTAATATACAACTCATTCCCATAAGTAGAGTTAGCTGCTGTAATGATTAAATACTTCATATCATCGGTTACATAACCTCCAACATATCTTCTTTTTTGATCTAATCCAAAAACTACTTTATCATCTTTTTGTGCTGTTCCTAATTTATGGAAGTACAATTTATGCTGATCTGTTTTTGCAGACAATTCGCTTCCTTTTGGTTTATCATAACTTGAATAGTAGAATCCTTCTTTTCCTTTCCAAGAAATACCACTAAACTTCACATCTACGATTGTATCTTCTAATACTTTACGAGTTTGTGCGTCTATGATAATTACTTTTCTCCAATCGCTTCCTCCTTCAGAGATAGAATAAGCTGCTATAGTTCCGTCTTTTGTAAAATCCAATCCTCCTAACGATGTGGTTCCGTCTTTTGAGAATGTATTTGGATCTAAGAAAACCTCATCTTTACCGTTTTCTCCTTTTTTATATATTACAGATTGGTTTTGCAATCCGTTATTTTTAGAATAATATGTTGATTTTCCTCTTACAAAAGGTGCTCCTATTTTTTCATAGTTCCATAATTTTTCCATTCGTTTTTTTAACTCATCTCGAAAAGGAATTTGGTCTAAATATGCATAGGTAACTTTATTTTGTGCTTTTACCCAAGCAGCTGTTTCTTCAGATTTATCATCTTCAAGCCAACGATATGGATCACTCACTTTAGCATCAAAATAAGTATCAATAGTTTCTCCCTTTTTGGTATCAGGATATTTTATCGAATTTGATTTTTGACTTTGTCCAAACGCGACTGTTGTAGCGGTTATAGCCATTAGAATACTAATTTTTTTCATTGTTATAATATTTCGGTTTGTAGCAAAAATAGTTATTTTTTCAATCTAATTTAATATAAAAACGCTAACTATATCGTTAGCGTTTTTAGTGGTCTTATTTACGATTTATTATCTTACAAATTGAAGTTAACTCCTAAAACTATGTTGCGTCCTATATTAGGAATTCCATCTGTTTTTAATCGAGATAAGTGCGCAATGTATTTTTTATCGAATAAGTTATTTCCGTTTATATTTACATCAAAAGCCGTTTTGCCAAATTTCACTTTTCCTCCTAAACCTAGATTAACTAATGAATATCCTTTTGAAGCTGTTTCAAAACCGCTTACATTATCCTGATTAAAAGTTGAACTTACATTTAAAGTTGCAAATCCATCTTGGAACCAGTTCTTGATGTTAAACTCTGTTCTTATCGTGTTATTCCAGTTGTTTGCAGGAATTAATGGCAGGTAATCTCCGTTTTGCTTTTTACCCGTTACGGTTTCAAAACTAGTTTCAAAATGCAACCAATCTAAAGGATGTGGATGAAAATGCAATCCAACCTCTCCACCATACAATTTAGCATTGTCCTGTACATAAGCAAAAACATCATTATTATCAATTATATCTCCTGTTGGCGAAGTATAGATATAGTTGTTTACATGATTATAAAACCCATTTACAAAAAACTCAAAATGACTGTTTTTATATTCCAAATTCAAATCGGTTTGTACGTTTTGCTCCGTTTTTAAAGCTCCGTTTCCAACTTCGTAACGATTTGTTCCTTCATGAACCCCATTTGATGTTAGCTCTGCCAAGTTTGGCGCTCTAAATCCGGAAGCAACATTTAAACGCATTGTTAAGTTATCTGCAAGATTGGTTTTATACCCCAACGATGCGTTGAAACTATCAAAGGATCTGTCTAATGCCTGAAAATATCCTTCTTCTCCTTCTGTTCCGTGTGCAATCGAAGTTACGTTTCGGTTATCAAAACGCAAACCTGCTTGTAACACATTACTTTTCCACTCGTAATTTGCTGTTCCAAAAACACCAAAATCATTTGTTGTTGCATCTGGAATTAAATATTCTTCTCCCGAGTTAGCA
Source organism: Flavobacterium frigoritolerans (assembly GCF_025847275.1). Taxonomy (GTDB): domain Bacteria; phylum Bacteroidota; class Bacteroidia; order Flavobacteriales; family Flavobacteriaceae; genus Flavobacterium; species Flavobacterium frigoritolerans. The sequence goes on from NZ_JAOZEV010000013.1 coordinate 94,532, forward strand.
TTCTTTTGATGCATTCCCTGAACGCCAACAATGGTTTCGATTTTACCCATTTTAGGCAAATGATATTTTGCATTGTAATTAAATGTTTTTAGTTTCATGTGCAATGCAGCCTCATTACTATCTTCAAACTCACTTCTATCATTTGTGATATATCCTAAATCGACATCTAATTTTGAATTCTGAAAGAAAAAAACATTATTTAAACTCAACAAATGATTAAAAACGCCTTGTCTTGGAAACTCAGTATTCTTAGTTGTTGTTTGTTCTCCAAATCCTTCTTCGGGAATTCCTAAATCTAGTTTGTTGTAATTGTAACGCAAAACACTTGAGAAACTAGAATTACTATATCCTATTCCGGTTTTAAAATCGGTTTCGTTATAACGGGTATTTGTTACACGATCGCTATCTCCTGCTTTATAATCTGAATGTGAATTAAAACTTCCACGCGCTAAAAATTTCCAATTTTCTGTAGATGTTTTTAAGCCAATTGAAGAATTACTCCCTTGTGTATTAGAGAAATATTTCTGACTGAAATTTGCCTTAAAATCTCCTGCATCGGCAAATTTTTCTGGGTTAAAATACAACACTCCTCCCAAAGCATCTGAACCATATAATAACGATGCTGGTCCTTTTATAACCTCAACACTTTCGACTCCTGCATCATTTAATCCCAAACCATGTTCGTCTCCAAATTGTTGGTTTTCTAATCGAACTCCTTGCGAATACACTAAAACACGGTTTCCGCTTAATCCTCGAATTACTGGTTTACCAATAGAAGTTCCCGTAGAAATCTGAGAAACTCCTGGTATTGTTGCTAATCCTTCTATTAATGTTGAAGTCCCTTTTTGCTGTAATGTTTTAATAGTTTCATGTTCTACTTTCATTACGTTTTGTGATTGTAATTTGCTAAAAGCTGTTGACACAATTACCTCGTCCATTTCAAAAGCTGCTTGCGAAAGCAAAATATCCAGCGTGTTCTCTTTTAATAATTTTTCGATGTTTTTATTTTGAGTTGTATACCCTACAAACGTAAATGCAATACGCAATCCTCCTTTTGGAAGATTATTTAAGATGTACTTTCCGTTTTCGTCGGTTGTAGTTCCTTTATGTAATTCTGAAACATAAACTGAAACTCCTGGAACTGGTTGATTTTGCAAATCGGTTACGGTTCCAGAAACTGTATTTTGGGCATTAATCAAGCCCGAGAACCCTAAAATTAGGGCAATTATGATTTTTTTCATTGTAAATGATACTATAGTTAGATGATTTCTTCATTAAAAAAATTCAAAAAAATGTATAAATACGCTCAACAATTCCGATAACTATCAGAATTAGTAAACCATTTTTACCGTTCGAATCTATAAACGAAGGTTTTGTTTGATTTTATGAAAATCAAAACGGGGTAAATACGTTGTATTCCGAAAATATCGGATACAAAAATCTAAACTATGGGTGGACCTCGAAGAGAATATAAACTTCCGGAAAATAAAATAGTTGTTCCCGAAAAGCTAAAGAAATAAGGAATTTCATCATGAAAAACTGGTAACTGAAAAGTGAATTTTTCAGGTGTAATATAACTGCTTATCGCAAAATGACATACATAGCAATAATCGAAATTATGGTGCTGATGCGTTATTTCGGTATTTGTTACGTTATACTCGTGATGACATTGTTTTTTTGAAAACTCTTGTACAATATGCTCATAACTATGGAATGACTGGAACAGCATTGAGAACAATACCGTCATCGTCAAAGAAATACTTAATATGAGCTGTTTTCTTTTCATTCGCTACAAAGGTATAAAAAACATGTAAGCGAAATGAATACTATAGAAAAAAGGTTCTGAGGCACTAAGTTGCAAAGGAGCAAAGCTTTTCCTTTATAGCCTACCCAAAAAAATTAATCAAAAAGCTCATAAAAATTTAAAATATGCATTCAAATTTGAACAAATCATGACATAAAACAGAATAATCAAAATCAAATCGCAACCGAAACACTCAAAATCTTATATTTGTATGGTTTATATCAAAATGCAAAAATCACTTATACTCTTGGAACAATCATTAAAACCAAAATCCAAAATGCGATTATTTTTTAGTTGTTTATTTTTAGTTTCGTTTCTGAATGTTTTTTCTCAGGAAGAAATGGCTCCTGCTACTGAAGCTCCAAAAGTAAAAATTGACTCTCTATATCGAGAAGATCAGTTTTATTTTGCGATTACCTATAATGCATTGAACAATGCACCAGAAGGATTATCGCAAAAGAAATTTTCAGCAGGATTAAGTTTTGGTTTTTTAAGAGATATGCCTATTAACAAAAATAGAAATGTCGCTATTGCAGCTGGTTTAGGTTTTAGTTACAAAAATTACTTTCAAAATATTGCAATAACAGGAACTAGCGATGCTCCTATTTATAATGTAGTAAATTATTCTAATGTTAATTCAAACAAATTTACCCAATATTTAGTCGATTTTCCTATTGAATTCAGATGGCGTACTTCTACTTATGAGAGTTATAAATTTTGGAGAATATACGGCGGTATAAAATTTAGTTATGTTTTATTTGACCGATCTGTTTACAAAGATTCGGAACAAAAAGTAACCATTAAAAACAATAGTGATTTCGAAAAATTCCAATACGGTGTGTATATGTCAGCTGGATTTAATACTTGGAATATTTATGCCTATTATGGTTTAAAACCTTTATTTAAATCGGCAAAAACAACTACTGAAAGTATCGATATGAGAACAATGAATATTGGTATAATCTTCTATATCCTATAACCAAAAAACTAAAAATAGTATTTGCGGAATTATCCCAATCAGTAATCCTATAATCAGTTCCTTATTGGTATGAGCATTCATTTCCAGGCGCGATGAAGCTACCAAACCATTCATTAATATAAAAAAAGCAACCCAATACATCATGTGGGGTACTTGAAGATGTCGACTCAATCCAATTGCGAAAATCGTTAATCCGCTAATGGCTATCATGTGCAAACTGGCTTTTATTTTAAAAAAAGACAATACAAGTGCAATTATAGTACTAAACAATGCTCCTAAAAAGAAAAAATGCAACTCTGGATATCGCATAATCACTACACTACGCTTAACCAATAAAATAATTAAAAAACAATGAAGCACCAACGGAATCTTACGTTGTGCCGTTTCATGAATCATAATCGAATCGACATTTCCTGTTGAACGAAGCAACAAGAAAAACAACATTGGAACTAAAACCGTAATAATCAATATCTGAAAAAGAATAAAGAATTTCTCCTCATTGACAAATGCATCTTCTTTAAAAAAAAGATAAAACATACTCGCATACATCGAAATAAACAATGGATGGAATAGATAGGAAATTATTGGAAGAATCTTTTTCAACTGCTTGATTTTATTGTCTTGAACAAATATAAAAAAATATATGACTTTCTATAAAATGCTCAAAATTTTAACAGCAACTAAAAAAGGGAACGCAGATGAAGCAGATTTACTAAAATAAAGATGCTGATAAAAACTAATTTCAGAAAATGACAAAAGAAAAAATCCGCTTTTATCAGCGTTTTCGCCTTAGCGAAACTGTGTCATCCGCGTTCCATTATAGACAAACTTTACAATTTGAATAATTGCATTTTTAAGAAAATATTAAAAACTCTTTTTCTACCTTTAATGTTTCAAATTATATCATGATTTCTAAATCATATTTATCATCAATTTGCGTTTTACATTTCAACACAAAACATTTCACAAAACAATGCCTATAAATCTTAAAAACATAATTCAAACACTTCATGCTAAATGGTTTGGAGGTAATTCCGATATCAATATCGACCATATTTCTATTGATAGCCGTTCTTTACAAAACGGACCTAAAACTTTATTTTTCGCTTTAAGCGGACCAAACAATAATGCGCATGACTACATTCCTGACTTAATCGAAAAAGGCGTTCATAATTTTGTGGTAACACATATTCCTGAAAATTATACACAAAGAGCTAATTATATAGTTGTCGAAAATTCACTAACAGCTTTACAGGCAGTGGCTGCTTACTATCGAAGTCTTTTTGATTTTCCTATTATCGGATTGACCGGAAGTAACGGCAAAACGATAGTAAAGGAATGGCTCAATTTCTTGTTGAGTCCTGACCATAACATTATAAGAAGTCCAAAAAGTTACAACTCACAGGTTGGCGTTCCTTTATCGGTGATTGCTATAAATGAGAAACACAATCTAGGTATTTTTGAAGCAGGAATTTCGACGGTTTCTGAAATGGATAAACTAGAAAAAATCATCAAACCTACTATCGGACTTCTTACCAATATTGGTTCGGCACACGACGAAGGCTTTTTAAATCTTGTACAAAAGATAGATGAAAAACTACTTTTATTCAAAGAAACTCCCACAATTATTTACCAAAAAACAGAGGTTGTTCATTCTTGTTTGACACAATTTGCAGCCGAATATCTGCTGGAATCCAGAAAATTATTTTCTTGGAGTTTTACTGATAAAAATGCCGATGTTTTAGTTACTACAAAACAAACTCATAACGGAAACACATTAATTCGATATGAATATATCGATGAAATAAATGAATTTACTATTCCGTTTCAAGATGATGCTTCGATAGAAAATGCTATTTCGTGCCTAATGGTTTTGTTGTGCTTAAAATACGATTCGGCTACAATCGAAAACCGAATGCATTTATTGTATCCTGTAGAAATGCGCTTGGAAGTAAAAAACGGAATTAACAATTGCAGTATAATCGATGATAGTTATAGTTCCGATTTTCAATCGCTAAAAATCGCATTAGATTTTCTGGAAAGCCAGCATAAATTCAAAAAGAAAACCGTGATTTTATCCGATATTCTTCAGAGCGGTTTTACAAATGACGAATTATATTCGAAAGTGGCTCAACTTATCGAGTCCAATAAAATAACTCGTGTTATTGGGATTGGTTCGACCATTTCGTCTTTTAAAGATAAATTTACTAATTGCATAACATTTCCCGATACAGCAACATTCATTACGCATTATGAATCGTTGGATTTTGAAAATGAAACCATTCTTGTAAAAGGAGCACGTTCGTTTCAGTTTGAAGAAATTGTAGCATTGCTTGAGGAGAAAACACACGAAACAATTCTAGAGATTAACCTCAACGCTATTGGTCATAATCTTAATTTTTTTAAATCAAAAATAAATCCAGGCACCAAAATGATGGTGATGGTAAAAGCCTATAGTTATGGAAACGGTGGTCTTGAAATCGCAAAATTACTAGAACATCACAAAGTAGATTATTTGGGTGTGGCTTTTGCCGATGAAGGAATTTCACTTAAAAATGGTGGCATCAAACTACCGATTATGGTACTTAATCCTGAAACTACTACTTTTTCGGCTATTATTCAGCATCAATTAGAACCCGAAATTTATAGTTTAAAAGGACTCAATGCCTTTTTGAAAATTGCTAAAGAAAAGAAACTACATCATTTTCCCATTCATATAAAATTAGATACAGGAATGCATCGATTGGGCTTTGAAGCCAATACGCTCGATGAGTTAATTGCTACTCTAAAAGGGAATACAAACGTTGAGGTAAAAAGTATTTTATCGCATTTGGCAACAAGTGATGAGGAGAAACATTTTGACTTTGTCCTTTCTCAAATTGATTTATTCGAAAAACTATCTTCTAAATTATTGGCGGCATTAGACATTAATCCAATTCGCCATATTCTGAATACTTCTGGAATTAGCAATTTCCCTCAGGCACAATACAATATGGTGCGTTTAGGAATTGGTTTATACGGAGTTTCTAATGATCCAGCAGAACAAAAATATTTGGAAAATGTAAGCACATTAAAATCGATTATTTCGCAAGTAAGAACTATTCCTGCCGATGACAGCGTGGGATATGGGCGTCGGTTTATGGCCGAAAAAGAAACCCGAATCGCTACAATTCCGATTGGTTATGCCGACGGAATTGCCAGACTTTGGGGTAACGGAGTGGGCTTTGTAACTATAAAAGGGCAAAAAGCACGGATTATTGGAAACATTTGTATGGATATGCTCATGGTTGATGTAACTGCTATTGATTGCAAAGAAGGTGATGATGTAGTCATCTTTGGCGAAAGCCCAACTGTAATCGAAATGGCACAAGAATTACGCACGATTCCGTATGAAATTCTTACCAGTATTTCGCAACGTGTGAAACGCGTATTTTTCCGTCAGTAATATTTTAGTTCATAATTAATTAAAATATGCAAAATATTACTTATTTTCGAGTGAGAAAAAATTTTAAACTAAACAATATCAATTATGGGAATGTTATCTGAATTTAAGGAATTTGCAATGAAGGGCAACGTGGTAGATTTAGCTGTCGGTGTCATAATTGGAGCTGCTTTTGGTAAAATTGTGAGCTCGTTTATCGAAGATGTTATTACACCATTGCTATTAAAACCTGCATTGGATGCCGCGCATTTATCTTCAATTGAACAGTTAACTGCTTTTGGAGGCGTAAAGTATGGTTTATTTATTTCGGCAGTAATTAACTTTTTAATTGTTGCTTTTGTACTATTTATGATAATCAAAGGGATTAATCATGCCAAGAAAAAAGATGTTGCTCCACCTGCTCCAGCAGCACCTACGCAAGAAGAATTATTGACTCAAATTAGAGATTTATTAAAAAAATAATCCGCTACACTATTGTCTAACTAAACCGTTCATAATCTGAACGGTTTTTCTTTTTTGTTACAAATATAACTTTTTGTTATTTTTTGTGAACCCGCTTGTTTTCAACTTCATTATACCTATTTTTGCACTTCAAATAACAAACATTCACAATAAAAAATATAAAAATGAGAATAGCGATTGTAGGCGCTACCGGTATGGTTGGCGAAGTAATGCTAAAAGTATTGGCAGAAAGAAATTTCCCTGTTACAGAATTAATTTTGGTTGCATCTGAGAAATCAGTTGGTAAACAAATCGAATATAAAGGAACGAATTATACGGTAGTTGGATTACAAACGGCAGTTGATCTGAAAGCTGATATTGCTATTTTCTCAGCTGGTGGAGAAACTTCATTAGAATGGGCTCCAAAATTTGCAGCTGCAGGAACAACTGTTATCGATAACTCATCGGCTTGGAGAATGGATCCTACAAAAAAATTAATCGTTCCTGAAATCAATGCTTCAACTTTAACAAAAGAAGACAAGATTATAGCAAACCCAAACTGTTCGACTATACAAATGGTTTTGACATTGGCTCCTTTGCACAAAAAATACGATATCAAAAGAATTGTTGTTTCTACGTACCAATCTATCACTGGAACTGGTGTAAAAGCTGTAAAGCAACTTGAAAATGAATATGCTGGTATAAAAGGTGAAATGGTTTATAAATATCCTATTCACAGAAATGCTATTCCTCATTGCGATAGCTTTGAAGAAAATGGATATACCAAAGAAGAAATGAAACTAGTTCGCGAAACTCAAAAAATTCTTGGTGACAATACTATTGCTGTAACTGCAACTGCAGTTCGTGTTCCTGTTGTTGGTGGACATAGCGAAGCAGTAAATGTTGAGTTTACAAATGATTTTGATGTAAATGAAGTACGTGAGATTTTACATCATACTGACGGTATTGTTGTTCAGGATAACCTTGACACATTTACCTACCCAATGCCTCTTTATGCAGAAGGAAAAAATGATGTTTTTGTAGGTCGTATTCGTCGTGACGAAAGCCAACCAAACACTTTAAATATGTGGATTGTTGCCGATAACCTAAGAAAAGGTGCTGCAACAAATACAATTCAGATTGCAGAATATCTTGTAGCTGCAAAATTGGTATAATACACACAATTATATTAGATAAAAGCCGTAATCGCAAAATTGTGATTGCGGTTTTTGTTCGTTATAATAACTCCGGTTTTATAATTAAAAACTACATTTATAATTTCAACTAAGACATATTTAAATGCATAATTCAAATAACGAAAGTATAATAGAAACAATTCGGAAATTAGATTCTCAGATAGCAAGAACAAGAACTGATTATTACCAAGTGTTAAAAGAGCCTTTGAATGATTTAGAAATAAATGCATTAGAAGAAAAATATAAAATTAAAATCCCAACTGATCTAAAACTGCTTTACAAATGGAAGAATGGACAAAACCATAATTCATTTGAATCATTTGTGAATAATTCGATGTTTATACCTCTAGAAGAAACACTTCAAATTGCAGCCGAAAATACTTCGATGATTGGAACTGATTTTGAAATTGAAAATTGGTGGAATGAAAAATGGCTGCCTATTTTCCATAATGGTGGTGGAGATTATATTTGTTATGATTGTCATGGGACTTTCACAGAAAACAAAGGACAACTAATTGAGTTCTGGCATGGTGATAACGACAGAAATGTTATATCACTAAATTTAGAAACTTTTATATCAAGGCTTACCCATTATTATGAAATTACCGAGCAGAAAGATTTTGATGAATACTTTGAAATCGAAAGTATTGATAATTACCCCAAAAGATTTATTGTCGAATAAATGAATCTCTTTTTTTAATATAAAGCCGTAATCACAAAATTGTGATTACGGCTTTTCTGCAGAAAAAGAGTATTCTCAACAATAAAAAAAGCCATATCTTAGCTACTATAAATACAAAACGCATGAACTTCGATAACTATAAAGTAATCCCGAATTACAACACCCACAGAACCGACTTGTTTCTTGCTGATGATGAAGACATTCAGGCTTGCGAACAAACTTTAAACATCACTTTTGACAACAATTATAAAGAATATGTTGTAACGTACGGAAGCGGAATTCTGGGTGGAACGTACGTAAGAATCTATCTTCCGGAAACAATAGTACTCACTGTTGATGAATGGAAAAAAAGAATAAACGAATATTGGTTTTGGGATGAAGGAGCAGCTGTTTTAACAAAAGAGCAAGTTTTAGACTCAGTAAGAATTGGAGATACTTTTGACGGTGACGAGATTATTCTCTATAAAAACGAGTATTACATTTTACCAAGAAATAGCGAAATGATATACAAAGCAGGTAAAACACTCGAAGAAACTATAAATTGGTTATGCAATTCTGGAATTTTAACTGAAGCATTTTCCGAAAGAGAATTCGAACCTTTTGACCCAAGCGAATGGGGTGATAAATTATAATAAAACGATAGCATTTAAATAAAATGGCAGAAGAACAAGACAAATATGTCAAAATACTTTTTAGATTTTTTAGTAAAATTCTTAACGAATCGGCTGTAGAAACATTATGGGCAACAACAATTAATGCTGAAAATGGGCTGTACAAATTGGATAATATTCCGTTTTATGCACCCGTTTCTTGTGAAGATGTTGTTTTTGCAGAATTCGACGAAACGGAACAAAAATTAGTCTATAAACAAACGATTGAGCATTCAGGAAATTCTACAATTCAGGTTATTGTATTAGATAAAAACATTCAAATAAACGATTTACGTGAAGTATTTAATGAACTCGGCTGTGAGTCTGAAAAATTCAATAAGGACTATTTTGTAATACAAATTCCAGCAGCTTTAAAATACGAACCGATCCGACAAAAATTAATCGAGTTAGAAGAAAACAAGATTATAAATTATGCTGAACCTGATTTATCAGATAATCATTGGTATTAAAAGTTGTAAAGCGTCAAATGAAAATAGTAGAATGAGATTTGTAAAATGACAAAAACTTAATTCACTAATAGTCTTTACAATAAAAACAGAATAATTAGTCATTCATGGAAACGATACAAATTACAAAAGTCACGATAACAGATATTGAAAAACTGCAAAACATAGGAAGACAGACGTTCCTAGAAACTTTTTCGAAGCCTAATACGGAGGAAAACATGAACAATTATTTGTCTACTAGCTTTGCCTTTGATAAACTTAAAAAAGAAATTGAAAATCCAGATTCTGAATTCTTTTTTGCAGTATTAAATGATGCCGTTATTGGATACTTAAAAACAAATTCAGGAGACGCACAAACAGAATTAAAAGATAATAATGCCTTAGAAATTGAACGTATTTACGTTTCGCAAGAATTCTTAGGCAAAAAGGTTGGACAACTTTTGTATGACAAAGCGTTGCAAATTGCCAAAGAAAAAAATGCTGGCTATTTATGGCTTGGCGTTTGGGAACAAAACCATAGAGCATTGGCTTTTTACAAGAAAAATGGCTTTGTAGAATTCGACAAACACATTTTTAAATTAGGAAATGACCCGCAAACAGATATAATGATGAAGCTGACCTTAAATTGTCTATAGAGGAACGCGGATTAAACAGATTCGCGTTTAATCCGCGTTTTTACTTTTGTATCCCGATAGCTATCGGGACCGTATCATCCGCGTTCCTTTCGCAAAGAGTTAGATAGAGTATTTACATTATTAATAAATGAAAAAATGAGTTTAGAGCTTGATAATTTTTATCTAAAAAAAGAAGAACCAAACAAAGGTTGCTTACTTGCATTACGAGATATTATTCTTTCACAAGACTCAGAAATTACTCATACATTAAAATATGGCATGCCTTTCTTCTGTTATAAAGGAAAGATGTTTTGCTATTTGTGGGTTCATAAAACAAATAACAAACCCTACCTTGGCATCGTCGAGGGAAAACACTTTGATAATCCTGAGTTACTATCCGAAAAACGCTCGCGGATGAAAACAATGCTATTTGACCCAGACAAAGATTTACCAATTGATACCATCAAAGGAATTATTGAAAAAGCAATTGGTCTTTACAAAACTGGAGTAATCAAAATAATAAAGAAAGGAAAATAGTAACGCTAAAAATTAGTTATGCCATTTGTTAGAATAAGTTTGCCGAAAAAATTATCGCAAGAAACCAAAGAAAACATTTCGATTTCGATACACGAATCTTTAATTCAGGAATTCAACATTCCAGAAGATGATTATTTTCATGTAATAGAAGAATTAGAAACTACACAAATTAAGTTCCCAAAAAGCTACCTTGGCATTACCCATTCGGAAAACATTATTTACGTTCAGATAACAGCTGGACAAGGAAGAACAAAAGAGCAAAAAACAAAACTATATGCTCAGATTGCAACTAGAATTTCAAGTACAACCGAAATCCTAAAAAATGACATTATCATAATTCTATTGGAGAATAATGGTAGCGAAAATTGGTCTTTTGGAAATGGGGAAATTCAAGAACCGAAACATTTAAAACAATAAGTAACAAGCAACATAATGGACAATTATCTAAGACAATTAATATCAATCGAATTTGAAGACAGAAAAGAAATCTTTACTGGATTTCTTATTGATTATACCGACGATTGGATTTTAATCAAAAATAATCCCGTTGACTTTATAATTGATGGTTACGTAATTTTAAAAAACAAAAACATAAAGTCAATAACACGAGATAGCGATAATGCATTTACAGAAAGTGTAATCAGACTGAAAGGATTGAAAACCAACTCAGACGAAATAATTCCGTTAAGAGATTTATCTTCTATACTTACCTTTATAACAAACAAATATGAAATTTTCCAGATTGCAAAAAAATCGGAGAAAGCTGTTTATCTCGGTAAGTTGATAAAACTGGATGAAGAAGAATTGGTTATCGATTTTCTGGAAACACGAGGGAAATTTGGAGGCGAGCTAAGTTTTAATCCAAACAAAATAAGAGTAATAGAGTTTGATACTGATTATATCAATTCGTTAAAGCTTCTTGTTAATGAAGGAAGAAAATAGAACTTTAACTTAAGTTTTAAAACCTATTGAAATTAATCAGATCATGAAAATTACTATACGACAAGAAAATAAAGATGATTACCCAAAAGTTTTCGAAATCATCGAAGAAGCATTTAAAAATGAAGAATACAGCGATCATAAAGAACAATTTCTAGTTGAAAAACTAAGAAAATCGAATGCATTTATTCCTGAATTATCCCTTGTTGCCGAAGTCGACAATGAAATAGTAGGGCATATTTTGTTGACCAAATTACAAATCGAAAACAAAGACCAAGTATTTGATTCACTTGCTTTAGCTCCTGTTTCGGTAAAACCAGAATTTCAGGGAAAGGGAATTGGTGCAAAACTGATTCTAGAAAGTCATGCTATCGCAAAAAAACTAGGTTACAAATCGATAATTCTTTTGGGTCATGAAAACTATTATCCTAGATTTGGGTACGAACTTACTAGCAAATACAATATCGAAATGCCGTTTGATGTTCCTACAGAAAACTGTATGGTAATTTCGTTAACCGAAAATGGATTAGATGGTGTAAGCGGAAAAGTAAAATATCCAGCAGCATTCATGGAGTAAAATAGTACTAGAATGAATTTATATAAACTGAAGATAAGCATTCCATAAGAGCAACCGTTTGAAATCATAATCGAATTTCCAATTGATATTCTCTCTGAATATAATGTGCATTATCAATAATTCTTTAAACAGAACACAAAATACAACAATTCAAAAAAATCATCTTAACCATATAAAAATGTAAGTAAATATAAGCAGGACTAATCAGAGTAAAACTTAAATGATCTTATATCACTTAAATGGTACAGTTTTTTGGTTACAATAGTAAATTTAAACTCAAATAAAATGACAAAACATACAAATCCAAATCAGATAGATTCAGACAATTTTGTTTTACAAGATTATTTGGACAGAATTCATTTTGTTGGCGATATTAAATCAAATATCAAAAGCATTGGTAAATTAATGCAATGTCAGCTGTTTTCCATTCCTTTCGAAGACTTAGATGTTCAGGCTGGGAAAACAATTTTATTAGCAGGAAACGATATTGTCGATAAACTCATAACCCGTAAACGCGGCGGATATTGTTATGAAGTTAACGGTTTATTTGCTCTAGTGCTTCAAAAAATGGATATCCCGTATCGTTTTGTTGCTGCTCGCCCATTGGTAACCCCAGTTGAAAATCCTAAAACGCACATAGCAATTATTGTAACCGTTGAATCAGAAGAATATTTGGTCGATTTAGGCTTTGGTGGCAACGGGATAAGAGAACCATTAAAACTAAATGATACTACCGCTGTGCAACAAGGCACTGAAACTTTTGCTTTGGTAAAGTCAGAAAACGGAAGTTTCATATTGCAAACTTTATTGCATAACGAATGGAAAGATTTATATTCATTTGATTTATCACATCAAGAATGGATTGATTTTAAACCTGCCAATCATTATAACTCAACACATCCAGATTCTTTTTTTACGCAAAATCTTGTTGTGGTTTTACAAAATCCATTGGGAAAAAAGATACTTTTTAAAAACTCATTTAAATCTATTGAAAACGGAAAAGCTCAAAGTTATACTTTCGAGCCTGAACAACTTGATGGTATTTTAGCAACTGAATTTAACTTAAAAAAAGCGTAGTGATTACTATGTAAAGGCTACATCTTCTGTTTTTAAAGTAGAAAAAAGGCAAAAACCATAATCCAAAAAATATACTTAATTTTGTAAAATGTCAGTTCATAACAACTCAAGACCAAAAGAAATAGATTAAAAAACAATGTTATGAAGTTAACATCCGAAGAATTACTAGTAATTATTGATCCTCAAAAAGATTTTTCTTGAATCATCTTTGATTATCAATTCCACTCCGATGGCTATCAAAACTATGTCTCTATGTGTTAAATACTATTTTTACGACCCGAGCTAATCGAACAGACGAAGTAATTGCACCCAACGAGTTAATATAATTACAAAACCATGCAAGTTTTACCTCCAAAGGAATTATCGCCATATATCAAACATTATCTTTTTTTAGAAAATAAAGGTAATGATACTCAGAAACTCCGTTTGTTTTCTGATGGTAATACTGGCGTTGTGTTCTCTTTAAAAAGTAAACTCATTTCTGGTTTTAGCAATTATGAAGCACAAAATTACTTGCCAAGTTCATTTTTGTACGGACAACTAAATGGTTTTAAAGACATTTATTCGGGCAGCGAAATGTCGATTGTTATTGTGGTTTTCCAACCTAACGGAATCAATCAATTACTAGGAATCACCAGTAGTGAGCTGCGTGATACGATAATCACTATCGATGATATATTTGGTTTAGAAGGAATTGAACTTCAGGAAAAATTATCCGAGCAATCGACTATTCAGGAAAGATTGAATCTTTTAAATCATTTTTTTAAAACGCTTGAAGCGAAAAAACCTATATCAAACCAATTGATAGCTGCTGCTTCATTGGATTTTATTATCAAAACCAAAGGACAGTTTTCGCTCAAACAATTAGTTGATTATACGGGTTATACCGAAAGGCATATCGAAAGAAAATTCACAGAATGCGTTGGATTGAATCCAAAGAAATTCGGCAATATTGTAAAGATTCATGGCTTTTTAAAACTACTCAAGAACAAATCAGAAGATACCAATCTCACCACGATTTCTTATGACGCAGGATTCTCAGATCAATCTCATCTTATACGAGAATTTAAAAAACATACCGGAATGACTCCCAAAGAATATTTGTATAATGCAGGAAAACTAACCAATAACTTTATAGAAACTGTTCCTGCTAAAAATCCATAGACCACTTTGCGTAAACCTTTGCGCCCTTTGCGGTTAATTTTTTTTCCACAGATTTCACAGATTAAAATGTCGGTTTTATACAATTTGTAAATTATTGACAACGCTATTTTTGTCTAAAATTAATAGCGTACCATATGAAAAATCTAAAAATAGCCACAGCTCAATTCGAGAATAAAAGCGGCGATAAAAACTACAATTTATCTGTAATCGAGAAACTTTCTCAAAAAGCATCTGGTGAAGGTTGCGATGTAATTGCGTTTCACGAATGCTCTATAACCGGATATACATTTGCAAGGCATTTATCAAAAGAACAAATGCTAAACTTGGCAGAAGTTATTCCGAATGGAGAAAGCGTCTTAAAACTTACCGAAATAGCCAAAAAGAACAACATAGTTATATTGGCAGGACTTTTTGAAAAAGATGACAATGATAATTTATTCAAAGCCTACGTTTGCGTAGATAAAAATGGTTTGGTTGCCAAATACCGAAAACTACATCCGTTTATAAATCCTTATCTAACACCCGGAGATCGTTATTGCATTTTTGAAATCAAAGGTTGGAAATGCGGAATCTTAATTTGCTACGACAACAACATTATCGAAAACGTACGTGCGACTACACTTTTGGGTGCTGACATTATTTTTATGCCTCACGTAACCATGTGTACCCCTTCTACCCGACCTGGCGCAGGTTTCGTTGCACCTCAGCTTTGGCAGAATCGTGAAGCCGACCCAACTTCGTTACGATTGGAATTTGACGGAATGAAAGGACGCGATTGGTTAATGAAATGGCTGCCAGCAAGAGCATATGACAATGCTATTTATGCTGTTTTCTCCAACCCAATTGGTATGGACGATGACCAGTTAAAAAATGGCTGCTCTATGATTATCGATCCTTTTGGAGATGTAATTGCCGAATGCCGTTCTTTTGATGACTCATTTGCAACAGCAATACTAACCCCCGAAAAATGCATTCAGGCAGGAGGAAATCGTTACATAAAAGCTAGAAGACCAGAATTATACCGTGATATTATTGGGCAAGAACATAAATCGGAACAAAATGTAGTTTGGTTAAATACGGATGAAAAAAAACAAAACTAACCCATTTGGTGTAATTATTTCAACACATAGACACATAGTTTAACAAAGCCTAGAAAAGACGTTTCACTTAAAAATAAATCACATAAGGCTATGCGAAAAAAATATATTTTTCTTGAATCACCTTTGACTATCAATTCTGTGAATCTATCCCGATATGTATGGAAACTATGTCTTTATGTGTTAAATATCATTTTTACAAATTGCAACCAACTAGTTAAAACTAATCTTTTACAGCCATAAAAGAGTTGCCCCCCACAACAACATAAATCTTCTGTTGAAATAAAAAAGTGGGGCTTGACGACCAAATTTCAGCTGTTTTCCGAAAGAAAAATTTATCTTTGAGGAATTGATTAATCTACAGAATAAAAACACTACAATGGAATTTTTTAAAACTACAAATGAAGATATTGATGCCGTATTCGATATCTATAATGAAGCCACGTCGTATCAAAAAACAGTCAATAATAAAAGCTGGAGAGGTTTTGAAAAAGCATTAATAGAGAAAGAAATCGCCGAAGACCGTCACTTTATAATCAAAGATGAAGGGGAAGTTGCCTGTACATTTGTACTTACTTTTAATGATTTGATTATTTGGAAAGAAGCCAGCGCAGATCCTGCAGTATATCTTCATCGTATTGCTACGAACCCAAAATTCAGAGGTCGTTCTTATGTTACAAAAATCATAGAATGGGTGAAAATATATGCCAAAGAAAATGGTAAATCGTACATAAGACTAGACACTCATAGCGGAAACGAGAGAATAAATAAATACTATATGAGCTGTGGTTTTGACTTCAAAGGCGTTAGCGTTATCGAATGGACAAACGAATTACCAGAACATTACAAAGAAGGTTCTTTTAGCTTGTTTGAGATTAAATTATAATTCATTGAATGTGATTATTTTTAACACATAGAAACATAGGTTTTTCACTCTCAAAGAAGGCGTTTCACTTGTTTTAAATACACATAGCTAGCTTTGTGAAAGAAATGTATTTCTTTTTGCTTTCTTTTTTTTACAAATAAAATCTATCTTTCTATGTGTTAAATGAAATTTTGCGCATTGTACCCAACAGGTTAAATTATATCAATTCAGATTATGAAAACCGTATCTTACAAAATTGAGGTTTTTTACTAAAATATATTTTCCTTTAAGAATTTTAAATACCTTTGATATATGAGCACAGCAATAAAACTAAAACATATTGGCAGAAATATTAGCCGAATTAGAGAACTTAAAGGCATGAAACAAGAAGCGTTGGCTTTTGCAATTGGCTTAACTCAACAATCTGTTTCTAATATTGAAGCAAGCGAAAATGTTGATGAAGAAAAACTTATTGAAGTTGCAAAAGCACTTGGAGTTTCTGTTGAAGCAATTAAAAATTTTACAGAAGAAAACGTGATTAATTATTTCAATACTATTTACGATAACGACTTTAGCCACAGTAATGGGGCTATACAATCAAATCATTGCACATTCAATCCATTAGATAAATTGATGGAAGCTGTAGAAGAAAACAAAAAACTCTATGAACGTTTATTGCAGACTGAAAAAGACAAAAACGAATATTTGGAGAAACTATTAAAAGGCAAATAAATGTCCTTTAATAAAATATAATATATTACAAAAAAAGAGATTTCAAATTTGAAATCTCTTTTTTGTTTTAAGATTACAAATGAGAAATGATTTCATGCTTTTGAACAATTGATTTGGGATAAATTCTTATTTATTATTTAAAATACAACCTCAAAATCGATTTTCAGTCAAAGTAAATTTTTAAGTAATATATACTAGCAAAAAAGCATTCTTAGAGTCATCCTAAGAATGCTTTTTATGTTCTTGTCTACTCGGGTCTAATCACAGCAATAGTGGTGCTTTATTTTAGATTTGGATTCCTTTTTTGATATAAAATCAGGATGCAAATTGGTCACGTTTTTCACATCTTTTTTTAGTCACATTAAAATTTGTTGTTTTTTATTTTAACAAAAAACTTACAAAAACACATGCTTAGTCAAACATTTTGTAATATATTTGGTACAATGACTTTCTTCTTGTTTTTCTTTAATAGGTATATAACTAGTTTTAAATGAGATTGTTAAAACAAAATAACAATCATTTTTACGAACACTAAAAAAGAAATATGAGAAGAATCTCAATTAACCAAACCTATTAACTATGTTATTAACCGATAACCATTTTACTGTTGTCGTTGGTATCGACATCCACTTTACCACCTTACCTCCATTTAATCCCTTTCATCCTTATATTGGGATTGTTATTGACCCATTTGATTATGTTCCTTTTTTAGGAACCAATGTACATGTAAATGGCAAGAAACGTGGAAACTCAGACACCAGTGGGATTATAATTCCCTTACAACACATTCCACTTTTTTCACCTTGGGTAATGGCACTAATTATCGGGCATGAAAGCATGAACTTTTTTGCATCAGAAACCGTTTATTCCGATGGTACTCGAATGAGCCCCAAAGGACATATGTTGATGACTTGTAATGATATCGGAATCCCGCTATCAATGGCTGTAGGTAAAACCAAAGTAGGTAAAAAAATGTTACCCTTTGCGCCAACACTATTTGCGCCAACTTCGTTTTCACTGCCAATTCCTACAGGAAAACCAGTTATGATAGGTGGTCCATATCCGCCAGATTGGGGCGGGATGATAACAGGTTTAGCATCCAGTATCGGATTTAGTACGCTATTGAAAAAAGCTAGAGGTCTTGTCAAAAAGTTTAATCTTAGTGGAAAAAGTCCAAAAGGACTTAAAAAGGTGCTTTGCAGATTTGGATTTGAACCTATAAACCTTGTTAATGGAGCAGTAATATACGAAGGCAGTGATTTTGATATAGCCAGTCCAATATCCCTGAACTGGGAACGCACTTGGTACTCTGACTCTGAGTACATAGGCTGGCTCGGGCATGGTGTACACAGTATATATGACCGAGCAGTAGAATTATATCCCGAAGAAGAAGCCTTAGGACTGCGTATGGACGACGGAAGACTAGTTGGTTTTCCTGCTCTAATGCCCGACGAAGAGTTTTACCTGCGTGAAGAAAAAATAACCTTAAAAAGAACTCAAGACGGCTATCAAGCTTACGACCATGCCAGTAAACTTTTTTATGATTTTACCTTATTTGATGGTAAAAAATACCAACTTACCCAAATTACCAATCACGACGGGCTTTGTATCATTTTTGAGTTTACAGGAAATCGCTTAAACAAAATCATTGATGCTTCAGGCAGAGAAATACAAGTAAGCACTAAAGATGGATTTATCCAAAAATTAGAACTGGTTACACCCGAGCAAAGCGAACTTTTAGTGACCTATGAGTATGACGAACACTACAATATGGTGGTGATTCGTGATGCTTTACAAAAACCAACAGTTATTGAGTTCGAAAACCACTTGATGGTAAAAAAGACCGACCGTAACGGACAAACTTTTTACTGGGAGTACAACACCGAAAATAAGTGTACTCACACTTGGGGCGATGATGGGTGGCAAGAAGGTTGGATAGAATACCATAAAGAAGATGAAGAGAGTTATAACCTTGTAACCGATGCCAACGGAGCAGTAACAACATATTATTACGAACCAAGCCAACTTGTTACAAAAGTAAAAGACCCATTAGGCAATAGCGTATATTATACCTATACGGAGTTTATGGAATTGTACCGAGAAATCGACCAAGAAGACCGCATTACGGGATTCAATTACGACGATATGGGCAATAAAATAAGTACAACTTATGCCGATGGTACAAAAGAAATGATGTTGTTTGACGACGAAAATCGTCCAACGATAGCCATAGACCCTGAGGGGCAAAAAACAATCTATATCTACAACAAAGAAAAAGCACATCAACTTAAAACCATAATCGCACCCGATAAAACCAGTACCCATTTTACTTATAATGATGACGGACTACTGGCAAGCGTTGCCAAAAACAATAATAAGTTGCAATTGGTTTACGATGAGCAACACAACCTTATAGAGTGGCGAGAAAACGACCAAAAGTTAAAAACTTGGGAATACAACTACCGAGGGCGTGTACGAGCGATTTACACCCCAATGCAAATGGCGGACTATTTTACGTATGATGCGCTAGACAGAGTACAGCAAATTGTAGAGAAAGACAGTAACGTAATTGAGTTTACCTATAATAATTACGATGAAGTAATTGCTCTAAAAGACAGAAAAAACAATATCAAGTTTAGCTATACCCCAATGGGGAGTTTAGCTACAAGAGAGCAAAACGGCGTAAAAGTACGTTTTACTTACGATAAAATGGAACAGTTAAAAAGCATCCAAAACGAAGACTACGAAAACTACACCTTTACCCGAAATAAAGCAGGGCATGTTATAAAAGAAACTGCATTTGATGGAATAGTAAAAAAATACAACCGCAACCTAGTTGGTGAAGTAACCCGAATAGAAAGACCAAACGGGAAATATACAGAATACGAGCAAGATGCACTTGGGCGCATCACTAGAGCCAACTACCACGATGGAACTTGGGAAATATATACTTATAACAAAAACGGACTGTTGGTAGAAGCTACCAACCAAAATGTAAGCATCTATTTTGAGCGCGATGCAAATGGAAGAATCATACAGGAAACACAGAAACAACAGTTAGACGTTGTTGAAAACGCAATAACATTAACAGCCACATACAATGCCTTAGGTCAACGTACCAATATCAGTACCAGTTTAGGAGCTGATATTAACACACATTACAACCAAAAAGGACAACTAGAACGTATAGAAGCGCAAAGCACGGAACTTAAAGAACAACATCAGGCTTGGGAAACGACCTTAAAACGAGACGAATTAGGGCGAGAAATAGAACGCTATGCCACAGGTGGACTACAGATAAAAACGAGTTACAACAGCAGCGGCAAACAAAAAGAGCAAGAAGTATTTGCTAATGGCAAACGCACAGGTTCGCGTTACTACAACTGGGATACCAATCAGCAACTTCGTAGTGTGGTAAACCAACTTACAGGAGGAATGACCTTTTTTGATTATGATGATTTTGGTAACCTAGCTAAAGCGGATTATGATGGAAAAGGAGAATTATATAAAACCCCTGATGCTGTAGGGAATCTCTATAAAACACATGACCGTAGCGACCGAAAATATGGCAAAGGTGGCAAACTGCTTAAAGACGAGAAATATTATTATAAATATGATGACGAAGGGAATTTAATACACAAAAGCCCTAGAAATATTCTTGAAAAGCTGAAATTTCCTGAACCCACCAACTGGATGGACAGATTAGCGGGCAACAAAACAGAAGAAACAAGATTGCAACACGAGCACGAGCAGTGGCAACAAGGCGATACTGGCTACAGCTGGCTTGCTAACGGAATGCTCGAAAGTGTACAAAACCCCGATGGAAAAGTAATACGCTTTGAATATGATTCACTTGGAAGAAGAACCGCTAAAATTGCAAACCAAGAAATAAATCGTTATTTTTGGGATGGAAACGTGCTGTTGCATGAATGGAAATATCCATTAAACGAAAGACCGAAGTTAATTGTTGTTGACGAAGATAATTTGGTTTACGATAAACCCGAACCAATTGAGAATTTAATTACTTGGGTTTATGAGGAAGGTAATTTCGTACCGAGCGCAAAGATTATTGGCGAAGAGAAATTTTCTATAGTCAATGATTACATTGGTCGTCCTGTACAAGTTTACAGTGAAGCAGGAGAATTAGTCTGGGAAACAGATTATGATATTTATGGAGGGCTAAAAGATTTAAAAGGAGATAAAGGTTTTATGCCTTATCGCCAAGCGGGGCAGTATGAAGATGTAGAAACGGGGCTTTATTATAATAGATTTCGCTATTACAATCCTGATACTGGAATGTATTTGAATCAGGATCCAATTGGACTCGCTGGGAATAATCCAAACTTTTATGCGTATGTAAAAGATTCTAATAGTTGGATTGATCCGTTTGGGTTAGATTGTAGTAAGCATATAAAAAGAGGGCAGAAACAATTAGATAAATTTAGAAAAAATTATTCAGCACCTCTTGAAGATGGAGGTCATTTATCAAAACATTCTATGCCTCAATCTAGGATAGACGAAGTAGTTTCAAATCCTCAAGCTGTATTTTTCGATAAAAATCAGAATACATTAAAGTTTTTTAAAGATGGAGATGTTATTGTAGTGGATAATAAAGGTAAAGGTATTACTGCTTTTGGTAAATCTGATATAGATGGTATGCCAAAACCAATCGAAAGTTTAACTTCTGGCAATTACGTAGATAGAGTTTTCCAAATTGAATAGTATGAAAAAAAACATTATCAATGGAATAGTTGAGCTAATATGGGACACTCCTTTTTATTCAGGCAAATATGAAGGAGATGACACTTTTAGTGTTGATGAAAAAGGAAATATATGTGGGTTAGTATTAACAACAGCAGGCAAGGAAGAGGTTGGGTCAGATTTTTTAAAAGTTAATATCCCTCCTATCAATTTTGATTCTAATAATTTTGAAAAATTAAAAATTAATGATTTTTCGGAGTCAAAGAGACAATATTATTTTGATGACAAGATACTATTTGATTACAGAGACACTAAAAATTACTTTGATTTATCTAAATTCAAAATTAAAGTCATAACTAATAATATTGTAACATTTTTCAATGTAAATAACAAAATAGAGTTTTTATTGGTGATAGATATATATTCTTTTGATTTTTACCCAAATTCTTCTGAAGATAGTCCATTAAAATTAGATGGATTTAATTTATTTTTAAAAAAACAAATATGGGATTTTTTCGTAAGGAGTTATTTGTACCAATATGATTGTTCATTAGGTGAATATGTTGACTCTATTAATAGTGGGGAAAACTTATTAAAAAACAAAGACATTCCGCTTAGTATTATAAGATTTATAAATTCGCAAGTAGAATTTTGGAAAGAAATAATCGAAGATGAATACCCGAATTCTTATGAAAAGTTGTGAAACCCGATTGTTCTGATATGCGCAACGATAGTGCGGAAATTCTTTCCGTGCCGTCAAAGAGAATCGACAAAGAATAAAAGAATCTAACCTCGTCTTAATGGCGAGGTTTTTTTATGTTTACGAAATATAAAATACCAATTGGAAGCAATAAAGCGGTCTCATTCCAGTCGTTCTCTTAGTTCCATTCGTTGCTACCTTACGTTCGGCGTGGCTACTTTTTTTATTTTTTGAAAGAAAAATAGCTTATTTTTGAAATTACGCTGGAAGAAGTTCTTTTAAAGATAGTAAGTGATTTTAAAAAAGTATAGTATAAACTGTATTTATCTCGTGTAAATATGGAAATATTCATATTCATGAATGGAAATATCCATTAAACGAAAGACCAAAATTAATTGTTGTTGACGAAGATAATTTGGTTTACGACAAACCCGAACCAATTGAGAATTTAATTACTTGGGTTTATGAGGAAGGAAATTTTGTTCCGAGCGCAAAGATTATTGGCGAAGAGAAGTTTTCTATAGTCAATGATTACATTGGTCGTCCTGTACAAGTTTACAGTGAAGCAGGAGAATTAGTCTGGGAAACAGATTATGATATTTACGGAGGGCTAAAAGATTTAAAAGGGGATAGAGGTTTTATGCCTTATCGCCAAGCGGGGCAGTATAAAGATGTAGAAACCAATCTTTATTATAACCGTTTTAGATACTATAATTCTGATACAGGAATGTATTTGAATCAAGACCCGATAGGAATTGAGGGAAGTAATCCAAACTTTTATGCGTATGTGCATGATAGTAATAGCTGGGTAGATATTTTTGGGTTAGATCCTGGAAAAGCTATAATTAATCAATTTAAAAATGGGCATCCTGAGGGTCATTATACAATAGAGATACAAACTCAAAGAGGGTCAAGTCTAACCACCCATCAAGTAATAACTAGTGAAAACCACAGTACAACCAAAATCACTAATAACACAAATGGATTGGGATCAAATCCTTATGAACTTGTTCAAACAAGTACAATTAATCTAGCAGATGCAGATGCCGCTATGAAATACCAGAAAGAGTCTGTTAAAATCTCTGATTTAGGAAAATATGATGCTATCAATAACAGTTGCTTATCTCATGTAACTGACGTATTAGAAAACGGAGGTGAAGCTCCTGTATCTAAAACTAGATTAGGATATGCAAAATTCTTACGAAGAAATGGATTTAATTTAATAAAATGTAAATAAAATTATGGGAATGATTCAATGTGTAAAACATGGTTTATCTGGAATCGCAATTAATATTGAAAATTCCATATGTGAGAAAATTAATAAAAACCAAGAACTTTTCTCTTCAAATTTAAGTGTTGTTAAAGTTTACTTGTATGATGGAGAAGAATATTTATATAATCTGAATTACATCATTACTAATGAAACAAAAAAAAAGTATAATCTTAAATCAGTATATAAAATTCATAATGAAGAAGATGAAAAACAATTAAAAGACTTAGATAGCTTGGTAGGAGTAATTTGCAATAAGTGCCTTAATGATTATCAATTTATCAACAAGATTAAAAATATTATTAATGAGTATAAAAAAAGAGATTAAAGATAATAATTCTAAACCCTACAAAAAAAATAGGATTTTATTTATAGAGGGTTAAAGGAAATATCAATCGTTTATTCCTTTTAGGTAGCTTGGGCAGTATGAAGATGTAGAAACGGGGCTTTACTATAACAGGTTTAGATATTACAATCCTGAGACTGGACTGTACTTATCGCAAGACTCGATTAGACTCGCTGGAAATAATCCGAATTTATATGCTTATAGTTCTAATAATAACTATTTTACTAATTTATTAGGGCTATCTCTGTCCCCCGCTACCGCACGAATCTTTTCGTGTGGCATCCTGATTAAAACTAAACATCTATGATTTATTATAAACGCTTAATACTTTAAAAATAAGTAAAAATATAAATTTCATAATCCTGCAAAAAAAGGATTAATTTATAATGCCAGAGTTTACGTGCACAGTAGTTTAATAAATTATTCAGAGCAAAAAGGATTAGTTGATGATGTAATGTTTGATGTTCAAATAGAACATATCACACGAAAGGATTCGTGCGGTAACTGGGCTCTGAAGTCGATGTCGATATAGCCAAAAATGCTTTTATCCCAAATAGTCCTAATCATGATGGAATTAGGAAAAGCTCGGGCAATAGAAATTGATGACTTAAATAAAAACAATAAACCCTTGTGAACAAAACTTCACAAGGGTTTGTCTTTGCAGAGAGGATGGGATTCGAACCCACGATATGTTGCCATATACACGCTTTCCAAGCGTGCGCCTTCAGCCACTCGGCCACCTCTCTATTATAGGATTGCAAATAACATGAAAAAAACTGAGCTATTAAAATAAAATCAACTAATCCTTACATACTTTTTCTAAATTCTTCTACAAAAAGCTTTACTGCCTTTTTTTGATATGCTCCTCCTATAGTAAGCATAAACGAATCTCTCTTTGTAGCCACTCCCGTTATCTGAATTGCTTTAAGGTTATCCCAGCCTTTTAGTGCTTTTTCTGTAACTACAGTCGCCCAATGGCCACCTTCAACCAATCGAAATAATGCATGAATTGCATTTAGCTCAATAGAGACTCGAGGTTTCATATTATTCTTTATAAACAATTCATCCAAAAACTCTCTCGAATTAAACCCTCTTGCAGGTAAAATAAGCGGTAGATTTTCTATTTCTTTAAAAGCAATTGTATCTAAACTTGCGAGTTCATGCGATTTAGCAACAGCCATAACTAAATCAGAAGTAAACAAAGGGACTTTATGAAATGGCTCTTCTATTTCATATGAAGAAATTAATAAAACCAAGTCCAGCTCATTATTCAATAATTTTTTCTGCATGGGTTCTGTAGTCCCATATTCAACCACAATTTTTAAATTCGGGTAGGTTCTCGCAAATAAATTGACAATTGGCAAAACCAAAAGACCAAAAATATAAGTAACCCCAATGCGTAATTCGCCGCCAATCATTTCATTTAAATCGTCGATTGCCTGCTTGCTGCTCTGCACACTTTCTATCACTTGTTTGGCATGAATCAAAAAAACGGACCCTGCTTCGGTGAGCTGAACTTTTTTACCAATCCTAACAAACAAAGGCATTCCGAGTTCTTCTTCTAATTTTTTTATTTGCTGTGATAATCCCGATTGAGTTACAAAACACAATTCAGCAGCTTTTGTAAAATGAAGTACTTCTGCTGTTTTAATAAAATATTGCAATTGATAGATTTCCATATTGATAAGTTTTACTACTTATTATCAGTAAAATTATTAATTTTTCTAATGAAATCATAATCCCGAACTTTGTAAAAAAATATTCAGCATCATGTTTAAAGCCTTAAAATCAAAAAACTTCAAACTATTCTTTTACGGACAATCAGTGTCTGTGATTGGTACATGGTTGCAAAAAACGGCCGTAAGTTGGATGGTTTATAGCATTACAGGTTCTGTTTTTCTATTAGGGCTAACTACTTTTTTAAGCATGATTCCATCTTTGTTTCTTGCTCCTTTGGCTGGAAGCATTATTGGCCGTTACGACAGACACCGCAGTATAATTATCTTGCAATCTTTGGCAATGTTTCAGGCTGGTGCAATGGCTCTGCTTATTTATCTCAAAATATACAACATCAACTTTATTTTAGCATTAAGTCTTTTGCAGGGAATTATAAATGCATTTGATATGACTTGCAGACAAACAATGATGATTGACATTGTAGACAATAAAGAAGATTTACCAAATGCAGTTGCTTTAAACTCTACTCTTAATAATTTTGCCCGAATTGCTGGTCCTGCCTTAGCGGGAATTATTTTGCATCAATATGGCGAAGACATCTGTTTTATTGGAAACTTCCTGAGTTATATTCCAGTTATTATTTCTTTATTAATGATGAAAATTACTCCTCACATTAAAGCAACGGATAAACTTAAAATGCTCGAAGATTTTATTGAAGGCTGGGATTATGTAAAAAAAGAAAAAGAAATGGCAAGAATGCTTTTAATGCTAATGTGCAGTAGTTTGTTTGTTATCTCTTTCAATACGCTAATGCCTGTTTTTGCAAAAGATATCTTTAGTGGTAATGCTGAAACTTTTAGTTGGTTTGAAAGTGCTGCTGGTATTGGTTCTATTGTATCGGCTATTTACCTAGCCAATTTAAAAACAGCAAAAAACATGAACAAAATAATGATTGCAGCCAGCCTTTTAATGGGCTTTAGTATTATTATTTTGGCCTATTCAAACAGTTTAACAATAGCTCTTATTTGCATGGGATTAAGTGGCGTTGGAATGATGGCTCAAACCTCATCGATAAACATATACATCCAAACACAAAGCACAGTTAATATGCGTTCAAGAAGTATTAGTTATTATCTTATGGCATACCAAGGAATGATTCCTGTGGGGAGTCTGATTATTGGCTATGTTTCTCACACATTAGGAGTACGCCACACAGTTGCAATACAGGGAATAGTATGTATTATTTCGGTAATCGTGTATGTTTACTACAAAAAGCTCAGCTCTCAAGAAGAGTTTCAGACTTGTGAGGTTCATTATAAAAACTAATAAATTCCAATTATCGACAAACTTGTCATTCTGAGCGGAGTCGAAGAACACATAAGTAGCTCGACATAGTTTGTAGATTTACTCGTACGATTATTCGACTCCGCTCAGAATGACAAGTTTAGAGAAGAAGTTCACTAAAATGAACTTAATCATTTATATGTTTAACTGAATTTAAAGAGAAATCTCACCGCGTAATGCCGTTTCAAAAACAGTCTTGAAATTTTCTGCTTCAATTCCATGTCCCAACAAATACATTAGTTTTGTAATTGCAGCTTCGGTTGTGATGTCTTTTCCTGAGATAATACCAAGTTGTTTAAGTTCAGTACTTGTTTCATATTGCCCCATATTCACACTTCCGCCTGAGCATTGCGTTACGTTTACGATATGCATGCCTGATTGAATTGCTTTTTTGATAGTACCTAGAAACCAGTCTTCTGTTGGTGCATTTCCAGAACCATACGTTTCCAGAACAATTCCTTTTAAGCCTGGAATTGCTAGTATTCCTGCAAAAACAATCTCGCTCATTCCCGGAAACATTTTTACTATTGCAACATGATTGTCTAACTTTTTGTGAACAATCAGTTTAGCATCTGTTTTTATAGGAAGAAACAAATGTCTGTTTAATTTCAAATGAACTCCAGATTCTACCAATTCAGGATAATTTGGAGCCGTAAAAGCTTTAAAATGCTCTGCATTTACTTTAGAAGTTCTGTTACCACGGTATAATTTGTACTCAAAATACAAGCAAACCTCATTAATTACAGGTTTTCCATCTTCCTGAAGTGAAGCAATCTGAATCGCCGTGATTAAATTTTCTTTAGCATCTGTTCGCAAATCTCCAATTGGCAATTGCGATCCAGTAAAAATAACTGGTTTTGCTAAATTTTCTAGCATAAAACTCAATGCTGATGCTGAGTATGACATTGTATCCGAACCGTGCAGCACTACAAATCCATCAAAAGAATTGTAACTATCTTCGATGATCATGGCAATTTCTGTCCACTTATCCGGATTCATGTTCGATGAATCAATAGGATTATCATAAGAAACCGTTTCGATTTCACAATCCAATTGTTTCAGCTCTGGAATTTTTTGCAATAATTTATTAAAGTTGAAGGCTTTGAGCGCTCCAGTCTCAAAATCTTTACTCATACCGATAGTTCCTCCGGTATAAATTAAAAGTATTTTGGCTTTAGATGGCATCTTGGTATTTTAATTTATTCACTACAGGATTTGCATACATTGCAAGAATTCCTTGTACTGCAATTGGATTATCGCTACCGATACGCATCTCTAAACGTCGTTCGAATAATGATTTTTCGTTTTCTTTATACAAATGAGAGAACTTATCTGTTTTATTTAAGATGTCGTAGGCGATGTAATTAGTTGGCCACAATTTATAATTTTTCAATATCGAATCATCTATAGCTTGCGCCAATGCTTGAATTTGTTTATTCGCATTGTCATTTTCTGCCGCAATCTGGTCAATTTCTTTATCTAGAACATCCCCAACAGAAATGTGTATTCTTTTTTTAGTTCCCATGATACCACTTAAAATGGTCATGAAATCTTCATTTTTTTCTTTTATGTAAATCTCGTTATTCGCTTCTGCCATTAATTGTGGCATTTTTAGCGCATCAGTCGGGTCATATTCGTATGAAATAGAAACTGGAACGATTTTCATTTTCTTGAAATAGTCCATCAGGTTTGCTTCATCTGATCCCATTCCTAACATTTTTAAAACACCCGGATTTGTAGCATCATTTCCGTCTTTTGTTCTTCCCTCACGTTGTGCAATCCAAACAGAACGGTTCTCACGAAACAATAAATGTCCGATATACTCCGACAACAACTTTGAACTTTGCAGCATTTCACGAGGAGAAAGTCCGCGCAAAACCAAGAAATTACGATTTAATTTAGCTAATATATTTAAGAAACTTTTTTTAACCAAATTGTCTCCAATTGCCGAAGCAGTCATTACCAAACCATGCTCGAATAAGCAAACATTTAATAATGTTGTATCTAAAAGAATGTCTCTATGATTAGAAACAAATAAATAAGAAGTGTTTTTTTCAAGTTTCTCAAACCCCGAAGTGGTTAATCCTTCTGAACTTCTTTCTAAAACTTTCTGAATTGTCTGATAAATAAAATTGCATTGAAAATCACGAATAGAGTGAGTTCTCTTCAATTGTTCCTTCCAAACTTCGTCTTCTAACTCTGGAAATGAAAAATTCATCATAGCTTTCATCATTGGATGATTTGCTACGCCATGAAGGGCTTCATTTACTTCTGAATCATAAAACGGTCGAATCGCATCAAATTTCTGCATTATTAATATCTATATTTAAGTGGACAAATGAACAAAAAAAAAATCAAAGTATCATACGTTCTAAGTTAAATCCCAAAAACGTCTTTTGAATTTTGAGTTGTTATTGTTGCTATTTCTTCTTCGGAAACATCATATATATCGGCTAATTTTGCCACAACGTTCACCAAATAACTACTTTCGTTGCGTTTTCCGCGAAAAGGAATTGGCGCTAAATAAGGAGAATCAGTTTCTAATACTATATGTTTTAAATCGATCTGATTAAGAAATTGATCGATTTTTCCATTTTTGAATGTTACTACACCGCCGATTCCAAGCTTCATATTATAAGATATCGCTTGCAATGCTTGCTCGTGAGTTCCTGTAAAGCAATGAAAAATTCCAAACAAATCATCTGATTTTTCTTCTTCCAAGATTTCAAAAATTTCATCAAAAGCATCACGGCAATGAATCACGATTGGCAATTTATATTGTTTTGCCCATTGAATCTGCGTTCTAAAAGCAATTTGTTGCTCCTTTAAATGGGTTTTATCCCAATACAAATCGATTCCAATTTCTCCGACTGCATAAAATTTTCGCTTTGCTAATTCGGTTTCTACATGCTTTAGCTCATCAAGATAATTATCTTTCACGTAAGTGGGATGCAAACCCATCATTAAAAACACATTATCTGGATATTTCTGCTCCAAATCATACATTGGTTGTGTAGAAGCAGCATCGATTGCAGGAATAAAAAAACGAGAGACACCAGCATCGATTGCTCTTTGAATCATTTGGTCACGATCTTGATCAAATTCTTCTGAGTATAAATGGGTATGCGTATCGGTAATAATTGTATTTGGATTCAATTGTATAATTTTAAAAGCCCAAAATTACGACAATATTAAAAACTTTCCCAATTTGATTGCAATAACCAAATCTCTTGATAAAATGAAGCTCAGATTAAACAGATTCAATAAAGCGAAAACACGGATAAAAACGGATTTTCCTATTCGCAATCTTGTCAGACTGAGCGGAGTCGAAGTCCCGCAAGTAACTCCACAAAAAAATTCGCAAAGTATCTTAAGTCTTTAATCCAACTCGTTCAAGAGCTCTTGTACATCATCATACCCCTCATAATCTTGAGAAATTGTCTCCAATGTTTCTTTACATGATGTGTAATCTTTCTGTTTTAATTTGCTCAAAGCAAGATTCCATAGCGCTTTGTCTTTATACACAGATGTTCCCATTTTTAATTCATTAAAGACAGTTTCGGCTTTATGAAACTCATTTTCTTGTACTAATGCAACCCCATAAAAATATTGAACCTCGGGTGTTTTAATTATTTTTAGCGTTTCCTCAAAAAGCGGAATTGCTTCTTTATACTTTCTTGCATTAAATGCGATTTCGGCTTGTTTTAAAGTAATATTTGTATCTCCTCTTTCTGTAAAAGATGCTTGTTCGGGATGATTAAAATCTTCAAAAGTAGGATTCGAATCGTAATTAAAAAAGAATAAACCAATTAAAACGGCCACAGAAGCGGCAATTGCATAATACCATGGTTTTAAAGACACTGCTTTGGTTTTATTCTTCTTTTTATTAAAATGAGTATTCGAAATCTGGGTTAGATTTTCTTTAAATTCTTCTCTTTCTTTTTCATACCCAAATTTGGTTTCCAAATGAAGATTTACTGTTTTGAAAGTTTCGAATGCTGATGCAAATTCTGGATTTTCAACTAATTGTTTCTCAAAACTTTTTCTTTCTTCAACAGTCATCTCGCCCTGAAGATATTGATCGAATAATATATAGCGTCCTTCGTTCATGACTCCTTATTTTTTAGAGATTTAAAGTTTTTACTTTCCTGAATCCACTCTGTTAACTGACCAATACAAAGCGAATTCTTTTTGCGAACATAGCCGTAAGTAACATTTAGTTTCTCTGCCACTTCTTCCATCGATTTTATTGTAAAACTTAATTTTAGCAATTCTTGGCATTTGTCTCCTAATTTCTGAAACATGACATCAAACAATTGCTGTTTTTCTTCAAATTCTTCTGTTTGGTCAACCAATTCGTGCGCCGATTCATTTACAACAAGCCCTTCAATATACATTTGATCCGGATGAATTTTAGATTGGCTCATAAAACGACTTTTTAATTAGCTAATGTAAAAAAAATCTAAAAACAAACTTCAAATAAAGGGGTAACAATTGCAAAATCAAGTTGATATACAAAAACAAGAATCTTTTAAAACAATTAAATAATTAAAAGAAATATATTTCTTTCACATAGCCCGAGAACTATGCGTATTCAAAATAAGTGAAACGCCTTTTCGAGAGTACAAAATCTATATTTCTATGTGTTAAAATTAATTGCACACAGCAGTTAAAATAAATCAAAAACTGGGGTAACAATTATTCTTCTCCAAAAATCTATTACTATAACAACCATTTAAAACTGCAAACGAATATGATGATATTACCTCAATGGATTTAGAAACTTATGCGAATATCAAAACCGCTTCTGCAGAAGAGAAATCAACGAATTATATGCTATACATCATTAGTTTTTTGGCTGTAATTGGTTTATTTTTGATATTCAATCCCTACCGAAAATGGAAAACCTTCACGAAGTTCTCAAAAAAGAGAAATACAAAAAAATAAAATTCAAAGTTACCAAAACACAACACCTTTTAATTAAAGCCAAAATCAATGGTATTTCCGGAAACTTCATATTAGATACTGGTGCTTCTAATACTTGTGTGGGTTTTGAAAGTATAGAACGTTTTGCGTTGGGTGCCGAAGCTTCTAAAACTAAAGCTGCTGGAGCTGGAGCAACAGGAATGCTTACACAAACGGCATCTAACAATATATTACAAATCGGTTCTTGGAAAGATTTGGATTTTGCTTTGGTAATTTTTGACCTTTCGCACGTAAACGAAGCCTTACGACAATACAAAGCCAGACCTGTTCATGGTATTATCGGAGCTGATGTTTTGCTTCAAGGCAAAGCGATTATCGATTATTATAATCATTATGTATATCTGCAATAAAAAAGAGGCTAAAACCTATCATCCAGACATATCTACAATCCTGATTATAATGAACTATCTACAGGAATACACTCAGCTATAGAAAATCAACATATAAAAAAAGCCATCCTTTGATAACAGAAACTCGTTTATTTTCAAAAATTACATCATTATAAATACACATATAATTAAAATTCAGTTTTTTAAGTATATTTGTTAACAAATTTAACAAACCGATACGTATGAAAAAAACTTTACTTTATCTATTATTTTTACTTACATCCTTTAACTTCTATGCACAAGTCAGCCCTATTGTGCATTGCGATGGAAATACTTTATTTGATTTAACCAGTCGAGAATCAGAAATAATTGGAGATTTAAATCCCACCGAAACTACAATTAGTTATCACCTTAGTAACTATGATGCTAGTAGGGACGCTTATGCAATTCCAAATCCGACTTCGTTTCAGAGTACAGGTGCATCAACTAGTGTTTATGCTCGAATTATTAATACCAGAAGTTTTACCGCTACCATAAAGTCTTTCCTTTTAAACGTTAACCGTTCTCCTCTTGTCTTAGATGGTACCACTGCCTATTCCGGATGTTACAAGTCATTAATAACCTTAAATGCTTCAGGTGGCACCTTTCCATATCAGTATTCAAAAGACGGAGTTAACTATCAAATAGAGCGCTTTTATTATAATATGACACCAGGAACCCATACAATATATACCAAAGACTCAAATGGGTGCACTGCTTCGGCAACTATAGTTGTACAAGATATAACGATCCCCCCTTTAGAAGCGATAACATTAAATACTATGGTTAGATGTAAGGGTGATTCCAACGCAGAAATAATGTCATTTGTATCTGGAGGAACTCCGCCTTATAGCTGTTATATTGAAGAGAAAATGGATGCTTTTGTGAGTGTGTATGAAAATAACTACACCATTCGTAATATACCTGCCGGCATGTACAGGGTAGTTATCAAAGATGCAACGGGATGTCGTGTAATGAACCCTATAGAAGTTCAGGAACCAAAAGCACTTACAGCTACTGCTGTAATTACAGATCAAACAATAACGGTTAATGCAACTGGCGGGTCTAATAAATACAGTTATTCTATAAGTCGCATGCCTTATCAGTCTAGTAATGTTTTCACAATTACATCTCCTGGCATTTATGATGTAACTATTCAAGATGAGAACGGCTGTCTTCTGTTAATATATATCACAATAGACGTACAAGCACCACTTGTAGATGGTAAAAATGAAATCACTTTAGAATATAAATCTGGACAAACTTTAGCTGATATTATAGTTAAAGGTCAAAATATAAAATGGTACAGTACTAAAAATAATTCAACAGGTAGAACTAATAAAATGAGTAAAACTACCGAAACTACCTTACCTCTAACAACCGTATTAGTAGATAACACTACTTATTATGCTTCTCAAACTATTAATGATATTGAAAGTAAAGAAAGACTAGCGGTAACTGTAAAGCTAAATACGTTATCGAATCCTGACTTTGAACTTAGTAGTTTTAAATATCATCCTAATCCTGTAAAAAACATATTAAGTATCGAAAACTCATTTGTTATTGACGAAGTAACTCTTTTTTCTGTTGCTGGAAAACGTATTTTGGATAAAAAAATAAATAGCCTGCATTCTGATCTTGATTTATCAAGTGTTGCAACAGGAATTTATTTCCTTAAGGTAAAATCTCAAGGTCATGAAAAAACGATAAAGATTGTAAAAGAATAAAACCCATATCAATTAGAATAAAAAAAGCCGTCATTTAATAAAAAATGACGGCTTTTCAATTGAAAATTATTATAAACTATAACTCTAATGCTTTCTTAGGATTGTTATCCATCAATAATTCAACTGGATTTTCTAGCGCTTCTTTAATAGCAACTAAGAATCCTACTGACTCACGACCATCGATAATTCTGTGGTCATAAGAAAGTGCTACGTACATCATTGGGTGAATTTCTACTTTACCATTTACAGCAATCGGACGCTCAATAATGTTGTGCATTCCTAAGATTCCTGATTGTGGTGGATTGATGATTGGTGTACTTAACATACTTCCGAAAACTCCTCCGTTTGTAATTGTAAATGTACCACCTGTCATATCATCAACTGTAATCTGTCCGTCACGTGCTTTAATAGCCAATCTTTTGATTTCTGCTTCTACACCACGGAAAGTCAAATTCTCTGCGTTACGAACTACAGGAACCATTAATCCTTTTGGTCCAGATACTGCGATAGAGATATCACAGAAATCATAAGCTACTTTATAGTCACCATCCATCATAGAGTTTACGTCTGGAAATAATGCTAAAGCTCTTGTAACTGCTTTTGTAAAGAATGACATGTATCCTAAACCAACACCTGCGTGTTTAGCTTTGAAAGCGTCTTTGTATTCGTTACGCAAGTTGTTTATTGGTGTCATATTAACTTCATTGAATGTAGTTAACATAGCTGTTTCGTTTTTAGCTGCTACTAATCTTTCTGCTACTTTACGACGTAACATTGATAATTTTGTACGCTCTGAACCACGGTTTCCTCCTGTTGGAGTCCCCATAGAAGGCACTGCATTTAAAGCATCTTCTTTAGTGATTCTTCCATCTTTTCCTGTTCCTGAAACAGTTGAAGCTGTTATATTTTTTTCGTCTAATATTTTTCTTGCTGCTGGCGAAGGTGTTCCAGATGCATATGTTGCTGCTGGTGCCGGAGCCGCTTTTGGCGCTTCTGCCTTAACTTCAGCTTTTGGTGCTTCAGCCTTTGGAGCCTCTGCTGCTGG
The DNA here is from genome assembly GCF_025847275.1 of Flavobacterium frigoritolerans. Lineage (GTDB taxonomy): Bacteria > Bacteroidota > Bacteroidia > Flavobacteriales > Flavobacteriaceae > Flavobacterium > Flavobacterium frigoritolerans. The sequence goes on from NZ_JAOZEV010000013.1 coordinate 129,959, forward strand.
AGCAGATCCAGATGGTTTTGCTGCGCTAGTATCAATTAAGCAAACTACTGCTCCTACTGCTACTGCATCTCCTTCTTCCGCTTTTAATGTGATTATCCCACTAGCTTCTGCTGGTAATTCAAGTGTTGCTTTATCAGAATCGACTTCAGCAATAGCTTGATCTTTTTCTACATAATCTCCGTCTTTTACTAACCAAGTTGCAATTTCAACTTCTTTTATTGATTCCCCTGGTGATGGGACTTTCATTTCTAAAATCATGTCTTATTATTTTAAATTATGAATTTTATATTTTTAAATTGTTTCGAAAACAACTTTTGTTAATTATATTTTTATTCTTTTAGCCCTGATGGTAGCGGTATCCTTTTTCTTTTTTCTTTAAAAAGGAAAAGATTTAGCGTACAGCAGGAAATAGCTCCTTATTATCTAAACAGATTTTTATCAAAAACCATTCTGATTGCATCTGCATGACGACGTTTTGCACGTGTATAACTTCCTGATGCTGGCGCAGCGTAAGCTTTTAATGATGCTAATCTCCATTTTACAAGATCAAAGTTCATTAACATAAAGCTATAAGCTCCCATGTTTTTAGGCTCTTCTTGTGCCCAAACATAATCGTCTGCATTAGGATATTGTGCAATAATAGCTTTTAATTGCTCTACTGGTAATGGGAACAATTGTTCGATACGAACAACAGCAACATCATTACGTCCGTTATTTTCTCTTTCGGCAACTATATCATAGTAGAATTTACCTGTAACAAAAACTAAAGTTTTCACGTCTTTTTTGTTAACTGTATTATCATCTATTGTTTCTTGGAAACTTCCAGTTGCTAATTCCTCTACTGTAGATACACATCTTGGATCACGCAATAAACTTTTTGGAGAAAAAACTACCAAAGGTTTACGGAATGTTGTTTTCATTTGTCTTCTTAACAAGTGGAAGAAGTTGGCTGGTGTTGTACAATCGGCAACATACATATTTTGTCTTGCACAAAGTTGTAGGTAACGCTCCATTCTTGCTGAAGAGTGCTCTGCGCCTTGTCCTTCGTATCCGTGTGGCAATAATAAAACAATTCCGTTTTGGTTGTTCCATTTGTCTTCTCCACATGAGATATACTGGTCAATCATGATTTGTGCTCCATTTGAGAAATCTCCAAATTGTGCTTCCCAGATAGTTAATGCATTAGGATTAGCCAAAGCATATCCGTAGTCAAATCCTAATACTCCGTACTCTGATAATAATGAGTTGAATACTCCGAATTTTCCTTTTTTGTCCTCAATAGCATTTAATAGAATTACTTCTTCTTCTGAATCTTCTACTTTTACTACCGCGTGACGGTGTGAGAATGTTCCACGCTCTACGTCTTGCCCAGAAATACGAACATCAAATCCTTCTGTTAATAGTGAACCATAAGCTAATGCTTCAGCAGTTCCCCAATCAATAGTGTTGTTGTCGTAACCTGTTTTTCTATCAGTAACAATTTTGGTTATTTTGTTAATGAATTTTTTGTCTGATGGTAAACTTGAGATTGTTTTTATGATAGAATCTAATCCTTTTTTAGCAAAAGTAGTATCAAATTTATTCAACATCACAACATCTGAAACTTGCTCAAATCCTTTCCATTCATTTTGCATGAATGGTGTAATGATTGTTAAATCTTTTTTACGAGACGCTTCAAGATTCACTTCCATTGTTGATTTGTATTCTTTCTCTAATGCATTTACATAAGTTGCATCGATAATACCATCCGACAATAATTTTTGTGCATAAATATCTCTTGGATTTTGATGCTTAGCAATAATTTTATATAAAACTGGCTGTGTAAAACGAGGCTCATCACCTTCGTTATGACCGTATTTTCTGTATCCTAATAAATCAATAAATACATCACGACCAAATTCCATTCTGTAATCTAACGCAAATGAAACGGCATGAACTACAGCTTCTGCATCATCTGCATTTACGTGTAATACTGGCGAAAGGGTTACTTTTGCAACATCTGTACAATAAGTAGATGAACGTGCATCAAGGTAATTCGTTGTAAAACCAACTTGGTTGTTAATTACAATGTGAATTGTTCCTCCGGTTTTGTAACCATCTAATTGTGCCATTTGTATGATTTCATACAAAATACCTTGTCCTGCAATTGCAGCATCACCGTGTACGGCAATAGGTAATACTTTTGAGAAATCGTCTGCGTAATATTTATCTTGTTTTGCTCTGGTAATTCCTTCAATAACGGCTCCTACTGTCTCTAAGTGAGATGGATTTGGCGCTAAGTTAATATTGATATTTTTCCCAGTTCTTGTTTTTTTGTCAGCTGTAAGTCCTAAGTGGTATTTTACGTCTCCATCAAAGTATTCTTGATCGTAATCTTTACCATCAAATTCTCCGAAAATATCTTGTGTTGATTTACCAAAAATATTGGCCAATACGTTAAGACGTCCACGGTGAGCCATACCCATTACAAATTGCTCTACTCCTTTTTCAGCTGCTTTTTCAATCAAAGCATCTAGAGCCGGGATAATTGATTCTCCTCCTTCAAGTGAAAATCGTTTTTGCCCAACATATTTGGTATGTAAGAAGTTCTCGAAAGAAACCGCTTGGTTTAATTTATTTAGAATAACCTTTTTCTCATCTGTAGAGAAATTAGGTTGATTGTCATTTACTCCAAGTTTATCCTGAATCCATTTTACAACATTTGGATTACGAATATACATATACTCTACCCCAATATGCTGACAATAAATTGCCTGAAGGCGTCTCACAATATCTTGCAATGAGCAAGGTGGAACACCAATTACTTTGGCAGCATCAAAAACAGTCGAAAGATCTGCTGTTGTTAGTCCAAAATTTTCGATGTCTAAAGTTGGTGATGATGTTCTACGATCTCTTACTGGGTTTGTTTTGGTAAACAAGTGACCGCGAGAACGATATCCATCAATCAATTTTAATACGTTGAATTCTTTTTGCAATTTTTCAGATACCAAACTACAATCGGCGTTGTTAGCTGCGAATTCAACAATTTGCTGAACTGGCGTCTCGTCGTTGTAAGTTGTCATTCCAAAATCAAAACCTTGGAAAAAACTTCTCCAGCTTGGCTCTACGCTGTCTGGATTTTGCGTATATTGATCGTACAATTGTGCGAAAAACTCTGTATGCGCTGCATTTAAAAATGAAAACCTATCCATAATATTAGTGAATATACTTTTTGTTAAATAGAATGGCAAAAGTACGATAATCGAGTTTATTTAAATCTTTTTTTTACGTACTTTTACGTAAAAATTTGTTAAAATCCGCTTAACTATGAAGAAAAATCATTTTTCAATCGTTTTCAAATCATTTTTTATCATTTTGGGTCTATTATTTTCAAGCGGTACAATCGCACAACAAAAATATTACATCCCACAAAAGCAAAATGATTTCTGGAGCAATGTACAATTTGGCGGTGGAGTCGGATTAAGTTTTGGATCTGGATACACCGATATCTCATTATTACCAAGTGCGATTTACAACATTAATCCAATCGTTGCTGTTGGTGTAGGAGCTCAAATAGGATATGTATCTTCTAAAAATGAGTATTCTTCTTTTCTTTATGGAGGAAGTCTGATTGGATTAGTGACTCCGATTCCTGAAATTCAACTATCGGCTGAGTTAGAACAAATCAACATAAGCACCGATTATAAATATTTTGGACAGCCTCGTTTTAGTGATAATTTCTGGAATACTGCCTTATTCTTAGGTGCTGGTTACCGAGCTGGAAATGTAACTATTGGGATTCGCTATGACGTACTGCACGATGACAAAAAAAGCATTTATAGAGAAGCTTTTATGCCATTTGTTCGTGTATATTTTTAGGAAGGTGCAAAGAAAAGGTACAGAGGTGCAAAGGCAAGAAAAGGTGCAGAGGGAGAAACCTCTGATCCTTTGTAACTCAGAACCTTTGAACCTTAAAAAACTATTTATAAAAATTCCTAAACCAAACCTTCTGCCACTCTCTTTTTAGGATTAAAAAAGAAACTTGTTCGGCTAGAATTACTAAATCTGATCCATCTAGTTTTTTTATTTCGGCTTCAGAAACATCTATAATATAAAGTAGATTTAAATACTCGGCAAACTTATACTGAATCATTCGGTATACTTTTTCGTGCATTTGGATCTTAAGTTCTTCCGGAGAAATACTCATCGGAAAATCAACCCCTTCATTAGCCAAATTAAAATCTTTATTAATTTGTTCGATTAAATTAAGATATAAAACTTCTTTCTCAGCTTCCTGAAGTAGTAGATCTGTATTTTGTGGAGCTATAAACATTTAATTTATGATATTGATTTCAGAATTGATAGATTGAAAAATCTAAACCAGAATCTGAACTGAAATTAAAAATTGATTACTAAAAACTGAAACTGGTTACTAACTCTATACCTTTCTCCCCATTAAGTTTTCACCAAATGTTCGTAATGACAATTTCTTTTCGTCGCTAATATCCATTTTATCTAATGTTTTAAAAGCTTCAAGTGTGTACATTTCTATTGCTTCTTGCGTTTCTTTTGAAGCGCCCGATGTATTAAAAATATTTTTTGCCACCTCTATTTTCTCTGAATTATCTTCAGGCTGTGTTGTAAACAATTCTTTTAACTGTTTTGCAACCTCATCATCAGAATGCGCCAATGCTTTTAGGTACAAATATGTTTTTTTATTTTCGATAATATCTCCACCTACTTGTTTTCCAAAAGTTTCTGGATCTCCAAACGCATCCAAATAATCATCCTGCAACTGGAAAGCCAAGCCTAATTGCAATCCAAAATCATATATTAAATCAGCGTTTTCATCAGAAGTTTTAGCTACAATTGCACCCATTTTCATAGCTGCAGCAACTAGAACCGCTGTTTTATACTCTATCATTTTTAGATATTCAGGAATTGTAACATCGTTTCTTTTCTCAAAATCAACATCCCATTGTTGTCCTTCACAAACCTCCAAAGCTGTTTTACTAAAAAGTTTAGCTAGTTCTCTAAACGTATTTGGTTCATATTGCTCAAAGTATTGATATGCCAGAATAAGCATCGCATCACCTGAAAGTATTCCGGTATTGAGATCCCATTTTTCATGAACCGTTTTTTGTCCTCTTCGCAAAGGAGCATCGTCCATTATATCATCATGCACCAATGAAAAGTTATGAAAAACTTCGACTGCCATAGCTGCCGGAAGCGCTTTACTGTATGCAACATCAAAAACTTCAGCAGTCATTAATGTTAATACTGGGCGCATTCTTTTTCCGCCAAGACTTACAATATATTCAATGGGCTCGTATAAGTTTTTAGGCTCTTTACGGATGGTTTGTTTTTCTAGATAATCAATGAAGAATTCCTGATATTGATAAATGGCATGCATAAAAATAATTTTCGGCTAATTTACAGCATTAAGCCCGCAATGCAAACCCCAATTCTTAATGAAATGTTAAATAATTAAAAATACTTAGGAAACTATTTTGGTGTTTAGAGTTTCCAATATACATTTGCATCGAAATTTAACATGAAGATGGTCAAATCAATTTCTAACTTATCCTGTTAAATCCATTTAATTATTAAAATAGTTATAGATTATGAAAACACACTGGACAATTGATTCTGATCAATCTGATGTTTTAATTAAAATGAGACATTCAATACTTGCCTATTTGGGCGGTTCTATCAATACGTTTAATGGTCATGTTGATCTCCAAAACAATGAGATAGAGGATGCTACTATAGAATTCTCTTTGGATGTAAATAATAAAGATGCAAAACTAGAACAGATAAACACATACTTAAAACTGAATGATTTCTTTGATGTAAATAAATACCCAACAATAAGTTTTAAATCGACTTCATTTCAGAAAGTAAACAAAAATATCAATTTTATTAAAGGTGACTTAACAATAAAAGATGTTACAAAATCCGTTGAGCTTGATGTAGAATTAGTAGAAACTGATTATTATAAAGGCAACAAAAAAGTTTCATTTGAACTTACTGGTGACATAAACCGTAAAGATTTTGGATTAGCATATAATTCATTTAATCATAATAGTGGTCTATTAACTGGGCAGGACATTAAACTTGTAGCTAACTTAGAATTCAGTATCTAAATATTTACATCAAATTGAAGTTTTAAAAATAGATTAAGAAAAACGAAATGAAAGAAAAAATTATATCAAAAGCGAGTGACTTATTCTTAAAACTAGGTTTTAAAAGTGTTACCATGGATGATATTGCGGGTGAAATGTGTATTTCAAAAAAAACCATTTATAAATATTTCTGCAATAAGGAAGTTTTAATTAAAGAGAGTACTTCGTCTGTACATAGACAAGTTCATGAATTAATTGACTCGGTTGTTGCTAAAAAACACAATGCAATTCAGGAAAATTTCGAAATACGTGAAACGTTTAAAAACTTGTTCCAGTCTTCAATTGACACATCTCCAATTTATCAGTTAAAGAAACACTATCCTGAAATATACACTAATTTGATGAGACATGAGATTGATCAATGCAGTCAATATTTTAGAGATAACATTACCAAAGGAATAGAACAAAAATTATATCGTGAAGATATTAATCTTGATATATATGTGAAGTTTTATTATACATTAATATTTCATATAAATGAAAACACGAGCTCCGAAAAAGAAGCTCAAAAAGCAGAACTTGAAGCTCTAGAATACCATACCAGAGCCATGGCAACTCCTGCAGGAATAATAGAACTTGAAAAGCAAATACAAATAATTAGCAATTAATCAATCAGCAATCCATAATCCATGAAAAGAATACTGTTTCTCTTTCTCTTGACCTTTGCAATAACTGCAAATGCACAAGACACAAACAATAGCAATCTGAGCAAACAAGGTGTACAGACTTTGACCTTAAAAGATGCTATCAACTATGCACTGCAAAACAAATCTGACTCTAAAAAAGCCAAATTACAAGTAGAAAATAGTGAGTATAAAATACAGGAAGTACGTTCAAGAGCATTGCCTCAAATTTCGGCAAACGGAAATTTAACTTACAATCCAGTAATACAAACTACCGTTATTGATGGTGCTGGATTTGGAGCTCCTGGAACTACGATTCAAGCAGCTTTTGGTCAAAAATGGACTTCTACGGCAGGAATCACATTAACTCAAAACATATTTGATCAGGCAGTATTTACAGGCTTAAGAGCTGCAAAAAGTACTCGCGAGTTTTATCAAATTAACGAGCAGCTTACTGAAGAAGATGTAATCGAAAGAGTAGCAAACAGTTATTACGATGTATATGTACAACGTTTGAACTTAACGGTATTAGATACTAATTACGTAAATACTACCCGAGTAAAAAACATTCTTCAAGGGCAGTATGATAACGGTTTAGCTAAAAAAATCGACCTAAATAGAATTATTGTTAAGCTTTCTAACATCAGTACACAACGTCAACAAGTAATCAATAAAGTTGCATTACAAGAAAATGCTTTGAAATTCTATATGGGAATGCCTGTAGAAACTCAAATTGTAATTCCGAATTCCGAATTTGAAATTACTCCTCAAGCTTTATCAGAAACTCCAAATGTTGAAAATTTAACTCAATATTTACTCTTGAAAAAACAAGAAGAGCTTTTAGTTTTCCAGAAGAAAGCAGTCCAAGCCGAATATTACCCAACGCTTTCTTTAAGTGCTGGATACAATTATATAGGTCAGGGTCCAGAAATGCCTTGGTTTGCAAAACCGTCATCTGGCGTGTACTGGTCTGATTTTTCAGCTATCGGATTAAATCTGAGAGTACCAATTTTTACTGGTTTTGGTACACGTGCCAAAGTTCGTCAGGCAGATGTTGCTATTCGTTCGTTACAAGAAGACTTAAAAGACACCAAACTTTCGCTTGATATTGCATACAGCAATGCCATGATTCAGATGGAAAATAGCCTTATAACTATTAATAATCAAAAAGAAAACAGAGAGCTTGCTCAACAAGTATTACAGAATACAAAAAATAATTACCTACAAGGATTAGCCTCTTTAAATGATTTATTAGATGTAGAAAATGCCTATATCGAAGCAGAAAATAATTATTCATCGGCAGTGCTAGGATATAAAATAGCAGAAATTCAAGTAATCAAATCAAAAGGCCAACTAAAATCACTTATAAATAACTAAACAAATGAAAAAAACAATAATAATAACAATAGTAGTCATTATCGGGGCATTAGCATTAATAGGCTTCATTTTAACGAAGAACAAAGAAGAAAACAAAGCCAAAACTGATATTGTTGCTGAAAAAAATGCTGCCGTTTCAGTTAAAGTTTCTACTGTAAAAACAGAAGAAGTTTCATTGGATTTTGTTGCAAACGGAAACTTTCAACCCATTCAAGAATTAACTTTCTCTGCTGAAAAATCAGGAAAAGTAATCACTGTATTGGCAAAAGAAGGAGATTACGTAAAAGTAGGTCAAACTTTATTAACCGTTAGAGGTGATGTAATTAATGTAAATGCACAAGCTGCTCAGGCTGCTTACCAAAATGCAAAAGCTGATTACATGAGATATGAAAATGCTTTTAAAACTGATGGAGTTACAAGACAACAATTAGATCAAGCAAAATTAGCATTGACTAATGCTGAAGCAAACCTAAAACAAGCTAACATTAATGTTGGTGATACTAAAGTAAAAGCGCCTATTAACGGATTTATCAATAAAAAATATATCGAGCCAGGATCAATTTTAGCTGGTATGCCAGCAACTGCATTATTTGACATCGTAAATGTTTCTAAATTAAAACTAGTTGTAACCGTAAATGAAAATCAAGTTACAAGTTTAAAATTAGGGAATACAATAAAAGTAACTGCTAGTGTATATCCTGACAAAGTTTTTTCTGGAAAAATTACTTTTATTGCTGCAAAAGCAGACGAAAGTTTAAACTTCCCAGTTGAAATCGAAATCACAAATAATATAAACAACGACCTTAAAGCTGGTATGTACGGAACTGCAAATTTTGCATCAAACCAACAAAACCAAAACTTGATGGTTGTACCAAGATATGCTTTTGTAGGAAGTGTAAGTAGCAACCAAATATTTGTAGTTGAAAATGGTACTGCAAAATTAAAGAAAGTAACAGCTGGAAGAATTTTAGGTGATAAAGTAGAAATTATCAATGGATTATCTGATGGGCAAATCGTAATCGTTACAGGGCAAATTAACTTACAAGACGGAGATAAAGTAGAAATTATAAAATAGTTTAAAAGCACTAAGCAAAAAAGATGAAATTAGCCGAAATATCCATAAAACGTCCGTCGTTGATAATTGTAATGTTTACAATTTTGATACTTGGTGGATTATTCAGCTACAGCCAATTAGGCTACGAGCTGATCCCAAAATTTGAACAAAACGTTATTACTATTTCTACTGTTTATCCTGGAGCATCTCCAAGTGAGGTAGAAAACACCGTAACAAAGAAAATTGAAGATGCAATTGCATCCTTGGAGAATATCAAGAAGATCGACTCTAAATCATACGAAAGTTTATCTATCGTATCGATTACATTAACATCGAATGCGAAGGTAGATTTCTCTATGAATGATGCGCAACGAAAGATTAATGCAATCATAAGTGATTTACCAGATGATGTTAAAACACCTGCGCTAACCAAATTTTCATTGAGTGATTTACCAATTATGACAATTGGTGCCAATGGTAAAATGGATGAAGCTGCTTTTTATGACTTAATTGATAAAAAAATTGCTCCAATCTTATCTCGTGTACAAGGTGTTGCACAGGTAAATATTATTGGTGGTCAAGAACGTGAGATTCAAGTGAATCTTGATGCCCTAAAAATGCAAGGTTACGGACTTTCGATTCCGCAAGTACAACAAAACATCTTGACTTCGAATTTGGATTTCCCAACAGGAAACATTCAAACACGTGAACAAAAAATATTAATTCGTTTAGCAGGTAAATACAAAAGTGTTGACGAATTAAGAAACTTGGTAGTATCATCTCAAAACGGAATTCAAGTTCGTTTAAGTGATATCGCCGATGTTCAGGATACTCAAAAAGTTGCAGAAAAAATATCTCGTATCGATCAAAAAAGTGCGATTATTTTACAGATCATTAAACAATCGGATGCAAATGCGGTTGCAGTAAGTGAGCAATTATTAAAAACAGTAAAAGTTCTTGAGAATGATTATAAAGAGAATCAATTAAAACTTGAAGTTGCAAAAGACAGTACCGTTTTTACATTAGAAGCGGCAGACTCTGTTGTTCATGATTTATTAATTGCTGTAATTCTTGTTGCATTAGTAATGTTATTCTTCTTGCACAGTATTAGAAACTCATTGATTGTAATGGTTGCTATTCCTGCATCGTTAATTTCTACGTTTATTGGTATTTACTTTATGGGATACACATTAAACTTAATGAGTTTATTAGGATTGTCCCTTGTTGTAGGTATTCTTGTCGATGATGCAATTGTGGTTCTGGAGAACATTTACCGACATATGGAAATGGGTAAAAGCAAAATTCGTGCATCATACGATGGAACGGCAGAAATTGGTGGAACCGTTACTTCGATAACATTAGTAATTGTGGTGGTATTCTTGCCTATTGCAATGAGCTCTGGTTTGGTCTCTAATATTATTACACAATTTTGTGTTACTGTAATTATTTCGACTTTATTCTCATTATTGGCGTCATTTACAATTATTCCTTGGTTATCATCTCGTTATGGAAAATTGGAACATATTGAAGGAAAAAATCTATTTGGAAGAGTTATTTTAGGCTTTGAAAGTTATTTAACTCGTTTTACAAACTGGATATCTAATTTATTGAATTGGTGTTTAGACCATTATATTAAAACCATTGCAGTAGTTCTTGTATTATTCTTTGCTTCTACTTTTGGATTATTAGGTGGAGGTTTCATTGGTGGTGAGTTTTTTGCAGCATCAGATAGTGGAGAATTCTTAGTACAAATCGAAATGCCAAAAGATGCTTCGTTAGAGCAAACTAACTTTATGACCCAAAAGGCTGAAGCCTATTTGAAAAATGAGGAATACGTTCACAGTCAAATTACAACGGTAGGACAAACCAGTGAAGGTTTTGGAGCATCACAAGCTACTGCTTACAAAGCAGAGATCAACGTGAAGATGATTGATCAAAAAGATCGTACCGATGGCGCTTCTGTTTATGCAGCAAAAATCAAACGTAAACTAGAAAAAGTATTGGTTGGAGCAAAAGTAAAAACTGTTCCAGTAGGTATTCTAGGAACTGCCGAAGATGCTACTTTAGGATTAATTGTAACGGGACCTTCTACTGAAAGCGCTATGGCATTTGCAAAATTAGCTGAAGCAGAATTACGTACTATTCCGGGAACAACAGAGATTAAATTAACTGTTGAAGATGGAAACCCTGAAATCAATGTTAAGGTTGATCGTGATAAAATGGCTGCTTTAGGTTTAACTCTTCAAACAGTTGGTTTAACAATGCAAACTGCTTTTAGCGGAAATACTGATGGTAAATATAGAGCTGGTGAATACGAATATGATATCAACATCCGATATGATGAATTTGACAGAAAAAGTATTACTGATGTTAGCAACCTAATTTTCATTAATGCAGCTGGGCAACAAATAAAATTATCTCAGTTTGCTTCAATTACTGAAGGTTCAGGACCTAGCCAATTAGAGCGAAGAGATAAATCGGCTTCGGTTACTGTAAAAGGACAAAACGTTGGGGTGCCATCTGGAACAATTGTTACACAATGGCAAGCAAAACTTGATAAACTAAAAAAACCAGCTGGAGTAAACTATATCTGGGGAGGTGATCAGGAAAACCAAAGTGAAGGTTTTGGAACATTAGGAATTGCATTATTAGCAGCTATTATTTTGGTTTACCTTGTAATGGTTGGTCTTTATGATAGTTTCGTTCACCCGTTTGTGGTATTGTTTGCGGTTCCGCTTTCGTTTATTGGTGCAATGCTAGCTTTGGCTTTAACTAATAATTCATTAAACATCTTTACGATTCTGGGTATTATTATGTTAATTGGTCTGGTGTGTAAGAACGCGATTATGCTTGTTGATTACACCAACCAACGAAGAGCTGCCGGAGAATCAATCAGAACAGCATTAATTCAGGCAAATCACGCTCGTTTACGTCCGATCTTAATGACAACAATTGCGATGGTATTTGGTATGTTCCCAATTGCATTGGCATCAGGAGCTGGAGCAGAATGGAAAAATGGTTTGGCATGGGTAATTATTGGAGGATTAATTTCTTCCTTATTCCTAACTTTAATTATTGTTCCTGTTATCTATGAAATCATGGAAAAAATCATTCACAAATTCTCTAAAGGTGAAAAGATTGATTATGAGACAGAAATGGTTGCTGATTATGTACATACAGAGCTAAGTGAAGACGGATTCAATCCAAAACATACACTTTAGATTACAAAATAATTTTAAATTTAAAAAACCTGTTCAGCCATCTGAACAGGTTTTTTTATTTGATTTTAATAAATAAAACTATTTTATGTTAAAAAATTAATAATGAAATAAATTGAATCCTTATTTTAAGTTTTATTTAGAATAGATAAAAATAATTTGGTTGGTTTTTATTCAACGCCTAAATTTGCACTATTAAAATCAATTCTAAATAATTATGAAATCCAAACTTATAATATCTTTTTTGAGTTTCTGTTTTGTTATGCTACTAAGTACCACGACTTGGGCACAGCAAAAAGCAACTATTAAAGGACAGGTTATTTTAACAGATAACAGTAGTGCCGACAATGTTTCGGTAGTTCTAAAAGGAACCAGAGTAGGAACAGTAACAGATGCTGAAGGAAAATATACTCTAAGAAACATTAAACCTGGAACCTATATTCTAAAAGTATCAGTAATAGGACAAACTACAAGAGAAAAGAAAGTAACGGTTAACAATGGTGACGAATTAATGGAAAACTTCACTATTAGCTCGAGTTCCGAACAGTTAAGCGAAGTAGTTATTAATAGTGGTAAAAAAAATCATTATGCTCGTAAAGAAAACCAACAAGTATCAAGATTAGCACTTAAAAATCTTGAAAACCCACAAGTATACACAACTATTACTGGAGAAGTTCTAAAAGAACAAGTTGTAACTACTTTTGATGACGCCCTGAAAAATGCTTCTGGGATCACACAATTGTGGGCTTCAACAGGTCGTGCTGGAGACGGAGCTGGTTATTATTCTTTGAGAGGATTTGCAGTTCAACCAACAATGGTTAACGGATTACCTGGTTTAACAAACGGAAGTTTAGAACCATCAAATATTGATAGAATCGAAATAATTAAAGGACCTTCAGGAACATTATTCGGAAGCAGTTTAATTTCATACGGTGGACTAATCAACACAACTACAAAGAAACCTTATAGAGTTTTTGGAGGCGAAGTAAATTATACCGTTGGTAGCTACGGTCTAAATCGTACTACTGTAGATCTTAACACTCCATTAAATGATAAAAAAACACTAAACTTTAGAATCAATTCGGCTTATAACAAACAAAATAGTTTTCAAGATGCTGGTTTTAAAGAATCATTTTTTATTGCACCTTCATTATCATATGAGGTAAATGATAGATTGTCGTTTTTAGTAAACACTGAGTTTATGACCAGCGAAAGTACTAATCCGACCATGTTATTCTTAGATAGAGCAAATCCATTAAGAGTTCACAACATTGCTGAATTAAAATATGATAACAAACGTTCATATACAAGTAACGAACTTACAATGAAAACGCCTTCGTATAACTTACAAGGGCAAATGAATTATAAGCTTTCTGATCAATGGACATCACAAACTGTTTTTTCAACGAGTTCAGCTAAATCAATAGGAAATTATAGTTATTTGTATGAATCAACAAGTAGAAAGGCTTTTGAATCAATCAAAGAAGGAATTGTTCTTGGTAGATCTTTTACGGATCAAGATGCTAGAGATGTCTCTACTGATATTCAACAGAACTTTATTGGTGACTTTAAAATTGGGAAATTAAGAAATAGACTTGTAGTAGGTTTTGATTATTTCAACAGAACTGCGACAGATCATAACTCAGGTTGGTTCAGCAATGGTTTAGTATATATTGGCGATGACTTACAATCTTTCAATAACGTTATTGGTCACCCTACAAATGGAGACACTGGAGACTTAACAAAAGCTGGATCTGATGCAATTATAGCAAATACTCCAAGAAACAATAATAAAACAAGACAAGAAGTTTACAGTGCTTATTTCTCTGACGTCATTAACTTCACTCCTGCTCTATCAGCTATGGTAAGTTTACGAGCTGATCGTTTTATAAATGGTGGTGATGTTACTACTAAAGACGACAACTACAATCAAACTTCTTTTTCACCTAAATTGGGTATTGTTTACCAGCCAATTATAGACAAAGTTTCTGTTTTTGCTAATTATATGGATGGGTTTTCTAATGTAGCTCCAGGACAAAATCGTAATGCTGGTATTGTTACTCCATTAACATTTAATCCAGAACATGCTAATCAATTTGAAGTAGGAACTAAATTAAATCTTTTTAGAGATAAACTGTATGCTACTTTTAGCTATTATGACATAAAAGTTACAGATAAAGTTTATGTAATAGAAACTCCATATATTGACCCTACTGACCCAACTGCTGTGCTACCTAATAATCAAGTTTCGCATCAAGACGGTGGTCAACATAATAAAGGTTTTGAAGCAGAACTTATTGCTAACCCAATTACTGGTTTAAACATTCTTTTAGGTTATAGCTACAATGATGCTGTTTTAACTGCAGGTGATCCTGATTTCGTAGGATTTAGACCAGAGAGCGCAGGACCACAGAACTTAGCAAACCTTTGGGCTACTTATAAATTTTCTCAAGGATTTATAAGAGGTCTCGGAATTGGTTTTGGAGGGAATTACGTTGGAGATAACAAAATCATGAACAGAGCTACTGCAGGAACATTTACAATTCCTGAATACACAGTAATCAACTCATCACTATTTTACACTGCGGAGAAATTCACCGTAACGCTAAAATTAAATAACATTACAAACGAAGAAATTTACGATGGTTGGTCAACAATCCATCCAAAAGATCCTAGAACTTTTGCAGCAAGTTTCACGTACAGATTCTAATAAAAAACAAAGCATCTTTTTGATATTACATTAGAAAGATGCTCTTTTTAATTATACAATCATGATAACCATAGCCAGCCTTTTTGTTTTTATTTCTTTTTATACATTATACTACACATCCAAAAGAGCAGTACTATCTTATGATTTTAGTTTTGAAAAGTGGATGCAAAGAAATCCAAAACAAACAAAAATCACAGGTTTATGTTTGCTTCTTTTAGCTTATTTATTATGGTTGCTTAGTGCTTCTTTAGGCTCAGCTACTTTATTCTTTTTTATTCAGTTAATGACTATTAGTAGTTTGGTTATAATATTGACCCCTTTAAAAGTTATTAATTTCAAAGGTGTAATTATTCTATTTGCTCTTTCTGGACTATTAGAATTTTACTATTACTAAACCAACTTTTTGTTAATCCAAAAAACATGCCTGCAAACCCTAAATATTTAACCCAATCCATATGGCAGCGTATTGCCAAAATAACAGCGGCAATACTTGGCGGTTATTTAGTATCGGTAAGTTTTCATCTCGCATTAGCTTCATGGATCAATCATGTCAATGTTATCATAACAATGGCATTTAGCGGATTTATTCTTTGGGTTGTTTTAATGATTGTAGCTTTCTTGGCAAAAAACGGATGGAAAATCTGGGGGATTTATCTATTACTAACCTTAATTTTTTGTGGTATTATATATCTTGGGCAAACCTATAACCCTATTACTCGATAATTTATGAATAACAGGAACTATAATATCTATTTTCATACGCATACTGTAAGTGGCATTGTAATAAGTGTTGTATTATTTATCATTTTCTTTGCTGGATCTTTTTCGTTTTTTAGAGATGAAATCATCAATTGGGAACGAAGTGAATCTGTAGCAATAACAAAGAACATTCAACTAGATTACGATAAAGCACTAAACAATCTAGACAAAGAGTACACTTTACACGGAAGGAATATTTCCATATCTAAAACCAGTGCAGAAAGAAGAGTAAATATTTACCTTGAGGGAACTAAAGATTCTTTGGCTACAGCCAAATTAAAAGAAGGGTCTTTTTTTTATTTAGACACCCAAAACTTCAAAACTCATACATATGAAAACTCCTATTCATTAGGTGAATTTTTATACCGACTCCATTTCCTAGCCCAGGTTCGCTATCCTATTGGATATTATCTTTCAGGATTTGTAGCATTGTTTTTTCTATTTGCAATCATAACAGGTGTTTTATTGCATTGGAATAAAATCGTTTCCAACTTTTATATTTTTAGACCAAAAGAAAAACTAAAAACATTGTGGACAGATGCACATACCTCACTTGGAATGATAGGCTTACCTTTTCAGTTTGTTTATGCAGTTACAGGAGCATTTTTCATGATTAAACTGTTGATAGTTGCACCAAGTGTAATGGCTCTCTACAAAGGCGATCAGGATAAATTATACAAAGATTTAGAATATAATGATCCCGAATATAAATTTGACAATAAAAAATTAGCCAATCCATTTAGCATCGATAAGTTAGTAGCTAAAACAAAAAGCAATTGGAATGATTTTGAAATCACACGTGTATACATTCAAAATTATGGAGATACCAATATGCACGTTTTAGTAGAAGGTGAAATCAAATATGATAAAAAATTCACCGGAATTGGTAAAGTAATTTATAAAGTAACCGATGGTAGTATCGTTGCAAAAAAAGACCCAGTTTCAGAAACGACTTACCTCGATGGAGTAAAAAATGTTTTGTACCGAATTCATTTTGGAGATTATGGAGGATATGCTCTCAAAATAATAAGTTTTGTGCTTGGTATAATTACTTGTTTTGTAATAATATCAGGAGTTATGATTTGGCTAGTAGCCAGAGACAAGAAAAATATGCCCGAAAAGAAGCGTCGTTTTAATGAAACTGTTGTACGCATCTACTTGGCAATTTGCTTAAGTATGTATCCAATAACTGCGTTGGCATTTATAGCCACCAAGGTATTCCATCCGTTAGGACAATCAAACATCTATAGTGTTTACTTCATAGGATGGCTAGTATTGACAGTGTTTTTTATTCTAAAAAAGAACAATGCTTTCACAAATAAGTTCTCATTATTATCTGGAAGTATCTTAGGATTCTTTATTCCTGTTGCAAACGGAATCTGTACGGGTAATTGGTTTTGGAAAACATTTGCTCAAAATCAAATTCAGATATTCTTTATTGATGTATTTTGGATCGTTCTTGCATCGATAACACTATACATTTCATTCCGTTTAAATAAAAAAGACACATAAGCAATATCATAAATCCATCTAAAATAAATGGACATAATTTGTGGATTATACATTTAGAATTTACTTTTGCCTCTTGCAAGAATTCTCTAAATAAAGATACGTCGCTATCTTACTGCAAATTAAAACATGAGCTTTAAAAAACAAATACGCTTTATACACAAATGGCTCGGATTAACTTCCGGGCTAATTGTCTTTATTGTAAGCATTACAGGTTGTATATTTTGCTTTCACGATGAGATAAAAGATATTACCCGCAAAGAATGGCGATTGGTCGAGCCTCAAAACAAACCATTTGTACTGCCTTCTGTTTTACAACAAAAGGCAAAAGAAATCCTGCCACTGAGTAAATCGAGCATGATTTCTTTTTATGGAAAAAACCGCTCTGCTATTGTTTATACTTATTCAGACACCGAAAACTTATACCTTTATTTCAACCCCTATACAGGAAAATATCTAAAAACAGAAAACCCAGAAACTGACTTTTTCCTCATTGTTGAACACATTCATCTGTATTTGCTCCTACCTGATTATATAGGTAAACATATTATTGGCAGTGCAACTATTATCTTTATCCTTCTTTTAATTACAGGAATCATTCAATGGTGGCCTAAACGCAAAAGCGACATCAAACGTAGTTTCAGTGTAAAATGGTCAGCCAAATGGCGTCGTGTAAATTATGACTGGCATAAAACTTCTGGATTATATATTTCGATACTAATTGCTATTATTGCTATAACTGGTTTAACCTTTACTTACGAATGGGTTGGTGATGGAATTTATAAAACCTTCAACTTTGGCGGTGACAAGACTTTAGAAACTAAAGCTCCGATAGTAGATACCACAAAATTTGATTATAATACAACTGCAGCCATAGATCGTGCTTTGGTACAGACTATGATAAAAAACCCAGAATCCGAAATGTTTTATGTAACAACTCCGCAACAAAAAGGCGACGTTATAAATACAGGTGCATATCCTCATTCATTACGATACGACCAGCAAAGTAATTATTATTTTCATCCTTATGATGGCGAATTAATTCAGAGCGATCCTTTTGAAGAAAAGAGTTTAGGTTTACAAGTTGTCGAAATGAATTATGGAATTCATACGGGGCAAATTCTAGACTTGCCAGGAAAGATAATCGCTTTTATAGCTAGTTTAATTGCTGCGTCATTACCAATAACAGGATTTATCATTTGGTACGGAAGGAATAAGAAAAGTAAATCTTCAAAAAAATAGACATAAAAAAGGTTGTTCAGTCGAACAACCTTTTTTGGTTTTATAATTTAGTCTTAGTTTCTGTTTGCAAGTGCGTCTTGTTTCCAGTTTTTAACAGAAGCCACACGACTGTCAGAATAATCTACTTCACTAAGATTAGATCCATTCCAGAAAAACCATTTACCTGTTTTTTCTCCATTCGCATATAATCCTGTAGATTTTTTATTTCCATTTTCATCAAATGCAACCCAGACACCATCTAATTTACCGTCTTTAAAAAAACCTTCTTGTTGAACTTTACCATTATCATAGTAATAAGTAGCTTTTACTTTATGTCCAACAGCTTCTAAAACTGGTTTAGTTTCTTGTGCAACTAAAATTCCAGAGAACAATATTGCAACTAAAATCACACACTTTTTCATATCTTTAGTTATTAATGTTTTAAAATCTATAAACAAATATAACCAATACTTTACATTAAAAAAACTTTTACTTAACAATTTGGTAACATTGAGTAAAAACTTAACATTGGAAATTAAAAGTGTGTTTAAAATCAATACTAATCAAAGTATCAATACATTACGAATTAATACGATTTTTAATTCAATAATTTATCTAGCGTAACATGAAGATCTGGTGACGAAGGTCTTGGAGCATCAGCATTAACAACATTTCCTGCTGGGTCAATCAATATAAATCTAGGGATTCCAGTTACACCATAACTTACCACAAAATCAGAACCCCAATCCTTGTCAGCAAACAATTGAGTTCCACCAAGGTTTTTATCGTTTACAAACTTTTTCCATTTATCGTAATCCTTAACTTTATCAATTGATATACTTACGAATTCAATATTCTTACCATGATACTTTTCTTCTGTTTTTTGCAAGAAAGGAATTTCGGCTCTACAAGGTGCACACCAAGTTGCCCAAAGATCTATATAAACATATTTTCCTTTTAAATCAGAAAGCTTCGTTTTACCACCTTTATAATTTTCAAAGTCAAAAGCTGGAGATGCATTACCGTTCAATTTTTTTGTCTTAGCAGTACTTTCGTATCTTTTTTCAGTATAAAACTTAGACTTTTCAAATGATTTTTTTACTGCTTCTTTAAATTCAGGATCGAAATCTCCCTTTTCGATATTTGCCAAATCAGTTTTTGTCTTTGTTTCTAAAAGATTTGCAAACTCAACTGCTTCTTTAGAAAAAGCTTCTTCTTGAAATTTTTCATCTCTCAAAGCCGCTTGAGCCAAAAAATTACTTTCATTAGTTCCATTTCCTTTATAAACAATTGTTTCATCAAATTGTTTAGCATCCATTGTTAGATTAATATCCGAACCTGGTTTTAGATAAAGACTCGATGCCTCAGTTCCATCAGTAAATTGGTAAAACCCTTTTGGAGCATCAAATGTTGCTACAAAAGTTTCTTTTTTATCAATTGGTATCACTTGCTTGAAATTATTCGCTCCTCTGATAACAAGAGTATCGCTATTTCTATTATTGATTTTAGCAGTGAATTTAATTTTGCTTGCGTTGCCCTGTGCAAATGTCACTCCGACAGAAAACAACAGCAAAAAAGTCATTTTTTTCATATATATAATTTGTTAGTTGAAGTAAAAATAAACATTTAAGTAATTCAAAATGTTAGATTCTAAACGTTTATACACAAAAATGATTTCATTTATACAAACACAACCTCTTTACTATAATAATATCCTTTTGTAATAGCAAAATCACGCTCTCATTAATAGAATGATTTTAAAATATTGTATTCCGTATTTTTTAACAAAATAAACATACAATACATTTTCAAAAACCAATAATTGTAGGTTATTGATTATATTTAATAAATTAAAATATAAGAAAAAACACTATTTTTGTAAATTATTAATTTAGATCCTTTATATTAGTATTTGTAAATACAGTACTTATGGAAGAATTTAAAGTTCAAAATATTTACTGATAAATGGAGAAGTTATAATCCATTAAAACAGCATTATAATATTGGACAA